>QQVD01000050.1 GCA_003388555.1 Acidobacteriota bacterium | reverse complement strand
CCCTCTGCCCTCTGCCCTCTGCCCTCTGCCCTCTGCCCTCTGCCCTCTGCCCTCTGCCCTCTGCCCTCTGCCCTCTGCCCTCTGCCCTCTGCCCTCTGCCCTCTGCCCTCTGCCCTCCTTTTCCCTTTTCCCTAACCCCTAACCCCTGACCCCTGATCCCTGACCCCTGACCCCTGACCCCCAACCCCTGACCCCTAGCCCCTGCCTATCCGCACCACATTCATCCCCTCGCCGTCCACCTCCACCCGGCACTCCAGCCCCACGGCGTCGTCGCCCATCAGCTCCTCGAGGCCGCCATCCGCCGGCACCCGGCCGATGAAGCGGGCGCCGCGGTCAGCGCCCTCCGCCTTGCGCGCGATGACGAAGCCCGACACCGGTTGCCCCTCGGAATGCACCACCGTGCAGGTCTCGAGCTCGGCGCGCCCCGACTCGGGCGCGTCGACCGTCGGCGGCCCGGCGATGGTGTCGATCTCTCGTTGATCCTCGGCGAGGTCCAGCAGCTTCCAGGCGCCCTGCCTAGGCCGCGTCGAGTAGACCCCTATCGCGTGCTTGGTGACGCTGCCGCCGTTGGCGCTCACCAGGGCGTAGGACCCGGGTGACAGGCGGCAACGGCCCACCGCCTCGGCGATCGCGTGCAGCGAGTAGTCGTTGCCCGGGCCGCCGAAGAACGGCAGGCCACCGGTCAGGGTCAGCCCCCGCTGGTCGTCCTCGCGCAGGCCCAACGCCTCGCAGGCGATCTCCACCGCCGACGGGAAGCAGCTGTACAGGTCGATGTGCTCGACGTCGTCGATGCCGACCCCGGACGCGCCCAGCACCCGCTCGCCGAGACGCTCGATCGCCGGCGACGAGTGGAAGTCGCGCCGGTCGCGCAGGTAGAGCGCGTCGCGCAGCGCGCCGCAGCCGTGCAGGTAGACCCAACGATCCTCCGCGACCGCCAGGGCGCGCGCCTTCTCCACCGAGGTCACGATCACCGCCGCCGCCATGTCCACCGTGTCGCGGGCGTTCATCGCCCGGGTGTAGGGGTGGCCGATGAAGCCGTTGCGGCCACTCGGGTCGGCGATGCGCTCCGCCGAGAGCAGCCGTGAACGGTAGGTGTAGCGGTTGGTCACCGCGACCTCGCAGAAGGGCTCGAAGAGCTCGCCCATGCTGCGCAGGTGGCGTTCCACGCTGACGCCGCGGCGGGCGCGGATCGCGGTCTCGAACAGCGGGTAGATGTCGATCGGCCGGTAGAGCCGCTGCTGGATGTCGCTCTTGTCGAGCCACAGGGTGCCGAAGCCGCGATCCTCGAGCTGCCCTGGCACGTCCTCCGAGTGGTCGAGCTCCACTCCCAACCGCGCAGCGTGCTTCGCCGTCGCCAGGATCTCGCCGCCGACCAGCAGAGCGCTGTCGAGCTCCCCCGCGGCGATCCGCCCGGCGAGCTCGCCGAGCACCCGCTGCGGCACGTCGCCGCCGGCGGTGGTGTACGCCGCCCAGCGTGGATCGGCACCGATGCGGCGGGCGACCGAGCGCGGCGGGTTGGTGGCGCGCTTCTCGGGCAGCGGCCGCACCGTCGAATCGGGGAAGGTGCGCACCGCCACCAGTCCGTCGAGAGCCGCGGCCAGTCCGCCGGGCTCCACACCGCTGTCGGCCAGCGCGGCGCGTGCCGCCTCCGCCATCAGGTCGACCGCCGACGGCGCGCGGCCCTCCGGCAGCTCCGCCGGCAGCTGGTGCTGGGTGTGCTGCCCGACCGCGACGACGACGGGAGTCCTGGGATCGATGGTCATCGGCGCTCTGCCTCCCGAGCTCGCGACGCTGCCTGGCGCTCCGCGGACGCTGCGGTCCGGTCGGCTCGACGTCGGGCGTGGCGGATCATAGCGGCGGCCAAGCAGTCCCCTCGGCCCTGCAGTCAGCGCCACCGCTGGGCGCTACACTGTGCCTCCCGGTCGACGGCGGGATCCGCCTTCACGGCGGCCGCTCCCGCCCGCCAGCCCCTTGGCCACCATGAGCGAAGCCCCGCCAGCCATCGACGAGCCATCCAGCGCCGGCCGCGACGTCGCCCACGGTCCCGCCGCGACCTGGGCACTGCTGCCGGTCAAACGGCCGGGCCGGTCGAAGAGCCGGCTGACCGTGCTCGACGACGCCGAGCGCGAGCTGCTCGCGCGGCACCTGCTCGAGGATCGTCTGGCACAGCTCGCCGTGCTGCGTGAACGTGGTGTGCTCGCCGGCATCGCCCTGGTCAGCAACGCTCCGGCCGCCTCCGGCGCCGCGGCGCGATGGCAGGCGCTGCTGATCGCCGAGCCGGAGCACCGGGAGCCGGCTGCCGTCCGCCACGACGGCGCCGAGCCGCGCCTCAACGCCGCCCTCGCCGCCGCCGCCCGCGAGCTCGAGCGAGGCGGCGCCGAGCGTCTGCTGATCCTGCCGATCGATCTGCCGCTGGTGCGCGGCGCCGACATCGAGCACCTGCTCGCCGCATTCGACGACGTCGCCACCTCGGCGCGGGTACTCGTCGCCGAGGACCGCCACGGCGACGGCACCAACGCGCTGGTGCTGCAGCCGCCGACCGCGATCGCGCCGGCATTCGGCGCCGGCAGCGCGCGCCGCCACCTCGCTGCCGCGCCGCCCGGCGCGGTGACGCGCTACAGGGACGAGCGCCTCGGCCTCGACCTCGACGACCCCGACGACCTCGAGCTGGTCCTCGAACGGCTGCGCGCCGGAGGCCGCTGCGCGCCGGGGGACGGATCGCGCGCCGCGCGTTTCCTGCTCGAGCGCTTCTCCGCCGGTCCGCTCACTGGGCCGGCCGACGCTTCGGCCCAGGCGCTCGAGGTGAGCCGATGAGCGACCTGCTCTCCCTCGAACAGCGGCTGCGCGCCCTCACCGATGCGGTGCAGTCCCTCGATCCGGCCGATCTCGCCGCCGCCGCCTGGCGCTCCGAGGTCGCCGAGGCGGCGCGACGGCTCGACGCGGTTCCCCTCGCCGAGCTGCTGCACCGCGCCGCGGCCCTTCGCGACCAGGGCTGGGGCGAGCGCGTCTCGTTCTCGAAGAAGGTCTTCCTGCCGCTGACCCACCTCTGCCGCGACATCTGCCACTACTGCGTCTTCGCACAGCCGCCGAAGCCCGGCGAGGCAGCGTACCTGTCGCCCGAGCGCCTGCTCCAGGTCGCCCGACCCGCCGCCGAGGCCGGTTGCAAGGAGGCGCTCTTCACCCTCGGCGACAAGCCGGAGCTGCGCTGGAAGGCGGCGCGCGAAGGCCTCGCGGCGCTCGGCCACGAGACCACTCTGGGCTACCTCGCCGAGGCGGCCGAGCTGGTCTTCCGCGAGACCGGGCTGCTGCCGCACCTCAACCCCGGCCTGATGACCGCCGAGGACCTCCGCACCCTGCGGCCCCTGGCGCCGTCGATGGGGATCATGCTCGAGAGCGTCTCGGAGCGCCTGCTCGAGAAGGGCCAGGCGCACTACGGCTGCCCCGACAAAGCCCCGGCAGCCCGGGTCGAGACCCTGCGCCTCGCCGGCGAGGCCCGGGTGCCGTTCACCTCCGGGGTGCTGATCGGCATCGGCGAGACGCGCGCAGAACGTCTCGAGGCCCTGCTCGCCCTCGCCGCGGTGCAGCGCGCCTACGGTCACCTGCAGGAGGTCATCGTCCAGAACTTCCGCGCCAAGCCCGACACCCGCATGGCCGATGCACCGGAGCCCTCCGAGCAGGAGCTGCTGTGGACCGTCGCGGTGGCGCGCCTCGTTCTCGGACCCGAGATGAGCCTGCAGGTGCCGCCCAACCTCAGCGACCTCGGCTCCGGCGCCCTCGAGCGGCTGGTCGAGGCGGGGATCAACGACTGGGGCGGCGTCTCGCCGATCACACCCGACTTCGTCAACCCCGAGGCGCCCTGGCCCCAGCTCGACGAGCTGCGCCGACGCACCGAGGCGGCCGGCAAGGAGCTGCTCGAGCGGCTGACGATCTATCCGCGCTACGCGCTCGACGCCGAGCACTGGGTCGACCCGGCTCTGCGCGGCGCGGTGCTGCAGCGCATCGACGCCAGCGGCTACGCGCGCTGCGAGAGCTGGACGCCCGGCGCCCTCGAGGGCCTGCCGGAGCGCGAGGTGGCGCTGCTCGAGGTCGGCACGACGACCGGCGACCAGGTCCCCGCGGCGAGGCCGAATCGACCCGTCTCCTCCGAGGTCGAGCAGATCCTGCGCCGGCGCGAGCAGGGCGAGGCTCTCGGCGAGGCCGACCTGGTGGCGCTCTTCGCCGCCCGCGGTAGCGATTTCCGCGCCGTCTGCGACGCCGCCGACGCGCTGCGCGGCGAGATGAACGGCGACGCGGTGACCTACGTCGTCAACCGCAACATCAACTACACCAACGTCTGCTACTTCAAGTGCCAGTTCTGCGCCTTCTCGAAGGGCAAGCTGACCGAGAACCTGCGCGGCAGGCCCTACGACCTGGAGCCGGCCGAGATCCAGCGCCGGGTGCGCGAGGCGTGGCAGCGCGGCGCCACCGAGGTGTGCATGCAGGGCGGCATCCACCCCGACTACACCGGCGCCACCTACCTCGAGATCGTGCACGCGGTGAAGCAGGCGGCGCCCGGGATGCACGTGCACGCCTTCTCGCCGCTCGAGGTGTGGCAGGGCGCCGCGACCCTCGGCCTGCCGCTCGGCGACTACCTCGAGCAGCTGCGCGAGGCCGGCCTCGGCACGCTGCCCGGCACCGCCGCCGAGATCCTCGACGACGAGGTGCGCGCCGTGCTCTGCCCCGACAAGATCAACACCGCGCAGTGGCTCGAGGTGATGCAGACCGCGCACTCGCTCGGCATCCGTACCACCGCGACGATCATGTACGGCCACGTCGAGCAGCCGGTGCACTGGGCCCGCCACCTGCTGCGCCTGCGCGAGCTGCAGCAGCGCAGCGGCGGCTTCACCGAGTTCGTGCCGCTGCCCTTCGTGCCGATGGAGGCGCCGATCTACCTCAAGAACCGCGCCCGCAAGGGCCCCACCTTCCGCGAGGCGGTGCTGATGCACGCCGTCGCCCGCCTCGCCCTGGCGCCGCACTTCCCCAGCGTGCAGGCGTCGTGGGTGAAGATGGGGCCGCAGGGCGTCGCCGCCTGCCTGCGCGCCGGCGTCAACGACCTCGGCGGCACTCTGATGAACGAGAGCATCACCCGCGCCGCCGGCGCCTCCTGGGGCGAGGAGCTGCCGCCCGAGCAGATGGACGAGCTGATCCGAGGCTGCGGCCGCGAGCCCCGACAGCGCACCACCACCTACGGCACGCCGCCCGCCGAGCGCGTCGCCACCTCCTACGACGCCGCGCCGCTCGCCGCGATCGTCAACAACCCGGCGCGCAAGTACGAGCGCTCGGGGCCGCTCGAGCTGGTGCGGCCGGGGTTGGCGTAGCTCGGCGACTCACGCCCCACGGGCCACTTCCCCGATCACCGTCTGCCTCGGCTGGAAGGCCGTGAGCGGCCGATTCCGGACCACATCGGTGGTCGCCTCCGAGCCAGCCCGCCGGCTCTCCGGCGGCTACCTGGGCACTGCCGCGACGACCGGCATTCCTTGTGGCTGCTAGCCTGGATCCTCCTCCTGACTTCGACGGCGGCTCAGCCACGGCGCTGCGCCCCGGTGCACCGAAGCACATCCTCTGCCGGAGCAGCACATGACGCGTCTGGCCACCGCGCTCGCACTGACTCTCGCCCTGTTGGTTCTGGCAACCCCCGCCATCGCCGAGGTCCTGGTGCTCATCGACGGGGCGAGGATCCAGACCCGCGGCCCCTGGGAGGAACGCGGTCGTCAGGTGGTCTACACCGACGAGCACGGCAACCTGGCGGCGATCCGCGCCAGCCTGGTCGATCTCGAGGCCAGCCGCGCCGCGGGCCAGGAGGTGGCGCGCGAGGACTACGTGCGCATCGATCATCCGGCGCCGAAGCCGCGGCCTTCGAAGGCCCCGCCGGGCCGACCCGGAGCCGAGCCGGTGGTGATCACCCAGGGCGACGTGACGGCGACCCTCGACCCGGAGGCGCAGCGCGTCGCGGCGATCTTCAGCTCGCTGGACCAGTGGGCGCTCGTCGCGCTGGCGCACGAGTTCCGCAGCCTCGCGCTCGAGCTGCTCCGCCTCGACCGGCAGCACAATCTCCTGCTCCGGGACGGCATCCGCAACGCCGCGCCCGCCTTCCGCAACCTCGCCAGCCGCTTCTCTTCGCAGGCCGCCACGGCGCGCATCGAGACCACCGCCAGCGCCTACCAGCTGCTCAGCGACCACCTCCTCGATCTCGCCGCCAAGGCGGAGACCCGGCCGGCCGAGGCGATCGCCGCGATCCGAGCGCCGATGCTCGACCTGCGCGGGTATCTCGGCAAGGACCACCGCCCCGGACAGCCCTGACGACCTGGCGCGCCAGATCTCACCACCCCTGGAGCCACCTCACCGAGCAGGGCAGCCGACGCTCCGAAACGCAGGAGCGCCGGATCTGGCAGACTCGAAGCGCCTCCGCGGAATGGGAGAGGCCGCGCCCGAAGCCACGCTCCGAAGCACCCTCCCGATACCTCCGCAACCGCAGCAGCGCAGGCGGCATCCGCGGTGGCGCCACGACCGACAGTTCGCGATCGCGGGAGCACCTCGAGGCTCCGGCGAAGCTCCGCTCCTACTTCTCGTCGCCGCTCTCCTCCGCCAACCAAGCTCCGCCGACCAGCCCGCGCAGATCCGCCGTGATCCGATGCGATGGCCCGAGCTCGAACTCAGACGAGATCCGATGCCCCAAGCCGATCCTGTTCGCCCTGTTCGCCCTGCCCGCCCTCTCCGCTCCGTCGCGCCGACCGCTGCCGCGATCCTGATCCTGCTCGTCGCCGTCGCTGCGTCTGCTCCGGCCCTGCAGCCGACGGCCGACGCCTCGCTGCACCCCGTGCGCGTACTGGAGCGCGACGCCGGGGCGGTCGACGATCTGCTCGCCGCGGCGCCGTTGCGCCTCGACTACGGCGCCTTCGAGGTCGCCCTGGTGGCCGACCTGGCGCCGTGGCGCAACGCCGACGTGGCGGCCACCGCGCTGGGCTACGAGCTCGAGCTCGGCGGCCGGCGCTTCGATCCCGCCACCGACGCCGCGACGCCCTCGGCCGCTCTCTTCCCGAGCTGGTCGAACGCCGCCCCAGGTGACCGGCTGCACCTGCTGCAGTTCGCGGCGCCGATCCGCGCCGAGTGGCGGCGTGAGCTCGAGGACGCCGGCCTCGAGGTGCTGCGCGCCCTGCATCCCTTCGCCCTCATCGTCTGGGGCGACGTCGCCGCGACGCGGGCACCGACGGCCGAGGCCTGGCTGCGCCACGTCGGCCTCTTCTCTCCCGAGTTCCGTCTGCTGCCGCCGCTGCGCTCACTCGGAGGCGAAATCGCCGATCTGCGCCTGCTGGTGGTGCGCTCCTTCGACGCCACCACCCTGCGCAGCTCCCTCGAGAGCCTCGGCGGCGAGGTGGGCCTGCGCCGCACGCTCGACCGCTCGTTCGCCGAGCTCGGCCTGCGCATCCCCGGCAACCTGCTGCCTCGGGTGGCGGCGCTGCCGGGCGTCTATGCGGTGCACCAGGTGCCCACCGACGGAGGCCTGCGCGGCGAGATGAGCGCCCAGGTGCACGCCGGCAACGTCAGCCTGGCGACCAGCCTGGCGCTGCCCGACTACCTCGGCTGGCTCGCCAGCGTCGGCGTCGACGGCGACGGCGTGCTGATCGCCAACGTCGACGGCGGCGTCAACCAGAGCCACGCCGACCTCGTCGGCCGCATGGTGTCCTGCACCGGCACCACCTGCAGCAGCACGTCGTCGAGCCACGGCACCCACACCGCCGGCATCATGGCGGCCGACGGCGCCAGCGGCGTCACCGTGAATACACCGCACGGCACCTTCCTGCGCGGCCTCGGCGTCGCCCCGGGCGCGACGATGATCGAGCAGGTCTACTTACCCTTCATGAACCAGCCCGGCGGCATGCTGCTGCTGATGGCCGACTCGCAGACCAACGGCGCGGCGCTGTCGGGCAACAGCTGGGGCCCTTCGGGCTCGCCGCAGGGCTACGACAACCAGACGATGCAGGTCGACATCGGGGTGCGCGACGCCGATCCCGGCACCGCCGGCAACCAGGAGTTCACCTACGTGCTGTCGTTCATGAACGGCAACGGCGGCACCTCGACCCAGGGAACGCCAGACGAGGCGAAGAACCTGATCAACGTCGGCTCGACCAAGATGCAGACGGGCTCGACGACCCAGATCACCGACATCGACGACCTCTCGGGCAACACCGCGCACGGCCCGGCGCTCGACGGCCGCACCATCCCCCACATCGTCGCGCCCGGCTGCTCGGTCGACTCCACCGACACCTTCGGCGGCGGCTACGGCCTCAAGTGCGGCACCAGCATGGCGTCGCCGCACGTCTCCGGCACCGTGGCGCTCTTCGTCGAGCAGTTCCGGGGCCTGTACGGCGGCGTCGACCCGTCGCCGGCGCTGATCAAGGCGGCGCTGCTCGCCACCGCGCGCAGCCTGGCCGGAAACCTCGACGCCAACGGCGGCACCCTCGGACACCCGTTCGACAGCAAGCAGGGCTGGGGCCGCGCCGCGCCCGCCGCCCTGCTCGACCCCGCCACCGAGGTCGCCTGGATCGACCAGAGCCACCGCTTCGAAGGCTCGGGCGGAGTGTTCGAGCGGGTCTTCCAGGTCGACGATCCGGCGCAGCCGGTGCGCTTGATGCTGGTGTGGACCGACGCCCCCGGCCACGGCCTCGGCGGCAGCACCCCGGCGTGGAACAACGACCTCGACCTCGAGGTCGTCGACGGCGCCGACACCCTGCTCGGCAACGTCTTCGGCCCCGACGGCTTCTCCACAACCGGCGGCACCGCCGACGACCGCAACAACACCGAAGGCGTCTTCCTCGACGCCGACCCCGGCCGCAGCGCGATCACAGTCCGCGTACGCGCCACCGACGTGCCCGACGACGGAGTGCCCGGCGTCGGCTCGAGCACCGACCAGGACTTCGCGCTCTTCTGCGTCAACTGCGTCGGTGGGCTGTTCACCGACGGATTTGAGGCTGGAGACACCTCGTCCTGGTCTGCGACCACTCCTTAGGTGCCACCCTCCTCGCGGCTCAGCTCGCGCACGGCGCTCGCTTCGGCGTGAGGCGGAGACCTCACGGCGTGGACTTCATCCACGCCGTAGAGCCGTCACCACCACGCGAGCGCCAAACCCTCCCCCTTCAGGGGGAGGGCAGGGAAACAGCGTCAGTGATCGCTACGCGCGCACTGCCGCTCCTGCGGCTCAGCTCGCGCGGCGCGCTCGCTTCGGCGTGGGGGTGTCTCGTGAAGCGAACACCCTTCAGGGGGAGGGCAGGAATACAGCGCCAGTGTTCGCTCGCTCGCACTGCCGCTCTTGCGGCTCAGCTCGCGCGGTGCGCTCGCTTCGGCACCGGGGGTGTCTCGTCAAGCGACCGCGTTCAGCGTTCCCCTCCGGATGCCGCCTGCCTCGTCGCAAGGCGCGACGTCTCCGCATCCCGTCAAGCGTGGATTCCCGCTTTCGCGGGAAATGAGGTGGCTGCGGAGCGCGACCACGAACCTGCGCCGAAGCCGCGAGCCTCCGACCTCCTCCCCCTGAAGGGGGAGGATCGAGGTGGGGGTGTCTGCCGCGAGAGCGGGTCGATACGAATGTAGGAACCCTACCGAACAGCGCTCCGTGATTCCTGCTCCGGTCCGGACTCCGCGGCCGCAGCGGCGGCTCCGGGCTCGGCAGCTGGCTGCCGGACCTCGAAGAGGACAAAGTCGTCGCGATCCGGTGTCACCGCGATCTCCTCGAGTCGGATCGGGGCGACCCCTTCCAGGAGGCGCTCGCGAAGCTCCGCCGAGCACGGCACGAGGACGACCGCATCGACATTCTCCAGCTCTGCGATCAGGGCAGGCCCGGAAGGTCCCCCGACACGGCAGGTCGACAACGCTCGCTCGACCGGGGTCCACGAGGTGCGCGCGTAGACCAGCTCGGGATCTCCGGGCGCCAGCAGCGAGAGCACGTTGGCGACCGGGTTGGTTGCCAGCACGCGCTTTCCCTCCAGCAGCGGGCGTGCCTCGCGACAGAACTCGAGAGCGACGGGATCGAATCGCGGCTCTCCCGGGCGCTTCCAGGTCACCCCGTTGTCGGCGGAGAGCGTGGAGCGCTCGTACGCGACCCCGGCGAGCAGCACCGCGACGGCGCCGACGGCAGTGCTCTGCAATCTACGTCTGGCCGGGGAACCGCGCCGAGAGAAGAAGAGCGTGAGAGCGAGACCGGCGCAAAGAGCCACAGGGAAGACGTAGTAGAGACGCCAGGAGATATTCGCGGCGAAGTAGAACCAGAGGCTCCCTGTCCAGGGCAGGAAGACCAGGCCGACCAACACACCTCCGAGCATCGGGAGGAGGCGGCGCTTTGGAGCCGCCACCGCGAACCAGGGTACGACCAGGATCAGGAACAGGTCCCGAACGGGCACCGCGGAGCCCCCGAACAGCATCGCGCTCTGCGCCTCCCACCAACCGCGCCCGCTGCGGTCGGTGGCGCTGCGCAGGAGGTCCAGCATGCCTTCGAGACCCTGCCCGCCCTGCCACATCGGAGCCGCGACGCGAAACGCCACGTAGGCGCCGAACCCGCCCAGAATCGCGGTGGCGATACCGTAGAGCAGCAGCAGCCGACGAGAGCTCCGGCCGCGAATCCCGAAGCTCCCGAACCAGGTGACACCGATCGCGAGAGCGAAGATCGGCAACATGAAGAAAGACGACCGGTTCATCGAGAGGGAGACGAGGCCGAGCACCAGCGGGAAGGCGAGCCGGCGGGGACTGGGCCGCCCCAGGGCCCGCAGAACGCCCCAGAAGAACAGCGGGAGGAAGATGCTGTAGACGATGGCCTTGCCCTGCCAGATCCGGACGAAAGAGAAGTTCCCGAGCGACCGGTGCAGGTTGCCGTCGAGCAGGAGGAAGACTGCCGCGCCGACGATGCCGACGAGCGAGGCAGCACGTCCGAAACGCAGTCGACGGAAGAGCAGTGCGTAGGTGGCCACCCAGAGAAGGACCGCGACCACGGCGAGGACGTCGTGGTACATCAGGATGGGGTCCAATCCCGCGAGCGCCGACACCCCCGCGACCAGGGCCTCATAGGAGTCGGCCTCGAGCAGCCCCGGAATCGTCGACATGCGCCCTGCGATCGGCGTCCGGAATTCGGGCGCCCCGAACGGAGCGCCGAGGTCCTGTACGTCGACGAGGTAGCCGTGCAGGTATCCCACGTCGTCGGCGTCGGGTCGCGAAGCCGTGAGCACCAGCGCTCCCAGCAGCAGAGCGAGTCCGAGAAGGGCGAGGAGCCAGCGAATCTCGCCCGCGCTCAGCGACGACCGGCGGGTTCGGCGGCGACCGAGCCAGATGACCGCCACGACGACGGACGCGACGACGGACGCCAGGAGGAAGAGTCCGAGCACGCGCCCGACGGACCAGTTCAACAGTAGGCCCGTGTGGAACACGGCAACCCAGATCGCGAGCACGGCGACGACGGAGTGGACGAACGCGATCAGGAGCCGCATCGACCGAGAGAGTACGACAGCCCGTCGAGAGGACCGCGCGACGAGGGGCCGCGGCGCGTGGTCTCTCGTGGAGCGGGTGCTACACTCGCCGCCCGAACCAGATGCGCAAGATCCTCGTCCTCGGAGCCGGCGGCCTCCTCGGCCACCACGTGTGCGGGCGAGGCGCGACCCGGCACCACGTCTTCGGAACCCTCCGTGGTTCCGGTCCCGAGCGCTCCCGCCTCGAGCGCGTCCTTCCGCAGGTTGAGCTGCTCGAGTCGGTGGACGTGCTCGACGAGTCGCGACTTCTCGGCGTCCTGGACGCGGTGGAGCCCGACGCGATCGTCAACTGCGTCGGCATCGTCAAGCAGCGCGCCGAAGCGGAGGATCCCTGCCTCTGCATCGCGATCAACTCCCTCCTGCCCCACCGGCTCGCGCGTTGGGCTGCGGACCACGGCGCCCGTCTCGTCCACATCGGCACGGACTGCGTCTTCGACGGTCGCCGAGGAGGCTACCTGGAGATGGACGTCCCCAACGCAACGGATCTCTACGGCAGGACCAAGGCGCTGGGCGACACGCTGCCGTGGGAAGAGGCAGCGATCACGTTGCGGACCTCGTTCGTGGGACGGGAGCTCGGTCGCCGACGTCACGGCCTGCTCGAGTGGTTCTTCGAGAACGAAGGAGGAAGGGTCCGTGGTTTCTCCCGGGCGATCTACTCCGGTCTGACGGCACTGGAGCTGGCCGGAGTCGTCCTCGACGTCATCGAACACCATCCCGACCTGCGCGGCCTCTACCACCTCGCGTCGGAGCCGATCTCGAAGGACGCGCTCCTGCGCCTCGTCCGAGAGGTCTTCGATCTGGACATCGAGATCGAGAGCGTCGAGGAGCCACAGATCGACCTCAGCTTGAGGATGGACCGGTTCACCGCCGCGACCGGCTATTCGGCTCCCTCCTGGAGAACGATGCTGGAACGCCTCCGGCATGAGTCCACCTGCGCTCCGGCGGCTGCGCACGGGAGATCCGCCTGATGGCCGAGCAGGGGGTCTTCCAGGACAAGGCGGTCGTCGTGACTGGAGGGACGGGCTCCCTGGGCCAGGCCTTGGTGCGCCGCATCCTCACCGGAGAGGAAGGCCGTCCCCACAAGGTGATCGTCCTGTCTCGCGACGAAGCGAAGCAGCACGAGATGAGGAACTGGTACCTGAATCTCCGTTCTTCGACCGACGAGGTCCTCTACCACAACTTCGCCAACACTCTCGAGCTCAGGATCGGCGACGTCCGGTGCTTCGACGACGTCTGCTCGGTTCTCCGTGGCGCCGAGATCGTCCTCCACGCAGCCGCACTGAAGCAGGTGCCGACCTGCGAGTACTTCCCGTCCCAGGCCGTCGCGACGAACTGCCTGGGCGCCGAGAACATCGTTCGCGCGATCCGCGACCACGGATATCCGGTCGAGACCGTGGTCGGAGTCAGCACCGACAAGGCGTGCAAGCCCGTCAATGTGATGGGGATGACGAAAGCGATTCAAGAGCGGATCTTCATCGCCGCCAACGTCCTCGTCCCCGAGACTCGCTTCACCTGCGTCCGCTACGGCAACGTCCTGTCCTCCAGGGGCTCCGTCGTCCCGCTGTTCGAAAGCCAGATCGAGGCCGGTGGACCGGTCACGATCACCGACCCGCGGATGACCCGCTTTCTCCTGACCCTCGAGGAAGCGGTCGACGTCGTGTTCGAGTCGATTCGCGCCAGTCGTCGAGGTGAGACGCTCGTCCCCATCGTGCGTTCCGCGAGGGTGCTGGACATCGCCCGGGCGATGCTCGATGGGCGCGACGACATCGAGCTGGTCGAAGTCGGTACCCGCCCCGGGGAGAAGGTCCACGAGATCCTCGTCTCGGAGGAGGAGTGCCGCCACGTCGAACGACGGGGAGCGCACTACGTCATCCTTCCCCTCGTCCCGGAGCTGCGCGATGCGACGCGCTTGGATCCCGTCCTGGAGCAGGAGTACAGCTCCGCCGACTCTCCGCTCTCGTTCGAGGACACCCTTCGACTCCTTCGCGAGAACGGCCTGGTGCCCGATCCCGGCCCGTCGCGCGGAGGTCTCGCCGGAAGCGCCTCCGAGCAGCCGAGCGGACGCCTCTCGAGCTGAACCGTGCCTTCGCTACGGATCGCCACGATCGTCGGGACCCGGCCCGAGCTCATCAAGCTCTCCCGGGTGATCGCCGAGCTCGATCGCCAGACCGAACACGTCCTGATCCACACCGGTCAGAACTGGGCCGCTGAGCTGAGCGACGTCTTCTTCCGCGACCTCGAGATCCGTCCACCAGATCGCTTTCTCGAGGCTGCCGGCGAGACTCCGGCGGAGACGATAGCTCGCGTGATCGAGAGGTCCGACCGTGCCCTCGCCGAGGTCGAGCCAGACGCTGTCCTGCTCCTCGGAGACACCAACAGCTGCCTCAGCGCTCTCGCCGCCAAGCGACGACGGATCCCGATCTTCCACATGGAAGCCGGCAACCGGTGCTTCGACGAACGGGTACCGGAAGAGATCAACCGTCGTGTCGTCGACCACATCTCCGACATCAACCTCACCTACACCGAGCACGCGAGGCGGTACCTGCTGCGTGAGGGTCTCGAGCCCGATCGCGTGATCAAGACCGGCTCGCCGCTGCGCGAGGTCCTCGAGCACTACCGACCTGGAATCGAGGCGTCAGGGGTCCTCGGGCGGCTCGGCCTCGAGAGCGGGAGGTACTTCGTCGTCAGCGCGCATCGCGAGGAGAACGTCGACGCGCCTGCGAGGCTCCGGACCCTCCTCAGCACGCTCGCGGCCCTGACCGTGAAAGGCCTGCCGGTCGTCTTCTCCACCCATCCTCGGACCCGGCGCCGCCTCGAAGGCCTACCGGACTTCGACGGCTCGATACCGGGCGTCCGGTTCGTCGACCCGCTCGGGCTCCTCGACTACGTCCACCTGCAGCAGAACGCCCGCTGCGTCGTCTCGGACAGCGGTTCTCTCACCGAGGAGTCCTCGATCCTGAGTTTCCCGGCCGTCATGCTCCGCGACGTCCACGAGCGACCGGAAGGCATGGACGTCGGTGCCGTCGTGATGGCGGGACTGGAGCCGGAGCGGGTCCTTCGGGCCGTCGACCTCGTCCTCGACCACGACGAACGTCCGCGACGGTCCTTCCGCGACGTCGACGACTACGCGCCGTCCGACGTCTCGCGCAAGGTCGTGCGCATCATCACGAGCTACGTCGATTACGTCCGTGAGCGCGTCTGGCGCGAGCCTGTGGGTGCCCGGCCCGAGACGTGAGACGGTTCAACGCCTCCACCCCCGGCGCCGTGATCTCCTCGACGACCTCCACCTCCGGCCCTTCCAGCGTCGCCCCTCCCCGGCCGACGCTGTTCCGCCGAACCGGGCGCGAGGCCTCCTCGAACTCTTCACTGCGAGGTTCCCGGTCGACGAGGGACGCCAGCTCGGCGAGGCCGTCGGCCGGCCTCGCCACGAAGTCTTCATAGGCGAGGACGCGGTAGTCGTCGGGCGACATCGATTCCAGGTCGTCGACAGCCCGCTCGACGCACGCGACCCACTGGTGTGCGCACACCTCGAGGCGCGAACCCCGGGCCAGGAGCTCGTCGATTCCCTCGAAGACCGGCCCCCACGGGGCCAGCCGGCGCTGCCGCTCGCCGTATCTCGCCCATCGATTCCGCAGCGCGCGCAGAATCAGCGCCGGAAGGTCGGAGGGCGGTACGAACCGTGCCTTCGCCAGGCTGTAGCGCAGGTCGAACGGACGCTGCCACCGAAGGATCGCCGAAGAGACAGCGTCCACGGGATTCCGATGGAGGAGGACGAACCGGGCCTCGGGGAGGACGGCGGAGACGAAAGCCACCCTCAGCGAGTTGGCGCAGGTCTTCTCGACGACGACATCGAGCCGATCCCGCCGAGCGCGAGCCTCGAAGCGCCTTCGAACGAATCTCTCGACTGCCGGTGTCGCCAGATCGGCGCCGAGCTCGTCCGTCGGATGGGAGGTGTTCCCATGCCTCCAGATCGCATTGATCTCGTCGCAGGGCCAGGTGCCGAACCCCGGAAGGCGGCACAGCGCGTCCCGAAGCATGTTGGTGCCAGAGCGCGGAGCGCCGAGGATCACCAGGGGAACGAACGAGCCCGTCACGAGACCACCGACCCGTGATCGAACGCGGCCGACAGGCGGCGAGCCCGAGGCGGCGCGTTGGCATCGTTTCCGGCTCGGAAGAGGTCACGGGACCGATCGATCGCCCCGCGGTTCAGCCGCTCCCGATCCTCGGCGAAGCGGCGGGCTCCTCGACACCAGACCGCCAACGCCTCACCGTCCATGCTCGCCAGCCTCTCCAGCGTCCGCTGGAAGGCCTCCGGCCGATCGAGCGGCAGGTCCCATCCCGCATTCCGGCGCTCCAGGTCCAGCCACGGGGTCTGATCGCTGATCAGCACCGGTCGACCGACGCTCAGTGCCTCGAAGACGGTGTGCCCGTGATTCTCACCGAGGGTCGGCAGAGCGATCACGTGGTTGCGGCCGAGGAAGGAACCGACGTCCTCGGGCGCCACCGGGCCCAGCCACTCGACCCGGACGTGAGGAGGTAGCCCGCGAGCGATTCGTCGACAACGCTGGACGTATCCGGAGTCTTCCTCCGGTCCTGCCACCCGAACCGTCACCTCCGAGCGGAGGGCACCGACCCGCTCGAGGAGGTAGGCCAGGTTCTTCTTCGGAACGATCCGGCCGAGCACGCCGACCTCGAGCCTCCCGGGAGTCTTGGAAGGCGGATCCACGAAGCCCGACGAGGCCCGAGCGAGATTCGGGATCCGGTGGACCTCGGCACCGCTCCCGAAGATCCGCCGGATGTCGTCGGCCTCGCGTTCGTCGGTCGCGTGGAAGACGAGATCCCGATGCACGCCGAGGAGCTTCATCCCGAGGAGGTAGAGGCGCTTTTTCAGCGTTCTCGTGCGGAGCGCTCCCGGATGCAGGGACCCGCGCGGAGCGAGAACCATGCGAGGTCTCGGAGCGAGACTCGCAGAGGCCCGCAGAGGGAGGACGGTGAACGGGATCGAGAAGACGCTGTTCAGGTAGATGCAGTCGGGCCGGATGCCGGCAAGGACGTCGCGCACCTGCTGAAGGCCGAGGTTGTGTCTCGAGAAGTACCAGACGCTGGCAGCTCCCTCCCAGTCGACCCACCGATCCCTTTCGACCTCGGGGTAGCTGCTTCCACCCAGGTCATGGTCGCGAGCGAGCACGAAGGCCTCGAACCCGTCGCCGAGTGCCCGACAGAGCTCGTCGAGCGAGCGGATCGGGCCTCCCGCCCGAAATCCGGGGCGGAACCAACCTGCCGACACCGCCAGTCGGACCGGACTCTTGGTCACGTCGCGGCGTGCTCCACGCCGGTCTTCGGATCGCCGGGTCCAAACAGGAGGTGCCCCCAGAGGAGCAGGACGAGCCCGTCGACCGGGAAGTTGGAGCACAGATTGGACTGCACGCCGTAGATCCCGACGATCCCGACGGTCAACAGGGCCTCCGGGCGCCGTCCCCGGACGACCGAGACGGCCATGAACGCGAGGAACGCCAGCAACCCCGGTACTCCAAAGCTCCCGGCGACCTCGAGATACGTCGAGTAGGGACCGCCCATCTGACCGGGGAACGCGTCGCGCCCGAACAGGACGACCGGAGCCTTCGAGAAGAGCCCGAGGCCACCTCCGAAGACGAAGGCACTCGGCTCGCTCAGCCGATCGACGACCTCCAGCGCGGCCTCGAGCCGCTTCTCGGACGACCGTATCGGGTCCTTGCCCGTCAGAGCCCGGTTGGTGAGGAGGAAGGGCAGGATCGCCACCATCAGCGCACTGAGGGCGATCCAGAGGATCCGCAGCCAACGACCACGGAAACGGACGAACCAGGCAGCAGCCACCACGAGGAGGTTGACGATGATGCCGGCGCGAGAGCCCGTCGTCAGACTCGTCGCGGCGCAGAGGAGGATCCAGCCAAGGTAGCGCCACGATGCGTCGACGCGGTGGCGGGCGATGCGGGCACATAGAAACCAGAGCGCACAAGCGAAGAGCGCGCCTCCGAAGGCGTTGTAGTTCGAGAAGGGTCCGAGAGCGCGGACCCCGAACACCGTCGACTTTCCGGCCCCGAACGGGACCTGGGCGAGCCCTGTCACGACGATGACCAGGACGTACCAGCGAAGCCAGTCCGCGAACCTGAGAAGCAGAGCGTCGCCCCCTCGCCAAGCCAAGAGCACACCAGCAGCGAGATAGAGGGAAGCCTGGAAGGACTTCAGGCCGAGGAGCGGAACGACGGGGGGAAGCTCTCGAACGAAGACCGTGTGAGCGAAGCAGATGGCGACCCAGGTCACGGCGCCGACCAGCAAGGCGAGCGTCGTCCGCGTGAGGCGAGGCCCCCCGCCGCGCGCGAAGCCGAAGACGACGCAGCCCAGCAGCACCACGTACAGCGCCTCCCGCGGTACACGGAAGAGATAGAACTCGAGGTCGCCCAGCCGCGGCATTCGAGCGACCGTGCCCGCGCTGACCTGATGGAGCACCTGCGGCAGGTAGGTGAAGAGCGAGACGACGCAGAGGTGGACGAAGGCGAGCACCAACAGCCAGTTCGCCGCAGGCCCGGGTCGGCCGCGGTCAGCCGCCACAGTTCCTCCGGGGATAAGCTCCGGATCGGTGCGCGGCATCGGTTCGGATCGTGCCTCGGGTTCCACGTCACTCATCGAGAAGCTCGGCACAGCAGACCATGAACCCGAGAGGACTCGCCGAGAGCGTCGCAGCGCTGGCGACCCGGTGGATCGGACTGCACGCGGGAGAGAGGTTCCCCTTCACCTACGTCTCCGAGTATCCGAAGTCCGGCGGAACGTGGCTTGCCAGAATGGTGGGCGACTACCTCCAGATCCCGTTTCCCCAGTACAGCCTGCTCCCGATCACCTTCGAGTCCGTGATCCAGAATCACTGGCGTGCCGATCGCCGCCTCCGGCGAGTCCTCTACCTGTACCGGGACGGGCGTGACGTGCTGACGTCACTCTACTACCAGCGTTTCCGCGTCCTCACCCACAGCGACCGACCCGGACGTGACCGCGTCGGCCGCCGGCTCGAGCGCCTGTTCGGACGCGACTTCGACGCGTCCGAGATCGTCTCGAACATGCCGCGGTTCCTCGACTACGAGTTCCGACATCCCGGGCTCGGAGCCCGGGTCAACTGGAAGGACCACGTCGAGGAGTGGCTCGCGCTCGAAGGCTCCCCGGACGTCGTGTTCCTGACCTACGAGGATCTGCGGGCCGACTGCGCCGCCGCGCTTCGCAGAGCCCTGGAGGACCTGCTCGACGAGGAGATCGATCCGTGGCGGCTCGAGACCACCGTCGAGAAGATGTCGATGCGGCGTCAGGCGGGCCGAGAGCCGGGCGAGGCCGATCCGACGCAGCACCTGCGAAAGGGAGTCGTGGGCGATTGGCGCAACGCGTTCAACCGGGAGGCCGCCGAGGTCTTCGACCACCTGGCGGGCGACCTGCTGGTCCGCCTCGGATACGAAGAAGACCGCCGCTGGGTCGACCGCTACGAGCTGCCTTCCTGAGGCGACGAGCTCGCCAGGATCCCGGATCTCGCGATCCGAGCGGCAACGACCTCGGCCGCCAGCGCGTGTGCCGCGGGGGTCCAGTGCCGATCCTGCTCGGAATGCAGCCTCGTCTCCTCCGTCTCGAGCTCCCGTCGGAACTCGGGCAGCAGACCGATGAACGGGATCCCCAGCGCCTCGAGCCAAGCCTCCAGTCGCCGCTCGGCGACGCCCTCCCGCAGACAGAGCCCTTCAGCCAGCTGTTGGTAGGCGGCCGGCCACCTCGCCACGAGGTCCGGATCGACCTCTTCCGCCGCCGGCACGCTGAAGACGACGAGTCGGGCTCCCTCGGCCTCGACCTCCTTCCCCAGTCTCCCGAGGATCTCCGCGGTGCGGGCCCAGGCGTCTCGGAACGCCGGCGACTCATCGCACGCCCCGACTCCGTAGAGCGCCTCGAATCGCTCTTGCAGGAGATCGTCCGCACCCTCCCGAGGCACGACCTCCAGGTCGTCGCGACGATCTCCTCGACCACCGATCGCCGCTCGCAACGCTCGGTAGAGAGCAGAGCCCCGATGGAGGCGGGATCGTAGGGACCGTCTTCGCTCCGTCGCTGCGGAGTAGTGCTCCCACGCGAGCTCGTAGTCGACCGGAGACGCCGTCCAACCCGCGTCGGGACCGGCCACAAGAAAGGGCCGCGAAGATCCCTTCAGCGAGTTTCGACGGAGCCGTTGCTCCAGCTCGCGACTGTTGTTCCGAACGTCGTTCTGGGTGTAGAAACCGAGAAGAACGACATCGGGTCGGTAGGCACGGCCGACCTCTCGGTAGAGCAGATACTCCTGCAGGGTCCCGTACCCGCCGACGCCGAGGTTGACCACCTCGGCATCGACGCCTTCGTCCCCGAGGGACTCCTCGAGGAGCCGAGGAAACGACTCCTCGAAACGCACCGAGTAGGCCTCCACGAAGGAATCACCCAGAACCAGAACGCGTGGCCGCTGCTTGGACTCGGGACGACGCTCCACGTCCCGGAAGCCGGCCGAGTTGTAAGCGACGTCGACGTCTCGTCCATCGATCCGGTGGCTGAAGCGCGCGCCGGGTTCCAGCACCCAACCGAGGCGCGGATGCGGAACGCGGTGCTCTGTCCCCACGCCGGTGCGGTCGGGGAAGCGACCCCGAAGTGCGAGCTCCGCGGCCCCGAGACAGAGACCCAGAGTGGTCACCGCGACGAGGAGCTTCGCAGCGCGCCGAAAACCCCTCACGACTCGGGCTGGAAACAGATGACCGGCCGCAGCACCGACTGCGCGGAGAGCCGGCAGTTCCCCGGCGCGAGCGACCGGGAGGGCCTCCTCGCCAGCGGAGCGTAGGCGACGACTTCCCGACCACCGGGCAACGGACCGGAGAGAGAACCGACAGACCCGACGCCGCCGCCCCCTGCTGCGTACTGCACGGCGCAGAGGAGGCCGAGACCGAACCTCCGGACGGGCTGCCCATCGCCGCGACAGCCGTTCTGGACCGCCCATCCCCGGGCCGGAACGTCACCGGGAGGCGCGGGAACGATGCCGATGCGAGGCCTCTTCCTGCCGTACGGATGGTCCAGGGCGCGGGACATGCGGGCTCCGGTCGTCGTCGGTTGGCTTCCGCTCGGCGGTCGGGGCCGGGCGGCCGTGACCGCGATCGAGCCCCGCAAGATACCAGGAACAGGACGTGGCCCTAGGCCTGGATCAGCAGCCTCGAGCCCTCAGAACATGGCGTAGATCGTCGTCGGAACCTCGCCGGCGGGGTTCTCCGGCAGCTCGAGCCGCGAGGCGAGATCGGCGATCTCGCGGGCCAGACCCAGGCGTTCGTCGCGGCCCTCCCGCCGCCACATCCGGCAAAGGCACTCCGCGAGATCTCCGTCTGCCTGGAGACCCGGGATCTCCATCTCCTCGCGTTCGGCAGCCACCCGTCGCCGCAGGAAGTAAGACTCGAGATCCGGCTCGGGGCCACTCGTGTAGATCCCTTCAACATCCGGCCGTGTCGATTCGACGACCCTCCGAAAGAGGCGGCGCATGCGGCGCCGAACGCCGCGACCCGCATTCCTGGCGACCCGAGGCGAGGAGTCGCGGACCTCTGCTTCTGGAGCTGGCTTGGACCACACGAGGCAATCCTCGAGAACCAGGAGATCCATGCCGGTCCGGCAGAAGCAGTCGAACGCGTCGCGAGGTGAGCAGACGATCGGCTGGCCCCGCACGTTGAACGAGGTGTTGACGAGGACGCCGAAGCCTGTGAGATCGCGGAACGCGACGAGCAGACGATGGAAGAAGGGATCATCTTCCGGATGCACCGTCTGCACCCGAGCGCTGTAGTCGACGTGCGTCACGGCAGGGAGCACGGAGCGGACCTCGCCGATCCTCCTCACGAAGTCGTCGTCTCGTTCCGGGTCGACCGGCTCCGAATCGAGTCTCAGTGCTTCGCGCACGTGGGCGACCAGGAGCATGTAGGGGCTCTCGACCGCGAGCTCGAAGTGGACCGGGGCGTCCTCGACGAGACACGCGGGAGCGAAGGGCCGGAAGGACTCGCGGAACTTGATCTTCGAGTTGAGCACGTGCTGCATCCTGGGGTCGCGGGGATCCGCGAGAATCGAACGCGCGCCGAGCGCTCGTGGTCCGAACTCCATGCGCCCCGAGAGCAGGCCCACGACGCTTCCCTCCGCCAGGGCCTCCGCGACGCGCACCGCCCGTTCGGCTTCGTCGGTCACCACCTCGTACGGGCAGTCGAGCCGATCGAGGAAGGCGCGGGCCTCCTGCGAACCGTAGCTCGGCCCGAGCCGACTGCCCTTCTGAAGTCCTTCTCGGGCACGGCGAGAGGACACCCTGGAGCCGGTGAACCAGGTGTTGTGGGCGAGGAGAGCCGCTCCCAGTGCCCCGCCGGCGTCCCCCGCCGCCGGCTGGATCCAGATCCGGTCGAAGATCCCGGAGCGCAGTAGCTTTCCGTTGGCGACGGAGTTCAGCGCCACACCACCCGCCATGCACAGGTTCGCGCTCCCGGTCTCGCGTCGGGCGAAGGCCGCCAGCCGGAAGACCACGAGCTCGATCACCCTCTGGATCGACGCGGCAAGATCCGCGTCACGGCGGGTGAGCGACGACTCCGGTTCGCGGGGAGGGCCGCCGAACAGCTCGTGGAACCGCTCGTTGGTCATCACGTCGCCTCGCGGGTAGCCGAAGTAGCCCGTGTCCAGACGATAGGACCCGTCGTCCCGGACGTCGACGAGGTGGTCGAGGATCCGATCCACGTACCGAGGCTCTCCGAACGGAGCCAGCCCCATCAGCTTGTACTCGCCCGAGTTGACGCGGAACCCGCAGTAGTGGGTCATCGCGCTGTAGAGCAGCCCGAGGGAGTGGGGGTAGGAGATCTGGTGAGACAGCTCGATGGCACTGGCCGATCCGTGCCCGAGCGTCGTCGTCGCCCAGCCGCCGACCCCGTCGAGGGTCAGGATCGCCGATTCTTCGAACGGCGACGGCAGGAAGGCGGAGGCCGCGTGCGCGAGGTGGTGCCCGACATAGAGGATCCGACCGGCTCGACCCAGCGAGCCCAGACACCGCTCGACCTGCTCTTCCAGTCGGAACTCGACTCCGAGCAGGGTCTCCATCGCCCGCTCGAAGTGAGATGCCGCCTCGGGTCCGACCGCGCCACAGCTCTCGACGACGCGATCGAGCGACTCGAGCGGATTCTCGTAGAACACGATGGCGTCGAGATCCGAGCCCTCCAGGTACGCCTCCTCGAGGCAGTAGCTGATCGCACCGGCCGGAAACCTCGGATCGTGCTTCTTGCGGGAGAAGCGTTCCTCCTGGGCGGCTGCGATCACCTCTCCGTCGCGCACGATGGCAGCCGCGGAGTCGTGGTGGAGAGCCGAGATCCCGAGGATCCAGGTAGTCAGACCGCGCCTCCGTCCGTGCGCTGCTCCTCCGCCGTCGACAGCAGACGCTCGACGACCGGGGCCAGGGACTCGGCGAGGGCCCGATGTCCTTCCTCGTTCGGGTGCGGATCCCCCTCGAACCGCAGCCCTCGACGGCGTTCGACGGGAAGCGCGAGGAGATCGTCGAGCGGATCGTGAAGGGCGCAACCGACGCTCGTGCTCACCTCGCGGAAGCGTTCACGATAGTCGGAGGGATCGGCGATCTCCTCGACGTAGTGGTAGAGCGGGAGCGGAACGAGCAGGACCCGTCCGTCGTGATCGGCGAACCAACTCTCGAGGATGGCCCGCAGGAGCATCCAGCCCGGAGCCTCGGGGCTGCGGTACTCGGGAAGCGGCTGTGGACGGGCCACCCTCTGAACGATCTCGCGCAGGCCCAGGCGATCAGCGAGAGACCGGAGGCGCGGATACCTCCCGCCTCGAACCCGCGAGGCTTCCACCTCCGAGGTCGACTCCTCCCCCGGAGGCAGCCGGCGGGGAACGGGGACATTGCGCAGAACGAGCCGCCCGTCCTCGAGCTCGAAGTACGGCTTCGGGAACATCGATCGAACGCCGCGCTCGTCGCGAAGCGCCCGCGCCCGCGTCAACAGGCGCCGGACGTTCTCGACCTGGACGGCGACGACGAGAAGATCACCCTCGAGCCGCGAGGCGAACTTCCGGTAGGCCACGAGCTGCTGATCGGTGCCGGTTCCCGGCAGTCCGAAGTTGAGGACCTGGAGGTCGGGAATCGCGCCTTCCAGCAGGTCTCCGAACCGTCTCCCGTCCGAGACCATGTCGCCTGCAGTGAACGAGTCTCCGAAGAGAAGAGCCCTGCGCTTGCCCGGCGGGCGCTCGCGAGCGAACGGATGCGCACACCGAAAGCCGGATTCGTTCGTGCGCAGCAGGTACGCACGACTCCCGCTCGACACTCGCGCCCTGATCCCGGGAACGAAGACCCAGCCGACGTCGCGGTCGTGCTTGAGGATCTGGCGGGTCGACAGCAACGGAAGGTCTCGGTCTCTCGGGAGCCTCAGCCGCTCCGTCGCCCGGAGTGTACCGACACGCCGCGGGCGACACGCCCTGCGACCCGCCCCGCGAGAGCACGGTACTCACCAGTCGTCGCAGCGAGGTAGCCGACCGCCATCGCGATCGGAAGACCGAGAGTCGCGACCCAGGGACTCCCCGGCGAGCCCGACAGCTCGTAGGCGACGACCGGGACGAGCGCGCCGGCACAGCCGCGGATCGCGGGTGCCGCCACAGCGCCGAGCGAACCCACCGGTATGCCGAGGCGACGAGCTGCGAGAACCCAGCCCACCAGGGCGTGGACCACGATGCCGAGCGACACGGCCGCCGCCACGCTCGAAGCGGTCACACCCCAGACTCGAGCGAAGACGGCGAGCCCAGCCAGGAAGCCGGCGAGCCTCAGCAGGTGGAGACCCAGCCGAACGCCCGGCCGGCCGATCGCGAGGAAGTAGGCCTGCGCGAGATCGAAGGCGAAGAACGCGCCTCCGACGCTGAGGATCCGGAGAGGCTCCGTCGACGCTTCCCACTTCTGACCGTACAGGGCGCGCAGGAACCAGGGGCCGACGAAGATCGCGAGCATCGCGGCCGGCAGGATGGCCGCGAGCAGATGCTGCGTGCCGGCCTGGAACGCCCTCGCGAGGCGTGTCGGATCGGCCTGGACCCGGGACATCGCGGGAAAAACGACGCGCGCGACCAGTCCGACGAGGCGCTGCAGCGGGACGATGGAGGTCTGTGCCGCGAAGTGGTAGTACCCGAGTCCGGCCGTCCCCAGCCACACCCCGACGATCGCGTGGTCCAAGAAACCGGCCAGCTGGAGGACCAGGGCGCTGGCGAGGAACGGCCCACCGAACAGGAGCAGCTTCGCGGCACTCGTCCGGTCGAAGACCCAGTGAGGTCGCCACGGCACGAGCCACCACAGCGAGCCGGTGAGTACGAGCCTCTGGAGGATCAAGGCCGCGACGAGGCCCCAGATCTCGCGACCCGCGAGAGTGGCGCCGATCGCGACGGCCCCGAAGGCCAACTCCCCCAGCAGCAGGCGGACCGAAAGATCCCGGAACCGGAGATCGCGCGTGAGCATCGCCCTCGGCACGACTGCCAGGGCATCCAGGGGGAAGACCCACGCCAGAGCCTCCACGATCGGCTCGAGGCGTTGGTCCCCGAAGAGCCCGGCGACCGGTCCGGACGCACTGAAGACCACGAGGCCCAGCAGGACGCTCATCGCCAGGTTCATCCAGAAGGCGGTGCTCAGGGTCGGCTCGTCCGCCTCCGGTTTCTGGACGACGGCCGCCAGCAGACCCAGCTCGGAGACCTTCTGGGCCGATCCAACGACCAGGACCGCCAAGGCGAACAGCCCGAAGACGGGAGGAGGAAGCCACAGGCCGAGCAGCGCGATCGTTGCGAAGCGCGCCACGTTCGAGCCCAACTGGCCGGCACCCGACCACAGGACTCCAACGAGAGTTCGTCGTACCAGCGACACGGAGAGAGCGATGCTATCTTCCCGGCTCCGACCGCGCCGCTGGGCTCGCGAAGCCGAGGACCCCTATACCGATCGGATTCAGAGATGGCCCACGAGCGATTCGAGAACGCCCGCTGCCTGGTCACCGGTGGCGCGGGCTTCATCGGCAGCAACCTGGTTCGGAGGCTACTGCACCTCGGTGCGGAGGTCACCGTTCTCGACAACCTGGTGACCGGGAAGGCGGCGAATCTCCCGAGCCATCCGCGCCTGACTCTGGTCGAGGCCGATCTGGCGACGGTTTACGGGCTCGCGGACCTGGTTCGCGACGCGCGCTTCGTCTTCCACCTCGCGGCACAGGTCGGCAACCTCAAGTCGATCGAGGACGCCACGACCGACGCCTCGACGAACGTAATCGGCTCGATCCGGCTGTACCAGAGCTGCCGAGACTCCCAGGTCGAGAAGGTCGTCTACTCGAGCTCGTCCGCGATGTTCGGAGAGGCGGTCTCGCTTCCCGTGGCCGAGGATCACCCCCAGCGTCCGGAGAGTTTCTACGCGCTGAGCAAGATGGCCGGCGAGCACTATGCGCGACTCGCCGCCGAGCTGTGGAGCGTTCCCACGGTCTGCCTTCGCTACTTCAACGTCTACGGCCTCCCGATGGAGCGCAACGAGTACACGGGCGTGATCTCGATCTTCTTCGAGCAGCTGCGCCGAGGGCAGGATCTGACGATCTACGGCGACGGTTCGCAGTCCCGAGACTTCGTCTACGTCAGCGACGTCGTGGAGGCGAACCTCCTGGCCGCCCTCGGCGGATCTCCGGGCGAGGCTTACAACATCGGCTCGGGCACCAGATCGACGATCGGTCAGCTCGCGTCGACGATGATCGAGATCACCGGACGAGATGTGGAGGTGCTGCACGCTCCGCCTCGACGGGGAGAGGTCCGTGACAGCCAAGCCGACATCTCCCGCGCCGCGCGAGCTCTGGGATACCAGCCGAGGGTCGAGCTCGCGGCCGGTCTCGGAGAAATGTGGAACGAGATCGTCGGGAGCTGACCTCGACGATTCCCCTGCTGAGTCCGGTCGCCCGGGATCACAGATCGGCGGATTCGGTCGGCGCTACCGGATCCCCGAGGTCCGCACCATGCGCTACCGGCCGCGGGCCGGTCCCACGGGACGAGGTCCCTGATCCCTCAGTCCGCTGTTGGACCTCGGCCTTTCTCCTCGTGCCGCCCCGACCACGGAGCCAGCGAGCACGGTTGCCGATCTTCCCGAGGCGAGGACGCGATGGAAAGAGCGCGTGATCGGGTCGCTGAACCTCACGCGTGGTCTGACGGACCTGCGCCGCGCTCTCGGCACTCGCGCAGCAGGATCTCCTCGAACCGACGAACCTGGGCGGTCTCGGTGTAGTCGCGAAGATAGGCGCGGCGCGCGTTCCGGCCACAGTCCCTCAGGACCTCGCGATCGAGCGCCCTGGTCTCACGAAAGGAGCGTGCCAGCGCCTCGGCATCTCCGGCCGCGGACGTCCAACCCGCCCCGGCGGTGATCACGATCTGCGCAGCCGACGCACCGGCGGCGCAGAGAATCGGCTTGCCACAGGCCATGTAGGCCATCGTCTTGGAGGGAACCTGCAGGTCGAACAACGGATCGGCGAGCAGGTGGACGACGAGCGCGTCGGCCAGGGCGTAGAAGCGGTGGATCTCCTCCATCGGCTGACGCGGAACGACGACGACGTTGTCGAGTCGTTCCTCCACAACCCTCTGCTTCAGCCGCTCCTCCTCCTCCCCTCCCCCGATCAGGACGAGCCGGACGTCGCTCAGATCCCGGACCCGCGCCGCGGCATCCAGCAAGGTGCCCAGTCCCTGCGCCGGGCCGAAGTTCCCCCCGTAGACGAAGTTGAAGGTCCCACGCAGTCCGAGCTCCTCCGCCAGAGCGGGATCCGGCTCCACTGGACGGAAGTGCGACTGCTTCGCCGCATCCGGAACGACCTCGAGCTTGGCGGGGTCGACGCCCACCGACTCCATTCGCCCGGCCAGGCCCGGGGAATTGACGCAGATCCTCACCGCCGCTCCGAGCACCATCCGGTCGAGTCGCCCGAGCGCTCGGCTCGCCCAGCGCGGAAGGCCGACTCCCGTCGCCTCGAGTGCCTCCGGCCAGACATCGGTCACCCAGTACACCGCAGGGACGCGATGCCAAGCCCGCAGGGTCCGGATAGGGAGCCAGTTCGTCAGCGGAGGCAGGTAGACGAAGAGGAGGTCGGGGCGGAACCCTCTCGTCAGGAGCGGCCCGAGAAGGCCGGCGGACAGGGCGAACGACGCATAGTGCCATCCGCGCCGCAGCGGCGAGAGGCTGTGGTCCGCGTAGAGGGGCAGGCGGAGGACTCGAACTCCGCGGAGCTGCTCCCACTGCCGCCAGCGCAACCGGTAACCGTCGTAGATCCTGCCGAACGGGTGGTTCGGAAAGCCGGTCACCACCGTCACTTCGTGACCACCGGCCACCAGGTGCTCCGCCACCGCGGAGAGAGTCATCGGCGCCGAACGCTGCTCGGGCCAGTAGAACTGCGAAAGCAGCAGGAGACGCATGGGTGGAGCACCGTCGAAGGATCCGGAAGGGTACCAGAGGGCTCAGCCGCGGCGCCTCGACACATCCTCCAGACCACCGTCGTGCTTGGACCCCTCCTCGTCGTCGAGCTTCTTCGTGTCCTTCCTCTGATCGAGAGAGGACGGCTCGTCGTAGCGCTTCCTCGCGGCGAGGCAGACGGCCCTACGTCTCGAGGCGGGTGTGATCGCGCTCGGATCTCGCCTTGATCTGTTCAGCCCTCCGGGCGCCGTGGATCAGCATCTCACGCAAGAAGCGATTGCCTCGCTTCGCGGTCGGACCGAGGACCCTCTGCTGGCCGCAACCGGCTCGCCTGCTGGCGCCATCGCCCCACCCGGCCACCGTCGGCTATCCTCGAACCATCCCGAAAATCTAGTCCGGCTTCCGCGGCCGGAGGAGGGTACCGACGATGGTCGCCATGATCGATCTCGCAATGCCCGTGCTCGTCTCCACGCTCCTGGTCTTCTTCGCCAGCTTCGTGCTGCACGCGGTGCTCAACTGGCACTGGCGCGACCAGGATCCGCTGCCCGACGAGGAAGCGGTCACCGGTCCGATCCGCACTGCCGGCGTGCCGCCGGGCAACTACCGCTTCCCCTTCGCGCCCAGCGAGAAGGAGATGCGCTCGCCGGAGATGCAGAAGAAGTTCGAGGCCGGGCCGGTGGGCTTCCTCACCCTGTATCCCAGCGGCGTGCCGAAGATGGGCAAGAGCCTCACCCAGTGGTTCTTCTACATCGTCGTCGTCGGCGTCTTCGTCGCCTACCTGGCGAGCCGCAGCGTGGCGCCCGGCGCCGCCTACCTCGACGTCTTCCAGATCGTCGGCACGGTGGCCTTCCTCGCCTACGCCGGCTCCGAGCCGATCGCGTCGATCTTCTACGCCCGCAAGTGGAGCGCGACGCTGAAGAACGTCGTCGACGGGCTGATCTACGGCCTGCTCACCGCCGGCAGCTTCGCCTGGCTGTGGCCGGCGGTCTGAGCCGGAGCCCGGGCGACGCGCCTCACGCCAGGCCGCGGCGCGCCACCCGCTCGACCGCGTCGGCGAAGCGGTCGACCTCCTCGAGCGTCGAGTAGACGCTGGGCGAGACCCGCACGCCCTCGAACTCGGGGTGCTGGATGGCGACGGTGAAGATGCGGTGCGCCTGCCACAGGTGGTCGGCCAGCGCTGCCGAGTCGACGCCGTCGATCTGGAGGGTGGCGATGCCGCACGCCAGGCCTGGCTCGAGGCTGGTGTGCAGGCGCACGGCCGGCAGCTCGCGCAATCGCTTCGCCCAGCGGTCGCGCAGGTAGACGAGGCGCGCCGCCTTGTTCTCCGGGCCGATGCCCTGGTGGAAGGTCAGCGCGTCGGCGATCGCCAGGTAGTGCGGGCAGGGGTGGGTGCCGATCTCCTCGAACTTGCGGATGTCGCCGTCCTGCACCTCCTTGGCGGCCATCAGCGGCCACAGGTCGGCGATGCGCTCGCGCCGCACGTAGAGCAGGCCGGTGCCGATCGGCGCGAAGAGCCACTTGTGCAGGCTGCTGGCGTAGAAGTCGCAGTCGAGGTCGTCGCGGGTGAAGGGGAAGTGGGCGAAGGTGTGGGCGCCGTCGACGATGGTCGGGATGCCGCGCTCGCGGGCCGCACGCACCACCTCGCGCACCGGCAGGATCTGGCCGGTGATGTTGATCATGTGGGAGATCAGCACCAGGCGGGTGCGCTCGGTCATGCGCTCGGTGTACAGGCGCACCACCTCCGCGGGATCCTCGGCCGGGATCGGGATCGGGAACTGCACCAGGCGCACGCCGTCGCGCCGCTCCCGCTGCTCGAAGGTGGTGACCATGCGGGGATAGTCCTGGGTGGTGCACAGCACCTCGTCACCGGCCGCGAGATCGAACCCCAGCTGGCAGATCTGCAGGCTCTCCGAGGCGTTACGGGTGAAGGCGATTTCCTCGGCGTCGCAGCCAAAGGCGCGCGCCACCCGCTGGCGCACCGCCTCCTTCTGCGGCTCGAGCACCCGCCACATGGTGTAGGCCGGCGCCTCGTTGGAGAACGCCAGGTTGCGCGCCAGCGCCTCCTGCACCACCCGCGGCGCCGGGCTCACCCCGCCGTTGTTGAAGTTGACGATCGAGCGGTCGATGGTGAAGGCCTGCTGCACCTCGAACCAGTACGACTCGTCGCGCGCCACCTCCTCCGCCGGACGCCCCTCCGGCGACCGCGGCAGCAACGCCGCCACGCGCGCCGGTCGGGAGGCGCCGGCGGCGCCGGCTCCCAGCAGCACGGCGAGGCTGGCGGGTGCGTGGATCGAGAGCAGGCTCCGGCGGCTCAGGCTCGGCATGGCTTCCCTCCTCAGCGCCAGTTCCGTCCGCACCGTCCCGGCCTCATTCGCCTCTTCGGAGGCTGGACCCCGGACTTTGCGGCGGGCGCTCTCGCCCTGAATGTATCCCGCGTGGCGCCGACGACGCCCGGCCACCGGTCCACGGCGGCGTCCCGGTGAGTCGAACCGCCCCCTTCGACGTCACCGGCGATCGACGACGGAGCGCCGCCGGTGCCCCTCTTCCCGGGACACCCCGGCCGGCGGGCGGACATCGCCGCCGGCGCCTCCGAGACCGACCTCCCGCGCTCGGCCCAGGAGGCCCCAGAGCACCTCATACAGTGTCTTGCACGAGGTGACACCACAAGATATAGTGCTCGATCCCCACCCGACGACTGCGCACCGGGAGCCGACCATGATCCGCGACACCGACGCCACGCACACCGATCAGGCAGACCGCGAGCTCGACGCCGACGCCGCCGGGCGCCAGCCGAGCGGCGTCGACGCGCCCGGCTCCGCGGCCACGAGCTCCGCCGCCCTCCACTGGGGCCGTCACTTCTCCACCCCCGGCCGCCACCCCTTCGACCAGGTCGAGTGGAGCCTGCGCGACGCGGTGATCCACGACCCCGAGGGCAACGTGGTGTTCGAGCAGCGCGGGGTCGAGTTCCCCACCGCCTGGTCGCAGACCGCGGTGAACATCGTCGCCAGCAAGTACTTCTACGGCCAGCTCGGCAGCGACGAGCGAGAGCACAGCCTGCGCCAGGTCATCGACCGCGTCGTCACCACGATCGGCGCCTGGGGCGCCGAGGGCGGCACCTTCGCCCACCCCGCCGACCGCGAGGCGTTCGAGCACGAGCTCTGCTTCCTGCTGCTGCACCAGATGGCGGCGTTCAACTCGCCTGTGTGGTTCAACCTCGGGGTGCGCGCACAGCCGCAGTGCTCGGCCTGCTTCATCAACTCGGTGGTCGACAGCATGGACTCGATCATGGGCCTGGCACGCACCGAGGCGATGCTGTTCAAGAACGGCTCCGGCACCGGCACCAACCTGTCGACGCTGCGCGGCAGTCGCGAGCCGCTTTCGGGCGGCGGCACGTCGTCAGGCCCGATCTCCTTCATGCGCGGCTACGACGCCTTCGCCGGTGTGGTGAAGAGCGGCGGCCGCACCCGGCGTGCCGCCAAGATGGTCATCCTCGACATGGACCACCCCGACATCGAGGAGTTCATCCGCTGCAAGGAGCTCGAGGAGCGCAAGGCCTGGGCGTTGATCGAGGCCGGCTACGACGGCGGCTTCAACGTCGACGGCGGCGCCTACGACTCGGTCTTCTTCCAGAATGCCAACCACTCGGTGCGCGCCACCGACGAGTTCATGCGCGCGGTGGAGCAGGACGGCGAATGGTCGACCCGGGCGCGTCTCGACGGATCGGTCGCCTCGACCCACCGGGCGCGCGACCTGATGGACGCCATCGCCGCCTCGACCTGGGTCTGCGGCGACCCGGGCATGCAGTTCGACACCACGATCAACGCCTGGCACACCTGCGCCGAAACGGCGCCGATCCACGCCAGCAACCCGTGCTCCGAGTTCATGTTCCTCGACGACACGGCGTGCAACCTGGCGTCGCTGAACCTGATGCGCTTCCGCGACGCCGAGGGCGACTTCGACGTCGCCTCGTTCACCAGGGCCTGCGAGATCGTGATCACGGCGCAGGAGATCCTCGTCGACCACGCCGGCTACCCGACGCCGACGATCGCCGAGAACTCGCACCGCTTCCGACCTCTCGGCCTCGGCTACGCCAACCTCGGCGCGCTGCTGATGGCGAACGGCCTGCCCTACGACTCCGACGAGGGGCGCGCCTTCGCCGGCGCGATCACCGCGCTGCTCTCGGGCGCCGCCTACGCCCAGTCGGCGCGCCTCGCCGAGGTGCACGGAGCGTTCGAGGGTTTCGCCGAGAACCGCGAGCCGACGACGCGGGTGATGCGCCAGCACCGCGCCGCGCTCGACGCCCTGCGCGAGAGCGCCAGCTTTGACGACGACGCCCTCGAGAGCTCGTTCGAGAGCATCGCCGCGGCGGCGCAGCGGGCCTGGGACGACACGGTCGACTCCTCGGCGCGCGGCGCCGGGCTGCGCAACGCCCAGATCTCGGTGCTGGCGCCGACCGGCACGATCGGCTTCATGATGGACTGCGACACCACCGGGGTGGAGCCCGACATCGGCCTGGTGAAGTACAAGAAGCTGGTCGGCGGCGGCCTGATGAAGATCGTCAACCAGACGGTCGCTCCCGCCCTCGCCCGCCTCGCCTACCCGCCCCAGCAGGTGAGCGAGATCCTCGACTACATCGAGGCCCACGACACCATCGAGGGGGCGCCGCACCTCGCCGAGGAGCACCTACCGGTGTTCGACTGCGCCTTCAAGCCGGCCAGCGGCGAGCGCTCGATCGGCTACCGCGGCCACCTGCGGATGATGGCGGCGGTGCAGCCGTTCGTCTCCGGCGCGATCAGCAAGACGATCAACATGCCCGAGCACTCCACGGTCGAGGAGATCCGCGACGCCTACGTCGAGGCCTGGCGCCTCGGCCTCAAGGCGGTGGCGATCTACCGCGACGGCTGCAAGCGCAGCCAGCCGCTGAGCCTCGACCGTCGGAAGAACCGCGCCGACAGCACCGAGACGGAGACCGACTCCGCCACCGCCACCGTCGTCGCCGACCCCAGCCCCCCGACCCACCGCCGCAAGCTGCCCGACGAGCGCCAGGCGATCACCCACAAGTTCTCGGTCGGCGGTCACGAGGGCTTCGTCACCGTCGGGCTGTTCGAAGACGGCCAGCCGGGCGAGATCTTCCTGGTCATGGCCAAGGAGGGCTCCACCGTCTCGGGCCTCACCGACGCCTTCGCCACCGCCTTCTCGATCGCTCTGCAGTCCGGCGTGCCGCTGCGCACCCTGATCGAGAAGTTCTCCCACGTGCGCTTCGAGCCCTCTGGCTTCACCTCCAACCGGCGCATCCCGATGGCGAAGTCGACGATCGACTACATCGCTCGCTGGCTGGGCTCGAAGTTCCTCTCCGCCGAGGACCAGGCGGCACTCGGCATCCGGCCCGAGCCCGAGAGCCAGAGCTCTTCGGCCGACAGCGCCCCGCAGGCGGCACCACGCTTCGCCGCCGGCCCCGACGTCGAGCTGCCCTTCGCCAACGACCAGGACGCCCCCGGCTGCCAGGTCTGCGGCTCGATCATGGTGCGCAACGGCTCCTGCTACAGCTGCCGCAACTGCGGCACCACCAGCGGCTGCAGCTGACCTCGCGGCGACGGGACGGGACCTCTCACCCGGCGGCCCCGGGCGCGGCAGGGCCTCAGTCGCCGAGCGCGCGCAGCGAGCTCATCGGGTCGGTGGCGGCCGCGACGCGCGCCGGCAGCAGCGACGCCAGAGCGGCACAGGCGGCGAGCACCAGCGCCACCGCGCCGTAGCTCAGCGGGTCGAGGGGAGAGAGGCCGTAGAGGAAGCCGCCCAGGAAGCGCGAGCCGAGCGCCGCCAGCGGTAGCGCGCAGGCGATGCCGAGGGCCGCCAGTACGACGCCCTGGCGCACCACCATCCAGAGCAGCTCGACGGGACGCGCACCGAGGCTGAGGCGCAGGCCGAGCTCGGCGCGGCGCTGATGCACCCACTGCGCCAGCACGCCGTAGAGCCCGATCGCCGCCAGCAGCAGCCCCATCGCGCCGAGAGCTCCGGCAGCGGAGCTGCCGACGCGTTGCGGCAGCAGCGACGCCGCGAGGAGCTTCTCGAGCGGCGTCGGGGGACTCACCGGGAGGCTCGGCGCCATCTCGCGCAGCACCTCGCGCAGTGCCCCGGCCACGGCGTCGGGGCCGCCCGATCCTGGTGCACCCTCGGCCCGGGCCAGCAGGGTCATCCGCGTACGCTGCGCCTGCGCCAGCGGAAGGTAGAGCATCGGCTGCGGCGTCTCGTCGAGACGTCGCACGCGGACGTCGCCGACGACACCGACGATCTCGTGGCGGCGGCCGTCGATCTCGAGCGTGGCGCCGAGGGCGGACGCCGGATCGGATCCGGCTTCGCCGACCGGGCCTCTTGCCAGTGCCGGGTAGCGCTCGAGGAACGCCCGCGAGACGACCGCCACCGGAGCCGCATCGGCCCGGTCGCGGGGCGCCAGCACCCGCCCCGCGAGCAGCGGGATGCGCAGGGTGCGGAAGTACTCGGGCGAGACCACAGCATGCTCCACCGCGTCGCCGCGCCCGTCCTGGACCTCGGTCTCGCCGGGCACCACCACGTCGACCGGGTTGGCGAAGAAGCGCGCTCCCAGCGTCAGCGGCACCCGCGAGACGAAGGCGGCGCCATCGACGCCGGGAACCTGCCGCGCTCGCCGCAGCAGCTCATCGAGGAAGAGGCCGGCACGCAGGCGCCGGCTCGCCTCCTCCAGCTCCTCCAGCTCCTCCGCCACGCCACTCTCCGCGCCTGCGCCGCCGACTTCGCCTTCCGCCGGGCCACCGTCGGCCATCCCGGCAGAGGCCACCTCGGTGCCGGTGACCAGGGCCCGCGCCGCGTCGACCTCCATCGCCACCACCCCGTCGACCTCGATGCCGGGGTCGAGCGCGGCTGCCGCACCCAGCGCGCGCAGGAAGAGCGCGGCGCCCACCAGGATCGCGAACGACAGGCCGACCTGCACCACCACCAGGGTCCGCCGGGCGCGCTGCCCGGAGCCCCCGCCGAGCGCCGCCGCCCGGCTCGAGAAACCTCCGTCGGCGAAACGCCGGCCGGCGCGCAGGCCGGGCAGCAGTCCCGAGACGAACACCACCAGCACGGTGAGCAGCACCGCTGCCGCCACCGTGCGACCGTCGAGGCCGACGTCGAGGTGCACCCGACCGTCGAGGCTGGAGAAGAGCTCGCCGACGCGAACCGTCGCCCACCAGGCCACCGACAGGCCGACCGCCAGTGCCGCGAGCGCTCCGAGCGATGCCTCGACGCAGAGCTGGCGGGCGATCCGGGTGCGCGGTGCCCCGAGCGCCGCGCGCACCCGCAGCTCACCGCGACGCGCCGCCAGTCGCGCCAGGGTGAGGTTGACGGCGTTGACGCTGCCACCCAGCAGCAGCAGGAAGGCGATGCCGAGCAGACCGAGGCCGAACACGAGCAGGCCGCCGCGCAGATCGGCGTCGAGCCCGCTGGAGCGCTCCAGCGCGTACTCCACCTGTTGCGCTCCCGGCGGCCGGCGCTCGGCGATCCGGCTGGCGGCGACCTGCACCCCAGCGGCCATCGACTCGAGCTCGGCGCCCGGAGCCAGGGTACCCACCAGCTCCACCCAGCGGCGCTCGGGATCGGCGCGCTCGGAGGGCCCCGGCAGATCGAGCAGCTCGGCAGCGCCGAAGGGCACGAAGACGTCGAACGGGAAGCCCTTGAAGTGACCCCGGAAACCGCCCGCGACCACTCCCACGACCTGCAGCGGGCGCCCGTTGATCCAGATCCGCTCGCCGCCCGGCGCCGCCGCCGCGCCGAAGCGCTCGCGCCAGAAGCGCTCGCTGACCACCGCCACCTCGGCGGCCAGCTCCTCTTCCTCGGGCTGGAAACCTCGGCCCCTCGCCACCTCGACGCCCAGCGCGCCGAAGTAGTCGCTGCTCACCGCCTTGACCGGAACCAGCTCGGTGTCGGCGTCGGCGCTGAGCCCGAGCGCCGCGGTGGTGCCGTGGAAGCCGGCGAGCGTGCGCCAGCCCTCGAGCTCGGCGAGCTCGCGGTACTCGGGGTACGAAGCGAACTCGGGGGAGTCGGTGCGCGCGTCGCGCACCACCAGGTTCACCCGCTCGAGTCGCGCATCGACGCCCGGGAGCGGCTGCAGGAAGAGCGAGCTCAAGGTCGCCAGCACGGAGAGCGTCGCCGCCATGCCGAGGCCCAGCGACAGGGTGGCGAGCAGGTACGGCAGAGGGCGTCGGCGCAGCGAGCGCAGGCTGTAGCGCAGATCGAGCCGCAGCCCATCGAGCCGCAGGCCGTCGGGCAGGGTGCCGGGCCGCTCGTCGAGGCGGCTCTTCGACGGAGGTCGTCGCGGTCGACTCATCGGTTCACTCCCGTCCAGCGATGTGGGGATCGTTTGCGAGAGATACGGAGGCGGCATCGCGAGGGTTCTCGCGGCGGCACCCGTCGCGGCTCGATCTGCCGCCGGCGCGCGGGCCGGTGCCGAGGCCGAGTGGTGTTCTCAGCCTCTCTCCTGCGCTCCCAGGCCGGGCCGGGGCCCCGTCGAGCTGGGGCGGCCCCGCTTGGCCGGGTGACTTCGCGGTCCCGGCCGCCGGTCGGCTACAGTGCGACGGCATCGCGGCATTCGGCGCGCGATCTGCTCGCGCACGGACTCGAACGAACCTCAGGCTCTGCAGATGATCGACGTCACCCTCTGGGACCCCGCCGAGGCCCGCCTGCTGCGCGGCGGTCCCGAGCTCGTGCAGCGCTGGCGCGATTCACGCGACGCGCTGATCTGGGTCGCCACCACCGACGAGGATCCGGCCACCGAGTCGAAGCTGCTGCGCGAGACCTTCGGCCTGCACCGCCACGCCGTCGCCGATGCACAGCGCGATCGTCACCCGCCCAAGATCGAGGCCTTCGAGGGCAACAGCTTCCTGCTCCTCAAGGCGCTCGACGCCCGCTCGCAGACGATCGACTTCAAGACCATCCAGCTGGCCCTGTTCGTCGGCGAGCGCTTCCTGGTCACCCGCAGCTCCGGGCCGTCACCGAGCGTCGCCAAGACCCTCGGCGAGCTGCACGACGGCCAGTTGCCGCCCGACACCTCGCGCGCCGAGCTGGCGCTGCGCGTCTGCCGCACCGTCTGCGACCGCTTCCTGCCCGCCCTGCTGGCGGTGGAGAACCGGCTCGAGCAGATGGAAGCCGAGATGCTCGACAGTCCCACCGACGCGCTGCTCGCCGAGCTGGTGCGGCAGAAGGGCGACCTGCGCCGCATGCTGCGCATCCTGCAGTACCACGCGCAGATCTTCGCCGAGGCCAAGGGCTCCACGCCTCCCGAGCTCGCCGGCCACAAACACGAGCTGATCGACGTGCTCGACCAGCTCGACCGTCACCTCAGCCTGGCGCGGCTCTACTACGACGTCACCGACGATCTGGTCAACGGCTACCTGTCGCTGTCGGCGCACCGCCTGAACCAGATCATGCAGACGCTGACCATCGTCACGGTGATCTTCGTGCCGATCACCTTCATGGCCGGCATCTACGGCATGAACTTCGAGTACATCCCCGAGCTCGGCTTCCGCTACGGCTACTTCTTCCTGCTCGGCGCCATGGTGCTCGTGGTCGCCGGTCTGCTGGTGCTGCTGCACCGTCGCGGCTGGCTGCGGCCGGCGGGGAGGGCGCCCGCCAGCGCCCGCACCGACCACAGGCAGTAGGATCGCGGTGACCGAGGTGCCGGACGGCCGGCACACGGAGACCTTCGACCGGAGACCCGCAGCTTCATGCCCCGACGAGACCTCCTCCGCCAGCTCAGCAGCCTGCAGCAGCAGCTCGCCGAGATCGACGACGCCCAGCCCGAGGTGCGGCGCAAGCTGCGGGCCCTGCAGCAGGAGATCCACCGCATCGAGAGCCGCCAGGCGGCGCTGGTCGAGGCGGGGGACGTCGAAGGCCCGGCGCCGCCGACCGACGACGACGAGGACGAGAGGCTGCTCGACCGGCTCGAGGAGTACGCCGCCGAGTTCGAGGCGGAGCATCCGACTCTCGCCGCCACCGCACGCGACCTGGTGCGGCGGCTGGCCTCGATCGGCATCTGAGACCTCTCGTGGGGAAGCCCGGCCTCGGCGCGAGCTACGGCGCGTCGAAGGCCTCGACGTCGCGCAGCACGAAGACCTCGCCCGCCGTCGCGGTGTAGCTGCGCGCGTCGCCAGTCGCCTGGTCGACGATCCGCAGCTCGAAGGCGAGATCGGTCAGGGCGCTGGCGTAGATCCAGAAGTGGCCGTTGATCGCGCTGCCGTCGAGCACCTTGACCTCGAGCTCCTTGTTCTCCTCCTGGAAGAACCAGAAGGAGCCGCTGAGATCGCTGCCCGGCGCCGCGTTGGCGGCGGAGACGGCGCCACCCGGAGCGACCCAGTCGACCGACACCCGGAACCTGCCGTCCTGCAGCAACAGGTCGGTCGGCTCGCCTAGCGGCACCTGCACCGCGAAGGCTCCGAGCGCCTCGGAGCCGCAGGGCGGCGGATCGACGATCACCGGGCGCCAGGTCGAGGCGACGACGGTCGCTTCGCCCGGTCCGGAAACCGCCACCGCCGGCTGCTGGTAGGAGAACCCCACCGATCCGGCGTCGCGCTCGCCGTCGGCGATCAGGAAGGGCAGGCCGAGCGCACCGGAGGCCCGCAGCCGCCGCCCCCAGACGTTGAGGTCCGAGAATCCGAAGCCACCGACGTACTGCTCCCAGACGACGATGGCGTTGCCGCCTGCATCGACGGCGAAGTCGAGATGGTCGATCGAGCGGTTGCCACCGGCGACCTCGATCGGACCGCTGATCGGGTCACCCTCGGCGCTGAAGACGCGCACCCGCAGGCCGTCGCCGGGTGAAGACCAGGCGAACCAGACGCGGCCGAGACCGTCGACCGCCAGCGCGGTGTCGGTGATGGTCCCGAACTCGATCGAACCGGCGAGCCCTCCGAGACTGGTGCCGTCGAGCGAGCGACGGTGCAGCGTCACGCTGGCCGACGGCGGCGAGGTCGGCAGGTGGGTCACCCAGGCGTGCCAGAAGACGCCAGCGTGCTCGACCAGCGAGACCCGGTCGCCGCCGTCGCCGAAGTCGATCACCTCGAGCACGCCGTCCTCGTCGAAGCGCACCGCATCGAGCGAGACGCGCTGGTAGGCGAGGAAGCTCTCGCCATCCTCGCCCAGGGTGAGCCCCAGGTCGACGACCTCGAGGCCGTCGAACGGCTGGAGGAAGAAGCCCGCGTGCAGAGAACCGTCCGCGTCGACCACGACGGCGCGGATGGCGTCCTGCTGGGGTACAGCCCACGCCACCGCCGCGCTGCCGTCGGCGCGCACCGCCACGGCGGGCTCGTAGACCGGCAGGCCGCTGCTCAGCAGGCGCCGCTCCTGACCGGCGGCCAGGTCACGATCCAGCAGCCGGCGCTCGATCGCGGTCTGGTTCTGCCACGCGACCAGCGAGCCGCCGTCGGGATGCGACGCGACGTCCGGCGCCCAGGGGAAGCAGTCGTCGACGTTGGAGACCACCGCTGCGCCGTCGGGGAAGTCCGTGGCCGTGGCGACCGCCGCGCCAGCGAGCGTCAGCAGCGTGAGAGCGAGGGCGACGCCGGGGGCGACCCGGAGCGATCGCGTCGGCCTCGGCGGCCTCGAGGGCGATCGGAGGCTGGACGGCGCTGCGCTGCGCGAACCGTGGGGCATGGGGCTCACTCCTCGTCTGCTTCGGAGTCGTCTGGCTCCGGAGTCGTCGTGCGGCTGAGGTCCGAGCGCTCTCTCCGGCACCCCACCGCGCAGGAGGCTGGGCGGCAGCGGCAGAGGCGCCTGTTCTCAGAAGGAAAATGCTGCTACAGCATAGCCATCCGAGATCGACGCCGCAAGTCCGATCTTCAACTCTTCCGAGTCCCGAGAGGCCCCAGCCGAAGGACGACGACGCGCGACCGCGCCGAGTCCGCTGCGCACCGCCACTTCGAAGCGCACAGCGGTGCAGCCGCGGCAGCGCTCAGCCTCCGAAGACGTGCCCGCTCAGGCGCTCGGCCAGGCGCTGGCGCACGGCCGCGTCGGCCTCAGGCAGCCCTTCGTCGAGCCTCCGCCGCAGCGTCTCGGCGTCCTCGTCGAGCTCCAACCGGTCGCCGTCGCCGTCGATGTCGGCCCCGCGGAGCAGCTCTGAGGCCACCTGCTCGAGCCGCGAGCGATCGTAGGAGGCGCCCAGCTCGGACTGCAGGACCGCGACGATCTCGTCGGCCATGGCGCGCCGCAGCTCCCTGCCGAGCCGCCCCATCTCCTCGCCCAAGGGCCCCATCTCGCGCGCGATCTCGCCGAGCCGCTGGTAGGCGGGCCGGGCCGCCGCATGCCGTCGTGCCATCTCCTGCAGCCGCGGTCTCATCTCCTCCTGCACCGCCTCCAGGCGCTCGAGCACCGGCTCCATCTCGGCGTGGATCGACTCCATTCGTTCCCTGGGGAGGGTCAGCTCGGCGCTCCTCGCCGCCAGAGCCTCGAACTGCGGCCTCGCCGCTTCCACGCGGCGTTGGATCTCCTCGTGGATCGGCCGCATCCGCTCCTGCACCTCGCGCATCGCCTCGAGCGTCGACGGATCGGGCTCGAAGCGCGGCATGTCGCGGAAGACCTCGCGGAGCTCGTGGCCCAGCTCGCGCTGCTGCTGGCGGATCGGCTCCATGCGCTCGCGCACTTGGCGCATCTCCTCTCGCAGGGCCGGCTCACGTGCCTCGTCGCCGCGCTCCCGAGCCTCGTCGAGCTCGTCCTCCAGGGCGTCGAGCTCGTCCTCGAGCGGCTCCAGCTGGTCCTCGAGCGCCTCCATCCGCTCCTCGAAAGGCTCGGCGCGGCGCTCCAGCTCCTCACGCTGCTGCTCGAGCGGCTCCAGCGAGTCGGCGAGAGCCTCCATTTCGTCCTCGAGCGGCTCGAGCGATTGCTCGAGCAGCTCCATCTCCGCCTCGAACGCCTCCATCGCACGCTCCTGCTCGGGCGAGGTCTCCAGCGCGTCGTACTCGCGCTCGACCTCCTCCATGCGCTCCTCGAAGGGACGCAGCTCGTCCTCGAGCGCCTCGATGCGGCTCTCGTACTCCTCCATCGCTGCCTCGAGCTCGACGTCGCCTTCGCCCGCGAGGGTCTCGGCCTCCTCCTCGGCCGCCTCGAGCCGCGCCTCGACGCCCTCCATGCGCTCCTCCACCGCGCGCATGTCGCGCAGCACCTCGGAGACCGGGCGCGACGGCTCGCCGCTGGCGGCGCGGCTGCCGGGCTGAGCACCAGCCGGTGCGAGCAGAGCGGCCGCCAGAGCGGCGACCGTCATGCCGAGCAGCCACGGCGCCGAGCGCCGCGCCTCTTCGCGACTTCCGGTGGCGCCGCGGCGCGACAGGCGGATCATGCGGGGATCGAGCAGGTCCATGAGACGGGTCTCCAGGTCGTTGGGTCGAGCGAACGGAACGGCTGGCACGGCACGCAGGCGCTCGCTGCCGTGCGCCAGATCGAGCAGGTGGCGGGCGTAGGACGACGGTCTGGTGCCGCCGGCGAGCACCGCCTGGTCGCAGGCCCGCTCCTGGTCCAGCACCAGCCGTCTGCGCACCCACCAGAAGCCGGGATGGAACCAGTAGAGGACGCAGGCGAGGTGCGCCACCAGGCGCCAGAGCAGGTCGTGCCGCCGCACGTGCTGCAGCTCGTGCGTCAGCACCACTTCGAGGCGTTCCGCCGACCACTCGCGCGCCGAGACCGGCAGCAGCACCTGGGGGCGCAGCACCCCGAGCACCGCCGGCCCTTCGAGCCGGGGCGACCAGCCGGCACGCACCCGACCCAGCCCTGCGCTTGCGGCGATTCGATCGAAGGCGCCCGCCGCCTCGCCGTCGAGAGGATGTGCGGACCGCCGCAGCCTCTCGGCCAGGCCGAGGCCCCAGAGCAGCCGCGCCAGCAGCGCTGCCGCGACCAGCATCCACGAAGCCAGGAGCACGTACGGCAGCAACGGCTGGCGCGACGAGGAGGCGATCGCGCGCGCCTGGGCGAAGCCCGAGGCCTCATCCCCGGCTGCGGGCGCCGCGGGCTCGGCTGGCGCGCCGATCGTCCCGCTGCTGGCGTCCCGGGCGCCGACCGATCGCACCGCCGCGCTCTGCGCCCCGTTCTGCAGCGGCGTCTCGAGGTGCGCCGCCTGGACTTCCAGCGTCGACGCAGGCGTCGAGGCGGGCGTCGACGCGACCGTCTCGGCAGGCGGCGCGAGCCACGACAGACCCGGCGGCATCGGCACCTCGAGACGAGGCACCGACACCAGCGCCAGCGGCAGGGCGACCGCTGCCGCCGCGACCAACGACAGGATCGACGATCGCAGCCCCGCCCAGAGGCTCCGGCGCCGCAGCAGCCACACGAGGGCCGCCGCGCAGCCGAGCAACAGGCTCACCCGCAGGATCGCTTCGACCGCCAGACTCCCGAGACCTGTCCAGATCATCGTCCCTCCTCCTCGGCGCACTCGATGCGCTCGATCAGCCGCCGGCGCTGCTCGCCGTCGAGCTGATCGGCCTCGAGATCGATCAGCGCCGCCATCGCGTCACTCGGTCGGCCGGCGAAGAAGGTCTCGACCAGATGGCGCAGCGCCGAGCGGCTGGCGGCGCGTCGCGGCACCGTGGGCCGGTAGACGTAACGCGGCCCCTCCTGGGAGTGCTCGACGTGGCCCTTCTCCTCGAGGATGCGCAGCAGGGCGCGCACCGCCGAGTAGGAGGGTGCGTCGGGCAGCTCCTCCCTGACCTGCGCCGCCGTGGCCTTGCCGAGCCGGTAGAGCAGGTCGAGGATCTGGCGCTCGCGGCGGCTCAGCTCACCCGGCTCGGGCGCCTGGTCGGGTGGCTGGTCCGCTGTTCCCGGGACGCCCCGCGCCTTCTCGGCCTTCTCGGGTTCCCGGGTCTGGTCTCGTCTCGCTGGAGTCATCGCTGGTTGGCCTCGCTGCCGTTCGGGTTCGGAAGGCTCGGCGGCACGGTGGTGTCCGGGTCGGCCCCGGCCATCACTGCCTCGGGAGTCCTCTACGCAGCCCTCCGGGGAAAGATGCAACTTTTTTAGCATGATGCGAAAAAAACTGCACCTGGGGCCCGTATCAGGGGAGCCCCGGCCGAAGTGAGGGGCGAGTCCGCAGCAGCGCCTCGAGACTGGTGAGCCTCGCAGCGACTCCCATCTACGCGTCATCCCGGGCTTGACCCGGGATCCACGCTTTGCGGTTGGCGGCTACTGCCCAGAGTGCGACGAGCCCACTGCGCAGGCCCTTACGGCGTCGCGGTGCCGACCGGATCGAGCACCACCACGGCCGGCAGCTGCGCCGCCGCCAGCTGCCGGTTGAGGGCCTCGAGCCTGGCGCCGAGCAGCTCCGCGGCGCGCTCCAGCTTCGGCGCCAGCTCGAGCTCCAGATCGTCGAAGCGCTCGCGGCTGCCCGGGGTCGGGCGACCGAGGCTCGAGACCACGTGACTGTAGAGGTAGGCGTACTGGTCGTCGATCTGCGGCGGGAAGTTGATCGGATCCTGGCCCGCTTCGTTCCTGGTCTGGATCAGCGACGACTCCACCTCGTCGATGTCGGCGACGAGCTGCTCGCCGAGATCGACGATCGTCGACGCGGTCTCGCCATCGACACGGCTGCGGCCGAGCCGCTCGAGGGTGCGCCGGGTGTCCTCGCGCACCTCGCGCAGCTGACGCACGCGGTCGTGGATCGCCGTCAGGCGGTCGCGCACCTCCACCACCAGGTCGCGCTGCGCCTCGAAATCCTCCTGGGTCACATCGTCCAGCCGCGGGTCCTTCACCACCTCGAAGGAGCGCTCCTCGGTCTGGTCACCGACCTGCAACCGCACCCGGTAGGTCCCCGGCACCACGAAGGCACCGCCGGTGTAGGCGAGCGACATCACCGCACCGTCGACGAGCCGTGGCGGCGCCATCAGCAGGTCCCAGACGAAGCGGTTCATGCCTTCGGTGACCTCGAGCTCGTGCCAGAGCGGATCGCGCTCCTGCGCCGCGTCGAGCTCGGTGGCGAAGCGACGCACCGGCGCGCCGGAGGCGTCGAGGACGTCGAGGCGCACCGGCGCCACGTCGTCGCCGTCCCCTGCCCCGTCGTCGGCCGCAGGCAGCGCGTCCTCGCCGAGCCAGAACCAGACGACGGCGCCGCGAGGCCCCGGCTCGAGGCCGCCTCCCCCGCCGCCGCGCTGCTCGTTGCGCACCGCGTCGGTCGGTTCGAAGAGGTGCAGCGGACGCGCCATCAGCTCGTCGAGCTGCTGCTCGTTCGCGGTCCCCGGCAGATCCCGCAGCAGCTCGAGGTCGTCGAGGATCCAGAACGAGCGACCCTGGGTGGCGACCACCAGGTCGCCGCGGTGGATCACCAGATCGGTGATCGGAGTGCGCGGCAGATCGAGCTGCAGCGGCTGCCACTGCCCACCGCCGTCGAGCGAGACGAAGATCCCGAACTCGGTGCCGGCGAAGAGCAGACCCTGGCGCTGCGGGTCCTCGCGCACCACCCGCACCGGATAGCCCTCCGGGATGCCGTCGGTGATCGAGCGCCAGGTCGCGCCGTGGTCCGTGGTGGCGAAGACGTAGGGACGGAAGTCGTCCATCCGGTAGCGGTAGGCGGCGACGATCGCCGCGCCGTCCTGGTGGTGCGACACGTCGATCGAGTTCACCGTCGCGTCGAGCGGCATCTGCGGCGGCGTCACGTCCTCCCAGGTGGCGCCGCGGTCGCGCGACAGGTGCACCAGACCGTCGTCAGCACCGGCCCAGAGGATCTGCGGGTCGCGCGGCGACTCGGCGAGCGCGAAGACGGTGTTGTAGACCTCGACGCCGGTGTGGTCGTACTGCACGGTACCGCCCGGCAGCCCCTGCTTCTCCGCATCGTCGCGGGTCAGGTCGGGCGAGATCGTCTCCCAGGTGCGGCCGCCGTCGCGGGTGCGGTGCACGTAGTTCGAGGCGTGGTAGACGAGCTGGTGGTCGTGCTGCGAGATGAGGATCGGCGCGTTCCACTGGAAGCGGTACTTGAGGTCGCGCGGCGCCGTGCCGTCCTGCATCTGGGGGTAGAGCAGCACGTTGCGGGAGTAGCCGGTGTCGTGGTCGTAGCGGTCGATGCGGCCGAGGTAGTTGCCCGAGTAGACGACGTCGGGGTCGTCGGGCTGTACCGCGATGTGGCCGCTCTCCGCACCGCCGACGGCGTACCAGTGCTGCTGCGGGGTCAGGCCCGGCATCGCGTCGGAAGGCACCGAGATCGTCGTGTTGTCCTGCTGCGCGCCGTAGACCCGATACGGATAGCGGTGGTCGACGGTGACGCGGTAGAACTCCGCCGTCGGCTGGTTGTTCTGCTCCGACCAGCTGCGACCGCCGTCGACCGAGACGTTGGCGCCCCCGTCATTGCCCTGCACCATCAGGTGCGGCCGCTCGGGGTTGATCCACAGGTCGTGGTTGTCGCCGTGCGGCGTGTCGACCTGCTCGAAGGTGGCGCCGCCGTCGATCGAGCGCAGCATGCGCACGTTGTTCACCCACACCGTGTCGGCGTCGCCGGGGTCGGCGTGGATGTGGCTGTAGTACCAGCCGCGCTGCTGGGTGTTGCGGTCGCGCGAGGTACGCCGCCAGGTGTCGCCGCTGTCGTCGCTGCGGAAGACGCCGCCGCGGTCCTCGTCGGCGCTGAACAGGGCGTAGACCCGGTCCGGGTCGGCGGCCGACACCGACACGCCGATGCGTCCCACCACGCCCGTCGGCAGTCCGGCCTCGAGCTTCTCCCAGCTGTCGCCGCCGTCCTCGCTGCGGTAGAGACCGCTCTCCTCGCCGCCGTCGATCAGCGTCCACGGCTTGCGCTCGGCGACCCAGATGGCGGCGAACAGCTGGCGTGGGTTCGCCGGGTTCATCGACAGCTCGACGGCGCCGGCTCGCTCGGAGACGTACAGCACCTTCTCCCAGCTGTCGCCGCCGTCGCGCGAGCGGTAGACGCCGCGCTCCTCGCTCTGGCCGAAGATCTGCCCCAGCACCGCCACCCAGAGCAGATCGGGATCCTCGGGGTGCACCTGGATGCGCCCGATCAGCCCGGCACGCTCGAGACCGACGTGCTGCCAGCTGTCACCGCCGTCGCGCGAGCGGTAGACGCCGTCGCCGATCGAGACGTTGCCGCGTGGGCACGCCGAGCCGGTTCCGACGTACACCACGTTGCGGTCCGACGGCGCCACCGCCACCGCGCCCACCGAGCCGACCCCGAGATAACCGTCGGTGACGTTCTCCCAGCTGATACCGGCATTGGTGGTGCGCCACACGCCGCCGCCGGTGCTGCCCATGAAGAACGTGTACGGCGTCTCGACGTGGCCGGCGACCGCGGTCACCCGACCGCCGCGGGAGGGGCCGACGGGGCGGTACTCGAGCGATCCGAGCAGCCGATCGAGCGCCGTCGTCTCGTCGCCCTCGCCCTCCTCCACGTTCGAACCCGCTGCAGCAGCGGCGCTGGCGACGAGAGTGAGCAGCGGCACAGCGAGCAGGGAGGGAACCGCCACGATGCCCAAGCGGCGCAGCGAAGAGGCGAGCGGAGACGGCGGGACGGACGGCATGCGGAGCTCCTCAGGGACCTTGGAGAAGAAGACAGGCGATCACGGCGGATCGGGCCACGGGCGAAGACCCAGCGAGCGAACCGCCGACGGCGGACCGCCGCGCCGCCTCGGACGTGGCGGCACAGCCTACCGTTTCGCCCGTGTCGGGCCGTGACTCCGCCACCCACTCCGACCCCGCACCCCTGCAGAGGAGGTTGGAAAGGGGTTTCACGTGTCGTGACCATGTTCCGGTGTCTACCCGGACCGGCTCCTCGCCTCTCGTGCCGTAGCCACGCCCTTCCGCCCCCTCCCCCTTCAGGGGGAGGTTGGGAGGGGGTGTCTCGTGTAGCGACCATGTTCCGGTGTCTGCCCGGACCGGCTCCCCACCACTCGAACCGTAGCCACGACTCGCCATGCGTGGATCCTCCGTCGAGCGCGGGGATGCCGCGACGATGGGTAGTCGCCGCGACCTCCCAGGCGCTACGCCCTCCGACCCCTCCCCCTTCAGGGGGAGGCTGGGAGGGGGAGCTCCAGACATCCGGCTCGCTCCGACTCGATTCGAACCGGTCTCGCCTCGACCGCCGCCGGCCTGGTCAGTCGGCGCGCAGCGTCTCCACCGGATCGACCGCCGCGGCCCTACGCGCCGGGCCGAAGGCGGCCACCGAGGCGACCACGCCGAGCACCAGCAGCGCTCCCAGGGCGCTCGGCAGGTCGTAGACGTCGACCCCGAAGAGCTGCGAGCGCAGCGAGCGGCCGGCGACCAGGAGCAGGGCGATGCCGAGCAGGGCTCCGCCGGCGATCGGCACCGCGACCCAGCGCACCACGCGCAGCACGAGGCGGCGCAGGGTGGCGCCGAGGGCGAGACGCAGACCGAGCTCGGCACGACGCTGCGCCACCAGCGACGCCGTCAGCCCGTAGATGCCACCGGCCGCGAGCAGCAGCGCGATGCCGCCGAGCAGCGAGAAGAGCGTCACGTTGAGCTCGCCGACCCGGCGCGACAGCCGCAACCTGCGATCGAGCGTCTCGATGCCGAAGAGAGCCAGCCCGGGGTCGAAGCGTGCCACCTCGGCGCGCACCTGGCGCGCCATCGTCTCGGCGTCCAGGCCTCCCGCGATGACGAAGCTCATCGTGTTGCCGATCCACGACAGTGGGCCTGGCGGCACCTGCGCCAGCGGCACGATCGCCGCCGGGCTCGCCGCCTGGCGCAGCCCGCCGAGGCGCGCGTCCTCGACCACGCCGACGATCTCGAGCACCGCCACATCACCGTCCTCGGCCGGAGCGTAGGCCTGATTGCGGGGCAGCAGCGAACGCCCCACCACGTCGACGGTGCCCCACAGGCTCTCGGCGAAGGAACGGTTGACCACCGCGACCGCGGTCGACCCGGAGCGGTCCTCGGCGGCGATCCAGCGTCCCCGCAGCAGCCGCATCCCCGCCGCGACGTCGAAGCCGGGACTGGCGATCTGCAGCGCCGCCGCGACCGTGCGTTGCGGATCGTCGGCCGGGCTGTACTCGAGGCCCAGGCTCGAGCCGGCGAGCGGGATGCGGTTCGACAGGCCCACCGCCTCGACCCCGGGCAGTGCCCGCAGGTCGCGCAGCAGAGCCTCGAAGGCCTCGTTCACCGCCTCGGCGCTGCCGTAGCGCGCCTGCGGCAGCGAGAGCAGCGCCGACAGGCGGCCGCCGGTCTCGAAACCGCGCTCGACGCCGCTCTCGAGGATCGAGGAGCGGATCATCAGCCCGGCAGAGCCGAGCAGCGCCACGGTGACGCCGACCTGCAACGTCACCAGGCCGCGCCGGAACCAGCCGCCGTCGAAGAGAGGGCCGCGCACGACGCTGGGCACGCTGCTGCGCGCCGCGGCGCGCGCCGGCCACAGACCCGCGGCGAGCACGGAAAGCGCACCCGCGACGGCACACGACAGCACCACCGAGGGCTCGACGCGCGCCCCCTCGAGGGCGCCGCCCATGTCGGCGAGCAGGCCCCGCGCGAGCTGCATGCCGACCGTCGTCAGCACCACCGCCAGCGTCGCCGCAAGGAGCCCGATGGCCAGGCTCTCGCCGAGGAGCTGGGCGACGATGCGCCGCCGCGACGCGCCGAGCGTCATGCGCACCCGCAGCTCCTCGGTGCGCGCCAGACTGCGCGCCAACAGCAGATGCGCGACGTTGGAGCAGGCGATCAGCAGCACTGCACCGGCCGTCGCCAGCAGCAGCCACAGCCGCGCGCCGAGATCGCCGACCAGAGCCGAACGCAGAGTCACCATCGCCACCTGCGAGCGCTCGTCGACCGGGAGCTCCTGGTTGAGCCGCTCCTGGGCCGGGGCGAGGGCCGCCTCGGCTTCGTCGAGCGAGACACCGGGCGCCCTGCGACCGAGCACCAGCAGGTAGCCGGCCCGGGCGGTCAGCTGTTCGGGGCTCAGCGGCAGCGGCTCGAGCAGATCGAGATCCTCGAACACCGCTTCGAGCTCCGGACCGAGCACACCGACCACCTGGCGCTGCCTGCCGTCGACCAGGATCGTGCGCCCGACGATCTCCGCCGCGCCAGCGAAGGCGCGCTGCCAGAACGAGTGGGCTAGCAGCACGCTTTCGCGATCGGCCGGGTCGTCGGCCTCGAAGCGACGACCGCGCAGCGGCTGGAGGTCGAAGAGGTCGAAGAAGCCGCTTCCCGCCTGCACCGTCGCGACCCGCTCGGGCAGACCGTCGACCAGGGTGACGGCGCCGTCCGGCAGCACCGGCGCGACGACCTCGAGCAGCCCGGGTGCGTCACGCCAGGCGGCGAGCTCGATCGGCGCCACGATCGGCGAACGTTCGCCGGAAGACTCCGCTCCGCCCGCGGCCCACGGCACGGTGCCGATCTGCACCACCCGGTCGAAGCCGTCGAGCGGCACCGGACGCAGCAGCGCGTGCTGGATCAGCGTCGAGATGGCCGCCACGGCGGCCAGGCCGATCGCCAACATCACCACCGCCCCCACCGCGGAAGCCGGCGCGCGGCGCAGGCGGCGGACACCATGGGCGAGATCGCCGGCGAGCTGGCCGAAGAGTCGTACGGTCGGGAGGCGAGATCTCATCGCGGGCGAGCTCCTCGGGCAGGGAAGTGGCGGTCTCGGCTGGCGGGGGTACCACTCGGCACTTCGCCACGCCCCTGGCGACGGATTCCCGCTCCCGGTCCCACGTCTCCTGTGCGCCCGACGCGGGAGAGCTCGGAGCCGGGTGCCGGCTGATCCCGGTCTGAGCCCGGAACAGGCCCGAGCGGGTGTGAAGGGCCGCCCGAGACGGCCTCCTGCCCCACCACCCGGCCAGCACCTTCACGGAATCCCCACGAGCAGAGCGGCGAGCATCGGTTCGTCGATCGGGCCGCCGGTCGGCGGCACCGAGGAGGTGTCCTTGCGTTGCCGAGGCTCGCGGCGTGCCCGGACAGCGATCGACCCGTGCTCTCCGGAGAGGCTCGGAGCTGTGCCGAAACCACTGACAGGTCGTCACTTCCGGCGACGCCGGCCGTGCTACAGTGACGCCATCTCCTCGAACGACGTCCCTGGCGTCCACTGGCGCTTCCACCCGACCCGCGGCTGGGAGCCTCATGGCAAACCACTTCGCGGGGATCCCGTTTGCTCTCGTCCGTCCTGACTCCGCTCGTCGAGGGGCTCGAGCCTTGAGCATCTCGATCAGCTACACGGTCGCCCTCGGCACGGCCTTCCTCTGCGCCCTGCTGGCAACGCCCTGGGTGAGGGCGACGGCGATCCGACGCGGCTGGCTCGACAACGCCCACTCCTCGCGCAAGGTGCACGGCAGGCCGACGCCGCGGGTCGGCGGACTGGCGATCGCCGTCGCGTTCTACGTGCCCCTGATCGGCCTGCTGCTGACCCAGAACAGCTTCGCGCCGCTGCTGCGCCAGTCTGCAATGCAGACCTTCGGCCTCTTCCTCGGCGGCCTGATGGCGCTGGGCCTCGGCTTCTGGGACGACCTGCGCGGCTCGACGGCGTTCAGCAAGCTGGGCGGCCAGATCGCCATCGCCGGCGTGATGTGGGTGTGCGGCTACCAGGTGCACGCCATCCGCCTGCTCGACAGCGACCCGATCCCGCTCGGCTGGCTGGCGCTGCCCATCACCGTGCTCTGGTTCGTCGGCGTGATCAACGCGCTCAACCTCATCGACGGGCTCGACGGGCTCGCCGCCGGCATCGCCCTGTTCGCCATCCTGCCGCTGCTGGTGGTCGCGGTGCTCGCCGGCAAGGCGATGCTGATCCTCACCATGGTCACCCTGGTCGGCGCCCTGCTCGGCTTCCTGGTGTTCAACTTCCACCCCGCCTCGATCTTCATGGGCGACAGCGGCTCGCACCTCCTCGGCCTGGTGCTGGCCGCGGCGGCGATCGCCAGCAACCAGAAGAACCAGGCCGCGGTGGCGGTGCTGGTGCCTCTGCTGGCGCTCGGGGTGCCGATCCTCGACACGCTGCTGGTGGTGCTGCGACGGCGGGCGCGCGGGCTGCCGCTGATGAGCGCCGACCGTGGCCACCTGCACCACCGGCTGATGCACCTCGGCCTGTCGCACCGCGACGCGGTGCTCACCCTCTACCTGCTGGCCTCGGCGTTCACCGCGCTGGCGCTACTCGCCAACGTCGACGGCCGGCTGTCGACGACCCTGGCGTTGGTGCTGTCGGGAGTCGTCGTCTTCCTCGTCGTGCACCGCTCGCGCTACGCCCGCGAGGTGCTCGGGCCCCACATGCCGCAGACCCGGCGGCGCAACCGCGAGTTCCACCGCTCGCTCAAGGGCCTGTCGACCGAGATCCCGGCCCCGGGCAGCCTGCGCGCCATCCAGCACCAGCTGGGCCGCGCCGTGGCAGAGCTGCCGATCCGCCATCTCGAGCTCGAGCTGGCCGACGGCCTCGCCGCGGTGCGGCGCATCCCCCTCACCGCGCCGGTGAGCCCGAGCCGCCAACCGGGAGATCGCCTGGTGCGCTGGACGCGCGAGATCCGCGTGTCTGGCGAGACGATCGGCCAGCTCATCGCGGTGCTGGAGCCGAGCGTGGACCCCGGAGACGACCTGTTCGGCGCCCGGGAACACGATCCCGGCGAGCACTACATCCTGCTCGAGCGGCTCTGCGACGCGCTCGAGCGCGGCGTGCAACGGATCCAGGTACAGAGCGAGTGCGCCGACCACGAGCTGCCGGGCGTCGTGCGCCAGACCCTCACGTTCGAAGCCCCAGCCGCGGACGTCCGCATGGGCAGGTCGCCGGCGGCGCCCTGAGGGACCGAGCTGCCGCCGGCCCGGCCCGCGACCGCTCTCGACATCGCCAGCCCCGACCGCCATGAGCCCCGTTGCACCGCCGCCACTCTCCGAGGCCGGAACGGCCCTCGTCGCCGAGGTGATCTCGCGCCTGCAGGGGGTGGTGCCCGAGGACCGGCGGCCAGCCCTGCTGCACGAGCCCAGCCTGCGCGGCACCCGCGCCTGGGAGTACACCCGCGAGTGTCTCGACAGCAACTGGATCTCCACCGCCGGCGCGTTCGTCGAGCGCTTCGAACGGCAGCTCGCCGAGATCACCGGTGCCGCCGACGCGGTCGCCGTCGTCAACGGCACCTGCGCCCTGCACCTGGCGCTCGAGGTCGGCGGCGTCGAGCCGGGCGACGAGGTGCTGTGCCCGGCGATCTCCTTCGTCGCCACCGCCAACGCCATCCGCCACGCCGGCGCCCTGCCCCACTTCGTAGACGTCGAGGAGGGCACGCTGGGGCTCGACCCGGAGGCGCTGGAGCGCCGGCTCGAGGAAGTCGCCGAGCTGCAGCGGGACGGCTGCCGCAACCGCGTCACCGGCCGACGCCTCAAGGCGCTGGTGCCGGTGCACGTGTTCGGCAATCCGTGCCAGATCGAGAGGCTGGTCGAGATCGCCGCGCGCTGGCGTCTCGAGGTCGTCGAAGATTCGGCCGAGGCGCTCGGCTCGTGGCGCGACGGTCGCCACCCGGGCCTCTTCGGGCGGGTCGGCATCCTCAGCTTCAACGGCAACAAGATCGTCAGCACCGGCGGTGGCGGCGCCCTGATCACCCACGACCCCGAGCTGGCGCGGCGCGCACGGCACCTCAGCACCACCGCCAAGCGCCCCCACCCGTGGGAGTACGAGCACGACGCGGTGGGCTACAACTACCGCCTGCCCAACCCCAACGCAGCCCTCGGCTGCGCCCAGCTCGAGGTGCTCGACCAGCTGCTCGAGCTCAAACGCACGCTGGCGAACCGCTACGTGGCGGCCCTGGAAGGCCTCGACGGGATCTCGGTCTTCCCCGAGCCCGCCGGCACGCGGCGCAACGAGTGGCTGGTCGCCCTGGTGCTCGACGCTCCCGACATGGCGCTGCGCGATGCGCTGCTCGCGGCGCTCGCCGACGCCGGCCTGCAGTCGCGCCCGGTGTGGAAGCCGCTGCACCTGCTGGCACCGTACCGTGACGCACCGCGCGGTCCGCTCCCCGTCACCGAGTCGCTGCACGCGCGCGTGATCAATCCTCCGAGCAGCGCCTCGCTGGTCGGCGAGGTGAGCGCGCCGCCGCAGCGCCCGCCCTCCGACGACGCCAACGGTTCCCGCCCATGAGCGAACAGCCGGAGAGCGGCGTCGACGAGAGGCCGGTGATCCTGCTCGGCGCCGGCGGCCACGCCCGGGTGCTGCTCTCAGCGCTGCGTCGCGCCGGGCGCGAGGTGCTCTTCGCGACAGGCCTGCCGACTCCCGGCGCGCGGCAGCGGATCGACCACCTCGCCATCCGCCCCGGCGCCGATGCCGAGGCGATGGATCCGCAGGGCGTCGAGCTGGCGCTCGGTGTCGGCACGATTGCCCCTTCGCCCCGACGCGCCGAGATCGTCGCCCACTGGCAGGCGCGTGGATTCCGCTTCGCGACGGTCATCGATCCCACCGCTCTCGTCTGCGCGCCGATCAACCTCGGTGCCGGCTGCCAGATCCTCGCCGGCGCCATCGTGCAACCCGGTGCCACGATCGGTGCTCACTGCATCGTCAACACCGGCGCCAGGGTCGACCACGACGCCAGCCTCGGCGCCTTCGTGCACCTGGCGCCGGGGGTGATCCTCAGCGGCAACGTGCACATCGGTGAGGGGGCGCACCTCGGCACCGGTTGCTCGGTGGTCCAGGGGGTCAGCATCGGCGCCCGCGCCCTGGTGGCGGCGGGAGCGGTGGTGATCCGCGACGTCGACGACGACCAGCGCGTCGCCGGAGTGCCGGCCCGCTCGATGCGAGGGCACGGACGATGAGCGCCGTCGACGACGCCGCCTCGCAGACCGCGCGCGATCTGCGCGATCGGCGCGACCTGGCGCTCGTCGGCCGCGACAGGCTGCTCTTCGAGAACGACCTGCAGCGCCACGCCGCCGAGCTCGACGCAGGGGTGCGCGACCGGCGCTTCCTGGTCGTCGGCGGCGCCGGCTCGATCGGCCGCGCGGTGGTGCGCGAGCTGTTCAAGCGCCAGCCGGCGGCCCTGCACGTCGTCGACCTGAGCGAGAACGGCCTCGCCGAGCTGGTCCGCGACCTGCGCTCCTCACTCGGCTACCTCGCGCAGGGCGGTGACTTCCAGGCCTACTGCTTCGACGCCCTCGGCCCCGAGCTCGCAGCGCTCGAGAGTGCGCAGTCGCACACCAAGCCGTACGATGTGGTGCTCAACTTCTCCGCCCTCAAGCACGTGCGCAGCGAGAAGGACCCGCTGACCCTGATGCGCATGCTGCGGGTCAACCTGCTGGTCACCTCGCGCACGCTCGAGCTCGCCCGCCGCTGCGGCGCCACCAAGTACTTCTGCGTCTCCACCGACAAGGCCGCCAACCCGGTGAGCGTGATGGGCGCCTCGAAGAGCGTCATGGAGTCGCTGCTGGTGCACCGCGGCCAGGGGGTGCCGATCTCCACCGCGCGCTTCGCCAACGTGCTCTTCTCCGACGGCTCGCTGCCCGATTCGTGGCGCCGTCGCCAGGCGCGCGGCCAGCCCCTGGTGGCGCCGCGCGACGTGCGCCGCTACTTCGTCGTCGAGCGCGAGGCCGGGCTGCTCTGCCTCTTCTCCACCCTGCTCGGCCAGGACCGCGAGATCTTCTTCCCCCGCCTCGATCCCGCCCGCCACCTGGTCAACTTCGGCGACCTGCTGCTGCGCTTCCTCGAGGCCCAGGGCCTCGAGCCCCGCGAAGCCGCCAGCGAGAACGAGGCCCGCGCCCTCGCCGCGGAGCGCCCCGAAGACGCCCCCTGGTGGCCCATCCACCGCTTCGATTCAGACACCTCCGGCGAGAAGGAACAAGAGGAGTTCTTCGCCGACGGGGAGAGCGTCGACCTCGAGCGCTTCGCCGAGATCGGCATCGTCACCAACCACCCCAAGGTCGACCGCGAGACCCTCGACGCCTTCCTCACCGAGCTCGACAGGCTGCTGGAATCCCGCACCTGGACCCAGCCGCAGCTCCTCGACCTCATGCACCGCACCCTCCCCTTCGCCCACCGCGTCGAGGAGAGGAACCTGGACCAGAAGATGTGAGCGGGTCGCTGAAACGGCTGCTCGACGTACTCGTCGCGAGTCTGGCGCTGGCGCTGCTGGCCATCCCTTTCCTGCTCATCATGCTGGTCCTCCGCCTCACCGGCGAGGGCAAGGTCTGGTTCCTGCAGCAGCGCGTCGGCCATCGCGGTGAGCCTTTCCACATCTTCAAGTTCGTCACCATGCGCGCCGACTCGGAGACCACCGGCAACCGCGACATCACCCTGCGCGGCGACCCACGGGTACTCCCGGTCGGCCGCTTCCTGCGCATGGCCAAGCTCAACGAGCTGCCGCAGATCCTCAACGTGCTCCGGGGTGACATGAGCCTGGTCGGTTGGCGGCCGCTGGTGCCGCGCAGCTTCGCCGACTACCCGCCCGAGATCCAGCGTCGTATCGTCGCCATGAAGCCGGGTGTCACCGGCGTCGGCTCGCTCGTCTTCCGCGACGAGGAGGCGATCGTCTCGGCCGGCGCCGCACAGGGGCGCCAGGCTCGGGAGGTCTACCGCGAGGAGATCCTGCCGTTCAAGGGCGAGCTCGAGCTCTGGTACCAGGAGCGCCGCGGCTTCTGGCTCGACCTGCGGGTGCTGCTGGCCACCGCGGTGCTGGTGCTGGTGCCGGGTTCCTCGCCGTGGCGGCTCGTGCCCGGTCTTCCGGAGCCACAGAGCCCGTTCCTGGCGCGCCAGCTCAGGCGACGGACGCCCGGGAAAGTCGGCGCTGACTCCCCGACCTCCCCCGCCGACTGACCGAAAGCGCAGCTCGCTCAGCGCGAGCCAGGATCGCCTTCCACCGGCTGCAGCACCCGATACCCCGACACGTCGCCACCGACCACGAGCTGACCACCGCTCCTCACCCACGCGTGGGCGGCGAATCGATCCCCCGGATCGCGCACGCCCAGCACCAGCTCTGCGGAGTGGCCCGCAGCCACCAGGAGCCGCTCCGCCACCAACGCCTGAGGCAGGCACTGCGGCCTGCTCGGCAGCAGCTGGGCCGCCCGCTGCACGCCCCACGAGATGCTACGCAGCCCGCGCGAGCGGCCTCCGCGCGTCAGCCAGCCCAGGCGCCCCAGCAGGCCGCGGGTCCTGCGGTAGCCGATCAGGCGCAGCGACACCTGCGCCACGAGCAGCAGGAAGCCGCTCTGCACCAGGAGGGCAGCGCGACGCGCCGGCCTGCGTGGCGGTGCCGCGGCTGCGGGTGGCGCTTCTCTCGTCATCGCGTCGTTGTCGGTCCTGCCGAATCGGTGCCGCCCGAGGTCGCCTTCGGCCCCTCGGTCCATAGACTGTAGTCCAGTCCCCCCGGAGGCCGATTCCAGCACTCCCGCCGATCGAGACGGCCCGAATCTCGCCTTCGACTCTCGCGCCGGGCTCACCTCCGACTCGCGATCGTCGACGTCTCCCATGCAGACCTCCAGCTCCTCGGAACGGCGCCCGCGCCTGCTGCGCATCACCACCGCGCTGGTCTCGCTCGACAAGCTGCTCGAGGGCCAGATGCGGGCGCTGCGCGAGGCCGGATTCGAGGTGCTGATGTGCAGCGCCGACGGAGCGCGGCGCGATGCGGTGATCGAGCGCGAGGGTTGTGACCACCGCGCGGTCGCGATCCCTCGCGGCATCGCGCCGCTGCGCGACCTGCCGGCGCTGCTCCGCCTCCGCCGAGTGATGCGGCGCTTCAGGCCCGACGTCGTTTTCACCCAGACCCCCAAAGCCGGTCTGCTCGGCATGCTCGCGGCGCGCCAGCTGGGTGTCCCGGTGCGCATCCACTGCTGGGGCGGGCTCAGGCTCGAGGGCAGCACCGGAGCGCGCCGCCGGCTGCTGCTCGCCACCGAGCGCCTGACCGCGCGCTGGGCGACGCATCATCTTGCCAACAGCCGGCACCTCCAGCAGAAGTTGGCCGAGCTGGGCGTCACGACGGACGCCCTGGTGCTGGCGGACGGCTCGACCAACGGGGTCGACCTCGAGCGCTTCTCGCGCCGAGCCGGTGACGAGGAGGAGCGTGCCGACCGGCGCTCGCGTCTCGGCGTCCCCGCCGACGCGACTCTCTTCCTCTACCTCGGCCGCCTGGTCGCCGACAAGGGCATCGCGGAGCTGCTCGCGGCCTTCGAGACGCTGAGCCAGAGAGACCCTCGCTGCCACCTGCTGCTGGTCGGCGACACCGAGCCCCGCCTCGATCCGCTCGACCCGCCGACTCTCGAGCGCCTCGAAACCCTCGACCGGCTGCACAGGCTGCCCTGGGTCGACGACGTGCGGCCTTGCCTGCTCGCCTGCGACGCCCTGGTGCACCCGAGCCACCGTGAAGGCGTCCCCAACGTGGTGCTGCAGGCGGGAGCCCTCGGCCGACCCGTGACGTGCTCCGACATCGCCGGCAACCGCGAGGCGCTCGGCGACGACCGGCACGGTTTCGTCTTCGCGGCCCGCGACCCTGCAGGTCTCGGCGCAGCGCTCGAGCAGGCGATGTCGCCGCAGGACCGGCTCGATCGCGGCGCGCTGCTGCAGAGCTCGATCCGTCAGCGCTACGACAGACGGCGGGTGCAGGAGGCCGTGGCCCGCTTCTGCCGAGACACGCTGGCGGGTCCGTCAAAGGCCCCGAGCTGCTAGCTTCATCGCCAACCCACCGACAGAAATCGTGCGATCGGCGGGGGCCCGCTGGTGCTCCGCCGCCGCAACCCGCGACCCACACCTTCGCATGACCGCCCTCGTCTCCACCCTCTCGCCCGGGAACGAGCCACGCTCCGCATCGCCGACGCAGCGCGCGGCGACGACCCTGCGCGTCGGCCACCTGATCAAGAGCCTCGGTCGGGGCGGCGCCGAGGGGCTGCTGGCGCCGCAGATCCGTGCCGGGCGGGAGCTCGGACACTCCTGCGCGGTGGCCTACTTCCTACCCTGGAAGGACGCTCTCGTGGCTGAGATCGCCGCCAGCGGCGCGCCGGTGCAGTGCCTCGGGGCGCGCTCGAGCCTCGGCCTGCTGCTGCGGGCCGGCCGCGTGCGGCGATGGATCCGGGCCAGCGGCCTCGACCTGCTGCACTGCCACCTGCCGCTGGCCGGCGTCGCCGGCCGCCTCGCCGCGCGTGGACTGGGAGTGCCGCTCGTCTACACCGAGCACAACCTGCAGCCGCGCTACCGCCGCGCCACCCGCGCGCTCAGCCGCACCACCTGGGGACTCCAGGACCAGGTGGTCGCCGTCTCCGAAGAGGTGGCCGCATCGATCCGCCAGCACCTGGGCGACCGGGTGCCGGTGCAGGTGGTGCTCAACGGCATCGACGTCGAGCGCTTCGCCGCCGCCACGGCGAGCGCCGAGCTGCGGGCCGAGCTCGGGCTCGAAGAGGGGGCGCCGGTGATCGGCGCCGCCTGCGTCTTCCGCCGGCAGAAGCGGCTCGACCTCTGGCTCGAGGCGGCGGCCCATATCCACCGACGGCGCCCGCAGACCCGCTTCCTGCTGGTCGGCGACGGCCCGTTGCTGTCGGAAGTCGAGGCCACGGCGCGGCAGCTGGGCCTCGAGTCGGCGCTGCGCTTGCCGGGGCTGCAGCCCGACATCACCGGCCACCTGGCGCTGATGGACGTCTTCCTGATCTCCTCCGACTTCGAGGGGCTGCCTCTGGCGCTGCTCGAGGCGATGGCGGCCGGGGTACCGGTGGTGGCGACCGCGGCCGGCGGCATCCCCCAGGTGCTGCGAGGGGATCTCGCGGAGAGCCTTTGCCCGCTCGGTGACGCCGACGCACTCGCCGCGCGGGTGCTCGAACGTCTCGATCACCCGGAGCGGAGCGCCGTGCTGGCGAGCCTCGGGCAACAGCGGGTGCGAGCGGACCACAGCGTCGAGCGCATGACCACCGAGCTCGACCAGATCTACCGACGCCTGGTGGCGGCGTGAGTCAGGCGGAAGGCGATCGGCATTCTCGCGGCCTGCGCTACGCGTTGAGCCAGCTGCCTCTCGTGCCGCGCATCCTCGGCCTCGTCTACCGCGCCTCCCCAGGCTGGACCACGCTGCGTGTGGCGCTCGTCGTGCTGCAGGGCGCGATCCCCCTCGGCATCGTGCTGGCAACCCGCTCGCTGATCGATCTGCTCGCTTCGGGAGGGCTCTCGGGCGCCGAGCTGCTGGCGCGCCGCGATCTGCTAGTGCTCGGCGGCGCGCTGGTCGCCCTGATCGGGCTGGCCGAGCTGCTCAAGTCGGTCTCGGGGTGGGTCGGCGAGACCCAGGGCGAGATCGTGCGCGACCATCTCGCCGGCCTGGTGCACGAGAAGGCGGTGCAGGCCGATCTCTCCTTCTACGAGACACCCGCCTACTACGACCAGCTGCACCGCGCCAAGGAGGACGCGCGGGTGCGGCCGGCGCAGATGCTCGACTCGTGCGCCACTTTGCTGCAGGCCGGTGTCACCGCGCTGTCGATGGTGCTGCTGCTCGCCAGCTACACCCTGTGGATCCCGCTGCTGCTGCTGGTCACCGCGGTGCCCGGCGTCTTCCTGCTGCTGCACGAGAGCGTGCGCCGGCATCGGTGGGCAGCCCGCATCACGCCGCAGGAGCGGCGCGCCTTCTACTACGACTACCTGCTGACCGCCGAGGAGAGCGCCGCCGAGATCCGCGTCTTCGATCTCGGCGACGCCTTCCGCGACGCCTACCAGTCGATCCGCCGCACGATCCGCGACGAGCGCTTCGCCCTCGGCCGCAAGGAGGCGTGGGGGCAGCTGCTGCTCGGGCTGTTCGGGCTGCTCGGTCTCGGCGTCGCCTGCCTCTTCGCCCTCATCCGATTCCTCGCCGGCGCCCTCACCCTCGGCGACCTGGCGCTCTTCTACCAGGCCTTCGAGCGCGGCCAGAGCAGCGTCAGGCAGCTCGTCGCCCGCCTGCGCCGCCTCTACGTCGACCTGCTCTTCGTCGGCAACCTCACCTCGTTCCTCGATCTCGAGCCTTCCGTGGTCACCCGCTCCGCCGACCCCAAGCCCTTCCGCTTCGAGGACGCCATCCGCTTCGAGAACGTCAGCTTCCGCTACCCCGGCACCGAAGCCCTCGTGCTGCGCAACATCGACCTCGAGCTGCCCAAGGGCTCGGTGACCGCCCTCGTCGGCCCCAACGGAGCCGGCAAGACCACCCTGCTCAAGCTCCTCTGCCGCCTCTACGACCCGAGCGAAGGGCGGATCACGATCGACGGTGTCGACCTGCGCGAGCTCGATCTGGAGGACTATCGCCGGCGGCTGGCGGTGCTCTTCCAGACGCCACTCCTCTTCCACGGCACGGCCGCCGAGAACGTCGGGCTGGGCGATCTCGTCCGCGGGCCCGACGAGGCGCTCGTCCACAGGGCCGCCGAGGCCTCGGGAGCCGACGAGTTCCTGCGCGCCCTGCCCGACGGATACCGCACCGAGCTCGGGCGCACCTACGTGGGAGGTCATCAGCTCAGCGGAGGTCAGTGGCAGCGCATCTCACTGGCCAGGGCCTTCTACCGCCAGGCGCCCCTCCTCCTCCTCGACGAGCCCACCAGCTCGATGGACCCGTGGAGCGAGCAGGAATGGCTGCGCCGCATGCGGGACCACCTCGCCGAGGCCACCGCGTTGATCGTCACCCATCGCCCGGCGCCGATCGGGCTGGCCACCTCGGTGAAGCGGCTCGACCTCGGCCGCCTCGGCGGGTGCACGGACGATGTCGGCCACCTCACCGTGCCGGCAGCCGGCACGAGACAGACGGCTGCGCACGGCAGCGACACCTGAACGTGCACGCCGAGAGACGCCACAGGGGCTACAAGGCCTTCGGACTGGGCATCGACAGCACCATGCCGCTGCTCGCTCCGGTGGAGCACACCGGCCCGGTCGACGTGCGGGTCGAGCTCGAGCCGCTCGCCGCCGCGGTCGGAACCGCCGCGAGCGCGTCTGCCCATGTCGCCTGGACGGACCTGAGCCCCGAGGGTGGCCGCTTCGAGGTCCGCGGTCTGGCCTGCTTCGAGGCCACGCTCTCGCGCATCCTGATCCGCCACCAGGTCGCTCCCGGGCATCCTCTGCTCGAGCCCTACCTGATCGGCCGCGTGCTCCCCTTCCTGGTGAGCCTGCGCGGCGGCTTCCCGCTGCACGCGAGCGCGGTCGCGATCGAGGGTCGCGCGGCAGCGTTCGTCGGCGGCTCGACTGCCGGCAAGTCGAGCCTCGCCGCCGCTCTCGTCGCCGCCGGCCATCACTTCGTCGCCGACGACATAGCGGCGATCTCGAGGCCCGACCAGCCGGTCGTCGAGCCGGCCCATCCCGAGCTCAAGGTCAGCCGCGAGGTCGTCGCAGCGACTTCCCCGCCGTTCGATTCCGTGCGTCCCTTCCCCGGCTCCGAGGAGCGCGTCCTGCGGCTGGCCTCGCGCTTCGTCGAAGCCGCCCTCCCGATGGCGCGCATCTACTTCCTTTCGCCGGCCGAGGGCTCGGACTGCTCGATCGAGGAGGTCTCGCCGAGCGCCGCCTGCACCCTGCTGGTCAGCAACTACTTCGGACTGCCCAGCATCGGACGCCGCCTCGTCGGGCTCGACAACATCCTCGACCTCGCGGGGCGTATCGCTGGCGCGGTCGATTGCAGGAGGGTCTTCGTGCCGCGCCAGCTGGGCCGGTTGACCGACGTCGCGCGGCGAGTGGAAGGCGATCTCGGATCATGAGCCAGGAGTCGGCACCAAGCCGCGAGCTCGAGGCCCTCCTCTCGCTGCTCGCCGAGCCGTCCCGGCCGCGACCCGCCGGTCTCGATGGCGAACGCTTCGTGCGCCTCGCCCACCGCCATGGCCTCGCGGCGCTGGCGGCCGAGCGCCTTCGAGAGAGCACAGCGGGCGGTGCCGAGAGCGAGGCGCTGCGAGACGGCCTCGCGCCTCTGGTGGGCCAGTACGCCAGATCCGGCCTGCACCTGCTCAAGGAGCTCCTCCGCGTGCTCTCGACCCTGGAGGCGGAGGACGTGCGCGCCGTTCCCTTCAAGGGACCGAGCCTGTCGCAGCGGCTGCACGGAGAGATCGCTCTCCGGCCGTACTCCGACGTCGACGTCATCGTGCGCCGGGACCAGGTCGACGTCGCGCTCAGGGCACTGGCGACGATCGGCTACCTGCAGAAGCCCGAGGGCAGTCCGCGACGCGAGCGCCATCTGCGCCAGAGCTCGTACAAGGCGACGCTGGCCAGGAGCCCCGCCGGCCCGTTCGTCGATCTGCACTGGGAGGTCTCGCTGCCGGGGCTCGGCCTGACGCCCCCGTTCCTCGACATGGCGCACCGGACCACCGCCGTCCGCCTCGGTGGCAGGAGCGTCCAGGTGCTCTCCTCCGAGGACCTCTTCCTGGCGTTGGTGGTGCACGGCACCAAACACCGCTGGCAGCGCCTCCTCTGGATCCACGACATCGCGACCCTGCAGCGAGTCGCCGAGCTGCGCTGGGACGAGCTGTCCGCCTGGGCGGAGCGCGCGGGGATGGTGCGGATGTGCCGTCTGGCCCTGACTCTCGCCGCCGAGCTCTTCGCGGCACCGTTCCCGTCGGCGTTCTCCCGCCCGGGCCGCGACGCGGCCCTCGAGCTGCGCGTCGACATGATCCGTCGCTCACACGACCGCGCCAGCGGACCGTGGGCCGCCGACCGTGACAAGGCGCGGCTCTTCCTGTGGAGCCTCGACCGGCAGCGCCTGCGCCTGCGCCGGGGCCTCGATCTGATCGTCAGCCCGACGCCGAGCGACTTCGCCCTCGTCGACCTGCCGGACAGCCTGTTCGCCCTCTACTATCCGGTGCGCCTTCTGCGCCTCGCCGCTTCGCCCCTGTGGCCGAAGCGTTCGAGCAGGGAGACCACCAGAGAGCTCGAGACCTGAGGTGTCCTTCCTCTACGCCTGGCTGAGCCCCCACCGGCCCTTGCACGAGATCGAGCGTGGCCTGCGTTCGATGGCCGAGACGCTCGCCGAGCTTCCGGGCGGAGGCTCCGACGGCTTCTGCCAGGAAGGGATCGGGCTCGGGGCGAAGGTCTTCGAGAACCAGCCGGAGTCGGTCGGCGAGCGGCAGCCGATCCGCCTCGAGGGATCGGGCGTGGTCGTGGTCGCCGACGCCCGGATCGACAACCGCTCGGAGCTCATCGATCAACTGCCGCTCGACGAGGACTCCCGCGGTGCGAGCGACTGCGAGATCATCGCGCGGAGCTTCGAGCGCTGGGGCGCCGCCTGCGTCGAGCGGCTGATCGGCGACTTCGTCTTCGCCGCCTGGGATCCGCGCACCGGCGACCTCGTCGTCGCGCGCGACCCGATGGGCGCGCGACAGGCCTACTGGTTGTCGCACGGCGACAGCTTCGCGGTGGCATCGCGTCTGTCGTGCCTCCTGGCGACACCCGAGGTCCCTCGCGAGATCGACGAACACTGGATCGCCGGCGCGCTGCAGTGGGCACTCCTGGTCGAGGATCTCGACCGCACTCCGGTACGCGGAGTCCGTCGCCTTCCGGCCGGCGCGGTGCTCCGGGTCGACCCGCGGGGCAAAGTGCGACAGCGCACCTTCTGGCGACCCGAAACCAAGGACCTGCGCCTCACCGACGACGACGCCGAGCAGGGCTTCCGTGAGCTCTTCCTCGAAGCGGTGCGCTGCCGGATGCGCTCGTCGTTCCCGATCGCGACGGGCCTCAGCGGCGGTCTCGACTCGTCGGCCGTGACCATCGCCGCCGCGCAGATCGCCGTCGATCCGGAGCGCCTGCTCGCCGTCTCGGCGACCTTCCCGTCGATCGCCAAGCATGCCCCGTCGACGGACGAACGGCGCTACGTCGACGCGGTCGTGCGAAAGGCCGGCATCGCGGCGGTCACGGTGCGGGCCGACGAGCTGAGCCCACTCTCGCACCGGGACGAGATCGAAAGGGCGCTCGAAGCCCCCAACGTCAGCCCCAACGCGTACATCAACGCCGCCCTGTACGCGGCGGCGAGCGAGGCGGGCTGTCGCACGCTGCTCACCGGGGTCGACGGCGACAGTGTGGTGGGGCACGGCCTGGACGCGCTCCCCTACTACCTCAGGCGAATGCGCTGGCGGCGCCTCCACGCCGAGCTCGAAGGCCTGCGGACGCACAACCCACGCTACCGGGCCTCACTCGGCACCCTGCTGTGGGGGGGCGCCGTGAAGCCGCAGCTGCGCCGTTGGCTGCCCGCCTGGCTGCACCGCGCCAGAGCCCGACTGCGCGGCAGAGTGCGCTGGTTCCCGGCGCCCGTTTTCTCGGCATCACTGGACCGGAGGGCGCGCATCCGCGAACGCATGATCGATCTGAATCGGCCGACGGCGCTCGGCGCAGCGAACTGGTACGGGCTCCAAGGGGTGCTGCAGAGCCTGCAGTGGCACCACGCCCTGGGGCAACGATGGGGAATCGAGCCGGCACACCCCTTCCAGGACAGGCGACTGGTCGAGTTCTGCCTGCGCCTCCCGCCCGATCAGCGGCTGAGGAACGGCCGCACCCGGAGCATCCTCAGGAGGTCGCTCGCCGACCTCCTCCCCGTGGAGGTGGCGGCGCGTCTCGACAAGGGCACCCTCGGCGCCAGCGGGCAGTGGACGCTGGCCCGCGATCACGCAGAGCTGCTGGAGTCGCTCCAAGGACTCCCCCCGGCGCTCGACGGATACGTAGATCCAGCCGGGGTGGTGGCGGCGCTCGAGGAGTACCTCGCCGCGCCGCGGGCGCGCGGCAGCCAGGCGGCCTATGCGGCCGTTTTCTGCTGCCTCACCCTGGCCGAGTGGCTGCAGGCGGATCCGCTGGGGCTGCGTCCCGACGGCCGGCGCCCGACCGCCGGTTGACGACGCCTCTGCGCGTCCTCGCGGAGGCGGCGACCTCAGAGAGGAGTGGGAGTCTCGGCGTCCGACGAGCAGTACCACTGCGCGTCGACGGTGTTGAAGTCGTCGTTGACGCCCTGCGCCTTGAGGCCCATTCCGGTGGCGCAGACGTCGACACCCGCGGTCAGCTCGACAACGGTGCCGAGGTCCTCTACCTTGGGAGGCTTCCAAGCCTTGAGCTCGTGCATCGTCCCCCTCGACTCCATCTCTCGCCCACAGAAGACTTTATGAAACCGCAGGTATTCTAGGCTGATCCAAATATCTGGTCAATTCGCCTCCCTGTCCGCCCGCTCGACCTCGGCGGGAGATCGCCCCTCGCCGCGCGGTGATTCCTGCAGGCGCACCAGGCCCCGCTCGGACAGGGCACGCACGAAATCGACCACGTCGCGGCGACACTGCTCCGGATCCACGTCGTATCCCGCGAGCAGCCGATCGACGATCTCGCCGATCGAAGCCGGCCTCTCGTCGAGCTCGCGCCAGATCGCCGCCCCGAGCTCGTTGAGCCCGAAGTACCGTTCCGTCTCGGGAGCCAGCAGGACCTGTTCCTCCCCGGCCCGGCAGTCCAGCACGCCCTCTGCCTTGGCCACGACGGTCGACAGTGTCGGATCGGGCAACTCCAACCTCCCCGGTGTCGTCGCGCGCCGAAGGGCATGCGCGCCGCTCGAACTGTACTATTCGCTGCAACCACTGCGGCTCGACGATCCGCTGCCGTGCCCCGCTCCGCCGCCGTTCCAGAGGCCGACGCCCCGTAGAGACGGCGACGAGCCCGGGCGTCGACAGCTCAGCTCGCTGAATGCGCGAACTCCGCCTAGGCATCGCCAAGGACCCCGGCCCACTGCTCGCCTGGCAGGAGCGAATCGTCCGCAGGATCGAATCCTCGCGGGCGGCCCGCATCGTCGCCTGGATCTCTCCCACGAGCCTGGACGGACTCCCGAGGAGATCTCGCTCTCTCGCCCATCGAGCCGTCGCCTGGCTCGATCGCAGGCTCCTCGAGCCGACGCCGAGCGCCTTCTCGGCCGTCCCGGAGAGGTCCCTGACCGACGGCCGCGAGATCCCCGTCGTCGACGTCACCCCCCGCCGTACCCGCTACTCCGACCACATCGAGGGCGACGACCTCGAGAGGATCCGCGCCCTCGACCTCGACGTGGTCGTGCGCTTCGGCTTCCGCATCCTGCGCGGCGAGATCCTCTCTCTCCCCCGCTTCGGTGTCTGGTCGTTCCACCACGACGACGAACGTGTCGTCCGCGGCGGACCGCCGGGCTTCTGGGAGGTGCTGGAGAACCACCCCACCACCGGCGTCGTTTTGCAGCGTCTCACCGAGACCCTCGACGGCGGCATCGTGCTCGAGCGTGGAATCTCTCCCACCCACAGATCCTCGGTGATCCGCAACCGCAACCACGTCTACTGGAAGGCCACCGAGTTCGTGCCTCGGCAGCTGGCGCGCCTGGCCGACGATCCCGAAGGCTGGCAACGCCGGGTCGAGGAGCAGAACCAGGAGCCGTTCGTCTACAGCCGCCGGCTCTACCGCAACCCGACCCACCGTGAGCTGGCCATGCCACTGGCGCGTTGGGCGTCGCGCACCGCGGCTTCCGCGCTCCACAAGCGCATCACTCGCGACCAGTGGTTCCTCGCCTACGGCCGGGCAGGTGGCAGCGGGGGCCTCTGCCCGCCCCTCTACCGCTTCGAGACGCTGGTGCCTCCCCGCGGCACCTCGTGGGCCGACCCCTTCCCGATCCAGCGCGACGGCAGCACCTGGGTGTTCCTCGAGGAGTACCGGCACTCCCAGGGCCGCGGCCGACTCTGCGCCTTCGAGCTCGGAGCCGACGGACCGCTCGGCGAGCCGAGGCCCGTCCTCGAGGAGCCCCACCACCTCTCCCATCCCTTCCTCTTCGAGTGGAACGGCGACCTGTTCCTCGTCCCCGAGAGCGCCGAGGCTCGCACGGTCGACCTCTACCGCTGCCGCCGCTTCCCGGACGAGTGGGAGCACGTCGACCGGCTGTTCGCGGGCGTGCGCGCCGTCGACGCCACCCTGCACCGGGAGGGAGATCTCTGGTGGCTGTTCATGAACCAGGCGCTGCCGGAGGAGACCCACGCCCACGACGACCTGCACCTCTACTTCTCGCGCCGCCCGACCGGCGGTTGGACGCCGCACCCGCTGAACCCGATCGTCGCCGACGCGAGGTGCGCGCGGCCGGCTGGCAGCCTCTTCCGTCACGGCGGTGCCCTCTATCGCCCGACGCAGGACTGCGCCTTGCGCTACGGCCATGCGATCGAGTTCCGCCGCATCGAAGAGCTGACCACGACGAGCTACCGCGAGTCTTCGGGCCCGCGCATCCTCCCCCACTGGCGCAAGGGTCTGCTCGCCACCCACACCTTCAACCGCGCCGGCGATCTGATCCTGGTGGACGGGATGCAGCGGCGTCGACGGTGGTGACCGCGGGCTGCTCGGCATGCGCCACCTGCAGATCAGCACAAGGCCCCAACTGCGCGGCGCCGAGGTCTTCGCCGCCCAGCTGGCGAAGGAGCTGCGGCGTCGTGGGCACGATGCCCGGAACCTCTTCCTCTACCGCTCCGATGACGAGGTACAGCTCGAGACCACGGCTCCCGACTGGCTGCTCGCTTTCGACGCCGACGACCGCCGCGAACGCTGGCTCGGCTTTCAACCGCGACTCCTCCGCCGCCTCCGAGACATCGTGCGCGACTTCGCCCCGGAGGTCGTCCAGCTCAACGGGTCCAGAGCCGTCAAGTACGGCGCCCTGTTGCGCTGGTGCGGCTGGCGTGACGGACTCCTGATCTATCGCAGCATCGGCGACCCCGCAGCGTGGGCCGGACCCGCCTGGCGCCGCCTGCTCTACGCCAAGCTCGTGGTCTCGCGCATGAGCGGGATCGTCGCTGTCTCCCGCAACACCGAGCAGAGCCTGCGGCGATGCTACGCGCCGCAGGTACCCATCGCAGTGATCCCGCGCGGGATCGACATGGAGGCTCTTCGGGTCGCCGTGCCGCGCCCGCGGACTCGCCAGGCCCTTGGAATCGCCGAGCGGGCGACGGTGGCACTCTCCGTTGGCCGACTGAGCGCTGAGAAGCGTCCCGTGTGGCTGATCGAGACGCTCGCTCCGCTGCTCGCCGAGGTCGAGAGCCTCGTGCTCGTCCTGGTCGGAGACGGTCCGGTGGGGCAGGAGGCCGCGAAAGTCGTGCGGGCACATGGCCTCGAGACCAGAGTGCTGCTGCTCGGCACTCGCGGCGACGTCGGCGACCTCATCGCCGCAACCGACCTTCTGCTGCTCGCCAGTTCCACCGAAGGCTCTCCCGGAGTGATCCTCGAAGCTGGAGCGCTCGGACTTCCGGTGGTCGCGACGAACGTCGGTGGTGTGACCGACCTCGTCGAACCGGAGCAGACGGGCCTCGTGGTTGCCGTCGACGATCGCGACGGGTTCCGCAACGCGGTGCGCGCACTGCTCGACCCAGGCCGAAGGCAGACGCTGGGAGACGCCGCGTTCCGTAGAGTCGTCGACCACTTCTCGATCGCCTCGATCGCCGATCAGTCGCTCCAGTTCTACCACCGGATTCGAGGCGCCTGAGCCGCCTTCGGACACCCCATGGTGCACGAACACAAACGACTGCGCTGCGTCAGCGTGATCGACTCTCTGTGGGTCGGCGGCACCGAGCGCTCGCTGGTGGAGCAGTCGGTCGGCCTCGTCGATCTCGGAGTCGACACCACGATCGTCTGCCTGCGCCGTCGAGATCGGGGAGTGCACGAGGAAGCCCTGCGGCGAGGAATCCCCGTGGGGGTCCTGCCGAGTACGTCGCTGCCGCTCCAGGTGCGGGAGCTGCGATCCCTGGTCCGCTCGCTGTCGCCCGACGTCGTGCACTGCTCACTCCTGCGGGCCAGCCTCGTGGCGCGCCTGGCGTGCGTCGGATCGAAGGTCCCTCTCTTGAACTCGATCGTCAACACACCGTACGTCGCGGTTCGTTTTCGGGATCCCGCGATCACGCCGTGGAAGCTGCACCTGATTCGGATCGTCGATCGCCTCACCGCTCCGCTGGTCACCCACTGGCATGCGGTTTCCGGCGAGGCTGCACGATCGGCAATCGAACATCTCCGCATCCCGGAACAGAAGGTCACGGTGATTCGGCGCACCCGAGATCGCCAGAGGCTGGGTGAGCGGTCCGGCGAGCGCCGCGAGGCAGCCCGCAGACGCCTCGGCCTCTCTCCCGACGCTCCCGTGTTGCTCGCCGTCGGGCGCGAGGACTTTCAGAAGAACCACGTCGCTCTGGTGCGAGCGATGTCGGACGTGGTGCGGAGCAGGCCCGGCGCTGTGCTTCTGATTGCCGGCAGGGAGGGCACCGAGAGCGAGCGCATCGTGCAGACGATCGGCCAGCTCGAACTGGAGAGCAGCGTCGTCCGTCTAGGCCATCGGACGGACGTCCCAGAGCTGTATACCGCTGCCGACCTGTACCTGACCGCTGCGCACTGGGAAGGCTTCTCGGGAGCCCTGCTCGAAGCGAGACTGTCGGGGCTGCCCACTCTGGCGCGCGCGCTGCCGCAGAACCACGAGATCCCGAGCCGAGGTGAACCGCTCGATCGAACGGTTCGCGAGGTCAACGGTCTCGAGGTGCTGCGCAGCCTGGAGGAAACTGCCGCCGTCTCACCAGCCGAGCTCACTTGCCCCGATCCGATGGAGACGATGCAGGAATTCGCCCAGCTGCTCCTCGATCTGGCCGGCAGGGGGGAGCCCTAGGACCATGAGCTCGTCGACGCGCAGCCCAGGAACTCCCGCGTCCTCGTGCAGAGTGGCCTACCTGGCGAGGTCGATCGCACCGTCACGAACCGCCAACAGTGTGCACGTCATGCGCATGGCAGACGGCTACCACCAAGCCGGCGCCCGGATCTCGTTGTCGTTGCCGCGTTGGTCGACGCGCCACGGTGTCGAAGCCGGGGTGCGCGATCTGCACGCCTTCTACGGCATCTCCCCGGAAATTCGCGTGCGGCGCCTTCCCCGTCTCGGCGGCGGTACAGGCGACACCCTGCTGATGGCCGGCCTGCTGCCCCTGGTCGCCGTGCTCCAGAGGCCGACGTTCGTGCACACTCGCAGCATTGCCATGGCATGGGGCGTGCGGCGCCTCAGCAAGGCCACCGTTCTGCTCGAGCTGCACGGCCCTCCACCGGAAGGCGGACGGCGCCGACAGATGCTCGACGACTTCCTCGCGAGACCGTTCGGGAAGGGGCTCGTCGTCATCTCGGAGCGACTACGCACGATGGTCGCAGCAATGCTCGGCGACTCTCGGATGCCCGAGACGCTGGTGGCACATGACGGAGTCGATCACACATGGCTGGGTTGCACGACGCCTACAGCCGAGGCCCGAGCAGCCCTTCGACTTCCTTCCGCTCCACTCTGCCTCTACACCGGCCACCTCTACGAAGGCCGCGGACTCGACCTGATCAGCAGCCTCGCCAAGTCGATGCCCGATGTGCACTTCGTGATCGTCGGCGGCACCGAGATCGACCTCGCGACGCGGCGACGCTCGCCGACTCCTTCGAACCTGGAGCTGCGCGGCTTCTGCCCCCCGAATGAAGTGCTTCGGTACCTCAAGGCCGCGGACGTGTTGCTGATGCCGTACCAGCGCCGGATCTCCGTTTCCGGAACGGGAACGAACACGGCCGACTTCGCCTCTCCACTGAAGATGTTCGAATACATGGCCTCCGAGCGACCCATCGTCTCGTCCGACCTGCCCGTGCTGCGCGAGGTGCTCGAAGATCGCCGCAACGCACTGCTGCGCGAGCCAGGGGATCATGAAGGATGGGCGCTCGCGATTCGCGAGCTGCTCTCGAATCGAGCCCTCGCGACGGGCGTCGCCTCAGAGGCCAGAACCGACGTGGAGCGATTCACCTGGAAGGCGCGCGCAGAGCGCTTGATCTCCTTCGCGACGAGCCTCTCAGGAACCAGCACCGATGACCGGGACTGACAGACGGTGCCGAAACGGGGGATCCGTCGCACCACCTCGGCCCCGGGGCGGTCGTCATAGGCCACAGCCCGCATTGACGAGCAACTGCGCTGCGCCACAGCCTATTCAGGCCTCCCAAGAGCACCCGAGGAAGCGGGAATCTCCTCCCGCTTGACCTCGACTCCCGCCTTCGGACGGGAGGCCATGGTCGGCCCCATCCGAGCGCGCCAACCGTCGACGATCCCGAGCAGCTGGGCCCTGGTGAACACAGCGCCGTAGCGAGTTCCCCGGCGAAAGGACGCGACACAACGAGCCACGGCCTTGAGAGACTCTCTCAGGGCCAGATCCGAGCGCCCGAACCGACGGCTCATCATGAAGACGTAGTTGCGGCTTCGGTAGTAACGGCGCCAGAGGAGTTCGACCGGGTACTGGGACACCAGCTGTCGCTGCTGGGCGAGTCGAAGTCTCCCGGCGGCCTCGCGATATCGCCGCATCAGATCCCCGTCGACCAGCAGCCGATATCCCGCCCGCCGGATCCTGAGGCACTGCTCCACCTCGTACCCACCGAAGAAGAGTCGAGAATCCGGCGGCCCGGCCTGCCTCGCCGCCTCGGCCCGCTCGATGAACTGGCTGTTCCCGGCGATGAAGTCGACCTCGACGACTCCGTGTAGTTCGTCATCCCGAAGTCGTTCGAGCTCGCCGCGGCGCCAATCGAACCGCGACCCGACGGCGCCTACCCCTCCGACGTCCGAGGCACTCGTGTGGGCCAGGCGCATCAGCGCTTCGAGATCGGTGGCGTGGTAGGGCGGATCATCCTCGTCGCCCCAGTAGATCCACTCGACCTCCAGCTCGAGTAGACGCTGCACGCCGATCGACGCAGCCCCCGCAGGGCCCAGGTTGCGCCCCGTCACGACGTGCTCGACGGTCGCTGGGAGCTCAGCGACCAGTGACTCGACAGCCTCTCGAGCGCCGTTGTTGACCACCACGATGCGATCCGGCGCACGCGTCTGCCCGAGCAGTCGCGACAATGTCTGGGCGAGCACCCGCGGCCGGTCGTAGGTGATCACGAACGCTCCGAGCCCACTCATCCGTCTTTCCTTCGCGGGCGCCCCGAGATCGGCCGACCTTCGAGGCGTGCGGACACGAGGTCGGTACCCACCTTCTTCCACGGCGCGCTCGGGCGCGTCGCCCGGAAACCACTGGCCGCCCGACGCTCCGTCGCGCCGCGGCGCACTTTGGCTAGCATGCTCCTCCGATGATGGATTCAGACGACGGATTCAGCCTGATCGTACCGGTGTTCAACGAGGAGCTGGCGATCGCGGACACTCTCGATCGCCTCCGCGAGATCATCGGCGATCAACGACACGAGATCATCGTCGTCGACGACGGCTCCACTGACGGCACGTCTGAGATCCTCGCTCAAAGGAGTGATATCCGGTGTCTGCGACACGCGGAGAACCTCGGCTATGGCGCCGCTCTCAAGACCGGTATCCGAGCGGCCCGCCACGAGCTCATCGCCATCGCCGACGGCGACGGAACCTACCCACTCGAGGAGATCCCCGCCCTGGTCCGGCGCCTCCAGTCGTACGACATGGTCGTCGGCGCGCGAATCGGCGACAACGTCCAGTACTCCAGGATCCGGAGCTTCCCGAAAGTCTTCCTGAAGCTCTACGCGCAATGGATCGCCCGCCACCCGATCCCTGATCTGAACAGCGGACTGCGCGCCTTTCGTCGCCGCGTCGTACTCTCCTACCTGAAGGTCCTGCCCAACGGCTTCTCGTTCACGACGACGATCACTGTCGCGCTACTCGCCAACCGACATCCGGTTGAGTTCCGCCCCATCGACTACGCGAAGCGCATCGGCAAGAGCAAGATCCAGCCCATTCGCGACACCATCCGCTTCGCACAGCTCATCGTGCGGACCGGCATCTACTTCGCTCCTCTACGGGTGATCATGCCGGTGGCGTGGTTGTTCTTCGTCGCCGCTGCGGCGAGCCTGTACAACGATGTCTTCCGCCTGGGGGATCTCACCGACAGCTCCCTGATCCTGCTGGGCGCCGGAACCCAGATCACCCTCTTCGCTCTCTTGGCGGACATGGTCGACAAACGGAGCTCGAGTTGACCGAGTCCACGTCGCACCTGGAGAAGCTCCCGGACGAGGCGTTGCATCTCCAGGCCCTGGAGCGGATGCGCCAGCTGGAGCCGTACTACCGCTGGATTCTCGACCTGGTGGAGCAACACCTCGGCAAGAGGATTCTCGATGCGGGATGTGGCATTGGAAACTTCACCTCACTGCTCGCTGAGCACGCCGAGGAGGTCGTTGCCGCGGACCTGAGTCCCAAGAACGTCGCAGTTCTCCGGCATCGCTTCCGCGATCAGCCGAACGTGCGGATCGCCTGCTGCGACCTCGAGGGAGACCTCATGCCCCTCGGCACGTTCGACACGATCGTCATGCTCGACATTCTCGAACACCTCGAGCGCGACGCAGCCGCTCTCACCGCGCTCCGTGAGCAGCTCGTTCCCCAAGGCCGGCTCGTCATCAAGGTACCAGCGATCACGGCTCTCTTCGGTTCTATCGACGAGGCGTCAGGGCACTTTCGCCGCTATTCGAAGAACACCCTGTCTTCCGCGATCGAGCGGGCTGGCTACCGCGTTCTCCGGGTCCGCTACATGAACGTCTCGGCGGTCGCGCCCTATCTCCTCAAGAGTCGCCTCCTCAGGCCGAAAGCCAATTTCTCGAGGACCTTTTCCGAGCGTCAGCTGCGAATCATCCGAGCCGCGATCCCGATCATTCGGACCATCGACCGCCTGACCGGCCCCCCTATCGGACTCAGCTTGGTGGCGGTTGGAGAGAAGTCGTCCTGAAGCCCTCCTACCCAGCCTGCCACCCGGAAACACCGCGCTTCGGGGCAAGCTGAATGAAGAGATCGAAACTGCTCTCCTGGGCGGGTCGCCTACTGACTCTCCTCACTCTCGGCTACCTGACCTGGGTCTGGTCGACCACCGACAGTTCGGACTTCCTGCTCTCGGCCAACTGGAGCCGACTGGCTCCATGCGTGATGCTGTGTCTGGTCGGCAATCTCTCTCTATCGATGGCCTGGCGACATCTCGCCACCGCGGGAGAGCTGAACAGCGTGGCAAGACGTCAGGCGATCAGCTGCTATGGCAGAGCCCAACTCTCCAAATACCTCCCAGGCAACGTCTTTCAGTACGCTGGAAGGCAACTCCTCGGCGCGCGCCTCGGGCTCTCTCAGCGAACTCTCGCCCGGGCATCGCTGCTCGAAATCGTCGGAGTAATCGCCGCTATGGGGCTTCTGGCCGTCTCAGGAGTCGTCGCACGATTGGTCGGCCAAGGCTGGGCCCTCGGATTGCTGGTCACAGCTGCACTCATTCTGCTCGCTGGTCGAGAAGGCCTTCAACTCCAGAAGGCTTCGCAACCGCAACGTTGGGCAGACAACGGCGTGCGGGAGGCTCTTTCAATCTATCTGTTCTACGGCGCCTGCCTGATTCTCGGCCTGTCCATCCTGGCAGTCGATCTGGAGATCCGTCCGCTCGTCACGCAGTCGTTCGTCCTCCTAGAGTACCTTCCGCTGGCCTTCCTCGCGGGCTACGTGGTTCCGGGAGCACCCGGAGGCCTCGGAGTTCGCGAGTCGCTACTTGTCGTGCTCTTGGGCAACGAGATGGGCGACTCGCAAGCCCTCGCCCTCGCACTGCAGTTTCGCTTGGCAACGGTGGCGGCAGATCTCTTGTTGTTTGGGATCGCCTGCGCCATGAAATGGCAAGGCGAGTCGGCCACACCGGAGCCTCCTCGTCAAACGGAATCATGAAGCCGAGATAGGACCCTATGAAACGACGGGTGCGTTTGCGGATACCCCCCGAGCTCTGGCTCTTCGGCTTCGCCTTAGCGATTCGACTTCTTGCCTGGTTACCGGTCGGGTGGCAACACGAACCGTACCCCGACGAAGCGAGCTACCTCCGACTGGCTCACAATCTGCTGACGAGCGGGACATACGGCGAGCAACCGCGTGTCCCGGACGCCTCACGCCCGCCCATGACCTCGGTGATCGTCGCCATGCCGGGTCTGCTTGGCCTGCCTCTCAAAGGACCGTTTGTCGTCTTTCAGATGCTGTGCGGGGCCATCCTCCCGGTCATCGGGTTCAGGATCACGACAGCACTTTCTGGACCCCCGGCTGCGTGGCTCTGCGGCCTCTTCCTCGCGAGCTATCCGCCGCTCTGGCTCTTCTACGAGCAACACGTTCTCTCTGAGGTGACCGGAGTCCTCTTCCTCTTACTCGCGGTCGGCGCAACATCCATGGCCACTCGTCGCGGAGGCGCGGTCCTGGAGGGTTTGGCCGGCGTCCTCTGGGCTCTATGCGCCCTCAGTCGAACGATCTTGGCTCCGCTCTTTGCCGCGACGGTCCTGATCTCGATACCCCTCGTTGCTCGCGGCAGACGACGCCGCTTCGCTGGCATCATCCTGCTCGGGTTTTGTCTCGGCTACGGCCCCTGGGTAGCGCGCAACGCGGTCTCCCTGGACAGTTTCGTACTGTTCACCGATCAAGGTGACCAATCCAGAGCCGCCGCGTACCATTACTCGAACTTCATGGCCCGAGGAATGGACTGGAACGAAGCCAGAAGAGCGACCTACGATGCTATCGAACGCTCAACGACCACTCCCGTGATGCAGCTGAGCGAACGAATTCGACACGCTCTGGATCGGCTCTTGATCATGACCGGTACGCATCCGAAGGTCGGGCGGCGGTTCCCTGTCAGCGGACCGTTGCTCAAGAAGATACCCAGCATCGCCTACGTGAGCCACTTCTGGCATGGGATGCTCTTTCTAGGCCTCGTCGCGTTCGTCGTGTCCGCCGCACTGGGTTACCTACAGCGGCAAGACATCGCTGTCTTCGCGATAGCGATCATGCTGATCCTCGGTCACGCATTAACCTTGGCGATACCCAGGTACCAGATCCTTCCCTTCTGTCTTCTGGCAATCCCATCGGCGCAGGGCCTCTCAATAGCTTGGCGCAGGGCGGCTATCGTCGCGCGGATCCAAGCCAAGATGGCAGCTCACCAGCCCAAGGATCATCGGGACAGTTGAACACTCAGGCGTCCCAGCCTCTTCAAGTACTGCCCCGTGTGTTCGTACCAGTAGTTCTGCGGCCTCGGGTAGCGCGGCCGCGGACGTAGAAGGCAGCCGATGCTCGCATCGGCCACGAGACCTGTCGTCGTGCGTAGCCAGTCCGCCATCAGTCGCCACCGGCCTTCCCCGACGCGCCCGCCACCCGCCGCCGCATACACGTCCCTGCCCTTCGCGTAGCAGGAGCGCAGCAGCCAGCCAAGCCGCAGCTTTTCTCGTCGGGTGAGATGTCGCACACCCATCTCCGGATCGTAGAAGCGGCGTCTCGGCCCATGAGCCTCGTCGATGCGCCTTTGCACATCGACCTCCTCACCATAGGCGATGCTCTTTCCCGCCATCCCGAGATCTTCACGAAACGGAGTCTCGATCAGCACGGCGCGCCGGAACACGATGTTTCCACCAAACAGGTAGCGCCCCTCCTGCAGCCACCCTCGACACTCGGAGAGGGGTTTCGCCGCATAGACATCTCGATACCACTTTGGAGGAGGCTCTTCGTACAAAGGATGGCATGGGCCGCCCAGCGCCAGAGGTCGCAGCTCCTGGAGCAGCCGCACCGTGTGTCCGAGCCACGCTTCGGGAATCTCACAGTCGTCGTCCAAGAACGCCACGTACTCGGTCTCCGCTTCCGCCGCTCCACGATTCCGTGCGTGCGACAATCCCGTCCGCGCTTCCGTCAGGTAGCGAACGGGGAGCGGCCCCTGGGCGTTGGCGGAGACGACTTCCGCGGTGGAGTCGGTCGAACCGTTGTCCACCACCAGAATCGAGGCCGGCTGGTCGACTGGATGCTGCTGCTGCAGGGTGCGCAGGGCCCCATCTAGAAGGCCTGCCCGATTGCGGGTGCAGATACAGAGGGTCAACATGGTTCGGAGGGTTCCGGTTCAGCGTGCTCTGGACCAGATCAGCGCCCCTCGTTGGGATATACGGTGGAGTTCTTGCAGGTTCGCATGAGGGAGCGGCGCTTGGCCAGCTCCTTCTTGGGGCAGCCTAGCTCCTCTAGTAGCCTTCGCAGCGATGTCACGCGCGGTCGCGATCGAAGCCGAGGGGCTGGGAAAACGCTATGAGCTCGGCCGACGCCGAGGAGCCAGCGGAGGCAGTCTCCGCGAGGCGCTCACCGAAGGGGCCCGCGAAGCGCTTCGCGCATTCCGAGGCACGCTCTCGCCGAAGCGCGATCGAAGGGGTCCTTCGGCCATCTGGGCCCTGAAGGACGTCGATCTTACGGTCCAGAGAGGCGAGGTCCTCGGCATCATCGGCCACAACGGTGCTGGCAAGTCGACCCTGCTCAAGATCCTGTCGCGCATCACCACTCCTACGGCCGGCCGGGCCAGGATCCACGGAAGAGTCGGTTCCCTGCTCGAAGTGGGCACCGGCTTCCACCGTGAGCTCACCGGGCGGGAGAACATCTACCTGAACGGTGCGATCCTCGGGATGACCCGCTCCGAGATCGCAGCGAAGTTCGACGAAATCGTCGATTTCGCTGGCGTCGAGGAGTTCGTCGACACTCCGATCAAGCGCTATTCGAGCGGCATGGGCCTGCGGCTCGGGTTCGCGGTGGCGGCACACATCGAGCCCGAAGTGCTTCTGGTCGACGAGGTTCTTGCCGTCGGTGACCTGGAGTTCCAGCGCAAGTGCCTTGGACAGATGCAGCGAGTGACGCGCGAAGGGGGACGGACGATCCTCTTCGTCTCGCACAACCTCTACGCGATCCAGTCGATCAGCGACCGCGTCGCGTGGTTCCATCAGGGGCGACTGCATCGTCTCGGGGACCCAGGCAAGGTCATAGCCGCGTATCGGCGAGCCGCCGACGACGACGACGGCACGCATCGGGAAGCAGAAGACCTGGACAGCGCCGAGGTCCAGATCGATTCGGTTCTGGTCAACGGTGTCGCGACTCGCTACCTGCACCTCGATCACAGACAGGACCTGCGACTCGAGCTCAGCTTCACGGTCAGGAAGTCCGTCGACATCAGCCTTGGCGCCTCCCTGCACGGCCCTGGGGGCGTGTATCTCTCAGGGCTTTCGACGATGCTGGAGGGGCGTACCTACCAGCTGGAGCCCGGCCATCACCGCGCGGGCGTGGTCTTTCCCGGACTTGCTCTCGCCGCCGGTGCCTTTACGGTAAACCTCACGATCATGAGCGGAACAGGCAACCACTTCTACGCCAGGCGAGTACCCGCCATCACGATCGCATCAGAGATACTGCCGACCTTCGACGGTCTCCTCGAGGTCCAGCATGACTGGATAGAGCCACGTCTCGAAGCGTCTACCCGGCCCCCGCGATGAGGATCTGCATCGCGGCCTCCGAGTTCCCTCCCGTCTTCGGGGGTGGGATCGCCACCTTCTACGGCAATCTCGCGGACTTGCTGTCGAGTGCGGGGCACGAGGTCTCGGTGCTCACCGACGTCCCGGCCGAACCGGCACGGTTCGACGACGATGCCCTGCCTTACACCGTGAAGCGGCTTAGTTTACGAACCGGCAGGCCTGCGACGGGAGACGACTACAGGAGAGCCCTCGAAGCCGAAGGCGGCGCGTTCGACGTGATCGAAGCGGCGGACTACTCAGGGCTGGGAGTACACCTGCCCGGTCTTCAGCCGGCGCTGGCGATCACCTGCCACGGCACCGTGGGCCAGGTGGATCACCATAGTGGCCGAACCGAACCGCCACGCAAGAACCGCCTTCGCAGCCATCACGAGTTGCTGGCGTTGCTGACCGCAGACGAGGTGAACTGCCACAGCCCCGCGAACCAGGAGGACTGGCAGCGTTTCCTGGGCCGCCGTCCGATGTTCAGCCGAGCACCGTACCTCGCCGGCGAATCGCGCGAGAACTCGAAGCTCTCGGAAGCCATCGATTCAGACCTGGAGCTCTTCGGCGTCGGCCGACTGAACAACTGGAAGGGTGTCCTCGAACTGGCCGAGGCGGTCGACCGTGTCCGCGCAACGGGTCTGAGAGTTCGACTCAAGTGGGTTGGGAGAGACCAGGACGCGCCGGAGGAGGGCATCCGATCGGTTCTGGAGCACCTTCGGACCAGTCGCCCGCGCTTCTTTCACGAGGCGTTCGAGTGGCAGCAGAGCGCCACACCGAGCGAGGTGCGCAGCGCGCACCTCTCGTGTCATGCAGCGGTGGTCCCTTCTCGATGGGACACCTTCAACTTCACGGCAGTCGAGGCACTCGACTGCAGCGCCCCTCTCATCGTCTCGCGCGGTGCCGGTGCGAGTTACCTTTGCAGGCCCGACGAGAATGCGCTCGTGGTCGACGCGCGCTCGGTCGACCAGCTGACCGACGCAATCATCCGACTGCGAGATCCTTCTCTGCGACAGCGCATCGGTCGGGCCGGCAAACGTACCGTAGAGGAGCACTTCACGGCCGACGCGATCGTCGCCGATCGGCTCGCTGTCTATGAGTCGGCGATCGACAGGAGGCGCTACCGGGCCAAGCACCGGTATGGGTCCGTCGCCGGCATCGCGGAGGCGGCCAAGAGGAACGCGAGAATCGCGCTTGGAAGCCGCCTCCGATCGTTGGGAAGACGACTACTCGGTGCTGGTGGGAGAACGCCCCGTTGACCGAACCAGAGTTGTTCCGCGTGACAGTCGTGCGTCCCCGGCGAGGCCTCCTCGACATCGGGTTGGGACCACTGGTCGAGTATCGGCATCTCGTCGCCTTCTTCGCCTGGCGCGACATCTCGGTGCGCTACAAGCAGACGTTCCTCGGCGTACTCTGGGCGCTGCTTCAGCCGGTCGCAACCATGGTGATCTTCACCATCGTCTTCTCCAAGGCAGCGAAGATCGACTCCCAGGGCGTGCCCTATCCACTGTTCTCCTACGCGGCCCTCATCCCCTGGACCTTCTTCGCCACCAGCCTCGACAAGGCGTCGAACAGCCTCGTCGGCAACGCCAACCTGATTCAGAAGGTCTACTTCCCCCGGATGATCTCGCCCATCTCGTCGGTGGTGTCGGGGCTGTTCGACTTCGCGATCACGTTTCTCGTGCTCGTGCTCCTGATGCTCTACTACGGGACTCCCCTGACCTGGCGGATCGTCTTCCTGCTCCCCCTGACGGCACTCGCCTTCGTCACCGCCCTCGCCGTGGGGCTCTGGCTCTCCGCGCTGAACGTGCGCTTTCGGGACGTCCGCTACACGATCCCCTTCCTGACCCAGATCTGGCTCCTCGCGACCCCGGTCGCCTATCCGAGTACGCTGCTCGACGAGCGGTGGCGAGTCGCCTACGCCCTGAATCCGATGGTGGGCGTGGTCGAGGGCTTTCGGTGGTCGCTTCTCGGCCTCGAGCCCGCTCCGAGCGCCAGCCTGGCGGTCTCCGCCGTAGTGGCGGTCATCGCTCTTCTTTCGGGAGCGCTCTTCTTCGCCCGGCTCGAGCGCTCCTTCGCCGATCTCATCTGATCCCTGGCAGGGCCGACCGAATGTCGCTTCTCCACCGCAACCTGGTTCGCGAACGCCTTCAGGGCTTTCTCGAGAAGGCTTCCCCTTCCGGGCGGGTGCTCGATCTCGGGTGCGGCAACTCGAGGTACAGCGCCCTGGTCGGCGAACGGGTCGGTTTTGACCGAGTCTTCGGTATCGGCGTCGCGGTCGTCGGCGACGCGCATGCCCTCCCCTTTCGCCCCGGCGTGTTCGATGCCGTGCTGTCGACCGAAGTTCTCGAACATCTCACCCACCCCCGAGAATCGATCGCCGAAGTGCAGCGGGTCCTCCGTTCGGGCGGCACGCTGGTCCTGACGACCCGATTCCTCTTCCCCGTGCACGAAAGCCCCTGGGATCACTTCCGATTCACTCGCTTCGCTCTCGAGGATCTCCTCGCGGCTTGGGAGGACGTCGAGGTACTCGAGGAGGCAGGACCATTCTCGACGATCGCCATTCTGCTGCAGAGGATCGCGTGGCAGGCCGACCTCGTTGGCGGCCGTTGGTCGCGCGCGATTCTGCTCGCAGTCGCGCAACTCACTGCACGCTGCGACTGGATCGCACGCAGAACCTACGGTGACCGGCGCCGCACCACGGACGTCGCCGCGTTCACCTCCGGCTATCACGTGCGGGCGCGCCGGCCATGACGTCGCAATGCCCACGAGTCTCAGCTCTGGTCGTCACCAGAGACCGAGCCGATTCCTTGGAGCGGGCGCTGGCGGCGCTCAACGCTCAGGAGCACCCCTCTTTCGAGATCGTGGTGGTCGACAACGACTCGAGCGACCGCACCGCTGACGTTGTCCGGCAGAGCGGGGCTCGCTACCTCCACGCCCACTCCGCGTTCGGTATCGGAGCATGCCGCCGCTTCGCTGTCGAAGGGGCTCGAGGGGAGATCGTGGCCTTCTGTGACGACGACTGCGTGCCGGAGCCCGGTTGGATCGCTGCCTTCGAGCGCGAGTTCGCCAGGAGACCCACTCTTGCTCTGGCGGGCGGCCAAGTCATCAATGTCGGCTTCGCGGCCGAGAAGGAGTACAAGGGGCTCTCTCGCCACCTCGCGAACGGCAAGTGCACCTTCGTCAACGACCCCGAATCCGCGGAATACTTCGGGAACATGAATCTCGGTCTGCGGCGCAGTGCAGTGCTGGCGGTCGGGAACTACGACCCCAGCATGAACGTCATGGAGGAGCTCGACCTCGCCGAAAGGCTCAGACGCGCCGGCTACGGTGTCGACTACTGCCCGGATGCGGTCCTCGAGCACCACCACACGGGAGTCTCCTACAAGCGGAGACAACGGCTACGCGGCCCAGAGTGGAACCGCCTTAGCTTCTTCTTCGCCTATCACCGCCCCAGGTCCACCAGGGCGTGGATTCGTTTCGCCAGGGTGGAGACCGGACTGCTCGCCAAGGATCTGCGCAGATCGTTGAGGCACCTCGCATCGAGACTCCGGCAGAAGGACCCGTCGGGCGCTATGGCCAGCCTTCTGAGGACTGCCTCGGCTGTGCTGGCTCGCCTCTCGATTCCGTGGATTCTCATACGCGCAGCCACTCGGGCTGAACTCACGACTCGCGCGAGTGAGCCTTGATCCGGCTCCTGAGGAAGGCTCTCTCCCCTCGTCGCCTCGCACGCAGGGATCTCGAGCGCCTCTGCCGTGGCCGCGTGGTCAGCGGGCCGTTTCGGGGCCTCAGCTATGTCGAGCGCAGCGTCGGCAGCTCCTACTTCCCGAAGCTCCTCGGCACCTACGAGAAGGAGATCTGGCCATTCTTGCGTGACTTGATCCGGACAGCGCCCAATCTGGTCGTCAATCTGGGCTCCGCCGAAGGGTACTACTGCGTTGGCTTGGCTCGAGTCATGCCAACCTGTCGGATCATTGCCTCGGACCCGGATCCGGTCGCGAGGCAGTTGACCACGAAGCTTGCCCTACGCAACGAAGTCGTCGACCAGATCGATGTTCGGCCGGCTCTCAACGCGTCTGATCTCGAGGATCTCCTTGGAAGTCATCCGGCGAGCGCAATCGTGTGTGACATCGAGGGGCACGAAGAAGAGGTTCTCGACCCCGCACTGGTACCCAGCCTCAAGCGTGCTGCACTTCTCGTGGAACTGCACGGTATTGCCGACCCTACCCTGCCGGACCGTGTGCTCCGACGATTCGCGACTTCGCACGATCTCTCGCTCGCCCAGGCCCAACCGAGGACCATTCGTGATTGGCCCCATCCGACCCTTGCCTCGAAGCTGCTGCCTAGCCGCCACTTCCTGGAGCTCATGGACGAAGGTCGGTCGGAGAGCAGCCGGTACGCTTGGCTCACCCCACATCCACTCGGTGCCAAACGACTGCGAACGCAGAGTAGCCACCCCGAAGGGAGAAAGTAGCACCCGCACGTGGCTCGCATTTCGTTCTGTGTCCTGACCTCCATGGGAGAAGCGACGAGATGAGGCTCGGCCACACAACTGTTGGCTTGCTCACGCTCATGCGTCTGCTCCGCATGGCGTTCGACGAAAGGTCCTACCTGGTCAGCAGCGGGTACGTCGCGAGTCTCGCCAAGCGAGCCGAGCCCCCTGCCGAGGGGACCTCGCTGCCCTGGTACAGCTATCCCGCGCGCGACCTGCTGGTCGAGCGCATCCACGACTCGATGAGCGTTCTCGAGTTTGGCGCCGGCAGGTCGACCGTCTTCTACGCCAGGCGTGCCAGGTCGGTCACCGCACTCGAGCACGACGCTGACTGGCTGCGAAGGGTCGCCGCCGCAGTCCCCGAGAGCGTCCGGCTCGTGCAATGCGACGCCACGTCTAGCGAGAGCTATCTGGCGGCACTCTCGGGACTCGGCCAGTTCGATCTCATCTGCGTCGACGGCCGCCACCGATCCGCCTGTGTACCGGCTGGTGCTCGCCACCTGACCGCCGGTGGAGTGTTGCTGCTGGATGACTCGCAGCGCGAGCGCTACCGCGCTTCCGCCACCGAGCTCGTCCGATCGGGGTTCCGCGAGTTGCAGCTGGAAGGGCTGCGCGACGGCTCCTCGGGCCCGTCGTCGACCAGCTTCTTCTATCGCGACGACAACTGCCTGAGACTGTGAACCTCCGCCTGTACGACTGTGACGACGAGCCCCGCGTCCTGGAGCTCTTGGCGACCGGGCTCGGCCCGGGACGCCTGCAGCGCACCTCCGCCGCATGGCGGTGGAAGCACGAGCAGGGACCGTTCGGCCGCTCCTACGTTCTCGTATGCGAGGACGACGGCCAGATCGTGGGGCTTCGGGCCTTCCTGAGATGGAGATTCGAGCGGGACGGTCAGCACATCGAAGCGGTTCGTCCGGTCGATACGGTGGTCCATCCCGAGTGGAGGCGCCGCGGCCTGTTCACCGCGATGACCCGAGAGCTCGTGAACCGGGTCGCTGAAGACGGAGTCCGGTTCGCCTTCAACACCCCGAATTCGTCGAGCCGACCCGGCTACCTCAAGCTCGGATGGAGGGACGCCGGCCGCTGCCCAGCGCTGGCCAAGCCCCAGTGGCGTCGTCTGCTCGGCACAGCGCATGGCGGGCACGACGACGACGCAGGGGCGGATCCAACAGTCGGCGGGATGCTGGCGAAGCTCCCCGTCGCAGTCGCCCGACCAGACCGTTTCACCACGCCGCGCACTGCTGCCTATCTCAAATGGCGGTATGCCGACGCACCAGGAATCCGGTACCGCCTCCTGGTCTCCGCCGACCGGACTGCCGCACTCGTCACGACTCGCACACGGCGCGGTCGTTGGACCGAGGAACGGATCTGCGAATCGCTAATCCTCGGTGCGGGCGGCGACCGCGAGTTGCTCCGTTTGGTTGCACAGCTGGCTCACGAGAGCCCGGCGCACTTCCTCACCGCCATCGCCTCGCAGAGTACGTTGGAACGATCGCTCCTGGTCCGGTCTGGCTTCCTCCCACTGTCAGCCGTGGGACCGAGACTCGTGCACCGCGGGCTCGGAGAAGGCTCCGGCGCGCCCTCACCACCCCCATGGGCGCTCTCCGCGGGAGACCTCGAACTCTTCTGACGGCTCCATTACGCTCCTTTCATGCTCGGCTCGCTCATCGTCTTCGGTGCACTCAGCGTTCTCCTGCTCGCCCTCGGACCGGCAGTCCTGCGCCGCAGTCGGCCGGAGATCGCTACGAAGATCCTCCTGTCGGCACTCGCTCTGCGGATCGTGGGCTCGCTAGGTCGCTACTTCATGGTCGCCGTCCTTTACGACGGGAGAGGCGATGCCTACGCCTACCTCAACGCAGGCCGCGTCTACGCATCGATTCTAGGCCTAGTCGAATGGGGCCCCCTCAACCCTTCCTACTGGACCGATCAGAGCCGTTGGTGGAGCACGGAGTTCGTCGAGCACCTCACTGGCGTGCTCATAGCCATCGTCGGCCCTCGCATCCACTCTCTCTTTCTCATCTACTCCTGCATCGCCTTCGCCGGCCTCTGCCTGATCGCCAAGGCCTTCCAGAACGAGGCCGGAGAGGACCACATAGCAAGCCACGACTTCACTCGCTTCCTCTGGTTCTGGCCGTCCCTCTGGTTCTGGCCGTCGAGCATCGGAAAGGAGGCGATCATCATCTTCTCCATCGGCCTGGCCACCTACGCCTACCGCGGCCGAGGAGGAAGGCCCCGATGGGCTCTCTTCGCCGTGGCCCTCTTCCTCTGCTACGCGATCCGACCCCACGTCGCGGCGGTCGTGGCGCTCTCTGCAGCCGTAGCGCACTGGCTGGGCGCTTTCGATCGGCTGACGGGGCGACGGATCCTCGAGCTGATCGCGATCTCCGTCGGCGGCATCTACATGCTGATCGCGATGAACCGCGCCTTCGGCCTCGACGATCTCAGTGTCGACGGGATGATCGAGTTCTATGAGTTCTCGGCCGGCCAGACGCTGCAGGGTGGCAGCAGTGTCGGTGGAGTTCCGGCACTGGGCTTCCTCGGTCTGCCGATCGCCTTCGTGAACATCTGGATGCGCCCCTTTCCGTGGGAGGCGCACAATGTGGCGGCTCTCTTTTCGGCCGTCGAGCTCGTGGTCTTCTGGACATTGGTCTGGCAGCGCAGGAGAGGCCTGAGGTACTTCCTCGGCAACTGGCGCAAGAGCCGACTGCTCTGTTTCGCCGTGCCGCTCTTCCTTGCCTACACGATCGCGATTGGCTTGACCTTCGGAAATCTCGGCATCATCGCGCGGCAGCGCACGCCGATCTTCCCGTTCTTCCTGATGATCCTCGCGGCGCTCTCTGTCAAGGCGCCGGTGCGTCCCATCCTTCGCCGCACCGCTCGCGCAAAGCCGGAGACGGTTGCTGCCGCGTTGGCCCGCTGATGAGAACCCTGCAGACGGTGGCGCGCTCCATCCTTCGCCCTTCCCAGTGGCTGATACCACCCCGGCCTCCGGGGACGCTCACGATTTTGGCGTACCACCTCGTCGGAGGAGGCACTTCGTCGCCGGTCGATCTGGAGCCACAGGAGTTCGAGAGCCATCTCGCGACGATCTCGGAAGTGACGTGTGCCCTGAGTTGGAGGGAAGGACGGCAAGTCCTCGATGACCCTCGGCGTGAGGCGTACAAGAGGCCCGCGGTGTGCGTGACCTTCGACGACGCCTACGACAACTTCCGCACCCGGGCACTTCCGCTGCTCGAGGTTCACCAGGTTCCCGTCCTGCTGTACGTACCGGTCGGTTTCATTCTCGGGGAGCCGGCCGCAGACCCCCTGGCCGGGGCCGAGCACCTCGGTGCGCTGACGGTGGACGATCTCCGGGAGCTCTCGTCACACCCACTCATTCGCATCGGCGCCCACAGCTGGACGCACCGCGATCTGCGCAGGGTGTCGGCGACTGATCTTTCCCGGGAGCTCGAGGATGCGCGGGACCAGCTCGAGCAGTGGACGGGCAAAGAAGTGGAGGACTTCTGTTATCCGAGGGCTCTTTGGGATGCCGCTCTGGAGTCACGGGTCCGCGACACCTACGCGACCGCCACGATCGGCGGCGGCCGATCCAACGACTCCACGACCGATCTTCTCCGCCTGCAACGGGTCTCGATTCGCCGCGGCACCGAGCACCTAGCGCCCCTGCTGAGGAGCCCTCTGTGCATCGAGGAGGCACTGGCCGACTGGTTTCGCCGGAGGCGCCGGACGGCTCAATAGTCGATGCTCCTCCGCCGATTCACCGGCGTCAGCGAGACGATCGCCTGAGGTCCGGGAACGGCGCGGCCCGCGAGATCGTGCTCGACGCCTAGAACGTGCGCGTTGTCACTCGACAAGCCAGGGATCTGACCCAGGACAAGCGCCGTTAGCGAGCCGGTCCGGCGGACTCCGCTTGCACCCGTGTCGGTAGGTGTGAGTCGTCGACACTGACGACATGGGGCGAACCGGGCGCCCTCGGATCGCGGAATCCGTTCGCGTCGTGCCCGGGAAGGAGCGCGTTCCCGCGCTGCCCGGGCGTATCGAACTCTACGTGGACTCCGTTATCCGACCGGCATCACCTGGCCAGGGTCTCGTCAGGTTCGGGCGTCCAGATTCGCCAGCTCACGACAGCCGATGCCTCCGCTCGAGTCGCAGAAGACGATAGCGCGCCGACGGCCCGAGATCGACGATGTCGAACTCTTCACCCAGGATCTCGAGAAGCAGGCTGAAGGACGGCGCCAGGGACCAGCCTGTCTTGGTCTTTCGCAGTCGCGCGATGCTCGTCCGGGAGAGCCAATCGAGCGTTCGCTCTCCGAAGATCCGAAACGGGAGCTTGATGTCTCCTCGCATGCGCCCAAACACGGAGAGCTCGAGATACAGGGTCTCGGCGGTCAGGTCCGTCAACGTCAGCAGACTGCCGATCAGGTCCGCCACCTCGGTGAGAACCGCGATGCAGAAGACGGTGTCGAAACGTCCCAACTCCCCAGTTCCCGCCAGTGGGAGTTGGTGGAAATCGACCTCCAGGCCCATGATCTCCGCGAGAGTCCGTGCCTGCTCGACACGATGAAGCTGCGGCTCCACACCGACGACCCGGGCGGCCCCCCGACGTTTGCTCTCCAGCGCATAGAAGCCGGAGTTGCACCCGACATCCAGCACGGTCTTGCCAGCGACCTGGTCGAGCTCGAGGGCATCGAGCCGCTCGAGGGACCTGCTGGATCCAGGAGTGACGATGCCTGGCCGGACCTGGATGGTCTGATACCAGTCCTGCGAGTCCACCCAGCGCCTGACCGCCTCGTCGGTCCATTCAGGCCGCACCGACGACCCTCCTGATCTCGACACGGACGGTGTCGATCGCGAGCACCCGTAGAGCCGAGATCCGGTGATGCCCGTTGTTGAGGTAGTACAGACCGTCATCCTCGCTGCAGGAGACCATGGGGCGACGAGATTCGTCCCAACCCTCGGAGCGGATCGATTCGAACACGCTCAGGTAGTGATCAACGCGGAGCAGGATGGCCGCCTGGACCTTCTCCGCCGCGACCTCGCCAGGATCGAGCTCGATGAGGTCTCCGCCGAAGCCGACCAGGTCCGCCAACTGCCGATGCAGTGAGCCGCCGCACATCCCTCCATCGCTCTTGGGGACTCTCCAGCCGGCGCGCAGCAAGAACCACTCTCGGTACCAAAGAGCGAACGCCTCCCGGCCCGCGGCTCGGTCACTCGAGGCGAGGCGAAAGAACTGGCATGGAGGGAAGTCGTCGATCCGTCGTCCGGAGAAGCCCTGCGCCGCGGCAAACTCGTTTCGGTGACACCGAATCAATTCGATCGGAACACGGCGCTCGGGCACCGGCGCGATGCGGCGTAACAACGCACGAGTCTTCCGGGCGATCGAAGAGGCCATCGAAGACGGAGCGTTCACCGCATAGACCATCGGCACCGAACGACCGAGCGTCGCACCCGCTCGGCCGCCCTCAGAAGAACCACTCCTTCACCACCACCGAATCCCCGTTCTGCAGCGGGATGTCGGGGAGGTTGCCGTTGCGGATCTTCTTGACGTTGACGTCGATGGTCTCCTGGGTGCCGTCGAGGTGGCGGCGGATGATGGAGACGTCGGCGAGCTTGGCTCTGGGGGTGGGACCGCCGGCGGCGGTGATGGCTTGGAGCACGGTGAGGCCGGTGCCGTTGGCGATCTCGACGGGGCCGGGGTTCTGCACGGCGCCAGAGACGAAGACCTGCACTCTGGAGGGCTCGGGCACGAGCACGAGGTCGCCGGGCAGCACGAGCACGTTGAGTGAGAAGTCTCCCTGGGCGAGGAGCTGGGCGGCGTCGATCACCATCTTGCGCGCCTGGCCGTCGGCGCCGGTGCGGAGGATGAAGATGCGCTGTCCGGCGGGATCGCGCTGGGCCAGGCCGCCGACCTCGCTGAGCAGCTCCATGACGCGCTTGCCGCCGGGGATCTGCACGATGCCGGGCTGGGCGACGGCGCCCTGCACGAAGACGCCCTGGCTCTCGTAGCGGCTGACGGTGACGAAGACCTCGGGGCTGGTGGCGAGCGAGCGCTGCTGCAGCACCTCGGCGATCGCCGATTCGGCCTCCTCGAGGGTCTTGCCCTCCACCTCGAGGCGTCCGAGGATGGGCAGGGCGATGCGGCCGTCGGGCCCGACCTGCACCTCGCGCTTGAGCTCGGAGATGCCGAAGACGTCGAGGCTGAGGGTGTCGCCGGGGCCGATGCGGTAGCGACCGACCTCGGGACTGTAGGGGAACACCACGGTCGGCACCGGGTCTTCGGCCACCGGCTCGGTCATCGCGCCGGGAGCTCCGGGCGTCGCCGGGGCGTCGGCGGGCGCGGCGACGACGCCGGCCTGCGCCGCGGGCGCCTCGAGCGCGGGTCCCTCGGTGATCGTGATGCCGGGGGCCGGCGCCATCGTGCCGGTCGCGGCGGGCGCCTCGGCCGACGGGGTGCGCTCGAGATAGATCGTCAGGCCGTCGCGGGTGCGCGCCACGGAGTGCTCGAGCGGAGTGCCGTCGGGCCGGATCTCGATCTGCACCAGACGCTCCTCGCCCACAGCGAGGGGACGGGTGATCACGGTTTCGACGACGTCGCCGCGCGGGCTCAGGGTGCGGAAGCGCCCCTTGCCCACCGCATCGGCGAAGGCGACCTGGATGATCCCGTCGGGACGCACGGTCGACGTCCACGGCGCCTCGCCGTCGAAGCCCACCCGCACCTCGACGCTGTCTCCCGAGCGCTTGGCCTTCACCGACTTGATCTCGGTCGGCGAGGCCGGCGGCAGCGGAGCACCTGCGCCGACGACTTCGGGACTCGGCGGCTGGGCCTGGATCGCCGCGGCGAGCAGGAGGCAGCAGACGATGCCGGCGAGGAGGGTTGCCGCTGGACGGCGATCCGCTCCTCGCACCGACACGCCGGCGCAACGCCTACCGATGAGCGAGCGGTGGATGGGCATGAAGGACCTCAGCGGAGCATTCGAGCGAAGGCGAGCCGGAACCCCTTAGGGGCCCGTGGCGGATTCGCCGCGGCCCGCGATCGACGGGCCGTGGCCGACGACGCGAGCGGGCGACCATTCTTCCATGCCGGGCGGTGACTTGGGGATCGTCGGACGCGAGCGCGGCCTGGCCAGTCCCACAGCAGGGAATCAGCAGACCGCCCTCGGACACTCGACGCTCAGCGATCGCTTCGAGCGCTCCACCAGGCCCACCTGCCAGCCGCCGTTGGGCCGGTCACTGACGAGCGGCGCCATCGGCCTCGACCACCACGCGGCCTCACGGCCTCTGCTGCCCTCCGCCACGGTAGCTCCAGCGGAAGGGTCCGCGACCTGCGAAGGCCGCGCCGGACTGCCGCGAGGGCTCCTCGGGGCGACTGCGCCTCAGACGTCGAGCTCGTCGAGGTCGATGCGCAGCTCCTTGACCAGGCGGTCGCCCTGCATGTCGGGCGATTTCTCCTCCTCGGAGAGCTTGTCGAGGCGCTGCTTGCGGATGAGAGCACGGAACTTCTCGGCCTCCGCACGGGCCTCTTCGAGCTCCTTGCGCAGCCGTTCGACCTGGGAGCTGTCGGCGGCCTTGCCCTCGAGCTGGGTCAGCTGCTCCTGCAGCTCCTCCTTCTCCGCCACGGCGGCACGGATCAGCTCCTCGAGCTGGCCGAGCGCCTCGTCGCGGGCCTCGACGGTCTGGCGCAGCTCCTCCAGCTCGCGCTGCGCCTCCCCGAGCTTCGCCTCCTCCCCCTCCTGGCCGCGGACCTGGCTGCGCAGGGCGGCGATCTGGGACTCGGCGAAGACACGTTGGTCGTCGACGTCGGCGAGCTCCTTCTCTAGCCGCTTGCGCTCCGCGGTCTCCTGCTCGAGCTGCTTCTCGAGCGCGGCGCTGGCCTGGCGCGCCACCTCGTCACGGCTCTCCCGCGACGCCCGCTGCTCGCTGAGCTGCTGCTCGAGCTCCTGCCTGGCGGCGCGTTCCTCCTCGAGCGAGGCCTCGGCCTTCGAGCCGCTCTCGCGCGCCTGCTCCAGCTCGCTGCGGACCTGCTCGAGCTGATTCTGCAGCTCCTGCTCGCGAGCAGCGGTCTTGCCGCGGCTGGCCTCGAGCTCCTCGGAAGCCTGCTGGCGCTCGCGCTCGCGCTCGGCGCCGCTCTCCTCGATCTGCTTCTCCAGCTCGAGGATGCGGTCGGCCGACGCCTTCTCGCTCTGCCTGGCGCTCTCGACCTCGGCGACGAGCTCCTCGATCCGGGCCTGGGCGGCGTCGGACTTGGCCTGCAGCTCCTCGAGGGAGCGACGTAGATCGGCACGCTCGGTTCGCAGTGACTCGGCGGACTTCTCGAGCTGCTCGATCTTGGCGACCTCACGCTCGAGCGACTGGATCTGGCCCTCCCGCTCCTCGGCGAGCGCCTGCACCGCGCGCTTGTCGTCCTCGAGAGCGGCGAAGCGCTCTCCCACCGCATCGAGCTCCGACTGGCGGTCCTCGAGCTTCTTCTCCAGGCGCGTGACCTGCTCGCGACTCAGCGACAGCTCTTCCTCGAGCTCGGCCAGGCGCTCGGCCTTCTCTTCGAGCTCGGGAAGACGCGCCTCGACCTCCTTGGCCTTCTGCCTCGCCTCGTCGCGCTGGGCGACCATCTCGGAGATGCGGCTCTGCAGCTCCTCGTACTGCGACTCGGCGTTGGCCTTGACCTGCGCGAACGACGACATCGCCTTCTGCTGGCGCTCGCGGACCTCCTCGGACGCCTCGAGCTCGTCGGTGAGGCGCTGGATCTCGTCGCGCATCCGCTGGATGCGACTCTGCTCCTTCTCGAGCGCCGCCACCGAGGTGCGCAGGTCGACGATGGTCTGGCGCTGCAGGTCGATCGTCTTGTGCAGCTGGTCCTCGGACTCGTCGAGCAGCGAACCGCCGCCAGAGGCCACCGTCTCTTCGTCGTCGACCAGTGCGGTGCGCAGGGTCTCGAGCTCGGTGGTCAGCTGGGCCTGGTCGGCCAGCGTCTCCTCGAGCTGCTTCCTGGTCTCCTCCAGGGAGCGGCGCAGATCCGCCTCTTCGGAGCTCGCTCCATCCCCCGACCTGCCGTCGGCGGACGGCTTCTTCTGCCGGTCCCGCAGATCACGGATCTCGTCGCCCGCCTTGAGCAGCAGGTTCTGGTAGCGACGCTCCATCGCCTCGAGCTCTTCGATCCGCGCCTGCTGTGCGGCGAGGCGGGCTTCCGCGTCGGAACTCAAGGATGCGTTGCTCACGGTTGTCGGACGACCCTTCGGAAGGCCGGTCGGGGGCGAAGACGACGCTGTACCGAGCGGGGCCGGAGCCCCGTCGCGCGGCGTCTGCTCACCGTCCCCCGGCCTCCGGACAGAGAGCTATGGGAATGCGTCGAACGCCCCCGGCAGGCTACCTCGGCGGCCCGCCGGAGGCAAGAATCGGGCCCTGAAACGCACCGTGCGGCGGACTCTGCCACTGCCAGGCACGGATGCCCCTGAGTGGCTTGCCGGCCCGCCCAGCCCGCCGGCGAGCGACGGGGAGGCCGCCCAAGGCTCAGGGAGAGCGATCGAGGGTGCGGTAGACGACCGGCACCACCAGCAGGGTGAGCAGCGTCGAGGTCAGCAGTCCGCCGACCACAGTCAGCGCCAGCGGCGTGCGCAGCTCGCTGCCCTCGCCGAAGCCGATCGCCATCGGCAGCAGGCCCAGCACGGTGGTGGCGGTGGTCATCAGGATCGGGCGCAGCCGGATCAGTCCGGCCTCGCGCAGTGCCTCGAGCTTCGGCATCGCCTCGTCGCGGCGCAGACGGTTGGCGGTGTCGACCAGGATGATCGCGTTGTTGACCACGATGCCGGCGAGCAGGATGGCGCCGATCAGCACCACGATGCTCACAGGCGTCCCCGTGATGCGCAGCGCCAGGAGGGCGCCGATCACCGAGAACGGCACCGAGAAGAGGATGACGAAGGGGTGCAGCAGCGACTCGAACTGCGACGCCATCACCAGGTAGACCATGAAGATGGCGAGCAGGATGGCGGTGCGCAGGCTGCGGTACGAGGTCTCCATCTCCTGGCGCTGACCACGCAGGCTCCAGTCGAAGCCGCTGGGGAACTCGATCGCCTGCAGCCGCGCCTCGAGCTCGTCGCTCACCGCGCCGAGGTCGCGCCCGAGCAGGTTGGCGGTGATCCGCGCCACCCGGCTGCCGTCGGCGCGCCGGATCTCCGCCGGCCCCACCGACTCGGTGATCGCCGCCACCGCCGACAGCGGGATCGGGGTGCGACCCTCCTGGGCGACGTTGAGGTTGGCGAGGTCGCGCACGCTGTCGCGGTACTGCTCCTCGGTGCGCAGGCGGATCTCGATGTTGCGGTCGTCGCGGATCACGTCGGTCGCGATGTCGCCCTGGATCTTGGTGCGCAACACCTCGCCGAGCTGTCCGACGGTCAGACCGAGGCGGGCGAGGCGGTCGCGGTCGAAGCGGATCTGGATCTCGGGATTGCCGCCCTCGGTCGACGAACGCAGGTCGCTGAGACCCTCCACCTGCGACAGCTCGGCGATCACCTGATCGGCGAGGCGCTCCAGCAGCTCGAGGTTGTAGCCGCGGATCTCGACCTCGATCGGGGTGCGGAAGCTGAAGTACGACGGCCGGCCGAAGCGGTGCTCGAGGCGTTGGTTGCGCGCCGCGAGACCGGTCGCCTGAAGACCGGGATCGACACCGGCGTCGATGCCGGCGGCCACTTCGGGGTCGACCCCGGCAACCGAGTACGACTCGTTCTGCTCCTCGATGTAGGCGCCGATGCGCCGGATCAGCTCGTCCTCACCCTCGCGGGTCGACGGCGTCTCGAGCAGCAGGGTGATCTGGCCGATGTTCTCGCGCGTCTCGCCGGCGCTGCCGCCCTGCTCGTTCGAGGTGCCGGCGACCGCGTACACGGTCTCGACCCGCGGCAGCTCGGCGGCGACCGCCTCCACCGCGCGCAGCCGGCGATCGGTGATCTCGAGACGGGTGCCCGGCTCGAGCTCGGCGTCGACGAAGAACTCGCCCTGCACCAGCTCGGGCACCAGCTCGGTGCCCAGCGAACGCGCCATCAGCAGGCTGGCGGCAAGCAGCACCGCGACGGTGACCAGCACCTGCAGCGGCCGCGCCAGCAGCGTCTCCAGCGAGCTGCCGTAGCCCTGGCGCAGACGCTCCAGACCGCGGTCGAAAAGGCGCAACGGCGGATCGAGCACGACCTGTCCGAACCGCGCGGCGCCGCGCACCAGTGCTCCGATCAGCCGCGCGAGGCCCGAGAAGACGGCGAAGCTGCCGCGGGCGAAGCCGCGGGTGAGGGGATTGCCCTGGCCGAGCTCGGAGGCGCGCGGCCGCTCCGCCCCGGAGCCCAGGCCGGGGCGCGAGGCGAGCATCGGGATCACGGTCAGCGCGACCGCCAGCGAGACCACCAGCGAGAAGGTGACGGTGAGCGCCTGGTCGCCGAACATCTGGCCGGCGACCCCTTCGACGAAGACGATCGGGGCGAAGACGCAGATCGTGGTGAGGGTCGACGCGACGACCGCGGTGGAGACCTCGGAGGCGCCTTCGCGCGCCGCGTCCTCGATGCCGAGACCCTGGTCGCGGCGGCGCTGGATCGCCTCGAGCACGACGATCGAGTTGTCGACCAGCAGCCCGATGCCGAGGGTGAGGCCGCCGAGCGACATGATGTTCAGCGACACCCCCGAGACGTACATCAGGAAGAAGGTCGCCATCACCGAGACCGGGATCGAGATGCCGATGATCAGGGTGTTCTTGAGGCTGCGCAGAAAGACGTAGAGCACCAGGATGGCGAGCAGGCCGCCCATCGCCGCGGTGTCGATCACCGCCCGCACCGACTCCTCGATGTAGCGCGCCTGGTTGGTGACCACGGTCAGCTCGAGGCCACCGCCGAGCCGCTCGAGGCGCTCGTCGAGCGAGTTGACGGCCTCGAGCACGCGGTCGGCCACCTGCACCGTGTTGGTGCCGCCCTCCTTGTAGATCGCCACCTCGACGCTCTCGCGGCCGTCGATGCGGGTGATCACCTCGCGCTCCTTGGCGCCCATGTAGACCCGGGCGACGTCGGCGAGGCGCACGGTGGCGCCGCCCTGGCGGTCGACGACGACGTCGCGCACGTCCTCTGGCCGCACGAACTCGTTCACCGTGCGCACCAGGAACTCGGTCTGCCCGTCGCGCAGCCGGCCACCGGTGAGGTTGATGTTCTCCTGCGCCAGCCTCTGCAGCACCCTGGCCGTGGTCAACCCCAGAGCGGTGATCCGCCGCTCGTCGAGCTCGACCTGGATCTCCTCCTCTAGGCCGCCGGAGACGATCACCGCGGCCACGCCCTCGACGCGCTCGAGCACGCGCTTGACCTCCTCCTCGCCGATCAGGCGCAGGCGGGTGAGGTCGACCTCATCGCCCGAGGCGGTGAGCCCGATGCGCAGGATCGGATCGAGCGACGGATCGAAGCGCAGCAGCACCGGCTGCTCGGCGTCGAGAGGCAGGCGCACGACGTCGAGCCGCTCGCGCACGTCGAGCGAGGCGAAGTCCATGTTGGTGCCCCAGGCGAACTCGAGGGTCACCTCGCTGACGTCGGGGCGCGAGCTCGAGGTCACCCGCACCACGTTGTTGACCACCCCGACCGCGTTCTCGACCGGTCGGCTCACCAGGCTCTCGACCTCGGTCGGCGCGGTGCCGGGGTAGTCGGTGCGGACGGTGAGCGAGGGGTAGGTGATGTCGGGCAGCAGGTCGACCGCCAGCTGACGGAACGCCACCACGCCGAACAGCGCCGCGGCGACGGCGAAGATGAACACCGTCACCGGCCGGCGGATCGAGAAACCGACCAGGCTCAAGTCGTGGCCTCCACGGCGCGGCGCGCCGCCGCTGCGGAGCTCATCGCGGAGAGCTGCCCGGCGGGCTCGCCGGCGGCCCGCCCTGACGGGCCCCGGGGCCCGGGAAGTTGCCGCTGCGCATCTGCTCGAGCCGCTGCTCGATCTGCTCGTCGCTCAGGCCGCGCGCACGCATGCGCTCCCTGATCCGCTCGACCACCTGAGGGTCGTTCAGGTCGGGCGCGAAGCCGGGCGGGAAGCCGCCGCCGGGGCGTCCCGGCTCGGCCGTCGGGGCGGTCTCGCCGCTCGCCCCTGCGCCACTCGCGGCGCCGTCCGCGGCCGACTCCCCTCGGGGACCGGCAGCCGCGGGCGTGGCTGCCGAGGTGCCGCCCGACGCCGCCTCGCCGTCCAGGGTGCGCTCACGCAGCACCTCGACCTGCACCCCGTTGGTCAGCGCGTCCTGGCCGACCACCACCACGCGGTCGCCCGGCTCGAGCCCGGAGAGCACCTCGACCAGGGTGTCCTCGGTGAAGCCGAGCCGCACGTTGCGCCGGGTCACCGTGTCGCCTTCTCCGACCGTGTAGACGGCGTCGCCGAGGCTCTCGAGCACCAGCGCCCGGCGCGGGATCACCAGCGCGTCCTCGTGGCGCTCGATCTCGAGGAAGACGCTGGCGAACATGCCGGGGCGCAGACGGCCGCGTCCGTCGACCGACAGGGTCACCCGCACCGTGCCGCTGGTGGCGTCGATCACCGGGTTGATGCGCAGCACCCGGGCGGTGAAGTCCTGACCCGGGAACGCCTCGACCCTGAGCTTGGCCTCCTGGCCGATCTCCAGCCGGGTGAGGTCCTTCTCGGGGATCTGGATGGTGCACAGCAGGGGATCGAAGTCGGAGAGCCGGAAGAGCACCGAGCCGCTCGAGACGAACTCGGCGAACTTGATCGCCCGCTCGATGATCAGGCCGGAGAACGGCGCCTGGATCTCGGTGTAGGCGAGCTGGATCTCGTCCTGGCGCAGCTGCGCCTGGGCCGAGTCGTAGCGTGCCTTGGTCTGGTCGTAGGTCTCTTTGGAGATCAGCTCCTCCTCGAGCGACCTGCGGGCGCGCTCGAAGTTGACCCGCGCCTCCTCCACCGCCACCCGCGAGACCTCGACCCGGGCCATCAGCTCCTTGGGATCGATGCGCGCCAGCACCTGGCCCTCGCGCACGAACTGCCCCTCCTCCGCCGCCAGCTCGACGATCGGACCGCCGGTGCGCGCCACGATGTCGACCTCGCGCTCGGCCTCGAGCAGGCCGTTGGTCTCGAGGTAGTCGCCGATGCCGCGACGCTCGGCGACCACGACCTCGACCGGGATGGTGCCTCCGCCGCCGCCCATGTCGCCGAAGCCGCCGAAGCCACCGGCGCCACCCGGACCGCCCGGGCCGCGACCGCCGCCACCCCCGGGCCCCTGGGCGCCGCCGGCACCGTTCTGATCGCCGCCGGCGCCGCCGCCACAGGCCAGCGGCAGTGCCAGCACGGCGATCAGGGAGAGCAGGAGAGCCACACGTCGCGGCAGGGCGGCGAGGCGCCAGGCATCGGAGACAACGGGGCGGAGTCGGGAGCTCACGGTGATCTGGGTCACGGCAGGGATCTCTCTGAGGGTGAGGTCGCGGCGCCGCGGGCGGGCCGCCGGGGCCGGCGGAGGCGGCCGGCGGCGACCGTAGCAGTGCAGACGCGGCGCGGCGCCGCGAGTTGTCAGGTCTTCGTCAGGCTTGTGCGGGTGACGTCTCAGACCGCCGGCTCGGCCGCCGCGGCCTCGCCGTCGCGTGCGGCGCGGCGCGGGCCCACCGATCGCGCCGAGCGCACGACGCGCTCGAAGAAGAGCTTGAAATCGTCGACCAGCGTGTAGAGGGTCGGCGTCACCAGCAGGGTGAGGAAGGTGGATGTGGTCAGGCCGCCGAGGATCACCAGCCCGACCGGCGCCCAGAAGGCAGCGCGGCCCTCGGGCTGGCCGAAGACCTGCGGCAGGAAGAACGGCGCCACCATCGGGAAGAGTCCCAGGATGGTGGTGATCGCGGTCATCAGGATCGGCCGCAGCCGGTGGCGGCCGCCGAGGATCACGGCGTTGTCGCGGCTCATGCCGTCGGCGCGCAAGGTGTTGATGTGGTCGACCAGCACGATGGCGTTGTTCACCACGATGCCGGCGAGGATGATCAGCCCCATGTCGGCGGTCGACGAGCGTGGCTGGCCGGCGAGCTTCATGATCAGCCCGACGCCGGTGAAGGCGAACGGGATCGAGAGCAGGATGGTGAACGGCTGCAGGAAGCTCTCGAACAGCGCCGCCATGATCATGTAGACGAGGATGACCGCGAACAGGAAGGCGATCATGGTGCTGTCGGCGTCTTCCTCGGCGTCGCGCCAGGAGCGTGCGAAGCGCCACTCGTAGCCCTCCGGCAGCTGGTAGCCGCCGAGGGTGCGGCGCACCATGCCCATGGCGGCGAACGAAGGCATGTCGCCGACCGTCGTCGCCGAGATCTCGATCTTCGAGCGCCGGTTCTCGCGCTCGATGGTGCGCGCCCCGGCGGCGCGCTCGGCCTGCACCAGGGCACCGAGCTGCAGCGGCGTGTCGCCGAAGACCGGCAGGCTCTCGAGCTGGTCGAGGGTCTCGCGGTCCTCCTCGCGGTACTGCATCACCACGTCGATCTCGCGCTGGTCGCTCTTGTACTTGGTCACCGCGCGCGACGACAGGGCGCTGGAGACGGTCTGGGCCACCGCCTGGGTCGACAGGCCGGCCTGCACGCTGCGCTCGGCGTCGACCTGCAGCCGCAGCTCCTCGGCACCGCTCTCCAGCGAGGTGTCGACGTCCTTGAGGAAGGGCACCTGGGAGAGGGTCCCGGTGATGCGCGGCGCCAGCAGCTCGAGCACCTGCAGGTCGTCACCGACCAGCTCGACGTCGACCTGGCTCGAGCCGGCGCCGGGCGGGCCGTGCTGGGCGGCGGCGGTCTTGAAGATGACGCCGGCCAGGGTCGGCAGGGCGTCGCGGATCTCGGCCTGGATGTCGGAGGCGCGCTTCTGTGCGTCCTCCTCGGGCACCAGGTAGATCTCGAAGCGGTTGCCGCTGCCGCCGTGGCGGTTGCGCGAGCGTCCGCCGCCGCGACGGTACTCGTGCGCGATGTCGGCGATCTCCCACTTCTCGCGGTTGCCGTCGAGCAGGGCGTAGATCTGGTCGAAGACCTCGGCGCGCTGCTCGGTGGAGTAGTTGCGCGGCGTGTCGACGAAGAGGCTGAGCTGACGCCCCTCGGAAGGCGGTGAGAAGGTGCGCTCGATGCCGCTGTAGAGCTTCCACGAGCCGACCAGCACCAGGATGGCGCCGACGGTGAACACGAAACGGTGGCGCAGGGTCAGCGCGATGGTCCAGCCGTAGGCGTCGACCATGCGGCTGAGCAGGCCCGGCTTCGACGGCGGCTCCGAGCGCAGCAGCTTCGAGGCGACCAGCGGCACGACGGTCAGCGAGACCAGCAGCGACGCGGCCATCACGATGCAGACCGTCAACCCGATGTCACCCATGAAGCGGCCGAAGCGGCCCGCCGAGCCGACGAACAGCACCGGCAGGAAGACGCTCATCGTGGTGGCCGTCGAGCAGATGATCGGCATCGCCACTTCGCTGGCGCCGCGCAGGCTCGCCGTCCTGGCGTCCTCGCCGAGCTCGTCGTGGTGACGGAAGATCGACTCGATGACCACGATCGAGTTGTCCAGCAGCATGCCGACCGCGAGCATCAGGCCCATCAGGCTCATCACGTTGAGGGTCATCTCGGTGAGGTCGGCCTGGCGCAGCAGGTAGATGAAGACGAAGGTGGTCACCACCGACAGCGGCACCGCGATGGCGATCAGCAGCGTGGTGCGCAGCTTGCGCAGGAAGATCAGCGTGAAGAGCACCGCCAGGCCGCCGCCGAGAACGCCGGAGCGGGTGAGCTCGGAGAGGCCTTCGGAGACGTCGACCGAGGTGTCGTGGAAGTGGCGCAGGCTGAGCCCCTGACCCTCGGGGCTGGCCAGCAGACGCTCGTACTCACCCTTGGCGCGCTCCACCACCCGCAGCAGGTTCGCGGTGCTGGTCTTGTTGATCGAGATCGAGATCGACTCCTCGCCGTTGAGGTAGTCCCAGCTCTCGCGCTCGGGAAACGTGTAGTCGACCTCGGCGACGTCGGCGAGGGTGAGGCCGTCGCCGCGGATCGGCAGCTCGCGGATCTCCTGCAGGTTGGTGAGCTCGCCGAGGGTGCGCACCTGCAGCCGGCGGGCGCCCTCCTCGAGGTAGCCGGCGGAGACGTTGAGGTTGCCCTGGCGCAGCGCCGCGGAGAGCTGCCGCACGTCGATTCCCGACGCCTGCAGCCGCGCCGGTATCAGGTTGATCTGGATCTCGCGCCGCTGCACGCCGCGCACCTGCACCTGGGCGACGCCCTCGAGCCGCTCGAGACGCGGCTGCACCACGTCCTCCATGAAGTCGTAGAGGCGCTCGCGGCTCCAGTTGGAGCTGACGCTGGTGCGCAGCACCGGGATGTCGCTGCTCTGGAAGCGGCGGATGTAGATGCGCTCGACGTCCGAGGGCAGGCGGTCGCGCACCCGGTCGAGGCGGTCGCGCACCTCGACCGCGGCGAGGTCCATGTCGGTGCCGTCGACGAAGGTGAGGTTGACGTTGGCGCCGTCCGCCGAGGCGCTCGAGGTCAGCGTCTCGAGGGCGTTGAGCGTGCCGAGGCCATCCTCGAGAGGTCGCACCAGCTCGCGCTCCACCTCGCCCGGCGAGGCCGACGGGTAGGGCACGTTGACCCAGATGTTCGACGACGAGAACGCCGGCAGGAACTCGAGCGGCAACCGGGTCAGCGACAGCCAGCCGAGCACCAGCAGGCCGAGAACGCCCATCGCCATCGTGATCTGGCGCTCCACGGAGTAGCGCACGATGGCGTTGACGCGCACGTGGTGCGGCGGCGCCTGCGGCGAGATCTCGAGCGGCTCCGCGGCGACTTCGCCCGCCGCCTCCTCGCCGCTCGCCTGCGACTCTTCGCTCATCGCTGTCTCACGCCTCGCGGAGGTGCCGATGCCGCCTGGCCGCCGACCACGCCGGGGACGCGGCAGGAGCCCCGGCGGTCAACGGCTGCGCGGCGAATCGGACTTCTGATGCTTGCGCCGCATCTCCTCGTCGATCCGGTCGATGCGCGCCTCGAACAGCTCGAGCTGGCGCGGCGTCAGCATCTCCCGCACGTCGTCGCGGATCGTCTGCAGCCGCTCGCAGTAGCGCTCGCGGGTGTCGTCCCAGAAGACCCGCGACAGGTTCCCGTGCTCCTCGAGCAGGGACTCGATCGCCGCCTCCTGGGCCGGCTCGAGGGCGAGCTCGGCGTCGATCTTCTGCACGTGCTCGGCGCGCTTGAGCGCCCGCTCGGCCTGCGAGCGCGGCTCCGGCTGGCGCGAGCAGTCGAACCAGATCTCGCCTGTGACCGGCGCCGACGGCTCCGGCGGGTCTGCCGCCAGCACCAGGCGGTCACCGAGGATGCCGAGGCTGGCGCCGAGCACCAGCACCGAGGCCAGCGCCAGGAACATCCAGCGCCGTCCCGCCTTGCGCTCGAAGCTCACGGCTCGAGCCCTCCGAGGGCGCTCTCCTCGGCGTCGAACCAGGCGACGCCGCCGATCAGGGTGAGGTCCTCGGCGACCCGGCTGCCGATCTCGGAGCCTTCACCCAGGACTCCCCACTCGAGCCCCTGCTCGTCGCGATCGGGGCCGGCCGAGAGCACCAGCGCGGTGGCCAGGCAGACGCCGGCCGCCAGCGGCGCCAGGCGCAGGGTCCAGGCGCGCCAGAAGCGCGCCGGATCGAGGCCCAGGCGCGCCTCGCGCAGCTGCCGGAAACGGACCACGAAGCCCGGGTCTCGCGGCATCTCGTCGACCCGCAGCAGCTCGGAGACGGCGCGCAGCTCGCCGAGCTCGCGGGCGCAGCCCGAGCAGCCGGACAGGTGGCGGGCGACCGGCCTCGACAGCTCCTCGCCGTCGATCCGTGCCGACAGGAAGGGCCGCGCCTGGGCGCAGGTCACCACCTCCTGCGACGGGGTCGCAGGAGACTCACCTGCCGGCGTGCCGCCGCGGCGGGTGCGATCGTCGCTGTTGCTCTCGATGCTCATGCGACACCTCTTCGGATTCCGAGTTTCGCCAACTGGTCGCGCAGCCGGAGGCGGGCGCGGTGGACGCGGATCTGCACGGTACCCATCGGGATACCCAGGCGGGCCGCGATCTCGGCGTAGGTCAGCTCCTCGAGCTCCTTCATCATCAGTGCGGTGCGGTACTTGTCGGGCAGCTCGGAGAGGAGTCGGGCAAGGTGCTTGCCGAGCTCCTTCGACTGCGCCCGCCGGGTGGCCGGCATCTCCTCCTGGCTCGGGTAGAGCGCGATCTCCGGCAGCTCCGGGGTGTCTACCCAGCGTGCCCGTCGCCGCAGCTCGTCGCGCGAGCGGTTCGCCGCGATCATGAAGAGCCAGGAGCGGAAGGCGGCCGGGTCGGCCAGGGTGTGCAGCTTCTCGTTCGCCTGCAGGAATGCCTCCTGGGCGACGTCCTCGGCGAGCTGCTCGTCGCGCAGGTAGCCGAAGGCCAGCCGGCGCACGGCGGACTCGTAGCGATCGACCAGCAGATCGAAGGCCGACTCGTCACCGCCACGCACCCTCTCGACGAAGTGTGCGTCGGACTCCGGAGTCGGATCCGGACGGTCGTCGCGGCCCGTCAAGGAGCGGACCTCTCGAACCGCGATCTGAGCGAGAGCCATCGATGGAATTCCCTGGAGTTGCGGTACTTGCCGGCGCGCGGAGGACCGGGTGCCGGAGCTCCCGCGTCTGCGCCCAGTGGGACGGCATCGCTCTGTGAGCTGTTTCGTTTTCTCGGGAGCAGGGCCATCGTCTAGGAGTCGAGGGAGACGGGCGGAACACCGCGGCCGCACGGCTGGCGACCTGGTCGACGCAACCGGGGCGAGAATCCGGCGATTCCAGCCCCGGGGCCAGCCGAAGCGAACGCCATCGCGGCCCGGCTCTTCATTCTGCCCCATCCGCCGACTCGCCGCGCGAGCTCGCGCCCTGGCTCGCGGTCGCCGAGCGCCACAGCGCCGGCAGGTGCCGGTCGAGCCACTCCAGCGCGTCGCCCTCGTCGAAGCGGCCGTCGAGCTGGGCCTCGTAGGCGGCGTCGAGCACCGGCTTGAACTCGGGACCGGGAGGGCGGCCACGGTCGATCAGGTGACGACCGAGGATCAACGGCTGGGGCGCCGCGTCCTCCACCTTCAGCCGCTCGGCGCAGCGGCGTAACCAGAGCACCGCCTCGTCGTCGGGCTCGAGTGGGGGCCGGCCGCGCTGGTCGGCCCGCACCACCCGGATCAGCCGGTCGATCCTCTCCACCCGGCGCGCCAGCCGGCGTACCGCCGAGTCGGAGGCCCCGGCCGCATAGAGCTGCTGCGGCTTGAGGTGCTCGCGCACCAGCGGCACCACCTGGTCGGCGAGCCGCCGCTGGGCGGTGAGCCGGGCGAGGAACTGCCGCGTCGGCGGCTCGCCGGCGGCCTCGTGACCGGGTGAGCGGATGCGGCCACCCTCCTCCACCGTGGTCGCCGGCTTGCCGAAGTCGTGGCAGAGGCAGGCCATGCCCACCACCAGGTCCTCCCAGGGCTCGCCGATGCGCTCGGCGGCGAAGGCGTCGAGCACCAGGCCGGTGTGCACGAAGACGTCGCCCTCGGGATGCCAGCGCGGATCCTGCGGGCAGCCGACCAGCACCTCGATCTCGGGGAAGAAGCGCAGCCACTCGGCGCGGCGCAGCAGCTCCAGGCCGAGGCTCGGGCGCCTGCCGCGCAGCAGCAGCTTGCGGAACTCCTCGAAGATGCGCTCGGGGGCGAGCTCCTCGATGCCGACCCGGCGGCAGAGCTCGATCGTCTCCTCGGCCGGATCGAGCTCGAAGCGAGCGGTGAACTGCGCCCCGCGCAACACCCGCAGAGGGTCCTCGACGAAGCGCTCCGAGACGTGACGCAGCCGGCGGCGCTCGAGGTCCTGCCGGCCACCGACCGGATCGATCAGCTCGCCGGTCAGGGGGTCGTAGGAGATCGCGTTGATGGTGAAGTCGCGCCGTCTGGCCGCCTCCTCGAGCGACAGGTCGGGATCGGACTGGACCTCGAAGCCGCGGTGGCCGAGGCCGCGCTTCGACTCGCGCCGCGGCAGCGCCACGTCGAAGGGATGGTCACGCAGCTTGACCACGCCGAACGCCTCGCCGACCCGGTCGATCCGGTGGCTCTGCTCGAGCAGGGCGACGAGCTCTTTGGGCGCGAGGCCGAAGACCTCGAGGTCGAACTCCTCGACGTCGATCCCCAGCAGCGCATCGCGCACCGATCCGCCGACCACCAGACAGCGGCCACCGGCCCGGGCGATCTCGCGACAGAGCGCGTCGAGGGCGGCGAGGTGCCCACGCGCCGTTCCTCGGAAGTCGAGCGCCATGACGCCCCGCATTCTAGGGAGTGGCGGCCGGGAACGGGCGCGCGCCGCGGAGCCCACCGCGGCCCACGAGCGGCTCCGGCGCTCTGATAGCTTCTCCGCGAACGCCCGCTCCCGGGCCTCGTCCGCTACGCGAGCACCCTGAGGAGTTTCCGCGCCGATCCGCGGGTTCGTGCTCCGGCATCGATCCCGCCCGCGATCCCCGCCGGGCCGGCGCCGCGACGCTCTCTTCCGGAGGAATCACCTTGAAACGCCACACGACCCGACAGCACCCGCGTCTGGCTCTGCAGCTCCTGCTCGTCGCAGCCCTGGTCCTGGGCCTCGCCGCCACCGCCTCGGCCCAGCTCCCAGGCACGCTCTTCGGAGTCATCCAGGACGAGAACGGCGAGCCGGTCGGCGGCGTGAAGATCGTCATCACCGACCCCGAGCGGGCCGACTTCGTGCAGGAGGAGACCTCCGACAAGCGCGGCCGCTACCGCATCTTCGTCACCAACGCGACGGTGCCGTACTCCTTCAAGTTCTCCAAGGAGGGGTACCAGCAGTTCGAGCTCAACGGCGTCAAGATCGGCGCCCGCCAGGACACCCGGCGCAACTTCACCATCAAGAGCCTCGAGGCCGCTGCCGCCGACGCGCAGGCGGCGGGCACCGCTGACCCGGCCGAGATCGCCAAGGGCGCGGCGACCGAGATCTACAACCAGGGCGTGATGGCCCTCAACGGCGGCGACCTCGACACCGCGGAGGCCGCCTTCCTCGAGGCGCTCGACAAGCAGGCCGACCTGGCGCTGGCGCATGCCGCCCTCGCCCGCCTCTACCTGCGCCAGGAGTCCTGGGCCAAGGCCGCCGAGCAGGCCGAGCTGGCGGTCGCCGCCGACGTCGACGTCGACTCGATGCAGCAGGTGCTCTACTCCTCGTACTCGGCCCTCGGCGACAGCGAGAAGGCCGACGCGGCACTGAAGAAGATGCAGGCGGCCAATCCCGAGGCGGCCAGCGTCAACCTCTACAACGAGGCAGCCGACGCCTACAACAACGGCGACATGGCGACCGCGAAGGACGGACTGACTCGGGTGCTCTCGGTCGACCCCGACCACGCCAAGGCCAACTACATGCTCGGCCTGGTGCTGATCGGCGAGGGTGACAACGCCGGGGCGAAGACCCACCTCGAGCGCTTCCTCGAGCTGGCGCCGGACGACCCCGACGCGGCGACCGCTCAGGAGATGCTGCAGTACCTCGACGGCTAGTACCCCGAAGCCGCCTCTTCCCGGCCGCTCCTTCGCGGCAACACGCAGGAGCGACCATGTCGAGCCTCTCGAGCCCCGCCGCGACCCTGGTCGCGGCCCTCGCTCTCCTCGCCCCGCCGCTCGCCGCCCAGCCGGCGACGGCGCCCAGCCCGGCCGGCGCTCCGCAGGCTGCAGCCGCGCCGGCCGAGATCACGCTGCGCACGGTGATGCAGCACCCCGAGTGGCTCGGCCGCGAGCCGCAGGATCCGTACTGGTCGGCGGACGGCGCCAGCGTCTACTTCGAGCGCGCCCGCGCCACCAGCGAAGGGCTCGACCCCCGCACCACCGAGCTCTACCGCATCGACGTCGCGCCGCCGCCGGCAGAACCGCTCGGCGACGAAGAGCTCGAGCCGATCCCGGACCGTGCCCTGGCCGAGGCCGACGCCGCCGAGCGGGTGCGCGACCGGCGCAGCGGCCGCCTGCTCGCGGTGCGCGACGGCGACCTCTTCCTGCACCCGCCGGGCGGCAGGGCACGCCAGCTCACCCGCACCGGCGACCGCGAGAGCGCTCCCTTCTTCCTCGACGACGGGCGCGTCGGCTTCGTGCGCGGCGGCGCGGTCTACGCCCTCGACCTCGAGACCGCGCTGCTCTCCGAGCTCTTCCAGGTGCTCGCCGGGGAGGCGCCGCTCGACGAGCTGGACCGCGAGCGGACCGAGGCGGGATACCTCGGGCGCCAGCAAGACCGGCTGTTCGACTGGGTGCGCGCCGAGCAGACCCGCTCGCGCCTCGCCATCGAGCGTCGCGAGACGCTGCTGCGCGAGGACCCCTCGCGGCCGCTGCCGCCGCTGCACGTCGGCAAGGGGCTGCGCCCGGAGCGGGTCGTCGCGTCGCCCGACGGCCGCCACGCCCTGGTCGTCGCCGGGCCCGAGAAGCCCGCCGAGCCGCGGCGCGACAAGATGCCCGCGTACGTCAGCGCCTCCGGCTTCGTCGAGGTCGAGGACGTGCGACCCAAGGTGGGCGACAGCGGCCGCGGCCCCCACACCCTGCTGCTGCTCGATCGGCTCGCGGGCCGGGTGGCCAGGATCGACCTCGGATCGCTGCCGACGATCGACGAGGATCCCCTCGCCGAGCTGCGAGCCGCCGCCGAGCGACGCGAGCAGCAGCGACGGGAAGCGGCCGGGGACTCGGGCTCGTCGAGCGAGGAGGAAGGCGAGACCGGCGCCGCAGGCCAGGGCGCCGAAGACACTGAGGCCAGCGAGGCCAGCGAGGGCGCCGACAGCGGCGACGGGGTCCCGGCGGCGCCCGCGCCGGGCAGACCGCGTCCGGTCAGCGTGGTCACGGCGCAGTGGAGCGCGGACGGCGGCCACGTCGCGGTGCAGCTCGTCTCGCACGACAACAAGGATCGCTGGGTGGCGGTGCTGGCGCCCGATCCCGGCGCCGACGCGGCTCCGGCGCTGCGCTCGCTGCTGCACGACCACGATCCGGCCTGGATCAACTGGAGCTTCCGCGACGTCGTCTGGCACCCCGGCGGCGACTCGCTGCTGGCGCTCTCCGAGCGCAGCGGCTTCTCGCAGCTCTACCGCCTGCCGCTCGCGGAGGGCGCCTCGCCGGTCGCCCTCACCACGGGCGACTTCGTGGTCGACGAGCTGCAGCTCTCGAGCGACGGGCAGTGGGCCTACTTCACCGCCAACGTCCTCGATCCCGGCGCCTACGACGTCTTCCGCGTCGCCACCTCCAGGCCGGACGCAGCGGACGCCGAGGAGCTCTCGGCCTCCGGACGGGTCAGCGACAAAGGCGGCCTGACCAGCTTCGTGCTGTCGCCCGACGACCGTCGTGTGCTGCTGCTGCACTCGACCAGCCTGCGCCCGCCCGAGCTCTTCGTGCAGAGCGCCGAGGCGGGGGCAGGCGCGGCCACCCAGCTCACCTCCCTGGTCAGCGACGAGTACCTGACGCTGCCCTGGGTCGAACCGCGCATCGTCGACGTGCCGGCGACCCACCCCACCGCCGGCAATCCGGACCTGCGTCCGATCCGCGCCCGCCTCTTCCTGCCCGACGCGGACCGCTTCCCCGCCGGCGACCGCCCGGCGGCCTTCTTCGTGCACGGCGCCGGCTACCTGCAGAACGCCCACCGCGGCTGGTCGAGCTACTTCCGCGAAACGATGTTCAGCAGCCTGCTGGCGCAGCGCGGCTACGTGGTGCTCGACATGGACTATCGCGGCTCGGCCGGCTACGGGCGCGACTGGCGCACCGCGATCTACCGTCAGATGGGCACTCCCGAGGTCGAGGATCTCGAAGACGGCGTGCGCTACGTCGCCGCGGAGCACGGCGTCGACCCGCAGCGCGTCGGCGTCTGGGGCGGCTCGTATGGCGGCTTCCTGACCTTCATGGCGATGTTCAGGCAGCCGGAGCTGTTCGCCGCCGGCGCGGCGCTGCGCCCGGTGACCGACTGGGCGCACTACAACCACCCTTACACCTCGAACATCCTCAACACTCCGGAGCTCGACCCCGAGGCCTACGAGCGCAGCTCGCCGATCGAGTTCGCCCAGGGCCTCGAGAAGCCGCTGCTGATCTGCACCGGGATGCTCGACGACAACGTCTTCTTCCAGGACTCGGTGCGCCTGGTGCAGCGCCTCATCGAGCTCGAGAAGACCGGCTGGGAGATCGCCATCTACCCGGTGGAGCCGCACGGCTTCCTCGAGCCGTCGAGCTGGCTCGACGAGTATCGGCGCATCCTCGAGCTGTTCGAGGAGCACGTGCGCGGCGTCTGCGACTGCGCCGAGGGGCCATGAAGCGCGCCGGGACGGGCGCCTCGGACCCGGCGGGCGCGGCCGCCGCCGTGACCGGGGCGGAGCTGGCGCTGCCGACCTCGCACGGCTGCTTCGTCTGCGGCGAGAGCAACCGGCACGGCCTGCGTCTTCGTTTCCGGGCTGTCGGGCCCGACGAGGAGGGCCGGCAGGGACGGCGGGTGGTCGCCGACACCTCGCTGTGCACCCACCACGCCGGCTTCGCCCAGCGCGCCCACGGCGGCATCGTCGCCGCCCTGCTCGACGAGGCGATGGGCTGGGCGACGATCCTGCGCGGAGGGCGCTTCTCGTTCACCGGCGAGTTGCAGGTGCGCTACCTGCGGCCGGCGCCGATCGGCGTGCCGCTGCGAGTCGAGGCATGGGTCGAGCGGCACAACCGGCGGATGGGCTTTGCCGCCGCGCGGCTGTCGGCACGGGGCCAGGAGCCCGGAACCGTCGGCGGTGGTGACGGTGAAGCCGGCGAGGTGCTGGCGACGGCGACCGGCAAATTCCTCTTCACCGGCCGCGCCGAGAGCGAGCGGATCGCCGAGCAGCTGATCTACTCCGAGGGCTCCTGGCGCCTGCCCTCCGACCCCTAGCGCGTCCTCGAGGTCCTCTAGGCCGACGGCGAACGCCAGGCCATCGCCACGCGCCGCTCGAGGGCCAGCCCGGCGCGGCGTTCGGCGTCCTCCTCCTCGTGCAGCAACGGCGCCTCGCCGGGGACCAGCTCGTAGAAGCCGTGACGCCGGTACCAGGGGGCGTTCCAGGGCACCTCCTCGAAGGTGCGCAGGGCGACGCCCTCGAGGCCGCGCGAGACCGCCTCCTGCTGCACCCGGCGCAACAGGGCGCCGCCGAGCCCGAGCCTGCCGAAGCGGGGCGTCACGCTGAGCTGCTCGAGCAGCAGCCAACGACCGCCGCTCCCCACCGGTCTGGCGCAGGCGAAGCCGGCCAGCTCGTTCTCGTCCTCGACCACCCAGAGCAGCCCTCGCGAACAGGCGGCTTGCAGTGCCTCGAGCGGCAGCACGGAGTCGCCGTCCGGCAGCAGACCGGGATACTGCTCACGGAAGCGCTGATCGGCATGGCGCTCGATCGCCGCCAGGCGCTCGAGCTCGTCCGCGGACGCGGCGCGCACCGGCAGCGCCGTGCGGCCGGGGGCTTGAGGACCCTCCACCGCTCAGGCCTCCGGCGCCCGCTGCGTCCCGGTGCCGGCGAGGCGCTCCACCAGCAGGCAGCCGAGCCAGGCGCCGCCGCCGAGCACCGCGATGCCCAACCAGCTCGCCTGCAGGTCCTCCCAGGTGGCGGCGCGTCCCGGCACCACGAGTTGCAGCGCCTCGTCGAGACCCACCAGCACCGCGGCGCCGGCGAGCACGACGGGGCCGCCGAGAGAGCGCCCGAAGAAGCTGCGGCCGCGCGTCGCCACGACCAGCGCGGCGCCGAGCAGCCCCATCAGCCAGAAGTGGCCGATCTTGTCCTGGCCGGGCTGGATGCCCAGGTGATCGACCAGCCAAGGCCTGCCGCGCGGCAGGTTGGCGACCAGCAGGGTCAGCATGACGAGCGCAGCGAGGCCACCCGCGACCCAGCGACTGGCCCGCCGCACCGACGCTCTCCAGTCGCTCAAGACGAGCCGCTCTTCCAGCGAGACATCTCGTCTTCGACGAAGTGCTCGATCACGGTGCGGAAGACGGCGTCGACGAGCTCGGTCGAGACCCCGAGCTCTCCCGCCCAGCGACGGCGCTCGGCGAGCGCCTGGCGGACCCGCTCCGGCGCCCTGACCGCGGACTCGGACTGCTTGAACTGAGCCGCCTGCTCGACGTAGCGGGAGCGCAACGCGATCGCCTCGACGATGCCACGATCGATGGCGTCGATCTCCTTCCGCACCAGCTCCAGGGTCACGCACTGCTCGGGCGACCTCGGGCTGCGCTCCTTGTCTTCCATGGCGATTCTCGCTTTCCCCCCGACGCGACTGGCTGCGGAACCGGCGGCGGCCAGAGTCCTCGGGCGCCGCCAGCGAGCGGTCAGCATACCGTTACCCGAAGAGGCTGACCACCGATCCAGCCACCGATCCCGGACGACTCGGCTCAGTCGCCGCGCAGGGCACCGAGCAGGGGCAGCCGGACGACGTGACGGACCGCGGCGGCGCTCGCCAACGTGCCCACCGCGACGACAGCGACCAGGGTGAGCGCCAGCGACGCCCACGGCACCAGCGCCTGGCCGCCGAGAAGATGCGGCGCCACCGCGACCAGCGCCGCCGTCGCCCCCAGCAGCACCCCGAGCAGCAGCAGCACGGCGTTCTCCGCCAGCACCGTCCAGCCGAGCTTGCGGCGCGCGAAGCCGACCGCCTGCAGGGTGGCGAGCTCGGCGCTGCGCTCGAGCACGCCGCGCAGCAGTACCACGGCGAGGCCGAGAGTGCCGAGCAGCAGGCCGAGGCCGCCGAGCACCTGGAAGGTGCTGAGGTAGGTGTTCTCGACCGCCTGGAAGCTCTCGAGCACCTGGGTCGTCGAGCGGCTGTCGAAACCGAAGCGCTCGAGACCCTGCTCGAGGGTGGCGGCGACCTTCTCGGCCTGCCCCGGCGCCACGTCGAGGAGGAAGTCGCGCGCCCCGCCGCGGCTGGGGAACTCCTCCGCCAGGATCTCTTCGGCGACCAGCAGCTCGCTCTGGAAGATGCTCCGGCGCAGCAGCCCGACCAGGCGCAGACGCAGCGGCTCGCCGCGCTCGTTCTCGATCACCACGTCCTGCCCGAGGCCGGACTTGAGGATCCACATCACCGAGTTGAAGTCACCGAAGGCCGGGATCGCGCCGTCCTCGAGACGCCCCTCGAGCAGCGACCACGGATCCTCCTCGGCGCCGGGCAGGTCGACGAGCTGCTGGAACGAGAAGCCGCCGCGCTGGCGCAGCTCGGGCGAGATCCCGAGCAGCCGCGGACTGGTCGGCTGGTAGAGGTTCAGGCAGCTGACGTCGTCGCCCGGGACGACCCGCAGGCCATAGATCTCGGCGCCGGCGAGGAGCTCCGACTGCTCCTGTGAGAAGCCGAGGTCGAAGCGGCCGTCGGCGCTGGTGAGGTCTTCGTACACGGGCACGTCGGCGGTGGCGCGCAGGTCGAAGCCACCGGCGCCGGAGTCGCGCTCGTCCTCGTGTCCGAAGCGGTGGCCGTAGGCGCCGACGGCGACGATCACGAAGGTCGCCGAGGCGACCAGGGCCACCGACAGCAGGCTGCGGCCCGGCACCAGACCGACGTTGGCGAGCGCCATGCGCACCAGCCCGCCAGGACCGCCGTCGGTGATCAGCTGGCGCTCGCCGCGGCGCAGGCGCACCGCCAGCGCCGCCAGCCCGCAGACCAGCAGCGCCGCGCCGAGGCCGACGAAGACCGGTCCGGCGCTGCCCTCGGGCACCGCGAACGAGAGCGCCAACAGACCCAGCGCCGCGAGCGCCGAGAGCCAGAACACACGGCGACTCCAGCGCGCCTCGCGCAGCACCTCGGCGTCGCTGGTCACCTCGCCGCGCAGCAGCGACACCGGCGCCAGGCCGGCCAGCTGCCGCACCGTCCTCCACAGCACCACCGACACCAGTGCCAGGGCGCCGAGCGCTCCGCCGAACAGGGACAGCGGCGCCACGTGCAGCTCGAGGAAACGGGCTCCGATCGCTCCCACCCACACCGTGCCGAGTCCCCACATCATCAGCGCCGCGTAGGCCAGAGCCAGCCCCAGCCCGATCGCCACCCCGATCAGGCTGAGCACCAGCGCCTCGACCAGCAGTCTCCGGCGCACCGTCGGCAGCGGCGTGCCGTAGGCGAGCAGAGCGCCGATCTCGCGGCCGCGCCGCTCGGTACCGAGGCGGAAGAAGAGCGCCACCAGCAGCGCCGAGGCGACGATCAGGAAGAGGCTGAAGCCGATGAACAGGCCGGCGAAGTCGGTGGCGCCGCGCGCCGCCTCGAGGCCGCTGCTCTTGACCCCGCGCACCGAGACGCCGGCCCGCGCCAGCGGCAGCTCGGCCGGAAGGCGCTCGCCGAGCCGGGCCTCGACCTGCCGCGCCGAGGCTTCTCTCCCGTTGTCGCCCGCACCGCCCGCGGGCGCCAGCCACAGCGCGCTGAGCTCGCCGAAACGGTTGCCCCACAGGCGCCGCCCGAGCGCCTCGGCGACGAAGATCTTCGGCGCCCCGCGATACAGGTCCCAGTAGTCCTCGTCACGCTGCTCGATCAGCGACAGGTCGACCGGGAAGGTGCGATCCCGCTCCGACATGTCGTCGGCGTCGGACACTCCGGGGAACTCCGGCGTCAGCTCGGCGGCGGCGCCGAGGCTGTCGAGTGCGACGATGCCCGCGAGCTCGAGGCGGACGGTGCGGGCGCGCAGCTCCTCGCTGTCGCCGACCTCCCAGTACTCGATCTCGAGCCGGTCGCCAGGCACCGCGCCGAGGTCCTCGGCGGCCCAGGCGTTGAGCAGCACCTGCTCCTCGTCGAGCGCCGGAGCGGGCGATCCGTCGAGCAGGCGCAGGCCGCCGAAGACGTCGGGAAGAGAGGGCAGATCGCCGGGCAGCGCGGCGATGGTGGAGTACGGCAGCAGCGGCCGCGGCAGGCTGCGGTCGGCGGCCGGATCGACGATACGCACCTGGTTGGCCAGGTAGGTCGAGACCGGAAGCCGCCGCCAACCCTCCTCCTCGGCCACCGCCAGCAGGTACTCCTCGAGCGGCGGACGCAGCACCACCTCGCGGGCGGTGACCCGCGCCACCTCCTCGTCGACGGCGACCTCGAGGCCGTAGTCCTCGAGCTGCGCCGCCTGTGCCAGCCGCTCGGCCAGCTCACCGGCCGCCTCGGGGGCGCCACTGACCAGCAGGGCGTTGACCCTCGCCCGCTGGTCGAGCGAACGCTGCAGGTCGCGCAGCGGCACGAAGACGTTGGACGGCAGGGTCTGGTGCGGCAGCAGGCCGAAGCGCCCCGGGCCGCGGTCCTCGAGCACTCCCCGCACCACCACCCGCATCGTCTGCACCACGTCGGCCGGGTCGGTGGAGCCCATCAGCGACTCGCGTGGCACGTCGCTGGGCCGCTGCAGGGCGATCAGCAGCTCGTCGCCGACCTCGGCCGCGAGCTCGCGGGCCAGCGTGGCGTTGACCAGCGCCGAGCCGAACAGCTGCCCGTCGACGCGCTCGAGGTCGAAGCGATCCTCGTAGCCGGGGAAGAGCGAGGCGAAGTCGTCGTCGATGCCCTGGATGCCGACCTGGGCGGCGCGGCGGCCGCTCTGCGGCACCGAGACCGATCCCTGCAGCAGCAGCGCGGGCACCACGTCGGCGAAGCGCTCCCCGAAGCCGTCCTGTTCCTCGAGCTCCTCGGCCAGGTCCTGGCGCAGGAAGCTCTCGGCGACGACGACGTGGTCGATGTCGCCGAGGCGCTCGAGGGTCAGGGCACGCAGCGAGCCGCGCATCGAGTCGCCGACCAGCAGGGCGCCGACCAGCACCGCGGTGCACACCGCGACCGCGGCGACGATCGCCAGGTTGATGCGCCAGAAGTGCAGCAGGCTCTCGAGCAGCAGCCCGCCGCGGCTGCCGGTCTCGCCGCCCGTCCCCTCGCCGGCGGCGCTCATGACGCCTCCCGCAGCTGGCCCTTGTCGAGTCGCAGGGTGCGCGGGAAACGACCGGCGAGGTCGAGCGAGTGGGTGACCACCACCATGGTGCCGCCCTCACGGCGGTGGAGCTCGAAGAGCAGGTCGCCGACGACGTCGGCGGTGGCGCCGTCGAGATTGCCGGTGGGCTCGTCGCAGAGCAGCAGCGACGGCCGGTTGATCAGGGCGCGGGCGATCGCCGCCCGCTGTCGCTCGCCGCCGGAGAGCTGCGCCGGGCGGTGGTCGAGTCGATGGGCAAGACCGACGGCGCCCAGCAGCTGCTCGGCGCGCTGGCGGGTGCCGACGGCGCCGGGGTGCGCCAGCGTCGGCATGAGGACGTTCTGCAGCACGCCGTACTGCGGCAGCAGATGGTGGTCCTGGAAGACGAAGCCGACGCGGTCGCTGCGGAAGCGGCTGAGGCGCTCGCCCTCGAGGCTCGACAGGTCGACGCCGTCGATCTCGACGCTGCCGGCGTCCGGCCTCTCCAGGGTGCCGAGGATGTGCAGCAGGGTGCTCTTTCCCGACCCCGAGGGCCCGATCACCGCCACGGCTTCGCCTGCCGCGAGATCGAGGTCGGCGCCGCGCAGCACCACCACCTCCTCGCCACCGAGACGGTACGACTTGTCGAGCGAGCGGGCGCGCACCGCGCCGCCCTCCTGCCGACTGGTGGACTGCCCCGCCGCCGCGGCGTGCGGCGCCGCCGCCCCGCCTGCTCCTGTTTCGCTCATCTGGTCACCTCGGTCGCCTGCAACGTCACTGAGGATACGGTGCGTCGCCGGCGGTCGGTCGCTCCTCGATCCGTTCCGCCAGCACCGCGGGGATCGGCACCGCCCGCGGCGGCTCGCCCGGAGTCAGGGCGCAGCAGCAGGTCGCCAGCCGACCCTGCGCCACCCGTTCGCCACGGCACCAGAAGTCGATCTCGAAGGTCAACGAACGGCCGCCCTTGCGCACCACCTGGAGGTGGATGTCGAGCACGTCCTCGAAGCGCACGGGACGCAGGAAGCGGCACGACGCCTCGAGGCGTGGCCATCCGATCGCGACGCCGTCGACCTCGGTGTGCACGCTGGTGCCGAGTGCGTTCCAGAACTCGTGCTCGGCGCGCTCCATGAAGACGTAGTAGCGGGAGAAGTGGATGATCCCCGCCATGTCGGTGTCGGCGAACTCGACCACTCTGCGGGTGCGGTACTCGAACACCTTCAGCCGGCTCCCGCCGCGGCGCCGGCACGGCCGTCGTCGGACGCGACCGAGTCGACCGAGTCGACCGCCGACGCACTCGAGAGCGCCCGCCGGTAGGCCCGCAGCGTGTCCTCGGCCATCGTCTCGGTGGTGAACTCGCGCCGCACCCCGGCGGCTCCCTGGCGGCCGAGCTCGTCGCGCTCCTCGGGCGAGCGCAGCAGACGCTCGATCGCATCGGCGAGCGCGCGCGCGTCGTCGGGCTCCACCAGCACGCCGCCGCCGGTGCGCTCGAGCAGCTCGGGAAAGGCGCCGTGCCGCGGCTGCACCACCGGCACCGCCTCGGCCATCGCCTCGAGCACCGGCAGCCCCTTCGGATCGTGGTAGATCGTCGGCACCGAGAACACGTGCAGCGAGCGCAGGAAGGCCGTCTTCTGCTCGCGGTCGACCTCGCCCAGCCAGTCGACCCTGCCCGACAGGCCCGAGCGCTCGAGTCGCTGGCGCAGCGCCGCCGAGTACTGCCGGTCGCGGCCCGACTCGTATCCCGCCACCCGCAGCCGCAGCCGCTCCGCCCCGATCCGCTCGCAGAGCAGCTCGAAGGCGTCGACCAGCCGGTGCAGGCCCTTCTCGGGGCAGATGCGGGCGAGGTAGCCGATGGTGAACGGCTCCTCCGGTGGCGGCTGGCGCTCAGGGTCGTCGGCAGGCACGTGGATGCCGATCCTCGTCGGCACGATGCGGTCGCGGTCGATGCCGAGCAGCTCGGCCATCGGCGCGGCGTAGAAGACGCTGGTCGAGACGAAGAGGTCGCATTCGCGGGCGCGCTCCCCCATCATCCCGATGACCTCGGTGCGATAGGGCTCGTCGAGGTCGTCGAGGAAGATGTCCTCGCCCTGGAGAGCGCAGACGATCCTGGCGTCGGGCAGGTGGCGGCGCAGCTCGCGCACGAAGCCGAGCAGCATCGAGTTGCTGAGCTGGATCACCTCGGGCTGGTAGTGGTCGGCCAGCCAGCGCGCCATGTGCTCGAGCTCGGCGCGCTGGCGCCCCTCCTCGCCGCGCAGCGTCGACAGCGTCAGCTCACCGAGGTCCTTGGCGTTGGTGGCGTTGGAGGACATCGGCAGGCGGCGCAGCAGCGCCGGGTGGTCGAGCCAGCCGCGCATCCAGCGCGGGATGCGTGCGAACCAGGGGAACTTCTGCTCGAGGTAGATGCTCACCGCGCCGTAGAAGACGTGGTCGAGCGCCACGCCCTCCTCGTCGGTGCGCATCGGGGTGTAGATCGGCAGCAGCACGACGTCGTGGCCCTCCGCCATCAGCTCGGTGGCCAGAGCGTTGTCGCGGATGCAGCTGCCGCAGAACATGCCGCCGGCGCCCGCCGCGATGATCGCGATCTTCACCGCCGCGCCTCAGTCGTCGCCCACGAACCGCTCGACCACCGCCGTATCCGGCGGCCGCGTCAGCAGCGACACCACGATCAGCGCCAGGGCGGCGGCCGGGACGATCACCGCCACCGGCATGGCTCCCGAGCCCAGCACGCTGTAGTCGGGCTTGCCCCAGCCGGCGCGGAAGAAGTACAGCCAGGAGGCGAAGGCGGTGGCGAGCGACGCCAGCGCGCCGGCCGCGGTGGCGCGGCGCCAGAAGAGCGCGCCGATCAGGATCGGCAGCAGCGCCGTGTAGCCGGTGAAGCACCACACCGCGAGGCCGAAGATCGACCGATTGACCACGAACGAGAGCCCCAGGGTGAGCAGCAGCACCGAGGCGAGGAAGAGCCTGCCGGCCAGGACCTGCTCGCCGTCGGCCAGCTTGCGACCCAGCAGCCGCGGCATGACGTCGCGGGTGAACATGGTGCCCAGTGCCAGCGACTGCGAATCGAGCGACGACATGATCGCGGCGAACACACCGGCCGCCAGCAGTCCGCCGAGCACTCCAGGCGAGTAGAGGGCGATCATTCGCACCAGCACCGAGTTGGCCTGCGGTCCCACCAGGTCGGGGAAGTCGATGCGGCCGAAGACGCCGAGCAGCACGCTCGGCAGCCACACGATCAGGATGCAGGCCGGGTAGAGGATCACCGGAGCGCGGAAGGTGGCCGCCCGCCGCGCCGACAACCAGTGCTGGAAGATGTGCGGGAACATGCCCACCGAGGCGGGGATCAGCAGGTAGGTGACCAGCTGCAGCGGCCGCACGTTGTCGCCGCGCACCAGCATCTCGGGGTGGCTCTCGGCGACGCGCGCCATCGCCGTCTCGAGACCGCCGAGCCGACCGACGATGAGCCAGACGGTGACGGCGCCGATGACCATGAAGAAGCAGGTCTGGAACGTGTTCACCCAGGCGGTGCCGCGCAGGCCACCGAAGCAGACGTAGACGAGCACGACGGCGGTGATCAGCACGCTGCCGACCCAGGTCGGAATGGCGTCGCCGCCGATCTCCGACAGGGTGATGCCGCCGCCCATCACGCCGATCAGGAGGTAGGGCACCAGCAGCACCGCCAGGACCGGGAAGAGACAGAGGCCGAGCAGAGGCGACTGGAAGCGCTCGCTGAGCAGCTCGACCTGGGTGACGTAGCCGTACTGCTTGCCGAGACGCCAGACCCGCATGCCGACGAAGAAGAACAGGGTCGGCGCGATCAGCGCCGAGGAGGACGCCATCAGGCCGAAGACCCCGATGCCGATGCGGTAGCTCTCTCCTGACGCCCCGAGCAGCGCGAAAGCCGTCATGTGGGTGCCGAAGAGCGTCATCAGCAGCACGAAGGGGCCGATCGTGCGGCCGGCGACGAAGAAGTCCTCGCCGGTGGAGCGCGCCATGCGATGGCTCCACAGGCCGATCGCCAGCACCAGGCCGAGATAGAGGAAGACGACCGGAAGCATCGCGCCTCAGCCCTTTCCCGGGGCGGAGCGCCCGTCGTCTTCGCCGGCGGGCTCCGCGGCCGCCGTGGCGGCGCCCTCGTAGGCGGCCTCGACCAGCTCACGCGGCCAGCGGTAGCGCACCAGGATGGCCAGCGCCGCCATCGCGGCGACACAGAAGCCGACGTGGTACGAGAGGCCGATCGGCAGCCCCCACAGCATCGTCGCGTCGTTCCACAGCCAGACGTCGGTGTGCAGCACCAGGAGCGCCAGCACGGGCAGCAGCGGCACCAGCCTCTTCACGATTCCCTCCGATCGTTCGGCGCGCCGGCCCTCCTCGCCCCGGGTTCCGTCCCCGGGCGCCTCGGGGGCCGGCGAGCGATCCGCGAAACCCTATCCGACGGCCGCCGGGACCAGCCCGCGACGCGCCGGCCGCCTCAGGCGCTGACCCGGGACTGGAACTCGTCCATGTCGCGGAACAGCGGCGTGAAGTCGACGTCGAGCACGTCGCCGACCAGGATGCGGGTGATGTCGCGCTGGTGGTGCGGATGCTCCTTGAGGAAGCCGCCGAAGCTGAAGTTGGGAGCGTAGAACGCCTGCACCAGGCGCAGCACCGCCGCCATGCCGCCGCGCAGCTCGTCCTCGAAGCGGCCGAGCTGAGCGCGCGACAAGTCGCCCGTGCGCAGCCCGTCGAGCACCGCCTCGGCCGCCATCTCACCCGACTTCAGCGCCAGGAACACACCCGACGAGTAGACCGGATCGATGAAGCTGAACGCGTCGCCGACCAGCACCCAGCCGTCGCCGGCGACCTGGGGCGAGCGGTAGGAGAAGTCCTTGATCACCTGCACCGGGCGGCACTGCACGGCGCCCTCGATGCGGCGGGCGATCTCGGGGCACTTGGCGACCTCGTCGAAGAAGGTCTCGTGCGGCTGCCCCTGGCGCTGCTGGATCAGCTCCTCGACCTTGCCGACGACGCCGATGCTGACGATGTCGCGGGCCAGCGGGATGAACCAGAACCACGAGCGGGCGTCGCTCGTCTGCAGGATGAGCGTGGCGCCCTCGTCGATCCCGTCGTCGCGCAGGGCGCCCTGGAAGTGCGTGAAGATCGAAGCGTGCTGGAGGCCGTAGTCGACCCGCTCCAGACCGAGCTTCTTGGCGATCAGCGAGCTCTGTCCGGTGGCGTCGATGACCACCTTGGCGGCGACCTCGAAGTCACGACCACCGGACGCCTGTCCGCGAAGCCCGACCGCCCTGTCGCCATCCCACACGATCTCGCGTGCGTTGACGCCCCGGTGTGCGTCGACGCCGTGCCTGCGGCCGTTCTCGAACAGCAGCTGATCGAAGTCGGCGCGGTGCACCTGCCAGGTCTGGGCCGACTCGGTGTCGTTTATCGAGGAGAAGTAGAAGGGCGCCGACGCCTTGCCGCTGGAGGTATAGAACTGCACGCTGTGCTTCTTGACGAACTCGGAGCCGCGCATGTCGTCGATCACGCCCATCTTCTCGAGCGGGCCGAAGGTCTCCGGCATCAGCGATTCGCCGACCTTGAACTGCGGCGTCTGCGAGCGCTCGAGGTGGAGCACAGAGGCTCCGCCGCGGGCGAGGATCGAGGCCGCGGCGCAGCCTCCCGGCCCCGCTCCGACCACCACTGCATCGTAGCTGGACCGTTCGAAGGGCCCGTGCTCTGCGTTCCGGCTGTCCGTGCTCATGGAACCGCTGCTCCTCCGGCGCCCGGCGAGTGGTGCCGGGGCCTCTGTTCAGTCTACGTCGCTGGCGTGCCGTTCGTTCTCGAGGACCCGGTCGCCGGGTTCCGCGAGCCGGACGCGGCAGTCGTCAGGATCTTCGTCGCACGCTCCGCCGGCGGATGCGGCGGGTGCATCGAGCCCCCGCCTGGCGTCAGTCGTCGTGGCCCGAACGCAGGCGGCGGCGCACCGCCCAGGCGGCGCTCATGCCGGCTGCGGCGGCGACCAGCGGCCAGACCCAGCGGGCGCCCAGCCTCAGCCCGGTGTGGCGCCGCACCTGATCGGTCGCCTCCTCGACCGCGTCGCGGAACCTCCGACGCGCCAGATCGACCTCGCCGCCGTGGCGGGCGGAGTCGTCTCCCTGGTCGTAGCTCATGCCCCGCTCCTCCCGCATCCCGGCAGACCGCTCATCGCACCTCCCCGGTGAACTCGTCGGGCGCCGGACCCTCGATCCCCGGTGCGGGGGCCGGACCCGGTGCGGTCCGCGGCTGATGGGCAGGCGTCGCCGGCCGGATCTCGCGCTCCCACCAGGCGAGATGGTCGCGCAGACGCTCCTCGACCAGCGCCGCCGGCGAGCGCATCCGGCGCACCCGCGCACGGGCCCAGATCGCGAAGCCGCCAGCGACCGCCGACAGCACCAGGCCGACGATCAACGCCGCCAGCCAGGGCTCGAGCACCAGCGCCAGGGCCAGCACCGCCGCCGCGATCAGCACCGCCAGGCCCCAGAAGGCGAAGCCAGCGGCGACGCCGACGATCAGCGCCAGGCGGACCAGGCGCGCGGTCTCGGCGCCGAGCTGCGCCCGCAGCTCGTCGATCTCGGCCTGCAGCAGCTGCAGCGAGGCCCCGACCACCTCGCGCATCGACTCCGACCAGCTGGTTCGTCTACTCACGACCGGCACTCCCCGTGTCCGCCTACGCCTCGCCCCGCAGCACGCGGGTGAGGAACGAGCGCTCGCCGCCGAGGTCGTCGCGCACCCCGACGCTGATCCACTGGTCGCCGGTCCCCATGACCAGTGGCAACTCGTAGGCCCAGACACCCTGCCTGGCCTGCTCGACCTCGTCCTTGGCCACTTCGATGCGCAGCGGCGACACCACCGGATCGGAGAAACCGCCGTCGGCGTCGCGCGCCTGCACCCAGACCCGCAGCCGCGCCTCGTGCACGTCCTGCAGCGGCAGCAGCGTCACCTCGCCGAGCGGGATCAGGACGTCGACGTGCACCATGAAGGTGCCGTCGCTGCGCCGCATGCGCGACTTCTCGACCAGCCGGATGCCGAGGTCGTTGCTCTGGGCCCCGAACTGGAGCGACGCCTTGACGCCCTCCTGCATCTCGAGCTCGACGCTCTTGTCGCGGTAGTTCTGACGGTGGCGCAGGCTCCAGCCGCGCTGCTTGTCCTTGAGCTTCACCTCGATGCGGTAGAGCCGCCCGTTGCCGGCGTGGCTGGGCGAGAAGCCGAGCGAGTAGTAGTGCTCGAAGTCCTTGGCGAAGCGCTCGAAGGCACCCTCGAAGTTGTTGGTGTTGACCGCGAACTGGCCGCCCGTCTCGTCGGCGAGGAACATGAGGGAGCCCTGCACGTTGTTGTTCCAGATGCTCTCCATGTTCGAGCTCAGCGGCCCGCCGCGCATGTCGGCGCCGCGGATCGACCGTCCGAGCAGGCCGGCGGCGTCGATGGTGTAGAACGAGACGTCGCTGGCGTTGGCGGTGTTGGCGAGATCGCGGAAGCGCGGCGACAGGTCGTAGCTGAACGCCTCCATGCGCAGGTTCGAGTAGTAGCTGGCGCCGGCGTCGCCGCCGCGGTTGACCCGCTCGGAGACCGCCTCGAACATCTCCTCGCCGGGGCGCATCGGCAGTCCGTCGCTGACGTAGAGCAGCGCCTTGCGGCCGGGCAGACCGGCGAGGTTCGACACCATCTCCTTGAGCGCGTCGAGGGTGAACTGCATGTCGTTGTGCTGTTCCTGAGCGAACATCTTGGCGCGGCTGACCAGCAGCGAGATGTCGATCTCGTCCTCGATGTCGTTGATGATGTCGCGCCGATCGGAGTCGACCGTCAGGCGGCCGCCGGTGTGCTTCTCGAGATCGAACAGGGCGCGGGAGACGACCTGCGGATCGGAGGTGAACTCACGCTCGATCTTGATCGAACGGTTGTAGCTCACCAGCATCACCCTGTCCTGGCGGTCGACGTGCTCGCGCAGGAACTGGCGCACGAACCGGAACACCCGGTTGCGGTTGTTGGGCCGGATGTTGTGGTGGTCGACGTAGACGATGAGGTGCAGCTGGTCCTCGCTCGCCACCTCGAGCTCGGGCTCGGCGCGCAGCTCCGGGTGCGACTCGATCTTCGGAGCCTCGGGCCTGGGGGGCAGATCGCCTTCGCGGGTGCCCTCCCTGAACTCGTAGAAGTTGGTGAGCTTGACCTCGCGCCCGTCTTCCTCGATGACGAAATCGTCGCGGGTCAGCCCGGTGACAGGGTTGCCGTCCTTGTCGGTGACGTAGACCTTGATGTTGACGACCTTGACGTCGATGACGTCGACGTAGCTCAGCTCCTGGCTGCCGCCGCCTTCACCGCCGGAATCCTGGGCGTGCAGCGTCGCAGCGACCGGGCCGACCGCGAGCGCGGCGCAGAGCAGGGCCGCGGCCCGGGTCCCGGGTCGACGGGTGAGGTCGGCGAACGGCCGATGGGTTTCCAACACGTCGTATGTCTCCTGATGCGACCGGCCGCCACGGCCGGGCGCACTCGTCCTCACGGATCGATCTCCAGCGAGCTGGACGCCATGACGCCCGACGGCACGTCGAGCACCGCCACCACCAGCTGCTGGCGCTTGCGGCGCAGCTTGAGCGCCGTGTCGTAGTTCAACATCGTACCCTCGGCCGGTCTTTCCGACAGGCTGAACGAGATCGGCACCACCGGTGTGTCGACGGTGCCACCCCGCTCGTCGAGGACGGCGACGCGGAGCTCGAGCTGGGCGGCGAGGCCGTCGGGCCCCGGCAGCAGGGTGACGATGTCGGCCGGGATGCCCACCGCGAGGGGCAGCACCATCGTGGTCAGGCCGTCGCGCTCGGCGCGTCCCGGACGCACGCTCAGCGGTGTCGCCGTCGGCGGCGTCTTGAACTGCAGCGCGCTCTCGACCAGCAGGGTGAACTCCTGACGCCTCGAGAAGTCGTAGAAGTCGCGCCGATTGCGCACCTTCAGGTCGGGATCGGCGAGGCGCACCTCGATCTCGTGGCGCTGATCGTCACCGGCCCGCTCGGGCACGAAGCCGAGCCAGTAGTAGCTGCTGGTGTCTTCCATCACGGCCCGCAGCACGCCGTCGCGCCGCGAGTTGATCAGCGCCTCGCCGCCGGTCTGTTCGGCGAGGTAGAAGAGACTCTGGTGCAGGGTCGTCTCGCGGCTGTACGACAGCGGATCGCGTCCGGCGCGGAAGCCGTCGCGGTTGCCGAAGGACCCGAACCGGTCGGCGCTGATCGTGCTCTGCAGCCCGGGCACGTCCACCGGGTAGATGGTGTAGCCGAGTAGGTTGGCGGTATCGCGCAGTGGCCCGAGCAGCAGGTCGCCGCGCAGCAGGTCGGAGTCCCCGAACACACGCGAGGTCTCACCGATCATGTACTCGGCGGGGCTGAACGGCCAGCCGCCGGAGAGCAGCAGCATCAGCCGCCTCCCGGGCGGCGTGCCGAGGCTGCGCAGGCTGGCGCTGCTGGCGCGCACCGCCCGCTCGACCTCGACGATCAGCCGCTCGACCAGCGCCCTCTCCTCGAGCGTCAGCCGCATCTCGGCCTGGCGCGGGTCGGGCCCCAGCAGCTGCTGCTGGACCAGGGTGCTCTCGGCATCGAAGCGACGCAGGCCGAAGGTCTTGCGGCCCTTGGCGCCACGCAGCAGGCCTTCCAGCAGCTCGACATCGCGGGTCCAGCCGGTCAGCACCTCGAGCTGGCCGTCGAAGCGCACCAGCGCCATGTGATCGGCCGGGCCGAGCTCGGGCAGCTGGTCGATCAGGCGCTGCAGCACCCGGTCGCGCTCGGGCGCCGAGGAGAGCAGCTCGTCGATGAACACCAGCACGTTGCGCCGCACCGGCTCTCCCGCGGCAGCGACCACGGCCGGAGCATCGGCGACATCTGCCGCCTCCGCCTCGACCGCCTGGCCGGCGCGCACCTCGGTGAAGTAGCGCAGCGGCACCTGCACGCCGTCGACCCAGAGCTCGAAGGCGGAGCGCGGCAGGCCGGAGACGGGTCGGCCGCGGCGGTCGGTGACCACCGCCTCGACGTTGACCACCCGCACGTCGACCACCTCGGAGAGCGACCCGGCCGCGGCCGGATCCACGTTCGGCTGCTGCGCCGCGACCTCGGTCGGGGCACCTGGCGCCAGCAGGACCAGCGACAGGAAGGCGGAAGCGAAGATCTTCGCTCCGGGAACGGTGGTCATCGGGCACCTCCCCAACGCGCCAGCGCGTGGTTGACGGGTGAGACTCCGGGACCGATGGGCACCGCCAGGCGCAGCGCCGCCTGCAGGTGGGCGCGCCCCCTCTCCACCGCGGCGAGCAGAGGCAGGCCGAGGGCGAGGCCGGCGGCGATCGCCGCCGAGAGCACGCAGCCGGTGCCGTGGGTGTGCCGGGTGTCGATCCTCGGGTTCTCGAGGCGGTGGGTGCGGGCGCCGTCGTGCAGCAGGTCGAGGACCCGGGCGTCGTCGCCGCCGCTCGTCGCCGCGTGGCCGCCCTTGACCAGCACCGCCGAGGCGCCGGCGCCGATCAGCTGCTCGGCGGCGGCGATGCGCTCGCGTGGCGCCTCCAGCGCCTCGCGATCGCGCCGGGTGAGCACGGCCAGCTCGTCCAGGTTCGGGGTCAGCAGGGTGGTTCGCGGCAAGAGCTCCTCCAGCAGGGCCTGCACTCCTCCGTCGTCGAGCAGCCGGGCCCCGGAGCTGCTCTGCACCACCGGATCGACCACCAGCGGGAAGGGCGCGACCCGGCGCAGCTCGTCGGCCACCGCACGCACCGTCGGGGCGTTGCCGAGCATGCCCACCTTGCCGGCGTCGCACAGCCCGTCGGCGAGCACCGCGCGCAGCTGCGCAGCCACGCTTTCCGGCGGCAGGCTCAGCGTCTCGTGCACCCCCGACCCGTTCTGGGCGGTGATCGCGGTGACCACGCTGGCGCCGTAGACGCCCATCGCGACGAACGTCTTGAGGTCGGCCTGCATTCCAGCGCCGCCGCCGCTGTCGGAGCCGGCGACGGTGAACGCGCGCGGTACCGGTCGTCCGCCGCTGGCGGCGCCCACCGCGCTCAACCCCCGCGCGCCGGCGAGCGGCTCGCTTCCCCCCGGTCGGCGGAGCGCGGTGGCAGACGGGTCCACAGCACCACCACCAGAAGCAGGATCGCGAGGCTGATCGCCTGCGCCACGGTGAGACCGGCGAGGAAGCGATCGTCCTTGGCGCGCAGGAACTCGATCAGGAAACGCTCGATCGCCATCGCCGCGAAGACGATCAGGGCCAGCTCGCCGGCGCGGCGGTCGCGACGGGTCCAGCGGCGCGCCAGCAGCCAGAGCAGACCGATCGACAGCGTCTCGTAGATCTGCGTCGGGTGCACCGGTACCTGATCGAGCGGCCCGTACCCCGGCGGCACCTCGACCCCGAACTGGCTCTGCAGGGCGCTGGCGGTGGTCGGGATCGGCCCCTCGGGGAAGGTCATGCCCCAGGGCAGCTCGGTGGGCCGACCGTAGTCGTCGCCCACCAGCAGACAGCCGATGCGACCCACCGCATAGCCGAGCGCCACAGCCGGCGCCACCGCGTCGGCGGTGCGGGCGTACGGCAGGCCGCGGCGCACGATCATCCACGACACCGCCAGGGCGCCACCGATCAGGCTGCCGTAGAAGACGATGCCGGCACGCTGCAGGACCAGCGAGAGGTCCTGGTAGAGCAGCGCGTAGTAGAGCTTGCCGCCGACGATGCCGCCGACGGCGGCGGCGAGGAGCAGACTGGTCGCGGCGTCGTCGTCGCCGATGCCGAGACGGCGCATGCCCCAGCGCAGCTGCGCGAAGGCGCTGAACAGGGCGAGCACCAGCAGCAGGCCGAACGGCGAGATGCTGATCGGCCCGACGGAGAAGAGCTCGGAGATCATGAAGCTGGGTCTCGGCACGCTCCGAGCCACGATCGTCGGCTCGCGAGGCGCGGCGACTCTATCGGATCGCTAGAATCCGCCTTTCGTCTCCGACTGCCTCCGCCCCCTGACTCTCTCGATCCACCGCGACGGGGAACGCGTGCCCAGCCTGATCTCCGAACAGACCCACGAAGTCCTGCGCAAGCTCGAGGAGCGGATCGCGCAGCAGCCACCGGGCCGCTGGCTCGTGCTCACCCACGACAACCCGGACCCCGACTCGCTGGCCTCGGCGACGCTGCTCGCCAAGGTGCTGCGGCGCCGCTTCAAGCAGCGCGTCACCGCGGCCTATGGGGGCATCGTCGGCCGGGCCGAGAACCAGGCGATGATGCGGCACCTGAACCTCAAGCTGAGCCGGGTGCGCCACATCCGCTTCGAGAACTACCGTCACTTCGCGCTGGTCGACTGCCAGGCTCAGACCGGCAACAACCGGCTGCCGCCCGAGATCGTCCCCGACCTGGTGCTCGACCACCATCCGAAACGCAAGCAGACCTCCGACGTGCCGCTGGCCGACATCCGCACCGAGTACGGCGCCACCGCCAGCATCGCCGCCGAGTACCTGCTCGCCTCGGAGCTGCAGGTGTCGCGCCGCAACGCCACCGCGGTGGTCTACGCCATCCGCTCGGAGACGCTCGACTTCTCGCGCGAGTCGCCGGGCCCCGACCGGCAGATCTACGAGTACTTCCTGAGCCGGGCGGACAAGCGGGCGCTGGGCAAGATCCGCAACCCGCGGCTGCCGCAGCACTACTTCGCCAGCCTCGCCACGGCGCTGGGCAGCCTGTCGACCGTCGACTCCCTGATCCTCTCGCATCTCGGGCCGGTGCAGCAGCCCGACATCGTGCCCGAGCTCGCCGACCTGATGCTGCGCCTCGAGGGCAAGACCTGGTCGCTGTGCACCGGCGTGCACGAGGAGCGGATCTACCTGTCGATCCGCACCACCAACCCCAGGGCCGACGCCTCCAAGCACATGCGCCGCCTGGTCGGGCGCAAGGGTAAGGGCGGCGGCCACAACATGCTCGCCGGCGGCTGGACCCCGCTCAACGAGGCTCAGAAGACGGATGCCCAGAAGTCGGCGAAGGCGGAGCGCGAGATCGGCAGGCGGCTGGCCAAGCTGCTGCGCAAGAACCCCGATCGCATCGCGCCGATCAGCCTGACCACCCTGGTGCCGGCGAGCCCCGAGACCAGCCCGACGCCGCAGCAGCCCGCCGCCGCCTCGAAGTGAGGGTGCGGCCAGGACGCCGCGCTCACTCCCACTCGATGGTGCCGGGCGGCTTCGAGGTGATGTCGTAGACGACGCGGTTGACGCCCTGCACCTCGTTGACGATACGCCCGGCGACGCGGCCGAGGAAGGCGTGCGGCAGCTGACTCCAGTCGGCGGTCATGAAGTCGGTGGTCTCGACCGCCCGCAGCGCCACGGCGTTCTCGTAGGTGCGCCCGTCGCCCATGACGCCGACGCTGCGCACCGGCAGCAGCACCACCAGCGCCTGGGCGACGCGGTCGTACAGGCCCTCGGCACGCAGCTCGTCGACGAAGATGGCGTCCGCCTCCTGCAGCATCGCCACCCGCTCTGCGGTGACCTCGCCGAGGATGCGTACCGCCAGGCCCGGGCCCGGGAACGGGTGGCGCCCGATCAGCTCCTCGCCGATTCCGAGCTCGCGCCCGAGCTGGCGCACCTCGTCCTTGAACAGCATGCGTAGGGGCTCGATCAGCTCGAAGCCGAGCTCCTCGGGAAGGCCGCCGACGTTGTGGTGGGTCTTGATCGTCGCCGACGGCCCCTTCACCGAGACCGACTCGATGACGTCGGGATAGAGGGTGCCCTGGACCAGGAAGTCGGCGCCGCCGAGGCGCGCCGCCTCCTCTTTGAAAACGTCGATGAACACCCGGCCGATCGTCTTGCGCTTGGCCTCGGGGTCGGTGACGCCGGCGAGCGCGTCGAGGAAGCGCCGGCGGGCGTCGGCGACGACCACCGGAACCCCGAGGCCCTGGGTGAGGCTGTGCTCGACCTGTTCGCGCTCTCCCTTGCGCAACACCCCGTTGTCGACGAACACGGCGGTGAGCTGATCGCCGATCGCACGCTCCACCAGGGTTGCCGCCACCGATGAGTCGACGCCGCCGGAGAGGGCGCAGAGCACCCGGCGCGAGCCCACCTGCTCGCGGATCCGCGCCACCGCCTCGTCGACGTAGCTCGACATCTGCCACTCGCCGCTGGCACCGCAGCGGCCGTAGAGGAAGTTGCGCAGCATCTCGCTGCCGTGCGGCGTGTGGGTGACCTCGGGATGGAACTGGATCCCGAACAGGCCGCGCTCCGGATCCTCGATCGCCACCGTCGGTGCGTTGTCGGTGCTCGCGGTGACGGCGAACCCCGCAGGGGCGGCGGTGACCCGGTCGCCGTGGCTCATCCACACCTGCTGCTCGTCGGCGAGGCCGCCGAAGAACACCGAGTCAGGGTCGACCGAGATCGCGGTGCGGCCGTACTCACGCTCGCTCGCCGGCTCCACCCTGCCGCCGAGCGCCAGGGCCATCAGCTGCATGCCGTAGCAGATGCCGAGGACCGGCACGCCGAGACCGAGGATCTCAGGATCGAGCTGCGGACCGGCCTCGTCGTAGACGCTCTGGGGACCGCCGGAGAGGATCAGGCCGATGGGCGCGGCGGCGGCGATCTCGGCAGCGCTGACGTCGTGCGGCCGGATCTCGCAGTAGACGCGGTGCTCGCGCACCCGGCGCGCGATCAGCTGGGTGTACTGACCGCCGAAGTCGAGCACCAGCACCGTCTGGTGCTGCGGCGCGGCGGCGGGGGCAGGTGTCTGTGCGGCGGCGGACTGGTGCTTCTGGCTCATCGGCGACTCCCTCGCGAGCGCGGCGCGAGGCGGCAGGATATCCGACCCTCCCCCGCTCGCGACCGGGCCCGCAACGGCCCGCTCCGGCTCACTCGTTCTCGTGCTTGAGGTCGCGGCTCATGAGCTCCTCGACCGCCGTACGCGGGTGCTTGCCGCCGTAGAGCACCTCGACCATCTGCTCGGTGATCGGCATCTCGATGCCCCGCTGGTGGGCCAGCGCGGCGAGAGAGCGGCAGTTCTTGACCCCCTCGGCCACCATGCCGAGCTCGGCCTGGATCTCCTCCAGCTTGCGCCCGCGCGCCAGCTCGACGCCGGTGCGGCGGTTGCGCGACAGGGCGCCGGTGCAGGTGAGCACCAGGTCGCCCATGCCGGCGAGACCGGAGAAGGTGCGCCGACGGCCGCCGCAGGCGGCGCCGAGCCGGCTGACCTCGTGCAGGCCGCGGGTCATCAGGGCGGCCAGGGTGTTCTGGCCGAAGCCGAGCCCGGCGGCGGCGCCGGCGGCGATCGCGACGACGTTCTTGGCGGCGCCGGCGATCTCGACTCCGACCACGTCGGACGAGCTGTAGAGCCGCAGATTGCCGGCCGAGAGCAGCGAGCGCAGCTGGTGGGCGAGGTCGAGGTCCTCGGTGGCGATCACCGCCGCGGTGGGAGTGCCCGCGACCAGCTCCTCGGCGAAGCTCGGTCCCGAGAGCACCGCGAAGCGCACGTCGTGGCCCGACTGCACTCCCTCCTCGAAGCAGACCTGGCTCATCCGCGCCTGCGTCTGCTCCTCGACTCCCTTGGTCAACGACACGAAGATCTGCGGGCGTCCCTCCGGCACCTGGCGCAGGAAGGCCCGCACGACATCGCGGAAGCCATGCGAGGGAACCGCGACGAGTGCGAGCTCGCACTCCGCGGCGACCGCGAGGTCGTGGGTCGGTGCGACCCCGTCGGGCAGCTCGACGCCCGAGAGGTAGGTCTCGTCGACGCCGGCGGAGAGCTCGCGGACCCGCCCCTCCGAGCGCGCCCACAGTCGCGCCCGGATGCCGGCCCGCGCGGCGTGGATTGCCAGCGCGGTGCCGAACGAACCAGCGCCGAGTACCGAGATCTCGCTCTTCAAGCTCGCTGCCCTCCTTCGCCTCCGGGCGGCGGCGACGTCACCTCGGCGCGTTCGCCGAGTCGCTTCTCCTCACCGCGCAGCAACCGGCCGATGTTCGCACGGTGCTTCCAGGTCACCAGCAGTCCGATCGCCACGGCGCCGGCGACCAGCGGCCACGCCACCGGCCGTCCGCGCAGGGTCGGCAGCAGCACCATGAAGGCCGGGCAGGTCGCCGCGACCACGATCGAGCCGAGGGAGACGTAGCGCTTCCAGGCCACCACCAGGAGGAAGACCACCAGCGACGCGAGCGTCGCCAGGGGCGCCAGCGACCCGAGCGTTCCTGCCGCGGTCGCCACTCCCTTGCCGCCGCGCAGGCCGAAGAAGACGGGGTACATGTGGCCGAGCACCGCGGCGACGCCGACCGCGGCGATGACCACCGGACCGACGTCGAGCAGACGAGCGACGACGACCGCCGCCACCCCCTTGCCGATGTCGAGCACCAGGGCGCAGATCCCGGCCGGCGTTCCCGCCACCCGAAGCACGTTGGTGGCGCCGGCGTTGCCGGAGCCGACGGTGCGGATGTCGACCCCGCGCAGCAGACGCACGATCAGATAGCTGAACGAGACCGAGCCGAGCAGGTAGGCGGCGAGCACGGCCGCCGCCGCGTGCACCGCCCCGGGCACCGTGCTGGGGATCTCGGGGCTCATGCGTCGACTCCAGTCACCGGCCACCAGCTCGGGGTCTCGGGCAGGCCGTGGGCCCAGCGACGCACCATGTCGAGCGCCACCTGGGTGGCCTGCCAGCGCACCCTCGCCCGCTCGCCGGGGAAGCGGTGGCGCTGATGCCAGGTGCCCTCCGGCGTCGCCAGGGCCAGGTGCACCGTGCCGACCGGCTTCTCTTCGCTGCCACCGCCCGGACCCGCGACGCCGGTGATCGCCAGCGCCAGCCCGGTGGCGAAGACGTCGGCGGCGCCGCCTGCCATCGCCCGCGCCACCTCCTCGCTGACCGCACCGTGACGCTCCAGGACCGCGGCGTCGACTCCCAGCATCTGCTGCTTGAGCCGGTTCGAGTAGGTCAACGCCCCGCCTTCGAAGTAGGCGCTGCTGCCGGCCACCGCGGTGAGGCGCTGACCGAGCAGGCCGCCGGTGCAGGACTCGGCGACGGAGATGCGCAGGCGGCGCTCGACGAGCAGGTCGCCGACCACCTCCTCGAGATCGCCGCCGCGCTGCGCCGCCGGCAGATCGAGGGCCCCGTCGGCCTCGATCCGCACCGAGTAGAGGGTGTCGGCGAGGACCTCGTGCAGTCGCGCCACGGCCTGCTTCGTGGCGAGACTCTCGTCTCCGGTCTCGGACCGCGGCGGCTCGACCCGCACCCGCAGGTCGGCCGGCCGCGCCAGCACGGCGATCCGGTCGGCGCCGTAGACCTCGTAGAGCGGCGCGATGCGCTCCTCCACCGCCGACTCGGGAACGCACGCCACCCGCGCCTCGACGCGCACCTGGGCGGTGGGCTCGCCCAGCCGCCCGCGCAGCCACGGCTCCAGCGACTCGGGCAGCATGCGCAGCAGCTCACGCGGCACTCCCGGATAGAGGAAGAAGGTGACCTGCCGCCCGTCCGCCCGCCGCCAGTCGACCCGCTGCCCCGGCGCCGTGCCCCAGTCGTTGCGCAGCACCTCGGCGCCGTCGATGCGCTGCGCCTGACGCCGGTTGACCTGTGGCATCGGCCGCTGCATGCGGCGGTACTTGGCCTCGATCTCGGCCAGCAGTAGGTCGTCGTGGTGCAGCGCCAGCCCGCACAGCGTCGCCACCGCGGTGCGGGTGCGGTCGTCGGCGGTGGGCCCGAGGCCACCGGTGATCACCACCAGCTCGGCCTGGGCAGCGAGCGCGTCGAGGGTGCGCTCGATCGCCCGCTCGTCGTCGCCGACGCACGACTTCACCACCGTCTGCACGCCGAAGCGGCGCAGCAGACGGGTGATCTCGAGCGAGTTGGTGTCGAGGCGATCGGTCCCCAGCAGCTCGGAGCCGACGGCGCAGATGGCGGCGTTCACGGGAGCACGGATCTTACGGAACCTCTTCGGGCACGCGCTCGTGCACCAGCGGCGGCGGTGCCGCCGCCTCGGCGACCTCGAAGCAGCGCCTGGCTCGCTCGACGAGCTCGTCGTCGGGCCGCCGCAGGTAGAGGCGTGCCAGCTCGTCGCCCTCGTCGACCCGGTCGCCCAGCCGCGTCTCGAGCCGCAGGGCGACTCCGGCGTCGAGGCTCGCCCCGGACGCCCCGTCGCCGGCAGCGGCCTCAGCGAGGATCCAACCGAGCTCGCGGGTGGCGATCGCCGCCACCGCTCCGGCCCGCGACGCCCGCAGCGTCTGCTGGTGCGGGGCCAGCGGCAGCGGGTGCTCGTCCCAGCCCGCCTCGGCGCCCTGGGCCGCCGCCCAGTCGACGAAGCGCCGGCGGGCCGAGCCGTCGTCGAGCGCCGTCACCAGCCGCTGTCTGTCGACCGCCATGCCGACCCGCGCCGCCGCCTCCTCGGCCAGCACCAGGCAGAGCTCCCGCAGGCGCTCCTCGCCACCGCCGCCGAGCACCTCGAGACTCTCGTTGACCTCGGACGCGAGGCCCGACCAGCTGCCCAGCGGCTGGCTCATGTCGCTGATCACCGCCGAGGCGGCGCAGCCCAGCTCCTCGCAGACTCCGACCATGCGCCGCGCCAGGCTGCGTCCCACCGCGAGGTCGGGGAAGATCGCCCCGTTGCCGGTCTTGACGTCGAAGACGATGCCGCGGGCGCCGGTCGCCAACTTCTTCGACAGGATGCTGGCAGTGACCAGGCTGAGCGAGGGCACCGTTCCGGTGAGGTCGCGCAGGCGGTAGAAGATCTTGTCGGCGGGGGCGATGCCGCGAGTGGCCACACCGATCGCGACGCCGAGGTCGCCGACCAGCTCGGCGCAGCGCTGGCGGTCCACCTCGAGTCGCAGGCCCGGAATCGACTCCAGCTTGTCGGCGGTGCCGCCGGTGTGGCCGAGCGCGCGGCCGGTCAGCATCACCACCGGCACCCCGCAGGCGGCGAGCAGCGGCGCGATGATCAGCGAGGTCTTGTCGCCGACCCCGCCGGTCGAGTGCTTGTCGACCAGCGAGGGGAACTCGTCGCCGAGTCGCCAGACGTCGCCCGAGTGCAGCATCGCCTCGGTGAGGGCCGACGACCCCGCGACGTCGAGCTCGCGGATCGCGACCGCCATCAGGAAGGCGCCGATCTGCGCCTCGCTCCACTCGCCCGACACCGCGCCGCGCACCACCGCGGCGATCTCGCCGGGCGTCAGCTCGTCGCCCCGCCGTAGGCGGTCGAGCAGCTGGCCGGGCCGCATCAGCTCTGGATGCGTTGGCGGGCCTGTGCGGCGAAGGCCGAGGTCTGGAACTCGTCGACCAGCCGCTGGTAGACCTCCTGCGCCTCGTCCGGGCGGCCGGCGGCCTCGAGGGTCTGGGCGAGCTCGAAGAGCAGCACGTCGGTGGGCAGCTCGGACTCGCCTTCGTCGACCATTGCCTGCAGCTCCTCGGCGAGCTCGGCGGGCCGCTCCTGACGGTCGAGAGAGATCAGGTTGGCGCGTGCCGCCGCGCCGCGGGCTGTGCCGCGCCCCTGGCGCGCCGCGGCCTCCCAGATCTCGCGCGCCTTGGCGGTGTCGCCGCCGCGCGCCGCGATCTGGGCGATCACCATGCGCGCCACATCGGCCGCGTCGCTCGAGCCGTAGTCGTCGACCACCGCCTCGAGCGCCGCCACCGCCTTCGCGTCACGGCTGGCCGCGTCGGCGAAGCTCGGAGCGCGCGGGTCGTCGGGCGTCGCGCCGTCCTCGACCACCGGCGCCGTCACCAGGCGCAGGGCGGCGCCGAGCGCCGCCTGGGCCGACTCGGAGCGCCCCTCCATGACGATGCGGGCGACGAAGAAGGCGGTGATCGCGAGCAGCACGGCGACGAGCGCGGCGACCAGCTTCTTCCAGTTCTCGCGGAACCACTCGACGCCGACCAGGAGCTGTTCCTGGACCTCGTCGCGCTTCATGTCCTGGCGTGTCAGACCACTCATCTCGAATCCACTCCTCTCGCGATCCCTGCTCCGCGTCGGGGCGCGGCGAAGGCGTGGGCTCCGCGATCGATTCGCGAAACGGCGCGCCTCGGAGCTCTGGGCACCTGCCTTGCCGACCGGGTCCGTGCCGACCGCCCCACACCTGCGATTCCGTGGGGCCGTCGGACCGCCGCCACTACGGACGAAGCCGTCCCCGTCGTCGAGCGGCGCCTGGACGGCGCTGCCCGGTGCGCAGACCAGCGCTCGGCAAACTACCGCATCGCGGCGCCCCAGGCAACCGCCTGGCGGGCCGTCCCGCTGGACGTGCTGGTGCCCCCGGGAGGACTCGAACCTCCGACCTACGGTTTAGGAAACCGTCGCTCTATCCACCTGAGCTACGGGAGCGGTATCGGTGCGCGGCCGAGGACCCGACTGCGCCGCGGCCGGGGCGCCGGCGAGGCGCCCGCGAACACTATCCCAGCCTCGGGACGAGTCGCCGATCGCGGGGCCGCGGGCGGCGGCGCAGCCTCCAGCTCAGTAGGTGATCAGCGACACCACCTCGTGCCCGGCGAGCTTCTGCCTGCCGGGCAGGAAGCCGAGCTCGATGACGAAGCCGAGGCCGGCGATCTCACCGCCGACGCCGCGCACCAGCTCGACGGTGGCGGCGGCGGTGCCGCCGGTCGCCAGCAGGTCGTCGACGATCAGCACCCTCTCGCCGGGCCGGATCGCGTCTTCGTGCATCTCCAGGGTGTCGCTGCCGTACTCCAGCTCGTAGCTGTGGCGCACCGTCTTCGCCGGCAGCTTGCCCGGCTTGCGCACCGGCACGAAGCCGGCGTTCAGGGAGCAGGCGAGCACCGGGGCGAAGAGGAAGCCGCGCGACTCCATGCCGACGACCTTGTCGACCTGGTGGTCGAGGAAGCACCAGCAGAACCGGTCGACGGTCTCGCGCAGTCCCCGCGCGTCCTGCAGCAGGGTGGTGATGTCGTAGAAGTTGATCCCCGGCTTCGGGAAGTCGGGCACTTCCCGGATGTACTTCTTGAGGTCGTTCATCTCCTTCTCCTACTCCTACCTCTCCTGCAGGGTGCCGGGTGCCAGGCGCGAGGTGCCGGTGCCGGACCCCTCGGACTCGAGGTCTCAGTCGTCGGACCAGCCGCCGCGACCGATCAGCGGCACGAAGGTGACCGCCTCGCCCTCACGGCGCTCCAGTCTTCCCTCGGCATCGCGGACGTAGACCACCAGCCGCTGCGACTGCCGGTCGCCCTCGGGGATCACCATCCGGCCGCGTGGCGCCAGCTGGTCGAGCAGGAGCGGCGGCGCCTGCGGTGAGCCCGCGGTGACCAGGATGCGGTCGTAGGGGGCGAACTGGCTGAGCCCGACGGTGCCGTCGAAGACGTGGATCTTGACGTTGTTGAGGCCCAGCTCACGCATCCGGGCGATCGCCTCCTGCGCCAGGCTGGGCACCCGTTCGATGCTGTACACCACCCGCGCCAACAGGGCCAGGATCGCGGTCTGGTAGCCAGACCCGGTGCCTATCTCGAGCACCGAGTGCTCCTCGTCCAGCTCGAGGTACTCGGTCATGCGCGCCACCACGAACGGCTGCGAGATGGTCTGGTCGGCGCCGATGGGCAGGGCGAAGTCCGAGTAGGCCTGGGTGAGCAGGTGCTCCTGCACGAAGCGGTGGCGCGGCACGCGGCGCATCGCCTCGAGCACGCGCCGATCGCGGATGCCCTTCTTGCGCTCCAGCTCGCGCACCAGCCGGTCGCGCTGCAGTCGGTAGTCGCTCATTGCACGGAAGACCGGGCGGAAACTCCCGGACGGCGCAGTCTACCGATCGAGCAACGCCGGCCGATCGACGAACAGCTTCTCCACCAGCTCGAGCTCGGCATGGGAGGTCAGATCGCGCTGGATCGGCGTCACCGAGACCCTTCCGGCGCGCACCGCCGCCGCGTCGGAGCCTTCCGATTCGTCCCACTGCGGCGTGCCGGCGAGCCAGAAGTAGGTGCCGCCCCGCGGATCCTCGCGCGCCTCCACGGTGTCCTTGTAGTGACGTCGTCCGAGCCGCGTCACCACCGGCGGCTCGAGCTCGAGGCCGGGCGCGGTCGCCGGCACGTTGACGTTGAGCAGCACCTCGAGGCCAGCCTCGGCCGCCCGGCGCAGGATCGAGGAGCCGACGCGACCGGCGCGGCCGTAGTCCGGCTCGCCGTCGCCGAGCTCCTGCGAGACAGCGATTGCCGGGTATCCCATGAGGTGCCCCTCGAACGCTCCCCCGACGGTGCCGGAGTAGGTCACGTCGTCGCCGAGGTTGACTCCGTGGTTCACGCCGGAGGCGATCGCCACCTCCTCGCCGTGCTCGAGCAGGTGATGCACGCCGAGGTTGACGCAGTCGGTGGGCGTGCCGTCGACCATGTACCAGGGCACTCCCTCGACCACCGAGCGCACCTTGGTCATGCGCAGCGGACGACCGAGGGTGATCGAGTGACCGCAGCCGCTGCGATTGCCGTCCGGGCTGACCACCACCACGTCGGCCCACCGACGTATCTCCTCGGCGAGGCAGCGCAGACCCTCGGCGAGGTAGCCGTCGTCGTTGGTGATCAGGACCTTCAAGCGCCGGCTCCCTGCTCCGGCCCGGCCAGCGGGCCCGCGGCCGGATCCTCGGTGTCGTCGGGCCCGCGGCCCGGGAAGTAGCGCCCGACGATCGGCCACAGCCGGTGCAGCGCCGCGTCGGGGATACGGTCCGGAGCCGTCATGATGGCGTGCAGGAGCGCATCGTGGCAGCTGCAGCGTCCCGCTGGATCGCCGCCCGCGATCGAGCGCACGATCTCCGAGACGATCTGCTGCGCGGCGCGGGCGTTCTGCTCGAGGACTCCGACAACGTTGTGCACCGAGACGTCGTCCTCCTCCTCGTGCCAGCAGTCGTAGTCGGTGACCAGGGCGAGGGTGGCGTAGCAGATCTCGGCCTCGCGGGCGAGCTTCGCCTCCTGCAGGTTGGTCATGCCGATCACGTCGACGTCCCACGAACGGTAGGTGTGCGACTCGGCGCGGGTCGAGAACTGTGGCCCCTCCATGCACAGGTAGGTACCGCCCTCGTGCATCGTCACCCCGACCTCGCGGCCGCTGCGGTAGAGCACCGCCGCCAGCGACCTGCAGATCGGATCGGCGAAGCCGACGTGAGCGGCGATGCCCTCACCGAAGAAGGTGTCGGGGCGGTGCCGGGTGCGGTCGATGAACTGGTGCGGGACCACGATGTGGGTCGGCGCGTAGCGCTCGCGCATCGAGCCGACGGCACTCAGCGAGACGATGCGCTGCACCCCGAGCTGCTTCATCGCCCACAGGTTGGCGCGGAAGTTGAGCTCACTCGGCAGCAGACGGTGACCGCGGCCGTGGCGCGGCAGGAAAGCCACCGTGATTCCGTGCATGCGACCGAGGACGAAGGCGTCCGAAGGCTCGCCGAACGGCGTCTCGACGTGCCGTTCCTCGAGACGCTCGAGGCCGTCCATCTCGTAGAGGCCGCTGCCGCCGATGACGCCGACGTCGACACGGACCGGCGTGTTGCCGACTCTCTGGTTCACGAGGCTCCTCCCGATGCGGCGCCGCGGCCGCGACTGAGCTCGACGATCTCGAGCGCCCGCCGCAGGGCGGCGAGGCCGTCCTCGGCACCCACCCACGGCGCCTCCAGGTCGCCGGCGCAGCGCGCCAGGAAGCAGCTGAGCTCGCGGTGCAGCGGCTCGACGCGCTCGAGCTCGGCGGCGATCGGCACGATGGCGCGATCGCCGAGCACCGTCGGAGCTTCCGCCTGCTCGCCGTCGCCTGCCGGCGCCAGCCGGAAGCCCTTGAGCGACTGGGCCTGGTAGTCGATCGAGTAGTAGGAGCTCTGGCCGAACACCCGCAGGCTGCGCACCCTGGTGTCGGAGATGCGCGACGCGGTGAGCTTGACGATGCAGCCGGACGCCAGCTCCATGCGCACGTCGCAGATGTCGATGTGCGGCGTCAGCACGTCCATGCCGACCGCCCGCAAGTCGCGCACCTCCGACGGATCGAGCGCGGCGACGATCTGCAGGTCGTGGATCATCAGATCGAGCACCACGTCGACGTCGAGGCTGCGAGGGGTGAAGGTCGACAGACGCTGGACCTCGACGAAACGCGGCCGAACGCCGCGACGCAGGAGCTCCTGCACCGCCGGGTTGAAGAACTCGACGTGACCGACCGCCAGCAGCCGGTCGGCCTCAGCGGCGGCGTCGATGAGCTGGCGCGCCTCGTCGGCGTCGGCGGCGATCGGCTTCTCCATCATCACGTGGCAGCCACGCTCGAGCGCCTGCAGCCCGACCTCGAGATGGCTGCGCGTCGGCACCGCGACGACCACCGCCTCGGCCTCGTCCAGCAGCGGCGCCAGCTCGCCGAAGGCGTTCGTGCCGTGCTCTTCGGCGAGCGCCCGGGCGCGCTGCTCGTCGACGTCGTGGATGCCGACCAGGCGCGAGCCGGCGAGCTGGCTGAGCAGGCGCACGTGGTGACGGCCGAGGGCGCCGGTGCCCACGACGGCGGTGCGCAGGGGAGCGTGGTCCGGCGCCTCAGGCGGCACCGCGGGCTCCCCGCCGACCGCCGCGCACGAAGCCCCGCTGACTGCTCTCGATGAACTCGATCAGGTGGCCGACGTGCTCGCTGCCGGAGTGCTCGGCGCGCAGCGTCTCGAGCGCCTGCGTGGTGTTCTTCTTCGACCGCAGCAGCACCCGGAAGGCGCGCTCCAGCGCCTGGATCTCCTCGGCGGCGAAGCCGCCGCGCTCGAGGCCGATGCGGTTCATGCCCATGCAGGTCGGCTTCTGGCCGACGGTGATCGCGTAGGGCAGCGCATCCATGGTGACGACCGAGAAGCCGCCGATGTACGCGTTGCGGCCAACGCGGCAGAACTGGTGCACCGCCGAGAAGGCGCCGACCCGGGCGTAGTCGCCGACGGTGACGTGACCGGCGAGGGTGCCGCAGTTCGAGAACACCGTGTGCGAGCCGACCTGGCAGTCGTGGGCGACGTGCGAATACGCCTGGAACAGGTTGTCGCTGCCGATGCGGGTGACGCCGCCGCCGCCCTCGGTGCCGCGGTGCACGGTGGTGAACTCGCGGAAGTGGTTGCGGTCGCCGATCTCGACCCGGGTCTCGCCGCCGGCGAACTTGAGGTCCTGCGGCGGCTGACCGATGCAGACGTGCGGATAGACGTGGTTCTGACGGCCGAAGGTGGCCGGTCCCTCGAGCACCGCGTGCGACTCGATGATCGTGCCGGCGCCCAGCTTCACGCCGGCGCCGACGATGGCGTAAGGACCGACCTCGACCCCTTCCGCCAGCTCGGCCGAGGGGTCGATGACGGCGGCCGGGTGCACACCGCTCACTTCTCCTCCCTGCCGATCATCGAGCTGGCGACGCACTCCACCGCCACCAGGTCGCCGATGGTGGCGCGGCAGGCGAACCGGGCGTGGTTGCGGCGCGCCCGCAGGATCTCGACGTGCAGGCGCACCTGGTCTCCCGGGGTGACCGGATTGCGGAACTTGGCGTTCTCGATGCCGACGAAGTAGATGACCCTCCCGTGCAGCTCGGGGCGGTCGTAGAGCAGTAGCAGGCCCGCTGCCTGGGCCAGCGCCTCGATCACCAGCACGCCAGGCATGATCGGCTTGCCGGGGAAGTGGCCCTGGAAGAACTCCTCGTTCTGGGTCACGTTCTTGAGCGCCACGATGGAGCGCTCCGGCACCAGCTCGACGACCCGGTCGACGAGCAGGAATGGATAACGGTGCGGCAGGATCGAGCGGATCCACTGGTGGTCGAGCCGGGCGATCTCCTCGGCGTCCAGTCCGCTGGCCTCGCCGCCCGTGGTTCCTTCGTCGCTTGACATCAATCGCTCCTCTCGCCCGTTGCGGCTTCATCGCCGCTGCCCGAGACCAATCGATCCACCTCCCGTTGCAGCGCGCCGACCCGCTTGCGCAGCTCGTCGAGGCGAGCGTATACCGCCGCCGAGCGACGCCAGCGCGACATCGGGATCGCTGGCACCCCGCACACCGTCTCTCCCGCGGCGACCGAGCCGAGCACCGCCGCCGCCGCGCCCACCCTGACGCCGTCGCCGACCTCGAGATGCCCGCCGACACCCGACTGGCCGGCCAGCACCACGCCACGGCCGAGCCGGGCGCTGCCGGCGATGCCCGCCTGGCCGCAGAGGATCGATCCGGCGCCGATCTGCACGTTGTGGCCGACCTGCACCAGGTTGTCGATCTTGGTGTCCTCGCCGACCACCGTGTCCTCGAGCGTCGCCCGGTCGATCGCCGAGTTGGCGCCGATCTCGACCCGGTCGCCCAACCGCACCCGACCCACCTGCGGCAGCTTGACCGGCCGGGCGCCCTCGCTGGCGAAGCCGAAGCCGTCGGCGCCGAGCACGACTCCCGAATGCACCTCGACGCTCTGACCGAGCACCGTGCCCGGGTAGAGAACCACCTGGGGGTGCAGCCAGGCGTCCTCGCCGATCACGCAGCGGCTGCCGACGTCGACGTGACTCTCCAGCCACACCCGCTCGCCGACCTCGACGTCGTCGCCGAGCACGCAGTAGGGACCGACCGTGGCGCTGGCGGCGATCTCGCAACGCTCGCCGACGACGGCAGTGGGGTGCACGCCCGCAGCCGGCCGCGCCAGCGGGTGCAGCCAGCCGAGGATCGAGGCCAGGGCGAGGTAGGGATCGTCCGCGACGAGCAGATCGCGATCGCCGAACTCGCCCCGATGGGCCGGGCCGACCAGCAGGGCGCCGGCACGGCTGCGCCGCGCCGCCTCGAGGTAGCTCCCCGAGGTCAGGAAGGAGAGGTCGGCGGCGTCGGCGGCGTCGAGCGTTCGGACCCTCGAGATGCGCCGCGCCCCGTCGCCGACCACCGCGGCGCCGCACACCGCGGCGAGCTCGTCGAGCGAGGCCCGCGAGCCGCCGGCGCTCGCTGCGGCCGCGGCGGCCAACTCACTCCCCGTCGGCCTGGTAGCCGGCGTCGTAACGCTCGATCACCAGTCCGGTGATGTCGATCGCGTCGTCCGCGAAGACCAGGCCGCTCTGGAACTTGTTGAAGATCAGCGTGTAGCCGCCCTCGCGCCCGACCTGGTTGATGATCGGCAGCACCTCCGCCTCGACCTGGGCGAGCAGCTCCTCGGAGCGCTTCTTGAGCTCGAAGTTGGCGTCGTCGCGCAGACGGTTGAACTGCACGGTCTTGTCCTCGATCTCCGTCTTCATCTGGGCGAGACGGTCCTCGGCCATCGACAGGCCCTTCTCAGCGTAGTCCTTGCGCAGGTTGGCGAGCTCTTCGCCGCGCGACTGGATCTCGTCGCTCTTCTGCTTCTGGAACGCCTCGAGCTCACGCTGCACCGCGGTGCCGCGCTTCGACTCGGCGAGGATGCTCTGCACGTCGATGACGGCGACCTTGACCTGGCCGCCCTGCGCCGCCGCCGGCGCGAGGGGCAGCGCCATGCCGAGCACCGCGGCCACGATCGCCACGAGGGCGAAACCGCCCGGTCGGCGGCGGGAGTTGGAACTGGATCTCATGGATTCACACCTCTCGTATTGCTGCTGGATGAAGTTCGTCGAGTCGTCGTTCTGCGGGCCACCGGATGCGGCGCCGGGCGTAGGAGTGCGCAGACGCCGGGCCGCGACGGCAGCGAGGCGACTGCCCCGCCGACCGGCGAGGCTCACAGGCCGTGGCCCGGCCTCGTCGCCGTCACACGCCGAAGCCGTGGGCGGCCCCCGGCGGGCAAGGGACGACCAGCCGGTCGCCGGCAGGCGCGGCCGCGGGCAGGCTCAGAAGCTGACGCCGATGCTGAAGTCGAAGGAATCGAAACGCTCCTGCTCGCCGAGCGGCAGGTTGTCGTACGGATCGAGATTGCTCGCATAGATGAAGCGGAGCGGAGCGCCGAAGAGCGGCACGTTGATGCGGAGCTCGACGCCGGCGACCTTGCGCAGCGACTCGAGGTCGATCTCCTGCCCCTCGCTCCACACGTTGCCGAAGTCGGCGTAGAAGACGATGCGGAAGGGCCCGCCCACGAGGTAGTGGTACTCGAGGTTGAGCTGGCCCATCCGGGTGCCGCCCTGCGGAAAGCCGTTGATGTCGCGGATCGTCAGCCCGGTGTCCGGATCGCGCGCCCAGACCGAGCGGAAATTGTAGCCGCGGACGCTCTGCTCGCCGCCGAGCAGGAAGCGGTCGTTGAAGAACAGCTCGCGCTGGAATCCGTCGTCGTCGGTGCCGAAAGGCGTGATGTAGCCGAGCTCCAGGTTGACCCGGCCGACCGTGCGGATGGCGCGGTTGGTGATCGGTCGCGTGTACGCGCCCTCGAGGATGGTGCGCACGAAGTAGTTCTCGCCACCGAGCGGTCCACCGGCGTACTCGACGCTGGCCGCGAGGCGCTTGCCGCGGGTCGGCTCGAGCCGCGAGTCGTGCGAGTCGTAGCGGTAACTCGCCGACAACGAGCTCTTGTTGAACTCGAAGGACTGGCTGAAGGTCTGCCCGTCCGGCTCGTTGGGATCGAGGAAGAAGCGCTGCGAGCGGAAGTCCTCGAACTCCGAGAAGGTGTACGAGAAGCTGAGACCCTCGAAGAGCCTGAAGCTGCGCCCGTAGGTGAGCACGAAGCCGCGCTCCTTCTGAAGGAAGCGCTGGTCGGCGAGCAGGTCGAAGTCGAGATCGCGGTCGAAGGCCTGGATGCCGACGCTCTGGGGCCGGTCGCGGAACCAGGGCACGAAGTAGGAGACGTCGAGCAGGTCGCGGAAGCGGCCCTGCTGGAAGTTCACGCCCAGGGTCTCGCCGCGGCCGAGGAAGTTGCGGGTGCGGATGGCGGCCTGGCCGAAGAAGCCGTCGATCTCGCTGTAGCCGCCGCCGAACTGCAGCTCGGTGCGCTCGGCCTCGTCGCCCTTGATCACCAGGTTGACGAGCTTGTTCTCGGTGTCGTAGTCGAGCTCGACCGGGTCGTCCTCGTTGATCTTGAAGAACTCGAGCTGGTTGATCTTGAGCAGACTGTTCTTGAGCGCTCCGGAGTTGAAGACCATCCCCTCCTGGATGCGCACCTCGCGGCGCAGCACCTTGTCGCGCGTCTTGGTGTTGCCGGAGAACTCGATCCGGCCGACCCGGAACTGATCGTTCTCCTGCACCTTGACCAGCACGTCGGCGACCAGGTCGTCGCGCTCGATGACCTCGGTCTCGACGCGGGAGAAGATGTAGCCGGTGTTCTGGTAGAACTCGCGGATCCGCTCGACCCCCTTCTCCACCACGTCAGAGCGCAGCCAGCCGCCCTTGGGCTCCTCGAAGGTGCGGATCAGCACGTCGTCGGCGAGCACCTCGTTGCCCTGCAGCCTGATCTCGCCGAGCTTCCAGCGCGGGCCCTCCTCGATCGGCACGATGATCCGCAGCCGGCGCTTCTCTCCGCCGGTGCGCATCACCTCGACCACCGGATCGCCGGTCTGCACGTCCTTGTAGCCGAAGCGCCGGTACAGGTCGCGCACGTTCTCGAGGTCCTCGGAGACCTGCGCCGGGTTGTAGATGTCGCGCTTGCGGATGCGGGTGAGCAGGTTGGACTTCCTGGTCTTCTCCATCTGCGAGCGCAGCCGCCCGCCGCCGAAGATCTCGTTGCCCTCGAAGTCGACCCGGCCGATCTTGACCTTGTTGCCCTCGTCGACGGTGACCAGGATCCGTCGCTCCGACGGCGACACCTGCTGGATGTCGAAGACCACCTCGGCGAAGCGGAAGCCGCGCTCGGAATAGACGTCCTTGATCACCTGCTGCAGGCGCACCAGCTCGCCGCGGTTCAGCGGCAGGCCCTCGTAGAGCTCGATGCGCTCGCGGTCCGCGGCGTCCTCGATGTCGTTGCGCTTGACCTTGTCGAGGCCCTGGTAGTCGATCGACAGCAGCTCCGGCCGTTCGACGATGGTGATGATCAACCTGACGCCGCCGGAAGCCGCCTCGGCGTCGACCCTGATGTCGTCGATCAGGTCGCGGTCCCAGAACTCGCGGATCTTGGCGTTGAGGCGCTCGGGATCGAACGGGCGGCCGGGCTCGATGTCGAGGTAGAAGCTCATGCTCTCCTCGGCGAGGGTGACGACGCCGCGATACTCGACCTCGACGATCGCCTGACCGATGAAGGCATCGGCCGATTCCTGCACTCCCTGCAGCGCGCCGGTCGGCGCCGCCGAGACGGCGAGGAGGAGGGCGAGTGCGAGCACGACCAGGCGCTCCGGTCGCGCCGCGGTGGAGGTCGTGGAACCCGACGGGCAGTTTCGGTGGCGGTGCAAGAGCGGTTCCTCGGCAGAACGGGGAGCAGTGGACGTGATCGTTGCCGTCGCGGCGGGTCGGGGTGGACGCCGCCGCTCCTCTTCGCGGCGGCCGTCGACGTGGGTCAGATCGAAGCGCCGCCGGATCCGGCGCCCGCGGTCGCGGTGTCGCCGGCGGCCTGGTCGTCGGGCGAGCCTTCGCCGCCGTCGCGGACCGGGCCGGCGATCTCGAAGTGCAGCTCGCCTTCGCGCACGTCGACCTCGATCAGCCCGACCTGGTCGCTCACCGAGCGGATCAGGATGTCGGAGATCGCGTCCTGCACGTGGCGCTGGATGGTGCGTCGCAGCGGCCGCGCTCCCACCGAGGGGTCGACCCCGGCACGATCGAGGATCCAGTCCCCCGCCTCCGGCGTCAGCGCCACCTGCACGCCGCGCGACGACAGGGTCATGTTGACGTCACCGATCAGGATGTCGACGATGGCGCGCAGGTCGTCACGCTGCAGCGGCTTGAAGACGATGACCTCGTCGATGCGGTTGATGAACTCGGGGCTGAAGGCGCGGCGCAGCTCGGCGAGGATCTCCTCCTCGACCTGATGGAAGGCGGAGTCGGGACCGGCGAAGCCCATGCGGCCGCCGCGCAGCACCAGGTTCGAGCCGAGGTTGGAGGTGAGGATCAGCAGACTGTGCTTGAAGTCGATCCGGTTGCCGTACGAATCGGTCAGCACGCCGTCCTCGAGGATCTGCAGCAGCAGGTTGGCGACGTCGGGATGCGCCTTCTCGATCTCGTCGAAGAGGATGATCGAGTAGGGCTGGCGCCGCACACGTTCGGTGAGCTGGCCGCCGTCCTCGTGGCCGACGTAGCCAGGCGGCGAGCCGATCAGCTTCGAGACGGCGTGCTTCTCCATGTACTCGGACATGTCGAAGCGCACCAGCGCGTCCTGGGTGCCGAAGAGGAACTCGGCGAGTCGGCGCGCCACCTCGGTCTTGCCGACGCCGCTCGGGCCGAGGAAGACGAACGAGCCGCTCGGGCGGTTGGGGTCGGCGACGCCGAGGCGTGAGCGGCGGATGGCGCGGCTGATCGACTCGATGGCCCGGTCCTGGCCGACGACCCGGCGGTGCAGCGCCTCCTCCATCGACTTCAGGCGCAGCGCCTCGTCGCTCTGCAGGCTGGCCACCGGGATACCGGTCCACGACGCGATCACCGCCTCGATGTCGCCGACGCGGACCTCCTCCGGCTCGTCGCTGGCGCCGCTGCTGCCGAGCGTCTCGAGGTCCTCGCGCAGCTCGATCTCGCGCTCGCGCAGATAGACCGCCTTCTCGAAGTCCTTGTCGGAGATCGCCAACTTCATCTCGCCGACGACCTGGCCGATCTCACCCTCCACCCGGCGCAGGTTCTGGGTGTCGCGCACTCGGCGCAGCTTGACCTTGGCGCCCGCCTCGTCGATCACGTCGATCGCCTTGTCGGGCTGGAAGCGGTCGGGTATGTAGCGCGTCGACTGCCGGATCGCCGCCTGCAGCGAGTCGTCGGGGTACTGCACCCCGTGGAACTGCTCGTAGCGCTCGCGCAGGCCGCGCAGGATGTCGAAGGTCTCGACCTCGGTCGGCGGCATCACCTGCACCGACTGGAAGCGGCGCAGCAGCGAGCGGTCCTTCTCGATGTACTTGCGGTACTCCTTCTGGGTCGTCGCGCCGATGCACGAGACCTCGCCGCGCGACAGCGCCGGCTTGAGGATGTTCGCGGCGTCGAGGGAGCCTTCCGCCGAACCGGCGCCGACGAGGGAGTGGATCTCGTCGATGAACACGATCAGATCCTCGTGCTCGCGCAGCTCCTTGAGGATGCCCTTGAGGCGCTCCTCGAACTGGCCGCGGTACTTGGTGCCGGCGACGACCAGCGACAGGTCGAGCGCGATGAGTCGCTTGCGCGCCAGCAGCACCGGTACCCGTCCGTCGACGATGCGCTGCGCCAGGCCCTCGACGATCGCGGTCTTGCCGACCCCGGGCTCGCCGAGCAGGATCGGGTTGTTCTTGGTCCGCCGCGAGAGGATCTGGACGATGCGCTCCAGCTCGGCTTCACGGCCGATCAGCGGATCGAAGACGCCCTCGCCGGCCAGCGTGGTGAGGTCGCGCCCGAACTCGGCGAGGAAGGGCAGCTCCTTCTTCTGCTTCGAGCTCTCGCGCTCCTTGACGATCGCCAGCACCTCCTCGCGCACGCGATAGGTGTCGAAGCCGTACTGCGCCATCACCCGCATCGCCAGACAGCCGTCGACACGCAGGATCCCGAGCAGCAGATGCTCGGAGCCGACCGAGTCGTGGGCCATGCTCTCGGCCTCGTGCGAGGCGTACGCGAGCACCTTCTTCGATTCGTCGGAGAGCGGCAGCTCGGCCGTCGACGAGATGCGCTCGACGAAGACGCGATCGCCCTCGATCTCGCGTCGCACGTCCTCCGGCTTCACCCGCAGCCGACGGAAGAGCTCACCGACGATCTCCTCGCCCTCACGCAGCACTCCGAGCAGCACGTGCTCGCTCTCGATCACCCGCGATCCGAGCTTGCTCGCCTCGTAACGGGCGAAGAAGAGAGCCCGCCGGGCCTTCTCGTTGTACTTCTCGAACACGTGGGGAGAGGAGGTACGCCTGGGCTGAGGGATATCGAGCGCGGCCGGAGCGACCGCCGACGCCTTCGGCCGAGGGCTCTGTCGCGCCGCGGCAGGAGCCGTCGGGAGGCTACGATTCGCCGTCCGGAAACAACACCGGCCGGGGGGTCATTCCCGGCCGCCAAGGTCTCGAACTCTATGGAACTCGGGGTTCCGTGGGCCCTTCCGGCGCCGCCGCGGAAGCGTCTCGCGAGCCCCGCGAAACCTCCTCCAGCTGCCGCCGATCGAGCAGCAGGACCCTAGCACAGCGGTCCGCGATCTCCGGGTTGTGGGTGACCAGGATGGTCGTCGTGCCGCGGCGCCGGCGCAGCTCGAGGAGCAGCTCGAGGACGCGTTCGCCGCTGCGCGGATCGAGGTTGCCGGTCGGCTCGTCGGCGAGCAGCAGCTCGGGCTCGAGGCTCAGTGCACGACAGATCGCCACGCGCTGCCGCTCGCCGCCCGAGAGCTCGTGCGGGAGAGCGTGCGAGCGGCTATCGAGACCGACCTCGGCGAGCAGCCGCGCCGCCCGCTCCAGGCCCTGCGAGACGGGCTCGCCAGCGATGCGGGACGGCATCGCGACGTTCTCGAGCGCGGTGAAGTCGGGCAGCAGCTGGTGGAACTGGAAGACGAAGCCGAGGCTGCGGTTGCGGAAGCGCGCCAGAGCCTCGGCCGACAGCGCGAACGGATCGCGGGAGGCGATGCGGACCTCACCGCTGTCGGGTCGGTCGAGGGTACCGAGGATGTGCAGCAGGGTCGACTTGCCCGAGCCCGACGGCCCGACGATCGCCAGCAGCTCGCCGCGCCCGACCTCGAGGTCGACGCCGCGCAGCACCTCCAGCGCCGCTGCGCCGACGCCGTAGGTCTTGCTCAGACCGCGCACCTCGACCACCGGGCCGCTCACTTGCTCTCCCACGGCGGCGCTCATCGACGTAGCGCCTCGACGACGTCGAGCGCCGCCACCCGCCGCGCTCCGAGCACCGTGGCAGCGAAGGTCAGCAGGAGAGCCGCCAGGATCACCAGGCCGGCGTCGGTGGCGCGCACCGAGAAGGGCACGTGGTCGAGGATGTAGACCTGTCCCGGCAACCTCAGCAGCTCGTAGCGGTCGAGCAGCCACGCCAGGGCGGTGCCGACCAGTCCGCCGACCACGCCGCCGGTGCCGGCCAGCAGCAGGCCCAGGGTGCGGAAGATGCGACGCAGCCTGCGCGGGCTCGTCCCGAGGGCGCCGAAGACACCGATCTCGCGTGTCTTGTTGGCGAGCAGCAGGTGCAGGGTCGACAGCAGCGCGAACGAAGCCACGAGCACGATCAACGCCACGGCGAGGAAGACCACCGCCTTCTCGAGCCGCAGCACGAAGAGCAGAGGCCGGTTGCGGTCGCGCCAGTCGAGCACCCGCACGCTCTCGAGACCGGCCTCGGCGAGATGCACCCGCAGTTCTCCGGCGAGGGCGCTCAGGCGTCGATCGGAACGCGCCGCGGCGCTCCACGAAGCGCCACCTCGGGACTCGGCGTCACCGAGCAGACCGACCTCCTCGGGCAGCAGGTCGAGACGACGGTCGCCGGCGCCGAGCAGGGTGCTGGCGACGTCGAGCGGCAGCGCCACCCGCTCGTTGAAGGCCTCCTCGACGTCCGGCGACTCGAGCCAGCCGGCGACCTCGAGCCAGCGTGCCCGCGGCTGCGGCCCGCGCGGTCCGAGATGGGGCCGCGGCGACACGATCTCCACCGCCTCACCCGGCGCGAGGCCGATGCGACCGGTCAGCCGCTGCGAGATCCAGACCCCTGCATCGGGATCGGCTGGGCCGTCGGCCTCACCGCCGAAGGACACGGCCGGGAGGGCCTCGCCGAGCCAGCGTGGGCGACGGCGCTCGTACCCGACCAGCTCGGCGACCTCGTAGCGACCGCCGCCACCGACCCAGCCTCGGCCGACGAGCACCTGCTGCAGGGCATGCTGGGGGACCACCTCGGCGACCGCTCGCCGGACGTCCTCGACCCGATGCTCGGGGCGCAGCTCGAGCTGCAGCGCCGGGGTGCTCTGCCGCACCGCGCCGAGCAGCCGCTCCTGGAAGCCGCTGAGCGCGGCGAGGGCCAGGATGAGCGCCGCCACTCCGACGCCCAGGCCGACGCCGGCGATGCGCGAGAGCAGGCGCACCAGCGCGTCGCGCCGCGCCGTGCGCAGATAGCGCAAAGCGACCTCGAGCTCGAACAGGGAAGCGCGCATCGCGTCGCGCATCAACGCCACCCGCTCGCTGCAGCCGTCACCCGCTCACTCACCGGCGCCGACCGGCGCGCCGCCCTCCGCCTCGCCGGATCCGTCTTCGTCGCCAGCGTCGCCCTCGAAGCCATCGTCACCGCCGTCGTTCTCGGCGCTGACGTCCTCGCCGAGGCCGGTCGGGATCGCCCGGGGTCGCAGCAGCGGGAAGAGGATCACGTCGCGGATCGACGGCGAGCCGCTGAGGATCATGACCAGACGGTCGATGCCGATTCCCTCGCCGCCGGTCGGCGGCAGGCCGTGCTCGAGCGCCCGCACGTAGTCGTAGTCGACGTGATGGGCCTCCTCGTCGCCGCCCTCGCGCGCCGCGGCCTGCTCCTCGAAACGCTGCCGCTGGACCTCGGGGTCGTTGAGCTCGGTGAAGGCGTTGGCGATCTCCATGCCGCCGATGTAGAGCTCGAAACGCTCGGTCAGGTGCGGCTCGTCGGGGCACTGCTTGGAGAGCGGTGAAACGTCGGTGGGATAGTGGGTGACGAAGGTCGGCTGCTGCAGCTGATCCTCCACCAGCTCGTCGAACAGCGCCATCAGCAACCGCCCCCAGGTGGCCGGCCGCGGCAGCTCGAGGCGTCGCTTCTCGCACTCGGCGCGCAGCGCGGCTTCGTCGGCGAGCGCCTGGCGCGGCACTCCGCCGAGCTCGACCACCGCGTCGGCGACCCGCAGGCGCCGCCAGGGTCGCTCGAGGGACAGCGGCTCACCGCGCCACGACAGCTCCCGGGCACCCTCGCCGAGCACCGTCTCGGCGACGTCGCCGAGCATCTGCTCGGTGAAGTCCATCAGCTGCTCGAAGTCGGAGTAGGCCCAGTAGAACTCGAGCATCGTGAACTCGGGGTTGTGCTGGGTGGAGACGCCCTCGTTGCGGAAGTTGCGGTTGATCTCGTAGACGCGGTGCATGCCGCCGACGGTGAGGCGCTTGAGGTGCAGCTCCGGCGCCACCCGCAGGTAGAGCGGGATGTCGAGGGCGTTGTGATGGGTGGTGAACGGGCGCGCCGCGGCACCGCCGGGAATCGAGTGCATCATCGGCGTCTCGACCTCGACGAATCCGTGGTCCTCGAGATGACGCCGGATGGCGCGCACCACCGCAGCGCGCAGCTCGAAGACCCGCCGCGCCTCCGGGGTCACGATCAGATCGAGGTAGCGCTGGCGGTAGCGTGCCTCGACGTCGGTCAGTCCGTGCCACTTCTCGGGCAGCGGCCGCAGCGCCTTGGCCAGCATCCGCACCCGCTCACCGAAGACGGAGAGCTCGCCGGTGCGGGTGCGCCCCAGGCGACCGGTCACCGAGACGATGTCGCCGAGATCGATCTGGTCGAGCAGCCACCAGTCGTCCTCGGCGAAGTCGTTCTTGCGGCAGAACGCCTGCACCTTGGCGCGCCCGTCGGAGACGTCGAGGAAGCGCAGCTTGCCCTGCTTGCGGATGGCGCGCACCCGTCCGGGGACCGTCAGCCTGAGGCCGAGCTCCTCGAGCTCCTCGGCGCTGCGCTCGCCGTGACGCTCGACCACCGTGCTCGGCTCGAGGTCGTAGTCGCAGCGCGTCGGGTACGCGGCGACCCCACGCTCCTCCAGGGCCCGGCGCTTGGCGCGCCGGTTCTCCATCTGTTGTTCGAGCTCGGACATCGACAGACCTCTCTTCGCAGGGCGCTCAGGCCTCGCAGCGCGCCACCCGCGGATCGGCGATCAGCGCCCCGAGCAGCTTCTGGAAACGTTCGGCGGCGCGCGCCGAGACCTCGAGCACGTCGTCGTGGTCGAGCTGGGCCGGCACTCCCTGGGCGCTCACCAGCCCCGCCGCGGTGTTGGTCACCAGCGAGATGCCGAGGCAGCGCAGCCCCATGTGCACCGCCGCGATCACCTCGAGCACCGTCGACATGCCGACGAGGTCACCGCCGATCGTGCGCAGGTAGCGGATCTCGGCCGGCGTCTCGTAGCTCGGCCCGAGCAACCCGGCGTAGACGCCCTTCGCCAGGGGCACCCCCAGCCCGGCCGCCACCTCGGCGGCCACCTCGCGCAGCCGCTCGCTGTAGGCGTTGCTCATCGGCGGGAACTGGGGCCCCCAGGCGGCCGGCAGCTCGCCGCGCAGGGGATTGAGCCCGGTGAGGTTGATCTGGTCCTCGATGCACACCAGGTCGCCGGGCTCGAGGCCGCTGGCGATGCCGCCCGAGGCGTTGGAGACGATCAGCGTGTGGGCGCCGAGCAGCGCGGCGAGACGCAACGCGAAGACCACCTGGCCGGTGTCGTATCCCTGGTAGGCGTGCAGCCGACCGCGGTAGTAGAGCACCCGTGCCCCGCCCGGGCAGCGGCGCAGCTCCCAGGCGAGGGGGTGACCGACGATGCCACCCACCGGGAAGGGGGTCAGCTCACCGAGCTCGCCCTGCTCCAGCAGCTCGCCCTCGAGGTCGACGCTGAGGCCGGAGCCCGAGACCACCACCAGATCGCAGCCTTCGCGGCCCTGCTCGCGCCAGCGCGCCGCCGCGCGCTCGAGATCAGCGGCGAAGCCGCCCGCGGCTGCCGGCATCCCTTCCCCCTGCATCGCGCTCATCGTCGTGCCCTCCGCGCCCCGCCGCTCAAGCGGTGTGGTGCACCAGCAACCAGAGCCCCGAGTAGTCGCGCACCAGCCTCATGCGCAGCCGGTAGAGCTCGCGGGCGTCGTCGGGTCGGTTGGAGAGCAGGGACTGGTGCAGGAAATGCTCGAAACGCGCCTCGAACAGACTCGACAGGCGGCACATCCGGCGCGCCTCCTCGAAGGGAGCGCCCTCGCGCCGCCGGCGCTGCACGTCGAGCAGGCCGACGATCTCCTCGGCCTGGGACGAGATCAGCAGGCGCAAGGCGCACGCCTCGAGGATGAACTGCTCCACCTCGCGATCGAACCGCATCGAGCCGTGCAGTCGGCGGTAGGCGAGGACCTCGCGGGCCTCGAGTCGGAACGGCCGCGCTTCCTCGGTCAGGGTCACCGCCTGCGGATCGGCCTTCCAGTCGCTGCCCTCGAGCATCTGCAGCAGCTGGCGTAGCGAGTCGCCCAGCAGCTCGGCGTAGGCGGTGCGGATGCGCAGCGCCCCCTGCGGCCGGTCCTCGTCGATGCCCTCGCGCCACATCTCGGTGGGGCGCTGGTTGGTGGGCAGCTCGGTGGCGGCCATCTCGGCCGTGTCCTCGACCGGCTGACGCGACCCGGACCTCTGCTCGGCGGCGTCCTCGGCGCCATCCTGGCTGCCGTTGCCCGCCGAGCGCAGCCGCGGGATCAGGCGCCTGGCCTTGCTGCCGACGTCGACGAGGCTGTGCAGCTTGACGTTCTGGTCCTCGATGCTGCGCTCGAGCGCCTCGACCTGACCGCGGAACTCGGCGAGCTCGCTGTCGAGGGCGTCGTCGACCGTGCGGACCTCGCGCTCGAGCTCGAAGACCTCCTGGTACTCCGACGCGATCCGGCGCTCCTCCATCTGGTAGAAGCCCGACACCGACTTCTTGAGGAAGAGGTTGGTCTCCACCAGCTGAGCCATGACCCGCGGCTCGAACACCAGCAGCCCGAGCCGGTGCTTGACGTCGCGAAAGCCCTGGATGAGCCCCATCTCGTTGAACTGCTCGAGGCTCGACAGGCTGCTCATCGCCTCCCGCTGCGACGCCATCTCCGAGACGGCGTCCTTCACTCGCTCCTCGACGCTCGCCAGGTCCGGGAAGTCGCTGCGCACCTCGTCCCACAGCTCCGCCAGCACGTCGGCGTCGCCACCGATCGTCTCGTCCCGTTCCACCGTGTAGCGCGTGGCCAGGAAGTCGACCTTGTCGTGACGGTCGATGCCCCAGCTGCGATCCCGGGTCAGGACCAGGAACCGGAGCAGCTGCCCGAGGATCTTGCGGTCGTACTTCTTGACCCGCTCGAAGAAGCGGCGCAGCAGCGCCGGCGACACCCGCTCGTCGATCTGCACCAGGCGGTCGAGCAGCCGCGAGAGGTCTTCCTCGGCCGCCTCGAGCGAGCGCGCCGCGGCCTGCGTGTCGTCGCTCTGCAGCGCCGGCGGCACCGCCTTCAGCTTGCTGTAGACGCCCTGGAAGCTCAGCCCGCTGAGATCGATCTGCTCGGAGGAGAAGATCTTGTTGACACCCTGGACGAACTGGTGGAAGGTCCAGGCCGAGCGGAAAAGACTCGAGAGCCGGGAGTAGGTCGCATTGAGGTCGTTGCGATCGGGCATCCGCGCATCCTCGCCAACTCCCGGTGCCCGCCTCCCTTCGGAAGGCGGAAGACTGGCGTCGGGCAATCCCCCCGGCTCCGAGAGGAGCCGCAGGAACATCGAACGATCGCCGCGCCAGGGGCAATGGGGCCCGCGCCGCGCGGCGTAGTGGAATACTCGGCAATCCTACAGGCGGCGAGCTCGCCCGGCCAACCAGCGAGGAAGGAGCCCCAGCGTGAGTGCGGCGGACCAGGCAGGACCTGCAGACCCGGCAGACCAGGAGACCCAGGAGCCCGGCGCCGGGCAGGGAGCGGCTGGAGCTCGCGCACCGCGCGTGCTGATCCCTGCCGACGCCCTGCAGGAGCGCATCGTCGCCCTCGCAGGCGAGATCCACCGCGACTACGCCGATAGCGGCCTGCTGTCGTGCATCGGTGTGCTCAAGGGCTCGGTGTTCTTCATGGTCGACCTGCTCAAGAACCTCGACCTGCCGGTCGTGGTCGACTTCTTCCAGACCTCGAGCTACGGAGGCGGCAAGGTGCCCGGTGAGGTCCGGATCCGCAAGGACGTCGATCTCTCGGTGCGCGGCCGCGACGTCCTGCTGATCGAGGACATCGTCGACACCGGGCACACCCTGCGCACGGTGCTGTCGCTGCTCGAGTTCCGCGGCGCGCGCTCGGTGCGGCTGTGCGCGCTGCTCAACAAGGTCGGGGCACGCGAGGTGGAGCTCGAGGTGCACTACGCCGGCTTCGAGATCGGCAACGAGTTCGTGGTCGGCTACGGCCTCGACTTCGACGAGCAGTACCGCAACCTCCCCTACATCGGCGTCATCGACTAGCAGCCCGGCCGCCCGGGGGCGCCGTGTCGCGCCAGAACCGCCGCCATGCCCTCCTCGATCCACGCCGCGAGCAGGGCACGCGCCTCGTCGGAGACCTGCTCGACCAGGCGCAGGTTGCCCTCGCGCAGGCTGCCGGGCAGGTCGAGGTCGTTGCGCTCGAGCCAGAGGGCCGAGCGCACCAGCTCCTGAACCCGCGAAGGCACGGCGCCGCGCCGCCGCTGCAGCTCGGCGACCGTCATCAGCAGGCCGGCTCCCTCGCGCCGCTGCCGCAGCCGCTCGGGCGCCGGCGGCAGAGGACGCGTCGGCAGCGTGCTCAGACCGAGCGACTCGAGCTGGTCGAGCGCCGCATCGAGGTCGACGGCCGGCCGATGGAAGAGCGCCTCGTAGGCGTCCCCGGTGGCTTCCGACAGCCGCCGCCGCTGGGTGGGATCGAGCCGCGGCGCCACCGCCAGCACGCCGCGGGCGCCGGCACCACGCAGCAGCCCGCCGATCGCCTCGACGTCCGGTGCGGTGATCCCGGCCAGGATCGGCACCAGCGCCCAACCGCCACGCAGCGACTGGCCCTCTGCGTCGAGCGCGGCAGCGAGGGCTCCGGCGGCGCCCTCACCGGCCGGCCACGGCGGCAGCAGCACCTCGGTGAGATCGCGCACCTCCAGGAGCGCCTGGCGCGACCCGGTCTCGGCGACCGGATCGCCAGGAAGCAGGTGCAGACAGACTGGCGCGCCAGCGCGCAGCAGATCCCTGGCCAGTCGCAGCCGCCACGGCCTGAGCGCGTCGGCAACCGGCGGCAGGTAGAGGACGTCGTCGTAGCCGGCGCGCTCGAAGCCGAGCCCGAAGAGACGGCCGCCGGCGGCGCGGCTCTCCCCCTTCGACGTCGGCTCGTCACCGCGCAGCTCGCCGCGGCCCAGGTCGGTCCACGCACGGGCCGCTGCCGGCCACCAGCGCTCGGCGAAGCGGTAGCGCACCCAGGCGTTGCCGGGCTCCGGAACCACCGTCGGCTGGGCCCGGATCGCGCTGCGCTCGCCCACCGTCACGACGCCGCCGGCTCCCCGACCGCCCGCACGAGGTCGTCGAGCACGCCGCGCCGCAGGGCGTGCAGCAGGACGTCGCCCTCGGCGCGCGAGACCCGCGGCGCGGCGAGCCGCGACGCGTCCTCGAGCCGCTCGGCGCCGACACCGGCGAAGGCGCTCGCCGCCTCGCGGCCGCCGATCAGCCGCGGCGCCACGCACACCGCGACGCGGTCGAACGCGCCAGCGGAGCGGAACGCCTCGAGGATCTCGCCGCCGCCCTCCACCAGCAGGCTGTTGAGGCCGCGCCGGCAGAGCTCCCTCGCCACGGCGAGCGGCTCGACCGCCTGGCACATGATCACCTCCACCCGAGGGCCGGCGGCCTGCAGGCTCTCGTGGCGACCGTCGTGCGGCGCCTCGGTGAAGATCAGCACCGGCCCGGCCTCGGCGAACAGAGCCGCGCCGGGCGGCGTGCGCAGACGACGATCGAGCACCACGCGGACGATGTCGCCTCGCGAGCGCGGCGAGCGCCGGGTCAGCCGCGGATCGTCGGCAAGCACCGTGCCGCTGCCGACCAGGATCGCGTCGTGCTCGTCGCGCAGCCTCACCGCCCAGCGACGACCGGCGGGCGACGAGATCCACTGGCTGTCGCCGCCGCGGGTGGCGATCTTGCCGTCGAGGCTCATCGCCCACTTGAGCGTCACCGCGACGCGGCCGAGGCTGCGCGCGGTCAGGAACGGCAGGTTGAGCTCCACCGCACGGCGCACCGGGCCGCCGACCGCCACCTCGATGCCGGCCTCGACGAGTCGCGCGAAGCCGGCGCCGGCGACCTTGGGATCGGGGTCGCGATGGCAGCAGACGACGCGCGCGATACCGGCCTCGACGATGCGGTCGACGCACGGAGGGGTGCGCCCGTGGTGGCAGCAGGGCTCGAGGTTGACGTAGAGCGTCGCCCCGCGCGCGTCGGTGGCGTCGTTGGCCGCGATGCGCTCCAGGGCGTCGATCTCGGCGTGTGGCCCGCCGACTCGACGGTGGTGGCCTTCGGCGAGCACCTCGCCCCGTCTCGTCAGCACCGCGCCGACCATCGGATTCGGCGACACGCGGCCGCGACCTCGCCGGGCCAGGGTGAGGCAGCGCTCGAGGAACCGGCGGTCCGAGTCGTCGAGGGGCACCGCCGCGGCCTCAGGGCTCTCCGAACAGGGCGCGGGCGAAGTCGCGGGCGTGGAAGTCGACCAGGTCACCAGAGCCCTCGCCGACGCCGAGATGCAGCACCGGCAGCCGCAGCTCGCGGGCGATCGCCAGCACCACCCCGCCCTTGGCGGTGCCGTCGAGCTTGGTCAAGACCAGCCCGTCGACGGGCACGATGCGGGTGAACTCCTTCGCCTGCTGGATCGCGTTCTGGCCGTTGGTGGCGTCGACGACCAGCAGGGTCTGGACCGAGAACTCGGACGCCTCGCGCTCGATGACCCTGCCGATCTTCGCCAGCTCGTCCATCAGGTGGCTCTTGGTGTGCAGCCGGCCGGCGGTGTCGACGATCACGTGGTCGGCACGGCGCGCCTTGGCAGCCTGCATCGCATCGAAGACCACCGCCGCCGGATCGCCGCCGGCCTTGGAACGGATCACCTCGACGCCGAGCCGCTCACCCCACACCACGAGCTGCTCGATCGCCGCGGCGCGGAAGGTGTCGCCCGCCGCCAGCAGCACCCGCTCGCCGACGTCGCGGGCGCGGTGGGCGAGCTTGGCGATGGTGGTCGTCTTGCCGACGCCGTTGACGCCGATGACGAGGGTGACGCGGGGAGCGGGCACCGGTCGCGGCCGCGGCGCGTCGAGCAGGAGGATCGCCGCCTGGTCCTGCAGCAGCTCGCGCAGCCTGACGACGTCGCGCGCCTGACCGCTGCGCACCTGGTCGCGGATGCCGTCGACCAGCTCCATGGTCGTGGCGACCCCGAGATCGGCCGCGAGCAGGGTCTCCTCGAGGTCCTCGAGAGTCTCCTCGTCGATGACGTCGCGGCCCTGCACGCTGGCCTGGATGCGCTCGATGACCTCGGTGTGGGTCATACCGAGGCCACGCTTCAGCTTGGCCCAGAAGCCTTTCGACTTCGTCGTCGACTCACCGCTGGTCTGCTTGTCGTCTGCCACTCGAGACCTCACTCCCGATGCTCCCGGCCAGGGCCGTCGCCAAAGCGCGCGGCGAGCGCCGGCGCCTTCCCGCGCCAGCCGTGCCACGTGACGCGGCCGGCGCTTCCCCGCCACCGCGAGCCAGCGGCTCAGTCGACCTGCACCGCCTCGCCGGTCATCTCCTCGATGAGCCGCTGCGCCGCCACCCTCAGCGCGTGGCGGGTGCGGTTGCGCAGCGCCGGCGCCGACTGCACCAGGACCACCGAGTATCCGTCGACCAGGGGCCGACAGAACAGGAAGCGGCGGCGGCTTTCTACCAGAAAGTCCTGCAGCTCACCGTAGGTCGGCTCGTCGAGGAAGCGCTGCAGCTGACGCAGGTAGATGCCCATATAGGCCCCGAGCAGGCGCACGTCGTGCGGGTTCATGCCGTCGCACGAGAGCTCGATCATCTCGCCGCTCTCGTCGAGGAACAGCGCCCCTTCGGCCCCCGAGGACTCCACCAGGTCGCGCAGGATCTCTTGAAACATCCGCTCCTCTCAGCGCCGCCGCAGCACCCGGCGCTTCATCCTCGAGCGGCACGATAGCAGCCCCCGGCTGGGCAACGAGGACCTCGATGCACGGCCGCGATCAGGTGTGCATCACCGACGCCGCGGGGATGGCGGGAGCCGGCACCGGAACAGCTCTCTGCGCCGCCGGCAGAATGACGATGTCGCCCGCCTCGAAGGCGGCCAGGAAGGCCCGCACGACGCGAGGGTCGAAGCTCTGGCCGTCGAGCCGACGGATGATCGCCACGGCCTCCTGGGGGGTGTAGGGATTCTGGTAGACCCGCTGGGTGGTCACCGCATCGAAGGTGTCGGCGACCGCGACGATGCGGGCGGACATCGGGATCTCCTCGCCCCGCAGCCCATCGGGATAGCCACCGCCCGCCCACTTCTCGTGGTGGGAGCGGATCGCCGGGATGAGGTGCGAGAGCGCCTCGATCGACGACATGATCTCGGCGCCGATCACCGGATGCCGCTTCATCTCCGTGAACTCTTCGTCGGTGAGCACGTCGCCCTTGTTCAGCACCTGATCGCGGATGCCGATCTTGCCGACGTCGTGGAGCAGCCCCGCGAGCCAGATCTCCTCCTGCATCTCGACCGACGTCGACAGGTGGCGGGCGATCTCCTGCGAGTAGGTCGCCACCCGCTCCGAGTGACCACGGGTGTAGGGCTCCTTGGCCTCGACGGCGCGCAGCAGGGCACGCACCGATCCGAGGAAGAGATCGCGGTTCTCCCGCGCCGCCTCGCGCAGCTGCGCCACCGACGCGGCGACCTGCTCGCTCATGCGGTTGAAGTTCTCGCCCAGCACCACCATCTCGCGGGTCGGCCCGGAGGCGGGGACCTTCTCGCCGAAGCGACCGGCGGCGATCGCCTGACTGGTGCTGGAGAGGCGGGCGAAGGGCGCCGACATCAACCGCGCCGCGGCGGCGCCGAAGATCAGCGCCAGGACGATCATCGCCAGCGCCGTCAGCAGCACCGACCGACCCATGGCCTGGGCCGCCTGCAGCGCGGCGGACTTGCGCTTCTGCACCAGCACCGCCCAGTCGGTGTCGCCGAGCGCCGCGAGCTGGCCGATCATCACGCGGCGTCGCGATCCGACACGCACCGGGTACTCGATCACGGGATAGCTGCCGGAGGCGATCTGCAGCGAGTCCTGGACCGCCGCCGAACGCTCGATCTCGGCGTGCACCAGCTGCTCGCTGCTGACGTTGGCCGACCACAGCACCCGGCCGCCGCCGAGCGCGGTGTCGATGAGGAAGACCTCCTGGTCCTCGGCGCCCCGCAGCGGCAGCGGCAGCGCAGCGAGCAGCAGGAAGCTGCGCCGGTCGAGCTCGAAGCGCTGCGCCTCCAACACCACCCACGGCGCCTCGCGTGAGCGCGCGATCAGGCTGGGCCGATCGAGTCGCCCGTCGCGCGCTTCGCGCAGCGCATCGGTGATGCCGCGATCCACCGCCTCGGGCAGGGCGGTGGGCCGGAACTCGCGACCCTCGGCCTCGCCGGCCTCCTGCAGCACCACCGCGAAGTCCGGCGCGGTGCCGACGAAGGCGCGCAGCAGCGGCGCCACGCGCTCGGCCTCGCCCTGCCCCTCGAGTCCGACCCTCAGCTGGGTCAACTGGGTGCGCACGCCTTCGATGCGCGCCGAGATGCGCTGCGACAGGGCCTCCGCCTCGCGCGTGAGCGCCACCTTCTCCTGACGCTCGAGCACCGCCCGGGCGCGATCCGCGGTGGCGAACGCGGCGATGCCGACCGGCAGGCTACCGAAGAGGACGAGGAACCCGAAGAGAAACGTCTGCAGGCGAATCGTGCGCAGCGTGCGGGCGATACGACTCAAGAGAGGACGATCTCGAGGTGGGGGCTGGAGGCGGCAGGCCCGGCCGCGGGTCGCCGGAGCTCCGGGCGTCTTCCGGCGCACACGGTGCGCCGGCCGCTCCCCAGTATACGTCGCGACGCCTTCGGCGATCCAAAACCGTGTCGGGCCGCGCCGGTCGACCCGCCGAGTCCGGTGGCGACGCCGTCAGGCCCCGTTGCCGGCCAGGTACTCGCGCACCAGGCGCTCGACGCGCGTCTCGTCGACTCCGTCGACCAGCGCCCCGCGACCGAGGCGACGCGGCAGCACCCAGGTGAGCCCCGACTCGCGCGCCTTCTTGTCGCCGCGCAGGATGCCGATCAGGTGCAACGGGTCGATCGGTGGCAACAGCGGCAGCTCGAGGCGAGACAGCAGCGCCTCGAGCCGAGGCGCCAGGTCGTCGGCGAGCAGGCCCGCACCGTCGCCGCCACCCGCCTCGATCGCGTGCGAACGCAGGTCGGCGGCGAGGGCGAGCGCGAAACGGATGCCGTGCGCCACCGCCTCGCCGTGGCGCAGCTGCGAGTAGCCGGTCGCCGCCTCCAGGGCGTGACCGAAGGTGTGCCCGAAGTTGAGCAGCTTGCGCTCCGCCCGCTCGAACGGATCGGCGCGCACCACGGCGGCCTTCATCTCCACCGATCCGGCGACCAGCCAGGCCAGGGTCGCCGGCTCGAAGCGCAGCACCGCCTCGTACTCGCGCTCGATGCGCTCGAACAGCTCGCGGTCGAGCAGCGCCGCCATCTTGATCGTCTCCACGAGACCCGAGCGCAGTTCGGCGGCGGGCAGGGTCCCCAGCAGCGACGTGTCGGCGATCACGGCGCGCGGCTGCAGAAAGGCCCCGACGCTGTTCTTGCCGCGCGGCAGGTCGATGCCAGTCTTGCCGCCGACCGACGAGTCGACCTGGGCGAGCAGGGTCGTCGGCACCTGGATCAGCTCGATGCCGCGCAGGAACGTCGCCGCCGCGAAGCCGGCGAGATCGCCGACGCTGCCGCCGCCGAAGGCAATCACCAGGCTGTCGCGCTTGCCGCCCTCGGCCAGCATGCACTCCCAGAGCCGCACCAGCTCGGCCGGCTCCTTCGCCGCCTCGCCGTCCGGCACCTCGAAGACGCGGTGGCGCCGCGCCAGGTCGACCAGCGGCTGGAGACGCGCGCCGTGCCGTTCGTGCAACGGCCGGCTGGTGACGACGAAGACCGTGCGCTGCGACAGGAGCTCGGCCAGGGCGGCATCGGCGGCGGCCGCCGCCAGGGCTCCCGGACCGACCAGCACCGGATAGCCGAAGCTGGATCCGGGGCCACGCCCGGCGCCTGGGATGTCGACCTCGATGCGGTGCAGGTCCGGGGCGCCGGCCAAGCTCACGAGCCTCCGGTCTTCTCGCCGGAGCCGTCGTCGGAGCCAGCGTCCGGCGCGCCCGGGGCATCGCCGGGCGCCGGAACAGTGAGCTCGTCTCCGGGCTTCAGCACCCTCGAACCGCCGATCCGCAGGCCCAGATCCTGGATCTGCGACAGCTCGACCGGCGCCGGCGCCTCGGTCATCAGACAGATCGCCGAGGCAGTCTTGGGAAAGGCGATGACGTCGCGCAGCGACTCCGCCCCCGCCATCAGCATCACCATGCGGTCGAGCCCGAGGGCCAGGCCGCCGTGCGGCGGAGCGCCGTACTCGAGCGCCTCGAGCATGAACCCGAAGCGCCTCGGCGCCTCGTCGCGCGAGATGCCGAGCAGCCCGAAGACCTCACGCTGGAGCTCCGGATCGTGGATACGGATCGAGCCCCCGCCGAGCTCGTTGCCGTTGAGCACGACGTCGTAGGCGCGCGACAGCGCCGCCCCCGGATCGTCGGCGAGGCGCTCACGCGACGACGCCTGGGGGGCGGTGAAGGGATGGTGCAGAGCGTCCCAGCGCTCCTCGTCTGGGTTCCACTCGACGAGCGGGAAGTCGGTGACCCAGAGGAACTCCCAGTCGTCCTCCCGCATCCGGCCGAAGGCTCGTCCCGCGGCGACGCGCAGCGCCCCGAGCGAGGTCGCGGCGGTGTTCGCTCCACCGGCGACCAGGAAGGCGAGGTCTCCGTCGGAGAGCGACAGCCTCTCGCGCAGCGCCGCGAGCTGTTCGTCGTTCAGGGTGCCCTTGACCTGGAACTCGGTCTGGCCGTCGCGCTGCTTCAGCGTCAGCACGCCCTGGGCGCCGTAGCGACGCGCGATCTCGGCGTAGCCGTCGACCTCCTTCCGCGACAGCCCCGCCGCCCCTGGCACCGGCAGCGCGCGCACCACGCCACCGGTCGCCAGGGTCGACTCGAAGGCGCGGAAGGTCGAGCCGGCGACCAGGTCGGAGACGTCGTGGATCTCGAGATCGACGCGCAGGTCGGGCCGGTCCGAGCCGTAGCGCAGCATCGCGTCGGCGTAAGTCATGCGGCGGAACGGGGCCTGGGGCTCGATCCCGACCAGCGGGAAGATGCGGGCGAACAGGCCCTCGATCAGCGCCATCACGTCCTCTTCGTCGACGAACGACATCTCGAGGTCGATCTGGGTGAACTCAGGCTGACGGTCGGCGCGCAGGTCCTCGTCGCGGAAGCAGCGGGCAATCTGCACGTAGCGCTCGTAGCCGCTCATCATCAGGATCTGCTTGAAGATCTGCGGCGACTGCGGCAGGGCGTAGAAGGCGCCGTGCTGCAGGCGGCTGGGCACCAGGTAGTCGCGGGCGCCTTCCGGGGTCGAGCGGGTGAGCATCGGCGTCTCGATCTGCAGGAAGCCCTGCTCGTCGAGGTACTCGAGCGTCGCCATGGTCACCCGGTGACGCAGCGCCAGGTTGCGCTGCAGGCTCTGCCGCCGCAGGTCGAGATAGCGGTAGCGCAGCCGCGTCTCCTCGGAGGAGTCGCCGGCGCCGTCGATGGTGAACGGCATCGGCTTGCAGCGGGCGAGCACCGAGCCGGAGCTGGCGGCCACCTCGACCTCGCCGGTGGGCAGGTTCGGGTTCACCGCACCGGCAGCCCGCCGTTCGACCACGCCGACGATCTCCACCACCCACTCCGAGCGCACCGGGTCGAGCGCCGCCGCCGCGTCTGGCGCGTCCTCGGGCTTGACCACCACCTGGGCGATGCCGGAGCGGTCGCGCACGTCGAGGAAGATCACTCCGCCGTGATCGCGCCGCCGGTGCACCCAGCCCTGCAGCAGCACCTGTTCGCCGACCCGATCGAGACCCAGCGTGCCAGCGCCGACCCGCTGACGACGACCTGCGGCGTCCGACGCCTCCGCTCCTCCACTCCTGCCAACACTCCCAGAACCGTGCATCGCTCTTCAGCCCTTCGTCGCTTTCGTTTGCCAGTTGTCGCGGGGGCTCGCGTGGTGCGACCGCGCCGTCGCCGCAACAGTCGCGCCGCGAGTGGCGTCGACGTCAGCGTCCCGCCGCCACCGTGGAGGACGGATCGCCCTCGACGCGATCCAGCCGCTCCCGCAGCCAGCCCGCCAGGCGGTCCTGCGCCACCGGCGCCTGCTCGCCGCGCGCGAAGTCTCGCACGGTGACCGTGCTCTGCGCAGCCTCGTCGTCGCCGAGCAGCACCACGAAACGCGCCTGCTGGCGGTCGGCCGCCTTGAGCGCCGCCTTCACCGAGCGCCCCGAGAGCTCGACCAGGGCGACGACGCCGGCGTCGCGCAGCCGCTCGCCCAGCGCCAGGCAGGTCTCCTGGTGGTGCTCGCCGACCGGGACGACGACCACCGGTGGGGCGCCGGCGCAGCGCTGGCGGAAGCTCTCGGGCAGCACCTCGACGAGCCGGTCCTGGCCGATCGCGAAGCCGATCCCCGGCACCTCGGGACCGCCGAGGTCGCGGGTCAGGCCGTCGTAGCGGCCGCCGCCGAGGATGGCGTCCTGCGCCCCGAGGTCCTGCGAGGCGATCTCGAACACGGTGCGGGTGTAGTAGTCGAGGCCGCGCACCAGGCCGTCGTCGACCTCGTAGGGGACCCGCCAGCGGTCGAGCAGCTCCAGCAGCCGCGAGAAGTGCCGCCGGTCGTCTTCACCGAGGAAGTCGGCCAGGCGTGGCGCTCCGACCAGCAGCTCACGTTCGGCGGCCACCTTGGTGTCGAGGATGCGCAGCGGGTTGCTGTCGAGCCGCCGCCGGCTGTCCTCGCCGAGCGCGTCCCGCTGCGGCAGGAGGAACTCGCGCAGGGCGGCGGCGAAGCGCGAGCGCGACGCGGCGTCGCCGACCGTGTTGAGCCGCACGGTGAGCGACTCGAACTCCAGCTCGCGCAGGAAGCGCACCAGCATCAGCAGCAGCTCGGCGTCGCTGCCCGGGCCCTCGTCACCGATCAGCTCGGCGCCGATCTGGTGGAACTGACGGTAGCGTCCGCGCTGCGGCCGCTCGTAACGGAACTGGGGACCGACGTAGAAGAGCTTCACCGGCGGCGGCTGATCCTGCAGCCGGTGCTGCAGGTAGGCACGCGCCACCGCCGCGGTGTTCTCGGGGCGCAGGGTCAGCGAGCGCCCCTTGCGGTCCTCGAAGGTGTACATCTCCTTGCCGACGATGTCGGTGCCCTCGCCGACTCCGCGCACGAACAGCTCGGTGTCCTCGAGCAGAGGGGTGCGGATCTCGTGGTAGCCGTAGAGCGCGAAGACGCGGCGCACCACGTCCTCCACCGCCTGCCAGATGGCGGTCTCCGGAGGCAGCAGATCCCGCGTGCCCTTGACGTTGCGCAGACTCATCGTTGGGCCTGCGGGGTTTCCGCCGGTGGGTTCCCGGTCAGCTCGATGCCGCCCGCGGCCCGGGTGTCCGGTCCCGACTCGACCACCGCCTCGAGGCGGTTCCATCCCGAGCCGAGACGCTGGGAGTACTCGTCCTTGAGCCGCACGTAGCGGTCGGAGATCGCCCGGTTGTTGGCCAGCTCGGCGTCGGTCAGCGGACGCACCACGCGCGCCGGGACCCCCAGCGCGAGCGAGCGCGCCGGCACACGATGGCCGGGAGCCACCACTGCCCCGGCGCCGATCTGTGCCTCCTGCTCGATGCAGGCACCATCGAGCACCCGGGCGCCGATGCCGATCAGCGCGCCAGACTCGATGACGCACCCGTGAACCATCGCGCTGTGGCCGATCGACACCCGGTCGCCGATCTCGAGCGGATGCGTCTGATAGCTCACGTGCAGGATCGACCCGTCCTGGACGTTGGTCGAGCTGCCGATGCGGATCCGGTGCACGTCGCCGCGCGCCGCGGTGTGGAACCAGAACGAGACGTCGTCACCGAGCACGACGTCGCCGGTCAGGTGGGCCCCCGGGGCGAGGAACACGCCACGACCTGCCGAAGGCCAGATGTCGTTGTAGGAGTGGATCGGCATCGCGAGATCGGCTGTCGTAGGAGAAGATCGTCGCGAGACGGCGACGGGGCGCTGGCCACACCACAAGTGAGCCGAACACTCTAACAGCCCGTATCGGCGCTTCGTACCCGCTCTCGGCAACCCTTTCGCGCCGCCCGTCGTTCTCGCTCCTCGCCTCTCTCCACCGCCCCTTACTCCGCTCTGCGCTCTGCCCTCATTCCTTCTGCCCTTCTCCCGCGTCCCTTTTCCCTCGTCCCCTTTTCCCTCGTCCCTTTTCCCTCTGCCCTTTTCCCTTTTCCCTCGTCCCTTGTCCCTCGTCCCTTGTCCCTTGTCCCCCCGAACCCCTGTCCCCTGTCCCCTGACCGCTGTCCCCTGACCGCTGTCCCCTGTCCCCTGTCCCCTAGCCCCTGACCTCCCTCGTCCCTTGTCCCTCGTCCCTTGTCCCTCGTCCCTTGTCCCTTCCCTAACCCCTAACCCCTGCCCCCTGTCCCCTGACCCCCTCTGCCTCCGCTGTCCCTCAGTCTCTCCGTGCGAATCGACGTCGTCATCCCCGCCTTCGACGAGGAACACTCACTCCCACGGGTGCTCGCCGCGCTGGGCCGCATCCCGGCCGACCAGGCGCGGGTGCAGCGGGTCGTCGTGGCCGACAACAACTCGCGCGACCGCACCGCCGAGGTGGCGCGCGAGGGCGGCGCCGAGGTGGTCCCCGCGACGCGGCAGGGATACGGCAGCGCCTGCCTCGCGGGCCTCGACCATCTGCGCCGCACCGGGCCGCCCGAGATCGTCGTCTTCCTCGACGCCGACTACTCCGACCACCCGGAGGAGCTGCCGAGCCTGGTGGCGCCGATCCTCGCCGGCGAGGCCGACCTGGTGATCGGCTCGCGCACGCTCGGCACCCGCGAGCGCGGCGCCCTGCTGCCGCAGGCCCGCTTCGGCAACCTGCTGGCGTGTTTCCTGATCCGCCTGCTCTACGGCCACCGCTACACCGACCTGGGCCCCTTCCGGGCCGTCTCGTGGCAGGCGCTCGAGAGGCTCGGCATGCGCGACCCGGACTTCGGCTGGACCGCCGAGATGCAGGTCAAGGCGCTGCGTGCCGGCCTGCGGGTCACCGAGGTGCCGGTGAGCTACCGCCGCCGCGTCGGCCGCTCGAAGATCACCGGCACCCTCCGCGGCACCGTGGCCGCCGGCTACAAGATCATCACCACCGTGTTGCGCTACGGCCTCTTCGCGCGGCCCCGGCCTGCAACGGACAGGAGTGCCCCACGATGAAGCGTCCCTCGCCCAGGACGGCGCCCTACCCCCCTCTCGACGGCGCCGTGCGCCACGACACCGAGATCGCGGTGCGCTACGTCGAGACCGACCAGATGGGAGTGGTGCACCACGCCAACTACCTGGTCTGGTTCGAGCTCGCCAGGACCAACCTCTGCGCCACCTCGGGCACCACCTACGCGGCGATCGAGCAACGCGGCTTCTGGCTGATGGTCACCGGCGCCCACCTCTCCTATCGCGGCGGCGCCCGCTACGGCGACATCGTGCGGGTCGGCTGCCGCATCGCCCGCGAGTCGAGCCGTCTGGTCGACTTCGAGTACGAGGTCCGGATCGCCGAGACCACCTCCGTCGGCACCGACGGCAGCGAGGGCAGCGAGGGCAGCGAGCCCGACCCGCGGATCGGGCAGGTGGTGGTCACCGGCACCACCCAGCACGCCTGGGTCGACGCCGCCACCCGCCGCACCGCCCGCCTGCCCGACGACCTGCGCGCGATCTTCCTGCGACTCGCCGGCAAGAGCTGACGCCAGCCGCAGGGCCGGAGCCGCCGGAGTCTCGCCCGGTGTGACCCCGCTCAGAAGATCGAGTAGCCGCCGTCGATCACGAAGCTGTCGGCGGTGTGGTAGTTGCTCGCGTCAGAGGCCAGGTAGACGGCGATGCCGCTGAAGTCCTCCGGCTGGCCCCAGCGCCGCACCGGGATGCGGGTCAGCACCTTCTCCTGGAACGGCTCCGAGGCCACCGCGCGCTCGGTCATCGCGGTCTCGATCCACCCCGGCACCACCGCGTTCACCCGCACCCCGTAGCGCGCCGCCTCCACCGCCAGGCCGCGCACCATCGCCAGCACGCCGGCCTTGGTCGCCGCGTAGTGCTCGGCACGCGGGGCGCCGTGGATCGCCGAGACGCTCGAGGTGACCACCAGCGAGCCGCCCTCGCCGCGCTCGATCATGTGCTTCAGGCTCTCCTGCAGGGTGAAGAAGACCCCCTCCATGTTCACCCTGAAGATGTCGCGCCACTCCTCGACCGTCATGTCGACGAAGCGGGTGCCGCGCGAGCCGACTCCGGCGTTGGCGAAGCAGGCGTCGACCTTGCCGAAGCGCTCCAGCGTCTCGGCCATCGCCGCACGCACCGCTTCCTGGTCGCCGACGTCGCAGCGCAGCGCCGCGACCCGGGTGCCGAAGCGCCCCAGCAGCTGCTCGGCGCGGGCGTTCTTCTCCTCGTTGGTGCCCCAGATGCAGACGTCCGCGTGCGCCTTGGCGAGGCCCTCGGCGAAGCCCAGCCCGATGCCGGAGTTACCTCCCGTCACCAGCGCCACCTTGCCAGTCAGATCGAACGGTTCGAACATCGTCTTGGCCTCGAGCGGTGTCTTCGTTTGCTGACCGTACGCGCCGCCACGCGCGGCCCGGACGCGCAGCGGGAGGGTAGCACCGCCGGGTCGGCGGCATACCCTCCCGCAGAAGGGCAGGTGTGCCCCCGTCAGACCCGCACCCGCCGCAGCCGCAGCGAGTTGGCGATCACCGACACCGAGCTCAGGCTCATCGCCGCCGCCGCGATCATCGGCGACAGCAGCCAGCCGGTCCAGGGATAGAGCAGGCCGGCCGCGAGCGGCACGCCGGCGGCGTTGTAGGCAAAGGCCCAGAAGAGGTTCTGACGGATGTTGGTCATCGTCGCCCGCGACAGCCTGCGCGCGCGCACGATGCCATCGAGGTTGCCCTTCACCAGGGTCACGCCAGCCGACTCCATGGCGACATCGGTGCCGGTGCCCATGGCGATGCCGATCTGGGCACGGGCCAGCGCCGGTGCGTCGTTGACCCCGTCGCCGGCCATGGCGACGAAGCGCCCCTCGGACTGCAGGCGCGCCACCGTGTCCGCTTTGTCCTCGGGGCGAGCCTCGACGATCATCTCGGCCAGACCCAGCTCTCTCGCGACCGCGGCGGCGGTGCCGCGGGCGTCGCCGGTCAGCATCACCACGCGCACTCCCTCGGCGGTCAGCGCCCGGATCGCCGCCGGGGTCGAGGACTTGATCGGGTCGGCCACCGCCACCACTCCGGCCACCGCACCGTCGACGACGACGTAGACGGCCGTCTTGGCCTGCGACCGGAGATCCCGGACCCGCGCCGCCAGCGCGCCGGAAGTGGCACCGGACGCTTCCAGCATCGCCTCGTTGCCGAGCAGCACCCGCCGCCCGGAGACCGTGCCCGCGACTCCCTGGCCGGTGGTCGAGGAGAAATCCCGAGCCGTCGGGATCGCCAGCCCACGAGCCTCGGCGCCGCGCACCACCGCGGCGGCCAGGGGATGTTCGCTCGCCCTCTCCACCGCGGCGGCGAGCGCCAGCACCTCGCCTTCCTCGAAACCTCCCGCGGTCACGACATCGGTCACCTCGGGTCGACCCTCGGTCAGGGTGCCGGTCTTGTCCACCACCAGGGTGTCGACGCGGCGCAGGTGCTCGATCGCCTCGGCGTCGCGGAAGAGCACGCCGGCGGAGGCCGCGCGACCGGTTGCCACCATGATCGACATCGGCGTCGCCAGGCCGAGCGCACAGGGACAGGCGATGATCAGCACCGCCACGGCGTTGAGCACGGCGTGCGCCAGGGCAGGCTCGGGACCGACGAGCCACCAGACGGCGAAGGCGAGCGTCGCGACGACCAGCACGGCGAGCACGAACCACGCCGAGACCCGGTCGGCGAGGCGCTGGATCGGCGCCCGCGTACGCTGGGCGTCGGCCACCATCTGCACGATGCGCGCGAGCAGGGTCTCGGAGCCGACCCGCTCGGCCCGCATCACGAAGCCGCCGGAGCCGTTGACGGTCGAACCGACGACCTCGTCCCCCGCCGCCTTCTCCACCGGGATCGCCTCACCGGTGACCATCGACTCGTCGATCACGCTGCGGCCCTCGACGATCGTGCCATCGACCGGCACCTTCTCGCCCGGTCGCACCCGCAGCAGGTCGCCGACTTCGATCGCCGCCAGGTCGACGTCGTGCTCCGCTCCACCCGGCTCGATCCGGCGGGCGGTGCGCGGCGCCAGTCCGAGCAGCATCTCGAGAGCCTTCGAGGTGGCGCTGCGCGCCCGCAGCTCGAGCACCTGACCGAGCAGCACCAGCGCCGTGATCACCGCCGCGGCCTCGAAGTACACCGGCGCCACACCACCGTGGCGCATCGCGGCGGGCAGCAGTTCGGGGAAGAAGGTGGCGAACAGGCTGAATACGAAGGCCACCGCGACCCCGAGACCGATCAGGGTGAACATGTTGAGGGAGCGGTTGACGACCGAGGCGACGGCTCGGCGGTAGAAGGGCCAGGCGCCCCACGTCGCCACCGGCGTGGCGAGGGCGAGCTGCCACCAGACGCGATCCTGGAGCGACAACCAGCGCGACAGCGGATCGCCGGGGATCATCTCGCCCATGGCCAGCACGAGGGTCGCCAGGGCGAGCGGCGCCGAGATCCACCACCGTCGCCGCATCTCGGCCAGCTCGGGGTTCTCGGCGCCACCGACGGTCACCAGGACGGGCTCGAGCGCCATACCGCAGATAGGGCAGCTGCCGGGACCGTCGGAGACCACTTCCGGGTGCATCGGACAGGTCCAGGCGCCTTCCGCCGCGGTGCCGCGCGCCATCACGCCCGAGCCGCGCGAATGGGACGGAGCGGAATGGGCACGGGAGTGCGAGTCGGTCGCCGAACCCCGGGCGACGTGCGAGTCGCGCCCGGCGTCGTTGCCTGGCCCCGCATGGTGGGCGCAGTGCGCGTGTCCGGAGCCAGCGGGCCGAGAGTCTCCACCGTGTCGAGAGTCTCCACCGTGAGAGTTAGAGTGCATCGTCGGGTCCTCCTTGTTGCGCGGGGGCTGACGGCAACGGCCCGAAACCCTTACACCCCGCTACACGCCGGACCCCGACCGCCTCCTCTCATCACGATCTCGGCACAGGCCGAGGCCTCGCTCAGCGGCTGCAGGAGCAGTCGAGGCAGCCGTGCTCGGCGCAGGTCCTGCACGAGCGCCGCAGCGCCTCGCGCAGAGCGGCGCCCGCCCGGTGCAGCCGCACCATCGCGTTGTTCGCCGTGATCCCGAGATCCTCGGCGACGTCGACCGGGCGTTCCTCGGCCAGGTCGACGCGCCGCAGCATCTCGGCATAATCGGCCTTGAGGGTCGACAGCAGCGGCTCGTAGCAACGACACAGCTCGTCGCCGAGCTGCGGCGGCGGCGCCACCGCGTCGGCCCACTCGCCGGCCAGGGCCTCCTCGACCCGCGCATGCAGACCTCTGCTGCGCCAGTGATCGACGATCGCGTTGCGCAGCACGCGGTAGAACCACGCCACCGAGCGCTCCGGATCCTCGAGCTGATCCTGCCGCTCGAGGCCGCGCACGAACGCCGTCTGCACGATCTCCTCGGCGTCTGCCCGCGAGCCGACCCGGCGCTCGACGAAGGCCAGGAAGCGCCGATGGTTGTCGACCAGTGCGGCGGCGAGCGCGGGAGAGTCTTGCGGTGGTTCGGTCGTCTCGCTCGAGGTCATGGTGCCTCCACAGGGGCCCCGGATCGCCTCGCGACCAGAGCCTCGGAACGGCCCTTGCAGTACAGCGTTCGACAACGGCGCCGTACCCGGCGGAGCCACGTCGCTCCCGTCCACGTTCCGGCACCCGCTGCAGAACTTACCGAACGAAACCGCCGCGCGGCCAAGCCCCGCGGCCCGCCCCCGCGGCGTCCACTTCCGGCACGGAACCCTGGCGTCGATCGCCCGTCGCACTCCCGGAAACCGGAGACGTGAGCGCCGCGGAAGGAGGAGACCACCGATGAACGCCCCGGCACACGCCTCGGAGCACCGCCACGAGGCCAGCAGCAACGACAGCAGCACCAGCAGACACTCGGGGAGCTACCGCCGCTTCTTCGCGATGATCGCCACCTCCACGACGCTGATGTTCTTCCTCATGTACCTGCACTCGTACCAGATCCTCGACCACGCCTGGTTCAGCGAGACGCGGCTGTTCATGACCCTGATCATGGGCGCCGCGATGATGAGCGTCATGCTCGCCTTCATGCTGCACATGTACCCCGATCGCCGGGCCAACGGGTTGATCTTCGGGGCCTCCGCCGTCCTCCTCGCCTGCTCGATCTGGCTGGTACGGAGCCAGGTGACGGTGGACGAGGTCGACTACATGGAGGGCATGATCCCGCACCACTCGATCGCCATCCTCACCAGCGAGCGCGCCGGCATCGACGATCACCGGGTGCGCCAGCTCGCCGACGAGATCATCGAGGCGCAGCGCCGCGAGATCCGCGAGATGGAATGGCTGATCCGCGACATCCGCGACAACGGCGTCGCCGCCACCCCGGAGGCGGCTCGGGCGCGGCCGGTGCCGGACTTCTCGGGCGCACCCGAGTAGACGGGAGGTCGCGTCCGCGCGGGCGCTCGGCACGGGAACGGGCCGACGCACCTCCAAGGCCACCGGTCCGAAGGCGGGACGGACGTGGCGAGAGTAGACTGATCGCGGATCTCGGTACTCTCCGCCGACGAGCGCCTCATCGGTCTCCGATCCGCCCCAGCCATGCCGACCTCGATCCGCCCCCTGCAGGGCGTGCTGCCGTTCCGCAACCTCTATCGCCACGGCTTCGTGCGCGCGGCGGTCGGCATCCCGACGATCCGCGGCACCGAGCCGGAACACAACGCCGACCAGGTGCTCGAGCTGGCGCGCGAGGCCGACCACGAGGGCTGCGCCCTGGCGGTGTTCCCGGAGCTGGTGCTGAGCGGCTACTCGTGCGACGACCTGTTCCACCAGGACGCGCTGCTCGAGGGCTGCGAGCGCGAGCTGCTGCGGCTGCGCGACGAGAGCGCCGAGCTGCGCCCCCTGCTGCTGGTGGGGCTGCCGCTGCGGGTCGGCGATCAGACGATCAACGCGGTCGCCGCGCTGCACCGCGGCGCGGTGCTCGGCGTGGCGGTGAAGTCGTACCTGCCGAACTATCGCGAGTACTACGAGCAGCGCTTCTTCGCCCATGCCCCCGAGCTGCGCGAGGAGTGGGTGGAGATCGGCGGCGAGAGCGTGCCGGTGGGCGCCGATCTGCTCTTCGCCGCCGACGACGTGCCGGGCCTGGTGGTGCACGTGGAGATCTGCGAGGACCTCTGGGCGCCGCTGTCGCCGCACTCCTACGCCGCGCTCGCAGGGGCCACGGTGCTGTGCAACGCCTCGGCCTCCAACGTCACCATCGGCAAGCTCGCCTACCGCCGTATGCTCTGCCTCAACGCCTCGGCGAAGAGCGCCGCCGCCTACCTCTACGCCGGCGCCGGCTACGGCGAGTCGACCACCGATCTGGCCTGGGACGGGCACGGCATCGTCGCCGAGAACGGCGACCTGCTCGCCGAGTCGCAGCGCTTCTCGCCCCACAGCCAGCTCCTGGTCGAGGACATCGACCTCGATCGGCTGCTGCACGAACGCATCCGCTGGTCGACCTTCCACGACGCGGTGGAGCGCAACCGCCAGCGTCTGCGCGCCTTCCGCAGCGTCGGCTTCACCGTCGACCCGCCGTCGGGCGAGCTGCCGCTGCAGCGCGAGATCGAGCGTTTCCCCTACGTTCCGGCCGATCCGCTCGAGCTCGACGAGCGCTGCGAGGAGGCGTATCAGATCCAGGTCCAGGGGCTGGCGCGACGGATGGAGGCGACCGGCATCGAGCGGCCGGTGATCGGCATCTCGGGCGGTCTCGACTCGACCCACGCCCTGATCGTCACGGTGCAGGCGATGGAGCGACTCGGCCTACCCCGCGAGAACGTCTACGCCGTGACCATGCCGGGCTTCGCCACCTCCGAGCGCACCCTCGGCAACGCCTACGCGCTGATGGAGGCGCTCGGCCTCGAGGCGCGTGAGATCGACATCCGCCCCTCGTGCCGCCAGATGCTGGCCGACATCGGGCACCCGTACGCCGACGGCGAGCCGGTCTACGACACCACCTTCGAGAACGTGCAGGCCGGCGAGCGCACCTCGCACCTGTTCCGCATCGCCAACCAGATCGGCGGCCTGGTCGTCGGCACCGGCGATCTCTCCGAGCTGGCGCTCGGCTGGACCACCTATGGCGTCGGCGACCAGATGTCGCACTACGGGGTCAACTCCTCGGTCCCCAAGACGCTGATCCAGCACCTGATCCGCTGGGTGGCCGACAGCGACCTGCTCGGCCCCGGTCTCGCCGACGTGCTGCGCTCGATCCTCGACACCGAGATCTCGCCCGAGCTGGTGCCTCACGAGGGTCACGGGCACGAGGACGCGGCGGCCGACCAGCCGGCGCAGCGCACCGAGGAGATCATCGGACCCTACGAGCTGCAGGACTTCAACCTCTACTACACCTCCCGCTACGGCTACCGGCCGAGCAAGGTGGCCTTCATGAGCGAGCACGCCTGGAGCGACATCAAGCGCGGCCACTGGCCGGCGGGGATCGACGAGCTCGAGCGGCGCAGCTACGAGCTGCGCGAGATCCGCCACTGGCTGCGCGTCTTCCTGCAGCGCTTCTTCGCCTTCAGCCAGTTCAAGCGCAGCGCCCTGCCGAACGGGCCCAAGGTCGGCTCCGGCGGCTCGCTGTCGCCGCGCGGCGACTGGCGCGCACCGAGCGACGCCTCGGCCAGGGCCTGGCTCGACGAGCTCGACCGCAACGTGCCGGACAGCTGACCCCTTAGGGCTCGCGGGGCGGTCGGTCAGTCGGCCAGCCAGTCGGCGACCGACTGACTCGACGAGGCGATGCGCACCCCGGCGTCGCGCCAGCGCCCCAACGCCTCCTCGGCGGCCTCGGTGAAGTCGGCTCCCGGCACCACGACCGCCGAGGTGCAGTCCTCGAGCACCACGATCGCGCGCGACATCCGCTCTCGCACCGCTTCGTCGCCCTCCGCGCGGCGCTCGATCTCGTCGAGCAGGTCGTCGACCGACGCCCGCACGCAGTGGCTGGCCGCCTGGCCGGCGACCACCACCAGGTCCTGCGACAGCAGCTCGTCGAGCAGCGCCTGGTTGCGCTCGCCGAGCTCGTCGCCGTCGACGTTGCGACGCACCTCGGGAGCGAAGACCGAGTAGTGCTCGGTGAGCGGATCGCTGCCCTTCGGCACCAGCGGCGCCGGCACCGAACGCAGGTAGGCGTGGAACAGCCTGGCCTCCTGCACCACGCCGACCAGCGCGTGCCCGCTCGAGCCGAGCAGGCAGTGCTCCGGCCACAGGAAGAGCTGCTGGCGGCTCTGCTCCTCGAGGCGCCGGCAGTAGTCGAGGCACTGCCGGCGCAGCCAGTCGAAATCGCCGTCGCAGAGCCAGGCGGCGAGCTCTTCGCGCGGCGCCATCTCGCCGCTCTCGACCTGCTCGGCGGTGACCACCCGACCCGCCTCCACCTCTCCTCCGTCCGATCCGCGCCAGAACGACGGGAAGAAGATCTGCTGCGGCAGGTGGGTGTCGAGGGTGCAGACGACGCGCGAGATCGACGCCGCGTTGCGGTAGAGGAACTCGCAGGTGCGCACCGTGTCGGCGATCGCCGCGTCGCCGCTGCGACCGGCGACGAAGAGCGCCCCCTCGGCGAGGCAGAAGTCGCGCTGCAGGTCGACCAGCAGCAGTGTCACCCCCAACTCGCCCCTACCCGGTGGGCCGATGGAGCGCCGCTTGCCCCAGGCGAGGGCCTCGGCGCGCAGCCGCGCCGGATCGGCGTCATAAGCCCAGGAGGAGGCGTGCCGCGGGTCGAAGTGCGCCGGCAGCTCTCCCGGCGGCGCGGCGTTGCTGGGTGCATCGGTCATCGGCCGTGCCAGCATAGCCGCCGCCATGGAGAGCGCCGAGGACGATCCGCAAGACCTGCCCGACCGCATCGCACCGGGTGTCCGCCTGCTGCTCTGCGGTATCAACCCGGGCCGCCACTCGTTCGAACAGGGCCACCACTACGCCGGGCCGGGCAACCGCTTCTGGCCGGCGCTGCACGCCGCCGGCATCACTCCCGGGCTCTGGGCCCCGGAGCGCGACGTCGAGCTGCCGACGCTGGGCGTCGGGCTGACCAATCTGGCGAGCCGCTGGACCCGGGCGGCGGCCGAGCTGGAGGCGGCTGAGCTGCAGCGCGGCGGCCAGCGCCTGCTCGGCCGCGTCGCCGAGCTCGAGCCGCGCGTCGTCGCGGTGCTCGGCGTCGGCGCCTTCCGCATCGCCTTCGCCCGCCCCGCGGCGCAGGCCGGCGATCGCCTCGACGCGCGCGAGCTGGTGGGCGACGCGACGCTGGACCTACGCCCCGGCGCCGAGGTGCACGTGCTACCCAACCCGAGCGGCCTCAACGCGCACTTCCCGCTCGCCGAGCAGGCGCGGCTGCTGCGCCGGGCCGCTCTCGCCGCCGGGCTGTCGCTTCAGCCGCCGCGCGGCGGACGGTTGTAGCCGCGCTCTCCCCACGGCCGCAGCTCCTCGAGCCAGAGCTGCTCCATGGCCTGCAGATCGTCGCGCACGTCGACGCCGGGGGCCTCGGGAGCCTCGAGCTCTTCCAGGACCTCGAAGACGAAGGCGTCCTCGCCGTACTGGTTCCAATCCTGCTGTAGCTCGGGCTCCTTGAGGTGGCCGTTGGTGTTCAGGGTCATCCGCATGCGGTTGAAGATCGCCGGCAGATTGGGGGAGCTGGCGACGTAGACCCTGCCGCTCTCCAGGTTGCGGATCTGGAAGACGCCCATCGGGCGGTACGACTCCTTGTAGGCGCGCCGGGCTTCGCGGCGGGCGGCTGCATCGGACATGGCGATCTCCTCGGAGCGGTCGCAGGGACCCAGGGTCGGCTCGGCGCCAGCTGAGGCGCGATGACCGAATCGTGACACCCCGGGCGCCGCGCGGGCGGACAATCTCCCCAATCCGGGCCGAGTGCGCCCGCCGGCTGTTCCGCCGCGGCGACCGCACGAGCCCTGCCGAAGAGGATATCCACCATGCTCGCTACGCACCGACTCCGCCGACCCGGGTTGCCGATCACGGCAGCCATCCTGCTTTCCGCCTCCGCCGGCCTGGCCCAGGCTCCGCCGCCGGGCGAGCCCGCCAGCGACCTCGCCGCCTCCTACTACGACGAGACCACGGTCACCGTGACCGGCAACGAGATCGACACCTTCGAGGTGGCGCAGCCGGTGGTGGTGCTCGACGCCGAGACCATCGACCGCCGTCAGCCCGACAGCGCCACCGACCTGCTGCGCGACCAGGTCGGCGTCGACGTCAACGGCGTCGGCCCGAACCAGACGCGGCCCATCATCCGCGGCCAGCGTGGCCTGCGGGTGCTCTTCCTCGAGGACGGGCTGCGGATGAACAACGCCCGCCGTCAGACCGACTTCGGCGAGATCACCGGGCTGGTCGACGTCAGCGCCATCGAGAACGTCGAAGTGGTGCGCGGCCCCGCCTCGGTGCTCTACGGCAGCGACGCGATCGGCGGCGTGCTCAACCTGATCACCAAGGCGCCGACCAGCCAGCGCCTCGGCGGCGATCTCGACGCCCGCTACTCCACCGCCGACGAGCAGCAGCGGTTCTCGCTCGGCCTGCAGGGCGGCAGCGATCGCGCCTTCTTCCATCTGCGCGCCACCACGCGCGACGCGGAGGACTTCGAGTCCGCGTCGGGCACCTTCGGCGACATCCGCTTCGCCGACGAGGTCGTGGTGCAGGACAGCGGCATCGAGGACGACACGATCTCCGGCCGGCTGAGCTTCCAGGCCACCGACTCGCAGCTCGTCTATGGCCGCTTCAACCGCTACCGCGCCGACCAGGCCGGGTTCGGTCTCGTCGATCCGAACCTGCTGCCGGGCTCGGACGCCACCTCGGTGCGCATCCTCTACCCCTTCCAGGACTACGACCGCTACGTGCTCGGCTGGCAGGCGGTCGACCTCGGCGCCGGGCTCGACCTGATCGACACGGTGGAGCTGAAGCTCTACTCGCAGAGCAACGAGCGCGAGCTGGTCAACGACATCGACATCGACATCGGGCCGATCTTCGGTCCCGGACCGTCGTCGTCGGTGCTCGCCGACACCCTGAACTTCAGCGATGTCGACACCGTCGGCGCGCGCGCCGAGCTGACCACCACGGTCGGCGAGAAGCAGCTCTTCACCTGGGGCGGCGAGCTGTTCGAGGACGAGAGCACCAACACCGACTTCTCGACCACCACGACGATCCTCCGTGCCGCCTTCCCGATCTCCTTCCTCTGCGGGCCGCAGGGGGCGACCCCGCCGCCGCCGTTCGAGTGCACCTTCGTCGAGACCGACGACGTGCCGAACGCGCCGAACGCCACCAACACCGCGTTCGGGCTGTTCGTCCAGGACGAGATCTACTTCTCCGACCGCTTCGCGGCGACGCTCGGCCTGCGCTACAGCGACACCGAGACGAAGGCCAACCCGACGCGCGGCTTCGACACCGCCGGCCTCGACTTCAGCGACGACGCCGTGGTCGGATCGTTGGGCCTCACCTACGAGCTGCGCCCCAGCGTCAAGCTCGTCGCCTCCTACGGCACGGCGTTCCGCGCCCCGAACATCGTCGAGCGGCTGTTCAACGGCCCGACGCCGGAGGGGATCGGCTTCCAGATCCTCAACCCGGACCTCCAGTCGGAGACCAGCAGCAACGTCGACTTCGGCGTCAAGGTGCGCACCGCCCGCGCCCAGTTCGAGGCCTTCTACTTCGACAGCGAGGTCGAGGACGCGATCATCCAGTACACCCTCAGCGACGCCGAGATCGCCCAGCTGCCACAGGAGCTGCAGGACCAGATCGCCGGCAGCGGCGTCTCCTTCGTCGTCCAGCAGCGCAACGCCGACGTGCTGAAGATCGACGGCTTCGAGGTGATGGGCGCCTACCGCTTCCGCAACGGCTTCGAGATCGGTGGCAACTACACCAGCATCGACGGTGAGAGCGAGATCGGCGGCCCGGCCGACAGCCCGACCGGCGAGACCTACTCCGACAAGGCGGCCGCCTACCTGCGTTACACGCCGATGTCGGGGCGCTACTGGCTCGAGTACCGGGTGCGGCACAACGGCGAGCAGGACACGCTGCTCGACCCCGGCGCCGTCGTCGGCCCGATCGGACCGGTGATCCCGTCGTTCACGGTGCACGCCCTCGGCGCCGGCTACCGGATCTGGGAGAGCCAGCGCAGCTCGCACACCCTCGGCGTCACGGTGGAGAACGCGACCGACGAGCTCTACGCCGAGTTCTCGAACGCGAGCTTCTTCCGCCCGCAGCCGAAGCGCAATTTCGTGTTCAGCTACCGGCTGAGACTCCGTTGAAGCGCGGCCGGGCGGCCTCGGGCCGCCTGGCCAGGCCTCTCCCGGTCGACGCCTCTCCCGGTCGACCGAGAAGCGGCGGTTCAGCGCCTTCCGGAACCCAGGCAGACGTTGGCGCTCGCCATCGTCTGACCGCGCTGGTTGCCCACCTCGAGGCGATAGCCGCAGCCGTCTCCGGTCAGGCTCACCCCACGACCGATCCGGTGCCGTGTGGCGAGGTGGTCGAACCGGTTGCCGCCCTGCGGCGCGAACGTCCCGAGGTCGGCGACAACCGCTCCCCTCGAGTCGAGGAGCTTCACGGTCACCGGCTCGGCGACCCGTGCGCTCTCCAGCTTGCCGCGCAGGGGCGCCAGGTCGATCTCGACCTGGCACTGCGGGCAGGGCGGGTTGCCGGGCGCCACCGGAGAGCCGTCGACGACGTACGGCAACCGCTGGTTCAGTCGTTGGAAGACGCGCTGCAGGGCGACGATCTCGGGCCTCGGGCCGCAGGCGTCGATGCAGCGCCCGGTGGCGGTCGGTCCCGAGCCGCTGGCGGCTCGCCCGGTCGACGTGCCGCAGACCTGATCGATCGCGCAGTCTCCCGGCCCGCCGCAGCGCGACGCACTGGCGGTGACGCAGGCACCGCAACCGTTCGCCGCCGCGACCCACGTCTGCCCAGGGCTGCAGCGCGGCGCGCAGGTGTTGCCCGTAGCGCACTTCTCGGCGAAGGCACAGTGGCTGTCACTGGTGCACTGCACCGAAACGCAGCTCATCGACGAACAGATCTCCCGATCGCCGCACTGAGTGTTGTTGAAGCAGTCGACGCACTCGTGCGCCGCGCTGTTGCAGAGCCTTCCGCCACCGCACTCCGAGTTGCTCTTGCACTCCACATCGACGCAGCCGCTCCGGGTGCAGATCTTCTTGAATCCGCACTGTGAATCGCTAGTGCATGCGGGACGGGTACAGACTCCGACCTCGCAGATCAGAGAGCCTCGACACTGCGTGTCGTCGTTGCAGTAGTCGCCCTCTTCGTAGGGCTGCGCCGAGGCGGCCAGGGCCCCGCCCAGCATCAAGCCGAAGAGCAGCGCCAGCCGACCCAGGACCTCGCGCCCGATGCGATCTCCCTCTTGCCCGTGTGCTCGTCGAAGCATCGCCTCCTCCTCACTCGTGCGGCCGTTGCACTTTCTCTCTCTCCATCCTCTGCCCCTGCAGACGTGCAGGCGCCCTCTCACCCGTCAACCGCCGGGCTCCCAGCGCAGGTCGCGAATCGCGGCGTGAACCGCGAGAACCGGTTTGACCCTGAGCCCGTCGCTGGTCTACCTTGGCGGGGTGAGCCGCACCCGAAGCACCTCATCGGTCGCAAGACGAACCGCGGGCATGCTGGTGCTGTGCGCCGTCGTGAGCTCGCCTCCGCTGACGGCCCAGGTCGACGTGAGTGCCCTCCTCCAGCGCGTCGACGATCTGCTGCGCGGCGACTCGAGCCACGCGACGATGACGATGCGGGTGAAGACCCGACGCTTCGAGCGCACCCTGAGCCTGGAGGTGTGGTCCAAGGGAACCGAGCGCAGCCTGGTGCGGGTGCTGTCGCCGGCCAAGGAGCGCGGCACCGCGACGCTGAGGGTCGACGACCAGGTGTGGAACTACCTGCCGAAGGTCGACCGCACGATCAAGGTGCCGGCGTCGATGATGTCGGGGGCGTGGCTGGGCAGCCACTTCTCGAACAACGACCTGGTGCGCGAGGTGCGCTTCTCCGAGGACTACGACTGCGCCCTGGACGACAGCGATACCGATGATGCCTCGTGGCGGATCCGCTGCGTTCCCCACGAGGACGTGCCGGTGGTGTGGGGCGCGGTCGAGATCGTCGTCGATCGCGGCAGCGGCCTGCCCGAGGCGACCCGCTACTACGACGAGCGCGGCGAGCTCACCCGCACGATGACCTTCGAGGACCTGCGCGACATCGGCGGCCGCGTGCTGCCGACGCGGCTGCGGGTGGTGCCGGCCGATGCATCGGAGGAGATGACCGAGATGGTCTACGAGGATCTCGAGCTCGACGTCCCGGTCGACGACGCCCTGTTCAGCCTGCGCGCCCTGCGCCAGTAGCTTCGGCTTCGAGAGGACTCGGCCCAGGAACCCGGCGATGCACAAGCTGCTCCAGTTCGCCTGGCTCAACCTGTGGCGCAACCGTCGCCGTTCGCTGGTGACGATGGCGGCGATGACCCTGGCGCTGCTGGTGATGATCCTCTACACCTCGCTGGTCGAGGGGTTCCTGCGCGACCTCGAGCGCGACGTCGTCGAGGTCGAGGTCGGCGATCTGCAGATCCACGGCCAGGGGTACCTCGAGGCGCCGTCGCTCTACACCACGGTGGACGACTCCGAGCGCTTGACAGAGCGGCTCGAGGAGAGCGGTTACCGGGTGGCGCCGCGCCGCCTCGCCGGGGGTCTCGCGGCGTCCGGCGAGGCCTCCGCCGGCGCGATGCTGATCGGCATCGATCTCGAGCGCGATCGGACGGCGAGCCGGATCTCCGACTCCGTTGCCGAGGGCGCCTGGCTCTCGGTGGACGATCCGTACGGCGTGGTGATCGGGAATCGCCTCGCACGCGCCCTCGACGTCGGCGTCGGCGACGAGCTCATCGTGCTCGGTCAGGCCGCCGACGGCTCGACCGCCAACGAGCTCTACCAGGTGCGTGGAGTGCTGGCGATCGTCAGCGAGGCCACCGACCGGGCCGGGATCTTCCTCTCGCGCGACGCCTTCGAGGAGCTCTTCGTGCACCGGGGCGATGCTCATCGCCTGATCGTGCGCCGGCCCGAGGACCTGCCCCTCGAGACCGCCAGGCTCGAGGTCGGCCGGATCGCCGCCGAGGTGGCTCCCGAGGCCGAGGTGGTGAGCTGGCGCGAGCTGCTGCCGACGATGGCGACGATGGTCGACTCCACCCGCAGCATGATCCTGGTGGTGTTCGTCATCGTCTACCTGGCGATCGCCATCCTCATCCTCAACGCGATGCTGATGGCGGTCTTCGAGCGCCTGAAGGAGCTCGGGGTGCTCAAGGCGATCGGCATGCAGCCGCGCACCGTCTTCGGGCTGCTCGTCTCCGAGGCGGCGCTGGTCACCGCCCTGGCGGTCGCGATCGCCGTGGCGCTGAGCGTTCCCGGCCTCTTCTGGCTGACCCGCAACGGCATCGACGTCGGAGCGATCGGCGGCGCCAGCGTCGCCGGGATCACGATGCAGACCGTGTGGTACTCCGCGGTGACGCCGATGACCTTCGCCGGACCGATCGGGGTGCTGCTCCTGCTGGTCCTCCTCGCCGTCCTCTATCCCGCCTTCAAGGCGGCGCGCATCGGCCCACTCGAGGCGATGCGCCACCAGTAGGACCGGCCCGCCGAAGCGTCCCCACCATCCCTCGACCGTCCTCGATCCCTCTGGCCACCGTGCACAACTCGCTCACCTCCTTCGCCTGGCGCAACCTGTGGCGCAACCGGCGCCGCACCCTGATCACGCTGGCCTCCATCGTGCTCGGCTTCTTCCTCGCCATCCTGATGACGGCGATGCAGGACCGCGCCTGGAGCGAGACGATCGATCTCGCCGCCCGACTCGGCGGCGGCCACGTCTCGATCCAGCATCCGGCCCACGCCGAGTCGCCGACGCTGCGCAACCACCTCGGCGACGTCGAGACCCTCGTCGCCGCTGCTCTCGAGCTGCCGCAGGTGCGCGGCGCCGTGCCGCGGGTCGCCGGTCAGGCGATGGTGAGCACCGCCCACGAGAGCTACGGCGCCGGCTTCATCGCCTTCGATCCACGGCGCGAGACCGCCGAGACCCTGGCCCTGCTCGAGGCCACCGAGCTGCCCGAGGAGTTCGTGCGCGGCGACAACGCGGTGCTGCTCGGCGCCCGCCTGGCCGAGAACCTGCGCGCCCGTGAGGGCGATCGAATCGTCTACACGCTGACCGACACGAGCGGCGAGATCGTCAGCGGACTGGCGCGGCTGCGCGGCACGGTGACCACGGGCGTGCCGTCGCTCGACGCGGCGATCTTCCTGCTGCCGCTCGACGCGCTGCGCCGGTCGTTGGCTCTCGAAGAGGACGAGGCCACCGAGGTGGCGGTGTTCGTCCACGACCAGCGCGACAGCGACCGCGTCTCTGGCGAGCTCGGCGGCAGACTCGACGAGGTCGCGGTGCTGCCGTGGAGCGAAGGACGGCCGGAGCTGGCCACCTTCGTGGCGATGAAGGTCGGCGGCGCCCTGTTCATGGAGGCGCTGATCGCGCTGCTGGTCGCGGCCGGCATCTTCAACACGCTCTTCGTCGGCGTCATGGAGCGCATGCGCGAGTTCGGCATCCTGCGCGCCATCGGCTGGAGCTCGCCGCGACTCTTCCGCCTGGTGATGCTGGAGAGCCTCATCCTGGCGCTGATCGGTCTGGCGCTCGGCGCCCTGGTGACGATCGGCCCCTACCTCTACCTGGCGCGCCACGGCATCGACATGACGGCGATGCTCGGCGAGCAGGGCATGGAGGTCGCCGGCGTCGGCATGTCTCCGGTGCTCAGGGTCGGCATCTTCCCGGAGAACGCCGCGCTGATCGCGGTGCTCGCCGTGGCCGCGGTGCTCGCCTCGGGCGTCTACCCGGCCTGGCGGGCGAGCAGCGTCGAGCCGGTGGAAGCGATCAAGCTGGTGTGACGGCGAGCAGCCCATGCCAGGCACTCTGGAGGAATCCCCTTTGAACAGAAGATCCCCGGCAGAGGAGGCGGCGACCAGCACCTCGCCGATCGCCACGGCCCGCGAGGTGACGCGCGTCTACCGCCAGGGGTCGGTCGAGGTGCACGCCCTGCGCGGCATCGACCTCGACGTCGAGCGTGGCGCCTTCATGACCCTCTGCGGGCCCTCCGGATCCGGCAAGACCACCCTGCTCAACCTGATCGGCGCCCTCGACCGCCCCACCTCGGGCGAGATCGAGGTCGACGGGCAGCACCTCTCACGGCTCGACCGCAGAGGGCTCAGCGAGCTGCGCCGCGACCGCATCGGCTTCGTCTTCCAGGCCTACAACCTGATGCCGGTGCTCACCGCCTACGAGAACGCCGAGATGGTGCTCTGGGTGCAGGGGGTCCCGGCGGCCGAGCGGCGCCGGCGGGTGATGGGCCTGCTCGCCGAGGTCGGGCTCGAGGGGCTCGAGGACCGCAAGCCGACCGAGCTCTCCGGAGGTCAGCAGCAGCGCGTCGCCATCGCCCGGGCGATCGCCTCCGATCCCGCCCTGGTGCTCGCCGACGAGCCGACCGCCAACGTCGACTCCGAGACCGCCGAGAAGCTGCTCGACGTGATGGAGCGCCTCAACCGCGACCGCGGGGTCACCTTCGTGTTCTCGACCCACGATCCGCGGGTGATGCGCCGGGCCCGGCGCATCGTCGAGCTCGTCGATGGCGCGATCTCGGATGACCGTCGGCGCTGAGCGCGGCTGCGGCGGGCAGCGCCGCCAGCCCGGGAAGAGCCGGCTCGCCACCGTCCTGGCCTTCGTCGGCGGCTGCCTGCTCACGGCCCCAGCCCCGGCCAGCGAGGCGCTGTTCGGAGGCAGCGCGCGGCTCTTCCTCTTCACCGTGGTCGAGGAGATCGAAGCGCGACGAGACGTCGAGCTCGGCGCCGTGCGCCTGGTGCACGAGCGCACCTTCGAGGCCGGAGCGCGCTCGCCCCTCGAGCTCAGCCTCGAGGTGCATGGTCTGCTCGCCGCGATCTCTCCTCCGGGGAGCGGAGCGCCCGGCAGCGGCGCCGCCGGCGCGGTGGGCGACAGGCTCGGCCACCGCAGGCTCGACCTCTCGACCTCTCTCGGCGGCCGCGGCCTCGAGCGCGAAGGGATCGCGCTCGGCGCCTCGATCGACCGCCTCAACCTGCGCCTCGATCATCCGCGCTTCCGCCTCACCGTCGGGCGCCAGCCGATCACCTGGGGGGTCAACTACTTCTGGCCCGCGCTCGACCTCTTCGGCCCGTTCGCGCCGGCGGCGGTCGACCGCGACTACAAGCCGGGCGTCGACGCGGTGCGGCTGGTGCTTCCCGTCGGCGCCCTGTCCGAGGTCGAGCTGATCGCGGCGCCGCAGGGAGCCGCTGCCTGCCCCTCGACCTGCTCCGCCGACGAGGGCGAAGGCGCGTGGAGCTGGGGCGGGCTCGGCCGTTTCCACCTCGGCGGCGCCGATCTCGGCGTGCTCGGCGGTCGCTTCCACGGCGACACCGTGCTCGGCGGCTTCGTCACCGGCGACGCGCGGGGCTACGGCCTGCGCGGCGAGGCGGTGCACACCGAGCCCGGCGACGACGCCCCGGGCTTCTGGCGCGCCACCCTGGGGATCGACCGGCTGCTGACGCCACGGCTCAGCCTCACCTTCGAGCAGTCGTACAGCGGCTTCGGCGCCCGCGGCGTCGCCGGCTACGCGCGCCTGGCCGCCTCCGACCGGCTGCAGCGCGGTGAGATCGTCTCGCTCGGCCGCGAGTACAGCGGCCTCTCCCTCGGCCTGCAGGCGACGCCGCTGCTCGGCCTCTCGGCCGCCCTGCTGCACAACTGGAGCGACGGCTCGACCCTGCTGCAGCCGGCGCTGAGCTGGTCGCTGAGCGACGAGGCCACCGCCCTCGCGGGTGTGTTCGCCGGCTCGGGCGACCCGGGGAGCGAATACGGCAGCCTGCCGCTCACCGTCTGGGTGGCGGTGAAGAGCTACTTCTGAGTCGTCTCTCTGGCACGGGGGCTCGTGACAGTTCCGTGACACAACCACCCGAACGGGTGGCGCGCGCCCACTGCCTGGCGTGGCAACCTGAGGGGCATCTCCGAAGTCCGAGACGAGAACGCCACAGAGGGAGGATCGATCCTTGCGTCGAAACGCCGCGTCACCGGGTGACCCGCCGCCGCGCTGGCCGACCCTCGCCCTGCTGACGGCCGCTGCGGCGTCCGTCGGCGCACTCAGCTGGTGGATCGCGGCCGGGGCCGGGCCGGCGCTCGCCGCCGGCAGCGCCGGCGCCGTCGTCGCGGCTGCCGCCGACACCTCGGGCGCCGGCCTGTGCGCCGACTGCCACGACGACATGGTCGCCTCTCTCGCGGGCCGACCGCACTCGGTGCTGCTCGACGGGAGCTCGCACTGGGGCGACGGCGGCGAGGAGGGCTGCGTCGCGTGCCACGCCGGCGGCGTCGAGCACGCCGAGTCGGGAGGCGAGGCGCCGGTCTACGCCTTCTCCACCGACTCGACCGCGCAGCAGCGCTCGCGCACCTGCCAGAGCTGCCACGGCGCCGCCCATCCCCGGTTCGACCGCTCCGAGCACGCCAAGGCCGGCCTCGACTGCACCTCGTGCCACAGCACCCACGGCGAGATCGAGACCGCACCGCTGCTCGCGGCCGATCTGGTCGGCCGCCCCTCGGCGACCTGCGCCGGCTGCCACGCCGGCTCCTTCTCCGACTTCCGGGCGGTGAACGCCCACCCGATCGAGCAGGGCACGATGGAGTGCACCGCCTGCCACGACCCGCACGCGCCGGCGACCCGAGTGGCGCTCGGCGGATTCAAGCAGCAGGCCTGCGCCGACTGCCACGTCGACAAGGCAGGGCCCTTCGTCTTCGAGCACGGCTCCTCCATCGTCGAGGGCTGTACCTCCTGCCACGAGCCGCACGGCGGGCCGAACCGTCACCAGCTCACCTTCCAGAGCACCGCCGAGCTGTGCACCAGCTGCCACCTGGCGCTGCCCGGCTTCCACGCGCGCTTCAACGAGACCACGCAGTGCACCAACTGCCACGTGACCATCCACGGCTCCAACCTGCATCCCGGGTTCCTGCAGTGATGAAGATCGAGACGACGCTCCCCGGCCTGCTCTCGGCCACCCTGCTGGCCGTACCGACTCTGTTCGGCCTGCCTCAGGCGGCGACGGCCCAGGACGACGGCGCCAAGCTCTCCGGCAACGTGCGGCTGGGCTGGCGCTCCACCGACGTCAGCGGCGCCGAAGGCAAGTACCGTCAGCACGTCGACCTCGACGACGGCGCCCGCCTGTTCGCGCTGCATCTCGAGCTGGTGCCCGGCAGTGAGCTCGTCGACCTGGTTCAGGTCGACATGAACGACTTCGGCGGCGACCCGTACGAGGGCTTCGACCTCCGTGTTCGCAAGTTCGGGCGCTACGACCTCCAGGTCCAGCGCCGCGAGTCGAGCTACTTCTACGAGGACTTCCTGATCGATCCGGCCGACGCCGTGGTCAGCCTCTCCAACCTCGGCGACCTGCACCACTTCGACTTCGAACGGGTGCAGGACCGGGTCGCCCTCGATCTGTTCTTCGACCGCGACACCAGTCTGAAGGTGTTCTTCGACCGCTTCACCAAGCGCGGAGAACAGACGACGGTGTTCGACATCTCGCGCGACGAGTTCGAGCTCGATCAGCGCATCGACGAGTCGATGAACGCACTCGGCGCGGCGCTGACCCACAGGTTCTCGAACGGATCGGTGCTGACCCTCTCGGAGACGGTGCGCGAGTACGACAACCTGCTCTTCACCTTCCTGCCGGGCTTCTCCCTCGGCGAGAACCCGACCAACGGCACGACGCTCGACTTCTACTTCCTCGACCAGCCCTACGACTTCACCACCTACGAGCATCGGGTGGCCTACAACCTGCGGCCGAACGACCGCCTGGCGATCGATCTCTCGGCGCTGGTCTTCGACCTGGAACAGGACGCCCGCTTCGACGAGGAGGCCCAGGGCACGACCTTCACCGGCGCCTTCTACAGCGACACCACGACCGGAGACGCCTCTTTCGACCGCCAGACCACCCTGCTGGAGGCCGAGCTCTCCTACCTGCTCAACGAGCGCTGGGCCCTGGTCGGCGGCGTCGGCCACCGCGATCTCGATCAGGATGCCGACCAGCGCTTCGGCGCCGGCGAGAACCTCAGCGGCTGGCAGATCGAGACCACGTCGCTGGAGGCCGGCCTGCAGGTGGCGGCGACCAGCGACCTGACCGTGACCTTCGGCGCCCTGGTCGAGAGCCGCGACGTGACCTCGGAGCTGGTGGAGGACGGCGACAGCGGCCGGCACGAGGTCTCCACCGACCACACGGGCGGCTTCCTGCGGCTGGCCTGGTCGCCGCGGCCGACTCTGTCGCTGGGCGCCAATCTGGAGCGCAGCTCGATCGACGATCCCTTCACCCTCACCTCACCCACCGACCGCACCAGGCTCACGGTGCGTGGGCGGGCGCGGCTCGACGGCGGGTTCTTCGTCTCCGGCGAGGCGCGCATCCAGGAGGTGGAGAACGACGCCACCACCTGGGTCGCCGACCAGGACAGCCTGCAGCTGGACGTCGGACGCCAGACGGACCGCTACGAGATCGGGCTCGGCTACCGGTACGTCGACACCCAGCGCAGCATCGGACCGGAGCTCGACGGCGCCACCTTCCTCGTACCGGTCGCCTACGACAGCGACACCGGGCTGCTGCGCGGTCATGCCACCGTGCGCGCCAACGACCGCGTGCGTCTGGGGCTCGATCTGCGCAGCTACGAAGCCAACGGCAGTTTCGAGCTCGAGCGCGACGACCATCGGGCCTTCGTCGAGGTCGCGCTCGGCGAGGCCTATCTCGTGCATCTCGGGCTGCGCACCATCGACTACTCCGAGTCGCTGCTGTCGCTCAACGACTACGACGCAGACATCCTCGAGCTGTCGCTGGGATACCGTTGGAACTGACCCACGTCAGCCAAGTCACCAGGAGTCCAGGAGGTTCGATCGATGACCACCAATGCAATCCGGCCGCATCGCGTGGCGCGCCTGGCCCTGCTCGCCGCGCTCTCGCTCGTGGTCGCGGCGGCTCCCGCACTCGCCGGAGAGGAGGCTCCCGGCAAGAAGCTGTTCGTCGACCAGGGCTGCGCCCGCTGCCACTCCGTCGCCGGCCAGGGCATCGAACACTCGGTCAAGGTGGCCTCGATGGTGGGAGCCGACCTCGGCAAGGCCGCGCCGACCGCCGATCGCGAGGCGCTCAAGTCCTTCCTCAAGCAGAGCACGACGATCGACGGCGAGAAGCACAAGGCGAAGTTCAAGGGTAGCGACGAGGAGCTGCAGGCGATCCTCGACTGGCTGGCCTCGCTCCCCGGCAGCTGACCTCCATCGCACGAACCTCTTCGAGAAACTGCACCGACCGTGACCCTCGCCGAGAGCCTGCTCGTCGCAGCCTGCCTGACGGTGGCCGGGATCGTCCTCCTGGTGCGCTCCGATCCTGCGCACACCCGGACCCGCAGCGGCCGCATCGTCGCCCTCGTGGTCCTGGTGCTGGCGCCCCTCAGCCTCACCGCGGTCGGCGCGCGCGATCACCTCCAGCGGGCCCAGTCGACGGAGTTCTGCCTCTCCTGCCACATCATGGAGCCATACGGCCGCTCGCTGCTGGCCGACAGCGACGTGGTGCTCGCGGCGGTGCACTACCAGAACCGCTACGTGCCGCGCGAGAAGGCGTGCTACGTCTGCCACACCACCTACACGATGTTCGGCGGCTTCGACGCCAAGATCACCGGCGCCAAGCACCTCTGGGTCAACGTCACCGGCACCGCCGAGCAGCCGCTCGAGCTCTACCAGCCCTACGCCAACCGCGAGTGCCTGCACTGCCACGGCGGCGCGCGTCGCTTCGTCGAGAGCGAGCTGCACGGCGAGATCGCCGCCGAGCTCGACAGCGGCGAGGCCTCCTGCCTCGACTGCCACGGCCCGGCGCACGGCGTCGACGAGCTCGAGGCGCTCGGCGTCTGGGAGCTACCCGAGTGACGCGCCACCACCACGCCGTCGGTGGTCTGCCGTCGCTGCTCGTCGCCGTCGGCCTGCTGATCGAGGCGGTCACGCTGACCGCCAGCACGCCCACCTTCTTCAGCCTCTTCCTGGCCGGAGCGGCACTCGTGGCCCTCGGCAGCGCGATGGTGGTCTGGCGCCTCGTGCGCGGACCGGGCGGCTCTGAAGGAGCGGTGGCGAGCGAGGGCGGCGGCGGCTAGCCACGAGCCGGCGTCGGTCAGCCGGCCCGCTGCATCTCGCGCTTCGCCTCGGCTGCGCTCCTCCACCCCGGATCCCGGCGGGAGAGGGCGTAGGCGACGACCTGCGCCCGCTTGTGCAGGCCGAGCTTGCCGAGGATGTTGCGGACGTGGAACTTCACGGTGTTCTCCGACACGCCGAGCTCCGTCGCCAACCCTCGATTCGAGGTGATGCCACGCGCCATCCGATCGAGCACCACCAGCTCACGCTCGGTGAGCGCACCGAGCGCCTCGGCGGCGGACTCGCACCACCGCCGAGGTCGCGGCTCCGGTCGGCCTTCGAGTGGAGCGAACAGGGCGTCCGGGGCGTCGTGCAGGCTGAGCGCCGCGTCGACGATCTCCGGCGGCTCCTCGACCTCGCGATCGCAGCCGATCCAGACGAGCTGTGAGCTCTCCGGCATCGCCGCGCGCAGCGAGCGCAGCAGCTCGCTGTGCAGCCCGTCGAGCTCGTCGGAAAGAACGAAGAGGGCGGAAGGCTGGCATTCGTCGAGCAGGCGCAGCGCGCCGGCACCGTCCTCCACCTTGTGCAGGCGCGCCGACAGCTCGTGCTCCAGCAGAGACCCCAACGCCTCTCGCGCCAGGCTCGAGGGACCCACGACCACGATCTCGAGCTCGCTCACCGCAGGCAGATCCAGTGCGTCCATGAGCTCAGTCTCTCGTCCTGGGCCCTCGGTCTCCATACGGAGTTGTACCCAGGAGCCCTCCGTGCCAGCTCGTAGGCGCTCTCGGCGGGAAAGCTCCCGTATGCTCGGAGCACGCGCCACCAGAGTCCAGGGAGGAAGAGCCATGCATCCCGAGCCAGCCGAGAGACCCTCCGCCCCGAGATCCACTCGGTCGATCCTCGCCGCGATCCCCGGGCTGCTCCTCGTCCTCGCCATCGCTTCGGCAGCCGGCGGCGAGGGCGGCGACGTCCCCCGCATGCCCGACGGCCGACCCGACCTGTCGGGCACCTACGACATCGCGACGCTGACCCCGCTCGAGCGCCCCGCCGAGTTCGGGGAGAATCTCTACCTGACTCCGGAACAGGCCCGGGAGATCGTCGACGAGCAGCGCGCCTACAGCGCCAAGCGCTCCCAGCGCAGCGACCCGAACCGGGCCGCCCCTGAGGTCGGCGGCGCGCCACCGGTCGGGCTCGACGACTCGCAGCGCGGCATCTCCGGCGCCGGGGAGGTCGGTGGCTACAACGACTTCTGGATCGACAGCGGCGACTCGGTGGTGATGGTCGACGGCAAGTTCCGCACCTCGATCCTCACCGACCCCGCGAACGGGCGTCGGCCGCCGATGACTCCCGAGGCGCGCGCCCAGATGGGTCAGCTGCTGCGCCAGTTCCGCGGCGACGAGGGCACCGCCTTCTGGGTCGACTGGGAGGGCCCGGGCCCCTACGACGGACCCGAGAGCCGCCCGACCTCCGACCGCTGCCTCACCAGCTTCGCCTCCACCGTGCCGGCGCTGCCGTCGCTCTACAACAACCTGAAACGCATCGTGCAGACCGAGGACGAGGTGCTGATCCTCAACGAGATGGTGCACGACGTGCGCACGGTCCGCATCGGAGGTGAGCACGCTCCGCCCGAGATGACCTTCTGGCTCGGCGACTCGATCGGCCGCTGGGAGGGCGACACGCTGGTCGTCGACACCACCAACTTCCGGCCCAATCCCGGTTTCTTCGGCACCACCGCCACCCTGCACGTCGTCGAGCGCTTCACCCGTGTCGACCGCGACACCCTGCACTACGAGTTCACCGTCGAGGACCCGGCCCGCTGGACCGCGCCCTGGACCGGCGACTTCACCTGGCCGATCACCGACGGCAAGGTCTTCGAGTACGCCTGCCACGAGGGCAACTACGCGATGGGCAACATCCTGCGCGGTGCGCGCATCCTGGAGCGCGAGGCGCTCGAGAACGGTGCCGGCGAGAGCCAAGGGGACGCCGAGGGGGACGCAGAGTAGCCCGGCTCAGCGGCGAGCGCCTTACCAACTCCTGACACCCTTCGCTACCGCGTTCTCCCGCCGTTCTGCGTATGGGAAGTGAGCGCCGAGAGCTGTGCGGCTCGACGGCGCCCCCACGAGAACGAGCACCAGGAGAACCCTTGCCATGACGGATCAGACCGCCGCCGCTACCCGAACCCCGACGACCCGTATCTCCATGCACCCGCGGCGCGGCGCCCGCCAGTGGACGTCGCGAATCCTCACCGTCGTCCTCCTGCTGGGCCTGGTGGCGCCGACCCTGGAGGCCCAGCCACGCCACAAGGCCGGCAAGTGGACCCTGCTGGGCCAGAAGTCGGTCAGCGACCGGGTCGAGACCGACACGGTGCGGGTCACCGCGCGGCGCGGCGACTTCAAGGCGATCAAGCTGCAGGTGCGTCAGCGCGGCGTCGAGTTCCGCGACGTCGAGATCCACTTCGCCAACGGCACCACCCAGGAGGTCGAGCTGCGCCGGGTGATCCCGGCCGGTGACGAGAGCCGGGTGATCGACGTCGTCGGGCACGACCGGGTGATCGAGAAGATCGTGCTGCGCTACGACGCCCAGTCGCTGGGTGGCAAGCCGGCGAAGGTCCGCATCCTAGGGCGTCGCTGAGCCGAGATTCAAGGATAGGCACTTCCTGGCCGATCGACGACCTGCGGTTCGGCGCTACTGAAGCACTCCGGTGTCACGCGCCGATCGTGTCCGGGTGTCCCCTGAGACTCTGTTCCGCGCCTCGTCCTGTAGGGTCGAGCTACCAGCGCCCGGACGCGGCGCGGCCTCGGCTACGGACCGCAATGACTCAGTCGAGTCGGGAGGTGACCCGCCGTGGAATCAGCAACCGTGCAATCGGCCAGCGTCGTCCTCATCGCCGGGGCCGTGATGGCCGGCGCCCTGCAGGCGCAGAACCTCGAGTCGGTGGCCGCCTACTTCGACGATCAGGCCAGCGGCTCGAGCACGATCGACGGCCGGAACTTCGCCTGGGCGACAGCGGTGAGTCCGGACGGCGAGAACGTCTACGCCTGCTCGGGAGTCAACAACATCGCCTCGGGTGACGAGGACGACAACGCGATCGCCGTGTTCTCGCGCCATGTTGACGGCTCACTAGAGTTCGTGCAGGTCCTGTTCGACGACGACGACACCAACGACCCTGGGACTGCCGACGGCCTGCTCTCCTGTCGCAGCGTCGCGGTGAGCCCGGATGGCCTCCACGTATACACCGCGGGGTCCTCTGACGATGCGATCGGCATCTTCGCGCGGGCCCCCGGCACCGGTGCTCTGAACTTCCTCGCCTCCGTTGTCGACGGACAGGGCGGCGTCGACGGCCTCGATGGAGTCGAGTCGCTGGCGATGACCTCCGACGGCAGCGCCCTCTTCGCCGTCGGGCGCGCCGAGGACGCGCTGGCCGCCTTCTCGCGCAACTCGGCGACTGGCGCGCTCTCCTTCGAAGACGTCGAGAAGAACGGGCTGGGCGGCCTCACCGGCCTCGACCGGCCGCTGTCGGTCGCCGTAAGCCCGGACGACCTGCACGTCTACGTCGCGTCAGGGAGCAACGCCAACTTCGGCGGCAGCGACGCTCTGACCGTTTTCGAGTGGGACTCAGCACAGACTGGCCTCCTGTTCGTCGACTCATACGGCGAAGGGGATGTGCAGGGGCAGAACACCGTCGACGGGCTCGACCAGGTCTCGGCCGTGGCTGTGACTCCCGACGGCCAGCACGTCTACGCGGCGAGCGAGGTGGACACGATCGGAGGACCGAGTGGCAACGGCAACGACTGGATCGCCGTCTTCGATCGCAACCCCGCGACCGGCGAGCTCACCTGGCTGCAGCGAATCGGCGGTTTTCGGATCTGTCCGACGAGCTTCTTCGGAGCCGATGCCGAGTCGTTTCTGGCGGTGAGCGGCGACGGTCAGCGCGTCTTCGTCACCAAGAACTGGGAGGACAACGGTGTGGCGATGTTCGCCCGCGACAGCGCCAGTGGAGCGCTCACGTTTCTCGACGGCGAATGCGAATTCGACCCTGGTCCGATCGGCATGAACCTTCCGCGCGCGATGGCGCTGGATCCCGGTGGCGTGCACCTGTATGTCGCCGGGAACACCTCCGACGCGCTCGCCGTGCTCAGCACCGAGGCGATCTTCACCGACGGGTTTGAGAGCGGAGATGCGTCGGCGTGGTCTGCGACCACGCTCTGACGCCTCTCCGCTCCTCAGCGACTCACCGTTCGCCTCCGGCTCACGCTACAGGCGGTGAGAGCGGAAGAATGACGGTGTGCCCTGCGACCTCTGCTCTGTCGCCACTGCTCTCACGCCATTGCTCTGACGCCACTGCTCTGACGCCTCTCCGCTCCTCAGCGACTCACCGTTCGCCTCCGGCTCACGCTACAGGCGGCGAGAGGCGGTTCTTCACCCGGCTTCACTCTGTCCCGCCTCAGCCTCCGCGCTCCAGCCGGGAGAGTCGCTCCCGAGCCCTCCGCCGTTCCGGCCGCAGCCCGAGATCGTCGAAAGCCTGTACGGCGCGTCGCAGGAGGTCGAGGCTCTCGTCTCTCGACAACTGGCCGAAGCAGGCGATGTCGGTCAGCGCCCGGGCTTCCTCGGCCGGCTGTTCGAGATCTCTTGCCTCCGTGATGCTCCGCCGCAGATGGTCTCGCGCGGCCGCCACGCTGCCACGATGCAGGGCCAGGTGCGCGCGCGCCCGGGACGCCGCCGAGCGCCCGATCTCGAAGGTCGCCGCGCACCGGCGGAGGAATCTGGCCTGGCGCGACAGTGCCGCCGCCCACCACCGGGACGTTCGGGATCCAGCCTCGGCACCGCGCCCCAGGCCGTCCACCGACATCTGCCAACAGACCTCGTGCCCGGCCGCCAGGAAGGTGTACGCCGAGTAGTTCACCGGCCGGTTGGTCCACGCCGCCTGAGCGGCCTCGAGCCACTCGCCGGCAGGTTCCCGGTCACCGGCCAGCCAGGCCGAATAGGCCCTCCAGGTGAGCAGCGAGGCGTCGGGATCGTCTCCCTCCGACAGGCGCAGCTCTTCGAGGCGACGGATGCACTCCCGGGCGAGCTCCAGGTTGCCGGTCATCAGGTGACATCGCAGCGCCCCGAGCAGCGCCCAGGCGAGGGTCTGACGGTTGCCTCTCGAAGCGCTGTCGAACGCCTCGACGAAACCGCCCAGCGCCCGCTCGACTCCGCCGAGCAGATCGTCCATGGTCGCCAAGGTCATCACGTTGGTCTCCCAGAGGACGCGGTACCCCATCTCCCGGGTCAGCCGCTCGCTCTCCTCGAGCGCGGCGCGCGCCTCGATCCAACGCCCCGCTCCGAGCCGGATGACGCCCAGCGAGTTCAGCGCCTCGGCGTATCCCACCGGCTCCTCGTCGGCGCCCTCGCAGTTGAGCGCCAGCGTGTAGTACTGCTCGCTCAGTCTCCCGGCCCGCAGGAGCTGCGAGATCCCGGCCGCCATCGAGTACGACACCATGCGGTCGGCGCCGGGTGGCAGACGCTCGACCAGGTTGACGGAGCGGAAGGTCGTCGCCAGGGCCGGCGCGACCTCGTTGCGCCAGTAGAAGCTGCGCGCGACGATGCGGAGCACGCGGTACGCCTCCTCGCAGCGTCCCGCCTCTTCGGCCGGCGCCAGGTCGGGAGTGTTGCCGGCGCGGCGACGCCAGAGCTGTCGCACGCCGTGCATCGCCCCGTGCAGCCACCAGCCGGCCGCGGTGGCGGGCATTTGCGCGCCGAGCGCGGCCAGGCAGAGCCGGGCGCTGCGCACGCAGTCGTCGTGCTCGGCCCTGGCGAGATGGGCTTCCGCCAGCTGACGGTGCCAGCGCGCCCGGCGCAGGGGATCGACAGGGCCGACAGGGTCGACGGTGGCCTCGGCGTGCTCCAGCAACGCCCCGTAGAGGGCGATGGCGCGCCGCGCCGCGAACCGCCGCATCGCCGAGTCGGCGGCACGCTCCCAGTAATCCAGCGCCCGTGCCGTCTCGCCGGCACCGCTCCAGTGGTCGCCCAGCACCTCGTCCGGGGCGCCGGCCCGATCCTCGGTCGCCTCGAGCGTCTCCGCCACCGTCCGGTGCAGGGTGCGCCGCCGGTCGTGGCTGAGCTGCTCGCCGGCGGCGGCACGCAGCTGGTCGTGCACGAAGCGCAGGCGGCCGCGGCCGACGTCCTCGAGGACGCTGAGGCCGATCAGCTCGTTCACGGCGCGATCGAAGGCGGCCGCGGTGATCCCGCTCGAGGCGCGCATCAGGAGCTGGGCGTCGAACTCCCTGCCGAGCACCGCGGCGGTCTCGAGCACCGGCTGCGCCGACAGTGGGATCGGCCGCAGACGTTGCGAGACCAGGCCGCGCACCGACTCGGGCTGGGCCTCGGCGAGCAGGGCCTTCGCCCGGTCCGCGTCCCAGCTCCAGCTGCCGCCGGTCTGGCGCCGCACGACCCGGTGACGCACCAGCGCACCGAGGTACTCGATGACCAGGTAAGGGCTGCCGTCCGAGCGGTCGAGCAGCACCCGAGCCAGATCGTGCGGCGGCTGGCGCGCCGCGAGCATCTCCGAGACCAGGTTCAGGACGCCCTCCTCGGAGAGGGGCGGCACCTGGAGGTGGCCGACCCGCGGCAGCGTCAGCAGCTCGACGAGCTGGTCGGAGGCGGCCTCGCGACGACAGCTCGCCAGCACCACGACACCCGGCACCGACTCGCGGCGCTCGACCAGGAAGCTCAGGAAGCCCAGCGTGATCTCGTCCGCCCAGTGGAGATCGTCGAGGACCACGAGGATCCGCCGTCCCTCGCCGTAGGCCCTCAGGGTGGCGATCAGGGCTTCGTAGAGACGGCTCCGCTCACTTTCCGCCGGCAGATCCGGGGCCGGCGAGGCACCCTCGGGCAGGCACGCCAGCAGCGAGGGCTCGTACCGTCCCAGGGCGGCGCCGTGCTCCAGCAGCAGCCGGCGGCGCTCGGCCTCGTCGCCCGCCGAGCAGTGGTCGGCAATCGCCCGGAGCAGCGGCCGTAGCGGCTCGAGCAGCGCCGCCCGATCGGCCGTGGTCTCCACCGGCAGCTCGCTGCCGGCGCCCTGGGCGACCACCTGGGCGACCTCGGTGAGGCCCCGCGCCACCTCCCCGAGGAGCGCCGTCTTGCCGCAGCCACTGGGCCCGGAAACCGCGACGACGGCCGCGTCGCCGGCCCAGCCGCGACGCACCTGCTCGCCGATGCGAGCGCACAGCTCGTCTCGCTCCACCAGCGACGGCCAGTACAGGTAGGGCTCGGCCTCGTGCTCGGGGTCGGTCTCGGGGTCGCCGCTCGGAGTGGTCGGCAGGTGGCGCCGCAGAACCCGTCCGACGTCCACGGTGTAGCCCGGCCGCCGCCGCGGGTCCTTCTCGAGCAGACGCAGCGTCAGCTCCTCCAGCTCCGCCGGAACTCCCCACACCAGCTCCGAGGGCGGTCGCGGCAGGACGCGCAGGTGACCGGTCAGCACCTCGGCCTGCGGCCCTTCGAAGGGCAGCCTGCCGGTGAGCGCCTGGTAGAGCATGCAGCCGAGCGAGTAGAGGTCGGCGCGGGCGTCGATGGTCCTGCCACGGATCTGCTCGGGCGCCATGTAGGCGATGGTGCCGATCCCCGCTTGGCTGACGTCGAGGACCTCCCGCCCGAGGCCCCTGCCGGAGCGGTAGACGACGCCGAAATCGCCGAGAACGGCACCGCTCCCGGCGAGGAAGACGTTCGGCGGCTTGAGGTCGCGGTGTACGACCCCTCTTCCGTGCAGGTAGGCGAGCGGCGGACAGATGGCGGCCAGTGGCTCGAGCAGGCGCGGCAGGTCGCCGCCGCAGACCTCACGCCGGTGCTCCTGCAGCTGATCACCGCGCCCCGCCGGCAGAGAGTCGTCGACCTCCGGCGGCCCGGTGCCGCCAGAACCCTCGCCTTCGGCCTTCGGATCGTCCACCGCCGACCGGTCACTGCGAGGATCCCGTACCGGTGTCGCCTGGGCCGTCTCGATGCTGCTCTCCCCGCTGGTGTCGTGCAGCATCGGCCAGACGGCGTCGAGCAACGAAGCGTAGGTGTCGCCGGAGAGCAGATCCATGGCGTACCACGGGCGCCCCTCTGCCATGCCGTGGGCGCGCACCCGGACGACTCCCGGATGGTCCAGATCGCACAGCGCCTGGATCTCGCGACGCAGCGCCAGCAGCTCCTTCTCGTCGACGCCACGCACCGTCTTCAGGGCCACCGGCAGGCCGGTGGAGAGCTCCACGGCGCGGTAGACCACGCCCATGCCGCCCTCGCCGACGCGACCGTCGATGCGGAAGCCCTCGATCAGCGGCGGACGGCGCTGCGTCTGCGTCTGCGGTGGCTCGCCGGCACTCACGGGAGCGGCAGCCACGACCACGGCTTGCCCCGCTCGTAGCGGCGCCGATCGAGCCACTTCAGGGGCGCGAAGAGCCACCACTCGCGCAGCGGGAAGATCTCGCAGCGCTCCGCGTCGCTGCCGTCGCGCTCGAGCAGCGCATTGACCGCGCGTCTGGCCGCCTCGTTGGCCGCCTCCATGCAGGCGAGGTCGCTGTACGTCCGCACGTAGTCCGAGGCCAGGAAGAGGTTCGGCAGTGCGGTCCAGGCCTCGGGCCGCAGCCGCCAGCTGTCGGCGCGGTTGACCAGCAGGGGCTCGAGGTTGATCTCGTGGTGCGGGTTGTCCTCGGCCTGCACAATGTCGTCGTCGAGGAAGGCCGAGACGTACTCGATCCCGCGCAGCTCCGGCAGAGCCTGCTGCAGCTGCGCCCATACCTGCTCGACGACCTCCTGACGCGAGCAGTCGCGCGCCCGCCGGCCGTTCAGCCCCGGCGTGTTCCAGTCGGAGATGTCGACCGACAGACAGCCGTGCACACGCCCGTCGCTCTCCTCGGCCAGCGAGTAGTCGCTCCAGAACTGCTGCTGGGAGAGACCCGTGAGTGCCCAGGGGCTGCCGCTGACGATGATGTGGCCGGGGTTCAACCTGACATCCTCGGCCAGGTAGAACTGCACGCCGTTCATCCAGTTGACGTGGTGGCGCAGCTCGCGCAGTCCGGCCAGGTGCGGATCGGCCGCGATCAGCTCGTCGCTGGCGAGCCTGCCCATCACCTCCACCGGCAGGGCGCTGAGGTAGTAGTCGGCCTCGAGTCGACGCGCCGCGCCGTCGGGCCCGCCCACCTCGACCCCGGCGATGGCGCCCTCCTCGACCACCAGCCGCGTCACCTCCTGGTCGAACTCGTAGTCGAGGCCCTTGCCGCGCAGATCCTCCAGCCAACGATCGATCCACACCTCGTTGGTGGGGCCGTCGAGCAGCCGGTCGCTGGTCTCGCCCGGCGTGATCGTGTTGAAGATCAGCTGCATCGAGACGTTGGCGAGCGTCTTGGTGTTGGCCTCCTCGGCCTTGCTGGCGACGAGGATGCGCGTCGGCCCCACCGCCAGCAGGTCGCGGTACTGCTGCGAGCGCTCGTCGGCCTGGACGAACTGCATCCAGCCGATCTTCTCGTACTCGCCGGCCCGCCGCTCGAAGCTGCTGGTCACGATGCGCCAGAGCTTGCCGCCGAAGAAGAGCAGGTCGCGCAGCGGCAGGCCCTTGCGCAGCAGCCGGAAGGGGATGCTCGACGACAGCCAGAGCATGCGCAGCGATCGTGGGAACGACGGCGGCGTCAGGATGCGCGACCCGTCCATGAAGGCGAGCCGGTCGAGCCGGCTCCATTCGAGGTGGTCGAAAGCAGAGCGTCCAGAGCCGACCGGCGTGCGCCGCATGGTGTCGGGCAGGTGCTTGTAGAAGCCCGGGAAGAACCGGAAGCCGTGCTCGGCGGGCAGGCCCTCGTGCCAGACGCTGCGCGCCTTGCCTCCGGCGATCGACTGGCGCTCGAGAACGCACACCCGGTAGCCCCGCTCGAGGAGCTCGTGGGCCGCGGTCAGGCCGGCCACACCTCCGCCCAGGATCAGCACACGCTTGCTCATCGTTCCCTCCGACCGAAGAGCGGCCCGGCCCGAAGGGCCGATACGTCAAGGATTTGGATCAGCCTATCAACCCGCGGCGAGGCCCTGGTCTAGCATCGACCCGGGTCCCACCGAGAGATGACGGCATCATCGAGCAGCTTCCGACAAGCCGAGGCCCGACGGCGCCGGATCGCCGTCTGGGGCGTCACCGGCGCCGGCAAGTCGACCCTCGCCCGCGAGCTGGGACACCGCCTCGGGCTCCCGGTCATCGAGCTCGACGCCATCCGCCACACGCCCGACTGGGACTCCACGCCCTGGCCCACGTTCCGCAGCGAGCTGCTGCGCAGACTGGACGAGGCGCCGGAGGGCTGGGTGCTCGACGGCAGCTACGCGCGCGCCCAGGATCTCTACCTGCACCGCATCGACACGATGATCTGGCTGCCCCTGCCGCTGCGGGTCACCCTGCCGCGCTTGTTCCGCCGCGCCCTCCAGAGGTCGTTCGCGCCACACGGCGCCTACGGCCCCGGCACCGCCCGAGAGACCCTCCGACGCACCTTCGCCAGTCGCGAATCGCTGCTGCTCTACGCCCTGCTGACCCACCGCTCGGTCACCCGTCGACGGGCGGCTCGGGTCGCCGGGTTGCCCGACGGAGTGGAGGTCGTCGAGCTGCGGTCGCCGCTGCAGGTCGCCGCCTTCCTCGACCACCTGTCGCTGGAGCCGCCGACGTGAGTTTCCAGACCACAAGGTGGAGCCGCATCCTCGCCGCCCGAGACGCCGGCCTGGACGGTCCGAACCCCGCTCTCGACGAGCTCTGCGCGGCCTACTGGAGTCCGGTCTACGCCTACGTGCGGCGGCAGGGAGCGACTCCCGAAGAAGCCAAAGACCTGACACAGGGCGTCTTCACCGACCTGCTGCAGCGTTCGTTCCTCGACCAGCTCGATCCGGACCGTGGCCGCTTCCGTTCCTTCCTCCTCGCCGCGACCAAGCACTACCTCGCCAACCAGCGGGCTCGCGAGCGGACCCTCAAGCGCGGCGGCGCCGCCATCACCCTCTCTCTCGACGTAGACGACGCCGAGGCGCGCTACCAGGCGCATCTCGCCACCGACACGACCCCGGAGCGGACCTACGAGCGGAGCTGGGCCGAGAACGTCCTGCAACGCGCGATGGACCGTCTGGCCGAGCAGACGGCGAGGCGCCAGGGTGAGCAGTTCTTCGCGGTACTCAAGCCCCTGCTCACCGGAACGGCGGAGACGCCGGCGTACGCCGAGATCGCGAGACGGGTCGGCATGAGCGAGGGGGCCGTCAAGACCGCGGTCTACAGGATGCGCAAGCGGTACGGCGCACTGCTGCGCGATGAGATCTCCTCGACCGTGACGGATCAGGGTCAGGTCGACGACGAGCTGCGTCGTCTGCTCTCGGTGCTGGCCGCGACCTGAAACGCGATCACCGCGTCGCGGAGGAGATCACGCCCACGCAGCGGCGACGGCCCGGCAGCGACGAGCGCGCGACGCAGCTCTTCCGCATCTCTCGGACGCCGCTCCGCCTGCACCTGGAGAGCCCGGTGGATCAGGCTCTCGATCGCCGGCGTCAGGTCCGGGTTCAGCTCCCTGGCTGGGGTGAACCTCCCCTCGCCGATCGCCAGCCAGGTGCGGCGACGGCCGCGGCGGCGGAACGGATGAGCGCCTGTGCTCATCTCGTAGAGCAGCACGCCGACCGCGAAGAGATCGGTCCGCAGGTCGCAGGTGTCACCCCGAATCTGCTCGGGGGCCATGTAGGGCACCTTGCCCGCCGGGCCGTCGCTCGGGCCCGCCCGACCTTCCTCTTCGTGCATCGAATCGACGCCGACGGCGAACCCCGCGTCCACGTCGGCGTCTTCAGGTTCGGCGGCGCGGATCGCGCGGCTGGCGATTCCGAAGTCGGCCAGCTTCACCTCGCCGCGCTGCGACAGCAGCACGTTCTGCGGCGACACGTCTCGATGCACCAGCCCGAGCGGGCGCCCGTCGACATCGGTGGCGGAGTGGGCGTGGGCGAGGCCGGCGCAGATCTCGCTGGCGATCCAGACCGCGACCTCGGGCGGCAGCGGCTCTCCCGGCGTCGAGCGCAGCAGGCGCGAGAGAGTCGTGCCCTCGACGTACTCCATGGCCAGGAAGTAGCCGCGGTCGGTTTCTCCCAGATCGAAGGTCTCCACCAGGTTCGGGTGTGAGAGGCGCGCCGCGATGCTGGCCTCGCGGAGGAATCTCTCGACGAGACGCAGGTCGCCGGAACGATCCGGCCGGACCTCCTTCAGCGCCACCCGTTTCGAGAACCCGGCGACGCCGCGCCGCTCGGCGAGGTAGACCGTGCCCATGCCCCCAGCGCCGATCCGCTCCAGGACGTGATAGCCGGCGATCTCCGGCGCCGACGACGCCGCGAGCGCTCTCGAAGCCTCTTCCGCGAGCAGGCGAAGCGCCGCCTCGACGTCGGGCGGTAGGGGGCGACCCTCCCGTCGGCTGACGATCAGGCGGCCCAGGGCCTCCTCACGGTGACGGAGGAGAAACGAACGAAGCCCGGCACGGCTCGCCGAGGCGCTCGATTCGCCGGCTTCCGCGGCGAGCTCGAAGCGAGCGACCTCGAGGTCGAAGGCGTCGCGAAGCAGGTTCTCGGCGCGCTCCAGACCGTCGACCGGATCACCCAGGGCGATCACCTCGAGAGCCTTCCGCAGCGCCCGAGATCGACCCACCCCCTTCGCATCGAGCGACGACAGGGCCAGCCCGCCGAGACCGAGCCTTCGCTCGAGCCGGTCGAGCAGGAGGTTCTTCGCCGGCTGCAGCAGCGCCACCGCCACCAGAACGGCGATCACGAGCAAGGTCGGCGACCCGCTCAGCCGCGGCGGCAGGAGCCTGGACAAGAGCACGACGGATCCCGCGACCCCCAGCCCAACCAGCGCAGCGGCGATCGAGTAGGCGCCGGCGCGGGCGACCATGCGGTCGATGGCGAACAGATCGTGTCGGGCGATCGAGTAGGCCACCATCGGTGGGAAGATCAACAGCGGCAGGTTGAGCAGCAGGATCGAGAAGTCGGCGCGGCTGGCGTAGAGGTCGGGTCGCACCACCTGAGCCGCGTAGGCCAGCGCGGGGACCGGGAACGAGAGCAGCGAAGCCGTGACGAGCGCCCGGAGCTGCGCGCGCTGCAGTGACGGTCCCGGCCTCCGGGTCCGCCAGACGAGCACGCCGAGGGCGACCAGCACGGCCGCCGGCGTGCATGCGACCAGAACGAAGTAGAGCGGGTCGGCCACCCTCTCGATGCTGCGATGCCCCGGGTACCAGGGGTAGGTCGGCAGGAAGAGAGCGGCCCACAGGAGGGCCGGCAGGAAGAGGAGCCAGAGGCGCCGCGGTCGACGCGCGAGCCAGCCGACCGGCCACGGATGGATCAGGAAGAACGCCACGCAGGCCGGGGCTATGAGCCCTTCGAGCCCGATCGACCATCCGCGACCGAGCAGGTGCGGCACCGGCAGGAAGTGGCCGCCGAAGTAGTCAGGCAGCGGCAGCAGCGCCGGTAGGCCGACGGTGAGGGTGGAGGCGAGAAAGGCCCACGATTCGAGTCGCCCGGGGTGCACCCAGAAGAGCAGCAACCCGGTGCTCACCCAGACGACGCCGCGCAGCAGCACCAGCCAGCTGAGCAGCGAAGCCCTCCCCTGCCTCGTCTGCAGCTCGACCGCGTAGTGCTCCCGGTCGGGACGCTCCAGCTCGAAGACGACACTCTCGCCCGCACCGATCTCGACCAGGCGCTCCACGAGCTGCTTGCCGTCCCACACCGACTCGCCATCGACCCTCAAGACACGATCACGCGGCCGCACCCCTGCCGCCTCGGCCTCGGCGGCCGGGATGCGCACCAGCAGCCGGGGCAACACCGTGAATCCCGGATCCACCGTGTCGTCGACGGTCGAGAACCAGTAGACCGAGCCCAGCAGCGCGTAGAGCGACAGCAGGCAGCACCCGACCCAGATCCAGGCATGGCGGGTGCCGCGCAGGTTGCCCAGAAGGGTGCGGGTGACGCTCCACCGGCTGCCCGACGCGGCGGAGAGGCCCGAGCTCCGGGGCGTGTGTGCCGAAAAAGAACCTCCCAACCGGCTCGGTCGACTCGGTCGGCTGAGCGTGTCGGTCAGCCCCAGGTCGCCGAGGCACGACAGGCAGAGGCCCTGTGACCAGGGCTGCCGAGACAGTGGCCGACCGCAGTCCGCACAGGTCTCGGAGGACAACGTCGGTGGTGATCCGTCGTCGCGTTGGCTCATGAATCTGCTCACCAATCTAAGCGATCGCGACGAAGTCGGCCAAAGAGCTCGCTGACGGTGTGACTTCCTGCCGCGAAAGCGTCAGCAACCACCGACGGCGACGAAGACCCGTCGACCCTGAGACCGGGAGGAACGATGATTCGACCGAGCCCCACTGCCAGAGCCATGACGAGAAGGCGAACGCGGCCGCTCTCGGTGGGTCTCGTCGCCGTGCTGCTGGGCCTTGCCTCCTCGGCGCAGGCCCAGCGCGGCGTCCAGGGCTTCCGCGTCGAGCCAGACGCGGTCAACGAGAACGGAGCCGGGAGCTTCAACACGGCGCACGCCAGGGTGACGCTCGGAAGGTGTGTGCATGCAGCAGGCTGCCTGGTCATGGTGACGACCATGGACCAGACCGCGATCTCCGGTGGGTCTGTCCAACGCGAGGACTATCTCCAGCGACAGGAGACGCTGTACTTTCCCTTCTCCGTGTTTCCTCAGGAGCAGTTCTTCAGCATCACGATCCGAGGTGACGACTTCGTCGAGCTCGACGAGACCTTCCTGGTCGAGCTGAGCAACCCCGGCGGCGCACCGATCGACGCCGGTTTCGGCGAGGCGACGATCACGATCCTCAACGACGACTTCGGTCAGGCGAGGCTGGCGGTCGTGGATCCTTCCAAGCCGGAGGGGCAATCGAACACCGTCCCCGTTCTGCTCACCAAGTCCGCCGACGTCGACGTCGTCGTGCACCTGGAGATCGTCGACCTCACCACCGAGGGAGCCGCCGACTACTCCTACAGCCACTCGCTCGACGTCCCCTTCCTCGCCTTCGATGCGACCCCGTTCGAGCCGAGGAACTACCTGCTGCTGCAGGAGGACCTGGTGGAGCTCGACGAGGTGTTCCGCATCCAGATCACCGGCGTCTCGGCCGAAGGCCGCTCCTACGAGATCAGTTCGACACAGGGCTCGGTCGACCTGGTCATCGAGAACGACGACGCGGCCGTCGTCGAGTGCCCGCCGGCGCTGGTCCAGGGCAGCGAGGGAGACGCGCCGCAGACCGTCGACTTCCCGATGATGCTGCTCGATCCGGTCGACGCGACGGTGACGGTGGACTGGCAGACCGTCGCCGGCGACGCCACTCCGGGGGAAGACTACGTGGAGGCTTCCGGGCAGGTGACCTTCTCGGGAGCGGCCGGAGAACAGCAGACGTTCCCCCTCGAGATCCTCGGCGACGAGGTCGTCGAGCTCCACGAGGATCTCGAGCTGCACTACTCGAACGTCCAGGCGGGCGCCAGGCCGGTGACCCTGGACTGCACGGACTCCACGGTGCGGCTGTGGAACGACGACCAGGCCGCCTTGGCGATCACCGACGTGGAGGGGCTCGAAGGCGACAGCGGCACCACCGTGTTCCAGTTCACGGTCTCCCTCGACCACGAGGTCGACAACCAGGTCGACGTCGACTTCACCACCGTCGACGGCACCGCGACGGCGTCTGGAGCGGACTATCTGCCGGAGGCCAGCTTCCTCAGCTTCACGCAGCCGGGCGACCTGACGATCGAAGTCGAGGTGCTGGGCGACCAGGTTCCGGAGGGCGACGAGGAGTTCCTCGTCGCTCTGAGCGACATCGACGCAGGGGAGCGCGCCGTCTTCTTCGCCGACGACTCCGGAACCGGCACGATTCTCGGCGACGACGGCCAGCCGATCTTCTCGGACGGCTTCGAGAGCGGCGACGTCTCGGCATGGTCGGCCACCGTACCCTGATCCACACCGTCACAGCCGTCACAGCCGTCACAGCGGGGCAGGAGCAGCGTCCGGGGCAGCCAGCGCGATCCAGAGGTAGCCGCGATGCGGCGCCGCCACGACCAGCGCCTCGAGATCGTCGGGGCGCTCGCGAGTGCCCGGTGGAAGCCTTGCTCGGAGGGCGCCGGTGGCCGGATCGGCGGCCAGATCGAGTGCGAAGAAGCGGTCCTCCGCATGACCGTGGGCCGACGCAGCGGCGAGCTCCTCGGCGCTCAACGGAGGATCGACTGCGATCTCCCAGGCCCCTTCCCTCTGCTCCGCGCTCACGACCTCGTCGCTTCCGTCCACCCAGTCCGCCGAGGCCTCTCTCTCGGCCTTGCCCAGACGCCGACCGTCGGCCCAGAGCGCCTCGCCGGCGTGCACAGTGAACTGGGGATGCACCCGCAGCAGCACACCGTCGCGCTCGAAGTAGACCTCCACCCCGTCGAGCTCGGCGGTCGGCGCCACGTCGCGATCCACCGTGATCCTCAGGCCGATCGGCGCGCTCTCGGGGAGATCCCGACGCCGGGCGAGCTGCCGCCGCGGGTGGCGTTCCACGTGCTCGGCCGCGATCCAGCGCCCGTTCGAGCGCAGCCTCGGCGTGCCGGCCTCCTGCGACCAGCCCTCGAGCACCAGGTGCCGGCCCTGGTAGCTCGACGTCTGCAGCCAGCCGACGGCGTCTGCCACCGGTGTCGCGATGGCGTCGTCGCCGGGCCGCGTCCGCAGGTAGAGCGCCGTCTCCTCGCGCCGGGCGTTGCGCAGGTCGGAGGAGAAGTCGTGCCACTCGGGGAACGCCCACACGCAGTTGCGCTGCTGCCAGCCGCGCCAGCCGCGTGCTGCGCACTCCACCGTCTGCCGGTGCACCGCGGTGGCCCGCTCCTCGTAGAGCCGGTACCTCCACTCGTCGCGGTAGCCCCACAGGGCCAGGGCGAGGAGCAGCAGCAGCGTGCCGAGGCGCAGCGCGCGGCGCTCGACGAGGGCGGCGACCGCCGCCGCGAGCAGCGCCGGCAGCAGCGCCTGGACCTCGGCGTACTGGTCCTGCACCAGCGCCGACGAGCCGCGACCGTAGGCCACCAGCGACAGGAAGCCGAGGGCGCAGAGCAGGGCGAAGGCGAGGCCCACGATCGGCGGCTCCCCCAGTCGGCGCCGGCGGACGGCGAGCCCGGCGAGCAGCGCCAGGCCGACCAGCACCGCCGCCCCGGTCGCGGCCTGCAGCTCACGCGGCGTGAAACCTCGTCCGACCAGGGTCGCCAGCAGCCGCAGAAGCTCGAGCGGCTCGTGCGAGTCGGCGATCGAGCCCTTCGAGCCGCCGCGCAGGTAGCGCATCGCCGAGGCGGCGAGCGAGGCGGCCGCGAGCCCGAGGACCACAGCCGATCCCCAACGCAGCAGCCCGCCCGGCCTGCGACCGGCGCGGTCGGAGCGCGCCCACCGCCAGACGAGGAGCGGTAGGCCGAGAGCGGTGACCATCATGCCCGCGGCCAGGGTCTGCGGAGCGGCGGCGAGCGCCAGGCCGCCGACGGCGATCGCCCCGTCGCCGCAGCGACGCAGCGCCAGCGCCGTCGACAGCAGACAGATCACGAAGAGGTGGTAGCTGGTCTGCACGACCCACTCGTGGTTGACCATGTTCAGGGTGCTGAGCATGCAGCCGCAGAGCACCAGCGCGGCCCAGCCCGCGTCGCCGCGGCGCTCCGGCTCTCCTGCTGCCGGCGGCGGCGCCGGGCCTCGCACCAGGAGGCCGAGCAGCACCACCTGAGCGCCGTAGAGCAACCAGTTCAGCTTGCGGTGCACCTCGACGTCCCAGGCGCCGAGCGCGTCCTGCAGCGAGACCAGCAGCTTGGTGAACAGCAGCGGGTGGTCGATGTGCAGCGCCAGCAGCCACTGCCAGTAGCCGAAGCCCTCCCACTGGACCAGCGCCCAGTCGTCCCAGAACGGCGCGTCGACCGCGCTGCGGAAGACGTGGAAGCCGTGCACCAGGTAGAGCACGCCGAGCAGGAGCCAGGCGGCGAGCGCCGCTGCGTTTCGGCCTCTCATGGAAGCGGGGAGTGCGACAGCGGTGCCCACCACGGGGCGCCGTCCGGCGACCGCGGCAAGCTAGCAGAGGCGCAGGACGTCGCGAAGGTCGCGACGTCCCCGCCTGGGGGAGGTCAGCGCCCGGCGCTCGGCGACTCGCCGGGCGGCGCCGCCAGAGCCGCCGCACGACTGGTGCCTTCGAAGGTCCGGCCGGTGCCGCGCAGCTGCTCGACGTTCTCGGCCGTCACCTTGCGACCGAAGAAGACCTCTCCCGCGATGCCGTCCTCGGTGCGGCGGGCGAGGAAGCCGAGCGGCGACTGGGTGCCGCCACCCGACGTGATGATCGAGCCGTTGAAGATCATCTGGTCGCCCGCCAACTGCTGCAGGTCCGGAACCGAAGCCGAGAACATCAGCGAGCCGAACACCATGTAGAAGGTGCCCTCGCCGCTCGCGTCCTCGGGGAGCACGAGCCCCCAGTTGCCGCCGAAACCCATGCCCTCGACGGACAGCGAGTATGCGCGGTCGGCGGCGTGACGATCGAGCAGGGTGTCGATGATCGGGTTGACCCGCTGCCGCTGCGGCGCCTTGCCATCGTCGACGATGAAGTCGACGAAGGCGACCAGCATCTCGTAGTTGGTGCCGTCGCCCCACGGGATGTCGAGCGAGGCGTCGGGGTTCACCGGGTTCTCCGGCGAGTTGTCCCAGGTCGCGTCGACCTCGAGGATGGTGCCGGCGGCGACCGGGTAGGGCTGCTCGAGGTAGTAGATGTTCTGCCAGTCGTAGTCGTACTCCGGCACGTCGAGCAGCACCTCGCGCGTGCCGTCCGGCTTGACCACCGTGTAGCGCATCGACTTGCCACGCTGGTGCATGTGCGGCAGCAGCGAGAGGATCTGCGAGTCCTGAGCGAAGTAGTAGAGCGCCTTCTCGTGGTGATCGCCGGCGCCGGCCGGGATCAGGATGCCGGGATCGGCGGCGAACGCGGTGGTGATCTGCTTTTGCAGCTCGCCCTCGCCGAAGTAGAGCCCGAGCTTCGAGCCGTCGGTGCCGGCGTTGCCGCTCGGGTGGTAGTGCATGTTGAGCGAGATGATCTCGTTCTTCGACAGCGGCTGTCCGGTGCCCTCGCGGAACTCGGTCGGCGGGCTGCCGGCGACCCAGACGCCGCCGAGGCGCGGCGCCTCGTTGAAGCGGATCTCGCGCTTGGCGGCGTCGTTGAGGAAGATCGTCGAGCGCACGCCGGCGTTGGAATCGATCTCGTCGTCCTCGTCGGCGATGCCGAACGGGCCGAGATACGTGACCACGTGGTGCAGCACCTCGTTGTTGCCGGGCAGCAGCTCGATGGCGCTCAGCCAGACGTCTTCGGGGATCTCGACGCCGTAGACCTGGGTGACGAAGAGATCGGGACCGTCAGCCGGCACGTCGACCGGAGCCAGCTCGACCACCAGGTCGGGCTCACGGCCCATGCGCCAGCTGCCCGCCTCGGGCAGCTCGGGGAGCGGTGGCGTCGCCGAGGGGTCGCCCTGCTGCGCTCCCTGCTCCACCCAGCGCTGGATCAGCGCGATGTCACGCTCGGAGAGGCTGGTGTCGTTGGAGAAGGTGGCGACGTCGGAGTGTCCGTCCCACGGCGGCATCTCGCGGTTGCCCACCGCACGCGCGATCGTGCGCGCCCAAGGTCGCGCCTCGCCGTAGCTCAGCAGCGACATCGGAGCCACGTCGCCCGGCCGGTGGCAGCTGACGCAGTTGGCGTGCAGCACCGGCGCCACGTGCTCGCTGTAGGTCACCTGCTCGGGAAGCTCGATTGCCGCCGCGGCGCTGGCGGCGAGCGTCGGCGATGCGACCGTGGCCGTAACCACCAGGGCCGAGACCGAGGCGAGCACGCGGGCGACCACCTGATCGATCGGTCGATCAATGACGAGCGAAGAGAAACTGGGGAATCGTCCTGACATCTTGCGGGTCTCCCTGCGGGCGGCTTGAGCTGCGGTGACGAGGCGGGCGAGAAACGCGGTATAACGGCAACCTGGGCCGCGGCGAGGAGATTCCCTCACCGCCGCGCCCGGGCTCCCGCTCTCCTCCCACTCCCTCGAGTCTGATCCTATCCTTGGACGAGCTCCTGCAGCTGGCCACCGACTCTGGCGACGACGGCCACGGCGAGCACTCGCGAGAGGTGCGCGAGGGCCTCGAGCACTGGTCGGTCGACCTCCTCTTCGCCGCCGCGCCCGGCGACGCCCCAGCGGCAGCGGACCCGGTCGCGCTCGCCGCCGCCCTCGAGCAGGCGGGCCACGGCGACCTCACCCTGGCGCCGCCCTCCGCAAGTGAGGATCCGACCCGCCCTGAGGCCGCGGACGCCGCCACCCCGGCAGCCCTGGCGCGGCGGCTGGGGTCGGCCGTCGACGCCTCGATCCTCGGCGTCAGCCGTGACGTCGGCGCGCCGCCTCGGTGGCTGCTGTCGCGTCCCGCGCCCTTCGATCGCCTCGCTCTCGGCGACGCGCTGTCGCAGTCGTGGTGGTGGCCCGAAGCCGAGGCGGTGCTCGCCGGCTGCCGATCTCGGCGACGCCTGGTCGACGACCGCATGCTCGGCCTCGATCACAAGGGCCGTCTACGGCGCATGCAGCAGGTGCTCGCCGCATGCATCGAGGCTCTGAGGCCCGAAGCGCTGCACTGGCCCGCCAGCGAGCAGCTCGTCGAGCCGTCCAGCTTCCTCGCTTCGGTGCGCGAGGACGACTTCCGCGGGCTCCTGCCGGGTGCGGTGAACGTGCGCTTCTTCCGCCTGGAGTACGACGGCGAGGCGGCCGGAGGCGAGGGCCACGCCGAGCTGCTGATGGACACCCGCGGACTGAGCGAGCTCGGCCTGATCGACCTGCAGTGCCACTTCCGGGGCCTGGACCCCGAGGCCGTGAGCCGGGTGCTCTACTCCACCGCCGCCTATCTGTTCGCCGAGGGCCGGGTGATCGTCGCCGGCAACACGGTGCAGGGACCCGGCCCGCGCGACGCCTGGCTGGTGCGCGCCGGCCAGGCGCTGGCGCCGCCCCGCCGACCGGTGCTCGATCTCGATCCCGGGTTCCCCTTCGCCGCCGCCGAGTACCCCGACTCTCCCGCGCCCGACGACGAGACGCCATCTTGAGACGTCGCCGCCCCGACGCGGTTCAGCGCGCAGTCGGCGCCTGGCGCGGCGGTCGCAGATCGAGCGCCACCAGCTGGCGGTCGCCGGCGACGTAGAGCACTCCCTGCGAGATCGCTGGCGGCGACCATGCCGGATGGCGCAGCAGCCGCTCTCCCGCGGCCGAGCGCAGCTCGAGGCGGGCCTTCTCGCGATAGGCCTGCCGCGTCGCTTCGATCAGCACCAGCTCGCCGTACTCGCCGAGCACCACCAGGTGCCCCTCGACCCAGGTGGCGGTCGAGCGACGCAGCCCGCGCCGACTCCAAAGCACTTCGCCGGTGGCCCAGTCGACCGCCCGCAGCTCGGCCGAACCGCTCTTCTCGCCGCTGGAGCCGTAGAGAGTGCCGTCATCCAGCACCGCCGTGTTCCAGTGGTTGGCCATCGCCTGGCCGCGCCGCGGTGGATCGGCCCACACCACCTCGAGGCGCTGTGCCCCACCGTCGCCGACGGCGTCGCGCAGCAGCACACCGCCCTTCTGGTAGGACTCGCTGAGGAAGCTCTCGTTGCCGGAGAGCACCGGGGTCGCCGCGTTCACCGAGTAGATCTTCTCGGCCCGCCACGGGAACGAGGCACGCACCCTGCCGTCGCCGGGAGCGAACAGCCAGAGCCTCTCGCGCCCGAACCAGGCGACTTCGGGCTCGCCGGCAGGAGACCGGCGCAGCACCGGGCTCGAGTAGCTGGCGAGGTCGTCGATCCCCTTCCAGCGCTCCTCGCCGGTCCGCTTGTCGAAGGCGACGATGCCGCTGCCGTTCGCAGGCACCTCGCCCTGGTGGATGTCCCAGCCCCGCGGCGGAGCCGGCGGCGAGCCGCCGACCGGCACGATCAGCAGCTCGCCGACCACCAGCGGCGTGCTGCCGACGCCGAAGAAGTTGGTCACCACGCCGTACTCCTCGCCGGTGCGCCGCTCCCAGACGACCGCACCGTCCGACAGCCTGTGGCAGCGCAGCACGCCATCGACCCCGAAGGCGAACACCAGCTCGCCGTCGATCACCGGCGAGGCGCGCGGCCCACCGCTGAACTCGAAGGCGTCGACGTAGGTGCTGGGATAGCTCTGCCGCCAGCGCAACTCGCCGGTGAGCGCGTCGTGGGCGCTCAGCCGTGCCTCGTCGCCGACACGGTCGAAGTGCAGCAGCACGCCACCGGCGATCGAGGGCATCGAGTAGCCCTCGCCGACGCGCAACGTCCACAGGATCGGAGGCCCCTGCTCGGGCCAGTCGAGCAGCAGTCCGGTTTCCGCCGAACGGGCGTCTTGGCGCGGCCCGAGGAAGGTCGGCCAGTCCTCCGCCGACCCCGGCCGTGACAGCGGCAGCAGGAGAAAGAGCGAGAGCAGGAGGACCGGGCGGCGCATCAGAGCCCTGGAATATACTCTCCGCCTCTCCCGCATCCTCGTTCTCCCGACCAGAGCTTTTCTCGCGGCAACCGACGGCAGCGCCGGACGGAGCGGCGATCCTGCACCCGCACGACGTGAAGTCCCGCACCCAGTCGTCGCGCTTCGCCGCCCTGCTGCTGCCGGCGATCGTGCTGCAGTCGATGATCGTCGGTGGCGGCTACGCCACCGGCAGGGAGATCGTCCAGTACGCCGGGCGCTTCGGCCCCGCGGGCTGGTGGGCTGTGCTGGTGATCTTCGTCGGCTTCAGCGGCCTCTCGATCCTCGCCTTCGAGGTCGCACGCACATCGAAGGCCTACGACTACAGGAGCTGGATCACCCAGTTGATCGGGCCACTCTGGCCGCTGTTCGACCTGCTGATGCTGTCGATCTCGATGCTGGTGCTGGCGGTGATGACGGCGGCGATCGGCAGCACCCTGCAGCAGACCCTGGGGCTCGCCTTCGGCGTCGGCGTGGCGATCGCCTTCGTGACCGTCGGTCTGTTCGTGGCGCTAGGTGCGGCCGCGATCGAGCGCATGAAGACGGTCGGCAGCGTGCTGCTCTACGGCGGCTACGTGCTCTTCTCCGTCCGCGTGCTGACCGCCGAGGTCGCGACCGGTTCGGCGGCGCAGGCGCTGCCACCCGAGGCGCCCACGCTGGCGACGGTGCTCCTCTCCGGTCTGCTCTACGTCGGCTACAACCTCGCCATCTTCCCGGCGGTGCTCTTCTGCCTGCACCGACAGGCCCGGCGGAGGGAGACGATGATCGCCGGACTGGTCGCCGGCTTGCTGATCACCGTGCCCTTCGTGCTCACCTTCGTGTGCCTGATGCGCTTCTGGCCCGACCCGCAGGTCTTCGAAGCCCCTGTGCCGTGGCTGGTCCTGCTGTCGCGCGCGACCGATGGCTCGCCGCTGTGGGCCGGCGCCTTCGGCCTCGTCGCCGGCTGGACGCTGATCGAGACCGCAGTGGGCTCGATCCACGCCCTCACCAGCCGCGTCGAGCACAACCTGCAGGACCTGCCCGCCCGCCTGCGGCCGCGTTCCGGCCGCCTCGGGCACGGCGCCCGCTTCGCCATGACGATCGCCTTCCTGGTCGCCGCAGCGGCGATGGCCCAGTTCGGCATCGTCGACCTGGTGGCGAAGGGCTACGGCGCGATGGCCTGGGGCTTCATCGTGCTGCTCGCTCTGCCGCTGCTGGTCGTCGGCACCAGGCGGATGCTGACGCGCGAAGGCTGATCGCCCTCAACGGCCCTCCTCCTGCTCGAAGACGCAGCTCTCCTCGTCGCAGCTGCACGTCTGGCAGGCGGCGCGCTCGAGCTGCAATGTGACGTGCTCGAGATCGAAGCGCTCGGAGAGCACGCCGCGCAGCTCGGCGAGCAGGTGACGATCGCGCTCGCCGGTGGTCTCGTGCACCACGTGAGCGGTCAACACCTCGCGACCCGAGCCGATCGTCCACAGATGCAGGTCGTGCACCGAGCACACCCCGTCGACACCCTCGATCGCGGCGCCGACGAGCTGGGGATCGAGCCGCTTCGGCGCCTCCTCCATCAAGACCCGCACCGTGTCGCGCAGCAGCGCCACGGCGGAGGCCAGCACCAGCGCCGCGATCACCACCGAGGCAGCGGGGTCGGCCCAGGTCCAGCCGAAGCGCCAGATCAGACCGGCGGAGATCATCGCGCCGAGACTGCCGAGAGTGTCGGCCATCATGTGCAACCAGGCGCCGCGCACGTTCAGCGAGTGGTTGTGTCCGCCGTGCAGGAGGGCCAGGCCGACCAGGTTGACCACCAGGCCCCCGGTGGCCACCAGGAGCATGCCGCCGGCGAGGATCTCGTGCGGCTCCGAGAAGCGCTCGAACGCCTCGATCACGATGAACACGGCGATGACGATCAGCACCACACCGTTGATCAGCGCTCCGAGTACCTCGGCGCGATAGAAGCCGAAAGTGCGTCGTCGTGAGGCGGGCCGCCGCGCCAGCCAGATCGCCATCAGAGCGATTCCCAGCGCCGCCACGTCCGACAGCATGTGCGAGGCGTCGGCCAGGAGCGCCAGAGAACCGGTGAGCAGGCCGCCGACCGCCTCGGCCACGGTGTACACGGCGACGAGACAGAAGACGATCAGCAGGCGCCTGGCGTTGCCGAGATCGGTACGTGCCGGCGAAGACAGTCCGTGCGAGTGGCCGTGCGGGTGCCGGTGGTCGTGCTCGCCTGGATGGACGTGGTCGTGCAACTGCTGCTCTCCGGGGACTCGGGCCAGAGCCCGCCCGCAGGATCCTAGCCGCCCACGCTTGCTACATTCGCACCGACAGCCGATGCAAAGCGCCCCCATCCCAGACAGCGAGGCCGAGAGGCTCGCTGCGCTGCGCCGCTACGGCCTGCTCGACACCGGGCGGGAGCCGGAGTTCGACGACTTCACCTCGCTGGCGCGCCTGGTCTGCGACACGCCCATCGCCTTCATAACCCTGCTCAGCGAGCACCGGCAGTGGTTCAAGAGCGAGCTGGGCTTCGGGGTGCGCGAGACTCCCCGCGAGCTGGCCTTCTGCGCCCACACGATCCTCGCCGACGAGGTGATGGTGGTGCCCGACGCGCTGCTCGATCGGCGCTTCGCCGACAATCCGCTGGTGCTCGGGGCGCCGCGGATCCGCTTCTACGCCGGCGCGCCGCTGATCACGCCCGACGGCCATCGCATCGGCACCCTGAGCGTCGTCGACCACGAGCCCAGGCAACTCGACGAACCGAGAATCTCGGCGCTGCAGGGCCTGGCCCGGAAGGTCATCCAGGTGATGGAGCTGCGCGTCGCCAAGCAGCGCCTGGAGCACCAGGCGCGGCTGTTCGAGCACGCCATGCACGTCACCTCGGTGGCGCCCTGGGAGCACGACCTCGAGCGCGATGTCTTCCACTTCAACGACCGCATGTTCGCGCTGCTCGGCACCGACGCGGAGCGGGAGGGCGGTTACGACCTGCCGGCCGAGATCTTCCGCCGCGAGTTCGCCCACCCCGAAGATGAGGCGATCCGTGATCTCAGCCTGGAGAAGGCCCGCCAGACCGACGATCCCGACTTCGTCGACCGCATCCAGCACCGGATCACCCGCCGCGACGGCGAGGTGCGCATGCTCGAGGTCTCGTACGGCGTGGTCAAAGACGGCTCGGGCAGGACGGTGGCCACCCGCGGCGCCAGCCAGGACGTCACCGACAGCACCCTGCTCGAACGGCGCCTGCGCGATCTCAACCAGGAGCTCGAGCAGCGCGTCGTCGAACGCACCGCCGAGCTACGCGAGGCGGAGAAACGAACCCGCACCATCCTCGACCACCTCGCCGAGGGCGTCATCGCCTGCGATGCGGAAGCGAACCTCATCCTCTTCAACCGTACCGCCCAGGTCTGGCACGGGCTCGACGCCGTCGAGACCACGCCCGAGAAGTGGGCCGAGCGCTACAGCCTGTTCGAGGGCGATGGCACCACGCCGCTCGCCACCGAGCGCAATCCACTGATGCGGGCGTACCGCGGCGAGACGGTGCGCGGCGCCGACGTCTGTATCGCTCCGCCGGGCCTGCCGAAGCGTTTCCTGCTGGTCAACGGAGGCCCGGTGCACGACGCCGAGGAGCGCATGCTCGGGGCCGTCGTGGTGCTGCACGACGTCAGCGCCCGCCGCCGCGCCGAGCGCGAAGCGCGCACCGCGCTCGCCACCCTGGAGGCAGCCAGCGACGGAGCGATGATGCTGCTCTTCGACACTCTCGAGGTGCGCTACGCCAACCGAGCCGCGGGAAGAGGAGCGGGACTCGCCCGCTCCGAGCTGATCGGCCGCACGGCCTTCGAGCTCATCCCCGACCTCGACAACGACGAGTTCCACGAGCTGCTGCGCCGCATGCGCGCCGGTGAGGAGCGGTCGCGACGGCTGGTGACCGGCTACCAGCGGCCCGACGGCACCCGCACCACACTGGAGCTCGGGCTCACCTACGTGGCACCGAGTCCCCACGGCCCGGCCCAGCTCATCGCCGTGATCCGTGACATCAGCCGCCGGCTGGCGCGCGAGCGCGAGACCAATCGCGCCCAGCGCCTGCAGTCGATCGGCACCCTGGCCTCCGGCATCGCACACGACCTCAACAACGCCATCGCGCCGATCCTCATGGGGGTCGACCTGCTGCGCGAGCAGTTCCCGGGCGAATCGGATCTGCTCGAGGTCTTCGACACCAGCGCCCGCCGCGCCGCCGACATGGTCCGGCAGCTCGTCACCTTCGCCACCGGCGCAGAGGGCGATCGGGTCGAGGTGTCGCCGGCGGCGCTGCTCGACGAAGCCGCCAAGCTGATCCGCAGCACCTTTCCCAAGAACGTCGAGCTCAGGGTCCGTTGCGACCCCGACCTGCCGGCAGTGCTGGGCGACGCCACCCAGCTGCACCAGCTGCTGGTCAACCTCTGCGTCAACGCCCGCGACGCGATGCCACGCGGCGGAACCCTCACCCTCGGCGCGCGGCTGCGAGAGATCGACCCCGAGGAGGCGCGCGAGGGAGACGAGATCGTGGCCGGCACCTTCGTCGAGCTGTCGGTGCAGGACACCGGCAGCGGCATCCCCCCCGACGTGCTCGACCGCATCTTCGACCCCTTCTTCACCACCAAGGGCCCCAACGAGGGCACCGGGCTCGGCCTGTCGACCTGTCGCGGCCTGGTCAGGGGCCACGGGGGCTTCCTCCGGGTCGAGACCGCCGTGTCCAAGGGCACCACCTTCTCGGCCTTCATCCCGGTCGCCCCGGAAGGCGACGTCGCGGTGATCGGCGACGTGCCGGAACCGGCGTTCCGCGGCAACGGTGAGCTGGTGCTGGTGGTCGACGACGAAGGGCCGGTGCGCCAGATGGCGAGTCGCATCCTCGCGCGGCTGGGGTTGACGCCGATCGTCGCCGGCGACGGGGCCGAGGCCCTGGTGCAGGTGGCCGACCATCGCGACTCCCTGCGCGCGGTGATCACCGACCTGCACATGCCTCACATGGACGGCATGACCTTCATCGAGAACCTGAGGCGCATGCTGCCGCAGGTCGACGTCATCGTCTCCACCGGCCGCTTCGACGAGCCCACCTTGCGGGCGCTGCGCGATCTCGAGGTCGAGCACCGCCTCGACAAGCCCTTCCGGCAGTCACAGCTGGTCGAGATGCTGGCGCGCCTGTTCGGCGACCACGACGCGAGCTGAAGCCGCCGCTCAGGGAGTCGAGTCGCCCGACTCCCGGTACTCCCGCTCGAGCAACCGGGCGCCCTTGAGGATGCCCTCCATGGCGTAGTTGCCCTCGTGGCAGGCGTACTCGTAGATCTTCTCGTCGGTCGACCGCCACACGTACTCGCCCGTCCACGGCTCGGTCCACACCGACTCGTCGGTGACCGTGAAGCGGTAGAGCAGGTTGCCGTCCGGCATCTTGGTGAAGCGCTCGACCAGGTGCATGTCCTCCGAGCCTCCGGCCTGGCGCGACAGCGGGTGGAAGTTCGTCGTGTCGACCACCAGGGTGTCGCCCTCCCACCAGCCGATCGAGTCGCCGAGCCAGAAGCGCTGGTCCGCCGGCGGGTGCTCCGAGTTCATCCGCACGATGCGGGCGTCGTGCACCATCTCGATCAGGATCATCACGTGCTCGTCGGTCTGCACGATCGCCTTGTGGTTGTTGTAGAGGCCCGGGAGCATCGGGGCGGCGCCGGTGAACCCGAGCAGACAGCGCTCCGGGATGCCGAGCGACTCCGGGCCGTCGTAGGGCCCGGGGCCGTCGACGTCGAGCCACCAGGCAGTGCCGTCGTTCGGCCGCCGCAGCTTGCGTCGCTCCGCGATGCGCTCGATCGCCGCCTCGGTCATCGGCGGATAGCGGCCGTCCTCCGGGTCGACCAGGATCGAGGTGCGGAACTTGCCGTCGACCGTGAACACCTCCTCGCCACGGTCGACCCAGAACCAGTTGTAGCCACCGACGTTGCCGGCGCCCAGCGTCTCACGCTGCTCGTCGTCGAAGCCCACCGGCGCAGCGCCGCCCGCCTCCGGCGCGTCGCGCCCCGGATCGCTCGGCAACGCCGCGTTCTCGGAGAACTCCCGCGCCTGGCGCATCCGGCGCTCCGCCTCTTCCGGCGTCATGTAGAGCTGGTCCCCCAGCTCACGCGGTCGCTCCATCGGCGTGATCGTGGCCGAGTCGTAGTGCCCGGTCAGATCCGGGCGCTCGGGCGGCGGTGACGCCGACGCCACGGCGACGACGCTGACGATGAGAACGGTGAGGAGACGGAGCCAGAGACTCGGCATCGGAGACCTCCTTCGACTGTCGGTGAGCCCCAACGGTAGCACCGGGAAGACTACGGCGCCCCGTCCGCCGGCCATGTTCTCCTGCCGGGTTCTCCTGCCACCTTCTTCGCCTCGGCATCCCTCCGCCCCTCGACGGCTCCCCGGAGCCTGCCGCAGGTCGAGGCTATGGCTCTGCGGCTGCGGCGGAGCCGAAAGTAGACTCGGACGCCCGCCGCGCCGCGACAGGCGAGAGGCGGCCCGGAGGGTCGAAGATGGCTGCTGCAACCAAGGGCAGGAAGAGACGACGCGCGAAGCAGACCTCGGGATCCGAGCAGCTCGACGCGCTGCCGGCACACGCGCTCTACGAGGCCGCGGTGCAGAACGTGGAGGCGGACGCCGACTTCATCGAACGCGTCTACCGCAAGGCCCGGGGCAAGGCCCCGCGCAGGCTGCGCGAGGACTTCTGCGGTACCGCGTCGCTGGCTGCCCACTGGGTGACCCGCCATCGCGACAACCGTGCCTGGGGCGTCGATCTCGACCAGCCGACACTCGACTGGGGCCAGCGCCACCGCGTCGACCCGGTGGGCAGACGGGCGCGTCACGTGCACCTGCTGCGCGGCGACGTGCTCGATCCCCATCGGCCGCGGGTCGACGTGCAGGTGGCCTTCAACTTCTCCTACTTCGTCTTCCACGACCGCGAGGCACTCGGCCGCTACTTCCGTTCGGTGCACGCCTCGCTGCGTCGCCAGGGTGTGTTCTTCCTCGACCTCTTCGGCGGCACCGAGTCGCTGACCGACCTGGAGGAGGTGACCGAGGTCGAGGCCCAGCGCGATCCCGCCGGCTGGGAGCTGCCGGCTTTCGACTACGTCTGGGAGCAGAGCGACTTCAACCCGATCGACCATCGCATCCGCTGCCACATCCACTTCCGCTTCGGCAAGGGGCGTGAGCGCCGTCGTGCCTTCACCTACGACTGGCGCTTCTGGATGCTGCCGGAGCTGCGCGAGCTGCTCGCCAACGCCGGCTTCGCCAAGACCCAGGTCTACGTCGAGGGCTGGGACGACGACGAGGAGTGCGGCGACGGCGTCTTCCGCAAGCGCAAGCGGTTCGACAACGAGGGTGGGTGGTTGGCGTACATCGCCGCGTTCAGGTGACGCGACTGCGCCGCGCATCCGGCCGAGCACGAAACGATCCCCGAGGCACGCTCGTCCCATCGAGGCATCCCGCAGCGCCACCCCGCCTCGGCACCCCCGTCGCTATACTGCAGGGTGTTCCCCCTCCAGCCGAACCGCGCTCCGACCCATACCTTCCGGGAGGCCTCTCCAATGACCTCGAGATCCCCACGGATTCCGCGCTCCCTCGCCGTGGCCCTGACCTGCCTGGCTGTCCTCGCCGCTGGCGCCGGCCTCGCCGCCAACAATGCAGCGGTCAATGCCGCGGTCGATGTCGCCGCGGGCAGCATCACCGGCAAGGTGACCGACGCCGACGGCAAAGCCCTGCGCGGCGTCACCGTCACCGCCTTCAGCGAGGACGAGCTGCGCAACGTCTCGGTGTCGACCCAGGTCGACGGCAGCTACCGCCTGCCCGAGCTGAGCCCGGGCACCTGGCACGTGCGGGCGCGCCTGCTCGGGCTCGAGGACGAGCGTCAGACCGTCGAGGTCGCCGCCGGCGGGGCGAGCGCCGACTTCTCGTTGACCCCGGCCACCGGGCTCGACCTGCAGTGGCAGCGCCGCGGCCACGAGCTGATGAGCCTGCTGAAGTGGGAGGACGAGGCGGACGCGCTGAACTTCAAGATGATGTGCGCCTACTGCCACCAGGTCGGAACGCTCGGTTTCCGCTCCCCCGAGGAGCCGGTCGACTGGGAGGTCATGCTGACCCGTATGGACGGCTTCCAGGGCCTCTACGACCACATCCAGAAGAGCCTGGTCGACAAGGTGGTCGCGGTCTACGGCCGCGACGCCGAGAAGCAGTGGCCGGCCTACGAGCCGCCGCCGCCACCGGAGGGCGACGCGCTCGCCGCCACGATCCGTCAGTGGAACATGGGCAAGGAAGACGACGCCATGATCCACGACCTCGAGCTCGGCGCCGACGGCGTCGTCTACACCGTCGACATGATCTCCGACGCGATCGAGACCCTCGATCCGCGCACCGGCGAGCGCAACGTCTACTCCATCCCCGGCGGCAAGGCGTACGACTCCACCGATCCGCCGATCAAGGGCCCGCACTCGATCGAGCGCGACGCCAACGGCGACATGTGGGTCACCCTCGCCCTGTCGGGCCAGATGGCCAAGTTCGACGTCGACGAGAAGACCTGGCAGGTCGTCTCCGGCAACGTCGCGCCGCGGCCGCGCTCCGGCTACCCCCACACGCTGCGCATCGACCAGAAGGGGATCGTCTGGTGGACCGACGCCGCTCTCGGCGTCTACTCGCTCGATCCGTCGACCTACGACGCCGAGAACGAGCGCTATGACGTCAAGTACTTCAAGCTGCCCGACAAGGACCAGGTGCGCGGCGGCGGCGCCCGCGGCGAGTCGCGCGGCGTGACGCCGTACGGCATCGACATCGCGCCGAACGGACACGTCTGGTACAGCAAGCTGAACGGCCAGCGGGTCGGCCGTGTCGCCCCCGAGCTGGCCGACGACCACCCCGACAAGATCGTCGAGTGGATCCCGCCGGTGCACGGACCGCGACGCCTGCACGTGGCGCCGGACGGCATGGTCTGGGTGCCCGGCTGGGCCAGCGGCGACATCGCCCGCTTCGACCCCGCGACCGAGGAGTGGAAGGTCTATCCGCTGCCCAAAGGCCCCGACGCGCTGCCCTACGCGCTGCACATCGAGCCCAAGAGCGGCCACGTGTGGATCTGCGGCACCGGCACCGACTCGATGGTGCGCTTCGACCCAGAGACCGAGACCTTCACCGAGTACCGCATGCCGACGCGGGTCACCTACACCCGCGAGATCGAGTTCGACGACGAAGGCAACGTCTGGACGGTCAACTCGAACTACCCGGTGCGCCACGTCGAGAACCACTCGGGTTCGGTGATCCAGCTCGTACCCGGCACGTGACGGCCAAGGGCCACACGGGCCGCCTCGACGCGACGATCGCCGTGCTGGCGGTCGTCGCGTTCGTTTCTGCGGCCCCCGTCGCGGCACAGAGCGGCGAGGAGCCCGAGCTCTCGCCCGCGGCGCGGCTGGGGGCGGCGCTGTTCAGCGAACGCAACGTCACCAACCCCGGCCTCGACTACGGCTCCAGCTGTGGTGAGTGCCACGTCGACGGCAGCCGTTCCGCCGACCGCGCCGACCGCGCCTTCGCCGACTCGGTGCCGCTCAGCCTGCTGCCCGGCAAGCAGACCACCCTGCGCAACACGCCGACGCTGGTCGAGGCGGCGAGCTGGCGCTGGCAGGGATCGGGCGGCGACGGTGGCTGGCGCGGCAACTGGGACGGCTCGGCCGAGAGCCTCGAGGAGCTGCTGGTCGCCAAGCTGAGCGGCGCGATGGCCGGTTGGGGCGAGGGCGACGCCGAGCGGGCGCGCGCCCTCTCCGCCATCCAGGTCACGCTCGCCTCCGAGGCCCCGGCCGAGGGAGCGCCCTACGCCGAGCGTTTCCAGCAGGCCTTCGGCATCGACGTCGCCGAGGCGACGCCCGAGCAGGCCGGTCAGGCGGCGGCGAAAGCGCTCGCCGCCTACCTCGAGACGCTGACCTCGAGCCACACCTCGCGCTGGGACGCCTTCGCCGAGCAGAACCGCCTGCGCACCGGACCCAACGAGGGTCAGTCGGCGCAGGACTACTCCTTCTTCCTCGAGAGCCGGATCGGCAATCAGGAGGGCCGACGGCTGGTCAAGCGGCCCGAGGGCTTCGACGAGCAGGCCTACGAGGGGTTCAAGATCTTCTTCCGCACCCTGCCCGACCAGCTCGACCCGGAAGCCGGCGTCGGACAGTGCGTGCGGTGCCACACGCCGCCCGACTTCCGCGACGGCCGCTTCCGCAACGTCGGCATCGCCGAGCTCGAGTACGACGCGTTGTGGGGCGCCGGCGCCGCCGATCGGCTCGATCCCGCGACGGTGCGCCGGGGCCGCCCGACGCGCGACGATGCGGCGGCGATCGACCTCGGGCGGCTGCACGTGGCCCAGGGCGAGCCCGGCGCCCACGGCGCCTTCAAGACTCCGGCTCTGCGGGGCCTCGCCGGCACCGGCCCCTACATGCACAACGGCGCGTACGCCACTCTCGAGGACGCGGTACGGGCCAAGATCCTCGCTGCCCAGCGGGCTCGCGCCGGCCAGCTGGCCCACGCCGACCCGATCGTCGCCGAGATCCAGCTCGACGACGCCGACGTCGCACCCCTGGCGGCCTTCCTGCGCCAGCTCGACGACGTCGGTGCGGAGCGTTTCCGCTACTACCTGATCCACTTCGACGAGTAGCCGGGAGTCGCGCCGTGGCAGTCGCTCGCCGCGCCCTACGCCGGCTGCTCAGCCTGCTTCCGGGAGGCGACCGGACGCTGCGCGCGATCGACTTCGCCAGAGCCGACCGGTACAGCCCCCAGAAGCATCTGCCGGGACACTACTCCTCGCCACTGGTCGATCTGCGCCACCTCGACGGGGCGTCCGACGCCCCTGCCTCCGCGATCGCGGCACCGGAGCCCGCGGTGCTACCGGTCTCCCGCGAGGGCCACGAGGGCCTGCTCGACGACCTCGGTGGGTTCGTCGAGCTCCACGGCGAAGAGCTGCTCTTCTCGGCAGGTGGGCGCTATCGGGCCGCCAACGGCTGGTTCGGAGCCGCCGACGCCGCCCTGTTCGCCTACATGCTGCATCGCGAACGCCCGCGCCGAGTCGTCGAGGTCGGCTCGGGCTTCTCGTCGGCCATGCTTCTCGACAGCGCCGATCGCTTCGATCTCACCACCGAGATGACCTTCGTCGAACCGTTCCCCGAGCGCCTCGAAGCGCTCTCGAGGCCGGCCGATCACGCCCGCTACCGCCTCCTCGTCGAGCGCATCGAGAACGTGCCCCTCGGCGAGCTCGAGGCGCTGGAGGATGGAGACTTCCTCTTCCTCGACGGCTCCCACGTGTTGAGGGTGGCGAGCGATCTGAACTGGACCCTGTTCGAGATCCTGCCGCGACTGCGTGCCGGCGTCTGGATCCACTTCCACGACGTCTTCTGGCCGTTCGACTACCCGCGATCGTGGTTCGAGCGGGGATTCCAGTGGAACGAGGCGTACGCGCTGCGCGCCTTCCTGTCCTACAACCGGGCCTTCCGGGTCGAGATCTTCCTCTCGTACCTGCAGCATCTGAGGCCCGACTGGTTCGCCAGCGCCTTCCGCCCGGATCCGACGCCCGCGTCCAGCCTGTGGCTGCGCAAGGTGGCGTAGCCGACCCGGTCCAGGCGTCGCCGCGCTGCAACCCTGGAAGCCGGCGCCCGTTCCTACTGGCTGACCCATCACGTGTCGTGGAGGTGATTCTCGTGTCCAAGGCCCTGCTCTCCGCCCTGCTCCTTCTCGCTGCTCCTCTCGCCGCCGCCACCCCGACGCCCGATGGCGAGCGCCTCTGGTCGCGCTTCCGCGGTCCCGAGGCGAGCGGTGAGGGCAGCGGCGATCTGCTGCCCGGCGAAGGCTTCGGCCTGCGCCTCGAGTGGCAGCGCGAGATCGGCTCCGGCTATTCGGGGATCTCGGGCGCCGACGGCCGCCTGTTCACCGCCTTCACCGACGGTGAGGTCGACGTCGTCGCCGCTCTCGACGCCGACAGCGGCGAGGAGTTGTGGCGATACACACTCGGCGAGAAGTACGCCGGGCACGACGGATCCGACGACGGGCCTCTCAGCACGCCGGTGGTCGACCGCGGCACCGTCTACGTCGTCGCGCCCCACGGTCAGGTGCTGGCGCTCGACGAACAGACCGGCGAACGCCGCTGGATCTACGAGCTCGACGGCGACAACTCGACCCTGCCGTTCTACGGCTACACGACCTCGGCGGTGATCCACGGCGACTCGGTGCTCGTGGCGACCGGCGGCGAGGGCGGCGCGGTGACCGCGCTGGACCGCTACACCGGGGAGCCGAAGTGGCGCGGCGGCAGCGGGACGATCTTCTACCAGACCCCGAGCCTGCTGCGCCTCGCCGGCCGCGAGGTCCTCGTGGTGGTCAGCAACCAGCACCTCGAGGGGCTCGATCCCGAGACCGGCGAGTCGCTCTGGCGCCTCCAGCACACCGAGGGCAACCAGACCGAGGAGTCCGCCCACGTCGTGCCGGCCGACGAGGGGCGCTTCCTGGTCAACTTCGGCCGCGGCGCGACGCTTTACCGTGCCGACGCGGACTCGGTCGAGGAGGTGTGGAGCGGGCGCGCCTTCGCCAACTCGCTGGCCATCCCGGTGCGGGTCGGTGACCACTTCTACGGCTTCACACGCGGCATCCTGACCTGCGTCGCGGTGGACTCCGGCGAGATCGTCTGGCGCTCGCGCGAGCCCGGCGGCCAGGGCCTGATGCGGGTCGGCGACGCGCTGGCGATCATCTCGCCCGAGGGCGAGCTGGTGCTCGCCGACGCCTCTCCCGAGGGCTACCGCGAGGTGGCGCGGGTCGCGGCGCTCGACAGCGCCAGCACCCACTTCCCGAGCTGCGTCGGCGACGCCTTCGTGGTCCGCAGCCTCGACGGCATCGCCTCGGTCGTCCCCGACGCGGACCTGCGCCCGCGGGTCGGCCCCACCGAGGTCACCGAGCGCCTGCGTGGCCGCTTCGGCGAGTGGCTGGCCTCGGTCGAGCGCCTGCCCGAGGGGCAGCGGCAGGCCGCCGTCGACGAGCGCTTCGGAGAGCTCGAGCGCACGCCGCTGTTCGAGAGCGACTTCGGCGGCGACGACCGCAGCCTGGTGCACTTCGTATGGCGCGGCGACGCGGACGACGTCGGCCTCGCCGGCGACCCGGTCGCCAACCAGGAGGTGACCCTGGAGAGGGTCGCCGGCACCGATCTCTTCTTCCACACCCTGCAGCTCGAACCGGCCGGACAGTACAACTACGGCTTCTCGGTCGACTTCGCGCCGCCGGCGGTCGATCCCGAGAATCCCTACTCGACCAACGAGGGCTTCCAGATCTCCTCCGACCTGCGCATGCCCGAGCTGCCGCCGGCGCCGCACCTCGACGAGCCGGCGGCCGACGCCCCGCGCGGCACCCTGGACGCCTTCCAGTTCCGTTCGGTGGCGCTCGGCAACACGCGACAGATCCAGCTCTGGCGGCCGGCCGACTACGACGCCGACCCGTCCCGCACCTATCCCCTGCTGGTGGTCAACCACGGCGACAACCAGGTGCGCGGCAGCCTGATGACCCGCACTCTCGACAACCTGGTCGGCAGGTCGGTGGCGCCGCTGGTCGCGGTCTTCGTGCCGCGGGTGCAGCCGGCCGAGTACGGCGGCGAGCAGGCCGACGCCTACAACCGCTTCCTGGTCGACGAGCTGCTGCCCCACCTGCGCCGTCACTACCGGGTGGAGTCCTCGGGACACGCGATCCTGGGACCGGGATCGGCGGGCGTCGCCTCGGCGTACGCCGCCCTGAGCCACCCGGGCCTCTTCTCCCGCTTCGCGGTGCAGAGCTACTACCACATCGATCCGGTGCGCGAGCGCATCGAGGCGGCGTTGGCCTCGGACGCCGCGAAACCGAGCCGTGCCTTCGTCGTCTACAGCAACCGCGACTACGACCTGCCCAACGGCATCGACGCCGACGACGCCAGCAAGGACCTCATCTCGCGGCTGCGCGAGGCCGGCATCGAGACCGAGGTGCTGGTGACCGAATACAGCCCCAACTGGGGCGGCTGGCGCGGCCAGCACGACGACATCCTCGAGGCCTTCTTCCCGTACGAGGCGCCGGCCGCTTCCGCAGCCGAGTAGCTCTCGGCGCTCCTCAGTCGGCCGGCGGCTGGAACACCGGCGGCCGCTTCTCGAAGTTGGCCTTCACCGCCTCGACCTGGTTCGGCGTGCCCATCAGGCCGACCTGCAGCGCCGTCTCGAGCTCGAGGGTCTGGCGCGCCGTCTGCACCCGCGAGGCGTTGAGCAGCCGCTTGGCGGCGCGGATGGCGTCGGGCGAGCGCGCCGCGATCTCCTCCGCGAGGTCGAACGCCGCGGCCAGGGGATCTTCCGCGACGCGGGTGGCGAGACCGAGCCGCACCGCCTCCTCGCCGCCCACCTCGCGGGCGGTGAAGGTCAGCTCCTTGACCACGTCCAGCGGCATCAGGTCGCGCAGCAGCGCCGGGCCCGCCATGTCGGGGATCAGTCCCCAGTGGCTCTCGCGGATCGACAGGCGCACGTCGGGAGCGACGATGCGGATGTCGGCCCCGAGCGCGACCTGCAGGCCGCCGCCGAACGCCACCCCGTGCACCGCGGCGATCACCGGCACCGGGCAGGTGTGCCACACCCACGCCGTCTGCTGGGCGAGGTTGGCGGGCTGCTCGTCGCTGCGCTCCTGCTGCAGGCCGGATCCGTTCGAGGTCGAGCTCGAGCTGACGCTGGCGCCGCCGCCGGACTGCATGCGCTGGAAGCTGCCGAAGTCGAGCCCGGCGCAGAACGCCCTGCCCTCACCGCTGAGCACGACGCAGCGCACCGCGGGATCCTCTCCGACCCGGCGACCGGCGTCGACGATCGCCTCGAACTGCTCGGGATCGAGAGCGTTCATCTTCTCCGGACGATTCAGCCGCACGTCCGCCACTCCGGTACCCGAGACCGCGATCGTCATCCGCTCGCTCATCACTGATCCTCCATTCGATGCGACACGCTACTAAGAGCCGGCGTCGGCTACGATCCGCCGATGCGTGACGCCCTCCGCACACCCTACCTGCTCTTCCTCGGCGACGCCCGCGATCCGCTCGACATCAAGACCGCGCGCGGCGTGCACCACTGGCGCCCCGACCTCTGCGTCGGCCAGCTCCGCCTCTCCGCCGACGCCGAGTCGCTCGGACTGCCTGACCTGACCCCGGAAGAGGCGGCGGAGCGGGGAGCTCGGACTCTGGTGCTCGGCACGGTCAGCCCCGGCGGCACCCTGCCCGACGCCTGGATCGACGCGCTGTGCGCCGCGGCGCGGGCCGGGCTCGACGTCGCCAACGGCCTGCACCGCCGGCTGACCTCGATTCCCGAGCTGGCCGATGCGGCACGAGAGGCAGGAGTGCGGCTGGTCGACCTGCGCGACCCCGGCCCGCCGCCGCCGGTGGGCAAGGGAACGCGGCGCGAAGGCGTGCGCGTGCTCACCGTCGGCACCGACTGCAACCTCGGCAAGATGTACACCGCCCTGGCGCTCACCGAGGGCCTTCGGCAGCGTGGCGTCGACGCCCGCTTCCGCGCCACCGGCCAGACCGGCATCCTGATCGCCGGCGACGGCGCCCCGGTCGACGCCGTGGTCTCGGACTTCATTTCCGGCACCGTCGAGCAGCTCACCCCGGCGACTGCGGCGGACGTCTGGCAGATCGTCGAGGGTCAGGGCTCGCTGCACCATCCCGCCTACGCCGGCGTCTCGCTCGGCCTGCTGCACGGCGCCCAGCCCGACTACCTGGTGATCTGCCACGAGCCGACCAGAGCCCACATGCGCCATGCGCCAGGCTTTCCGCTGCCGTCGCTCGACGAGACGATGGTGAGTAACCTGAGCCACGCCCGGCTCACCAACCCCGAGGTACGTTGCGCCGGCTTCTCGATCAACACCTCGAAGCTCGACGACCAGCGCGCCGCCACTCTGCTCGAGGACACCCGCGCGGCCTTCGCGCTGCCCGCCTGCGACCCGGTGCGTTTCGGTATCTCGGCCCTGGTCGACAAGCTGCTCGAGCTGCACGCCGAGCGCCGCATGGAGCCGACGGCGACATGAGGGCGACATGAGCCTGCGCACTGTCGACGTCTTCGAGGAGCGCTTCGCCGTGCGCGGCAAGTTCGAGATCTCGCGCGGCGCCCGCACCGAGGCGGTGGTGGTGCGGGTCGAGATCCACGACGGCGACGACGTCGGTCAGGGCGAGTGTGTGCCGTACGCGCGCTACGGCGAGACCCCGGCTTCGGTGCGGCAGCAGATCCATGCCGCGGCGGCCTTTCTCGAGACCGGCGGTGATCGCGGGCTGCTGCAGGACGTGCTGCCGGCCGGCGCGGCGCGCAACGCCCTCGACTGCGCCCTGTGGGATCTCGAGGCCCGCCGCCGCGGCGTCTCGGCCTACGAGCTGGCGGGTCTGGAGCGGCGGGCGGTGCAGACCCTGCTCACCATCGGCATCGACGAGCCCGAGGAGATGGCGCGGCAGGCGGAGCGCGGCGCGCCCTTCGGCACGCTGAAGCTCAAGGTCGGCTCGCGCGACGGGCTCGAGCGGGACCTCGAGAGGGTGCGCGCGGTGCGCGGCGCTGCGCCCGACGCGCGCATCGTCGTAGACGCCAACGAGGGTTGGTCGCCGCACCAGGTGCCGGCCGCTCTCGAGGCGCTGGCCGAGCTCGGCGTCGCGCTGGTCGAGCAGCCGGTGCCGGCCGGCAAGGATCAGAAGATCGGCGAGATCGAGCACGCCGTGCCGCTGTGCGCCGACGAGTCCTTTCACACCCTCGAGCAGCTCGACTTCTGCGCCGGACGCTACGAGTTCGTCAACCTCAAGCTCGACAAGACCGGCGGGCTCACCCACGCTCTCGAGGTCGTCCGGGAGGCGGGCGATCGCGGCCTGTCGCTGATGGTCGGGTGCATGCTGTCGAGCTCGCTGGCGATCGCCCCGGCGCTGCTGGTGGCGCAGCATGCCGAGGTGGTCGACCTCGACGGCCCCTACCTGCTCGCCGAGGATCGCGAGCCTGCCCTCGGCCTCGGGCCGACCGGCAGCATCGACTCCAACCCGGGATTGTGGGGCGGCTGATCCTTGGTCTCCGACCGGCGCCTGCTCTTCTACAGCCTGGTCAGCGCTCTCTACGCGTTGCTGCCGATCCCGCTGCTCGACGACTCGCTGATCCGCCGCGACCGGCGCAAGATGGTGCGCGAGCTCGCCGCCGCGCGCGGCCTGTCGCTGAGCGACGACCAGGTGCTCATCCTCTCCGGCACGGTGCCGAAGTCGGGCTGGGGCTGCCTGTTCGCGCTGCTGGTCTCGATCCCGCTGAAGATCTTCTACAAGCTGTTGCGGCGGGTCTTCCGCTCGATCTTCTTCTGGCTGGCGATCAAGGACGCGGTGGAAGCTGCGTCGGCCACCTTCCACGAGGGCTACCTGGTGCGCGCCGGCCTGGACCGCGCGCCGCCCCAGCCCGAGAAGGCGACGCTCGAGGTGCGCCGTGCCGCCAACGCGGTGCTCGCCGAGGTCGACACCCGGCCCTTCCAGCGCCTGCTGCGCGCCGCCTTCCGCGCCTCCGTCGGCGGCCTGCGCGCCGCGGTGCGCCGGCTCACCGGCGGGCGGCGCCGCATCCCCGCCAGCCAGGCGCCCAGCCAGGAGCAGGTGGAGCAAGAGGTGCCGGACGAGCTGCTCGACCGGCTCGAGAGCGACCTGGCGGGCCAGCGCTCCTACCTCGAGGACCTCGGCCACCGCATGGCGGCCCACCAGGCCCGTCTCGCCGAGGCGGCGCCCGATCCTCCGGTCGGGTAGCCTCGGCGCCATGAGCGAGCTCGAGCTGCTGTCCGGCAACAGGGCGTGGGGCGGCGAGGTGCGCACCTACCGACACGCCGCGCAGACCACCGGCTGTGCGATGGAGTTCAGCGTCTTCCTGCCGCCGCACGCGCTGCAGGCGAACGAGGGCAGCGGCGAGGCGGGAGAGCGCTTCCCGCTGTTCACCTGGCTGTCGGGCCTGACCTGCACGGCGGAGAACTTCACCACCAAGGCCGGTGCCCAGAGACTTGCGGCGGAGCGGGGCTGGATGCTGCTCGCTCCCGACACCTCGCCGCGCGGCGACCGGGTTCCCGACGCGCCCGAGCGTTGGGACCTCGGACAGGGCGCGGGCTTCTACGTCGACGCGACGACCGAAGGTTGGCGCGACAACTACCGCATGTACAGCTACGTCACCGACGAGCTGCCCGAGCTGGTGCACTCTCATCTGCCCAGCGATCCGGCGCGGCAGATGATCTCCGGCCATTCGATGGGCGGGCACGGGGCGTTGATCTGTGCGCTCAGGAATCCCGGGCGCTACCGCTCGGTCAGCGCGTTCGCGCCGATCGTGACGCCGTCGCGGGTGCCGTGGGGGCGCGACGCCTTCACCACCTACCTCGGAACCGACGAGCAGGCCTGGAAGGCGTGGGACGCCAGCGAGCTGGTCGCCGCCATCGGAGCGGGCGAGCCCAGACAGACGTTGCTCATCGACCAGGGCGACGCCGACCCCTTCCTCGGCGAGCAGCTCGAGCCCGAGGCCTTCGCCGAGCGTTGCGAGGAGCTCGGCCATCCCTGCGAGCTGCGGCTGCGGCCGGGCTACGACCATTCGTACTGGTACGTGCAGACCTTCCTGCCCGAGCACTTCGCCTGGCACGCCGAGGCCCTGCGGGATAACCCTTAGGAGCTCCGCTCCACAGCCGGGATAGGGTCGGAGACGGTGCGAGGGACCCTGCAATCGAAGGCCCGGCGTGAGGGAGCGCTGCGTCGACTCGTCGTCGCTTCGTGGCTCGCCGTGCTGCCGCTCGCCCCGGTGGCTCCCCAGTGGGTGGCGTCGCGGGCCTGCTGCGTCGGTGAGGTCTGCGAGGACGGCCTCTGCCCGATCGAGCGCGGCCGCCGCGCCCCCGAGCCGGCGATGCCGTCGTGCCACGCGGCGGCGCCGCAGGCCGATGCGGCCGGGCAGCATCGCGGTGACGCGGGATTGCGCCCGCCGACCCAGACCTGCATCGAGGACCTCGCGCTCGCGGCGCCGGCCCTGTCCACGGCGGCGGTTGCGGCAGCAGTCTCGTCCAGGCTGACGGCGCCGCAGGGCCTGCTGGCGGCTGCGAGCGGCACTCCGCGCCAGGCGTCTCGAGGGCCTCTCGGCGCGCGCGGCCCGCCGCGCGGCTGAGTCCCGAAGACCTCAGCCACCTCGCCTTGCCGACTCCGATCGCGGAGCGCGGCGGAGCTCTGCGTGCCCGCCCGCCGCCGTCCTCACACTCGTCTTCCCGAAGGAACCCAAGATGCATCTCCTCCAGATGGCTCCACCGAGCCACCACCCCCGGTCGCAACGCCGAAGCCGTCGATCGGGTCTCGCTTCGCCGCCGATTCCCGCCCTCACCACCGCCCTCGCCTTCGCCCTCGCGGCACCTCTCGCGCTCTCCGCCCAGAGCGAATCCACCGAGCCCGAGGACGACACGGCCCTCGACCTGCGCGTCGACGTCTACGCCACCGCTCCCGAGCTGGTCTCCGCCGAGGAGATCGACGCCGGCGATCTGCGCGACTCCGGCGAGGACGACCTCGGGCGCGCACTGCGCGACCAGCAGGGCCTCGACGCCACGCGCCGTGGCCCGATCAATCTCGATCCCACCGTGCGCGGCCTCGCCGAGGACCAGCTCGCGATCGGCGTCGACGGCTCGCGCACCTTCGCCGCCGGCCCCGGACGCATGGACTCCGATCTCGCCCACGTCTCGCCACACGCCGTGCAGAGCGTGCAGGTGGTCAAGGGGCCGTACGCGCTGAGCTGGGGCGCCGGTGCGATGAGCGCCATCGACGTGCGCACCTTCCGACCGGCACTCGGCGGGCCCTCGCTCGGCGGCCGCGCCGCCGTCGACTACGAGTCGAACGCCGAGGCGATCGATGCCTACGGCGCGCTCTTCGGCTCCTCGGAGCGGTGGCGTTGGACGCTGCTCGCCAACACCCGCCAGGGTAGCGACTACGAAGCCGGGGACGGGTCCGTGGTGCCGGCCGACTACGAGTCGAACGATCTGCGGGGTGCCTTCGGCCTGCGTCTCGGCGAGGGTGGCCTGCTCGAGATCTCGGGCGGCTACCAGGGTCAGGACGACATCGACTACGCCGGCCGGATCCTCGATGCGACCTACTTCAAGACCCGCTCCTACAACGCCGAGTACTCCTGGAGTGGCTCGCAAGGCGCCCTGGAGTCAGTGCGCGCCCAGGTCTATGCGAACCACAAGGACCACCTGATGAACAACGACGAGAAGCCGACCGCGCTCGACATGCCCGGACGGATCCCACCGTTCGGCCTCGATGTCGACCTGCCGACCGAGTCGAACACCCGCGGCGCGCGCCTCGAGGCCGGCTTCGCCGGCGCCGACCCGAGCTCCAGCTGGACGTTCGGCATCGACCACTTCACCAACGAGCGCAACGCCCGACGCTTCGTCCGTCGACGCTCCAACGACTTGCTGCTCTTCGAGGACATCGTCTGGCCGGACGCCGAGCTGCAGGACACCGGAGTGTGGGGGCGCGGCACGTGGAATCGGGAGCGGATGTCGCTCAGCGCGGCGCTGCGCGTCGACCTCGTCGACTTCGGCGCCGGCGAGACCTCCGAGTTCTTCGCCGCCAACACCAACGGGTCCCTCGAGCAGAGCGAGGAGAACGTCAGCGCATCGCTCGGCGCCCGCTTCCAGCTGCGCGACGCCTGGATCGCCTCGCTGGGGCTGGGTCGGGCGGTGCGCACCGCCAACGCGCTCGAGCGGGCCTCGGACCGTTTCCCGTCGACCCGTTTCCAGATCGGCGCCGAGTTCCTCGGCGAGCCGTTGCTCGATCCCGAGCGGAGCCTGCAGCTCGATGCGGGGATCGAGCGGCGTACCGCCCGCTGGCGGCTGCGCGCCAACGCCTTCTGGCGCCAGATAGACGACTACATCACCGTGGTTCCAGACCCTTCGCTGCCCAGGCGGCTGCCGCTGTCGCCACCGGTGGTCTTCCGCTACGTCAACGGTGAAGGCGCCGAGTACCTCGGCGGCGAGCTCTGGCTCTCCCATCGCCCCGCGGACTGGCTGGAGTGGCAGGTCGGCTACGAGACCGTGGACGGCGACGACGAGACCTACGACGAGCCGCTGTTCGGCATCGCGCCCGACGAGTGGACGGCGAGCGTGACGTTGTCGAACCGGCCCGGCACCCTGACGGCCCGTGTTCTCGGCACCCTGATCCGGTCGCAGGACGACGTCTCGACGACGCGTCTCGAGCGGCCGACCGACGGCGCCGAGCTCGTCGACCTGCAGCTCGCCTGGCGGCCGCCGCGGGTCGCCGAGGGCGGTCTCGAGCTGCAGCTCGCGGTGGAGAACCTCACCGACGAGGCCTACTCCCGACACCTCAGCTCGCTGAACCCCTTCACCGGTCAGCGCATCCTCGAGGAGGGCCGCAGCGTGCGGGTCGGAGTTCGCTGGTCGCGGTAGCAAGTCACCGAGTCCGAGTCGCTTCGGATCCGAAGGGGGCTTCAACGGCAGAGGCGGGTCACGTATCCTGACCCGGCCCGCTCTGCCACTGCACCCCCTCAGGAGGATCGGATGACCGGCCAGCAGCTCGAGTTCGTGCGCGTCGAGGACCGCGGTCGGGTGCGCATCGTCACCATCGATCGCCCCGAGGTGATGAACGCGCTGCATCCGCCGGCGCAGGTTGAGATGAGCCGCGTGTTCGACGACTTCGCCCGCAACGAGGAGTCGTGGATCGCGATCCTCACCGGCGCCGGCGACAAGGCCTTCTCGGCCGGCAACGACCTCAAGTTCCAGGCCAGGCACGGCGCCGCGGCGGTCTCCTCCGGTCGCCTCGGCGCCCGCGGCGGCTTCGGCGGCATCACCAGCCGCAACGACCTCTACAAGCCGGTCATCGCGGCGGTGAACGGCTTCGCCCTCGGCGGCGGGTTCGAGATGGCGCTGGCCTGCGACATCCTCGTCGCCGCCGAGAATGCCCGCTTCGGCCTGCCCGAGCCCCGCGTCGGCCTGCTCGCGGCCGCCGGCGGCGTGCATCGCCTGCCGCGCCAGCTCCCCTACCACGTGGCGATGGGCATGCTGCTCACCGGCCGTCAGGTCGATGCCCAAGAGGCCTTCCGCATCGGTCTTGTCAACGAGGTGGTGCCGCAGGCCGAGCTGCTCGACGCCGCGCTGCGCTGGGCCGACCAGATCCTCGAAGGCGCGCCGCTCTCGATCCGCGCCACCAAGGAGTGCGTGGTGCGCGGCCTCGAGCTCGACCTCGACCAGGCCCTCGACGCCTTCTTCCCCGGCCAGCGCGCGATGGCCGCCTCGGAGGACTTCGTCGAAGGGCCGAAGGCGTTCGCCGAGAAGCGCAAGCCGAACTGGAAGGGGCGCTGACGGCCTGCGGCCTGGGAGCGCGATGTCCCGGTCCGGCTCGATCGCGCTCGCGATCTGCTGCTTCCTGGCGGCGGCGGGCGGCGGCTTCCTGATCGGTCGCACGACGGCGAGCCCGGCGGCGACCGGAGCGCCGGACGCGGCGGACACCTCCGATCTGGTCGATCGCATCACCCCTCCGAACCGCCTCGCCACGCTGGGCTACATCGACTCGGCGCCGGTGGCCGACCCCTCCCGGCGGGGGGTCGTGATCCACCGACGCGACGCGGCGACGCCCGGCCTCAACCTGCACTACTCACGGACCCGCAGCAGCGCCCGGTTGATCGACAACGAGGGCGACACCGTGTGGACCTGGTCGTACGAGGTCGAGGGCGGTTGGAGCCACGCCGAGCTGCTGCCGGACGGCGGCCTGCTGGTAGTGGCCGAGCGCGAGCTGCTGCGACTGACGCCGCGGTCGCAGCCGGTCTGGCGCACTCCGGGCGGCTTCCACCACGCCCTCGACGTCTCCGGCGACCGCGTCTACGCGCTGCGCCACCTGCCGATCTCGGCGCCGGAGCCAGGTCTCGCCGGCGAGCGCATCCTGGCCGACCGCATCGAGGTGCTCGACCTGGCGACCGGCGCAGGACTCGAGTCGATCGATCTGATCGACGTGGTGCTGGGCTCCCCATACCGCTGGCTGGTCGAGCGGCCGGCGCCGCCGCAGCGCGAGTCGCCGCTCACCGTGGTCGACCTCCTGCACGCCAACGACGTGCAGCGCATCGCCGCCGACCATCCGAACGCGCCGCCGGCGCTGCGCGGCAGCCTGCTGGTGTCGCTGCGTCAGCTCAGCGCCGTCGTCGCGCTCGACGAGCGACGCGAGATCTCGTGGATCTGGGGACCCGGCATCCTCTTCGCCCAGCACGATCCCACGCTGCTGCCGAGCGGCAACCTGCTGGTGTTCGACAACGGCGTCGAGCGCAGCCGGGTGCTCGAGCTCGACCCGAGCCGCTACCAGATCGTCTGGCAGTACAGCGCGCCGGATCTGTTCACCCGCACCCGCGGCAGCGTGCAGCGTCTCATCAGCGGCCACACGCTGATCACCGAGTCGAACGACGGCCGCGTCGTCGAGGTGACGCCCGACGGCGAGATCGTCTGGGAGTTCCTCAACCCCGACATGACCGCCGACGGCGAACGGCTGGTGCTCTGGCGCATGGTCCGCTTCGGACGCGAGCAGCTGCAGGCGTTTCCCGACGAGCTCCTCGATCGGGTCTTCGGACCGAGCTGAGGAACTCCTCGACGATCTCGGGTTGCTGTCCGAAAGCGTCCCACCGGGATCGCTAGGCTCGGCTACGCTGCTCGCGTCATGAGCCGCCGCACCACCACCGAGCGCCAGCCTCCGGTCGCCGATCCCGAGACCCTGCGGGTCTGGTCGAGCGCCCGCCGGGCACGTGACGCCCGCTTCGACGGGCGCTTCTTCGTCGCCGTGCGCACCACCGGCATCTACTGCCGCCCGATCTGCCCGGCGCGCACCGCGCTCGAGCGCAACGTCGAGTACTACCCCAGCGCCGCCGCCGCCGCGGCGCACGGCTACATCGCCTGTCTGCGCTGCAGGCCCGAGACCGCGGCGCCGCTCGCAGCCTCAGCCTCCGCGAGCGAGCGCAGCGAGCTGGTGGCGCGCGCCCTGCGCCTGGTCGAGGAGGGAGCGCTCGATCCGGTGAACCGCGAGGCGGAGGACGGAGGCGGTGGCAGCTGCGAGCTGGCGCGGCGGCTCGAGGTCAGCGAACGCACCCTGCGCCGCGCCTTCCTCGACGAGCTCGGCGCCACGCCGGCTCAGATCGCCACCACCCGGCGCCTGCACCTGGCGCGTCAGCTGCTGCTCGGCTCGCACCTGCGCTGCGGCGACGTCGCCTTCGCCGCCGGCTACGGCAGCGTGCGGCGCTTCAACGCGGCGGTGCGCCGCACCTTCGGCCTCAGCCCGGCGCGGCTGCGGGAGAAGCTGCGCGAACAGGAGCCGGTGGACGCGGCACCGCGCATCCGGCTCGCTCTCGGCTACCGGCCGCCCCTCGCCTGGTCGCTCCTGCTCGACTTCCTGGCCGCTCGTGCGGTGCCGACGATCGAGCGAGTCGATCCGCGGCAGGGGGTCTACCGGCGGTGGATCGAGATCGGCGATCGCGAGGGACTGCTCACGGTGCACGACGATGCCGCCCGGCACCGTCTACGGGTCGAGCTCCGGCTCGAACCGGCTGGAGACACCGACGGCGCTCGGCGCGGCGCCAGCTCCACGCTGCCTTCGCTGGTGCCGCTGACCCATCGCCTGCGCGAGCTGTTCGATCTCGCCGCCGACCCCTCGGTGCTCGAGCAGTGTTTCGCCGACGATCCCGAGCTCGGGCCGCGCTGGCAGGCCGCGCCGGGGATCCGCGTGCCCGGCTGCTTCGATCCCTTCGAGCTCGTGGTGCGCGCGGTGCTCGGCCAGCAGGTGACGGTGCGCGGCGCGACCACCCTGGCGGGCCGCCTGGTGGAGCGCTACGGCCGCCCCGCCGCGGCGGCGGACTGGCGGCTGTTCCCTTCGCCGCAGCGGCTGCGCGGCGCTCGGCTCGAGCAGATCGGCCTGCCCGCGGCCCGGGCCGAATGCCTGCGCGCGGTCGCCGCGGCGTTCGCCGACGGCGTGGTCTTCGATCCGCTGCGGAGCGCCGACGACAACCTCGAGCGTCTCCTCGCTCTGCCGGGCATCGGCCCGTGGACCGCGCACTACGTCGCGATGCGTGCCCTGCACGACCCCGACGCCTTCCCGGACGGCGACCTGGTGCTGCGCCAGGTGCTCTGCGACGGCGAACGACCATGGTCAGCGCGTCAGGTCCGGGAGCGGGCCGAGGCGTGGAGGCCTGCCCGCGCCTACGCCGCGATGCTGCTCTGGCAGGTCGGATTCCCCGACCAACGTCCCACTGCGAGAAGGAGCAAGAGATGAAGACACCCCGTTCGTCCGCACCCACGGTCTGGCGTCGGCTGCACACTCCGATCGGCGAGCTGCGCCTGGTCGGATCGGGCGATGTGCTGCACCGCATCCTGCTGCCCGAGAGCCGCCACGAATGGCAGCTCCCGAGCGACTGCCGAGAGGACCCGAAGGCGTTCGCCGAAGCCGCTCGCCAACTGGGCGAGTACTTCGCCGGCACGCGGCGCAGCTTCGACCTCGCGCTGGCGCCGGTCGGCACCGACTTCCAGCTCGATGTCTGGCAGCAGCTGCGCCGCATCCCGTACGGCGAGACGATCTCCTACGCCGAGCTCGCCGCACGCACCGGCAACCCCAATGCCTCGCGGGCGGTCGGGGCCGCCAACGGGCGCAACCCGCTGCCGATCGTCGTTCCCTGCCACCGGGTCATCGGTGCCGACGGCTCGCTGGTCGGCTTCGGCGGCGGCCTCGACGCGAAGCGGTCGCTGCTGCGCCTCGAGGGCGCCGAAGCGACCCGCGAAGCACCCGAGCAGCGTCGACTGCTCGCCGGGTGAGCCTGCGGCCGGTCAGCCGCCGAGCAGACGGTTGGCGCGCTCGAGCTGCGGCTCGATCGACAGCGCGGTGATCTCCCACACCGGATCGGGACGCTTGCCGCGACGGTGCAGGCTGAGGTTGAGGCCGGTGATGATGGCGAACTTGTAGGCCGCGAGCGCCCGGTACCAGTGGAGCTCCACCGGATCGGGCGCCACCGCGGCGGCCTCGCCGTAGAGCCGCACCAGCTCCTCGGCCGACGGCATCAGGCCCTCGGGACGGCGGCCCGGATGCCACGCCTCGGGATCGTTGAAGGTGGCGAACCAGCCGACGTCGTTGAGGATCGCGCCGACGCCGACCAGCTCGAAGTCGATCACCGCCAGGAGCTCTCCACCCAGCGAGTAGAAGAGGTTGGCCCACTGGAAGTCACCGTGGAAGATGCCGACCGGCGCCTCGGCCGGGATCTGGGCCAACAGCCGACGCCGCACCTCGGGGACCAGCCGCATCTTCTCGGGCTCCGGGCAGCGGTCGACGAAGCGGTCCCAGCGCTCGACGTCCTCGTGCAGCGGCAGCGGCTCACCCAGATACGGCGCCGCGACGGCCGCGTCGAGCGCGTGCAGACCGGCCAGCGCCTCGAGAGCCTGGCGCGCCATCTCGTGGCGCGCCTGCTCGCCGAGCCGGCGGGTGAAGCAGGTGTCGTCGAGCCGCGCCACGTCGCCCTCGAGGCGCGGCACCACGAAGTAGGGCGATCCGAACCAGCGCAGCTCGCCCGCCTCGAGATCGCCGTCGTTCTCGTAGCGCCGCACGTCTTCGGGCTCGGCGCACCAGCGCACCGGACAGTGAGGCACCGCGGTGCCGTCGAGGGCGCGCAGCACCGCCACCTGGCGCAGCACGTCGGCGGTGCCGCGCCAGCGCACGCCCGGAGGCGGCAGACGCAGGAACCAGCCGTCGTCGAGCCCCTCGCCACCGCGCCCCCGGCCACGCACACTGAAGCCGTAGGAGAAACCGGCGTGCCCCGGCATCTTGCGCACGTCGCGGACCTCGAGGGTCGAGGCGTCGGCACGACCTTCGTACTTGGCGGCGACGAAGCGCTCGAGACGCGGCTTCAGCTCGACGAGGTCCACAGTGGTGTGCTCCCAGGTCGCGGACTCTCAGCCGGCCGCCGACGCCGCGATCGCCCAGAGGGTGGTTCCGCAGCGCAGGAAGAGAGTCTGCCCGGCGACCGCGGGCGAGGCCATGCACGGCGCTCCCATGTCGTTGCTGGCCAGGACCTCGAACGGCGGCTCGGCCGAGAGCACCCGCACCACGCCTTCCTCGGCCGGCAGGTAGATGCGTCCGTCGGCGGCGATCGGAGAGGCGCTGTAGGCACCGTCGATGCGCTCGCGGTGCAGCCGCTCTCCGCTCGCCAGGTCGAGCACGTTCCACACCCCCGTGTCGCGGGCGAAGTAGATGCGACCGCGGTATGCCACCGGAGTCGAAGTGTAGGGGCCGCCGGCCTCCGAGGTCCACGCCAGCTCGTCGCCCTCGACCAGGCCAGAGGCGTCGAGGCGCACCGCGTGCACCTCGCGCCCCCGGTAGCCGCCCGAGAGCACCACCAGGTCACCGGCGACGAACGGCGTCGGGGTCTTCACCTCGAGGTCGCGCGGGAAGCGCCACAGCTCCTCGCCGGTCGCCGGGTCGAGTCCGCGGTCGAAGTCGCCGCCGAGCACGATCAGCTGGCTGCGGCCTTCGCCGTGGTGCACCGTCGGGGTGGCCCAAACCGGCTTCTCCTGTCGCTCCACCTTCCAGATCGGAGCGCCGGTCGACAGGTCGTACGCGGCGACGTAGGAGTCGGCGTGCCGGTCGACCTGCACGAAGACGCGGTCGCCGTCGATCACCGGCGAGCTGGCGTGTCCCCAGTGTGAGGCAGGATCGCCGAAAAGACCGGGGTCGAGCACTCCGAGGTCGACCCGCCAGAGCTCCTCGCCGTCGCGGCTCCAGGCGACCAGGCCCTGCGAGCCGAAGATCGCCACGACGACCTTCCCGTCGGTGGCCGGCGTGGCGTTGGCCTGGCTCGACTTGACGTGGCGGTTGGCGCGCGGGGCGCCGCGGTAGGGCTCGCGCTGCCACACCACCTCGCCGCTCGCGGCGTCGAGCGCCGACAGCCGCCAGACGAACTCGCGGCGCAGGTCCTTCGCCAGCCCGATGCCGCCCTCGTCGCCCAACACCAGCTCGGTCTCGGCGTCGCTCTCGGCCGAGACGACGTAGACGCGGCCACCCGACACCACCGGGCTGGAGTGCCCGTCGCCCGGCAGCTCGCGGCTCCAGCGCACGTTGGTGCCGTCTTCGACGTTCCACTGCAGCGGCAGGGCGGAGCCGTCGGCGACGCCGCGTGCCGCCGGGCCGCGGAAAGAGGGCCAGGAGTCGGCAGCGGTGACGGCCGCGGCAAGGAAGGTCAGGCAGGTGAGAGACGTGAGGCCGACGGAGGCGATTCGGTGCATGACGTACGGAGCTCCTCTAGGAGGCGGATCGATGGGCTCTCGGCGGCTCCACGAAGTGGCCGACGAGCTCGCCACGTCTGCATACGTTCCTCACGCTGCAAGGGTACATTGCCGTCGATGACTCTCCCACCGGATCCAGCAGGGCACGACGACGAGCTACGGGCGCCGAACGAACGCGCGGGACTGGCGCGCACCGCCACGCGCGCGCTGCTCGCGGAGGCGCTGGCGACGCTCGGACGCGTCGACACCAGCGAAGCGCGACGGGACACTTCCGTCAGCGCCTTTCGAGGCTTGGCCCGCGAAGCCGACGAGCTCGAGATGCCGCGACTGCACGGCCGGCAGTCGCCCGTCGCCTACGGCGGCTAGCCTGGCCAGCCCACGGCGAAGACGACGCCCAGCGCCGCGGTCGCGCCGCTGAGCCAGCGCGTCCTCGGACGCCAGCTGAAGCGCTCGGCGGCACCGAGCAGGCCGCAGGCGAGCAGCACCGGCAGCACGTGACCGGCCACCGTGCAGGCGAGCATCAGGGCCCAGCAGCTCATCACGCAGCTCGTGCCGATACGGGCTCCGAACAGCGCGCAGTCGCGATCGGCGCTCCAGCCGCGCGGCGCCAGGGCCTGACTGCGGTGGCAGGCGACGAGGGCCCTCCGCTTCGTCGGGGTGAGCTGCCAGACCGCGGCGACGGCGAAGGCCGTCGCCACTCCCAGCGGCGTCGGTCGGCTCGGTATCACCACCGCGACGACGGCGCCGAGCAGCGTCCAGGGCAGCAGATGACCGAGCAGGAAGAGCCCGATGGCGCGATGCCGGCGCGCAGCGAAGCTGCGGAAGGCCGTCGTGCGCACCGACTGCAGGATCAGCGGGAACATCATCGCCACGACCATCAGCTGCCAGTGCGCCAGTGTCGGCCACACGGCGAGCGGGCCGGCGTCGCCCGGCCCGTGCGCGGCGTGACCGGCGTGACCGGCGTGACCGCCGCCAGCCACCATCGTGCCCGTCGAGCCGGCGCCCGACGCCACCATGACCGCCGCCGCGACCGCGGCCAGCGCTACGGTCCACCATTCCGGGTGGCGGCGGCGCCAGAGCCGCCAGCGACTCAGCCGGTCACGAAGCCGGTCACGAAGCCGGTCGCGGAGCCGGTCACGGAGTGCGGTAGACACTGATGCGGCCGATCTCGATCGTCGGGTGCTCCGCCGCTTCGGCAGCTGGGGCGGCAGCGGCCTCGGCGCCCGGCGGGGCCTCGGCGGGACGCTGCTTCGGCACCAGGGTGACGCGGAGCTCCTCCGGGTCCCACTCCTCTCCCAGCGCCTCGACCAGCCGGGTGATGTCGAGCGCGTACTGCAGCCCGGATCCGGGGTGCTCCTGGTCCTCACCGCTCGCCTCGGCCAGCCCGAACATCGAGACGGTTCCGGCGAGACGCTCCGGATGGTCGTCCGGATCGGCTCCCTCGGGCAGGTCGATGTAGACCCGATGCGGCACCGGATGGGTGCCGCGGATGTTCTCCAGGTTCAGGTGGATGCGCTGCGGCGGCCCGGGCGCGGCGGCGGCCGCGCCACGCGGCGCCCGGCGGGTGCGGATCGGGCTCTCGACCGCCACCCTGGTGGTGACGGCACGGCCCCGCAGACGCGTCTTCTCGTCGCTCGCCGCAACCATCTCGGCTGGCTCCTGCGTCATCTCGACCTCCTCGCCGGCCGCTGCCGCGGCTGCCGCCACCGCGGCGCTCGGCGCCGGCGTGGCGAGCGGATCCGACTCGTCCTCGTAGCGGTAGAAGAAGGGCGAGGACGTCGAGTCGACGACCTCCTCGCTGGTCATCCCGACCACCTGGCCGGCGGCATCGTGGAACTCGAACGTCGGGCTCTGCTTCCAGGCGTTCTCGCTCGGGTTGGCGTTGCCCGGCGCGCGCGCCAGCCACACCGACCACATCCGGTCGATGTTCGCATGGTGGAGCCAGAAGAGCGGATCGAGGCCGGCGGTGTTGAAGCGGCTCATGAAGCCGGGCGGGAACGACCCGCCGACCGCCACGTGCACGTCGCCGTGCGGCGTCATCTCGAGCTTGCCCGGAGGACCGCCGCCGTGGTTGAAGGCGGTCTGTGGCCCACCGAATCCGGTGGTGCCGCCGAAGGCGGTGCCGACGAAGACCGTCTCGTCGAGGGCGTCGACGATGTCGACCTCGGCCGGGTCGGCGACGATGCCGCCGCTGTTGGCCGCCGCGACGCGCTGGCTCACCCGCAGCGGGTTCGGCGTCGTGCCGTCGGGCAGCGTCGGCTCGCGGAACGCCGGCGGGATGCGGCGGGCGTCGGGATTGCTGTCGTCGCTGTAGTTCCAGTACGGCAGCGACCATCCGGACGGTCCCCCGAGCTGCTCCACCGTCTGCGCCACGATCGCCTCGAAGTGCCCGAGGTACATGCGGTGCCAGGGCAGGAAGTACCAGCTGCTGTGCTGGCACTGGTTCCAGAAGCGCTGCTGGTCGCCGCTGCTCGGCAGCGTGTCGCCGGGCGCGGCATACGGGTCGCCGGAGCGGTTGTAGGCGTGGATGGCGGCCTGGAAGCGCCAGCCCGAAGGGTCGTCCAGCGAGCGCGTCCGCATCTCGGCGATCGCCCGCGCGTACCACTCGATCGTCGGATCCCACGGATCGAGCTTCCAGACGTCGGGTCGGATGCGCACCGCCGGCTCGGTGGGCTCGCTCGGGTCGGTGGGCTCCGACGGCTCAGTGGGATCGGTGGGATCGGTGGGATCCGTCGGCTCGGTCGGTTCTCCCGGCTCGGTCGGCTTCTTGCCGTACTGGTCGTAGCGCACTGCTCTGCCCCCTCTCGGCGTGATGGTCCTCCGCTGTCCTCGCCCGTTCTGACGAGCTTCGAACACCTAGACGGACGCCGACGTCGGATCGGCGGAATCCGATCTGCGGGTGGCTGAGAGGACCGTGCGCTACGGGCGGACGCGGAAGGGCGTCCCATCGTGGGCCGTCGCTGCCATCGCCCATCCTGCGGCCATCGCGGCTTTCGCTGCCGTACGCTACGGGCGGACGCGGAAGCGCGCCAGCTCGGTGCGCGCCTTGATCACGATCGAATCGCCGACGAAGGCCGGGTGGGCCCAGACCTCGTGGTCCTCCGTCAGCCGGTAGGTGCCGAGCAGCACCGGCTCGTCTGCGGCGACGTCGAAGACCTCCATCTCGCCGCTGCTGTAGACGTTCATCAGGCGATCGCCCGCGAGGGTCAGGAAGGCGCTGTCGCCCTTGCGCGCCGGGCCCTCCCACACCACCTCCCCGTTGGCCAGCGACACCGCGACCAGCTGACCGCTCTTCTTCTCCGAGAACGCCCAGAGGCGATCGCCGGCCGGCACCGGAGAGCTCATGCCGAGATGCACGGCATCGTTGCGCCACGCCTCCACCGGCAGCATCGAGCCCTCGCGCTCCACCAGCCGGTAGGCCTGCAGCGGCACCTTGCCGGCCGAGATCACCAGCAGGTCGCGGACCCAGAGCGGGGTGATCGAGCCGGAATCGAAGGTGACCTGGAAGGGGAGCTCCCAGAGCAGCTCGCCGTCTTCGAGCCGGACGCCGAGGAAGCGGCGCTGCGACAGGGTGACGATCTGGCGCTCGCCGTGCGCCTCGATCACCGTCGGCGAGCCGTAGGCCGGGCCGTCCCCGGCGCGGCGCCAGACTTCGCTGCCGTCGGCGAGCGAGAACGCCAGCAGCGCGCCCTCTCCGGGTCCGCCCAGGTAGGCGTAGACGCGGTCACCGACCACCAGGGGCGACGATGCGTGTCCGTAGAACGGACGCGGCTTGCCGAACAGATCCTCGGAGCGCACCTGCCAGATCCGCGCACCGTCCTCGCGCGACCAGGCCGTGAGCACTCCGTTGATGCCCAGGGTGACGATCGTGCCGCCCGCGAGCACCGGGGTCGAGAACGGGCCCTTGCCGTGCGAGGCGGCGACGCTGATCGGTTCGTACTCCTGCTCGTAGCCGACGCTCCACAGCAGCTCGCCGCTGGCCAGGGAGCGAGCCTCGAGCGCCTCGCCGGAGGCGGTGCGCACGAAGAGGTAGATCTCCTCGCCGTCGACCAGCGGCGACGAGTGTCCGTCGCCGACCTCGATCCTCCACGCCGCCGCGAGCTCGCGAGGCCACTCCTCGGGGGCGTCGAACTGCGAGGCGACGCCGTCGCGATCCGGCCCGCGCCACTGTCCCCAGCGCTCGCCGTCCTCGGCGGCGTCGGCAGGCGGCGACGTCAGAGCGCAGGCGAGCGCGACCAGGATGAGACGGGTCTGCAGTGACTCGGAGAGCGACATCGAAGCTCCTTTCGGGTATCGGGCCGACGGTGCGGCGCCGGCTACGGCCAGAGGCGGATCAGCCCCTCCTGGACCACCGACGCCACCAGCGCCCCGTCCCGACGATAGATCAGACCGCGGTTGAATCCCCGCCCGCCGCCCGCGCTCGGGCTGTCCTGCACGTAGAGCAGCCACTCGTCGGCGCGGAACGGCCGATGGAACCACATCGCGTGGTCGAGGCTGGCGACCTGGAACTTCTCGTTGAGGAACGAGATCCCGTGAGGATAGGTGCAGGTGTCGAGGAGGGACCAGTCGGAGAGATAGGCCAACGCGCACTGATGCACGCGGACGTCGTCGGGCAGCGCGTCGGCGGTGCGTATCCAGCAGTTCTGGTAGGGCGGCATCGGCCGCGGATCGAAGTCGTTGCGCAGCCGGCCCGACGCCTCCGGGATCGGACGCATGTCCATCGGCCGATCGCGGGTGAAGTGCCGCTTGCGCTCCTCCGGCAGGTCGGTGCCTTCGACCAGACGCCTGCGGATCTCGATCTCACTCTCCAGCTCCTCGGGCGGCGGCACCTCGGGCATCTCGAACTGGTGTTCGAGGCCCTGCTCCTGGACCTGGAACGAGATCGCCATGTTGAAGATGGCGCGCCCGTGCTGGATCGCCACCACCCGCCTGGTGGTGAAGCTGCGGCCGTCGCGGATGCGGTCGACCTCGTAGAGGATCGGCGCCTTCGGATCTCCCGGGCGCAGGAAGTAGCCGTGCAGCGAGTGCGCCAGGCGCTCGTCGCCGTCGACCGTGCGCGAGGCGGCGACCAGGGCCTGTCCGAGCACCTGACCGCCGTAGACGCGCTGCCATCCCTCGTCGGGGCTCTCGCCGCGGTAGTGGTTCTTCTCGATCTCCTCGAGATCGAGAAGATGCACGAGCTGGCGGAGCTGCTGGTTCATACAGGTGGCGCAGGATAGCGCAGCGCGGAGTACGCCCGGGCGGCGCTGGTAGAGTGCGCGCACCTCGCGCCTGAGACCGCGCAGCCGGCGCCAGCGAGCGAACACCCCGACAGAGCAGAGCCCCGATGAGCGACGACAACGGCGCCGTGCGTGGCATCGATCACGACGCGGTCAGCGACTGGCTGAGCGGCCGCGTGCACGATGCGCAGCCCCCCTTCCGCTTCTCGCTGATCACCGGCGGGCACTCGAACCTCACCTACCGCGTCGTCGACGCCAAGGGCGATGTCTTCGTGCTGCGGCGGCCGCCGATCGGACGCCTGCTGGCGACCGCCCACGACATGGCGCGCGAGCACCGCATCATCTCGGCCCTCGGGCCGACGCCGGTGCCGGTGCCGCCGGCGCTGGCGCTGTGCGAGGACGAGGCGGTCAACGAGGCGCCGTTCTACGTCATGCAGTTCGTCGAGGGGCACGTGCTGCACACCGCGCCCCAGACCGCGAAGCTCTTCGACGAGGAGAAGCGCGGCGTCATCGGGCGCTCGGTGGTCCAGGTGCTCGCCGACCTGCACAACCTCGATCCCGACGAGATCGGGCTCGGCACCCTGGGCAAGAAGGAGGACTACATCGCTCGCCAGCTCAAGCGCTGGACGATGCAGTGGGAGGGTTCCAAGACGCGCGAGCTGCCGGCGATGGAGGAGGTCGGTGCGGCGCTGCGCGACGGCATCCCGCAGCAGGTCGGCGCCGCAGTGGTGCACGGCGACTACCGGCTCGGCAACATGATCACCGGCGAGGACGGCGAGGTCGCCGCGGTGCTCGACTGGGAGCTCTGCACGCTCGGCGATCCCCTCGCCGACGTCGGCTATCTGCTGAACAACTGGGCGCACCCTGGCGAGAGCGGCGAATCGTCGCCCGAGTCGGACCCGCCGCCGAGCGCGGCACCCGGCTTCCAGACCCGCCAGCAGTTCCTCGAGCGCTACAGCGAGCTGACCGGCCGTGACACCTCGAAGGTCGCCTACTACCGCGCCTTCCAGTACTGGCGCCTGGCGGCGATCTGCGAGGGCGTGCTCGATCGCTACCTCAAGGGCAAGATGGGTGGCTCGGTCGACACCGACCTCTACAAGCGCCGCGTCGACAGCCTCGCGGCGTCGGCGGTCGAGATGATCGATTCGCTGTAGCCGCAAGAGCGAGCGCTCACCGGGAGCTCACCGCCCGCCGCGCAGCGTCACCTCCCAGGCGTGCTCGCCCCACAGGATGCGCAGGGTGCCGGCCGCCGGCACGACGACGGCTCCCAGGGTCCCCTGCCGGCCGCCCTCGGCGTGCGCCAGAGGCGTGGCGCCGATCCGACTCCCCGGCAGCTCACGCGTCGCCCAGACCTCTGAGCGCGCGTTGGCGAGCAGCTCCCAGCCCTCCTGCTCGGTGCGCCGGATCCACAGGCTGTAGTCGCCTGGCTCGAGCCGCAGCTCACCGAGCCGTACCGGGCCGTCGACCGAGAGCACGATCGGCGGACCGATCCAGGTGAGCAGCTCGCCGCGATCGAGATCGCGCACCTTGAGGTAGTCGAGCCCCTCGACCCCGAGGCGAGGTCCGCGCAGACGCACCCTCACTCCGTCGAGCTCGGCCTCGCGAGCGAACTCCTCGATGGCTTCGAGCGCGGTGCTCGGCGGCTCGACACGCGACACGCTGCCGCTCGCCACCGGGAAGCGCACCAGGTTGGAGCGATCTCGCGCCAGACCGGAGAGACCCTGCTCGCCGAGCTCGAGACGCAGCTGCATCGGCTGCTCGGAGCTCCTCGTGGTGCGCAGCCAGTCGACGATGAGCTGGGTGCCGTCGCGCGCCACCGCCTTCACCGGCATCGGCTCGCCGTTGCGCAGCAGCCGCGCGGCGATCCGCCCGTCGCGCTCTTCGAGCTCGAGATCGAGCCGCTCGGGACGACCGGCGGGCTGGCCGACCAGCGCCCAGGTACCGATCAGCTCGGCCGCCTCGAGGGCGGCGAGCTGCGACAGGTGCCACGACGGCGGCGAGGCCTGCGCGTCCTGCCCGTCCTCTACCGGTGCGTCCTGCGATCCCTCGGGATCCTCGGTCGTGGCCAGCGCTGGCGGCGACCAGCAACCGGCGACCAGCAGCACGGCGAGGAGGCCACGGCGGCCGCGGTGCGATTCCATGGCGCTCAGTTCACCGGTCCGTCGTCGCCGAGCTGATCGAGCAGCCGGGTCGACGCGGCGGGATTCGCGGTCGCCGTCGCTGCCGCCGCCTCTTCCGGCGCGGCACCGCCGACGCCTTCGGACTCGGCGGAGTCGTCGGCCGGTTCGCCGACGTAGCGCAGCCGGTACTCGTAGCCCTGCTCGAGCAGAAAGCGTTGACGATTGAGCGCGAACTCCTCCTCCACCGTCCCAGAGCTCACCACGGTGTAGAAGTGCGCCGGACGCCCGTCGCTCTTCGGACGCAGCACCCGGCCCAGGCGCTGCGCCTCCTCCTGGCGCGATCCGAAGGTGCCGGAGACCTGCACCGCCACCGCCACCTCGGGCAGGTCGATCGAGAAGTTCGCCACCTTGCTGACCACCAGGCCCGCGATCTCGCCGTGCTCGAGGGCGGCGAACAGCTCGTCGCGCTTCTTCTGCGACGAGCTGCCCATCAGCACCGGCAGGCGCAGCGCCGAACCGAGCTCCTTGACCTGTTCGAGGTACATGCACATCACCAGCGCCGGCTCGCCCGGGTGGCTCTCGAGGATCCGCCGCACCACCTCCAGCTTGTCGGGGTTCTCCGCCGCGATGCGAAAGCGCTGGCGCTTCTGCGCCTTGGCGTAGTCGAGCCGCTGCCAGACCGGTAGCGGCACCCTCACCTCGGTACACAGGGCGGTCGCCACCCAGCCCTGGGCCTCGAGCTCGCGCCACGGCACGTCGACCTTCTTCGGGCCGATGAGGGCGAAGACGTCCTCCTCGCGACCGTCCTCGCGCACCAGCGTCGCGGTGAGCCCGAGCCGCCGGCGCGCCTGCAGCCCGGCGGTGACCTGGAACACCGGCGCCGGCAGCAGATGGACCTCGTCGTAGACGATCAACCCCCAGTTGGCGCGATCGAAGATCGACAGGTTGACCATCGCCTCGTCGCGGCTGCGGCGGTAGGTGAGCATCTGGTACGTCGCCACCGTCACCGGCTTCAGCTCGCGGTCGTCGCCGCCGTAGATCCCCACCTGGTCGGCGCTCAGGGTCGTCTTGTCGAGCGCCTCGGCGACCCACTGCTTGGCGGCGCTGACGCTGGTGCAGAGGACCAGCGTGGTGGTCTGCAGGGCGTGCATGCAGGCCAGGCCGACGATCGTCTTGCCGGCGCCGCACGGCAGCACCACCACGCCACTGCCGCCGGCCGAGTAGCGCGAGTCGACGAAGGCGCGGGCGGCGTCGATCTGGTAGTCGCGCAGCTCGAACACTTCGCCGGCGAGAGTCGCATCGCGCCACTCGAAAGAGAGCTCGTCGCCGTCCGAGTAGCCGGCCTCGTCGGCCGGCGGGAAGCCGGCGCGCACCAGGGCGAGCTTGAGCAGGCCCCGCTTCTCGGGATCGACGCGGAAGCGCTGGCGCTCGCGGCCGCCGCTTGCCGCGCCGGCGTCACCGCGGGCGGGAACGGCGCGCAGGGGCGCCCCCAGCCACTTCTGCACGTCGCGGTCGACCGTCGCCTCGGCGAACGGGCTCGGTCCCTCCCCCGCCTGCTCCTCGCCCGACGGCTCCAGCACCAGTCCCTCGTCGTCGCGCACGATGCGCAGGCGGCCGAAGCGCGAGGCGTGGGTGGTGATCTCGCGCACCACCGCCTCGGGCACCGGGTAACGCGAGTACTCGCGCAGCACCGCGACCATCTGGCCAGCGTCGAGTCCCGCCGAGCGCGCATTCCAGATCGAGAGAGCGGTGATGCGATAGGTGTGCACGTGCTCGGGCGCCTTGACCAGCTCGGCGAAGCGCAGCAGCTGTGAGCGCGCCTGCTCGAAGAGCGGCGAGGAGACCTCGAGCAGGACGGTGTCGGCGCCCTGCACGATCAACGGCTTGTTCTGGGGATCACTCATGGCGGTCGGCTCTTCGGCCCGGCGGCGCAGGGACTCCACTGTACCGCCCGTGCCAGACTCGGGGCGAGATGCAGGACGACATGCAGGACGAGACGGAACGCAGGGAGCCGCCACCGATCGAGGACCGCGACGAGCTGCTGGCGCGGCTCGATCCCGCCCTGCAACCGGGCCGTTTCGTCTTCCTCCGCCTGCCCGAGGCAGCGCCCCCGCCGCCGGACGCCCTCGCCGTCTTCCGCGAGCCGGAGGGCCCATCGGCGATCCTCGAGCTGGAGCGGGCCGAAGAGCTCGGTCTGCTCCCGGCGGGGTCCGCCGATGCCTGCTTCCGCTGGATCGTACTGCGGGTGCACTCGAGCCTCACCGCGGTCGGCCTCACCGCCGCGGTGGCGGCGCGACTCGCCGAGGAGGACATCCCCGCCAACGTCGTCGCGGCGCTGCGCCACGACCACCTGTTCGTGCCCGAGCCGCTCGCTGCGAGAGCGCTCGAGGCGCTGCGCCGGCTGCAGCACGAGAGCCCGGCGGCGAAGGAGTGATCCGAGCGGTGGACCCGACCGCTGCCGCTGCCGAGCGGGGGCCGTGGCTCGTCAGCCGGTACCGAAGGTTGCGCGACACCGGGCGAAGCCAGAGAATGGGCCGTCATGGTGGTCAGTGAAACACCCAACACGATGTCGCTCGACGACTTCTGGACCTGGCTGCTCGGGCACCCGAACTGCGTCCTGCGCGCCGGGACCCCCGACACGGTGCTCTTCGACGACGACGACCTGCACTGACAGTTCGGCAACGAGTCCGAGACCCTCTTCACCCAGGTCCTGCGCGGCAAGCGGCTGATGGGCGAGCTGCTGATCAACTCCGAGGCGATCTCCTACGTCGAGATGCACGGCGGCGAGCGCGAGGACGAGGTGTTCTTCGACCTCATCGTGGAGAGCGAGACCGACCGCGTCGTCGCCTACTTCTTCGTCCTGTCGCACGGCTTCGACGAGGACGAGCTCGACACCCACAACACCCGCCACGCGGTGCACTGAGGGGTCACTGAGGGGTCACTGAGGGGTTTCGGCGGGGCCAGCACACCCGCCGCCCGTCCGCGGCGTCGACAAAAGAGAAAGGCCGACCCGTCGCCGGATCGGCCTTCGCCACGTCGTCGCTGCGACGATCGTCAGTCGCCCGACGACTCGCCGGCGGCGGCGCTCTCCTTGGCCCTCTCGCGGAACTCCCGGATGCGCTGCATCTGCTCACGCAGGTGCTCGGGCACCGCGTAGGTCTCCATGTCGGTCTGGTGGACCGGCTCGGCGTAGGTGTAGTCGACGAAACCGATCATCATCTCGTCGGTGGTCTTCTCGCCGAAGGTGACGGTGGCGGTGGGATCCGGGTTGGACGGGTTGTCCGCCGAGTTGTCGAACACCGCCTCCAGCGTCACCTTGGTGCCGGCGGGCAGCTCGAGCGGCTCCGGCGGCGAGTAGGTGAGCTGCCAGTTGAAGTCGTAGTTCGGCACGTCGAGCAGGATCTCTTCCCTGCCGTCCGGATAGGTGGCGGTGAAGCGCATCGACTTACCGCGCAGGTGCATGTGCGGGGTGAAGTTGAACAGCAGCGCGTCGTGCTTGAAGTCGAACGACGACACCGACTGGTAGTTCGCCTCGCCCGGCGGGATGTTGAGCACCGGATCGACGATCCACAGAGTGGTCAGTTTGTTCTCGACCTCGGCGTCATAGAGCTTGAGGCCGACCGAGGTCTGGTCGATGCCACCGGTGCCGGGCCCGGGGGTCTTGTGGTAGTGCATCTGGAAGAAGATCTTCGCGCCGGCCGGCAGCAGCTTGCCGAAGCCCTCGCGGTAGACCATCGGCGCGACTCCCGGAGCCCAGCCGGCGACGAACTCGGTTTCCATGCGGCCGGCGCCCTGGATGCTCTCGATGGTCGCGTCCGCCGGAGCGATGTAGGTCAGGTTGTGGTGCGCGCCCTCGGTGAACGAGGGACGGATCTCGACCGCCTTGATCCAGCGGTCTTCCTGCAGCGGGTTCTGCACCTCGACCCACTGGTAGTGGTCCTCCATCTCGTCGGTGACCTCGAACGGCTCCATGGTGAGCACCACGTCGGGCTCGCCCATGCGCCACTCGGAGTCGAAGGTCGGGGCGGCGGGTGCCGCGGCGAGGTCGCCACTCGGCGCGCCGGCCGCGACCCACTTGCCGATCAGGTCGATCTCCTCCTGCGACAGGCGGGAGTCCTCGACGAAGGTGCCGTGCTCGGGGTTGGCGAACCACGGCGGCATGGTGCCCTCGGAGGTGACTCGGCGGATCGACTTGGCCCAGGGGCGGGTCTCGCCGTAGGTGAGCAGGGACATCGGCGCGACCTGGCCGGGACGGTGGCAGGTGACGCAGTTCTCGAACAGCAGCGGAGCGACGTGCTCCGCCCAGGTGACGTTCTGCTGGTCCACCGCGGTGTTGGCGTTGTTCGCCGAGGCGGCGGCGGGGCCCAGCGCGAGCAGGCCGCAGACGATGGCGGCGGTGCTGAGTGATTTCATGGCGCGGACACTCCTGATCGGTGTGTGATCGGTGTGTGATCTGTGTGAGGTGACCGGGTGAGGGTCGGGGGAGGCGGTCTGGATATCGGGTCGGGCGGTGAGCGTGGATGCAGTTCGTGCTGTCTAATGGATCGGACGAGATCGTAGCGTAGATTGACCGATCGGTCAATAAGCGGCGCCAGCCATGCCGCGAGGAAGACGCGCCACGACGTCACCTGTTTCCGGTCGCGTGCTACCTTCTCGGCGGTCCGCCGCGGCTCCTCTCCAGGTTGCGGTCCCGCCAACGAACCTCCGAAGCCCAGCTCCTTGCCCGACACCGCCACCTCCGCCTCGCCGAAGCCCCCGTCCCCCTCGTCGAGACCCTCGACGGGCCGAGACGCTGCCTCCGAGCCGATCCGTCGCCGCGTGATCTGCCACCGCCGCGGCGAGGCGCCGGGACCGACCCTGCTCTGCATCGCGTCGCTGCACGGCAACGAGCCCGCAGGCACCTTGGCGCTGGAGAGGGTCGACGCCGCGCTGCGCGCCGCCGAGGTCGAGATCGAGCGCGGCGAGCTGGTCTTCCTGATCGGCAATCTCGGCGCGCTGGCCGCTGGCAAGCGCTATCTCGACCGCGACCTCAACCGTGGCTGGAGCCGCGAGGCGATCGCACGCATCCGCGCGCTCGGGCCCCGGGTCAGCGAGGACCTCGAGATGCTCGAGCTCGACGACAAGATCGAGGAATGTCAGCAGACCGCCCGCGGCCCGCTCCTCTTCCTCGATCTGCACACCACCTCGGCCGCGAGCCCTCCGTTCGCCAGCGTGGTCGACCAGAGCGAGGCGAGGCGGCTGAGCCGCTCGCTGCCGGTGCCGACGGTGCTCGGCATGGACTCCCACCTCGACGGCACGCTGCTCGAGGAGCTCGACGCGCACGACTTCTGCGGCATCATCTTCGAAGGCGGCCAGCACGACGAGCCCGAAGCCGTCGACCACGACGAGGCGGCGGTGTGGCTGCTGCTGCAGCAGCTCGACTTCCTGCCCGCGACCCCGCCGGCGGCCGTCTCGCGGCGGATCGCCTGGGCTCACGCCACCCTGTCGGCGGCCGCCGGCAGCCTGCCGCGCCTGCTCGAGATCGAGTACCGGCACGCGATCGACGCCAGCTGCGGCTTCCACATGGAGCCTGGCTTCCGCAGCTTCGAGGAGGTCGAGCCCGGCCAGCTGCTCGGCCGCGACCGCGACGGCGAGGTGCGCAGCCCGTTCGCGGCGCGGGTGCTGATGCCGCTCTACCAGGCGCAGGGCGACGACGGCTTCTTCCTGGTCCGCGAAGTCGACTGAAGCTGCCACTCCGGCTGTCCGGCTGTCCGGCTGTCGCGGTCCCAGGCGAGCGCCTGCCGCCGCCTCAGCCGCTCACGCTTGCGCGATCGGCTGGTAGCTGCGCATGCCGTCGAGCGGCGGCGAGTAGACGTGCAGGGTGCAGAGGTTGCGCTCGCCGCAGCGGTTGGCGACCCGGTGGATGTCGGCGTCGCGACTGACGCACACCGTGCCGCGCTCGTACTCCAGCCACTCGGGGGAGGCGGCAGCGCGCAGGCCGCCCTCGGGCCCGTCGGGCAGGCGCTCGAAGCGCTGCTCGCAGCACGTCCCCTCGAGCACCTGGAAGGCGCAGATCGAACCGCGGTGGTCGTGCACCGGGCTCTCCTGACCGGGAGCCCAGCAGATCAGCAGCATCTCGTAGGCCTCGGTGCGACGGATCCGGTTGCGGCGGTAGCACTCGCTGTCGAAGAGCTGGAAGGCGGTGAGATCGGAGCCGCGCAGCTGCAGACGGTCGAAGACCGAGCGCAGGTCGCTCATCTCGAGGGGACCGCGCCGGGCCAGGGCGTCGAGCTCGTCGAGCAGGGCGCGCAGGCCACGGATCGCCGGGGCGGCGCGGGGCTTCGAGCCGCGGTCATCGTTGGCGCTGGGCGAGGGACCGGAACGCGTGGAGCGCCTCGCGTCGTCCCGGATCAGGGTCGAAAGGCTCATGCTGTCCTCCGCTGGGTCGGTTCGCATGAACAGAATAGCGCGGAACAACCGGGACCGACTTGCAATCCGCTGCACGGAGGCGCAGGATCAGAGAATCGTTTTCCATCCGGACGACAGAAGGAGCAATGCCTTGCTTCTGGACTCGATCGACCGCCAGATCCTCAACCTCCTCCAGCGCGACACCTCGTTGTCGATGCAGCAGATCGCCGACCGCGTCGGCTTGTCGACGACGCCGTGCTGGCGGCGCATCCAGAAGCTCGAGAAGGGCGGTGTCATCCGACGTCGGGTGGCGCTGCTCGACCCGACAGCGCTCAACCTCGGAGTCACGGTCTTCGTCTCGATCCGAACCAACCAGCACAGTCGCGAGTGGTTCGAGCGCTTCCACCAGGCGATCGAGGAGATCCCCGAGGTCGTAGAGTTCTACCGCATGAGCGGCGAGATCGATTACCTGCTGCGCGTCGTGGTGCCCGACATCGCCGCCTACGATCGCGTCTACAAGCGACTGATCGAGAAGGTCGACCTGCTCGACGTCAGCTCGAGCTTCGCCATGGAGCAGATCAAGTACACCACCGCCCTGCCGGTGCACTACGCGCCGAGCCGCGACGACTGATCGCAGCGCCGCCCTCCGGGCTCAGGGGCAGATCGAAAGGGCCTCGACGTCGGTGAACGCCGGCGCCCGCTCCCCGGCCGGGCTCTCGTAGTCCCACAGGGCGTTGGTCACGGTGTCGAGCACCCGCACCCGGAAACCGAGATCCGTCGCCGCGGCGCCGTAGACCCAGAAGTGGCCGTTGATCTCACAGCCGTCGAGCACCTTGACCAGCAGCTCCCAGTTGTCGCGATCGAGGAAGCCGAAGAGAGCCGACTCCTCCGAGGTCCCGGGGGCACGCGGCACCACCAGGGCGTTGCGCTCCACCTCGGGCTGCGACGGCAGGCGCCAGCTGGCCACCACCTCGAAGCGATCGCCGAGCAGCACCTGCTCGGGAGCGTCGGCGACGTCGAGCAGGAACGCCGCGATGAGCTCCCCGGCCTGATCTCCACCGGACGGGATCGCCGCGAGGTCCGGCGCCGCCAGCGTTTCGAGCAAGACCGACACCGAGTAGCGTCCGGGCGGCAGGCGGCCGAGCGGCGCCACCACGCTGCCGCCCCGCGTCGCGCCCGGCTCGCAGGGCAGGCCGCCGATCACCCGTTCGAGGTGGAGGTCGACGATGCCGACGCCGTGGCCGAGCAGCGTCGGCGGCGGCTGGACGTCGGCCGAGACCAGGGTCGGCAGGGGCGCCTCGCACTCCTCCACCGCCAGCCCTAGCGCCAGGGTCACCAGGTCGTTGTCCGTGGGCTGGGGCGGCGAGCTGACCAGAGTCGGCGCGTAAGGTGACGGCGCGACAGTCAGCGTCTCGGCGATCGTCGGTCCGTCCTGGAAGGCGACCTCGACGGTGTAGGTCCCGGCGTCGAGGGTTCCCAGGGACACCTCGAGCTGCTGCGCGAACGGCGGGCAGAGGATCAGACAGGGATCGAACTCGACGTCGATGCGGATCAGCGGAACGCCCAGCGTCACCGTCGTGCCCGAGGCGAAGCTCGGCGATTCGAACTCGACGACCGCGGTGACCTCGTCGATCACGCTCGGGCTGGCCGGCTCGAAGCTCAGGCTCGGATCGAGCACCTGGGCGCTCGCGAGCGAGCCGCCGAGCAGCAGCCAGCCCATCGCCGCCAGCGCGAAGCCACCCCTGACCGACCAGTACACGCCCCGCACGTCTCGTTCACTCATGAGCATGAGTTCCTCCTGCACCTCGTCGGTTGGCCATCCTATGCTGTTGCAGCATACGCAAACCCCGCTTGACGTCAAGTCTCGGCCCGGCCGACCCGGGTCGCTGCTAGTCTGGCGGCTCCCACCGCCACACTCGGAGGAACGACCCGATGACCCGGATAGGCCCGCTGCCCGGACTGCTGCTGCTCACATCCTGCCTGCTCGTCGGTTGTGGCGGCGCCGCCTCCGATCCACCGGAGGAGAGCCCGAAACCGTCGCTCGAGGAGCAGCAGCCGATCAGCACCGAGGACTTCGAAGAGGGCGACCTCGGCTCGCTCGACCCGGCGGACAACAACGAGCCCGACGGCGACGAGGACGAGGCCGCCGAGGGAGACGAGAGCCTCCCCGAGACCACTCCCCCGGAGTGATCGCCCGAAGCGTCGCTGTCGCGGATCTCCTCAGACCCGCAGCACCGCGCTGCGCACGGTGAGGGCCTCGATCCGCTCGGCGTCGACGGCGACACCGATCCCCGGCGCCGTCGGCACGGCGATCCGGCCGTCCTGCATCCGCCACTCGGGCTCGACGACGTCGCGCTCCCAGTAGCGGGCGCTCGGGCTGACGTCGCCCGGGATGGTGAAGTTCGGCAGCGAGGCCAGCGCCACGTTGTAGGCGCGGCCGATGCCGCTCTCCAGCATGCCGCCGCACCAGACCGGGATGCCGTGGCGCGCACACAGATCGTGGATCGCCTTCGACTCGACGAATCCACCGACCCGCCCCGGCTTGATGTTGACGATCCTGCCGGCGTCGTGCTCGATCATGTCCTCGGCACGCCGCAACGAGGTGATCGACTCGTCGAGACAGATCGGGGTGCGCATCCTGGCCTGCAGCCTGGCGTGACGGATCACGTCGTCCCACGCCAGCGGCTGCTCGATCATCACCAGGTCGAGCTCGTCGAGCTGCTGCAGATGGTCGGCGTCCTCCAGGGTGTAGGCGTTGTTGGCGTCGGCCATCAGCGGCGCGTCGTCGCCCAGCTCACGGCGGGCCGCCCGCACGTAGTCGACGTCGGCGCCGGGTTTGATCTTGATCTTGACCTTGCGGTAGCCCTCGGCGAGCGCGCCGCGCGCCTTCTCCACCAGCGCCTCGGGCGAGCTCTGGATCCCGAGCGAGATGCCGGTCTCCACCTGCTCGCGGGTGCCGCCGATGAGCGCCGCCAGGCTCCTTCCGGACTGCTCGGCGAAGAGGCCCCAGGCGCCCATCTCGAGCGCCGCCCGCGCCATCTCGTGGCCGCGCAGGTCGACCCGCAGCGCGGCGTCGAGGTGGGTGGGATCGGCGAACTCGCGGCCGAGCACACGCGGCGCCAGCCACTCACTGAGCGCCAGCCAGGCGGTGTCGATCGTCTCCGGCGAGTAGTTCGGAAGGTCTCCGGCGACGCACTCCGACCACGCCGTGGCGCCGTCGCGGGCGGTGAGCTCGAGCAGCAGGATGCGCCGGGTGGTGGTGACCCCGGAGGAGATGCGAAACGGCTCGCGCAGCGGCAGCCGGATCTCGCGCAGGACGACGCGATCGATGCGAATCTCACTCACGGGTTCCTCCCTCTCTCGGACTCGACGCCCTCTCGAATGGCCCGGTACCACGCCCGATCGCTGTCGATCCAGCACAGCGCATCGAAGCACCAGCCGTCGCCCAGCAGTCGCGGCACCAGGCTCCGCAGGCTGTCGCGGTAGGCCAGCGCCCGAGCGCGATCGGTCCGCTTGAGCGCCTCGATGTCGCCCGGGACCTCGATCCACAGCCGATCCCCACCGTCGTCCGGCGCCGGCGGCGTGGTGAGCACTTCGTCTCCCGAGCGGTTGATCGCCGTCGCGCCGTCGGGGGTCTCGACGGAGCGCTGCGCCGCCCCGGCCCCGTCGGCCGGCGTCGCGCGCAGGTCCCACTCGACGACGAAGCGGTCGGTGCCGAGGCCGCTGTGCAGCTCGCTGCCGGTGGCGGCGCCGTACATGTCGACGACGTACTGCACCGGGCGCGCGCCCAGCCGCATCAGGTTGAGCGTCGCGTTGCGCGCCACCAGCGGGTCGTAGGTCCAGTACATGTGCTCGACCCCGAGGGCCAGCAGCAGCTCGCGCTGGTAGTACTTGAGCCCTTTGCCGACGCCGAGACCGCGGGCCGACGGATGCACCGCCAGCATGTGCGACCAGTGGGCCGGACGACCGTCGCGCAGGCCGCTGAGACCCCAGACGAAGCCGAGCTGGCGACCGTCGGCGCCGAAGGCTCCGGCGGCGACGCCGCCGACCTTCTGCGAGATGCGCATCACCGTCGGCGGCACCAGCTCGCGGAAGTCGCGGCCCCAGGTGAGCTGCTGCAGGCGCAGGCACTGCTCGAAGTCCTCGTCCGAGCGCAGCTCGCGGAATTCGATCGGCTCGATCGGCTCGATGGACTCGGTGTCGCTCATCCCGGCAGCGGACTGTAGCGCCCCGGCGGTGCCGACGCCCCCTTGGCCCGCGCCGCTGCCGTCGCGGAGCTTCCGCTACAGTCCTGCGTATGACCAGACCCCGTTCCCTCGCACCGCTGTCGCCGCTCGCCTGCGCCGCCCTCTTCCTCTCTTCCTGTCTCGCCTCCTGGCTCGCCGCCCCGGCCCTCGCCCAGCGCACCCTGATCCACGCCGGCTCGTTGATCGACGGCGTCGGCGACCGGCCGGCGAGCGAGAAGACGGTGGTGGTCGAGCGCGGTCGCATCGTCGCGATCGAGGACGGCTACACGGCCGCGGCCGCAGGCGACGAGGTGCTGAACCTGCGTCGACGGACGGTGCTGCCCGGCCTGTTCGACCTGCACGTGCACCTCGTCTCCGAACAGTCGCCGCGCTCGTTCATCGAAGGCGTCACCTTCAACCCCCCCGACCACGCAGTGCGCGCCACGGTCTATGCCCGGCGCACCCTCGAAGCCGGCTTCACCAGCGTGCGTGACCTCGGCGGCGACACCGACGTGATCACCGCCCTGCGCGACGCCATCGACCAGGGGATCGTGCCGGGGCCGAAGATCTACGCCGCCACCGGCTCGCTCGCGTCGACCGGCGGGCACGGCGACCCGAGCAACGGGCTGCCGCGACGCTGGGCGCTCGACCCCACCGCCGCCGACGGCGTCGTCAACAGCGTCGACGACGCGCGCAAGGCGGTGCGGCAGCGCTACAAGGAGGGAGCCGACACGATCAAGATCACCGCCACCGGCGGCGTGCTGAGCTACGCCAAGAGCGGTGACAACCCGCAGTTCACCGTCGCCGAGATCGAGGAGATCGTGCGCACCGCGAACGACTACGGCTTCATCGTCGCGGCGCACGCCCACGGCAGCGAGGGGATGCGCCGGGCGGTGCTCGGCGGGGTGACGACGATCGAGCACGGCACCTACATGACCGACGAGATCATGCAGCTGATGATCGAGCGCGGCACCTGGTTCGTGCCCACCATCTCGGCCGGCAGGTTCGTCGCCGAGAAGGCGAAGATCGACGGCTACTTCCCCGAGATCATCCGGCCCAAGGCGGCGGCGATCGGGCCGGTGATCGCCGAGACCTTCGCCAAGGCGTACGAGGCCGGCGTGCCGATCGCCTTCGGCACCGACTGCGGCGTCTGTCCGCACGGCTCGAACGCCAAGGAGTTCGGCTACATGGTCGAAGGCGGCATGCCGGCCATGGAGGCGATCCAGGCCGCCACTGGGGTCGCCGCCAGGGTGCTGCGGGTCGACGAGCTCTACGGCACTCTCGAGGTCGGCAAGATGGCCGACGTCATCGCCGTCGACGGCGATCCGCTGCGCGACATCGGCGCCATGGAGCGGGTCGTCTTCGTGATGAAGGGCGGCGCGGTGCACAGGCACGACGCGGCGATGCCCTGACCTACCGTTCGGTAGGTGCTACGCTCACCCTCCCCAAGAGTTCAACCAGCGAGAGCTCCAGACATGAACTTCGACTTCTCCGACGCCCAAAAGGCCCTCAAGAAACAGACCCGCGACCTGCTGCGCCAGGTCTGCGACCTCACAGTGCCGCGGCGCGTGCTCGAAGGCGAAGAGCCGTACGCCGACGAGGTCTGGAAGGCGCTGGTCGACATGGAGTCGCCCGGCATCGCCATCCCCGAGCAGTACGGCGGCCTCGGCTTCGGCTACCTCGAGCTGTGCGTCGTCGCCGAGGAGCTCGGCCGTTCGCTGGCGCCGACCCCCTTCTCCTCCTCGGTCTACCTCGCCACCGAGGCGATCCTGCTCGCCGGCACCGACGAGCAGAAGCAGCAGTACCTGCCGAAGCTGGCCAAGGGCGAGATCGTCGGCACCTTCGCGCTCTCCGAGGGGAGCGGCGCGCTGAGCGAGGAGAAACTCGCCTGCGCCTTCGCCGACGGTGCGCTGCGCGGCGCCAAGACCCCGGTGCCCGACGGCGACGTCGCCGACTTCGCGGTGGTGGTGGCGCGTGACGGCGACGCCGACGGCGCCTCGCTGGCGCTGGTCGACCTCACCGCCGACGGCGTCGAGCGCACCACGGTCGCCACCCTCGACCCCACCCGCTCACACGCCCGCGTCGCCTTCGACGGCGCTGCGGCGCAGCGCCTCGGCGCTGCCGGCGAGGGCTGGAAGCTCAAGGACCGCGTCTTCGATCGTGCCGCGGTGCTGTTCGCCATGGAGCAGCTCGGCGGCAGCGACGCCTGCCTGGCGATGGCCACCGACTACGCCAAGGGACGCTACGCCTTCGGCCGCCCGATCGGCTCCTTCCAGGCGATCAAGCACAAGCTCGCCGACATGTACATCAAGAACGAGCTGGCCCGCGCCAACGACTACTACGGCGCCTGGGCGCTCTCCACCGACGCCGACGAGCTGGCCCTGGCCGCCGCCGCGGCCCGGGTCGCCTCGACCGAGGCGTACCACTACGCGGCGAAGGAGAACATCCAGACCCACGGCGGCATCGGCTTCACCTGGGAGTCCGACTGCCACCTCTTCTACCGCCGCTCGAAGCTGCTGTCGCTCAACCTGGGCAGCGCACGGGTGTGGAAGGACCGGCTGGTCACCGCCCTCGAGGCGCAGCACGCGGCCTGAGCCGGCCGCCCAGCCACGGCAAACCGAGAATCGAGAGGACGGAGATGGACTTCAACGACACCCCCGAGCAGGCCGCCTTCCGCGCCGAGGTGCGCACCTGGCTGGCCGCCAACGCCGAGGCCAAGACCGGCAGCAAGCGCTCGCTGAACCGCCGCATCGACTCCGACCGCGGCCTCGAGATGGCCAAGCAGTGGCAGCAGAAGAAGGCCGACGCCGGCTACGCCTGCATGCACTTCCCGAAGGAGTACGGCGGCCAGGGCGCGCCGATCATCCACACGGTGATCTACGAGCAGGAGGAGGCGAAGTACGACGTGCCGACCGGCTTCTTCTCGATCGGCCTCGGCATGTGCGCCCCGACGATGATGGCCTACGCCAGCGAGGAGCAGAAGCAGCGCCATGTGCCGCCGATGGTGCGCGGCGAAGAGGTCTGGTGCCAGCTCTTCTCCGAGCCCGGAGCCGGCTCCGACCTCGCCGGTCTGCGCACCCGCGCCGAGCGCGACGGCGACGAGTGGGTGGTCAACGGTCAGAAGGTGTGGACCTCCGGCGCCCACTACTCCGACTACGGCATCCTGGTCACCCGCCACGACCCCACCCTGCCCAAGCACAAGGGCCTGACCTACTTCTTCCTCGACATGCGCTCGCCCGGTGTCGAGGTGCGGCCGATCAAGCAGATCTCCGGCGCCTCCGACTTCAACGAGGTCTACTTCACCAACGTGCGCATCCCCGACTCGCAGCGTCTCGGCGAGGTCGGCGCCGGCTGGCAGGTGTCGCTGACCACGCTGATGAACGAGCGCCTCGCCGTCGGTGGCGCGCCGCCGCCGGACGCCGCCGATCTGCTCGCGCTGGCGCGCGGCGTCGAGCTGGAGGGACGACCGGCGCTCGAGGACCCGGCGACCCGCGCCAGGATCGCCGAGTGGTACGTCGAGGCCGCCGGGCTCACCCACATCCGCTCGCGCTCGATGACCGCCCTGGCGCGCGGTGAGACGCCGGGACCGGAGTCGTCGATCGCCAAGGTGGTCAGCGCCCCCAAGCTGCAGGAGGTCTCCTCCTACGGTGCCGATCTGCTCGACATGGCGGGCATCCTCACCGACCCGCAGCAGACCCTCTCCGACGCGCTCTTCCAGAGCGGCTACCTCTACGCGCCCGGACTGCGCATCGCCGGCGGCACCGACGAGATCCTGCGCAACATCATCGCCGAGCGCGTGCTCGGGCTGCCCGGCGACATCAGGGTCGACCGCGACAAGCCGTTCAACGAGATCCCGTCCGGCTCGTGACACGGCTCGCTTCGGGGGCGCGGCAGCTCACCGGCGCCGCACTGCTCGCGGCGCTGCTGGCGGCCGGGGGCTGCGCGGCTCCCGAGCCCGGCGCGGCGCCGGATCCGACCGCGGCATCCGGCGAGTCGTCCGGCGCCGACGCCGCGAGCCGCCTCGAGGCGGCGCAGCGCCTGCTGGCCAGCCGCGCGGGCGAGAACCTGCTGGCCAGCATCGACGACTTCGAACGGCTGCTCGCCGATCCCGAGCTGACCGAGGTGCAGCGTGCGGTCGCCGCGGCCGGTCTCGCCGAGGCCTCGGCCCTGGTCGGCCTCTACTCGCTGCTGCCGCCGGCCGAGACGATGCCGCGCGCCGAGCAGGCCGCGGCACAGGCCCTCGAGCTGGCCCCCGAAGACGCCAGGACCCACGCCGTCCAGGGCCTCGTGCGCTACCTGTGGAGCTGGGACTTCGACGGCGCCGCCGTCTCCTTCGAACGCGCCATCAGCCTCGACCCAGGGCTCTCCACCGCGCACCTGTGGTGGGCGATGATGCTCTCCGCCGAAGGGCGCCACGACGAAGCGCTGCAGCGGGTCGAGGAGGGGCGCGCCGCGAGCGGCTACGCCTCGCGCCTGCTCGAGACCAAGACGGTCACCCTGCTGGTCGCCGCCGACCGGCTCGAGCAGGCGCGTGTCCAGGTCGCGGCGGTGCTCGAGGCCCACCCGGAGGTGGCGCTGGGCCACCGCGAGCTCGGCCTGCTCGAGCTGGCCGCGGCCGAGGGCACACAGGTCGAGGCAGACCCCGAGGCGCGGCGCCGACATCTCGAGGCGGCCCGTGACGCCTTCGTCAGGGCCGGCGAGCTCAGCGGCGGCGACGCCCGCAGCACCGCCGGTCTCGCCCACGCCGCCGGCAAGCTGGGTGAGCGCGAGCGGGCCGAGGCGGCGATCGCCGAGCTCGACCAGCGCGCCACCCGCGAGTTCGTGCCGCCGCTCTACCAGGCGCTGGCCCGCCTCGGCCTCGACGACCGCAGCGCGGCGCTCGATCTGGTCGAGCAGGCGCTGGAGATCCGCGACCCCGGCCTCGTCTACCTGCGCACCCGCCCGGGCCTGCGTTCCCTCGACGGCGATCCCCGCTTCGAGCGGGTGGCGGCTGCGGTGGGCATCTGAAGGCGCCGCTGCCGATAACATCGCAGCAAACCGCCGCGACGACAGCACTCCCGACCCTCGCACCGACGATGCCGCACGCGCTGCTGAGAACCGGATTCCTCCTCGCCCTGTGCAGCTGTGTCTGCACCGGCTTCTGGATGAGCGCCGAGCGCATCGCCGGGCGCTCCGATCTCGAGCTCGCGATGCTCGAGCGCATGGTGTCGGGCGGCGGGGAGGCTGCGCCGCTCGCCGAGCAGCTGCAGCAGTCGCCGGGCCTGCAGCCGCTGCTGCTGCGCCGGGCGCTCACCGAGGGCCGCTTCGCCGCGGCGCTCGACGCGATCGCCACCCTGCCGCCGGAACGCCAGCAGCAGCTGGGGGGCTGGACGTCGCGGCTGCGCGACGAAGCGCGCGACGACGGCGTCAGGCGGCTGTTCGACCGCCACGGCCGGCCGATCCTGGCCGAGGGCGCGGTCGCCGCCCCGGCCGAGCTGGTGCCCCAGGTCCTGGTCGAGGCGCTCGATGCGCTCGAGCCGGGCGCCGCGGCACGCACCACCCTCGACCTGCGCCTCTCGCGCGACCTCTCCGAACCCCTGGCGCGTGCCGTCGAGGGCCTGCGCAGCCGCTCCGCGGCAGGCACCGTCGTGGTCCTCTCGGCGCACTCCGGCGAGCTCCTCGCGGCGGTCTCCACCGCTCCCGAGGGCCCCACCCACCAGGCCCTCCTCCAGCAGCGCGAGCCCGCTTCGATCGCCAAGCTGATCACCACCAACGCCACCTACCGCGCCGGCCTCGACGCCGACAGCGAGATCGCCGCGATGCGCTGCGACGGCGCCGTGCGTTTCGGACGCGAGCCGCTCTGGTGCCCCTCGGTGCAGGGCGCCCTGCTCGGGCTCGACGACGCCATGGCGAGCAGCTGCAACGTCGCCTTCGCCGAGCTCGGTCGCCGCATCGGGCCCGAACGGCTGCTCGCCGAGTACGAGCGCTTCGGCTTCCGGCTCGCCGGCGCCGGCGAGGCGCGCCTCGGCTACGTGCCCGAGACGGCGCTGAGCGCACGTCAGTTCGGCGACCTCTCGGTGGGGCTCAACCACGTCGAGATCACGCCGCTGCACGCCGCCCTGCTGGCCCGCACCATGGTCGACGGCGTCTGGCGACCGGCGCGGCTGCTGCGCTCACGCACCGGGCGCACCGGCCGTTCGGCGCGCGCCCTCGGCCGACCTCTCGTAGAGGCCGACCCGCTCGCCAGCTCGTCGCTGGGCGCCGACCTCGGCCGCTTCGACGGCGAGGTGCTGATCGAGCCCGACGTGCTGCCCCTGCTGCAGCGCTCGATGCGCGGCGTGGTGCGTTCGGGGGGCACCGCCAACGGCGTCGCTCCCTGGGGACTGCCGGTGGCGATGAAGACCGGCACCGGACGCACCTGGAACGAGGGCTTCCACGTCAACTACATCGGTTACACCGGCGAGGGCCACACCGGCGAGGGCCGGGCGTCGGCGGCCGACGTCGCCTTCTCGGTGCGCCTCGTCGGCGGCCGGTCGTCGCGCTGGGTGCGCCGCGAGGCGCGCCAGCTCACCGCCGAGCTGCTGCGCATCCTGGCGCAGCGCCACCGGTCGGTGCCCGAGCTCGCCACCTGAGCGGACGCGCTCGGCCGAGCCCAGACCGCACGACTACTGGCTCATGTGCCAGCCGCCATTCGGCGACAGCACCTGGCCGGTGACGAACTTCGCCTCGTCGCTGGCCAGGTAGACCGCCGCCCAGGCGATGTCGTCGGCGTCGCCGAAGCGCTGCAGCGGCGTCTGGGCCACGATCAACGGCCGCATGATCTCGAGCGGCGCCGTCATGTCGGTGTCGATCCACCCCGGCGCGATCGCGTTGACCCGGATGCCGCGACTGGCGCCCTCCCGCGCCAACGCCCGGGTCAGTCCCAGGATGCCGGCCTTGGCGGCGCAGTAGTGGGGCGCCCCGGCGCCGCCGGAGGTGCCCATGATCGAGCCCATGTTGATCAGCGACCCGGAGCCCTGGCGGTTCATGATCGCGAGCGCCTCGCGGCAGCAGTAGAAGGTGCCGTCGAGGTGCACCGCGATCATCCGCCGCCACTCCTCGTCGCTCAGCGTCGGGGTGACGTCGACGTGGGTCTCGATCGGTCCTCCCGCCGCGACCTCCTCGGCCTGGCGCACCGAGAGCAGCTGGCGCTCGCGCGACTTCTCGTCGTCGCCCTCGATGCCGCTGATCCCGGCGTTGTTGACCACCACGTCGATCCGCCCCGCCGCGGCGAGCGCCTCGGCGAACATCCCGCGCACCGCTCCGGGATCGGAGACGTCGGCGACGTAGAAGCGTGCGTCGAGCTCCTGCGCCACCGACTCGGCGTTCGCCCCGTCGACGTCGTTGACCAGCACCACCGCGCCCTCGTCGCGGTAGCGGCGGGCGATCGCCGCCCCCAGCCCCCTGCCGGCACCGGTGATCAGGCAGACCTTGTCCTGCAGTCTTGCTCGCGAGCTGGCTCGATCCGTCATCGGTTCTCCGTCGGCTGGTTGGTGGGCGTCGTCTCCCGACCGGGCTCTCTCTCCAGAACGTGCAGCGCCCCACTGTCGGAAGCGTCGTCGTCTCGCTCATCGGCGCCTGGCGCCGACGGCGCGACGCCGAAACGGCGATCGAGCGCCGAGCGCAGGGTCTGCTCGAGGGTGGCGAGCGAGATCGGCTTGGCGAGCACCGGCTCGACGTGGCGAGCTCCGGAGCCACCCAGCCGCTCGGCGACGCGGGTGGAGGTGTAGATCACCTGCAGGTCGGGGCGACGGGCCCGCAGCCGCCGCGCCAGCTCGGGAGCGTCGATCCCCGCCAGGCGCTCGTCGACCAGCGCGACGTCGATGCGGCGATCCGCCTGCTCTGCCTGCTCGAGCGCCTCGTCGCCGCTGGCGGCGCAGAGCACCCGGTAGCCGGCCGGCTGCAGCGCGTCCCGCACCAGGCTCCGCACCGCGTTCTCGGCGTCGACCACCAGAACTGTCTCGTGCCCCTGCGACAACGCCTCGGGCAGCACCACGGCGACCTCGCCACTCGGCGACAGCGAACCGGGGGCGGCCGGCAGCACGACGCGGAAGCAGGTGCCCCTGCCGAGCTCGGTGTCGAGCTCGACGAAGCCGCCGTGCTGGCGCACCACTCCGTGGATCATGGCCAGGCCGAGACCAGTGCCCGCACCCACCGGCTTGGTGGTGTAGAAGGGCTCGAACACGCGCGAGGCCACCGCCTCGTCCATCCCGGTGCCGTTGTCGGTGACGCTGAGCACCACCCAGCCTGGGGCCTTGCGGCGCGCCGCTTCCTCGCGACTCTGACGGTCGTGCGGCTGGTACGACGCCAGCCGCTCGACCGCGACCACGATCCTCCCACCCTTCGGCATCGCGTCGCGCGCGTTGAGGATCAGGTTCATCACCACCTGCTCGAGCTGCGCCGCGTCGGCGACCACGATGGCGGCGCCCTGCGGCGGCACGACCACCTCGAGCTCGATGCGCGAGCCGATTACCGACTTCACCATCGTCGCCATCTGCCGCACCGTGTCGCAGACGTCGATCGGCTCCACGGCCAGCGTCTGCTTGCGGCCGAAGGCGAGCAGCTGAGAGGTGAGTTTCGCCGCCCGCTGTGCCGCGCCGCGGATCAGCTCGAGGTTCTCGCTCGATCCTCCGCGCTGGGCGGCCTGAAGCAGCTCGAGCTCGGTGTAGCCGAGCACCGCCGTGAGCAGGTTGTTGAAGTCGTGCGCGATGCCACCGGACAGCCTGCCCAGCGCCTCCAACCTCTGGTTCTCGAGCATCCGGCGCTCGATCTCCTTGCGCTCGGCGATGTCGACGATCGAGCCGACGATCTCCTCCTCTCCCTCACCGAGCAGCGCGGTGCGCAGGGCGCGCTGGTACACCCAGCGGTGCTCGCCATCGCCCTCGCGCAGCCGGTATTCGAGCGTCGCGTGGCCCTCTTCCACCACACGCTCCAGGGCCCGCAGCAGGCGCGGCAGGTCCTCCGGGTGCACCCGCTCCGACCAGCGCCACGGGTCTGCGGCCGCGATGCCGAACTCCGCCTCGGCGTTCTCGGTCACCGACCTGGGCTCGTACGGCGCCTCCAGGGGCGCCACGAAGAGCACCGCCGGGCTAGCCGACTGCAGGTGGCGGGCGACCGCTGTCGAGCGCTCGAGCCGGTCGTAGAGATCGCGCTCGGAGCGGTAGGCGAGCCACTCGCGCAGCGCCAGCAGCAGCGCGAAGCAGAGACCGAACACGCCGGCCACCGTGATGACGCGCGGGGTGATCGCGGCGCGGAAGGCCACGATGGCGCAGACCATCGCGAACAGGCAGACGGCCGGCAGCACCGCTTCGGCCATCTGCAGCCTCTTGCGGGCGTGGCGACGCCGGTCCGCCGGCGGCGCCGCCAGGTCCCGATGCTCGAAGGCCGCCGCCACGTGCAGCGCGAAGCCGGCGAGCCAGAACACACCCATGTCGACCACCCCGGGCATCTCGGCCAGCACCCGGCGGAAGAAGACCAGCACGCCGATGCTGTGCACCGCGATCGAGGCCAGGAGCAGCAGACCCACGCCGCGACGATGGCCGAGGTCGCGGAACCAGACCACGGCCACCAGGAAGAGCGTCGCCGAGAGGAAGGCGGCGGGGTCGACCACCGCCGAGACGACGAAGCGGGTCTCGACGCCGGAGCCGAGGATCGGCTCCATGAGGATGAGCACCGAGACGACGAGCATCGCGCTGGCGACGAGGCCGAGGTCGGTGAGCCGCTTCAGCGCCCGCAGCTGGGTCGGCGCTTCGGCGCGCAGCAGGTAGGTGCCGATGGCGAAGCCGGGCGCGAGGCCGAAGAAGAGCCAGTTGGCGATCTCGGGCAGCGCCGCGAGACGGCCTCCGACAACGTCACGCAGGAGCAGGTAGGTGATGCCGCCCAGCCAGGAGAAGGCGCCGCCGGCGAAGGCGTACCAGGCCCAGCGCAGCGACGACCGCGGCGGATGGCGCCTGGCGGTGGCGACGGAGAGCAGCCCCGCCGCCAGCGAGGCCAGCACCATCGCCGCGTCGCGCACGGCGGCGACGGCCGCAGCGCTCAGCACACCGCTGTGCGACAGCACACCGTAGGTGAGCACCAGTCCGCCCAGCACCAGCCACAGGACGAGACGTCGAGGCGGCGCCGGCCGCTGCTGTTCGATGAGGGCAGTCACGAGTCGACCCAGCGTCGCGGGATCGGGGGACCTTCGATGGGGATGTCGGGCCGACCAGCATAGCGGCGCTTCCGCTGCGTCACCAGCGCGCGGGGCCTCGGCCGTCGCAGCGGCAGAGCCGGCGGCTGGTAGATTCGGCGGCCCCTCGGAAGGGCTCTGCGCCGCGGCGCAGGGTCCCAGAACCGTGCCCGAAACACAGTCCGACGCGCCATCGTCCTCAAGCGAATGCGCAGGTCTTCCCAGATCCTCCCCGACCTCCCGTCCTCCCCGTCAGCCTCCGCCACGAGACAGCGATGACAGTGAAGCCAAACGACCGACGACTCCGCCTCCTCGCGGCGCCGGCGCTGCTCGCCGCCGCCCTGCTGCTGACGCCGGCCGCCGCGTCGCGCGCCCAGGATCCCGAGCCCGACGAACAGGAAGAGGCGGCGCTCGAGGAGGCTGAAGACACCGGGGAGGGCGCCGAAGAGACCGGCGCCGAGCTCCCCGAGCTCACCTCCGAGGCCGAGCTGCGGGTCGAGCCGGACGAGCTCACCCTCGAGGTCGGCGCCACCGCCCGCCTGCAAGCCAAGCTCTTCGACCGCGGCGAAGAGGTCAGCGGCCATCCCATCGTCTTCTTCTCACGCTCGCGCCGCAACGTCAGCGTCGACGCCACCGGCAAGCTGGAGGCGCACGGGCCCGGTGAGTTCACCGTCGTCGCCCTGGTGCCCAAGGACGCCGAGGACCGCCCGCGCCGCGCCGAGGCGCTGCTGCGCACCGAGATCCGCGTCTTCGTGCCCGATCCGCCGGTCGCCACGATCGAGATCGTCGACCTGCCGGCCAACCTCTACACCGCCACGACGCTGCCGCTCGCCACCCGCATCGTCGACACCTCCGGCGTGGTGCGCCAGAACGTGCCGGTGCGCTACGAGTCGACGGATGCCCGGGTCGCCACCGTCGACGCGCTCGGCCACCTGCAGCTGCACGCGCCCGGCGAGACCCCGCTGAGCGCCCACGGCGAGGCCCGCACCGCCGCGGTCGAGGTCTCGGTGTCGGCCAACCCGGTGGCTCGCTTCGAGCTCGAGCGCCTGCCCGACGCCTTCGAGACGGTGCGCACCGGCGACGTGGTGCGCTTCGCCGCACGCGGCTACGACGCCGCCGGCAACCCGGTGCCCGACCTGCCGGTGCACTTCTCGGTCGCCGGCACCCAGAGCCCGTCGATCCTGGCGCCCGGCGCCAAGGCCGAGATCGAGCAGGACGGCGCCTTCTTCGCCGAGCGCTCCGACGTCTACACCGTG
>QQVD01000034.1 GCA_003388555.1 Acidobacteriota bacterium | reverse complement strand
GCGACCCTCTCGGCCCGCTACATCTCCGACCGCTTCCTGCCCGACAAGGCGATCGATCTCGTCGACGAGGCGTGCGCCCTGATCCGCACCGAGATCGACTCGATGCCCGCCGAGCTCGACGCCGCCACCCGGCGCAAGATGCAGCTCGAGATCGAGGAGGCGGCGCTCGCCAAGGAGAACGACACCGCCAGTCGCGACCGGCTGGCCACCCTGCGCAAGGAGCTCGCGGACCTCAAGGAGAGGACCCACGAGATGCGCGCCCAGTGGGAGGCCGAGAAGGAGGAGATCGAGCGCGAGCGCAGCGTCAGGCAGGAGATCGAGTCGGTGCGCCAGGAGATAGAGGTCGCCGAGCGCGACTACGACCTCAACAAGGCCGCCGAGCTGCGCCACGGCGTACTGCCCCGCCTCGAGGCCGAGCTCTCCCAACTCGAGCAGAAGGCCGAGGGGCGCGACGAGGGCCGGCTGATCCGCGAGGAGGTCACCGAGAACGAGATCGCCGAGATCGTGTCCCGATGGACCGGGGTACCGGTGACCAGGCTGGTGGAGGGCGAGCGGCAGAAGCTGCTCAAGCTCGACGAGCAGCTCCACGAGAGGGTGATCGGGCAGGACGAGGCGGTGCGACTGGTCGCCGACGCGGTTCTGCGCGCCCGCGCCGGCATCAAGGACCCGCGGCGACCGATCGGTTCCTTCCTCTTCCTGGGCCCCACCGGCGTCGGCAAGACCGAGCTCGCCAAGACCCTCGCCGAAGCGCTCTTCGACACCGAGGAGAACCTGGTGCGGATCGACATGAGCGAGTACATGGAGAAGCACGCCGTGTCGCGCCTGATCGGCGCCCCGCCCGGCTACGTCGGCTACGAGGAGGGCGGCCAGCTGACCGAGGCGGTGCGCCGCAAGCCCTACTCGGTGATCCTCTTCGACGAGGTCGAGAAGGCACACCCGGACGCCTTCAACGTGCTGCTCCAGTTGCTCGACGACGGCCGTCTCACCGACTCCCAGGGGCGCACGGTCGACTTCAAGAACACCGTGGTCATCATGACGTCGAACCTCGGCTCACACCACCTGCTCGAGGGCATCGGGCAGGACGGGGACCTCACCGAGGAGGCCCGCAACGCGGTGAACGCGGAGCTACGCCGCCACTTCCGTCCCGAGTTCCTCAACCGGGTCGACGACATCGTGCTCTTCAAGCCGCTGCGCATCGGGGAGATCAAGCAGATCGTCGACCTGCTGCTCGAGGACCTGCGTCACCGTCTGGCCGACCGCAAGCTACGCATCGAGCTCACCGAGCCGGCACGCGAGCTGATCGCCCGCGAGGGATTCGACCCCGTGTTCGGCGCCCGGCCGCTCAAGCGGTACCTGCAGCGCGAGCTCGAGACCAGGCTCGGCCGGGCGCTGGTCGCCGGCGATGTCGTCGACGGCTCGACGCTGCGCATCGGGGTCGACGCCGGCGGACTGTCGATCGACGTCGCTCCGGGGGCCTCGCCGCAGACCGGCGGGGTGGAGGAGACCACGGAGGACTCGCGGAGCAGCGAGGACGCGGCCTGAACCGGGCCGCGCCCGCTGGCGCCACCGGCCTTCAGCGGACGGGCGCTAGGATTCAGCCGCGGCCGAGCTGCAGCGCGGCGTTCCGGTCGGGCCCTGCGGGCGAACCGACGCTCGGCGAGCGCCCGGACGGCTCACGGCGCGCTCCGGCCCCGCGAAGCGCAGGAGTCCTACCGTGAGCCGACCTCCGAACGATGCCGAGCACGCCGAGCGGTCCCCCGCCGAGGACCGTGCCAGCCCCTCGGTCGTCGTCGAGCGGCTGGGCCGTGTCGTGCGCATCCGCGTCGATCGCGAGGCGAAGCTCAACGTACTCGACCAGGAGCTGGTCGACGGCCTGCAGCGGGCGCTCGACGAGCTGTCGGCCTGCGACGAGGTCGGCGCTCTGGTGCTCACCGGTGCCGGCGAGCGCGCCTTCTGCGCCGGCGCCGACATCCACCACATGGTGGGCGCCGACGAGGAGGACCTGACCCGCTTCCTGCGCTCGACCCGACGTCTCTTCCGCAAGCTCGCCGGATTCCCACTGCCGACGATCGCCGCTGTCAACGGTCACGCCCACGGTGGTGGCGCCGAGCTCGCCTGCGCCTGCGACCTCCGGGTCGGCTGCGAGGCGACCACCTTTCGCTTTCCAGGAGTCGTCTACGGGATGGCGGTGAGCACCTGGCAGCTGCCCCAGATCGTAGGTGTGCCACGCGCCAAGGAGCTGCTGTTCACCGCGGCGCAGGTGTCCGCTGCCGAGGCGGAGCGCATCGGCCTGCTCAATCGCCTGGTCGCCAGCGACGAGCTGCAGGCGACCGCGCTGGCCGTCGCCCGACAGATCGCCGAGCACCCGGCCGCCGCGGTGCGGGCGGTCAAGACCCTGGTCGACCGCAACGTCGGAGCGCCGATGACCCAACGCTTCTACCGCGAGCTCTACTCGAACCAGGACCGCGGGGTCGCCGCAGGCAGCGCCGACCGTTTCGCGCCCTTCCTCGACAAGAAGCGCTGAGCGGCAGCGGCGGCACCGCGGGGACCAGGGACCGGCGGCGCCCGACCTGCTCAGCGGCGCAGGCGCGTGCAACCGAGCCCGGCGAGCAGCAGCGCGACCACCGCCAGCGCAGCGTTGCTCAACGGCACGTCGACCGGGAAGACCGCCGGGCCGGCGACCGGGCGTATCAGCATCGCGGCGTGCTCGGCGAAGATCGGATCGGCCGCCTCGGCCAGATCCGCCCACTGGTCGGCGCGATCGTCGATGAACCATCCGTTGGTGAACGGCGTGGCGGGCGACTGGTCGGCGCAGACGAAGAAGAAGCGGTCGATCGTCGCGTCCCAGCGCACTCCGATCGAGAAGAGCCCGGGAGGCAGAGGCGTGCCGGGGATCTCGACGCGATAGAAGCGGCCCTCCGGGAAGGCGGGCACGGCGGTGGCCACCGCAGCCACCGAGATCTCGGGCTCGAGCATCGGTGCGCCGTCTTCTCCGCCATGCCTGTAGAGCTGAACCTCGAAGGAGATCGAGTCGTCGAGCTGGTTGCGGGTCCAGCAGATGCAGACGTCGGCCAGGCCTCGCTCGGGAAACTCCGCGAAGGTGAACTCCTGCACGTAGCGGCCGTCGACGACGCTCGGCACCCAGCCGTAGCCGGTCTCCAGCGAGCCGTCGTCCTTGACCACTCCCTCGACACAGTCGGCAGGCGGCGTGGAGGAGCCGCGTGGTGCTGGCGGGGCGGCGACCCTGGCCTCGCCGACGCCGGACGCAGACCCCGCGATCGATGCGCGAGCGGCGACCCCGGGCGCCGTCGCAAGCACGGCGCAGACCGCGGCGGCGAAGGCGGCGCCAGGCCACAGGTCGCCGCGCGGACGGCTCGATCGGTAAGGGCTCTCTGGCATCGCGACATCGTATCGCCCGCGGTGGGCTCGGCGCCGGGTGGAGACTCGGAGCGGCCACGAAGGCCCGGTGGCCCTCGGCCGATATGCTCGCGGGCCGGCGCGGCGTCGTTCCAGGGTCGCCGCGCGCCCATCGATTCGCCCCACCGCCGGCGATACGGCTCAGGTGGGCCGACCTCCCGAAGAGAGCCTCGACGATGAAGATCTACGCCTTTCCAGGCATCCGCTACCGAACCGCCGAACCGGGATCGCTGGCGGCGCCACCGTTCGACCAGATCGGCGAGCGGCTGCGGATTCAGCTGCATGCCGCGTCGCCCCACCACTTCTCCCACCTGACGAGGCCGGCGCCGGACTCCGAGGACGCCCACCAGCACGCCCGCAGGCTGCACGAGGAGTGGCTCGCCTCCGGAGTCGTCGCCGCCGACCCCACCCCGGCCGTCTACCCCTACGCGATCGAGGAGCGAAGCGGCAACCGTCGGCTCGGCCTGATCGCCCTCGTCGGCGTCGGCCCGGGCAGCGAGGCGGATCTGCGGCCACACGAGCATACGGTCGACAAGCCACTCGCCGACCGTCTGGCGCTGCTCGAGGCGACCGCCGTCGATCTCGAGCCGGTCTTCTATCTCGCCGAGGACGACGGTTCCCTCGAGGCGCTGCTGCAGGCCGACGCGGCGTCGGGGGAGTTGGTCGAGCACCGCGATCCGCACGGCAACCGCCACCGCCTCTACCGGGTCGACGATCCGGCGCGCATCGAGCGCTACCGGTCGACTCTCGCCGAGCGCACCGCGGCGATCGCCGACGGTCACCACCGCACCAAGGTGGCGCAGATGTTCGCCCGCAAGCACTCGGTGCCGGAGGGCCGGGCCGGCAGCGCCAAGATGGCGGTGATCACCTCGATCACATCGCGCGGTCTGCAGATCGACCCCATCCATCGCGGCATCACCCGCGAGCTCGACCCCGAGCTGCTGCGCCAGCATGTCGTCTCCGCGACACCCTTCGAAGGCGACGACGGCGCAGCCTTCGCGGCTGCCGTCGACGCGGCGCAACCGCCCTCGCTGGGCGCCTGGATCGGCGATCGCGGGCCCGAGATCTGGCGCCTCGATCCGAGCGCCGGTCCCAGCGACATGCCCGGGCGCGAAGCGGCGCTGCCGGCGGTGCTGCTGCAGTACCAGCTGCTCGCCGCCTGCGGCCTCACCCTCGCCAACGCCTCGGACGGGACTCTCGTCTACCGCTCGGACCCCGACGAGCTGTGGCAGGAACGGCGCGGCGGCGAGCTGCCGGCGGCCTTCTTCCTGCCGACGATGTCTCCCGAGGCCTTCGCCCTCGCCACGTCGGGCGGCGACGTGCTGCCACCGAAGTCGACCCGTTTCCTGCCCAAACAGGTCTCCGGGCTGGTCTGGTGCAGCCACGACGCGGAGCTCGCATGAGCGGAGGACATGTCGCCAGCGCCCCGAGACCGCCCGGAGCCGCACGATCTTGACCAACGCAAGGGGAACGAAGGACAGGGAGGCGTCGGCGCCGAGCTGGCGGCCCGCCGAGCTCGACGAGACGAAGCGCCTGCTCGAGCAGGCAGGTCTGCCCGCCGACGATCTCGACGAAGGCCTGCTGGAGGGCTTCCTCGCCTGCGGCCCCGTCGGCGAGCCCACCGCGGTCGGAGGGCTCGAGTTCCTGGGTCGCCACGCCCTGCTCCGCTCGGTGGCCGTGGCGCCTTCACGGCGCGGCGAGGGCCTCGGTCAGCAGGTGACCCGGGAGCTCGAACGGCGCGCCAGGGAGCGCGGCGTGCAGCACCTCTACCTGCTGACAGAGGGCGCGACGGCCTTCTTCGAACGACTCGGGTGGAGGACCACCGACCGCGCCCAGGCGCCGCCGGAGATCGCGGGCAGCACCCAGTTCAGCCGCCTCTGCCCGGCGAGCGCCCGGCTGCTCAGCAAGGCACTGTCGACGTCGCCAGCGCGCGGCGAGTCGCCCCGCTAGCCGCGAGGCGAGTGCGGCCGGTACGGTGAGAGCGTGCTCCGGCGGCCCGGCCGACAGGATCCGGCCGAACCGTCGGTGAACGGGAGGGGCCGGATCAGGCGGCCTGCTGCTCGACGACGCGGCCGTCGAAGAGGTGCACGGCGCGCTTGGAGTACGCGGCGTAGCGCGGATCGTGGGTGACCATGCAGATCGTGGCGCCACCCTCGTGCAGCTCGGACATCAGATCCATCACCGCCTCGCCGTTGGTCGAGTCGAGGTTTCCGGTCGGCTCGTCGGCGAGCACGATCGACGGATCGCCGACCACCGCGCGGGCCACCGCGACGCGCTGCTGCTGACCGCCTGAGAGCTGCGACGGGTAGTGCTTCACGCGATGCGACATGCCGACCCTCTCGAGGGCGGCGATGACGCGGTCCTTGCGCTCGCTCGAGGGCATGCCGCGATAGGTGAGCGGCAGCTCGACGTTCTCGAACACCGTCAGGTCGCCGATCAGGTTGAAGGCCTGGAAGATGAAACCGACCTCGCGGTTGCGGATCTTGGCCCGCTCGGAGAGCTTGAGGTTCGCGGTGCGCTGGCCGTTGAGCGTGTACTCGCCCTCGGTCGGCGTGTCGAGCAGGCCGAGAATCGAGAGCAGGGTCGACTTGCCGCAGCCCGACGGGCCGGCGATCGACACGTACTCACCCTTCTGGATGTCCAGATCGATGCCACTCAGGGCGTGGGTCTCGACTTCGTCGGTGTAGAAGATCTTGCTGACGCCGCGCAGGCTGATCAGTGCTTCGGACATCTTTGGTGGCTCCTTCTCCCTCTGGTCTTCGATTGCTCCCCTGCCGACGGCCGGGTCGCTTCCCGGCCGTGGAGCCCGGGAGGGCTGGCTCTGCTGGAGGATCGGGTCGGAATCAGTCGAGTCGGCCGCGCAGGGTGCGTGAAGGCTCTGCTGCGCCGCGGCCGCGAGCCGCCGGGGAGGCGACCGTCCTGGCCTGGTGTTCACCCATAGAACGCTCCGGACCGCTCTGGAGTTTCATGGATCTCATGGAGTTTCATCGAGTCGATCGAGTTTTCTCCGAGTTTCGTCGCTCCCGGCCCCGGTCCGTCGAGGCGCGGGCCAAGTCCCCCGGGGTCGATCGACGGTCGTCATCCCTCGAGCCGGATCTTCTCCGACTCCTCCCACTGGGAGGTGTCCGAGAGGATCACACGATCGCCCTGCTGCAGACCCTCGACGATCTCGACCGTGGTCACCGAGGTGCGGCCGAGCTGCACCCTGACCCGGGTCGCGGTGTTGTCGTCGTCGAGGCGGTAGAGGGAGATGAGGCTGTTGGCCTGACCGTAGGCGGGACGGCCGACGTGCAGCACGTCGGTGAGACGCTCGAGCTCGATGGTGCCGTCGACCGAGAGGTCGGGACGAGCGCCGCGCGGCAGCTCGCCGATCAGCGCCACGTCGACGGTGACGCTGCCGTTCTGCACCGCCGGATCGATACGGATGACGCGACCGTCGATGACGCCGTTGCGGGTGTCGATCTTGGCCGGCTGCCCAACCGTGACGTCCTTGGCCTGGGTCTCGGCGATGCGCAGCTCGGCCTTCAGCTTGTCGGGCTGGGCGACGCGCGCGAGGTTGGTTCCCGGGGTCACCTGCTGCCCTTCTTCGACCGGCACCTCCTGGAGCACTCCGTTCATGCCGGCGCGGACATCGAGACCCTCGAGCTGGCTGCGGCGCAGCTGGTAGAGGGCGCGCGCCTGGTCGAGCTGGGCCCGTTCGGCGCTGAGCTTGGTCTCGAGCGCGCGGTGAGCGAAGTCGAGCCGGTCTTTGGCCAGGGCAAAGCGCTTCTCCAGCTGGTCGGCGCTCAGCCGCGAGCGTTCGGCCTGGATCTGCGGCACCAGCCCCTCGCGCAGCAGCTCCTCGTCGGCCTGCTTCTGCAGCACCGCAGAGCGGAATTCGGCCTCGATGCGGGCGAACTCGGCTTCCTCGTTGAGCAGCTCGCGTTCGAAGTCGGTCTTGCGCACGTTGAAGTTGGCCTCGGCCTGGCGCAGGCGCAGCTGGGCGTCCTCGGTCTCCTGCTCGAGCTCGGGATTCGACAGCTCGAGGATCACCGTGTCCGGCTCCACCTCGGCGCCGGGCAGCACCACCCGCCTCTCGACCCGACCGCTGGTGCGCGAAGAGATCCAGCGCAGCTCCTCGGGGACCAGGGTCCCGGGGCCGCGGACCTGGCGCAGCATCTCGCCGCGCTCGACGGTGCCGAGGTAGACCGAGGAGCGCGACACCGACGGCGGCCTGGGCTCGAGCTGCCAGAGCCAGTACGTGAGCAGTGCGAGCGCCACGGCGCCGAGGGCTCCGTAGAGGATCCGCTTGCGGCGCTTGGCCTCGACCACTCCTTCTCTCTTGACGTCCATGGATGCGGTCTCGATGTTCGAGCGCCCTAAGGTGAAGGGCGCGGGTTCGCGATGGTTGTCGGGGAGACGGACAGCTCCGCTCGTCAAGGACGCCGCGGGCGCACGGGACTCCCCGACGCCCGGGCGGGGAATGCTTCGGCCTGCCCGGGAGTTCTCGCAGCGTTACGCAGGATCCCGGTCGCGGGTTGCAGCCTCGCCAGAGGCCAGCGCCGCTGCCTCGCAGCCGGAAGGCGGGCGCCATCCCGCAGCCATTGGTGTGGTGTCTGCGGGTGGGACGTCACGGGTGCTGCGACTGGTTCGTGTCAGCTCGTCGGACCGGCGACCTGCCAGGTGTCACCACCGCGGATCAGCTGCTCGAGAGTCGCATCGGGGTGCGCCTCCTCCTGGGCGCGGACCTGGGCGATCACGGCGTCCTCGTAGACCGGCGCGGCGACGTCGCGGAAGACGCCGAGTGGCACCGGGAAGCCCGGGCCCAGGGTCGCCAGCTCGAACGCGAGCGCCGCCGAGGGCAGCCTCTCGTCCCACTGCACGAGCCCGGCACCGTCGCCATCCTCTGCGACGTCGACGACCTCGAGCGAGTTGCCGCTCCGGGCGATGCCGCGCGGACTCTCCTTGCCGAAGAGCAGCGGCTCGCCGTGCTCGAGGTAGAGCACGTTCTCCGAGCGGGCCGACTTCTCGGTCACGTTCTCGAACGCCTTGTCGTTGAAGATGTTGCAGTTCTGGTAGATCTCGACGAACGCGGTCCCGGGATGCGCCGCGGCGCGCTCGAGCACCGACTTGAGATGTGGCTGGAAGATGTCGACGCTGCGGGCGACGAAGGTGGCGCCGGCCCCCAGCGCCACGGCGAGCGGGTTGAAGGGCGCGTCGACCGAACCGAGGGGAGTCGACTTGGTCCGCTTGCCGACCTCGCTGGTCGGCGAGTACTGGCCCTTGGTCAGCCCGTAGATGCGGTTGTTGAACAGCAGCACCTTGACCCCGACGTTGCGCCGCAGCACGTGCATGAAGTGGTTGCCGCCGATCGACAGCGCGTCGCCGTCGCCGGTGACCACCCACACCGAGAGGTCGGGGCGACTCATCTTGAGCCCGGTGGCGACCGCCGGCGCCCTCCCGTGGATGGTGTGGAAGCCGTAGGTGTTCATGTAGTACGGGAAGCGGCTCGAGCAGCCGATTCCCGACACGATGACGAACTTCTCGCGCGGGATGCCGAGACTCGGGAAGACCGTCTGCACGGCCGAGAGGATCGCGTAGTCGCCGCAGCCGGGACACCAACGCACCTCGTCGTCGGACTGGAAGTCCTTCTTGCTCAGGGTGGTCGTCGTTTCGGTGCTCATGACCTCGATGCTCCCAGTTGCCGGTCGATCTGGTCGCTGATCTCCTGGCGGGTGAACGGCTTGCCCTCGATCTTGGTGTAGGACTGCACGTCGATCAGGAAGTGGCCGCGCAGCAGCAGCGCCAACTGACCCATGTTCATCTCCGGCAGCAGCACCTTGTCGAAGCGCGCCAGGACCTCGCCGAGGTTGGCCGGGAACGGATTCAGCCAGCGCAGGTGGGCGCGCGACACCGGCTTGCCCTGCTCGCGCGCCTGGTTCACGGCGCCGGTGATGGCGCCCAGCGTGCTGCCCCAGCCGAGGACCAGGAGCTCGCCGCCGTCCGGGTCGCCGTGCACCTCGAGATCGGGCACGTCCTGCACCACGCGCGCCACCTTCTCGGCGCGCAGACGTGTCATCCGCTCGTGGTTGTGCGGGTCGTACGACACCTTGCCGGTGACGTCGGCCTTCTCGAGGCCGCCGATGCGGTGCTCCAGACCCGGGGTGCCGGGAATGGCCCAGGGCCGGGCCAGGGTGCGCTCGTCGCGCATGTACGGCAGGAAAGTCTCCGGGTCGTCGTGGAAGCTGGTGCGCAGATCCGGGAGATCCTCGATCTCCGGCAGGCGCCACGGCTCCGATCCGTTGGCGATGTAGCCGTCCGAGAGCAGCACCACCGGCACCATGTAGCGCGTGGCGATGCGCACCGCTTCGAGCGCCACCTCGAAGCAGTCGGAGGGGCGCGCGGCGGCGATCACCGGCACCGGCGAGTCGCCGTTGCGACCGAACAGGACCTGCAGCAGGTCCGACTGCTCGGTCTTGGTCGGCAGGCCGGTCGAGGGTCCGCCGCGCTGGATGTCACAGACCACCAGCGGCAGCTCCACCATCACCGCCAGGTTCATCGCCTCGGACTTCAGCGCGATACCGGGTCCGCTCGAGCACGTCACGCCGAGCGCGCCGCCGAACGAGGCGCCGATCGCGGCGCAGACCGCGGCGATCTCGTCCTCGGCCTGGAAGGTGGTCACCCCGTAGCGCTTGTAGGTGGCCAACTCGTGCAACACGTCGCTCGCCGGAGTGATCGGGTAGGCGCCGAGGAAGAGCGGCAGGCCGCTGCGCCGACTCGCCGCGACCAGGCCCATGGCGAGCGCCGAGTTGCCGTGGATGTTGCGGTAGGTCCCCGGCTCGAGCGCCGCCTTCTCGACCTCGTAGCGCACCTGGAACAGCTGCGTGATGTCGCAGAAGTTCCAGCCCGCCTTGAGCACCTTGATGTTCGCCTCGGCGATCTCAGGCCGGCGCTTGAATTTCAGCTGCAGCCAGTCGACCGTGTTCTCCAGCGGCCGGCTGTAGAGCCAGTAGACCATGCCGAGGGCAAACAGGTTCTTGCACCGGTCCTTGGTGCGGACGTCGAGGTCGCTGTCCTCGAGCGCCTTGCGCGTCATCGTGGTGATGTCGGCGGTGAAGACGCGGAAGGCGCTGAGTGAGCCGTCTTCCAGGGGGTTTCCCTCGAGGCCCGCCTTCTTGAAGTTGCGCTCGTTGAACTCGTCGGTGTTGGCGATGATCGCGCTGTTCGGCTGCAGATCCCCGAGATTGGCGATCAGCGCCGCCGGGTTCATCGCCACCAGCACGTCCGGGGTGTCGCCCGGCGTGTGGATGTCGTAGTCGGCGATCCGCACCTGGAAGGCCGACACGCCCGGCAAGGTCCCGGCAGGGGCGCGGATCTCGGCCGGGAAGTCGGGCAGGGTCGACAGGTCGTTGCCGAGCACCGCCGAGGTGTTGGTGAACTGCGAGCCGGTGAGCTGCATCCCGTCGCCGGAGTCCCCGGCGAAACGGATGACCACGTCGGACACCCTCTGCACGGTCGGCGCTTTCGCATCCGACCGCTCCGGCGACTGATCGCCGCCGCGCTCGTGTCCAGCAACCGGAAGGCTCATGGGCGACTCCTGCTTCGCGTCGATGGGGAATGGGGCCGAGAAGGCTCGCGGGCGGAGGGCACCGGGCACACCGCGCGGCACGCGAGGTCGGCGTCGATCCTCACGTCATCCGATCATCGGCACCGTGCCGCAGCGACTCTGCGGAGCTTTCGGGAGATGCACGGTGGTCAACGTAGACGACCCGGGCTTCGGGGGCCGAGACCGATGGAGAGGTCCGGGGCCGGGAGCTCGGGGCCCGGCACGAGCTTTCCTCGGATACTAACAGCGCTCTGCGACCTGCAAAGTCCTGGGGGGGTGGCTGCGTCCCGCAGCGACGGCCACCCTTCCCGCCCACGGGGCCGCGATACGCTGCGGCCCGTGAGCGACGATGGTGGTCCGTCTGCCCGCGGGTCGACCGCGGAAGGCTCCGCCGCGCCCAGGCCGGCGTCGTGGCGAAGCTTCGCTGTCGCCGGGATCTTCGTCGCGGCGGCCCTGCTGATCGTCTTCCTGCGTCTGCCGGTGCTCAGCCGGCTGGTCGAGATCGGCCTCTGGCTCCTGGCCCTGGTCGCCGCCGGCTGGCTGGTCGTCGCGGCGCTGCGACGGTTGCTGTGGAGCGTCGGCAACCGTCTGGCGTTCAGCTACTTCCTGCTCGGGGTGCTGCCGATCCCGATGGTCTTGCTGCTGGCGCTGGTCGGCGCCTACCTGCTCTCCGGCTTTTTCCTCACCCACCAGGTGCGCTCGGCCCTGGCCTCGATCCACGGCGAGGTGGCCACCGTCGCCACCCTGGCCTCGGACGCCTGGGCGTTCGAGGAGGTGCGGCCCTCCTCGCCGTTCGCCGACATCTCGATCGCCTACTACGAGGACGGCGTGCGTATCGAGGGCAGCCACACGGCTCCCGAAGCCTGGCCGACCTGGCTCGAAGAGGAGACCGTCGCCTCCGCGCGGGGAGCGGCGCTGCGCAGCCGGCTGCCGCCAATCGTCGCATTCGAGGACGGCGCGATCACCGTGGCGGCCGCCCAGCGAGTCGGCGAACGCGGCGTCATCGCCTACTTCGACTCCGACCTCGCCCGCGCCACCGCACGTCGGGCGGCGGCCTGGGTCGAGCTCACCCGCAAGGACGATCCGGGCAGCGAGGCCGCGACGACGTTCCAGATCGGCGACAACCAGTGGACCTTCCAGCCGCTGCGCCGGGCCGAGGCGCGCGGCAGCATCGACGAGTTCTTCGGCGAGCGCGACCTGCCGGCCCGGCGGCTGATCATCGGCCTCGACAGCCTCGGCCCGCTCTTCGCCTTCGCCGACGGTGCGATGGTGTCGGCCAACGTCTCGGCGACCGTCTTCGCGCCGCCGGCGGCGATCCTTCGCAACCTCTTCTCCAACTCGCGCGAGGTCGACACCGTCGGCTGGGCGGCCTTCATCGTCCCCGCCTTCCTGCTCTTCGATCTCTACGTGGTCGCCGCGGTGATGGCGGTCTTCCTGATCGCCGGCCTGTCGCGCGCCGTCAACCAGCTCAGCACCGCGACCAGCAGGGTGCAGGAAGGGGACTTCGACACCCGCATCGAAGTCCGCCGCCGGGATCAACTCGGCGCCCTGCAGACGACCTTCAACCAGATGACCGAGAACCTGCAGCGGGCGGTCGCCGAAGCGACCCAGAAGGAGCTGATCGACAAAGAGCTGGAGATCGCGCGCGATCTCCAGCGCAGCCTGCTGCCGGTGCAGCTGCACTTCGGCGAGCGCATCGAGGTGGCCAGCTTCTTCGAGCCCTCGGCGGCGATCGGCGGCGACTACTACGACATCGTGCCGCTCGACGAGGGACGTTCACGGCTGGCCATCGCCATCGCCGACGTCTCAGGTCACGGCCTGCCCGCCGGCCTGCGCACCGCGATGCTCAAGGCCGGCCTCGAGATCCTGGTCCGCGAGCGCAAGGCCACCGAGGACATCTTCCACGCTCTCGACCGCATCGTGCGCTCGGGCACCGAACGGACCTTCGTCACCGCGACCCTGACCATCCTCGACCTCGGGACGCGCGCCGCGACGATCACCAACGCGGGGCACTGTCCCACCTACCACCTCGATGCGCTTCGAGGAGAGGTGACCGAGATCGTGCTCCCCGGCACTCCGCTCGGCGCGTTGCGTCAGCGCTACGGTGAGCAGCGCATCGATTTCGCGCCGGGCGACGCCCTGGTCTGGCTCTCCGACGGGCTGATCGAAGCGGAGAACCCGCACGGTGACGTCTTCGGCTACGACCGCACGGTCGCCGCGCTCGAGGGGGCCTGGTCGGCGGTCTCCGAGAGGTCGACGAGCTCGGCCGAGCTGCGCGACGCCATGGTGGACGCGGTGCGTGAGTGGTCGGGAGGCGTCCCGCCGCAGGACGATCGCACTCTGGTGGTGCTGCGCTCGCTCGACCCGCGACGCGGCGGTCCGGCCGAGGAGGTCGACCGACCCTGACGGGCTCCCCCGGGAGCGACCGAGGACTCAGACGTCGCCCTGGCGCGGTGCCAGGTCGAGGAAGCGCCGGATGCGCTCGATGTAGCCCTGCGTCTCCCGGTAGGGCGGCACGCCACCGTACCGCTCGACCGCCCCCTCGCCGGCGTTGTAGCCCGCGAGGACCAGATCGAGCTCGCCGTCGAAGCGGTCGATCAGGAAGCGCAGGTACCGAGCCGAGGCGGTGGCGTTGTGCAGCGGGTCCCAGAGGTTCTCGGGCTGGATGCCGAAGCGCTGGGCGGTCGCGGGCATCAGCTGCAGCAGCCCCCTGGCGCCCTTGTGCGACAGGGCGCGAGGATCGTGATTCGACTCCGCGCGGGCCATCGCCGACATCAGCCGCGGGTTCACGCCGTAGTCGGCTGCGACCTGATCGAGCAGCGCGGCGTGGGGCCCCTCGGCCTGCTGACCCTCCTGCCAGCGCAGCGGAAAGCCCGGAGCCGCAACCGGTTCGGGCTCGGACGGTTGCGGCGCGATCTCGTCGTCGATGATGCGCTCGATGCGCTCCAGGTCGAGCAGCAACGCACCGCCGCCCGGCAGCTCGAGCCGCATCTTCTCGCCCAGCAGCTCGTAGTCGGCGACCTTGAGGAAGTCGCCGTTGGTCAGCAGGGCGATCTCGGCCCGTGCCGCCACGGTCGAGGCGAGGCAGCCCGCAGTCACCAGCGTCAGGACGGCGAGCCGCGGCGCGGATCGGGATGCAGTTCGTGATCGGGCGCACATGGCGTGAAGGCTCGGTCGGGGTCGCGGGCCGAGGGGGCTCATCCAGCGGTACGGATCGCTCGGCCCAAACGTCGCAGAACCGCCGGGCCCCTTCTCCCTCTTCCCTCTTCCCCTCCCCTATTCCCTCTTCCCTTTTCCCTCGTCCCTTGTCCCTTGTCCCTTGTCCCTCGTCCCTTTTCCCTAACCCCTTTTCCCTAACCCCTGACCCCTGACCCCCAACCCCCAACCCCCAACCTCAGGCTCGCGGGTGGAACTCGTCATAGATGCCGCGCAGGCGATGCTGGTGGATGTGGGTGTAGATCTGGGTGGTCGAGACGTCGGCATGGCCGAGCATCATCTGCACCTGGCGCAGGTCGGCGCCGTGCTCGAGCAGGTGGGTGGCGAAGCTGTGGCGCAAGACGTGCGGCGAGAGACCCTCGACGCCCACCCGGCGACCGTGGCCCCTGAGGATCTTCCAGAATCCCTGACGGGTGAGCGGTCTTCCCCGAGCGTTGAGGAACAGCTGCGGGTGCAGCTCCCTGGCGAGACGCGGGCGCACCTCCCCGAGATAGATGTCGAGCCACTGCTCGGCGCGCTCGCCGAAAGGCACGATGCGTTCCTTGCTCCCCTTGCCGAAGGCGATCAGGAAGCCGCCGTCGAGGCGCAGCTGCTCGCGGCGCAGCCCGACCAGCTCGCTGACCCGCAGGCCGGTGGCGTAGAGCAGCTCGATCATGGTGCGATCGCGACGTCCGAGCAGTGTGTCGGTGTCGGGCGCTTCGAGCAGCCGGTCCACCTGCTTCTCGCTGAGCACCTTCGGCAGGGTCGCCAGCCGGCGTGGAGCCTCGAGGTTCTCCGCCGGGTGGTCGGGCCGATCGCCTTCGGCGACCAGGAAGCCGTAGAAACGGCGGAGCGACACCAGGGCTCGGGCGATGGTGCGGTTCGCCAACCCTCCCTCGCGCAGGCGCCTCAGGTGCAGCGCCAGCTGACGCGGCGTGGCGCGGAGAGGATCCTCACCCCGCGCGACGAGATCGTCGAACAGGCGCTCGAGATCGCCGCGGTAGGCGGCGACGGTGTTGGCCGAGAGCCCGCGCTCGACCTCGAGCAGGTCGAGGTAGGCATCGAGGCGACGCGCTGCCGCCGAGGCAGTGGTCTCGGCACCGGTACGGGGCGCAGCGGGTCGCTCCTCGGGTCGTCCGCCGGACGCGGGTCCGCGCTCTGCCGGTCGGCTGGGGCTCACCGGCACAAGGTAGCACCGTGTGCCCGCCCGACACGCCGGCGCGGGGTGCCGATAGACTCTCCCGATGATCAAGAAGATGCCTCTCGACCTCGATTCCACGCTCTCTCCAGGACTTCTCCGCCGGTCCAGCGGCCCGGCCCGCCGACTGCCAGCAGCCGCCGTGGCGCTCTCGCTGTGCGCCTACCTGGCCCTCCTCGGCTGCGCTGGCACCGACGGCGAAGCTCCTCCGACCACTCCCTCGCTCGAGGAGCTCGAAGCCGCGATCACGGCCGAGGAGCTGCGGACCGACATCGCAGCGCTGTCCTCCGACGAGATGGGAGGACGCGGCCCAGGCAGCGAAGGCGACCGCATGGCGCGCCAGTACATGATCGAGCAGATGCAGGCGATCGGACTCGAGCCGGGCGGCCCGAACGGTTCCTGGGAGCAGCCGTTCGAGATCGTCGGCGTGACCTCGGAGGTGCCGGAGACATGGACCTTCACCGGCGCGGGCGGCTCGCTCGCCCTGAAGGACTTCGAGCAGTTCATCGCCGGCAGCGGCGTGCAGGCCGAGAAGGCCACGGTCGAGGACGCTGAGCTGGTCTACGTCGGCTACGGCATCGTGGCCCCCGAGTACCAGTGGGACGACTTCGACGGCGTCGACCTCAGCGGCAAGATGCTCGTGGTGCTCAACAACGATCCGGACTGGAGCGACGACCTCTTCGAAGGCACCCGGCGGCTCTACTACGGACGCTGGAGCTACAAGTACGAGACCTCGGCGGCGCAGGGTGCCGCCGGAGCCATCATCATCCACACCACGCCCTCGGCCGGCTACCCGTTCCAGGTGGTGCAGACCTCGTGGACCGGCGAGCAGTTCCAGCTCCCGGCCGGCGACGAGCCGCGCAACCAGATCGAGGCGTGGGTCACCGAGGACGCCGCGAAGCAGCTCTTCGAGCTGGCCGGTCTCGACTACGACGCCCAGATGGAGGCGGCTCGCAGCGCCGACTTCACGCCGGTGCCGATGGGCGTGCGCACCAGCCTGACGCTGGACAACACCGTCACTCGCAAGGAGACCGCCAACGTGCTCGGCGTGCTGCCCGGCACCGATCCGCAGCTGAGCGACGAGTACGTCGTCTACACCGCCCACCACGACCACCTCGGCAACGCCGGCGAGGGCGAGGATCCGATCTACAACGGAGCCCTCGACAACGCCTCGGGCGTCGCCCAGGTGCTGGCGATCGCGCGCCAGCTGAAGCGTGCCCCGACCCGGCGCTCGAACCTGTTCAACTTCGTCGCCGCCGAGGAGCAGGGCCTGCTGGGCTCCGAGTTCTACGCCCGCAACCCCACCGTCGCGCCAGGGAAGATGGCGGCCAACCTCAACTTCGACGGCGGCAACATCTGGGGCAAGACCCGTGACGTGACCTACATCGGGCTCGGCAAGTCGAGTCTCGACGAGGTGGTGCGCGCCGGGGCCGCCCGCCAGGGGCGCGAGGTGCTGCCCGATCAGTTCCCCGACAAGGGCTTCTTCTACCGCTCCGACCAGTTCAACTTCGCCAAGATCGGCGTGCCCGCCATCTACCTCGACACCGGCACCGACTTCATCGACCGCGAGCCGGGCTGGGGCAAGCAGCAGATCGACCAGTGGACCGAGGTCCACTACCACCAGGTCAGCGACGAGCTACTCGACGACTGGAACTTCGACGGCATGATCGACGACGTCGCCCTGGGCCTCTACTGCGGCATCACCATCGGCAACGCCGACGAGATGCCGCGCTGGAACGAAGGCGACGAATTCGAGCGCGCCCGGCTGGACGCGTTGGCGACGGTGGCGGAGTAGGGAAAAGGGAAAAGGGGCAGAGGGCAGAAGGCAGAGGGAAGAGAAAGGGGTCGGGGGTCAGGGGTCAGGGACTAGGGGTTAGGGATTGGGGGTCAGGGGTCAGGGATTAGGGCAGAAGGCAGAGATCGGAGACTCGGAACCCCCAGGCGAGCCGCAGCGAGCCGAGTCTGAAAGCCGGGAGTCGGAGCCCGCCAAGTCTCACGGTCTGCCCTCCGACCTCCTCCCCCTTCAGGGGGAGGACCGAGGTGGGGTGCCCCAGTCACCGGCTCGCTACGAGCTCGACCCTGCGCCGCACGGCGGTCCCGAACTCTGCTCGCTTCCCTCTTCCCTCTTCCCTCTTCCCTTGTCCTTTGTCCCTTGTCCCTTGTCCCTTGCTCGCCTCAGCTCGCCCGCATCCCGCCGCAGTCGGCACACTCGCCGAGGGCGCCGTCACCTGCCACGTCACTGACCGGGCGAGCGGCCTTGCGGCACCTGCACAGCGGCAGCTCGCGGTCCTCGTCGAGCTTCCAGCGCAGCGGGCCGACGTCGCCGGCGCTCGCGGCACGATGCGAGCCGTCGCAGAAGGGCGGGTGCGCGGTGGCGCCGCAACGGCACCAGAAGTAGGTGCCGGCGGCGACCTGCACCAGCACCGGCCGCCGCCGCGCCGGCGTCTCGGCGGTCTTCACGAGCCGGTTCCTCCGTCGTCCTGGAAGCGGGCTTGCAGGCGCCGGCGCACCGGCTCGGGAACCGCCCCGTCGACGCTGCCGCCGAGCCGATAGATCTCCTTGACCAGGCTGCTCGACAGGTCGACGACGTCCGGGCTCGGCAGCAGGAAGACGGTCTCGAGGCGCGGAGACATGCGGCGGTTCATCAGCGACATCGGCAGCTCGTAGTCGAGGTCCGTGCCGGAGCGCAGTCCGCGCAGCACCGCGCTGGCGCCGCATTCGCGGGCGAAGTCGACCAGCAGCCCCGAGAAGGTGCGCACCTCGACGCGGCTCTCGTCCGAGTAGACCTCGCGCAGCATCTCGAGCCGCTCCTCGACGCCGAAGAGCGGCTTCTTGTTCTCGTTGACCAGCACCCCCAGCACCATGCGGTCGCACAGCCCGAGGCCGCGCCGGATCAGGTCATCGTGGCCGCGGTGCAGCGGATCGAAAGACCCCGCGAAGACGAACACACGCTCGCTCATCGAGCCCTCCCGTCGCCACCAGCCAGGCGGCGCTGCTCGGCGCGCACATCGACAGTGCGCTGGTTGAAGGCGCCGTCGACGAGCCGCAGCAACACCAGCGCGGCGTCCGCCGGCACCTCGAGGCGCACCGTCTCGCGCCGCGCGTCGACAAGCCCGTCGACCGGCTCCGCGGAGCGCCAGGCACCGGTGTCGACGCTGTACTCGAGATCGCGCAGCGGCAGATGGGCGTCTTCCACCGTCACCAGGAGGCCCGGCAGCCCGCCCGCCGCCGTCGACACCGACACGATCCGCGGCGGCGAGTGGTCGACGACGATCGAGCCGGTGACGCGCTCGGCCACGAGCTCCTCGCCGTCGCGGTTCGAGGGCAGGTCGCTGGCCTCGAGGCGGAAGCGGTAACGGCCGTCCGGCAGCACCGTGGCGTCGAAGCCGATCTGGTCCTCCTCGAGATCCTCCTCGATCACGAACCACCGCTCCCCGTCCTCGGGGCGCACCGAGACGCGGTAGTGCAGCTCGTCGCCGTTGGGGTCCTCGGCCTTCCAGCGCAGGGTGCGGTAGCCGAGCTTCCACAGCTTCTTGGTGCGGCCGTCCGAGGTCGGATCTCCGATGCGGGTGAAGACGCCGTCGCGGTTGGGACGCAAGGCCTCGAAGGCCTGGTTGGAGGGGTTGAAGTTCGCCGCCACCAGCACCTCGCCGGGGTCGAGCACCTCGAGGTCGGTGATCTCGGGTCGGCGGTTCTGCTGCAGGAACGAGAGCTCGACGGCGCGCAGCTCGGGCGACGATCGCTCGGCCGCACCGGCCGTCAGGCGGGCGCGCCACTGCACGTAGCGTCCCATCGGCACCGCGTCGAGCGACAGGCTGCCGGAGAGCTCGCCGCCAGGCGCCGAACCGACCGCCGTCCACTCGGCCCAGGTCTCGTCGGGAGTGGCCGAGTAGCCGCTACGCGCATCGAAGGAGATCGAACCGCCCGCGGGCACCGCCCCCTCCCAGTGCAGGGTTCCGAAGCGCGCACCGTGTCGCGCGTCGAGCACGTCGCTGGTGTAGGCGCCGCTCTCGGCGGGCTGGGCGCTGGGAGCGTAGAGCGCCGCGGCGTCGGTGGCAGCGACGGTCGGCGCCGAGCCGGCACCCGGCAGAAGCGCCATCAGCTGGCGCGAGTCGAGATCCTGCTCGAGCACCAGATCGGAGCCGCGCAGCGAATAGAGCTTGCCCGACTGACCGGTCGCCACCCACAGCCGGTCGCGATGCTGCAGGGCATAGACCGTCTCGCGCCGCAGCTGACCGACGCTCTCGGCGGAACCGTTGGGGCGGATACGCAGCACCAGACTGCGCGGGCCGCTGTAGCCCGCGGGTCGCGAGCCGGCGGCGCCGGCGCCTTCGCTGACCTGGACGGTGGGCTGATCGCCTCCGTCGGAGTCGTCGCTGGAGGCCGCCCCGGATCCTGGCGAGCCGGCGGCGGCGAGCGGAGTCGCTGGCGCCAGCGAGACCAGGCTGGCCTCGGAAGCCACCGCGGCAGCGAAGAGGTCGCCGTCGGGGCCGAGCGCGAAGGCGGTGATCTCGGGCTGGTCGGCGTCGTAGAGCGACACCGCGCGGCCACTCGGGTCGAGCCGCAGCACACGTCCCTCGCCGGCGGTGCCGACGTAGAGCACCCCGGTGCCGCGGCCGGCGCCGGGCGGCGCGTAGAGCAGGGCCCGGATGTGGGGGTCGGCGGCGTCGTAGAACTCCTCGACCACCGAGGACGAGGTGTCGCCAGCGGCCGGCGCGTCGGCGGACGGGTCCTGCTCGGTGACACGGAACAGCTTGCCGTTGTTGCCGGTGCCGACCAGCAGGCGGCCCTGCTCGTCGCGGGCCAGCGCCCAGATGTAGGTCTCGCCCGGCGAGAAGACCACGAAGACCTCGCCGTCCGGAGCGATCCGGTAGAGCTTGCCGTCGGGAGAGCTGCCGGCGTAGACGGTCCCGTCGTCGGTGGCCAGCACGGCGAAGATCTCCTCCTCCTCCGCCTCGAGCAGCTGCTCGACCCGCGCCTCCCCGGCGGCGGGCTGGCGTCGGACGAGGAACACCCGCCCCGAGTTGCCGGTGCCGACCACCCAGCCTTCGGGATGGGGTGCAGCGGCGAGCAGGAAGGGCTCGTCGACGGCGGTCACCAGCTCCAGGCGGTCGGCGAGGCGCAGCACGCCGAGCGCGTCGATGCTGACCCCGTCGGCCTTGCCCTCGAGGAACGCCGGAGCGCCGGTGGTGCGCGCGATCTTGACCTCAGTGGCCGCGAGCGCCGGAACCAGCAGCAGACCCGAGACAGCCAGGAGGCGCGCGGCACGAGCCAGCCGCGACCGCAACGGTCTCTCCAGGCGTCGGGGGCTCACCGTGCGGTTCCTCCCTGCGGCTCGGGCGCGCCGCCTCCTGGGGCCGCCCCGCCCGACGCCGGCTCCGCCGCCACTGCGTCTGCTGCGCCGGCATCGCCCGCATCGAGCTCTTCGTCGTCCTCGTCGCCGCGCCGCACCTCGAGGTCGATCCGCACAACGCCGTCGAGCGGCGTGTGCCAGCGGCGCACGGTCTCCTGCTCGAGCACCAGCGCGGTGCGGCGGATCTCGCTGCGACGGGCGCTCTCCCAGAGCGCCCGCACCGATGGCGGCAGGTCGCTCAGCACCCGGCCGTCGTAGGTGATGCCGCCGGCGCCGCGCACTCCCAGCACCACCAGGTCGCGGCTGGAGCGGAAGTCGTCGAGCTGGTGCAGCGTCGCCTCGAAGCTCTTGGGGTCGCGCGGCGCCACCTGCAGCTTGACCGCGTCGGTGGAGGGGCCGTCGCCGACGAAGAGGTAGTAACGGCCGCTGTCGAGACCCGAGGGGATCGGCACCTCGACGCGGTGGCGCGAACGCGCCCCGCGCACCGCCTCGAGCTCGAGGTGCACGGTGAGCGTCTCGCCCGGCCTCACGACACGCCGCGACGGGAAGGCGTCGAGCAACCGGTGCGCGAGCCCCTGCTCGGCGACCTCGAGCTCGACGTCGATCGCCTCGATCGTGACGTCGCGCCACGGGTTGAGCTCGAGGAAGCCCGACACCTGGAGCAGGTAGACCGCAGCGTCGAAGGCTGCCCCGGTGCCGTCGAAGTTCTGCTCGATCTCGAGCGTCGGCTGGCCCTCGATCTCGATGCGGGCCCGCAGGTCGACGCTCTGCTCGCCGGCGATCCTCTCCGCCGACTCGAGTGACTGCAGCAGGCTGACGCCGATCAGGCCGGGACGCATCGCGGGCAGGTCGGCCAGCTCGAGATCGAAGCGCTGCCTTCGCAAGGCGCTGTCGCCGGCCGCCTCGGCGCGACGCACCTCGATGCGCATCGGTGTCGTCTCGGGCGTCGCGCCGACCCGCCCGGTGATGCCGGCGAGCCGGTCCTGGCGCAGCGAGCCGACGATCGGACCGGTGTTGGTGAGCTTGAACGAGCTCGCCACCGAGCTGACCACGGTGACCACCTCGCCGCCGGCCATCGGGATGTCGAGCTCGCCGATGCCCAGGAACGGATGACCGAAGGCCAGGACGTCGTCTCCCTGGCGTTCGGTGACCGTGCCGCTGACCGCCATCTGCAGATCGCCTCCCACCAGCACCCCGATCACCGTCGAGCCCGCCCCGAGGGGCGGCAGCTCGCGGTCCTCGTCGATCCTGCCGCCACTGGCGGCGGCGACCCCGGTGGCGGCGAACTGGCGCTCCGCCAGCTCGGCCGCCCGACCGCTGAAACCCGAGGTGACGAGCTGGTAGCCGTAGCGCGCGCCTTCGTGCGGCAGCGACGGCAGCAGAGCGGCGAGCTCGTCGAGTGCAGCCGCGAAGCGCTCGGCGCCGTCGCCGCGGCGCAGCAGGTCCTCCGGCCGGGGAGCGCCCAGGCCCTGGGGCAGCACCGACCGCGGGCCGACCCGTGACGCCTCCTCGCCGCCGTCCAGCGAATCCATCGAGCCCCCTGGACCCGCCGGATCCGCCAGCAACGGGCTGCTCCGGTGCAGCTCCCGCATCAGGTCGATCGGGGTGATGCCCGCGAGGGCGCCGTTGGAGAAGCTCCACGAGAACGCCACCGCCCCGGCGAGACGCTCGCCGATGTAGACCGGGCTGCCGCTCATGCCTCCGGCGACGCCACTCTCCTCGAGCCCGTGGCCCGACAGCCTGGCCAGGATGAAGCTGGTGCCGGGATTGAGGTTGCGCAGCACCCCGACCACCTCGAGCTCGAAGCGCTCGGGCTCGGTGCCGGCGAAGACCGACAGACCGTAGCCCCGCTGGCCGCGCTCGATCTCGTCGATGCCGATCGTCTCGGCGACCGCGAAGCGCGCCGCACTGCTCCCGTCGTCGGTGGATCCCGACGCGGCGACGGGGTTGGCGCCGCCCTCTGCCGGCGGCTGTGCAGCACCCTCCCGAACCGACGCCCCTTCGCGCTCCGACTCCTCGCTGGCAGTCTGCGCCGTGAGCGGTGCCGCGGCGACGGCGAGCAGGGCGATCAGCAGACCGCACCTCGACGCGGAGCCGGGCGAGTGGACTGGATTGTCGCGTCTGGACACTGTGGACACCGGGGCCGGGAGACTGGAGCGGGGATCTTCGGTCGGCTCGAACTCGGCTCGGGGTGTGCCGTCGAAGGCTACGCGCCGGAGTTCGCCCGCCGGTCGTCGCCGGACGTTCCCTTCGAGAGACCGTTGCCGACGGCGGCGGGTTCCCGGGCTGCTCCGCCAGAGCGCCTGCCCCGACGGCAGCGCGCGAGACGGTCGGCCTGGGTGGCTTCCTCCGACCCTCGGAGCCGCGAGCCGCGCTCGGGCGCCGCTTCGGCGACAGCCGCCTCGACCGGCGGAGATCGGAACTCAGGGAAACCGGACGGCGCCGTGCCGCAGGACAACGGCGGCGCCCTGCGACGCATTCCAAGCTACCACGGTCGAAGGCGGGCCTCCCGGCAGCTCGCCGCCATCGAGCAGCCAGCCGCCGTGGGGAGCGAGCAGCTCGGCGACCGCGTCGGGATCGACGAGGGACGGCTCGCCACTGCGGTTGGCGCTCGTCGCGGTGAGCCCGAAGCCGATGCGCCCGAGCAGCTGGCGCAGAGGTCGATGTCCCGGGATCCGCAGCGCCAGGCTGTCGGCGCCACGCTGCGCCGGCAGCGCCCGAGCCGTCTCCAGCACCACGGTGAGGGCGCCGGGCCACAGCCGGGTCGCGGCGCGCCAGAGCGGATGCCCGGTGTCGACCCCGAGCGCGGCGGCCTGCGAGGCGTCGGCCACCACCACCGGCAGCGGCAGGCTGTCGCTGCGACCCTTGATCTCGTAGACGGCGTCGACGCCCGCGGCGCAACGTGGATCCACGGCCAGGCCGTAGGTGGACTCGGTGGGGATCGCCGCCACGGCGCCGCTACGCAGCGCTTCGCTCAACCTGTCGATCTCGTCGCCGTCATCCTCCAGCAGACGCGTCAGCGTCGTCCTGTGCAGGGCGCCCGACATCGGTCCGGATCGCCTCGACGCCTCAGGAGCGAGCGGCCGGCGCGCCGCGCCGCCGCTTCGAGGAACCGCCGGAGCCCGCCACGCCGGACGCCGTGCCGGCTCCCGGTAGGGCGGCCGCCTGCTGCAGCAGCTCGCGGGCGTGGCTGCGGGTGACCTCGGTGATCGCCTCGCCTCCGAGCATGCGCGCCACCTCCTCGACGCGTTCGTCGCCTTCGAGCCGGCGCACCTTGGTGCCGGTGCGGCCACGCTCCTCGCGCTTGACCACCTGCAGGTGGCGGTGGCCGCAGGCGGCGACCTGGGGCAGGTGGGTGACGGCCAGGATCTGGCCTCCGTCGGCGAGCTGGCGCAGCTTGCGCCCGACCACGGCTGCCTCGCTGCCGCCGATGCCGGTGTCGACCTCGTCGAACACCAGACCGATCGCCTCGCGAGAGCCACCCGCGGTGGCGGCCACCTGGAGGGCGAGGTAGATGCGCGCCAGCTCACCGCCGGACGCCACCTTGCTGAGGGCACGCAGCTCCTCGCCGGGATTCGGCGAGAAGCGGTACTCGACGCGGTCGATCCCCCAGGCATGGGCGGCCACCTGCACGCCGTCGCTGTCGACTGCGAACGTGGCGTCGTCACCCGCGACGTCCGGCTCGACGACGATCTCGAACCGCGCCTTGGCCAGCGCCAGGTCGGCGAGCTCGCGCTCGATCTTCGGCGCCAGCGCCTTGGCCCAGCGGCGCCGCTGCTTGGAGAGCTGGCCCGCCCGGAGAGCGAAGTCGCGACGCGCCCGCTCGACCTCCTGCTGCAGCTTCTCGAGTCGCTCGTCGTCGCCCTCGAGCTCGTCGAGCTCGCTCTGTAGCTCTCCCTGCAGGCGCAGGATCTCAGCACTGCTCGGGCCGTACTTGCGCATCAGCCGCTCGAGCAGCGCGAGGCGCTCCTCGATCGAGTCGAGCGCCCCGGGGTCGTCCTCCGCCTCGCTCAGCCGCACGCTCAGCGTGCCGCCGAGCTCGTCGATGCGGATGCGGATCTCGCGCAGCTCGTCGAGCCAGGCGCGCGCCTCGGGCTCGACCTGCTCCAGCCGCTTGAGCGCGGCGCGGGCCTGACCGACGAGCTCCCCTGCGCCCGGATCTCCCTCGCTCAGCGCCTGCGACGCCGCCAGCAGCGACTCGCGGATCAGCTCGGCATGGCGCAGACGGTCGCGCCGCGTACGCAGCTCGTCCTCCTCGCCCGCCACCAGGTGGGCCGCGTCGATCTCCTGGGTCTGGTAGCGCAGCAGGTCGATGCGCTCGTGGCGCGCCCGGTCGTCCCCGGTGAGGCGATCGAGCCGCTCCTGGGCACGCCGAAGGGTCTCGAACGCCTCGCCGCAGCGGGCCAGGAGCTCGTCGGCCTCGGCGCCTCCCTCGAGATCGAGCCACTGCCGCTGCAGATCGGGCGTGGTCAGGCCGAGCTCCTCGCGCTGGCCGTGGATGCGCAGCAGCGAGTCGGAGATCGACGACAGCAGGCGCAGCGTCGTCGGCTGATCGTTGAGGAAGACGCTGCCGCGCCCGTTGCTGGCGACCTCCCGCCGCACCACCAGCTCCTCCTCCTGCTCGCAATCGATGCCGGCTTCGCCCAGCAGGCGCCGCCACTCCTCGCCGGCCGGCGCGAACACCCCGGTCACCGTCAGCCGGTCGGCGCCGGTGCGCAGCTGGTCGACCGAGGCCCGGGCGCCGGCGAGCAGCGCCAGCGAGTCCACCACCAGGCTCTTGCCGGCTCCGGTGGAGCCCGTGACCACGTTGAGGCCGGCGCCGAACTCGACGCTGGCCTCCTCGATCACCGCCAGATTGCGAACGTGCAGATGCCTGAGCATGAATCCTCTCGTCCCGGCGCTGCGGCGTCCCGACGCTGCGGCGCTGCGGCGCTGCGGTGCTTCGAGGACGTCGCCTGGACCGCGGATCTCACGGCCCCGAAGGGATCGCGCGACCTCGCGGCTGCAGCGACGCGCCCGTATGACCGCTGCCCCGAGCCTACTCCTGGACCAGCTGCGAAGCCCGCGCCTGCGCCTCGACGATCGCCTTGATCAAGGTGACCCGCAGGCCGCCCTCCTCGAGGCGGAGGATACCGTCGACCGTGCAGCCGGCGGGAGTCGTCACCTCGTCCTTGAGCAGGGCCGGGTGGCTGCCGGTCTCGAGCACCATGCGGGCGGCGCCGAGACAGCTCTGCGCCGCCAGCTCGGTGGCCACGGCGCGCGGCAGGCCCACCTTGACGCCGCCCTCGGCGAGCGCCTCGATGACCACGTAGAGGAACGCCGGGCCGCTGGCGCTGAGACCGGTGACCGCGTCGAAGTGCTTCTCCTCGATGCGCAGGACCCGGCCCAGCGGCGCGAAGAGCTGCTCGGCCCGCTCCAGGTGCTCCTCCTGAGCCCACTGACCGCCGCACACCGCGCTCATCCCCTCGCGCACCCGGCTCGGGGTGTTCGGCATCACCCGCACCACCGGCACACGGCGCTGGAGCCGGCGCTCGATGTAGCCGGTGGTCACCGAGGCCAGGACCGAGATCAGCAGCTGGTCCTCGTGCAGCTGGTCGGAGATCTGCGCCAGCACCACCTCGGCCATCTGCGGCTTCACGCACAGCAGGACGATGTCGGCACGGGCCGCCGCCTCGCGGTTCCCCACCACCGCCTCGACCTCGAGCGACTCGGCCAGGTGGCGCGAGCGGCGCTGATGGCCGGCGGTGACCAGCACCCGGGCCGGATCGACGGTCTCGGCAGCGAGCCAGCCGCGGATCAGGTTCTCGCCCATCTTGCCGGCGCCGAGGATGGCCAGGGTCGGCGCGGCGCCGGCGCCACCGTCTCGCTTCGGGTCTCGCTCCATGGCTCGCACTCCCTTCGCCTTCCCGGTCCCGCCTCACCGCACGGGGCGGATCCTGAGGCGGAGCGCGCGCTCAGCGACCGCCGAGCAGCGCCCGGAGCACGTAGATCGCGATCTGGGGATTCTCGCGCAGCCGGCGGACCGAGTACAGGTACCAGTCGTCTCCGTAGGGCACGTAGACGCGCATCGGGTGGCCCGCTGCGACCAGGGCGTCGCGCTCCTTCTCGATCACCCCGAGCAGCATCTGGAACTCGTAGCGCTCGCGCGGCAGCTGGCGACGGGAGATCGTCTCCTGGGCCTGGCGCAGCAGCAGGTCGTCGTGGGTGGCGATGCCGACCGTCGCTCCGACCTCGAAGAGCTCCTCGAGACAGGCCTGGAAGTTGGTGCGGATCTTCTCGTAGTCCTGGAAGGCGACCCGCCGCGGCTCGATGTAGATGCCCTTGCACAGCCGCACGTTGGAGCCCTCCGGCAACGCCCGGATGTCGTCCAGGGTGCGGCGCAGGTAGGCCTGCAGCACGACGCCGACGTGCGGGTGCTCGCGGCGCGCCCTGGCGAACAGCTCGAGGGTGTCGTCGGTGCAGGTGTGGTCCTCCATGTCCAGGCGCACGAAAGTGTCCTGCGGCTTCGCCGCTTCGAGCACGCGCACCAGGTTGGCGTAGCAGTACTCCTTGTCGATCTTGAGCCCGAGCAGGGTCAGCTTGATCGAGATGCCGCTGTCGAGATGCCCGATGCGCGACAGCAGCTCGAGATAGGCGGTGGTGGCGGCCTCGACGCGCTCACGGTCGGTCACCTCCTCGCCGAGGAGGGCCAGAGTGGCGGTCATCCCGCGGCTGTTGAGACCCTCGACGCAGCGCACCGCGTCGTCGATCGTCTCACCGGCGACGTAGCGCATCGCGATGCGCCGCACGATCGGCCTGGGAACCAGCGGCAGCGACGCCGCGATCATTCGACGGATCATCTCGGCTCAGGACCTCCACGGGAGTCGGCGCAGGCCTCTCCGCCCTCGAGCCCACGCGCGCTCTGGCGCAGAGCGGCCACGGCGCCTGCGGACGCCGACGACCCGGTCGGAAAGGGCGGTGCCGGTTGCGGGACCACTCAGACGTGCTCGTGGGCGTGGTAGCTGCTGCGCACCAGCGGACCCGACTCGCAGTGGCGATAGCCGAGGTCGAGAGCGAACCGTCGGATCTCGGCGAAACGCTCCGGGGTGACGTAGCGGTCGACCGGCAGGTGCTGGCGGGTGGGCTGCAGGTACTGACCGACGGTGAGCACCTCGACGCCGGCGTCGCGGATGTCGCGGATGGTCTGCTCGAGCTCCTCGTCGCTCTCGCCGAGACCCACCATCAGGCCGGTCTTCACCCTTCCCGCGTACTCGCCCGCGTCGCGCCGCCTCGCCGCCTCGCGCAGCAGGTCGAGCGAGCGCTCGAAGCGCGAACCGGGACGTGCCGCCCGATAGAGCCTCGGCACCGTCTCCATGTTGTGTGAGAAGACCTCGGGACCCTCTCCCAGCACGATGTCGAGAGCGCCGTCGACGCGGCGGAAGTCGGGCGTCAGCACCTCCACCGCGGTGTCGGTATTGCGCCGCTTGATGGCGCGGATCGTGGCCGCGAAGTGGCCGCTGCCACCGTCCTCGAGGTCGTCGCGATCGACCGAGGTGATCACGGCGTGGCGCAGTCCCATGGTCTCGACGGCGCGGGCCACGTTCTCCGGCTCGTCGGCGTCGACACCGGGGTTCGGGCGACCGCTGGTCACCGCGCAGAAGCCGCAGCGGCGGGTGCAGATGTCGCCCAGGATCATGAAGGTCGCGGTGCCGTGCTCGCCCCAGCACTCGTAGATGTTGGGGCAGCGCGCCTCCTGGCAGACGGTGTGCAGATTGAGCCCGTCGACCAGCTGTTTGACCTTGCGGTACTGGTCGGGGGTGGCGAGACGGATGCGCAGCCACTCCGGCCGGCGCTGCCGGGCAGCCGCGCCTGCGGCACCGGCACAGCCAGCCGCGGGCGGTCGCGGCGAAGCCTGGGCGCCGCCGATTCGGATCAGGTTCTCGGTGCTGGCCATCGACTCATCCTATTGGACACTCCGCGAACGTGCGCGGCGCGCCGCCTCGGGGCCCCGACCCCCCTCACTGCGGCGGGGACCGTCGGGCCGGACCGAGCACAACGCGTCCGGAGGCGCCGGCATTCTCGCCACGGCGGGCCGTGACCGCCGGGCTCGCCGGCGCCGAGCGAGCCGAACCGGAGCCCGGCGAGCGCCATCTCACGCCGTCGCCGGCCGCTCCTCGCCACGGCCCTCGCGCCGCAGCCACGACGGCACGCTGAGGCGCTCGAAGAGACCGAAGATCGAGGTGTAGGCGGTGGGGATCAGGAACAGCGTCACCAGGGTCGAGGCGAGCAGGCCGCCGATCACCACCCGGGCCAGGGCGGCCTGGATCTCGGCTCCGGGACCGATGCCGATGGCCAGGGGCAGCAGCCCCAGCGCCGTCGTCGCGGTGGTCATCAGGATCGGCCGCAGACGCAGCCGGCCGGCCTCGCGCACCGCCGGAGCGATCTCCATGCCGCGCTCGCGGCGCAGCAGGTTGATGGTGTCGACCAGCACGATGGCGTTGTTGACCACGATGCCGATCAGCATCACCAGGCCCATGACGCTCTGCAGGTTCAGGGTGGTGCCTGTGAGCAGCAGCGTCGGCACCACGCCGACCAGGGCGGCCGGAACCGCCAGCATCACGATCAACGGATCCAGGTAGCGCTCGAACTGGGCCGCCATCAGCATGTAGACCAGGGCCAACGCCATCAGGATCGCGACGATGAAGTCCTGGCGCGCCTTGAGCTGCTCCTCGTACTCGCCGCCGAAGCCGATCGAGAACCCGGCCGGCAGCGGCAGGTCGGCGAGCTGTCCACGGATCGCCTCGACCGCGTCGCCGAGCGCCATACCCTCCTCCAGGTTGGCCGAGATGCGGGTGACGCGCTGGCCGTCGATGCGCTGGATCTCGGTCGGGGCGCGCGAGCGTTCGGCACGCACCACCGCCGAGAGCGGGATCGTCTCGCCAGCCGGGGTGCGCAACGACACCGCGCGCAGATCCTGCCCGGTGAGCCGGTCCTCGGGGCGCAGTCTCACCATGATCGGGATCTCGTCGCCGCCGTCGCGCAGCTGACCGGCGCGCACGCCGCCGAGGTTGGCCTGGATGGTGCGCGCCACCTGGGAGACCGAGAGGCCGAGCTCGGCGATGCGCTCGCGGTCGAAGAGCAGGTCCTCCTGCGGCTGACCTTCGCGGCGATCGATCCGCACGTCGCGCACGCCGGGGACCTGCGCCATGCGCTCCTCGACCTGCTGTGCGACGACCAGGGCCTGGTCGAGGTCCCATCCGCGCAGCTCGAGCTCGAGCGCGTCCTCGCCGCCGCCGGAGCGGAAGATCCGCCGCAGCATCCACATGCCGGCCTGGGCGCGCACCCGGACCTCGGCGCCCGGCACCTGCCCCTCGAGGCGCTCGCGCAGCAAGTCGGCGAGACGGGCGCTGGAGACTGTGCGCTCCTGCTGCGACACCAGCTTGATCTCGAGATCGGCGCTGCCGCCGCGAATCTCGGTGGTGACGAACTTGACGTCCTGAGGCGGCAGCTCGCGACGCACCAGGTCCTCGAGCTCGGCGAGATAGGCGCGGCCGACAGCGATGTTGGTGCCCTGCGCCAGCTCGATGCCGATGTCGATCTCGTCGGCATCGGTCTGCGGCGCCAGCTCGACCGGGATGCGCGACCAGAGCAGGATCGCACCGACGACCAGTGCGGCGGTCACCGAGAACACCAGGGCACGGCGCTGCAGCGCGGTCTCGAGGACCGAGTCGTAACGCTGCTCGAGCCGGCCGAGCCAGGAGCGACGCGGCTGGTCGGCCGGTCCGTGAGCTCCTCGGCGGCGGGTCACCGAGCTGGTCAGCCGGGCCGCCAGCATCGGCACCAGAGTGAGCGCGACGAACAGGGAGCAGCCGAGGGCGAAGACGACGACGAGGGCGAGCGACTGGAAGAGCGCGCCGCTGGTGGTGCGCACGAAGACCACCGGCAGGAAGATGACGCAGGTGGTCAGCGTCGAGGCGACGATCGCACCGGTGACCTCGGCGGTGCCGAGCCGCGCCGCCTCGGTCGGGTCGAGCCCTTCCTCCTCGCGTTTGCGGGTGATGCTCTCGAGCACCACGATCGCGTTGTCGACGATCAGACCGACGCCGAGCGCCAGCCCGCCGAAGGTCATCTGGTTCAGCGTCAGGCCGCCGAAGTAGAGCAGGGCGAACGAGGAGATCACCGAGATCGGGATCGCCAGGGCGACGATCGCGGTGCTCGAGCGTCGGCGCAGGAAGACGTAGAGCACCACCACCGCGAAGAGCGACCCCCAGAGTGCCGAGCTGCGCACGCTGTCGATCGACTGGCGGATGAACTCCGACTGGTCGGCGATCACCGAGAGATGCACGTCGTCACGCTCTTCGTTGATCCGTCGCACCTCCTCGGTGACGCGGTCGGCGACGGCGACGGTGTTGGCGCCGCTCTGCTTCTGCACCCCGAGGCTCACCGAAGGCATGCCGTTCACCTCGACCATCCAGCGCACGTCCTCGAAGTCGTCGCTGACCCTGGCGACGTCCTGCACCCGCACCGGCAGTCCGGCACGCTGCGCGATCACCGTGCGGGCGATCTCGTCGAGGTTCTGGTACTCACCGGTGGCGCGCACGTAGAGGTCGGCGGTGCCGTCCTTGACGTTGCCGCCAGGGGCGGTGAGGTTCTCGCGCTGCAGCGCCTCCTGCACGTCGAGCGCAGTGAGGCCGGCGGCGAGCAGGCGGTCGCGCAGCAGCTCGACGCGGATCTCGCGCTGGATCTCGCCGCGCAGCTCGATCGTGCCGACGCCCGGGATCTGCTCGAAGCGCCGTGACAGGTCGTCCTCGATGACCCGGGTCAGCTCGTGCATCGGCCGGGTCGAGGTGACCGCGAGCGACACCACCTCGGCGCGATCGAGGTCGAGCTTCCAGATCTGCGGCGGCTCGGCCTCGATCGGCAGCTCGTCGCGCAACCGATCGAGCGACGCTCTCAGGTCGTTGGCGGCTTCGTCGATGTTGGTGCCGCGGCCGAACTCGAGCGAGATGCGGCTGAACCCCTCCTCCGATCGCGAGGTGACCCGCTCGAGGTTGGGCAGGCCCGAGACCGCGTTCTCGATCGGGTCGGTGAGGATCTGCTCGATCTCCTCCGGGCCGACGTTCGGGTAGCTCGTCCACACCGTCAGCTGGGTGAACTCGATGCGCGGCAGCAGATCCACCGGCAGGCTGCGCAGCGACACCAGGCCCAGCACCACCAGGATGAGGTAGAGCATGGCGGTCGCGACCGGACGGCCGATGGAGATTCTGGTGATCGATGCCATGTCGGTCCTCGCTCGAACAGTTGGCCGGGCCGCCGTGCGGAAGCGAGCTCAGCACCCGGAGCGGCAGTCGCTTTCTCGGGCTGCGGGCCCGCTTCGCTCTCCTCTCAGTCCGTGCCCGACGGCCTCGGCCGCGTGCCCCGCACCCGGCGCCTCACGGAGCCACGTTGGCCGCCAACGGCACACCGCTCTCGCGGTCTCTGCCGGTCGCGCCCTCCGGAGTGGCCGGCGTCTCGCCCGGGGTCAGGCCCGGAGTGAGGTAGGTGTCGCGGCTCGGCGGCTCGGCACCGTGGCGGCGCGCCATGAGCTGCTGCTTCTCGAGGAAGCCGTGCAGCAGGTTCTCACGCTGCAGGCTCTGCAGCTCGATCACCGACTCCCACACGGTCGGCCGCACCCGTGCCTGCTGTTCCTGCTGACCTGCGGCGAAGAGATTCTGGCCGAAGGTGACCACCCAGGTCCCCTCGTCGACGCCGTCGATGCCGACGCTCTCGCGACCGCGGGCGCGTACCTCGACCGGATGGAAGGTGACTGGCCAACTGTCGGAGGAGAGCTGCGCCGCCTCGCCGGACGTCGGCAGGGCGACGCCCTGACCGTAGCCGTCGACGGTGTAGACGCCGAGAAGTCCGGTAGACGGGTCCTCCCACAGCGCGCTGGTCGGCACCAGCGTCGCGGTCTCCGAGGCACCGTAGAGCACGTCGACGGTGACGAACATGCCGGGCTGCAGGCGACGGTCGTCGTTGCGCACGTCGATCTCGCCGACGGTGGAGAAGGAGTCCTGGCTGAGGAAGGGCGAGATCCGAGTGACCTCGGCACGCAGGGGCTCGTCGCCCAGGGCCGAGGAGCGGATCCGCACCGGCATGCCCTCGCCGACGTAGGCGAGCATCGCCTCGGTGAGCGGCACCTCGACGACCAGACGGTCGAGATTGCCCATCACGAAGAGCTGGGTCGACTGGTCGACCAGCATGCCGATCTCGGCGTTGATCTGGCCGATGCGCCCGGAGATGGGCGCCCGCACCACGGCGTCCTCGAGCCGCGAGCGCCGCTCGTCGGCGGTGGCCACGGCCTGGCTGACGCGGGCGCGGGCCTGGGCGGCACTCGCCTTGGCAGCCTGGTAGCGCGCCTCCTGGGTCTCGAGCTCGATGTCACTGATCAGTTGCTGTGCGGCGAGCAGGCGGGTGCGGCTGACCATCGCCTCGCTCTCCTGAACGCGCGCATCGGCCTCGAGCGCCGCCGCCTCGGCGAGCTCGACGTTGGCCTCCGCCTGCCGTAGCTGCCCGCGGAGCTGCTCGTCGTCGAGACGGACCAGCACCTGGCCGCGCTGGACCGCCTGCCCGCTGCGCACCAGCACCTGCTCGATCGGGGCGCTGACCTCGGGATAGATCGTCACCTGGTTCTCGGCCCGGACCACGCCGCTCAGGCGCTCCTCGAGGGGCAGCGAGCCGCTGCGCGCCTCGACCGCCTCGACCGACGGAATCGGGGCGCCCCGGAAGCCTTCGTCGGGCCCGGCGCCGCCGCCACACCCAGCCAGGGTCGCCGACATCGCCAGGACCGAGCAGGCGACCAGAGCTGTGTTTCGATCGGACATCTGCGTCTCCCTGCAGCGGGTGTGGGTGTCGGAGGCGACTCTGCTTCCGCGGAGCTGTCGGCATCGGGTCGGGGCGTCGAAGCCGGCTCGTCAGCGAGCGCAGACGAGGCTGGTTGGTGTCGCCTCGAGGTGCCCGCCGCCAGAAGTCGCCACTCCGGGCAAGTGCTTCAGTGAAGGCTCTTCGCTGGCGCCGACCGGCACGGATGTGCGCCGCCTCGAAGCTCGGGCGCCGCACCCTGTGCGAAGTCGCTGTGTCGAGGATCGATTCCCGGACCGTCGTACGGCGGCCGACGACGCTCCGAAGACGGTGCCCTGTGCGCGCCTGTTTCAGCCGCCGGGCACCCCGATCGCGGAACGTGCGAGCCGGTGAGCCGGTCAGCCGCCAGGTGCGCGGACTCAGGCGCCCGGGCCGGTGCGGCGGCGTCGCGCCAGCTCGCGCGTGCCGACCACGACGAGCGCAGCGTGCTGGCCGAAGATGCGCACCAGGCTCTGGTCCTCGGCACTGAAGCGGTCCTTGTCGCGTCCGTCCAGCAGGCCGATGTTCAGCACGCCGAAGGGCTGCCCGTGCCAGCTCAGCGGCACCACCATCGAGCAGCACACTCCCTGCTCGCCCTGATCGATGGTCGGCGTCTCGTCGAAGCGTGGGTCCTCCGAGGCGCGGCCCTCGAGCAGCAGCACCTCGCCGTGACGCAGGACCCATCCGGCGACGCCCTGATCGGCGGTCTGGACCTCGCCGCCGAGGTCGACACGCCGGCCGTCGGTGGCCTCGACGGTCAGCACGCTGCCGGTGTCGTCGAGCAGCTGCAGCGAGCCGCAGTCGGCGCCGACCAGCTCGCAGGCGGCCTGGACCATCGTGCCGAGGACCTTCTGCGGCTCCTCCACCGCATGGATCGAGGCGATGGCGCGGTAGAGGCTGGTGATCTTGCCGAGCCGGTCGCCGAGCTGCTCCGAGCGCTCGCGCTCTTCGACGATGCGCCGGTTCATCCGGGTCATCTGGCGTTCGCGGGCGATCAGGCGCACGGTCAGCTCGTGCTGCTCGTGGCGCAGCGAGCGCTCGCGCGCCAGCACGTAGAGGCAGGCGGCGAGCGCCACGATGGCGAGCACCGGGATCTCGATCCCCGAACCGCGGTCGGCGGCGAGGAAGAGGATCGTGCCGAGCACCCCGATGAGCACCAGGGTGAGGAACTGCAGCAGGCTCGTGCGCGAGCGCGCCAGCAGGCGCAGGTCGTCGCTCGACTCCTCCCGGACCGACGGCTGACGATGCCCGGCGTCTTCCGGCGGCTGCGCGGGGTGCGCCTCGACGGGCTGCAAGGACGGCGTTGGGGAGCGGGTGGGCGCGCCCAGGGAGGAGGCCATGGCGGGGGCGGAGTCGATCGATACGGTCATGATGCGTGGCTCCGTAGTCCTCGGCTCAGGGTTCTTGCAGGCGGGACTTCACGTCAGCGGACCTTGGGTCGTGAGTGGGGGCAACCACCGTCGGACGTCCAGTGTCGGACGGCGGGGTGGGAACGGCCCATGCAAGACCGATTCCACGATTTCTAGGGTCGGACTGCCCCTCCATGGAACGCCGCGAGCCTCCTCGTGCTCCGCCCTCGGGGCGGGAGCGACCGGACCCTCGGCTGCATCGGTGGCCTTCACCCGCTCGGCGGCCACCTCCAGCCGCGCAGCGCGTAGTACCGCGGCAGCGGCTCGGCGGTGAACGGATGGATCCCGTGGCGCCGGCACCACGAGAAGTGCACGGCGAGGCCCACCGTTCCCGCGAGGGCCGGAGCAGCCAGCGCCCAGTGACCGATGACTGGGTGCAACCCCAGGGTCACCGCGTAGAGCACCAGCCACTTGACGATGAGCCGCCAGCGCGGGGTCTCGATCTCGAAGCGGGCGAAGAGCGTCTGGCCGATGAAGGTCAGCAGAAGGAGGAACGTCAGCTCGATCTCGATGCCAGTGGTCACAACCATCACCTCCCTCACCGGCGCCGCGCGACCTGGCTGCAGGGGCTGCTCGCCGCCCGACGTCAGCGAGAAGCGGCGAAGGCCCTGGCTTGCTCGCCGACGATGCGCACCAGGTCGCCGATCGCCAGGTCGACATCGATCAGGTGCAGCCCCCAGTCCTCCACCACGGTGTCGCCGACGCGCACGTCGCCGGGGATGTCGTCGGCGCGCGGATCGGCCGGATCGGCGATTACCTCGACCTCGAGGTAGTGGAAGTCGCCCTGGCGCCGGCACTCGGCCTCGAGCAGACCGGGCAGGGTCACGAACGGCGTCTCGATCGTCGGCGCCTGATCGGCCGACCCCACCCAGAGCGGTGCTCCCCCACCGGGGGTCTGCACCATGGCGCTCGGCGCGGTGGCGAAGTAGGGATGCAGGGTGCCGCGGCCGCCGGCGAGCGCCGCAGGATTGGTGCAGGCCGCCACGGTGCCGTCGCCGGCGCGACCGAAGCGCGAGTTGGCCGGCGGCGGAACGGTGTCGCGGAACGAGGCGTAGGCGATCGCGCACCCGGTCTGGTCCTCGGCGCGACAGAGCGGGATGTTCTCGAAGTCGCCGCCGCGGTCGGAGCCCTCGGCGACCTGCAGCCGCGAGCCGAGGATCAGCGCCGAGACCAGTCGCTGCTGGATCGGCTGGCCGTCGATCTCCTCCTGGACCAGGCGGGTCAGCACGCCGGCGCCCTGCGAGTGCCCGACCAGCACGAAGCCCCGGTCGCCGCCGTGGTGCTCGAGGTAGTGCTTCCAGGCAGCGACGACGTCGGAGTAGCCGAGCGCGCGGTCGACCTCGACCGGCTGGCCGGCGATCCCGGCGCGCAGCGCGGTCAGCGTCACCTGCCGGTAGAGCGGCGCGAACGGCCTGCACACCTCGGTGAAGCGGGCGAACTGCTGCAGGATCACCCGCCGCTCCTCGGCACCGATTTCGAGGTCGCTGTTGCCACCCGGATCGAGCGAGACGGTCGGGTAGACGTAGAAACAGTCGATCGCAGCGTCCGGATCGGGCGTGTGGGCCTCGCGAGTCAGCGTGCCGTCGGCCGCCACCGCCGTCGCCTCGAGGTCGACCGTGCAGGCGTCGCTCTCGCGCCCGGGCAGGCAGAGCCAGTGGTCCGGATCGGAGTAGTCGGCCGGCTGCGCGGCGAGCGGCGCCGCGGCGAGACCGAAGAGCGCCAGGGCGGCGGTGGCGAGGAGCACCGCCACGCGGCTCACGGGTGCAGAGAAACCAGGGCGGGTCTGTGGCGGCATCTCCCCTCCTCGGCGGCCGACGCCGCCCCTCGTGACCAGCTGTTTCCGAAGGCAGACAAGCTAGCAGAGTCCCAAACCGGGGCCGGGGCCGGGGCCGGGGCCGGGGCCGTCGACTCGATCGGAACCGGCCGCGCCTCGTCAGCGGCGCCGCCGCGCCGCGGGCCACACCGCCGCCGTCCTCGGGCTCAGACCTCCTGCGCCTGCATCATCCACAGGTGCTTCTCGAGGCCGGCGCTGATCCCGATCAGCAGGTCCTCACTGATCGGATCGAGCTCGCCGAGCTGCGAGATGCCGCTGCGCAGGCCTTCGATGGTCTTCGCCAGCCGGTCCGAGTAGTGCGAGATCGCGTCGTCCACCGAGAGCAGGCCGCCGGGGAACTTCTCCAACCGGGTCGAGCCGGCGATCTCCGCCGCACGGCCGTCGGCCGCCCGGCCCAGGGTGACGATGCGCTCGGCGACCTCGTCGCTGGCCATGCGCGCGGCGTCGATGATCTCGTCGAGTTGCAGGTGCACGCTGCGGAAGCGCGTGCCGAGCAGGTTCCAGTGCGCCTGCTTCCCCTGCAGCGCGAGATCGAGCAGGTCGACCAGGCAGCCCTGGAGGATGGCGACGGTCTTCTCGCGGGTCGCGTCGGGAACGATGGAACGCTTGAGTTGCAGGCTCATGGTGTTGGATCTCCTCTGTCGGTATCGGTTCTGTCGGTATCGGTTCTGTCGGTATCGGTTCTGTCGGTATCGGTTCTGTCGGTATCGGTTCTGTCGGTATCGGTTCTGTAGGTATAGGTTCTGTCGGGTCTGAGGTTCAACAGGCGTCAGGACGGCGCGTTGCCGAGGCTGGCGCGCGGGCGACCGCGGATGCAGGCGATCGATCGCGGCGCCGAGCAGGATGTCTCCCAGCAGCGACCGCGCACTCGATCCCGGGCGCGGCCGGTGCTCTCGAGAGGATCACCCTGCGCGAGCGGGCTCGCGGCTTCGGGCGTCGCCCAGTGTGTGGCCTCACCTCGCCCGCGCCGATGAGCTACGCCGCGTACCGGCTCACCGGATGTGGCGAGGCCTCGGCTCGACGGCCCGAGAGCGCACCTGCCGCGGTGAGGCCAGCGAAGGCGGCGTTCTGCGGAAATGCCCGCTGCGCCAGGCCGCGATGTGGTCATTTTTCGGCGAACGGCACCCACCACTCGAGGACCGGCTCGGGCCGCTCGCAACCCGGGCACGCCTCCTCCTGCTCCTGCCGCCACTGCTCCAGCGAGCCGTCGAAGGTGACACGCAGCAGGTCGCTGCCGGCGCGTTCGACGGTCGCCGGATCGCCCGCATAGGCGCTGCGCACCGGCAGCTCGACGGTCTCGCCGGGCGGCGGGATGGTCGGAGAGTCCAGGGCGACCCGGGCGAGCGCGAGCTGCGCCTCGAGGCGACGCCAGCGATCGATCCCGTGAGCGAAGTTGGGCCCGACGATCCACGCCAGGGTCTCGCGAGGCGCGAGCTCACGACCTTCGAAGATCGCACGGGCGTGACCTCCGGCAGGCCTGGGCCCGCTCGCGGCCTGCGCCAGCTGGGCGAAGACGTCGATCGCCTGCGAGACCATGCCCCAGCCGTTGGGACCGGCCCAGCTCTCCTTCCAGCTGCGCTCGACGTCGCGGGTCGACGCCACCAGGAGCGCCGCCTCGAAGCCCATCCTCCATCGATGGGCGACCTGGGCTCGGGCGAGATGCTCGGTGACCTCGAGCAGGGTCCGCTGCCCGGACTCGTCGAAGCACGTCGCCTCCCCGACCAGATCTCGCGCTCCCTCGAGGAAGAGCCGGGCCGCAGCCTCGGCCAACATCCCGTGCACCACCGTCGGCTCGCGCGCGGGCACCGAAGCGATGCGCCCTGCGACCCGCAGCGCCAGCAGCTCGCCGCCACAGTCGCCGGCGCGCCGGGCCACACCGGCGCGGAGCCGCTGCAGGCGCGCCAGGCGGATCCACAGCAGCAGGTCGAGCTCCTGGTCCTGGAAGTCCGCCGCGTAGCGCAGTCCGAGGTTCGATCGCTCGAGATCGACCGCCGCGTCGAGCGCGGCGAGGGAGTCCTGGTGCGCCGCGAGCAGCTCTTCGAGCCGCGCGAGCTCGACGGCGCTCCACTCGCCCGGCGATCGGCCGCCGAGCGCGTCGAGCACCGGGCGGACCGAATCCGTGTCGAGGCGCGCCGCGACGTCGCGCGCCACCAGGGCGAAGTTCTCCTCCGCCGGCACCGGCGCCGGCGCGTAGCTCGCCGGGTCGAGGCTGCCGACCCGCTGCTCGAAGCGCTCCACGCTGAGCGCCAGCTGGCGGTCCCAGCTCAGACGGAGGAAGACCGCGTAGCCGAGCCCGCCGAGCACCAACAGCAGGGCGAGCGCGACGAAGGCGCGCGCCAGGCGCCGGCCCAGGGAACGGCCGTTCGCTGGCGTGACTTCCTCTGCAGCCTCTTCCCCACTCACCGTTGGCCCCTTCTCGTCGACCTCGCGCGCGCAAGGCTCCTCCACTTCCCTCTACGCAAGGCCTGCGGCGCCGATTCCTCGACGCGAGCTGAGCTCCGCCTCCACCTGCCGGCCGCGGCGGAGCGTCCTCGGAGCCGCCGCGCCCCGTCGTCAACCGCGCGGCGTGCGCCAGCGCACCAGCGACGGCTCGATCTCGTCGACTCCACGCAGACCGCACAGCGCCAGGGTGCGCGCGGTGCCCGAGCGCAGGAAGTCGAGCACCCAGTCGACGCCGCTCTCGCCGGCCGCGGCGAGGGCGTAGAGGTAGGCGCGGCCGACCATCACCGCGTCGGCGCCGAGCGCCAGCGCCTTGACCACGTCGCTGCCGCGCCGCACACCGCCGTCACAGTAGATCTCGAGCCGGTCCTCGATCGCTTCGCGCACGGGCTCGATCAGCTCCACCGGCGGCGGCGCGCCGTCGAGCTGGCGGCCACCGTGGTTCGACAGCGCCACTGCGTCGACGCCGGCCTCGGCGGCGAGCACTGCGTCGTCGACGGTCTGCACCCCCTTGAGCACGATGGGCCCGTCCCAGCGCTCGCGGAACCAGTCGAGATCGCGCCACGACAGCGCGGCGTCGAACTGCGCGTTCACGTACTCGGCCAGCGCCACCGCACCGCCGCCGGGGCCCGTGCCGCGACCGGCGACGTTGGCGAACTCGATCGGCCCGCCGCGCAGGAAGTCTAGCGTCCAGCCGGGATGCAGCGCGCCCTCGACCAGGGTGCCGAGGCCGAGCCTGGGCGGCAGCGAGAAGCCGCTGCGCACGTCGCGCTCGCGGCGGCCGAGCACCGCCGTGTCGACGGTGATCACGATCGCCTCGTAGCCGCTTTCCCTGGCGCGCTGCAGCATCTCCTCGACCAGGCCCCGGTCGCGCCAGACGTAGACCTGGAACCACAGGCGCGCCTCCGGAGCCGCCGCGGCGGCCTCTTCGATCGAGCGGGTGCTGAGCGTCGACAGGGTGTAGGGCACGCCGGCGCGCTGCGCCGCGCGGGCCACCGCCAGCTCGCCCTGCGAGTGGGCCATGCGTGAGAAGCCTGTCGGGGCGAGCACCAGAGGCATCGCCGCCGGCCGGCCGAGGATCTCGGCGCCGACCTCGACCGCCGAGACGTCGCGCAGGATGCGCGGACGGAGCTCCAGCGCCACGAAGCCCTCTTCGTTGCGCGCCGCGGTGATCTCGTCCTCGGCGGCGCCGTCGATGTAGTCGAAGACCCCGCTGGGCAGACGTCGCCTGGCCAGCTCGCGCAGGTCCTCGACGTCGGCGACGCCCTGCAGGCGTCGGAGGTCGGCATCGAGCTCGAAGCGGCGGAACCGCCAGACCGAACGCAGCGTGCGCAGCATCTCGAAGCTCCTCAGGTGGCCGTCTGTCGGCGGCGCCCCGCCACGGTCATCAATCCGCCGCCAGCGCGATGCGGGCGCCGCTGCGCTGCGCCACGACGACTCCGGGCAGCCGCTCGAGCGCCGCGATCTGGCCGTCGCGACCGCTGCTAGGAAACCAGCCCGCCGGAGCGTCGGGCTCGGGCAGATGCAGCGCGAGCACGCCACGGCGCGGCGCGATCGCCTCGATCGTACCGGCCTTCACCTGCCAGGTGGGCAGCAGCGCCCAGTCGATCCCGCGTCGCGGCAGCTCGAGGGCCAGCCACTCCTCCTCCGACAGCTCGGTGTCGCCGACGTGCAGGATCTTCGCCGTCGGCAGCTCGACGACGAAGCCGAGGTTCTGGATCCCGGGCCGATTGCGACCGTGGTGCATGCGGATCACCGTCAGCCGGATGCCGCGGTGCTCGAGCACGACCGGTTCCCCCTCCTCGGGCAGCACGGCCCTCGCGGCGACGCCCGCCGGAAGCCTCCCGACCGCGTCCGGGGTCGACACGAACAGCGCCTCGGGGTTGGCGCGCAGCTGCCGGGCCACCGCCGCCGGATCGAAGTGGTCGTCGTGGAAGTGGGTCGCCAGCACCAGGTCGACGTCGTCGAACTCCCCGGTGGCGCTCTCGACCTGCCGACGCACCTCCTCCGGCACCGCCGCGTAGCCGTCGAGCCCGTCGCCGAACAGCGCGTCGATCAGCACCGCGTGCTCCCCGTCGCGGACCAGCACCCCCTCGTTGCCGAGATAGAGGATCTCGCCGTGCTCCGACTCCGCCTGCGTTGCCCCGGTGGTCAGCCACACCCCGAAGCCGACGAGCGAGGCGAGCAGCAAGAGCCGAGGCCAGCGCCCGCGGCGCCCCTGGGGCTCGCGCTGCGGGCCGCCGTTCAAGCGGTCTCTCGCCGGCTGCTCGGGCGCACCCCCAGCTGGGTGATCAGCAGAGCGGCACCGGTCATCGTCAGTCCCTTGAGGAAGAACGACGTCTGGATCGCCTGCATGCGCGCGTCCTGGGTGGTCATCATCTCGTAGCCGTGCACCGTGAAGGTGACCGGCACCAGGAAGAGCACCAGCAGCCAGGCACCGAGGCGCGGCCAGCGACCGAGCAGCACCAGGGTCGCTCCGACCAGCTCGACGATCCCCGACACCAGCACCCAGAAGACACGCCCCGGGATCGCCTCGGGCATCAGCGCGACGTAACCCTCGATGTCGGTGAAGTGGGTGATGCCCGAGAGGAAGAAGATGAGGGTGAAGAGCACCCGCGCCGCGACCAGGATCGCGGGGTGCTCGATCGTCCAGTCGCGAGATCCCGATCCGTGCATCCCTGCCTCCCGTTGGTGCTCGTCCGTGCTCCGACTGCTCCCACGCTCGGGCGCGTCCTCGCCGCCGGACGGCGACGGTGCGAGGATGGCGGTGCGAGGATGGAGCGCGTCCGTGGCCGACCCACCACCGCCTGCAGCGTACGAGGAAACCGACGGGATGTTCGCACAAGCCACCGAGACGGGCCGTTCGTCGGCGACCGCCGTCCGGCGCCGGCCGCTGCGCGCGACGGCGACTGCCGCGACGGTGGCGGCCTGCGCGCTCCTCCTCGGCTGCGTCGCGGGCTCGCTCGAGACGCTCGACAGCCCGCGCGACTGGCGCGCCCGTGCCGGCGACGACCCCGGCTGGGCGGTGCCGGGGCTCGACGACGCCTCGTGGCGGCCGGCGGCGCCGGACGACCTGGCCGACTCGTGGATCGGTCGCGCCGGAGCCGCCGAGACCTACTGGTTCCGCGCCCGCCTGCAGCCACCCTCGGACGCGCCCGTGACCCTGCCTCAGGCGGCCGCCATCTCGCTGCAGGGCTCGGCATCGGTGTACGTCGACGGCCAGCTCGTCGCGGTGCTCGGGCGCGGCGCCGAGGGGGCGCCCGCCGGCGTCGCCACGACGCGCATGTTCCCCCTCCCGGCCGGCCGCGACGGAGCTCCCCCGGCGACGGTGACAGTGCGCTACGAGCCGGCGCACCGGGGAGGTCTGAACTGGCTCTCGCCGATCTTCGGCTTCCGCTTCGTGCACGGCCCGTTCAGCGAGGTCGCCGCGGCGTGGGGCGAACGTCGGCGCCAGCTCGCCGCCCACCAGACCTTCTTCGTCGGCCTCTTCGGCGGCCAGGCGGTGCTGCACCTGCTGCTCTTCCTCTTCCCCCGCAGGATCCGCTCCAACCTCTGGTTCTCGCTGACCTCGATCTGCTCCGCCTCCCTCGTGGCGCTGCAGTTCGAGCGCGTGCTCTCCGAGCAGGCCGGGCTGCTCTCGCTCTACGAGACGCTGTGGAGCGTGCTCCTCTTCGCCACCATGGCGGCGCTGCTGCGCTTCGTCTACGAGCTGTTCGACGAGCCGCTCGCCTGGCGCTTCTGGCTCCTGCTCGGCATCGCGGCGACGGCCGCCGTCGCGACGGTGGTCCGCCCCGAGCTCGACGGCTTCGTGTCGTTCTGGTGGTTCCACGTGCTGGTGCTCGCCGAGTCCCTGCGGGTCAATGCGCGAGCCATCCGCGCCTCGTGGTCCGGCAGCTGGATCCTGGCCGCCGGGCTCGGCCTGCTCACTCTCGGCCTGATCTGGCAGTGGCTGCTCATCGTCGGAGTGGCGCACCCACCGGCCGAGGTGCTGCCGGTCGCCTACTACGGGGTCGCCGGCCTGCTGCTCTCGGCCAGCGTCTACCTCGCCTACCACTTCTCGCGCATGGCGAACCGGCTGCGCGATCAGCTCGAGCAGGTCGAGGTCCTGTCGCGACTGAATCTCGAGCAGGAGCTCGCCGCCGCCGAGCTCGAGACGCAGCGGCGCCTGCTCGCGGCCGACAACCAACGCAAGACCGAGGAGCTGGAACAGGCGCGCCAGCTGCAGCTCTCGCTGCTGCCGGCCACCCTGCCCCGTCACCCCGACCTCGGCATCGCGGTGGCCATGCACACCGCGACCGAGGTCGGCGGCGACTACTACGACTTCCGCGCCGAGCCCGACGGATCCCTGCTGGTGGCGATCGGCGATGCCGCCGGACACGGCGCGCGGGCCGGATCGGTGGTCAGTCTGGTCAAGGGCCTGTTCTCCGGTTTCGGCAGCGAGGAGCTGCCGAGCCTGCTCGCCAGCGCCAACGATCGCATCGGCGCGCTGCGCATCCGCCGCCTCAACATGGCGCTCGCCCTGGCCAAGATCGATCGCGACGAGATCCGCATCGCCTCGGCCGGCATGCCGCCGGCGCTCGTCTACCGCAGCGACGAGGACCGTGCCGAGGAGCTGCTGCTCGAGGGACTGCCGCTCGGCGGCATGCGCGACGCGCGCTACGGCGAGTGCCGCGTCTCGTGGCGGCCGGGCGACCTGCTGCTGATGCTCTCCGACGGGCTCCCCGAGATGCTCGACCGGGGCGGTGAGGTGGTCGGCTACGAAGGTGTGCGCCGCGAGCTCGAGCGCAGCGCCCGCGAGGCGGGGTCGGCGCACCAGGTGGTCGGCCGACTGGGACGCTTCACCGAGCGCTGCTGCAACGCCGACCACCTGCGCGACGACGTCACCTTCGTGGCGATCCGCAATCGCGCCGAGTCGGCGGCCGATCGGACCGCGGAGCGACTCTCCACGAGCTGATCGGATCGGCGCGCCCAGCCATACATCCAAGGCCGGGGGGGACACGAACCCGACGCTGTGCACGCGCCGCGTGCAGTCCCCGCAACGACGACCGAACGCCGAGCGCCCGAGGAGCCGAGCTCACGGACTCAGCGCTCGAGCTGGAGCCGAGATGACCGATCTGCAGACCACCTCCCTCGCGACCTTCCCGCGCCGCAACCTCGAAGCGTCCGTGCTCCGCCGGCTCGATCCGGCCGACACCCAGGCGACGCCGCCGGCGATCGACCGTCCACGCATCGAGGCGGCGGTGCGCGAGATCCTCCTCGCACTCGGCGAGGATCCCGAGCGAGAAGGCCTGGTCGACACGCCGCGCCGGGTCGCCAAGGCCTACGCCGAGCTCTTCGGCGGCCTGCAGCAGCGGCCGGAGGAGGTTCTGGCGCGCACCTTCGAGCAGCCGTCCTCCGACCTGGTGACGCTGCGCGACATCGAGTTCTTCAGCTTCTGCGAGCACCATCTCCTGCCCTTCTTCGGCAAGGCGTCGATCGCGTACCTGCCGGCCGACGGCCGCGTCGTCGGCCTGTCGAAGCTGGCGCGCCTGGTGGAGGTCTTCGCGCGCCGGCCGCAGATGCAGGAGCGCATCACCCAGCAGGTCGCCGACGCCCTGATGCAGCACCTCGAGCCCGCCGGCGTCACCGTCATGGTGCACTCCGAGCACCTGTGCATGAAGGCTCGCGGCGTCGCCAAGCACGAGCCGGTGATGACTACCGTCGCCCACCGCGGCGCCTTCGCCGACGACCCGGCGCTGCGGCGCGAGGTCCTCGACGTGCTCAATCGGCGCGGCTGAGGACGCGAGGGGCTCCGTGCTCCGACGCTGAACGGTCGATCGCGACGGGGCGACGTCAGCCGTCGAGACGCAGGTCCAGCGATTCGGCGTGGCGCCTCAGGGCCGAGGCCACGGCGTCGCGTGCCGCGGCGCCGCGCTCCTCGTAGTGGGCGGCGAGCACCTCGAGTCGGCCCTCCGGGCGGTGGGCCTTGAGGTCGACCCGCGCGACCAGTCGTTCGCCGGCCAGCACCGGGAGACAGAAGTAGCCGTGCACCCGCTGCTCCGCCGGCTTGAAGATCTCCAGCACCTGGTCGAAGCCGAACAGCAGCCGCACCCGCTCGCGATCCCACAGCACCGGGTCGAAGGGCGACAGCAGCACCGGCTCGCGCCCGGCGGGCCGGATGCGACGCAGGGCGTCGGCGAGCTCGAGGTCTTCGGGCCGGATCCAGCCATCGATCCGGCGCTCTCCGGCGTCGAGCCGGCAGGCGATCAGGCGACCTTCTTCGACCAGCCTTTGCAGTGCGCGCGCGATCTCGGGCCGCAGGTTGACCAGGCGCCAGGTCGCGGCGAGCGTGCCGGTCGTCGCCCAGCCGTGTCCCGATGCGGCGCGCAGGAGAAGCTCGCACAGAGCTTCCTCCAGCGGCAGGTCGCCCCGCTGCTGCTCCGGGATCACCCGCTCGGTGAGGTCGAAGGTGCGCTGGAAGCGATCGCGCGCACGGATCGCCAGCTCGCCACACGACCAGAGAGCGGCGGCGACCCGCTTGCTGTCCTTCCACCCCCACCACGAACCGCTGCCGGAGCCCTCGAGATCGGCAGAGCGGAAGGGACCCTCGTCGCGGGTACGGCGCAGGATCTCGTCGGCCAGCGCCGGCTGTTCGTCCAGTGCGCGGCCGAACCAGCGGTGGTGACGGTAGGCGCGGCGCCGGAAGCCGAAGGCCGGGTAGAGCTCGAGCGGCATCCAGGAGGCCTCGTGCCCCCAGTACTCGAAGTAGGGGCAGCCCGGTTGCAGCAGCTTCTCCGGGAGATCGGCGTCGAGTCCTCGGAGGCGCGACAGCAGCACCAGGGCGTGAGAGCGCGCGCCGGCCACCGACACGGTGTCGAGCTGCAGGTAACCGAAGCGGTCGACGATCTGGTGCACCGCCTCCCTGGCCGTGGAGCCGCGACCCCGCGCCCGCTCCGGCAGCCCGCTCCACCGCCGGCCGAGCAGGCCCGCCCGCGCCAGGGCGAGCCGTCGCGCCCTGCGCACGTCGAGCGCTTCGCCGCTCATCCCGGGCGACCCGTCGCGGACCCCGGGCGCGCGAGGAGGGAGATCACCGCGCCTCCTCGCTCCACGCCGCGGCGGCTCAGGGGTGCAGCACCTCGATGGTGTACTCCACCACCTGGTCGGGGAAGATGTTGCCGACGTCGAAGACGGTGACGCAGTACTCGCCCTCGGCGAGATTCTGGATCAGCAGCGTCTCGCCGAGCCGCACGCTGCGGTCCTGGGCCAACAGCGCGCAGGTCTCGCCGCCGTCGGTCGAGGTGCCGACGCCGAGCCCGAGGGTGAGGGTCTCGAGCGGAGCCAGCTCGGTGATCTCCACCTCGGTGTTGTTGAGGCCGCCGATGGTGAAGAGGTGGATCGAGAGGCCGAGCTGCTCGACGGTGCCAGAGAAGCTCTCGGTGACCTGCGGATCCGGGTCCGGCGGCTCGACGACCTCGACGGGATCGTCATCGCAGGCGACGAGCATCAGCAGGGCCAGGAGGGAGGCCGCGGCGGCGGATGCGGTTCTCGCGGCGAGCGGTTTCGGGATCATGAGCGGCTCCGATGGGACTTGCAGCGGGGAGGTCGGGACCCGGACGAGCGGGCTCCCGTGTTCGAACTCGTCGGCGTATCAGCCGGATGTCGAGGTGGGTTGAAGCGGGCCTTGCGAGGAGAACACCGGAACGCGCCGCGGAACGCGCTGCCCGGTCGGCGGTCGGCGACCCTCAGGGCAGCTCGAGCGTGACGGTGTAGGAGACCGAGGCGTCCTCGGGCAGCTGGCCGCCGTCGAACACCGACAGGCAGTAGGTGCGCGGAACGAGGTTGAAGAAGAGCAGGCCGCGCTCCTGCAGCGTGAACTGCACGTTCTCGAGACACTCGCCCTCGACCTCCTGACCGATGCCGACCGAGATCGCGAGGTTCTCGGGCCGCAGCACCGTGATGTCCACCAGCAGCGCGTCGAGCCGCGTCAGGGTGACCTCGAGCGGGCCCTCATCGGTGGTGGTGAAGGAGTGGAAACTCTCCCCCTCGAAGCGGACGATGCCGTCGAAGACGAGGATCTCGTCCGGGTCGGTGGTGCTGCTGTCGCAGGCGACGACCAGGAGCGGAAGGCACAGCGCGAGGGGTCGGAGGATCGCCGCCAGGCTGCGGCGGCGGGGCTGGGGAGGTCTCATCGTGGGGCACATTCCGGGCTGCGTCTTGCGGGGCGCTTCAGGGCCGGCGCGGCCCTTCTGGCGGAGATCTGACGGAGGGCCATCGGGTCGAGGATGCGACAGGCGGGCAACCGGTAGCCGGCGGACCGGCATTCCCGGCGCGCAATGCAGCGAGCGTTCGAAGCCCGACCCGGACCGACCGTCGCCGGCCTCACCGGGCGAGCTGTCCGTCAGATCGACGTCCTGCCGCCGGCAAGGGGACCGCACGGCACCGAGATCCGCGGAGCCCACGGTACCGACCGGGGCGATCGCGGAGCGCGACGGGACGCCGGCAGTGTATCTGCATCTCGGCATCCCGACCCTGACGGTTCGCTGCAGCCGGTCGCCGCTCGGGTCGCGCGATCTCCTCGGCCGCCGCGGCCGGCGCCGGACTGCGGCGGCTCCTCTGGCCCGAACCGGGCCGATACACTGCGCCGGCTCCCTCCACCACCGACGAGGAACTCGGCCGCCGGTGGTCCCGCGACCGCTACACGGCCCGCCCCTCTGAAGCCCGGAACCGCTCGAGCGCGGGGCGCAGCCTTCGACGCGGGCCTGATCGACCTTCCGCCTCGCCAGGAGACACGACCCATGCAGTCCGACGATTCGCCCAGCCGCTCCGACCGCCCCGCCGCGGCCGGCGCGACGGCCGACCCGTACCCCTCGGAGTCCTACGCGTGGTACGTGGTCGTCGTGCTGACGATCGTCTACCTGTTCTCTTTCGTCGACCGCCAGATCCTCAGCATGATGGTCGGCGACATCAAGACGGGGCTCGATCTCGATCGCGACTGGCAGGTCGGGTTCCTGATGGGGCCGGCCTTCGCCGTCTTCTACACCATCTTCGGCATCCCGTTCGGCCGCCTCGCCGATTCGCACAACCGCACCCGCATCATCGCCTTCGGGTTGGCGATGTGGAGCCTGATGACCGCCGCCTGCGGCGTCGCGCGCAACTTCTGGCACATGTCGCTGCTGCGCATCGGTGTCGGCATCGGCGAGGCGTCGCTCTCACCGTCCGCCTACTCGATCATCACCGACTACTTCCGCAAGGAGAAGCTGGCACGCGCCATCGCCTTCTACGGCATGGGGATCTACTTCGGCTCCGGCATGGCCTACCTGGTCGGCGGCAAGGCGATCACCTACGTGCGCCAGACGGCGCCGTGGGACCTGCCGCTGCTCGGCACGGTGACTCCCTGGCAGAAGGTCTTCTTCCTCGTCGGCCTGCCGGGTCTGCTGGTGGTGCCGCTGCTGCTGCTCACCGTGCGCGAGCCGGCGCGCCGGGGTCTGCTGGTGACGCGCGGCGCCGCGCAGGGTGCCGCCGCGAAGTCGCGCTCGGTGCCGTTCCGCGAGGTGATGCGCTACATCTCCGAGAACCGCCGCACCATCCTCAGCCACAACATCGGCTTCGCCCTGCTCTCCTTCTCGAGCTACGGCAACGGCGCCTGGCTGCCCGAGGTCTTCAAGCGGGTGCACGGCTGGGACGCGGCGAAGTTCGGGCTGATCTACGGCATCGTGGTCTTCGTCTGCGGCGCTGGCGGCGTGCTGGTGGGAGGCGTGATCTCCGATCGGCTCAGCCGCAGGGGCTACACCGACGCCAAGGTGCGGGTGGGCTTCCTGGCGGCCTGGATCTGGTTCCCGACCGGACTGGTCTTCCCGCTGCTCGACAACGACGTCGCCGCGATGATCCTGGTGATCCCCACCGTCTTCCTCGCCTCGATGCCTTTCGGAGTGGCGCCGGCGGCGATCCAGCAGATGATGCCCAACAACCTGCGTGGGCAGACCTCGGCGATCTACCTGTTCATCGTCAACCTGCTCGGCCTGGCAATCGGGCCGATGGTGCTGGCGCTGATGACCGACTACGTCTTCACCCAGGCCAACTTCGGCATCGAGGGCATCCGCTACTCGCTGCTCACCACCACGGGAGTGGCGCACCTGGCTTCGGCGGTGCTGCTCTTCTACTGCATGGGCGAGTACCGCAAGAGCCTCGAGCGCCTGCGCGGGGTCAGCGACGAGGCCTGAGCGACTCTCTCCGGGGCCTCGCGGCGAGAGATCCGCTGAATTGAAGAATAACTAGCCGGCCTGTAGCCTTCGTCGACGAACAGGCGTCGCGGCCAGCCGATCCTGCCCGCGGAGCCCGCGCCTCGCGCCCAACGCGCGGAGTCCGCCGCGCGGATTCCCACCTCCGCAAACCTCGCCGACGACGATGATCCGGCCGCACGCCAGCCGCTCCCGACGACGCCCGGTCGCGCCGACCGGAAGGCTGCCGCTCGCGGCGGGAGCTCTCGGTGCTCTCTGCGGTGCGGCGCCGCTGGCGGCCTCGCAGCCGGCTGCGCCGGGCTTCTGGGGCCGCCTGTTCGACACCAGCGGCTTCCCGGCCCGTTGGCGCTGCGGCGAGTGGACCCCGGCGCACGGCAACCTGCACATCGTCTCGGACCTGCTGATCTTCGGCGCCTACATGGCGATCCCGATCGTCATGACCCTGCTGCTACGCCGACGCCGCGACATCCCTTTCCCTGGGCTGGGATGGCTCTTCGTCACCTTCATCCTCGCCTGCGGGCTGACCCATCTCTTCGAGGCGGCGATGTTCTGGTGGCCGGCCTACAGGGCGATGGGAGTCGCCAAGGGTGTCACCGCGGGAGTCTCCTGGTTGACTGTTGTCGCCCTGGTGCCCGCGGTGCCCAAGGTCCTGGCGCTGCGCAACCCGCACGAGGCGAGGTTGGCGGCGCTGGTCGACTCCGCCTACGAAGCGATCGTGGCGGTCGACAACCGCGGCCGGGTCACCAGCTGGAACCGCGCCGCGGAGCGGATCTTCGGTTTCGCTCCCTCCGAGGTCCTCGGCGGCGACCTGCGCCAGCTCATCGGCGTCGACCCGGGCGATCTCGCCGCGGGCGACCGGGCCGGCGGATTCGAGATCGAGAGCCGCCGCAAGTCGGGGGAGCTCGTGCATCTGCTGGCGCAGGCGTCGCCGATCGTCGACGAGCACGGTGCCCTGATCGGCCACTCGCTCATCGCCCACGACATCACCCAACGCAAGAGCGCCGAGCGCCAGCTGCTGGAGCGCACCACCGAGCTCGAGCGCAGCAACCAGGATCTCGACCAGTTCGCCTACGTCGCCTCGCACGACCTCAAGGCGCCGCTGCGGGCCATCGGCCAACTCGCATCGTGGCTGGAGGAGGACCTCGGACAGCAGGTCAGCGCAGAGAGCCGGGAGCACCTGCAGCTGTTGCAGAGCCGGACCGGGCGCATGAACGCGCTGCTCGACAGCCTGCTCGAATACTCACGCGCCGGCCACGCCGACCTCGAGGTGCGAGTCATCGATCTGGATCGGCTCGTCGCCGAGAGCGTCAACCTGGCCGCCGTGCCCGACCGGTTCACGGTGCACACCGAGCTCGACTCGGTTCCTCCCTTCGAGGGCCACAGCATCGCGCTCCAGCAGGTGCTGACCAACCTGATCGCCAACTCGGTGAAGCACCACGATCGCGACACCGGGACGATCGAGGTGGCAGCCCGTGTCGAGGGATCGCGGCTGGTGATCTCCGTCGTCGACGACGGTCCGGGCGTCGACGAGGCGTTCCGGGAGCGCATCTTCAACCTCTTCCAGACCCTGCGCCCGCGCGACGAGGTCGAGGGGTCGGGCGTCGGGTTGGCGTTGGTCAAGAAGCTGGTGGAGCGTTTCGGCGGCACGGTCGCGGTGGGCTCCAACGGCGACCGTGGCGCCGTATTCACCTTCGACTGGCCGCTGCTGCCGTGGTCGACCGGGAGTCGGATCCGATGACGCCCGGCGGCATCAGGCTCAGGCTGCTGATCGTCGACGACGACGAGGTCGATCGCAAGGGCCTGCGACGTGGCTTCCGCCAGCTGGGCATGGAGGAGTGCATCGTCGAGGCTCGCGATGGGATCGAGGCGCTCGAGCTGCTACGTGGCGAGCGCCCCGGCCTCGATCCCCGCCTTCCCCGACTCGTCCTGCTCGACCTCAACATGCCGCGCATGAACGGCCTCGAGATGCTCGCCGAGCTCCGCCGCGACCGGGCGATCGCCGACACCGTGGTGTTCGTGCTGACCACCTCGGCCGATCAGTCCGACGTGCGCGCGGCGCTGAAGCTCGGCGTCGCCGGATACCTCGTCAAGTCCAATCTGCGTGACGAGTTCGGTCGCGTCGCGCAGATGATCGCCCGCCAGGCGACCGAGCTGTCGCCCACCGGGGAATCGTCGGCCGACGGGACCGCGGAGGCGACCGCCCCGGGTGGTAGCACGGGAGCGTCCACCGAATCGGGCGGCCCGCCGTGACGAGATCGGCGCGCCTGGCTCGCGGCGCGAGGAGCAGGCGGATGTTGATCGTCGAGGACGACGCCTTCGATCGCAGGGCGCTGCGCCGGACCCTCGCCCGGGCAGAGCCCTCGGCGGAGCTCGACGAGGCGTGCGACGGTCACAGCGGCCTGCAGGCCTGGCGGGGTGGCGGCTACGACGTCGTCTTCCTCGACGTCAATCTGCCGGATCTCGACGGCTCGGCGGTCCTTCGCACCATGATCGCCGAAGATCCTCAGGCCACGGTGGTCGCGATCACCGGGCAGGACGATCGCGACCTCGCGGTGCGGATGATCGAGGCGGGCGCCGTCGACTTCCTCGAGAAGGGGAACCTCGACGAGACCCTGCTGGCGCGCACCCTCGACTTCGCCGAGGTGCGGCGTCGCGCCGAGGCGAAGTTCCGGCTGCTGGTGATCCGCCACCACACGCCGATCGTCGTTCTGCGCGACGACGGTGGCGTGCGCTTCGCCAATCCCGCGGCTCACGTCTTCTTCGGCTGGCCGCAGGGCCAGCCCTTGCCGCCTACGCGACTCGAGCTGCCGCCTCCCGGCGAGCTGCTGGTATGGAGCCCGGCGAACGGGCCGACCCGACGCGCCGAGGTGCACGAGCAGTCGGTGGAGTGGGAGGGCGAGACCTGCCGCCTGCTGTCCCTGCGCGACCGCACCGCACTGCACCAGGCCAACGAGAAGCTGCGCGACGCAGTGCGTCGTCTGGAGCGTTCGAACTCGCGGCTGGAGCAGTTCGCCAGCACCCTCTCGCACGACCTGCGCGAGCCGCTGCGGGCGATCAACAGCTTCAGCAGGATCCTCGCCCAGCGCTACCTCACGGAGGAGGACCACGAAGGGCGCGAGATGTTCGGCTTCGTGCTCGACGGCGGCGAGCGGATGGCTTCACTGATCGCAGCGGTGCTCGAGTTCGCGCGCTCGGGCGCCGAGCAGCTGCAGTTGACCGAGGTCGACGCGGGAGCGGTCGTCGAGGACGTCCTGCTGGAGCTCGACGCCCTGATCGAAGACCGTGGTGCCGTGGTCGAGGTCGGCGAGCTGCCGACCGTGGTGGCGGACCGCAGCGCGCTGGCGCGCATCTTCCAGAACCTGATCGGCAACGCCCTCAAGTACGCGGACGCAGGGACACCTCGCGTGCGGATCGACGGCGGCCGCGGTGGCGACGGCACGGCCACCTTCACCGTCGCCGATCGCGGCATCGGCATCGCTTCCGAGCAACACGAGCGGATCTTCGATCCGTTCGTGCGTCTGCACCGCGGCGACGAGATCGCGGGCACCGGCCTGGGCCTCGAGATCTGCCGCAGCCTGGTCGAGCAGATGGGCGGCACGATCGGGGTCGAGTCGCGGCCCGGCGAAGGCAGCACCTTCTCCTTCACCCTCCCACCGAACGAGCCGACCGACTGACGGCCTCGTGCCTTCAGCGGCTCGGCTGCTGCAGCACGACCTCCTCGAACGGCTGCACGACGACGAAACCCTCGCCGCGGAACTCCATCTGGATCGACTCGCCGCTGCCGCGGCCGAGGAACGTCCTCAAGGTCACGTCGGTACGGAACTCGGGGCTCAGGTTCCCGGACCAGGCCACCGTCGCGTTGGGATCGGTCATCACCGGACGCTGCGGCGTGACCGCCAGGGTCAGCGGATCGTAGTGGCTGGTGATCGCCACCAGGCCGCTGCCCTCCAGGCGCACGTTGAACAGGCCGCCGGAGAGCATCGCGGCGACCTTGCGCATCATCTTGATGTCCCAGGCGATGCTCGGCTCGAACGCGAGCAGGTCGTTGCCGTTGACGAACAGGGTCTCGCCGGCCATCTCGAGGATGGTGATCTTCTTCCCCGAGTCGGCCAGGTAGAGCTTGCCCTTCCCGGTCGCCTTCATCAGCCGGGTGCCCTCGCCGGTGAACGAGCGCTTGAGCATCTTGCCGACCCCGTGCTCGAGCATCTTCTCGCGCTCGAAGCGGATCGCGCCGTGGTAGGCGATCATCGCGCCGAGCTTCGCCCAGACCTGCGAATCCGCCAGGTTGATCTCCAGTGCCCTGTCGCCCTCGAGCTCGAAGAGCCCCTGTCCCCGGTCCTTCTGAGCGGTGCGCTGGACGAACTCGTCGAGTGAGTAGCGGCTCATCTCTCTTTCCTCCTGTGCGGATCTTCTGCGGTGCGGATCTTCTGCGGTGCGGATCTTCTGCGGTGCGGATCTTCTGCGGATCTGTCGGCGAGCCGGCGAGTCGTGATTCCGTGCCGGCGCCGCGATCCACGACTGCCCGCCCTGCCGTCCTGGCTCGACGACCGCCGTGGTGCTCTCCCTACGGCTCCGAGCGGCGCTCTCTTCCCCCACCTTCTCGCACGCCGTCGCCGACTGGCCGCGAGGCGGTCGCCAGCACCCGCATGGCGTCGCCCGACAGCTCGTCGTCAGCCGCCTCGACGAGCCAGGTCTCGAGTCCCTCGACCCGCGCCGCCGGCGGGCCGGATCGCGCCCACTGCAGAGCTGCATCGACCGCGTCCTCGCTGCCGCGGATGCGGAACTCGACCCGCCCGTCGTGGAGGTTGCGCACCCAGCCGACGAGGCCTCGAGCCTCACACTCGCGCTGGAAGGAGGCCCGGTAGTAGACCCCCTGGACCCTGCCCGAGACCAGGCCGTGAACGATCCGATCGGTCCCGGCGCTCACCGCTCTTCCTCGCCCGGTGACGCGGCTGCGTCCGACGACGACCCGCTGGATGGCGATGCCGGCTCGGCCGGAGACCACCAGGCGATGCGGGCGCGGCGCTCCGCCGTGCTGGCGCCCCACTCGACGATCAGCTCGAAGTCGATCGTCGAGCCGAGCGGCGGCACCTCTCCGCCGCCTCGCAGCGCCTGATCGACACCGAACCACATCGACATCGCCTCCATCCGGCCGACGCTGCCGTCGGCCAGGGTGAACGGATCGATCGCCTGGTGACGGATACGCAGACGGCGGCCGTCGAAGTCCTCGACCTCGCCGCGCAGCCGGTAGCGCTGGACGGCGCCGGACGGCTCGGCCGACTCGGCTCCCGGAGCGCGACCACCGCAAGAGGTGCCGATCGGACCGATGAGGCAGAGCGACAGCAAGAACCACCGAGCCGACCGGGCAGTCCGGGCAGTCCGGGCAGTCCGGGCAGTCCGGGCAGTGTGCGACGACCTTGGATCGATCGTCGGCCTCGAGCGACCGGGCGGGCCTGCTCGCCAGGAACGGAAGCTGCTCAGCCGAATCGCTTCGCCACCTTGGCGCCGTTGATCCGTGCCCGAGCCAGCTCCGGCGCCGCGGGATCCCGCGACAGGATGCGCTGCTCGTCGACCATCAGCACCAGCTGGCCCGCTTCGCGATCGATGCGCACCAGGTCTCCCGGCAGCAGCCGGCGCAGGGTGCCGTTGCACAGCGCCTCAGGCACCAGTTGATCGGCCACCGGGACTCCCGAGTTGCCGCTGCTCGCCCTACCGTCGGTGACCAGGGCGACCTCGTGTCCGCGCGCCCGCACCCTCGCCAGCGCCTCGATGGCGTCGCTCAGCGGCCGGTACTCCGCACCCTGTGCCCGCCGTCCCTGGAAGCGGACGATGGCGACGCAGTCGCGCTCCAGCTCACGGTTGTGGCACGCCTCGATCAGATGCTCCTCGCTGTCGAAGACGAAGGCCGGGCCTTGGAAGCGGAAGGCGTCCGCCGCGACGACCGCCGCCGGCATCTCCGACCTCGCGTCGGCAGTGCTCTGGCGCTGGGGCTCCTCGGACTGAGGGCCGGACTGCAGGCAGGCGCGGCCGAGGTTGCCCTGCACCCACTTGCCGCTGCAGTGCGCGAACACCGGGAAGGGCTCGATCGGCTCGGACCAGACCACGGCGCTGTCCGACCGTCGTCCGATCGGCACGCGACCCTCGCGACGACGCGACGTGCCGGCGCTCTCGCCGCCCGGTCTCGACATGCCGTTCAGCGAGCTCCCGTTGAGTTGACCGCCGTTCGACTTGCTGCCGTTCGACTTGCTGCCGTTCGACTTGCTGCCGTTCGAAGCGTTGCCGTGGGGCGCGCCGCTCTTGTGCACGCCGTTCTGTCGGCCAGGTGGCGTCGTCTCCCTGCCGGTCGATGCACCGGAGGTGCTGGGGAAGGCGATCGGGCGCACCGGAGGCCTTCGCTCCGACGCCGGAGCGTCGTCGCCACCCTCACCACGTTGCAGCGTGGTCTTGCCGAGGGCTCCTCTCTGTACGCGCTCCACGACCCGCGCGCCGAGCGCGGAGAGAGTGCTGATAAGTGTCATGTTGTGGCGAGCTTACCCCGAATATGCTTGCGCGGCATCGGCATGAGTCGAGAAAGATCGACGCAGCGGCGGAGTCGGCGGCTTCGCCGCGCCGACTGGGACCGGGTGGCGACGAGCCGCGGCAGGCGACGTGCGAAGATCGCCGCCCGGCTGGTTGTTCGCCGGCACCCGTCATGAACGACACCCTCCGATCTCCCGACGACACTCCCAGTGACGCCGGCTCGCCTGCCGCCGATCGCCGCATCCGCAGCCTGCTGATCGCGAACCGCGGCGAGATCGCACTGCGTATCGCACGCAGCGCCCGTGAACGGGGCATCAGGGTCGTGGCGCTGCGGGCGCCCGACGATCCGTGGGGGGTGCCGACCGCCGACGCGGTGGTCGAGTTGAGAGGCACCGGGCCCGGCGCCTTCCTGGACCCGGGCGAGATCGTCGCCGCGGCCACGGCGCAGCGATGCGACGCCCTGCACCCCGGCTACGGCTTCCTCAGCGAACGCGCCGAGCTCGCCGAGCTCTGCGCCGAGCAAGGGGTGCGATTCCTCGGCCCGTCGCCGCGGGTGCTCCGTGTCTTCGCCGACAAGCTGGCGGCACGCCGTCAGGCGCGCGACCTCGGCGTGCCCGTGCTGGCCGCCACCGGTGACGGCTGCACGCTCCAGGAGGCGAGCGCCTTCGCCGACCGCAGCGACGGCCCGGTGGTGATCAAGGCGGTGCACGGCGGTGGCGGACGCGGCATGCGCCTGGTCTCGGACGAGGACCGGCGCGATCCCGAGCGCTTCGCGGCCCTGTGGCGACGCTGCGCCTCGGAGGCTGCCGGCGCCTTCGGCGACGACGCCCTCTACGTCGAGCGGTCGATCGAGCGGGCCCGCCACATCGAGATCCAGATCGTCGGCGACGGCGAGCGGGTCGTCGCCCTCGGCGAACGCGACTGCACCCTGCAGCGCCGTCACCAGAAGATCGTCGAGATCGCTCCCAGCCCGGATCTCTCGCCGGCCCTGCGCGAGCGCCTGACCGACGATGCGGTGCGCCTGGCGGCCAGCGTCGGCTACGCGGGCCTGGGCACCTTCGAGTTCCTGGTCGACTGCGCCAGCCGCGATCCGGACTCCGGCGCCAGCCGCGGCTACGCCTTCATCGAAGCCAACCCCCGGCTGCAGGTCGAGCACACGATCACCGAGGAGGTCTGCGGCCTGGACCTGGTGCAGCTGCAGCTCGCGATCGGCGAAGGCCGCTCGCTCGACGAAGTCGGCCTCCAGTCGCCGCCGCGCATCCACGGCTTCGCCATCCAGAGCCGCATCTGCGCCGAGACCTTCGATGCCGACGGCCGGCTACAGCCCGGCGGCGGCACGGTACGGCGGCTGACGACGCCGCTCGGTCCCGGCGTGCGGCTCGACACCCACCTCGCCGCCGGCGCCGAGGTGTCGCCGTCCTTCGACCCGCTGGTCGCCAAGCTGGTGGTGCACGCGCGCGGCGCCGACGGAGACTTCACCGCCGCGCTGCGCAAGTGGGGCGCCGCTCTCGCCGAGACGGAGGTCGACGGCGTGGTGACCAACCTCGGCTTCCTGCGCCATCTGGCCGACCTGCTCGGTGGCGATCCCGAGCGCTTCGCGCGCCAGGCGACCACCACCTGGATCGACCGCGAGCTCGCCGCGCAGTGGGGTTCACGGCAGGGAGCGATCGAGGCGAACCGGCCGCAGCCGGAGGCCGAGGAGAGCGCCGAGGCGGTGTGCACGCAGGATGCCGCCCGCCGGCGCCGCGCCGGCGCCACCCTCGGCTCGGACGATCCGCTGGCGGTGCTCGAGCTGGGACGCAGCGGCGCCGAGCGGACCGCGGCCGAGGACCTCACCGAGCACGCACCCGGCGTCGTCGCAGCGCCGATGCAGGGCACCGTGATCGGCTTCGAGGTCGCGGTCGGCGAGGACGTGGTCGAGGGGCAGCCGGTGGCGATCCTCGAGGCGATGAAGATGGAGCACGAGATCACCGCGCCCTGCCCTGGGATCGTGCGGGAGCAGCTGGTCGAGCCGGGTGCGCCGGTGTGGGCCGGAACCCCGCTGCTGCGCATCGAGCCCAGCGACAGCGTCGACGCGAGCGTCGCGGCGCGTGCCGCCGACCTCGAGCTCGGGGAGGCCGATCTCGAGCGGGTGCGCGACGACCTGCAGGAGCTGATCGATCGCAAGGGCAAGCTGCTCGACGAGAACCGGCCCGAGGCGGTGGCCAGGCGACGCAAGACAGGGCAGCGCACGGCGCGCGAGAACGTCGAGGACCTGGTCGATCCCGGTTCGTGGATCGAGTATGGCGGCCTGGCGGTCGCCGCCCAGCGCCGGCGCCGCGAGCTGCAGGACCTGATCGACCGCACTCCGGCCGACGGCCTGATCGCCGGCATCGGTACCGTCAACGCAGACACCTTCCCCGCCGAGGCGGCGCGCTGCGCGGTGCTCTCCTACGACTACACCGTGCTCGCCGGCACCCAGGGCAAGCAGAACCACGAGAAGAAGGACCGGCTGTTCGACCTGGCGCGCGACTGGCGACTGCCGGTGGTCTTCTTCACCGAGGGCGGAGGTGGGCGTCCCGGCGACACCGACGTGATGGGCGTCGCGGGTCTCGACTGCTGGGCCTTCCGCCGCTTCGGCGAGCTCTCCGGCCTGGTGCCGCTGGTCGGCATCAACTCGGGCCGCTGCTTCGCCGGCAACGCGGCGCTGCTCGGCTGCTGCGACGTCGTCATCGCCACCGCGAACTCGAACATCGGCATGGGCGGCCCGGCGATGATCGAAGGCGGCGGCCTCGGGGTCTTCCGCCCCGAGGAGGTCGGCCCGATGTCGGTGCAGGTCCCCAACGGCGTCGTCGACGTCGCGGTGCGCGACGAGGCCGAGGCGGTCGCCGTCGCCAAGCGGTATCTGGGGTACTTCCAGGGCCCGCTCGAGCGCTTCGAGGGCGGCGACCCGCGCACCCTGCGCCACCTGGTGCCGGAGAACCGCCTGCGCGTCTACGACGTGCGCCGGGTCGTCGAGCAGATCGCCGACCGCGGCTCGGTGCTCGAGCTGCGGCCGCGCTTCGGCGTCGGCATGGTCACCGCCCTGGCCCGCGTCGGCGGCCGGCCGCTCGGCATCGTCGCCAACAACCCGCAGCACCTCGCCGGCGCCATCGACTCGCCCGGCGCCGACAAGGCGGCGCGCTTCCTGCAGCTCTGCGACGCCTTCGACCTGCCGGTGCTGATGCTCTGCGACACGCCGGGGATCATGGTCGGCCCCGAGACCGAGAAGACCGCCATCGTGCGCCACTGCAGCCGCCTCTTCGTCATCGGCGCCTCGATGACCGTGCCGGTGATGACCGTCGTGCTGCGCAAGGGCTACGGCCTAGGCGCCCAGGCAATGGCCGCCGGCTCGTTCAAGGCGCCCCTGTTCACCGTCGCCTGGCCGACCGGCGAGTTCGGCGGCATGGGTCTCGAAGGCGCGGTCAAGCTCGGCTACCGCAAGGAGCTGGCGGCGATCGACGACCCGGCGGAGCGCAAGGCCACCTTCGAGCGCATGGTCGCCGAGTCCTACGAGCGCGGCAAGGCGATCAACACCGCCTCCCACCTCGAGGTCGACGACGTCATCGACCCCGCCGACACCCGCCACTGGATCTCCCGCGGCCTCGCCTCGGTGCCCGCTCCGCCACGCCGCGAAGGCAAGAAGCGGCCGTGTGTCGACACCTGGTGAGGGAGCGAGCGCAAGAGAACACTCGCTGCGCTCACCGATCGCACCCGCGAGCTCGTCGCGAAGCGGAGCGTCACCGCTGAAGGCAACGCGTGGATCCGGGGATCAAGTCCGGGACGACAAGAAGGTGGAGCCGCCGCGTGCTCGCATCCGACCCGCGAGCCTCTGCCAAACCCTCCCCCTGCAGAGGGAGGGCAGGGTGGGGGCGTCCCCGTCACCCGGCTGGGCTCGACGCGGAATGCCACCCACTCACTCCGCTCCCTCCATCGCCTCCCGCTCCAGCAGCCGCGCCCCACGCAGGATGTTACCCATGGCGTAGTTGCCTTCGTGGCAGGCGTACTCGTACAGCTTGCCGTCGGTCTGGGGAAAGGGCAGCTCGCCGGAGTAGGGGGCGGTGTAGTCGGGGTCGTGCACGGTGAACTCGTAGAGCAGGGTCTGCGGGCCCATGCGCGAGAAGCGCTCGACGATGCGCAGGCCCTGGCGCGCCACGCCGGGGCGCTCGAGGAAGTTGGTGGTCTCGACCACCAGGGTGTCGTCCTCCCACCAGCCGATCGAGTCGCCGGCGAGCGAGCGCAGGTGCTCGGGCAGGTGCGCGGGCGGATCGTGCTTGGTTCCCAGGCGCACGCGCCGCGCCTCGTGCATCCACTCGACCAGGATCAGCAGGTGGTGGTCGGTCTGCACGATGCGCTTCACGTTGTTGTAGAGCACCGGCAGCATCGGCGCCGTCGCCGGCGCCACGTAGAGGCAGCGCTCGATGACCGCCAGCGACTCCGGATCGTCGTACGGCCCCTCTTCGTGCTTCAGCCACCAGGCGTCGCCGGTGTTCTCGTGCACGTAGGGGCGCAGCTTGGCGCGCCGGGCCTTGCCGGCCTCGGTCAGCGGCGGCAGCCGGCCGTTCGCCGGATCGACCAGGATCGAGGTGCGGAACGATCCGCCGACCGCCAGGGTCTCGGTTCCCGAGTCGACCCAGAAGGCGTTGTAGCCGCCGACCTTGCCCGCCGCGCCGGCCGAGCCGTCGCCGCCCTTCGGCGGCGCCTTGCGGTCGGGATCGCTGGGCGCGTCGGCGAAGGCCATCGCCATCGCCGCCTGACGCTCGATCGCCTCGGCCTCCTCGGCGGTCAGCTCGAGCTGCTCGCCGTACTTCGGGTCGCGCTCGAACGGGGTCAGGCTGGCGATGTCGTAGGTGCCGGAGAGATCGGGCCGGCCCGACGCGGTGCGCGGGATCGGGTCTGCTCCATCCTCGCCGGCCGGTGGCAGCGCCGCCAGCGGCAGGGCCAGCGCCGGCCCCAGCAGAGCGGCCGACAGCGCGGTGAGAGCAGGTCGCAACAACGGTCGGCGCATCGGAGTCTCCTCTGGCGGCGAATGGACAGGAGGTATCGGAATCCTATTCGCTGGCCCGAACAGCACCGCGGGGAAGACGGCGGCAAAGTCGGACGCCCCGTTGCACCGAGCCGACCGGAGGTGCCCCGATCGGCGGGCGCGGAGTAGTCTCTCCTGTCCGCAGCCGCCGGGGCTGCCGACGGTCTCCTTGACGACGAGGACGATCCCAGAGTGTCGCAACACCAGAAGATCCCGGTGGTCGGGATCGGCGCCTCGGCCGGCGGCCTCGAGTCGCTCGAGCGCCTGTTCGACCGGCTGCAGGCGCCGCTCGACGTCGCCTTCGTCGTGGTGCAGCACCTGTCGCCGCACTACGAGAGCATGATGGTGCAGCTGCTCCAGCGGCACACCACGATGCGGGTGCGTCTAGTCACCGAGCCGATGACGGTGGAGGCGAACACCGTCTATCTCATCGAGCGCAACACCGAGCTGATCCTCGACGGCGACGAGCTGCGACCGGCTCCCCGTCCGAACGATGCCGCTCTCAACGTGCCGATCGATCGCTTCTTCGAGTCGTTGGCCACCAGCGGGGGATCCGCCGCCACGGCGATCGTGCTCTCCGGCACCGGTAGCGACGGCACCCGCGGCATCGCCGCGGTCAAGGCGGAGGGAGGCCTGGTGATCGCGGAGAGCGAGGCCACCGCCAAGTTCTCCGGCATGCCGGGTAGCGCCAGGCGCTCGGGCTGCGTCGACCTGATCCTGGCCCCCGAGCAGATCGGCGCGGCCCTGCGCAGCCACTACCTCGACGATCCCGACGGTCAGTGGCCGCAGGGCGCTCCCGGCGAGACGCTGGAGGCCATCGTCGACCTGCTCGGCGACACCAGCGGCGTCGACTTCGGCAGCTACAAGGAGGCGACCATCTCGCGGCGCGTCGCCAGGCGCATGGCGCTGCTCGAGCTGGCGGACCACGGCCAGTATCTCGACGTTCTGCGGCGCGACGTCGGCGAACGGCGGGCACTGGCCCAGGACCTCCTCATCGGGGTGACCCGGTTCTTCCGCGATCGACACTGCTTCGAGCACTTCGACACCCAGGTGCTGCCCGAGCTGGTGGAGACTCTGGCGCCAGGCGACGAGATCCGCGCCTGGGTGGCCGGCTGCGCCACCGGCGAGGAGGCGTACTCGCTCGCCATCCTCCTGCACGAGGCCGAATCGAGACGTGCCGGCAGCGGTCGTGCGGCCCGCCCGATCAAGCTCTTCGCCACCGACGTGCACCAGGCGTCGATCGACGTCGCCAGCGCCGGCGTCTACCCGGAGGAGCGGTTGCTCGAGGTGGCCAAGGAGCGCGTCGAGCGGTTCTTCGAACCCCACAAGAACGGCTTCAAGGTCCGCGAGGAGCTGCGCCGGTCGATCGTCTTCTCGAAGCACGACGTCGTCGCCGACCCTCCGTTCACGGGGCTGCACCTGGCGAGCTGCCGCAACCTGCTGATCTACCTGAAGCCCGAAGCGCAGAGGCGGGTGCTGGGGCTGCTGCACTTCGCCCTCGAGGACGGTGGCGTGCTCTTCCTCGGACCCAGCGAGACCACCATGAACATCTCGGCCGGGTTCGAGCCGCTCTCCGAACGCTTCAGGATCTACCGCCGTCAGCCGATGGCCAAGAGCCGTGTTGTGGAGCTGGGCCCGATCGACAGGACGAGGCTGGTCGAGACGCGGCGCGAGGCGAACACCGGGCGCAGGTCGACCAGCGACAGGAGCTGGCTGGCGGTCTACGACAACCTGCTCGACCGCTTCATGCCTCCGGCGATCCTGCTCGACGACGAGCAGCGGGTGCTCGACTGCTACGGAGGCGTCGAGCGCTTCCTGCACCTGCAGCCACGTCGTCCCTCGGGCACGATCACCAGCTACCTCGGCACCCCGGCGCGGGCCAGCGTCCTCGCGGCGCTCCACCGTGCCCAGCGCCAGTCGACCAGCGTCCAGGTGCCGCGGATCGAGCTCACCGACGAGACCGGCCGCACGGTGGCGGCGGCGCTGAGGGTCGAGCCGATCGACACCGGATCGCTCGGGTCCAGCCGCCACCTCCTGCTCCACTTCGAGCTCGAGCCCGGCCCGCCTGCGTCTGCGGGCGCCGCGGCGCAGCGAGACGGCGAGGCCGACGCGACGCACGACCCGGGGCGTGACAGGTCTCGCATCGAGTTGCTGGAACGCGACCTCGAAGCGACCAAGGAGAACCTGCAGGCCACCATCGAGCAGCTCGAAGTGAGCAACGAGGAGCTGCAGGCGACCAACGAGGAGCTGACCGCGGCCAACGAGGAGATGCAGAGCACCAACGAGGAGCTCAACAGCGTCAACGAGGAGCTGCACACGGTCAACACCGAGTACCAGAAGAAGAACGAGGAGCTGTCGGAGCTGAACCGCGACATGCTCAACCTGCTCGAGGCTTCCGAGATCGGCACCGTCTTCCTCGACGGCGAGCTGCGCATCCGTCGCTTCTCGCCCGACATGGGACGCCTCTTCAGGCTCCAGGCGAGCGACCTGGGAAGGAGGATCACCGACTTCGCACACACCCTGACGATCGACACCCTGCCCGAGAGGCTGAGCGAGGTCCTCCGCACCGGCGAGGGTCGTGAGCTCGAGACCCGGGACGACGAGGGCCGGGCGCGCCTGCTGCGGCTGACGCCGACGCGGCGCGCCGACAAGGTCGAGGGCATGGTCCTCACGCTGATCGACATCGAGGCGCTCGACAGCGCCCATCGCCTGGTGGAGAAGAAGGAGCGCCGACTGCAGAACTGGATCGACGCGCTGCCGATCCTGGTCTCCCACGTCGACCAGGAGGAGCGCTACCAGGCGGTGAACAGGGCCTACGCCGAGGCCTGGCAGCGACCGGCGGAGGAGATCGTGGGCCTGACGATCGAAGAGCTGCTGGGGTCCGAGGCCTACGCCAATGCGCGCCCCCACGTGCGCCAGGCCCTCGCGGGCCACACGGTGAGCTACGAGCTGACCCTCACCAAGCCGGGCGGACAACCGCGGGTCAACCTGGTCTCCTACGAGCCCGAGATCGATCCCAGCGGCGAGGTGCTGGGTTTCTACGGCGCCGTCACCGACGTCACGCGCCTGCGCCACATCAACCAGCAGCTCCTCGAGGCGCGGGTGCAGGCGGAGTCGGCCGACCGCGCCAAGAGCACCTTCCTCGCCAACATGAGCCACGAGATCCGCACCCCGCTGGCAGCGATCCTCGGTCACCTCGAGCTGCTGCAGACGAGGATCACCGATGGCGAGGCGCGGCGATCGCTCGACATCGTGGCACGCAACGGCGAGCACCTGCTGTCGCTGATCAACGACATCCTCCACCTCTCGGCGCTCGATCTCGGCGACCGCCAGCCCGAGATGTCGGGAGTGCGGCTCCGGGCGCTGGTCGGCGAAGTGACCTCGATCCTCGAGAACCGGGCGCTGGCCAAGGGGCTGCGCATGGAGACCGACTACCGCCCGGACCTGCCGGAGTGGATCGAGACCGATCCGCGCCGGGTGAAGCAGATCCTCACCAACCTCGTCGGCAACGCGATCAAGTTCACCGACGAGGGCCTGGTGACAGTGACCGTGGGCTGGGAATCAGGCGACGAGGAGATGGTGATCAGCGTGCGCGACACCGGTATCGGCATCTCGCCGGAGGACCTCGAACGGCTCTTCGTCCCCTTCGAGCAACTCGACGGCTCCTCCTCGCGCTCCTACGAGGGCACCGGCCTCGGGCTGTCGATCAGCGCCAAGCTGGCCCGCCAGCTGGGCGGCGAGCTCTCGGCGCAGTCCGAGGTCGGCGTCGGCAGTCGCTTCACCGTGCGGCTGCCGGCGCGACGCGTGGACGACGGAGCCGGCGAGGCCCCGCCGTCCCCGCGTACCTCGGCAGCGCCGCGGCTGAGCGGCCGCATCCTGGTGGTCGACGACCAGCCCGATGCGCGCGAGGTCACGCAGCGCTTCCTCGAGCAGGCCGGCGCCGAGGTCCTCACCGCCGGCGGCGGCGCCGAGGCGCTCGAGCTGTTCACCGCGGCCGCCGCCGGAGATCAGTTCGATCTCGTCTTCCTCGACGTCAACATGCCGCAGATCGACGGGCTCGAGGTGGCGCGTCGGCTGCGCGAGCGCGGCTTCACGACGCCGCTGGTGGCGTTGACCGCCGGAGCGCTCGAGCAGGACCGCCAGCGCGCCCTGCGCGCCGGATGCGACGATCACGCCTCGAAGCCGATCGACCGCCGCTCGCTGGTGGCGTGCGCGGCCCGCTGGCTGCAGCGTGCCGGCAAGCAACGACAGCTCACCGCTCTGATCGTCGAAGACGAGGAGGACGCGCGCCTCGCAGTCTGCGAGCTGCTGCGCAGCAACGGCGTCGAAGCCAGCGGTGCCGCCTCGGCGCGAGAGGCTCTGGAACAGGCCCGGAGCCACGTCTTCGACGTCGTGTTCTGCGACATCAACCTGCCGGACGGCAGCGGCACCCGCCTGGTGCGCGAGCTCAGGCGACTCCGCCACACCCGGGAAACGCGCATCGTGGCGCTCTCCGGTTTCTCGAGCACCGACCGCCGTGACGAGGCCCTGCTGTTCGACGGCTGGATCCAGAAGCCCGCCTCCCTGGCGGCGCTGCTCGCCGCCGTCGACGACGAGGAGGCCGCGGTCTCGTGACCGCGAGCACGATCCCGATGGGTCATCTGGTCTACGAGGTCGACGCCGAGGACGTCGTCACCCGGATCGACGGCGAGTGGGACGCCTTCGCGGCGCAGAACGCCGCCCGCTCGTGCCTCGCCACCCAGGTGATCGGCCGCTCGCTCTGGGAGTTCGTGCGCGACCCCGCGCTGCGGGCGATCTACGAGGCCCTGTTCGCTTCGATCCGGGGCAGCGGTGGCGAGAAGTCCTTCCCCTTCCGCTGCGACTCCCCTCACCAGCGCCGCACGATGCGGATGACGGTGCGCGACCTCGGCGCCGGTGCGGTGCGGATCACCAGCGCGCTCGAGGAGGTCGCGTCGATCGCGCCGCCACTGATGGTCGTGGCGGCGTCGAGCGGCGCCGAGCTGCTTCGCCGCTGCAGCATCTGCCTCACCTTCGGCTGGCGCGGCCGATGGGCCGGTCTCGACGAGCTGCTCGAGCACGAGGCGTTGTTCGATCGAGAGCGCCCGCTGCGGGTGATCTACGCGGTGTGCGAAGAGTGCCGGCACGATCTCGCCCGTCTCGCGGCATCGCCCGCGAGGCGACTGGGCGAAGAACCGGTGACTGCAGACCGGGTCTGAACGATCACGGCCCGCACTGGCCCGCCGGAGATACGCGCGATGGCGTGGCCGCCGTCGCTACGTGCAGGGACCAGGCAAGCCGACGGAGCGTCGTGGGCAGCGGTGCCGGCAAAGTCGGCTGCAACTGTCGCCGGAGCGATCTCCGGTGCACAGGGTGAGGACGATGACTGCGCCGAGGCGGCGCGGACCGGGAGAGCGTAGAGAGCCGAATCGATCCCGGCGGTGAGACGACTTTGAGGAGCCGGCCAAGAAACCGGCTGGCGGCGTTCCGGGGGACTTCACCGGGCTCTTGTGACCCGGCTCGGGGCCGTCGGTGCTCGGCTTCGGGTCTCTGGTGCTGTCGCACTTCCCCGGCCTGCAGTCGATGGGGCGCGTCGCCGGTCTCGGAGTGCTGTCGGCCGTCGTCTGGGCGCTGGTCGCCCTGCCGGCCCTCGGCTCCCTGGCGATGGCGCGCCGCACGGCCTGCGGCCCGGAGTCGAAGCCGCCCGGCAGGCCAGGCGGCCTCTGACCCTCGGGCCCTCGGCTCAGCGCGCGGCGCGCGGTGTCAGGTGCACGCCGGCGACCATGCAGCGCACCGAGCCGCCGGCGAGCTCGATCGTCGGCACCGGGATCGGCAGCAGGCGGGCCGAGCGCTCGATCGCCTCGACCTGCTCGGGCCGCAGCGAGGCGGCGGCACGCGTCGACAGGGCGAGCACCCGTTCGCCGTTGCCGGAGAGCTCGATCGCGTTGCCCGCGAACTCGCCGATCTGGCCGCCGCTCAGCTCGATCACCTCGCGCCCGGTGGCCGCCAGACGATCCCGGATCTCGGCCCGGCGGCCGGGATCGCTGATCAGGTCGAGACCGATCAGCGCGTAGGCGGTGCCGATGCTCAGCATGACGTTGGTGTGGTAGATCGGCCGCCCGTCGTGATCGGCGGTGTCGAAGGCCAGCGGCTCGAAGCCGAAGTGGGTGCAGAAGCGCTCGAGCACGATCGGATCGGCGCGGTTCGAGCGCGCCACGTAGGCCACGCGGTCGACGTGGTCGAGCACCATGGCGCCGGTGCCCTCGAGGTAGAGCCCGTCCCACTCCATGCCCGAGTAGTCGATGACTCCCTGCACCCGGTACTCCGACTTGAGCATCTCGATGACGTCGCTGCGGCGCTCGCGGCGGCGCGAGGTGGCGTACATCGGGTAGATCGCGACGTGGCCACCGGGATGGGTCGAGAACCAGTTGTTGGGGAAGACCGAATCGGGGGTCTCGGCGTTGGAGTGGTCGTCGAAGACGTGCACCCGCACCCCGGCCCCTTCGAGCAGGCGCACCGCGGCGTCGAACTCCGCCCTGGCGCGAGCCGAGTGGTCCTCGCCGGGTGTGCCGCTGCGCTGGTAGGCGTTGTCGGCCGCGGTCTCGGGATTGGGGTGGAAGCGGTGCGGGCGCACCATCACCACCGCCGACGGCGCCTGCACCGAGGGACGCTGCTTCACGCCCTGGCGGCCCCTCTGCCAGCCGGCTTTCGTCGCAGCACGGCGTCGAAACGCTCCAGCGCCCAGTCGACCTGGTCGGCGGTGATCACCAGCGGCGGCGCGATGCGGATCGAGTGCTCGTGGGTGTCCTTGGCCAGGATCCCGCGCTCCTTCAGCGCCATGCAGTAGGGCCTGGCGCCGCCGGCCGCCGGATCGAGCTCCACCGCGAGCATCAGACCGCGGCCTCGCACCTCGCGCACCACGTCGGCGTCGATCGCTTCGAGCCCGGCCTTGAAGCGTTCGCCCATGCGCGCCGAGTTCTCGATCATGCCCTCCTCGACCAGCACCCGCAGGGCGGCGCGCGCCACCGCGCAGGCCAGCGGGTTGCCGCCGAAGGTCGAGCCGTGCTGGCCGGGCTGCAGGGTGCCCAGGGTGGCGTCGTTGGAGAGCACCGCGGAGACCGGGTAGAAGCCGCCGGAGAGCGCCTTGCCGACCAGCGTCATGTCGGCCTCGACGCCCTCGTGCTCCTCGGCGAGCAGCTTGCCGGTGCGCCCGAGGCCGGTCTGGATCTCGTCGAGGACCATGGTCACGTCGTGCTCGTCGCAGAGCTCGCGCATGCGCTGCAGATACCCCGGCGGCGGGATGATCACTCCGGCCTCGCCCTGGATCGGCTCGGCGAGCACCGCCACGGTGTGCGGTGAGATCGCGCGTTCGAGCGCCTCGGCGTCGCCGAACGGCACGGTGACGAAACCCGGCGCGAAGGGCCCGAAGTCGCCCCGCGCCACCGGATCGGTCGAGAAGCCGACGATGCCCAACGTGCGGCCGTGGAAGTTGTTGGCGCAGACGATGACCTCGGCCTTTCCCGGCTCGACTCCCTTGACCCGGTAGCCCCACTTGCGCACCACCTTGATCGCCGTCTCCACCGCCTCGGCGCCGGAGTTCATCGGCAGCACCCGGTGCGAGCCGGTGAGCGCGGCGATCTCCTCGTAGAAGAGGTGCAGCTGGTCGTTGCGGAAGGCGCGCGAGGTCAGGCAGAGCCGGGACGCCTGCTCGACCATCGCAGCGAGGATCTTCGGGTGGCAGTGACCCTGGTTGACCGCCGAGTACGCCGCCAGGCAGTCGAGGTAGCGACGTCCCTCGACGTCCCACACCCAGACGCCCTCGCCGCGGGTCAGCACCACGTCGAGCGGCTTGTAGTTGTGGGCGCCGAGTCGCAGCTCGGTGGCGATCATCTCGGCGGTGCCGGCGGTCTCGCCAGCCGCGCCGGGAGCTGCCGGCAACGGCGCCGGTCGGCTCAGCTCGGTGGTCATCTGGTTCTCCTCCCTCTCGGTCCTGGCTGGCGCTGTGAGGTCGACGTCGGTCCCGCGCCGCCCAAGGGCAGTCGCACGCCTCCAGTCGTCGCGCCGACAGACGGCTGACGCTTCGCCCGTCTGTCTATGATCGGCTTCGTTCCGCGAAGCGCAGGCGATGAGCAGAGATCTCGGCGACCAGGTGGTGCTGATCACCGGCGCCAGCACCGGCATCGGGCTGGCGCTGGCGAGGCGTCTGCTGCAGCGCGAGAAGCGGCTGCGCCTGGTGCTCACCGCCCGGGAGGAGAGCCTACCGCGCTTCGCCGCGGCCGGCATCGAGGCGGACCGGCGGGTGATGGTCTGGCCGCTCGACGTCACCGTCGACGCCCAGCGCCGCGCCGCCATCGCCGCGGTGTCGCAGCGCTGGGGCGGCGTCGACGTGCTGGTCAACAACGCCGGCGTCGCCTACCGCTCGGTGCTCGAGCACGTGCGCGAGGACGAGCGGCTCGAGCAGATGGCGATCAACTTCCTCGCCCCGATCGAGCTGGTGCGTCTGGTGCTGCCGCGCATGCGGACGCGGCGCGCCGGGCGCATCCTCCAGGTGTCCTCGGTCGGCGGCATGATGGCGATGCCGACGATGGCGATCTACAGCGCCTCCAAGTTCGCGCTCGAGGGCGCCACCGAGGCGCTCTGGTACGAGGTGCGCCCGTGGAACGTCCGGGTGACCCTGATCGAGCCCGGCTTCATCCGCAGCGAAGGCGTGCTGCACACCCGCTACACCCGCGACTCCCAGCGCGCCGAGCAGCGTCCCGACAGCGGCTACCACCACCACTACGTCGCCATGCGCGGTTTCATCGAGCGCCTGATGGCGCGCTCGTGGGCGACCCCCGAGAGCGTCGCCCGCCGCATGCACCGCTGCATGACGATGCGCCGCCCGCCGCTGCGCTACCAGGTCACCGCCGACGCACACTTCTTCTCGCTGCTGCGTCGGCTGCTGCCGCGCGGGGTCTACCACCGGGTGCTCTACGCGGCATTGCCGGGCATCCGGAAGTGGGGCAGACCGGCTGGCTGAGGCGGGACGATCCAGGCCGCCCGCACACCCGCTGAGCAGAGCGCGGGGCGGCCAGTTCCAGGTCAACCAGGAGGGCGACGGCTTCCAGTACGCACCGTCGATCGCGCCGCTGAGCAGCGGCGAATACGTGGTGGTTTGGGCCGTCCTGAACGCGACCGCCACCGAGTCGAAGGTGGTGGGCCGCTTCGTCGGTGCCGACGGTGTGCCATCGGGCGACGACTTCGAGGTCAGCACCGGCGACGCCAGCGACGAGCCGCGGCCCGAGGTCGCCGCCTGCGGCAAAGACTTCACAGTGGTGTGGACGGGAAGCGGAGGCGTCCTGGAGCGCGGCTCGTTCAGCTTCCTCTTCGGCGACGATGTGGAGTCGGGCGACCTCTCCGCGTAGACGTCGTCGACGCCCTGAGCCGTCTCCCGCTCACTCAGCGGGGCCTCCGAAGGGTGCTCCACGAGTGCGGAGCGCGGGAGGAGAGCCACCGCGAGGGACCAACGTCCGCACGTCGACGTCGTCAGATCTCCGGCGCCCCTTGGCAGATCCTGCGCGAGTTCGTCGCCTGTCCGGATGCGGGCCGCACCGGCCGACGGCGACCGATCCGGAGGAAGCAGCATGAGCCACCACGCCCTGGACCCTGAAGCGCAGCCCAACCACCAGCGCAGGCCAACCGAGGCCTCGCGCGACCGCTCTTCGACCGGCACCGGTCGGAGGAGCGGCTTCGTCGGCTCGAAGCTCGCCATCTGTCTGCTGATCGTCTCGCTTGCAGCCCCTCGCGGCCAAGCCCAGAACTTCTGCACCGGGCAGGAGCTGGTCAACGAGGGCGACGTCGAAGGGCAGCAGGTCAACCCCACGATCTCCTGTCACTCAACGAGCGAGCTCGCCGCTCTGCCTCCTGACACTCCGCCGTGCACCGTCGGCTATTCGAACTACACCTCCACCGGCGGCTTCGACCCCTCCTATTTCCGCCACCGAGGCGTCGACACGGGCGGAGAGCTCCGCCCCCTGCTGGTGGTCCCAACCACGATCGACCAGTACCAGAACCAGAATGCCGCCGTTCTCGCAACTCTGCTCCTCGGCCCGGCGGCGCCGACCCTCATCGCGGCGCTCGAGGTCTACGAGACCGGCAGCACCAATGCCGACGCGCTGCTCTGGGAGGGCGGCAACGAGTTCACTGGCATGTTCACCGCGGGCCAGCAGCAGGATCCGACCTGCGCCGCCTACCGCGGCCTCGACGTCGGCGTCTGCGCCTATGCCAGCAGTGAGGCTCCCTCGGCAACCGTGATCCAGGGAGCGCTCCTCTGTCAGCCCTTCGCACGCGACGCCCAGGGCGACCTCGAGCTCGGCCCCGCCGGCCTGTGCAGCGACCAGTGCGACGCCCCCACGGCTAATCCGGACATCGCGCTGTGCACCCCGGACGGCGGTTCACCGGTGGGAATGGCGGTCTGGGAGAGCAGCGGCTGCTCGGCGGGCGACGACGACGACGGCTTCAGCGTGCAGGGACGCGTCTTGGGCGCCGACGGCACGCCGACCGGGACGCAGTTCCAGATCAACCAGGCCAGCGAAGGATTCCAGTGGAAGCCGAGCGTCGCGCCGCAGGCCGACTGCAGCGGATTCCTGGTGACGTGGGAGAACTGGGCCCTTGGCGGCGGAGATCCTGGCGAGATCGTGGCGCGCTACTACGACGTCGACGGCACGCCGCAGGGCGACGAGTTGTCGGTCAGCGCCCCGGATGGACTGTTCCACACCGGTCCGGCGATCACAGTCCTCGACGACGGCGACGGCGACGGCGACTGGGTCGTTTCCTGGGTGCGCCTCGAGCCGACCTTCAACCGCGGCGACGTGGTGGCGCGGCGTATCGCCGGCAACGGAGGGGGGCTCGGACAGACCTTCGAGGTCACCAGCGACTTCTACCCCTCCGACGTACCGGAGGCGGTCGATATCGCCAGCCATGGCGACGACTACGTCGTCGCCTGGCAGGGCTCCGGTTGCCAGAACGGCGACTGCAGTGGCAGCAGCATCCAGATGCGTGGCACCTTCGGCTGTCTGTTCGCCGACGGTTTCGAGTCGGGCGATGACACGGGGTGGTCCGCGACCAGTCCATAGCCGCCGCAACGCGCAGCCCTCGCTGCCGGCCACGGATCAGCGGCGGACCAGTCCCTACCGGCAGCGGATCAGCTGCGGGCCAAGTCCGCGACGGACCCTCCGCTACATCCGCGCCGAGCACACCACCTACGCGCGCTCCCCTGCTTCGTACTGCGTCTTGGTCTCGAAGTCGCTGGCGTCGTGGCGCTCGTGCAGCTGCGACTCGGGCTTGCCCCAGGTGCGGTTGACCATGCGGCCGCGCTGGACGGCGGGCCGCTCGGCGATCTCGCGGGTCCAGCGCTGCACGTTCTCGTAGCTCTGCACGTCGAGGAACTCGCCGGCCTCGTAGAGGACCCCGGCGGCGAGGCCGCCGTACCAGGGCCAGATCGCCATGTCGGCGATCGAGTACTCGTCGCCGGCCATGAAGCGATGATCGGCGAGATGCCGGTCGAGCACGTCGAGCTGGCGCTTGGTCTCCATCGCGAAGCGGTCGATGGCGTACTCGATCTTGGTCGGCGCGTAGGCGTAGAAGTGCCCGAAGCCGCCGCCGAGGTAGGGCGCGCTGCCCATCTGCCAGAAGAGCCAGGAGAGGGCCGCGGTGCGTGAGGCGTGGTCTGTGGGCAGGAAGGCGCCGAACTTCTCTGCCAGGTAGAGCAGGATGGCGCCGGATTCGAAGACCCGGGTCGCGGGATCGGTGCTGCGGTCCTGCAGGGCGGGGATCTTCGAGTTCGGATTGATCGCCACGAAGCCGCTGCCGAACTGATCGCCCTCCTGGATGTTGATCAGCCAGGCGTCGTACTCGGCGCCGGAGTGCCCGGCGGCGAGCAGCTCCTCGAGCATCACCGTCACCTTGACGCCGTTCGGCGTCGCCAGCGAGTAGAGCTGCAGCGGGTGCTCGCCGACGGGCAGCTCCCTGTCGTGGGTCGGACCGGCGATCGGCCGGTTGATCTTGGCGAACCGGCCGCCACTCTCGCGATCCCAGGTCCAGACCCGAGGCGGCGTGTAGCCGCCGCTGTCACTCGTCTGCTCGTTGTCGTCGCTCATCGATATCTCCTCCTTGATTACTGGACTACTGGACTGCTGGATTACTGGATTGCTGGATTGCCGGTGTCACCAGTCGCGGCGCTTCGTGGCCCACCGGGCCCCAGGAACCGGCGTACAGATCCGGAGCCCGATCCGCCGGTCACCCCCTTCTGCCTCGTCGAGGAGATGCAAGGGGGTCGGCGGGGAATGTAGCCCGCCTTGGCTGTGTACGGAGCTGCGAGCCCGTCCGATGCCCATCGGGCAGAACGTCGGCCCTGGGCCGGCAGCGAGGATGCGTTGTCCGATACCGAGCCAGAGACCGCGACCTCCTCTCCACCCGACGGGCCGGCGGAGACCTCGCTGCTGCGCTCCTTCGGACTGCCCTCGGCGGCGGCGCTGGTGGTCGCCAACATCATCGGCGCCGGCATCTTCACCACCACCGGCTTCCAGGCCGCCGATCTCGGGCACCCCGGCTGGATCCTGGCGCTTTGGGTGCTCGGCGGCCTGCTGGCGCTGGCCGGGGCGCTCTGCTACGCCGAGCTCGGAGCGGCGATGCCCGAAGCGGGCGGAGAGTACGTCTACCTGCGCGAGACCTTCGGCCCGATGCTCGCCTTCATGAGCGCCTTCGTCTCCCTGGTGGCCGGCTTCTCGGCGCCGATCGCCGCCGCTTCGAAGGCGCTGGTGCGCTACCTGGCCCACTTCGCCCCCGAGCTCACCGCGCCGTCCAGCGCGATGGGCGTCGCCCGCGAGCAGTGGATCGCGATCGCCTTCGTCTGGCTGCTCGTCGCCGTGCACCTGCGCGGCGCCGGCGGTGTGCGCGCCAACGACCTGCTGACCGTGCTCAAGGTCTTCGGCATCGTCGCGATCTGTGTCGCGGCGTTCGCTCTCGGGCGAGGTCAGGTCGGCAACCTGGTGACGGTCTCGCCCCGCCACCAGGAGCTGGGACTGCCGGGCCTGTTCGCGGCACTCGGCACCTCACTGATCTTCGTCGGCTTCTGCTACACCGGATGGAACGCGGCGGGCTACATCGCCGCCGAGATGAAGGCGCCACAGCGCGACCTGCCGCGCGCCCTGCTGCTCGGCACCGGCGTGGTGATCGTGCTCTACCTCGGCCTCAACCTCGTCTACCTCTACGGCGCCGACGTCGACCAGCTCGCCGGGCGGGTCGAGGTCGGGCTGGTGGCGGCGCGCAACCTGTTCGGCCCGGTCGGCGTCGCCGCGATGACCGCGGTGCTGGCCGTGTCGATCTTCGCCTCGATGTCGGCGATGACCATCGCCGGGCCCCGCGTCTACTACGCCTTCGGACGCGACTTCCCGCCCGCGCGTGGCCTGACCCGCCTCACCCGCCGCGGCGGTGCGCCGTTCGTCGCGCTGCTGCTGCAGGGCGGCGTGACCTCGGCGCTGATCCTCAGCGGCACCGTCGACCAGATCCAGCAGTACGCCGGCTTCACCCTCACCCTCTTCACCTCGCTGGCGGTGCTGGCGGTGATCGTGCTGCGCCATCGGCGACCCGAGCTGCCGCGTCCCTTCCGCGCCTGGGGCTATCCGTGGACGCCGCTCTTCTTCCTCTCCGTGTCGGTGTGGACGATGGCGTGGGCACTGCGGGGCCGCCCCCTGGAGTCGCTGCTCGCGCTGCTCACCGTGGGGGTCGGTGGCGCTCTGTTCGCGCTGCTGCGCCGGCTGCAACGCGGCGGCGCCTGATCCCAGGAGCGGTTCCCGGCTGCGAGACCCCCTGAGGGGTCAGGGGTTGGGGGTCAGGGGTTGGGGGTCAGGGGTTGGGGGTCAGGGGTTGGGGGTCAGGGGTTGGGGGTCAGGGGTTGGGGGTCAGGGGTTGGGGATTTGGGGTTGGGGATTTGGGGGAAGAAGGGAAAAGGGAGAAGGAGGCCCTGGGAGCGCGTCGCAGGGCGCACGCTGCGGCACTCGCAGGCCGTCGTCCTCCTCCCACAAACCCTCCGACTCTCTGCAATCCGATCCCTCTGCAATCCGATCCCTCCGCAATCCGATCCCTCCGCAATCCGATCCCTCCGCACGCCTGCATCCGCTCCCCAACCCCCAACCCCTTCCGCCCCCCTTTCCCTCTTCCCTCTTCCCTCTTCCCTCTTCCCTTGTCCCTTTTCCCTTGTCCCCTGTCCCTTGTCCCTCTTCCCTTGTCCCTTGTCCCTTTTCCCTCTTCCCTAACCCCTGACCCCCAACCCCTTTCCCTCGCCCTCGTCCCTCGTCTTTCCCTCGCCCTCGTCCCTCGTCCCTTCCTGTACCGTTCGCCCATGAACGCCGATCCGTCCGAGACACCGCCTCCCGACCGCGTCGGCGCCCTCTCCGGCTTCCGCGTCGTCGACCTGACCCAGGTGGTCTCGGGACCGTTCGCCACCAGGATCCTGGCCGACCAGGGAGCCGACGTGATCAAGGTCGAGCCGCCGGGTGGCGACATCGTGCGCTGGATGGCCGGCGAGAACGGCCTCAGTCCGACCTTCGTGGTGATCAACCGCAACAAGCGGTCGGTCGTGCTCGACCTCAAGCAGCAGCGCGACCGCGACCTGCTCGATCGCCTGATCGCCACCGCCGACGTGGTGGCGCAGAACTTCAGGCCGGGCACCGCCGAGCGGCTGGGCTTCGGCCCCGAGCGCCTGCTCGAACGGCATCCGCGGCTGGTCTACGCCTCGATCTCGGGCTACGGGACCGAGGGGCCGTACGCCGGGCAGCGCGTCTACGACCCGATCATCCAGGGGCTCTCGGGGCTGACCTCGATCCAGGGGGGATTGCGCGGACGGCCCCGGCTGGTGCGCATCATCGTGCCCGACAAGGTCACCGCGCTGACCGCGGCGCAGGCGATCACCGCGGCGCTGCTGGCGCGCGAGCGCACCGGGCGCGGTCAACACGTCGAGGTGTCGATGCTCGACGCGGTGCTCTCCTTCCTCTGGCCGGAGGGCATGGCGTACCACACGCTGCTCGACCTGGCGCGCGAGCCGGTCGACCGCCGCGACCTGGTCTACGAGACCCGCGACGGCCACATCATCGTCTCGACGGTGGCTCATCGCGAGTTCGAGGGCTTCTGCCGCGCCGCCGGGGTCGAAGAGTGGCTCGCCGATCCGCGCTTCCAGGACGCCGCGGGGCTCGTGGCCCACGCCGCCGAACGCCTCGAGAGGATGGCGGCGGTGATCGCGACCCGCACCAGCGCCGACTGGCTCGCGGCGCTGCGCGCCGAGGACGTGCCCTGCGGCCCGGTGCTGCGGCGTGAGGAGCTGCACGAGCATCCCCAGATCGTCGCCAACCAGATCGTGCACGAGAGCCTGCATCCGCGGGCTGGCCGGCTGCGGCAGACGCGGCCGCCCGAGCGGCTGCACGACACCCCCTCGTCGCTGCGACTCACGGCGCCGCTGCTCGGCCAGCACACCGACGAGGTGCTCGCCGAGCTCGGCCTGGCGGGCTGAAGCGGGCGCAGGGTCCGCACCGGCGCGCGGCGTCGGTGCGCCTGGATGCATGCGCACGTCCGGACGCATGCGCGCAGCCGCGCGCCCGGTGCCGGAACAGGGACCATGCGGTGCCTCAGTCGGCACCGGCGGGACCGGAGTCGGCCAGCCTGCCGGCCGCCACCCGACGGAGGACGACACGAAACGATCACCGTCAGGAGACTGCATGCCTCACCACCCCGTCGACTCCACTCAGTCCTCTCAGTCCTCTCAGTCCCCCCCGCCTCGATCGACCCCCCCGGAGTCCCGCCGCACTCCGCTGCAGCGCGTCCTGAGAGGGCTCTTCGGGATGCTCACCGTGCTACTCGTCGGCGCCGGCACGCTCGCCGTGTACGCACACTTCCGCTCCTCGACGCCACTCCCCGCCGCCACCACCGGAGAGCCCGATCCCGCCGTGAGCGCGGCGCAGCTGCGGTCCTTCCAGGCCGCTCAGCTCCACTTCCCGGGCCGGCGCTGGCAGCCCGCCGAGCCCGCCGACCTCGGCTGGGATGCCGGTGCCCTCGAGCGCGCCCACGACTACGCCCGCTCGCTCGACACGTCCTCGTTGATGGTGCTGCACCGTGGGGTGCCGGTGGCCGTGTGGGGCGATGTCGACCGCCGCGAGAGCAGCCAGTCGATGCGCAAGGCCCTGCTCGGCAGCCTGATCGGCCGGCTGGTGGCCGCCGGCCAGCTCGATCTCGACGCTTCGCTGCTGGAGCTCGGGATCGACGACGAGCCGCCGCTGACCGCCAGCGAACGGCAGGCGACCGTGCGCCACCTGCTGCTCTCGCGCTCCGGCATCTATCGCTCGGCTCTCTACGAGACCGGTGGCTGGAAGCGGGCCAAACCCGAGCGCGGCAGCGCTTCACCCGGCGAGGAGTGGTACTACAACAACTGGGGTTTCAACGCGCTGGCGACGATCTACGAGCAGCGCGCCGGAGAGCCGTTACACGAGGCCTTCGCGGCGCAGATCGCCGGACCGCTCGAGATGCAGGACTATCGTGCACGCGACGTGGTCTACCTGACGCGCGATCACACCACCGAACGGCTGATGGGCAACCGGTCCGACCATCCGGCCTACGTGTTCATGATCTCGGCCCGCGACCTGGCCCGCTTCGGGCTCCTCTACCTGGCCGGCGGCCGCTGGAACGACGCCCAGATCGTGCCCGAGCAGTGGGTGCACGAATCGACCTTCGGCGGCGCCCTGCCCACCGGGTGGGGCGACACGAGCTGGGGCTACCTCTGGTGGGTCGACGCCCCCAGCGAGGCGCTGCCGTATCCCAGCTACTCCGCCACCGGCGGCCGCGGTCACTCGGTGACCGTCGTCCCGGCGCTCGAGCTCGTCATCGTGCACCGCATCCCCGACGGCGGCACCGGCCTGCTGGCGCAGATGTTCCGTCGTTTCGTCTGGCACCCGGAGGTCGACTACCAGCAGCGGCAGCGCCTGCTCGAGCTGCTGCTCGCCGCCTATCCGAGCGAGCTGCGGCCGTCGTCGGTGGCCGCCCCCGCGTCCGAGCTCACCGAGCCGGCGGCGCCGGATGCACCGGAGCGTCCGGACTCAGGCGCCTCCGGTACGCCGCCGGCGTCGAGCCCTCCAGGCGCTTGAAGGCGGAGTAGAAGGCGGACTTCGACTGGAATCCGGCGCGCTCGCCGATCGCCTCGACGGTCAGCTGATCCAGCCGCTGGTCGCCGAGCAGGCGGCGCGCCTCGGCGACCCGGTACTCGGCGAGGACCTCGGGGAAGGTCGATCCACGACGCTCGTTGATCAGCTGCGACAGGTAGGTCCTGCCGACCCCGATCCGCTCGGCGACGCGGTCGAGCGTCAGCTCGGGGTCGAGGTAGAGGCGTTCCCCGCCGACGACACGCTCGAAGCGCCGCAGGCCCTCCTCGGCCTGTTCCGGGGACAGCGCCGAGCTGGCGTACTTCGCCGACTCGGCGCGACCCGCTGCGCGGCCCGGCGGCTGCGCCGAGAAGAACCCGGTCTCGCGCACCGCGATGAAGGTGAGCGCGACGACGACCAGCGCCGAGGTGACCGGCACCACGTTGCGCAGCGGTCCCGCTTCGACGAAGAAGCGCACCACCTGGGCCAGGTGGACCACCGCGATGAACGCCACCGCCCGCCGTGCCCAGCGCAGAGCGAACTCCTCCGCGTCGATCACGGCGCGCTCGCTCCAGGCGACCGCGGCGCTGCGCAGGGTGAACGCCACCTGATAGGCGACCACGACCTCGATCGGTGGAACCCACAGCCGCGGCGGCTGCCCGCGCCAGGACGCGACGAGAGCGACCACCAGCACGTACGCCACCCACGCCAGCGGCAGCGACCAGAGCGACATCCTCCAACCCGCTGCCGCACCGACCGGCACCGGCCGCGCGCTGGCTCTCTCGACGAAGGCGAGCAGCACGATCGGCGCCGTGAGCGAGATCGCGATCTCCACCGCGGCCAGCCACAGCGGCTCCGGATCGGGGCGGGAGTGACTCCACAGGATCAGCCCCATCACCGAGCCCAGGAGCAGCAGCAGCACACCGTAGAGCCTGCCGACCGCCGCGCGCAGGGTGACAGGGCGGTGCCGACGACGAGCGCCTGTGCCGCGCCGAGGAAGCCGACCAGGACCCACGGATCGAGCCTGCCTTGCATCGGCTTCAGTCTACGCCCGCGGACACGGCGGGTTCCCGTCGAGACCCGGTGCCGATCGGATGGCGTCCCCGTGGGTCGAGCCCACTGGACGCTGAGCGGCGGACACCGCCTCGCTGCCCAGGCAACGTTCGGGTACTCTGAGGCTGTGACCCGTTCCGCTCACGGCGCAGACCGAGGAGGGGTCCCGGTGACCGCCATCGACCGCCGGGCCCTGTTCGCGCGCACCGCGGCCTGGGGACTCGGCCTCCTGGCGGCCGAACGGGCCCGAGGCCGCCGTGCGACGGAGGATCTGCCGCCGCGCGGCGTGGCCGCCTACAGCGAGTCGGTCTATGCCGATGCCGTCTCCGAAGATGGATCGACCGGTTTCATCGTGCGCCTGTGCCGCTACCCGGAGGCCGGGGTCGCCTGGTGCTGGGGACACGCCTTCCGCGACGGCGAGCTGTTCGCGTTCACCGACCATGCAGTGCCGTGCGACCCGGCGGTCAGCGACCTCGATGCGGCAGAGGTCGCCTACCGCGCGGAACGGCCGGGCTACTCGATCGCTCTGCGGCGCGTCGGCCCGAGCTCGCGGCCAGTGCGATGCACCGCCAGATCCCGCTTCGCCGCCCATCCCTTCCCGAGATCAGCCGGAGCGCAGGCGCCGCCACCGGGTGACGGCCCTGTGGCGATGCATATCGAAGCCATCTTCGCCCCCGCCCACGATCCGGTCAGCTCCCTCGCCGGGCGCACGGAGGTTCTGGGCACGGTCTCGGCCGAGCTCCAGATCGGCGAGCGCACGACGGCCCTCGCCTGCCGCGGCCACTTCCACGAGCAGCAGCAGGAGCGGCCGCGCTGGACCGCGCCGTTCTGCTACGCGACCCTGCGCGGCCCCGACTACCACTCGGTGGCCATCCTCCTCGAGCAGGGCGCCGTGGGTTTCGTCGAGCGCGGCGGCCAGATCGACCGTGTCGTCGGCTTCGCCATCGAGCCCCCTTCCGATGGACCCGGCGAGCGGCACTTCGAAATGCGGCTCGACGCCGCCGAGCCGGTGCGCGGCGTCTACCGCGACACCCACGTCTACTCGGTGCCGATCTACGACCTGCGCCGACGCGGCAGCGTGGTGGCCGGTGAGGCCGGCGACGCGGCGGTCTCGGGCTGCGTCAACGACTTCCTGCCCGAGCGCCTCACCTACCTCGTCTGAACAGCGGCGCACACACGTCCGGTGCATCGAGCCCAAGGGGTGCGCAGGCGGGCGCGGTCCCGGGAAGCGCCCGGGCGGTGCACCCCGAAGTCGGGTCACTCCAGCAGCCGGAACTCGGTGTGCTCCGAGGGCGCCTCGACACACGACGGATCGAGGCCGGAGACGTCGGCCCGCTCGATCAACTCCCCGGTGAGCCGCGCGATGCAGGGGCCGCCGACACCGTGGCCCGCTCCCGGCACCACCACGTGCAGGCTGTTCGGCATCAGCGCCGCCAGCGCCGCGCCCCGCGACGGCGGCGTCACCGGATCGTGCTCGCCGGAGAGGATCAGCGCCGGCACCGGGCTGCGCACCGGCTGCCAGAAGTCGGCCGGCAGCTCGGCGTGGGGCCAGGCGTCGCAGGCGCGGCGGTAGGTGTCGATCAGATGCGGGCCGAGGAACGTTCCGGCAGTCTGCTCGGCGACCTCGGCGTCGGTGACCGGGGCGATGTCCTCGGCACAGAGCACCGAGAGGTGCATGCCGGTCGCTCCGCCCGGCTCGCCGACCCACCCCTGGCGCTGCAGGTAGTAGTCGACCAGCGGGCGCCACTCTCCCGCCTCGGCGCGCGAGACCATCCAGGGCACCTCGCCGCCGCGGCGATAGAGCAGTCCCCGTAGCGCGTAGCCGAGATCCCCGGCGCCGAAGCGCACCGCCGCTCCTCCGATCTCCAGCTCGATCGGGCTCTCGCGCAGCCGGGCGAAGAGGCGATCGATGCGGGCCGACAGGTCCGGGTAGTCGCGGGCGCACCCGGACTGGCTCGCACAGAGCGCCTCGATGCGGTCGAGCGCGTCCTGCAGGCCGCGCGCGTGGGTGACGTAGGAGACCTCGGTGATCGGGCTGGCGCCGTCGAGCACGGCGCTGCGGATCGCCTCCGGGTGACGCCGCGCGAACACCTGCACCTCGCGCACGCCGTAGGAACCCGCCCAGAAGTTCAGCTGCGGAATGCCGAGCCAGGCTCGTAGCTGGTCGAGGTCGTCCATGGTGTGGTTCGACGTATAGAGCGAGAGGTCGGCGCGCTGCGCCAACTCGGCTCGGCAGGCCGCGAGGTGGTCGGCCGGGAAGAGGGTGCCGAAGCGCGACGCGACGCCGCCCGGATAGGGCACGTCGCAGTCGAGCGGCGCCGAGAAGCCCACTCCGCGCAGGTCGACCAGCAGCAGATCCCGGCGTTCGCGCAGCCCGGCGAATCCCTGGACCACGCCGGCCGCCTGTTCCAGCACCGACGATCCCGGTCCCCCGAACAGGAAGGTCACCGCGTCGGGCTGGCGCCCGGCGGTGCTGGTCGCCCGGGCACGCACGAAGGCCAGGTCGAGAGTGCGCCCCCGCCTGGCGGCACGATCCTCCCAGACCCGGAAGCGGCCGCAGACGATCTCGCCGGGAAGCTCTTCCAGGCACGGCTGCACGCGTCCCTCACCGACCGGCACGTCAGCCGCGAGCTCGGGGAATTCGAGCGGTTGCGCGGCGCAGGCCGCGGCGAACGAGAGCGGCAGCAGCACCCGCGCGAAGCACGAGAGCGACGTCCTGCGGCGAGCCCTGCGATGCGGCCTGAGACCGGTCAAGACGATTCAGCTGGTCGGAAGTCGTTGTCGTTGCAGCGGCGGCGAGATCGAGCTTCGCACATCGGACCCGCCAAGGAGGTTCCCCGTTCCCGCGAACCCGCGCCATGGCGGAGAGTAGGATCCCTGCATGCCACTGCCTCGCCGCCGTCCGGTCGACCCGAGAGTGCTTCCCTCGGCCACCCTCGCCGCTACTCCTTCCAAGCGGCGCGCCGCGGCATCGACCGCTCGACGGCGCAGGCTCGTCGTCGCGGCCCTCGCCATCCTCGCCGCGTTCACCACGCTCTCGCCGTCCCGGGCGGGAGCCGCGCAGCAGCCGGAGCGCATCAACGTCGAGGAGCTCGGACGCCTGCCGGCCTTCTCCCACGTCACGATCGCGCCCGCCGGCGAGCTCGTCTTCGTCTCCGGCACCCTCGGCACCGCACCGGGCTCGCTCGAGCTGGTGCCAGGTGGTGTCGCGGCGCAGACCCGGCAGACGCTGCTCAACGTGCAGCGGATCCTCGAGGCGGCCGGCTCGAGCCTCGGGCATGTCGCCAAGTGCAGCGTCTTCCTCGCCGACATGGACGACTTCGCGGCCATGAACACGGTCTGGCTGGAGTTCTTCGGCGACGCGCCACCGGCCCGCACCACGACCAACTCACCGCGGTTGGCGCTGGGCGCCGCGGTGGAGATCGAATGCATCGCCACCCGCGGAGCCTCTGCGCCGCCGCCAGCCGAAGAGCGCCGCTGACCTGCGCTGCAGGCGCTGGCAGATCTGGACGTCGTGAGGCCTCTCGACCTGTGCTCCGGGGCCACTGAGAGAGTCGTGCAACACCCCACAGCCCGGCGGGCGAGCGTCCTGGCCTCGCTGATCTGGCTGGCTTCGCTGCCGGCTCTCTCCGTCGGACCGGGCGCGGCGCAGACGTCCGCGCACGCCCTGCGCTTCCACGGCCCCGGCGTCGGCCCTCCCGGCCAGCAGGATCGCATCCTGCTGCCGGTCGACGACAACCAGCCGGGCACCGGCGGCAACACACCGATCGACGTCGGCGACGGCGACTTCACCATCGAATGGTGGATGCGTGGCCGACTCGAAGACAACCAGAGCACGGGTCTCGGCGGCGACGTCGAGAGCTTCGACTACAGCTGGATCGACGGCAACATCCTCCTCGACCGCGACGTCTGGTGCGGCACCGCTCGCGCCTTCGGAGTCAGCATCCGCGGAGGCCGGGTCGCCTTCGGAACCGACACCGGCGACGGCGGCGGCGACTTCTCGAACACCATCGAAGGCAGCGAGCTGGTGCTCGACGACACCTGGCACCACGTCGCGGTGGTGCGTGACGCCTCGGACGGCCGCAAGCGGATCTACGTCGACGGGCAGCTCGACTTCACCAGCTCGCCGACCTCGTTCGAGGATCTCAGCTACCCCGACGCCGGCGTGCCGGTCACCGGCAACTGCGGCACCGGCCAGCTGACTCCCTACGGCTGGTACCTCGTCGTCGCGGCGGAGAAGCACGACGCCGGCCCTGCCTATCCGTCGTACGCCGGCTACTTCGACGAGCTGCGCCTCTGGTCCACCGCGCGTAGCGCCTCGCAGATCGCCCAGACCTGGGATCGCCTGGTCGAGCCGTCGTCGCCCGGGCTGGTCGGCATGTACCGCCTCGAGGAGGGCTCTGGCGTCGTCGTCTCGGACGGCAGCGTCGCCGGCTCTCCGGACGGCGACCTGCGCGCCGGCGTGGCCGGCAACGGCGAGTGGGTGAGTGCAGCGGTCGATCCGGCGAACACCGCGCCGATCGTCGGGCTGGTGGATCTGATCTTTGCCGACGGTTTCGAAGCTGGCGATCTTGCGGCGTGGAGTGCCTCCACGCCTTAGCTCGCCACTTCTCGAGCAGATCGCCGGACCGCCCAGCGGTCCGCCGAACCTGCGCGAAGCTGGCTGGCTGTGCGCCGAGGCCTCCACGCCTCAGCTCGCCACTTCTCGAGCAGATCGCAGGACCGCCCAGCGGTCCGCCGAACCTGCGCGAAGCTGGCTGGCTGTGCGCCCAGGCCTCCGCACCTCAGCTCGCCGCTTCTCGAGCAGATTGCAGGACCGCCCAGCGGTCCGCCGAACCTGCCCGAAGCTGGCTGTCGGTGCGCCGAGGCCTCCACGCCTCAGCTCGCCACTTCTCGAGCAGATCGCCGGACCGCCCAGCGGTCCGCCGAACCTGCGCGAAGCCGGCTGTCGGTGCGCCGAGGCCTCCACGCCTCAGCTCGCCACTTCTCGAGCAGATTGCGGGACCGCCCAGCGGTCCGCCGAACCTGCCCGAAGCCGGCTGGCTCTGCGCCGAGGCGTCCGCACCTCAGCTCGCCGATTCTCGAGCAGATCGCAGGACCATGGCTCAGGTCCGCCGAACCTGCCCGAAGCCGGCTGGCTCTGCGCCGAGGCCTCCGCACCTCAGCTCGCCGATTCTCGAGCAGATCGCAGGACCATGGCTCAGGTCCGCCGAACCTGCGCGAAGCTGGCTGGCTCACGGCGTGGAGGACTGCCCGTTGCATCGGTTGGCTGGCGAGCGGCAGCGGAGACCGCCAGCCGCGGCGGGGCAGTACGATCCCGGGGACACAGGAGGCCCGAGCATGAAGGTGCCGGAGGCGCGAGATCGCACCTCTCCAACGACCGACCGCCTGGCGTTGACTGCGCATGCCGGGGAACGGGACCAGCTCTGCGTGCGCATCGCCGAGAGCGAGGCCGACTTCGAGCGCATCCACCGCCTCAACCACCGGATCTTCACCGCCGAGATCCCCCAACACCCGCCGCGTGAGGACCGGCGTCTGGTCGATCGGCGGCTCGAGCACAGCACCTGCCTGATCGCGCTGAAGGGCCAGCACCTCGTCGGCATGGTCGCCATCTCGCAGTGCCGGCCCTTCTCGGTCGAGGAGAAGCTGGGCGCGCCGCTCGAGCACTTCCTGCCCGCGACCGAGGGTCTCTGCGAAGTCCGCCTGCTGGCCGTCGATCCACGCAGCCGCGGGGGCGCCGTGTTCGGCCTGCTCCTCGCGGAGCTCATCGAGACGGCTCGAGAGCGCGGCATCGAGGGCGGCGTCATCTCGGCCCACGGCTCACAGACGTGGCTCTACCGCCACCTGGGCTTCGAGCCCTTCGGCCCACCGATCGGCACTCCCAGCGTGCCCTACACCGCCATGTTGGTGGACTGGAACCGCCTGGATCCGGGCGCACTGCGCCTCGCGGCGAGACGAAACCGCCGACAGCGCGGGCGCCCGGGCGGGGCGCCGAGGCGGCTGCGATGACGCCTCCCCTCTCGACAAGGGCTGGAGGCGTGTCCCTGCTCCCCGGTCCGCCCCTGCTTCATCCAAGCGTGCGGCGCGCCATGGGCGAAGCACCCATCTCGCACCGCAGCCCCGAGTTCGTCGACCGCCTCGAGCGTTGTCGCCGGATCCTGTGCAAGCTCACCGGAGCTGCGAACGTGCAGGTGTTCGTCGGTTCGGGCACCGCGGCCAACGACACGGTGGCGGCACAGCTGGCGCTGCGGGGCGAGATCGGGCTCGTCCTCCACGCTGGCGAGTTCGGCCACAGACTCTGCGACCACGCCCGACGGGCCGGCCTGGAGTTCCACGAAGCGCAGGCCAGATGGGGGAGCGACCACGACTTCGTGACTGCCCGACGCCTGCTCGAGGAGCACCCCGAGATCCGCTGGATCTGGAGTGTGCACTGCGAGACCTCGACCGGCAGGCTGCACGACCTCGACCCGCTGCGGCGTCTCGCCGAGAGTCATCACGCCGATCTCGTGCTCGACTGCATCAGCTCGGTGGGAGCGGTGCCGATCGATCTCTCGGGAATCGCCTTCGCCACGGCGGTGAGCGGTAAGGCGCTCGCTTCCTTCGCCGGCCTGGCCATGGTCTTCCACTCGCGCCCGATCGGGTCCGACTCTCGGCTACCGCGCTCTCTCGATCTCGGCGCCCACGCGCAGTCGCCAACGGTGCCCTTCACGCAGTCCAGCAACCTGGTCGGCGCTTTGGAAGCGGCCCTGTCGCGCTTCCAGTCCGGCGGCCGTTGCACCGTCGAGCCCCGTTGGCAGGCGACCCGGGAGCTCGCGGCCTCGATCCACGACGCTCTCGAGCGGCGCGGTCTCACCCCCCTGACGCCGTTGGCCGCGAGCTCGCCGGCGGTCACCACGGTGGAGCTGCCACAGGGCACGGCCTCCCTCGAGCTGGGCGACGCGCTCGCCCGCCGTGGCCTGCATCTCAGCTACCGGTCCGAGTATCTGCGCCACCGCAACCTCATCCAGATCTGCCTGATGGGAGAGCACCACAGGTCCGAGATCGAAGCCTTCTTCGAGACCCTGGACCTCCTCTCCGAGCGCGCTCCGGCGTCCTGAGCCTCCTGCCCCGCAATCACTTCGGATCCGGTGGTCAGATCTACCCGTCGGGATCCGATGGCAGCGCAACCCTGGCTCCACCGGGGCAGCCCGGAGTGTGGCCCAGAACCGCGCCATCCGTGGCTCTCTGCGAGCGATCGGTACTGGCACTCCCGTTGCACCTCTATAACCGCACCTTGCCCTGCCGCCGCCACACGACGGAGATTCTTCCGCCAGCGGCCAACGGGCGATTCGAGAGACGATCCGAGAAACTCCAGAGAGGAGATCCCGAGAAGACGATGAAGAAGAGACTGCAATCGAAATCCCGCAGACACCGATACACGAGCGCCCTCGCCACGGTGCTCGGCGCATTCCTCGTCGCCGCCGTTCCGGCCTTCGCGACGACGCCGACCGACAAGGACGAGAAGGCCGAGAAGCAGGACGAGTGGCACATCGAGCTGTCCGATCACTGGCGCAACTCGATCGACGAGGACGACGAGCGCGCCCTCGGCTACGTCACCACCGTCGACCATCCGACGTTCACCCTGCGCACCCACGACGAAGGCACGATGACCTTCGTGATCCCCGAGACCACCGAGTTCGCCGATGACATCCTGACCGGCAACCGGGTTCAGGTCTGGTACGACCCGAACGACTTCATCACCGGAGTCGACGGTGCCAGCTGGCTGATCGTGCACGGCTTCGGAATCCACCCCGTGGATGTCGAGGCGAACGAGAAGATGGCGATGGATCGCTCCCAGAAGCACTCGCAGAGCGCTGAGCGATCCAAGGACTGGCGTCGCGACGCGCCGGAGACCGACGATCCCCGTGCGGTGCAGAATGCCGCCCTCTCGACCCGCTCCAAGCCGGGTCCGGGGCCCAACGCCTACACCCTGATGGGCACCATCACCGAGGTGAAGGAGAGCGCCATCGTGCTCGACACCGTGGTCGGACCGCGGGTGGTCCGCCTGCTGCCGCAGACCGAGACCGTCACCGAGCTCGAGATGGGCAAGCAGGTCGCGGTGGACTTCCACCGTGGCGGCACCTTCATCCACGCCAAGGTGATCCGCAGCGCTCAGGACAGCTGACCTGCGGGTCTCCTGTCCACGGAGTTCCCTCGCTCCCTCGCCGTGCCGCAGTGAAGACCACTGCCATGGCCGCTGAGTGAGCGGTACGGCAGCGCCGCCGAGCCCCAGACGATTCGGACGAATCGCCGGGCCGGCGGCGTTTCCTGCGTCTGAGGGCCGCTACCGACCGCAGAGGACGACGCAACACGATCGACCGAAAGGAGAAGAAGATGCCGAAGAGCTGGAGCGACAAGGACGAAAGACAGTACGAGCACATCAAGCAGTCGCTGCGAGAGGACGGCAAGTCCGAGGAGCGCGCCGAGGAGATCGCCGCGCGCACCGTGAACAAGACTCGCCGCGAGGAGGGCCGCACCGACAACGTGACCACCCAGGGCACCGGCAACCCCAACAGCCCTCTCGAGGAGCGCACCGTGCCGGAGCTGCGCAACCGCGCCGCGGAGCTCGACATCGAAGGCCGCAGCTCGATGCACAAGGAGGAGTTGGTTGCGGCGATCCGCGAGCGCAACGCCTGACCGGAGTCAGCTCGCCACCCGACGCTCCACTCGCCGGTGCACTGGCTGGCCGGGATCGGCGACGGGCCGGTGGCCCCATCGCCGACCGCCAGCGGATCGCCGGACTCAGCCCTCCGCCACGGACGGCATGCGCCGCGCCGACAGCGAGAAGTAGGGATGGAAGGTGCGTCGGTCCTGGTGCCCCGGCGGCTTGTGGAAGGCGTAGGTGGAGTCGTGCTCGAGCACGAAGAGGCGCTGCGCCTCGACCTCGAACCCGAGCACCCCCAGCCAGGCCGCGACCAGCCGGGGCGTGAGCGACCACCAGGTCTCCTTCGGGCTCAGGGTCTTCGCATCCGGGCGCAGGAGCAGGGCGCCGGGGTCGCGGAGATCTCCCGGATCGAGTCGAGCCACTTCGTTGCGCAGCTCGGCACCGTCACCCGAGCGGTTCGCCGCGATCAGTGCCTCGACGCACCGCTCGGGCAGGATCTCACCGGGGATCGCCTCGGTGACGACCACGCGCTCGCGCGTCCGTGAGGCCACCTGCTCGAGGGCAGAGAGGGGATCGCGCAGATGCAGCAGGACGGCGCAGACGGTGGCGATGTCGAACTCGCCGAGAGCGTCGGACAACCGATAGACGCTGCCGAGGAAGAGGCGCGCCGACAGCTCGAGCTCGGCGTGGGTGCGCCAGAAGCTCGCCAGCAGGCGGCGCTGCAGGCGACCGCGGGCCGCCACGAACTCCGCTTGAGCGCTCTCGGCCCAGCCCGCGAACGGCACCACGTCCCACATCTCGCCGGCGGCGAGCTCCAAAGCCGTCACCCGGGCGCCGCGACGCTCCAGCTCCGAGGTCAGGTATCCACTCGCCGGACCGATCTCCAGCACCTGCTGCGCGCCGAAACGCACCCCCGCCCAGTACTCCTTCAGGTGCGGCTCGAGGTCCCACTGGCCGGTCTGCCGACCCGATCCGGGAAGCTCGACGGAGTGGTAGAAGAAGCAGTCGGCGAGGGGAGGCGGCTGCGGCGGGGGCGCGGCAGCACGCGGAGCGACAGGCTCGGCCATCGCGCCAGTCTAGTGGCTGGTGCAGGCCGAACGAAAAGCCGAGCCATGCGGGCGCGGCGGCGTCGACACCCGGCGCCGTTTGGTGCTCTGGCGGAGCAGGCTCGGCATCGGCTAACCTTCGCGCCGCCCCGAGCGCTGAGCGGTCGCGGTGGAGTGGATGTGGCACGCATGCTCCACCTGTGACCGGCAGCCCAACGGGGACCCATCGGGCACCGCCGAACGAACTCCCGTCTCGGCCCCTCCCAGGAGAGACTTCATGCGCACCGCTTCGATCGCCTGCATCGTCACCCTCTGCCTCGCCGGCGCCGTCGCGGCGCAGCACCGCGACCCGGCGAGCGCCGTGGTCGTCCCGCCGCCCGGCCCGCGCGGCATCCCCGTCGACATGATCGAGGACGGCTCGTTCGAGGCCGGCTCGCCCAGCCCGTCCTGGACCGAGGCCTCGACCAACTTCGGCAGCCCCCTCTGCACCGAGGCCGGGTGCGGCAACGGCGGAGGCACCGCAGGTCCCCGCACCGGGCTCTGGTGGGCCTGGTTCGGCGGCACCTCGTCGCCCGAGGTCGGCAGCGTCTCGCAGGCGGTGCAGATCTCCGACAACTCCACCGCCCAGCTCGACTTCTACTTCTGGCTCGGCACCTGCGGCACCGACGGCGACTCGCTGGCGGTCGAGGTCGATGGCAACGAGGTATGGAGCGACGCGTGTGAGACCGACCGCGGCATCGTGACCTACGTGCCGGCGAGCGTCGACATCAGTGCCTACGCCGACGGCGGTGTGCACACCATCGAGTTCGTCAGCGTCAACGCCGGCGGCGGCGTCACCAACTACTCGGTCGACGACATCACCCTCACCGTGGCACCGCAGGTGAACATCCTCGAGATCCCCACCGCCTCGACCTGGGGCCTGCTGCTGCTCGGCAGCGTGCTGGCGGCGATCGCGGTGCTCAAGCTGCGCAGCTGACCAGGTCGTCAGTGCCCGCGGCCGACCGGCTGACGGTCGAAGCATCCGCAGGCTGACCGGTTCCGTAAGCCCCCGTGCAGGCCGACGTCCTGCCGGGGGCTTTGTCGTCTCATGGGCACCCGGTGCACCGAGGCGGCCCCCGAGGATCCCGGCCGCGCACACCCCGGGCGGTCCTCTCCCCGGCTACGATCCGACCACGAGCTCGAGCTCCAAGATGACCGCCCTACCGCTTCCCGTCCTCCCCGAACGCGCCTTCCACCGCACCGTCGAGCAGCACACCGGCGACGTCCTGCGCGCCGCGGCCGAGCTGACGACGCTGCAGATCAACATCGGCCTGGTGTGCAACCTCGCCTGCCGGCACTGTCACGTCGAGTCGGGACCGAAGCGTCTCGGCGGCCACGAGAACATGAGCCGCGAGACGGTGCAGCGGATCCTCTCGTGGCTCGACGAGAACCCCGGAGTGCGCACGGTCGACATCACCGGCGGCTCGGCCGAGATGAACCCCCATTTCCGCGATCTGGTGCGTGGAGCCCGGCAGCGCGGCCTGCACGTGATGGACCGCTGCAACCCCACGATCATCGTGCATCGGGACCGCCGCACCGGCGCCACCTACGACTGGATCCCCGCCTTCCTCGCCGAGCACCGTGTCGAGGTGGTGGCCTCGATGCCCTGCTACCTCGAGGACAACGTCAACCACCAGCGTGGACGCGGCGCCTACGACGCCTCGGTCGAGGGGCTGCGCCGGCTCAACGAGGTCGGCTACGGCAGCGACCCCGAGCTGCCGCTCAACCTGGTCTACAACCCGAACGGCCCGCACCTGCCGCCACCCGAGGCGAGCCTGCAGGAAGACTACCGACGCGAGCTCAAGGAGCGTTTCGGTCTCGTCTTCGACCAGCTGTGGACGATCACCAACATGCCGATCAAGCGTTGGCGCGCCGACCTCGAGCGCGCCGGCCAGCTCGAGCAGTACCTCGACCTGCTGGTCACCGCGTTCAACCCCTCGACCGTCGAGGGACTGATGTGCCGCCACCAGATCCACGTCGACTCGCAGGGCCGGCTGTCCGACTGCGACTTCAACCGCGCGCTCGACCTCGACATGGCCGATCCTGAGCACCTGCGCCTGTGGGACGTCAGCGCCGAGGATCTCGCCGGTCGCCGCATCGTCACCGGCGACCACTGCTACGGCTGCACCGCAGGCGCCGGCAGCAGCTGCGGCGGCAGCCTGGCCTGAGGAGCCGGACGGAGCGAGCTCTCCGGCGATGGGCGGATGGCGCGTGCCCGCGGAGACGGGCACGCGGCCGATCGATCAGGAAGGCGGCGGGTTCAACGCGACCAGCGCACACCGGCGACGAGCCGTCGTCCAGGCGCCGGATAGCCATCGACTTCCTGGTAGTCGCGGTCGAGCGCGTTCAGCGCCCTCAGGTCGAGCTCGAGCCCCGGCAGGAGCTCGAAACCGATCGTCAGGTCGGAGGTCACGTGACCCCCCAGTTCCGTTCGCCCGAACGTCACCGCGTCGACGTCGCGCCGCTCGCCGACGTAGAGCACAGCGAGGTCTGCCCGCCAGCGCCTCCCGAGCCGTCCGCCGAGGATCCAGCCGCCGCTCCACTCGGGGCGGCGCAGCAGCTCGAGTCCGTCCTGGTCCTCGCTGTCGAGCCAGGTCGCCTGCAAGGTCGAAAGCAGACGCCCCGACACCGGTGCGGCCCAGCTCGCCTCGACGCCACGGACCTCCGCCCGTTCGAGGTTGGCGAAGGAGAAGCTGGCGAAGTCGAAGTCGATCAGACCCGTGGTCTCGGTCGAGAACGCCGCCACTTCCAGTCGCTGGCCTCCGAACGACGAGAGTAGACCCACCTCGAACGAGCGCGACCTCTCGGCGTCGAGCTCCGGGTTGCCCGAGAACGGGAAGTACAGCTCGCCGATCGACGGCTGCCGGAACGCCTCGCCGTAGCTGCCGCGGAGCTCGACCGCATCGCTGAGCCGCAGGCCGAGCGCCAGGCGCGGTGAGAGCTCCGATCCCCACTCGTCGGCCTCGTCCCAACGGGCCCCGACGATCACCGTCAGTCGCTGCGACACCTGCCACACGTCCTGGGCGAACAGGCCGCTGACCGAGGAACGCTGCCCCGACAGGTCGATGCCGAACGAGCTGCCGGCGTCGACCTCGTCGCGGCGCCACTCGCCGCCCCAGGACAGCTCGTGTCGTCCACCTCTCCCAAGATCGTGATGACTGGCCAGGCGCACCTGGGCGGTGTCGGCGAAGGTGTCCGACGCGGTGAAGCCGCCCGGATCGTCCGGATCGCGGAAGACGAGCGTGCGTTCGACCAGGGACGGCGTCAGCTCGAAGGCCCAGGAGCGCCCGAACTGGAACGAGAGCGGCGTCGACACGAGCCTCTGCTGCGAGCTCTGGCGCCGGTTCGGGGTCAGGTTCAGGGGGCTCGAGAACGGGATGCCGAGGACCGAATCGAGATCCTGGTAGAGGGCCGCGGCGCGATTCCCGTCGCCCCAGCGGTAGCCGCCGTCGACGAGGACCTGGCGGTTGGAGAAGTCGCTGTTGGGCAGCGTGCCGCTGCCCTCGCGATCGAAGTACGAGGCGAGCAGGTCCCACTGGTCGTCGCCCCAGCCGAGCAGGCCTTCGAGCCGCAGCCAGTCGTCGTCGCCCGCTTCACCGACCAGCCTCAGCCGCGTGCCCGGCTCGGCCCGCTGCGGGATCACGTTGACCACGCCGCCGATCGCGTCGGCGCCCCAGAGGGCCGAGAAGGGCCCACGCGCCACCTCGATCTGCTCCACTCCGGCGGTCGGCATCAGCGACCAGTCGTAGCCTCCGAAGTAGGGCGAGTTGAGGCGCACGCCGTCGAACAGGGCCAGCACGTGGTCGGACTCGGTGCCGCGTAGGAAGAGCGAGCCCGCTCCGCCTTCGTCGCCGCTGCGCAGGGAGATCGTGCCGGGCAGCCTACGCAACAGGTCGGCGACCGACTCTTCGCCGGACCGCTCGATCTCCCCTCGCGTGATCACCGAGACCGCGAGGGGTACCTCGTCGGCCTCGCGACGCTCGCCGGTCGCGGTGACCGTGACCCGGTCGAGCAATACCGCGCTCGCCGCGCCGTCGCTCGGAGCCGCCGGTGACGGGTCGGACGCTTGCGTGCTCTCGGTCGACGCGTCCCGGGGCGACGCCGTCGATGCCGCCGAGAGAGTCATCGAAGTGAATACCAGGATCGCCGTGCAGCCTGCCGCACGCCGACCGCCGAGGAGACGGATCGTTTCCCTCTGCATGTCGAAGCCTCCCGCTTCTGTCTGAGGGACGGCAGGTCTCCTGACTTCCGGATCCTCCACGACCTCGTCGCCTTCCCGGCTGGAGCGATGCCCCGTTGCGCCAGTGGCTCGGACTCGCCGCCTCACGCGAGCGGCGTCCCGGGACGAGCGTGTCCCCGGTCACAGTGGCGGGAGCCGTGCCGGATTCCCACCGGCTTCCCTCTTCGGCGTTGGCGCCACCGTCCCACGTGCGACGTTAGCAGCGACCGGCAGGCGACTGGCCAGTCGGCAGCCTTCAGGGTGATCGGCAGGGTGATTCGCGTCCGATCCGGGCAGAGCTGTCCGAGCTCCTCAACCGCTGCCCAGCGACCGGGCACGGATCTGGCGCGCCTGCCGCATGAAGCCCCGGTTGGCGATCGGCTCGGGGAGCGCCTGGCCGATGTCGACGTCGGGCGCGCGACGCAGCACGCTGAAGCAGTCGACCAGCCGCGCCCGGTTCTCCCAGTTGACCAGCTCCTGCGACACGCAGACCAGACCGGCGGCCGCGGCATCGCGTCGCACCGTCCTCCAGCTGACGTCCTCGGCGCGCCAGGCAGGGTTGATCAGCAGGTTGCGCCGCAGCCAGCGACCGAGGCGGTAGGGCACCGGAGGGCCGGTGAGGCGCCGCGACAGCGCGCACAACCGCCGGTGGCTGCCGAGGTTCGAGTGGTGCAGGAAGGCGGCGCCGCCGGGCGCCAGGACCCGGGCGACCTCTCGCAGATAGGAGCTCAGCGCCTCGCGGTCGACGTGCACCAGCGAATCGAAGGAGAACACCAGGTCGACGCTGGCGTCCTCGACACCGGGCAGGCTGCGGCCGTCGTTGACGCGGAACTCGAGGCCCTGCTCGCCGTCGAATCGGCTACGACACGCCGCGACGCACTCGGGATTGAGGTCGATGCCGACGAGGCTGTCGCAGGATCGCCGCAGCCACTCGGTGCAGCGCCCGTGCCCGGGGGCGATCTCGACCGCCCGACGGGCCGGGAGCAGGGGCGCGATGCGCGGCGCGATCACCTCGCGCCAGAGCGCCTCGGTGCCACCCCAGTGGGCCGACCACTCTTCGCCGTGATCGCGCCAGTTGGCGTCGCTCGACCAGGTGGCCTGGTTCCAATCGAGATCGGGCACGGTCGCTCAGCTCCACCGATCCTGCGCCGCGACGAGGCGGCGATCGGCATCGGGACGCAGGGCCAGGTTACCGGTTGCTCAGAAGCTCCGCCGCACGCGCACCGAGCCGCTCGGCGATCTCCGCCGTCGACAGACCGGCCTCGGCGCCCTCCTCGACCACCCGCACCAGGGCGCTGCCGACGACGACACCGTCGGCGACCTCGCCGACGGCCTGCACCTGTTCCGCTGTGGAGATCCCGAAGCCGACGGCCACCGGCACGCCGACCCGGCGGCGTAGGCGCTTGACCTCGGAGATCAGCTGCGGTGCCAGGGCCGCCTGCTCGCCGGTGATGCCGAGGCGCGAGACGTAGTAGACGAAGCCCGAGGCGAGCTTCGCGACTCGCTTGATCCGCTCGCGCGACGAAGTCGGCGCGAGCAGGAAGATCGGATCGATGCCGCGACGGCGCAGCTCGGCGACCAGGTCGTGCTCGATCTCCTCCGGCGGGGCGTCGACGCACAGGACGCCGGCGACGCCGGCGTGCGCGGCGCGCTCGACGAATTCGTCGACGCCCATGGCGACGATCGGATTCAGATAGGTGAAGAGCACGATCGGCACCCGGATCCGGTCGCGACGGGCGGTCAGCTGGTCGAGGATCCCCGACAGGGTGGTACCGGCCTGCAGCGCCCGGTACGCCGCGCGCTGGTTGACCGGGCCGTCGGCCATCGGATCGGAGAACGGAACGCCGAGCTCGACGATGTCGGCGCCGGCCTCCTCGAGCGCTTCGACGAGCCGCGGGGTGGCATCGAGATGGGGGTCGCCGGCAGTGATGTAGGGGATGAACGCCGCGCGGCGGCCCTTCTTCGCCCGGCGCAGGGCCGACGCGATCGGGGTGCGCTTCTTCGACCCCAGCAGTGGCGGGCTCACGACGGGTCCTCCTGGTCTTCGGCGGCCTGTTCGCCGTGTCGCCGGTCCCAGGCCATCACCGACTCGACGTCCTTGTCGCCGCGCCCCGAGAGGTTGACCAGGACGATCTGCTTCCTGCCCAGGCGCGGCGCCAGCTCTAGCACCTCGGCGATGGCGTGCGCCGTCTCGAGCGCCGGCAGGATGCCCTCGGTGTGCGCGAGCCGGTGAAAGGCCTCGACCGCCCTGGCGTCGTCGGCGCTGGTGAACTCGATGCGACCGCGCTCGTACAGGAAGACGTGCTCCGGACCGATCGCCGGGTAGTCGAGGCCCGCCGAGACCGAGGCCGTCGGCGCCACCTGGCCGGCCTGGTCCTGCAGCACCAGAGTGCGGGTGCCCTGCAGCACACCGAGCGAGCCGCCCTCGAAGCGGGCCGCGTGCTCACCCAGCCCGCCGCCGCTGCCACCCGCCTCGACGCCGATGAGCCGAACCTTGCGAGAGTCGAGGAAGGCGCGGAAGAGACCGATCGAGTTGCTGCCGCCACCGACGCAGGCGATGGCGACGTCGGGCTCCCAGCGGCCGGTCTGCTCGCGCAGCTGGCGACGCGCCTCCTCGCCGATGACGCTGTGGAAGTCACGCACCATCGCCGGGAACGGGTGCGGACCGAGCACCGAGCCGAGGATGTAGTGGGTCGTCTCGACGTTGGTGACCCAGTCGCGCAGCGCCTCGTTGATGGCGTCCTTGAGGGTGCGCGATCCGGAGTCGACACCGACCACCTCGGCGCCGAGCAGGCGCATCCGGTAGACGTTGAGACGCTGGCGCTCCATGTCCTCGGTGCCCATGTAGACGACACACTCGAGGCCGAGCAGCGCCGCGGCCGTTGCGGTGGCCACTCCGTGCTGACCGGCGCCGGTCTCCGCGATCACCCGCGGCTTGCCCATGCGGCGGGTCAGCAGCGCCTGACCGAGAGCGTTGTTGATCTTGTGTGCCCCGGTGTGCAGCAGGTCCTCACGCTTGAGGTAGATCTGCGCTCCGCCGAGCTCCTCGCTGAGCCGGCGGGCGTGGTAGAGCGGCGTGGGGCGGCCGCAGTAGTCCTTCAGCAGCTGCTCGAGCTCGCGGCGGAACTGCCTGCTCTTCTGCGCCTTGCGGTAGGCCCTCTCGAGCTCCTCGATCGGCCCCATCAGGGTCTCGGCGACGAAGCGGCCGCCGTAGGGGCCGAAGTAGCCGCGCTCGTCGGGGTAGGAGGTGCTGAGTCTCGGTTTCGCCATGCGCTCGGTCCTCGTTCTCGGAATCTGTCGGTGAAAGCGTCGAGCCGCTGCAGGCCGCGGTCAGGCGGTCCGCCCGGAGGATGCAGGCGACAGGGCTTCGAAGAGTGCCGCCAGCCGATCCGGATCCTTGCGCCCGGGCGATGCCTCGACCCCGGAGCACAGGTCGATGGCCCAGGCTCCGGGCACCGCGGCCACCGCAGCGGCGACGTTGTCGGGCCGCAGTCCTCCGGCCAGGAGCAGCCGAGCCTCTCCGGCCAGCGTGCGCACCGCGCCGAAGTCCCAGGTCTCTCCGGTGCCGCCGCGGAGCACCGCGTGCGGGGCGTCGATGAGGACACCCCAGCAGTGACTCCATGCGGCGAGCTCCGCGCGTGTCGCCCCGGCGCCGAGGCGCAGGGCGCGGATGGCGCGCGGCGCCCAGGCCGCGACCTGCGCCGCCGGCTCGTCGCCGTGGAACTGCACCAGGTCGACGCCGACCTCGCGCTCGATGCGCCGCAGCTCCTCGTCCCCGAGGTCGACCACCACCGCCACCAGGAGCACCTCGGGATGCTCGCGGCGCACCGCGGCGGCGATCCGCCCGGCCGTCTCGAGGTCGAGGCAGCGCGGCGACGGGGGATAGAAGTTGAGCCCCAGCAGGTCGGCTCCCAGGGCGCAGCTGGTCAGCGCGTCCTCGACCGTGGTGACGCCGCAGATCTTCACCCGCGGCCTTCCCGGCACCCGCACGGCCCGGCCGACGGCGGCGGCCGACGAGCTCACGAGCGCCCCTCGCTGGAGCCTTCCGACGCTGCTCCGGACACACCGCGCAGCAGACGCAGCTGGGCGGCCGGATCCTCGGCCAGCAGCAGCGACTCGCCGACCAGGAAGGCGTCGAAACCCGCTGACTCGAGCTGCTCGACCTGCCGGCGGCCAGCGATGCCGCTCTCGGCGACGCGCAGCGCACCGGCAGGCAGATCGGGCAGCAGATCGATCGAGTGCCGCAGGTCGACGGCGAAGGTGCGCAGATCGCGGTTGTTGACCCCGACCAGCTCCCAAGCGTCGTCCCCTCGCAGCTTCGCCACGTCGCTGCCCGAGTGGGTCTCGATCAGCGGAGCCATACCGCGCCGGCGCACCTCGTCGGCGAGACGGCTGAGCTCGTCGCGCTCGTAGAGCGCGGCGATCAGGAGCGCCGCCGAGGCTCCGGCCTCGGCGGCGGCGTCGAGCTGACGTTCGTCGACGACGAAGTCCTTGGCGATCGCCGGCAGCCCGCTCTCGATCACGCAGCGGCGCAGCAGCTCGTAGCTGCCATGGAAGTGATCGGGCTCGACCACCACCGAGAGCGCCGCCGCACCGGCGTCGCGGTAGATGCGGGCCTGGCGCTCGGGGTCGATCCGTCCCCGCAGGTCGCCGAGCTTGGGCGAGCCCATCTTGACCTCGGCGATGATCGCGCTCGCGGAGCCGCTGCGGGCGGCGCGCAGCGCGGCAGCGAAGTCGGGCGGAGCGCTGCCCGCGCCCTCGAGCCGGACGCTGTGACGGGGCTCTTCGCGCAGACGCCGGCGACGGCGCTCGACGATGCGCACCAGGACGTCGGCCACCGCGCCGCCCTGGAGCCCGGGATCGAGGCAGACGCTCACCTCGGCGCCTCCCCCTTCGCGCCGGCGGAGTCGTCGACGCCCCCGGTTGCCTCCGCGCGGCGCCGCGCCGCCTGACCGAACGCCACCAGCTCCTCGAGCTTGCGCGCCGCGGCGCCGCTGCGGAGCTGCTGGCGCGCCAGCTCGATGCCCTGCTCGAGCGAGTCGCACACCGCGCCGACGTAGAGGGCGGCGCCGGCGTTGAGTGCCGTGATGTCGGCCAGGGGCCCGGCCTCGCCGGCGAGCAGCCGACGCATCCGCTCGGCGTTCTCCGCCGGCGAGCCGCCCTGCAGCGCGGCGGGGGCGGCGCGCTCGATACCGAAGGCCTCGGGACGCAGGTCGTAGAGCTCGACGTCGCCGTCCTTGACCTCGGCGACGAAGCTGACGCCGGTGGTGGTCAGCTCGTCGAGCCCGTCCGAGCCGTGCACAACCAGCGCGTGCTCGCTGCCCAGCTCGAGCAGCACCTGACCGATCGGCGCCACCAGCCGGTGCGAGTAGACGCCGATCAGCTGTCGCCTGGCGCCGGCCGGGTTGGTCAGCGGCCCGAGCACGTTGAACAGGGTGCGCACGCCGAGCTGCTGGCGCACCGGCATCACCTCGCGCATCGCCGGGTGCATGCGCGGCGCGAACAGGAACGAGATGCCGACGTCGTGGAGCGCGGCACCGAGCTCCTCGGGCGGCAGCTCGATGGTGACGCCGAGCTCCGCCAGCACGTCGGCGGAGCCGGATCGGCTGGAGATCGAGCGGTTGCCGTGCTTGGCCACCCTGGCGCCTGCCGCCGCGGCCACCAGCGCGGCAGCGGTCGAGACGTTGAACGAGCCGCTGCCGTCGCCGCCGGTGCCGCAGGTGTCGATCACTCCCTCGAGACCGTGCGGGATGCGCACCGCGCGACGGCGCATCGCCGTCGCCGCCCCTGCGATCTCCTCGGGCGTCTCCCCCTTGCAGGCGAGGGCGACCAGCAGTGCCGCCTTCTCGACCTCGTTCAGCTCGCCGTCCATCAACCGGCCGAACAGCTCCTCGGTGCGCTCGCGACCGAGGTTGTTGCGCTTGATCAGCTGCTCGAGGCTACGCCGAGGCTCGAGCCGCTCGCCCTCCGCCGGCGCGCTCACGACGCCGCCTCCAGCTCCGCTTCACCGAGCTGTGCCGCCACGCCGGCATGGCGCGCCGCGAAGCGCAGGAAGTTGAGTAGCAGACGCGGGCCGGCGTCGGTGAGGATCGACTCGGGGTGGAACTGCACGCCCCAGTAGGGCAGCCGGCGATGCGCCATCGCCTGCAGCACCCCGTCCTCCGACCACGCCAGGGGCACCAGCTCGCTCGCCGGCAGCGTTCGTTCGGGCACCCGCAACGAGTGGTACCGGGTGGCGACGAACGGGCTGTCGAGCCCGGCGAACATCTCGTGGCGCCCCGCCGACCCCTGCGCCGGATCGTCGAAGTGCACCGACGAGGTCTTGCCGTGCATGAGATGGGGCGCGCCGTCGACCTGGGCGCCGAAGGCCAGCCCGAGGGCCTGGTGACCGAGGCAGACGCCGAGGATCGGCACGTCCACCTCACTGCGCAGCAGGTCGACGCAGATGCCTGCGTGCTCCGGCCTCCCGGGCCCCGGCGAGAGCACCAGGCAGTCACTGGCTTCCGCCACGTACTCGAGGCACTCGGCGACGGTGAAGTGGTCGTTGCGCACGACCTCGAGCGCCACGTCGTAGCGCATGAAGGTCTGCACCAGATTGTAGGTGAACGAGTCGTAGTTGTCGATCACCAGCACCCGCAGCGCCCCGTCGCCGAGGCGCCAGATCGTCTGGTCCTCCAGATGCGGGCCGGCGGCTTCGACCGGTGCGGTCGGCCTCGCGTCCTCCTGGCTCCTTCGACTCATTCGGCTCCCCTCCGCTGCATCTCCGCCGCCAGCGCCACCGCATGGAGCAGCGCCGCCGCCTTGTTGCGCGTCTCCTCCTCCTCGCGGTACGGATCGGAATCGGCGACCAGGCCGGCGCCTGCGGTCACCGTGGTGCGGCCCGGCTCGACCACCAGGGTGCGGATCGCGATGCAGGTGTCGAGGTCGCCGGTGTAGGACAGGTAGCCGACGGCCCCACCGTACACCCCACGCGCCTCCGGCTCGAGCTCGTCGATGATCTGCATGGCGCGGATCTTCGGCGCCCCGGAGAGGGTACCGGCCGGGAAGGTGGCGAAGAGCGCATCGAGCGCAGTGCGGCCCGGACCGCGCCGAGCCTCGACGCTGGAGACGATGTGCATGACGTGAGAGTAGTACTCGATCTCCATGAACGTCGGCACCTCGACCTGATCCGGCGCCGACACCCTACCGAGGTCGTTGCGACCGAGGTCGACGAGCATGACGTGCTCGGCGCGCTCCTTCGGATCGGCGAGCATCTCGCGCGCCAGACGCGCGTCGTCGGCGGCGGTGGCGCCGCGTGGGCGGGTGCCGGCGATCGGCCGGATGCCGAAGCGGTCGCCCTTGGCGCGCACCAGCATCTCGGGCGAGCCGCCGACCAGCGACACCTCGGGCGACTCGACCAGCACCATGTAGGGCGAAGGGTTCACCGTGCGCAGGGCGCGGTACAGGAGCAGAGGATCGAGGCTGCGCTCGATCTCCCAGCGCCGCGCCAGCACCACCTGGAAGATGTCGCCGGCGCGGATGTACTGCTTGGCGCGCGAGACCGCGTCACGGTACTGCTCCGCCGAGAGTGACGGCGGCCCGACCTCGGCGGCGATCTCGACCCCGTCGGGCAGCGCCAGCGCCTGACTGCTGCCGACCTGCTGCAGCACCGCGGTCATCTCCTCGAGCCGCTCGAACGCGGCGGCGCGATCGATCTCGCCCTCGACCTCGTTCGAGATCGCCATCATGCGCTGGCGCACGTGGTCGAAGACGACCAGCGCGTCGTAGCGCGCCAGCATCGCCACCGGCAGGCCGAACGGATCGGGGGGCCGCTCGCCGAGGCGCTCGAGCATGCGCACGAGGTCCCAACCGAAGTAGCCGACGAAGCCGCCGGTGAACGGCACCTCGCCGCGCCCGACCTGCAGCGGCTCGGCGCGGATGCGCTCCAGCCGCTGACGCAGCACCGCGAGCGGGCGCCCCTCGAGGGCGACGCGCTCACCGTCCGGGCCCTCCACCTCGACGCGGTCGGGGAACAGGAAGTAGACCTCGCTCGGCCGGCCGCCGAGGAACGACCAGCGCGAGACCTGGCCACCACTCGAGACGCTCTCGAGCAGGAAGCGGTAGGGCGAGCGATCGCGCAGCTTGCGGTAGATCGCCAGCGGCGTCAGCTCGTCGGCAAGGAACTCGCGCAGGTGGGGCATCGCCCGCACCGTTCCGGCTCCGGCGTCGGGCATCCCGCCCGGACGCGCCGCGACGACGTTCATCGCTCTCCTCCTTCCGCCTCGTCGCGGTGGCCGCCATGGTGGCGGCGCTCGAGCTCGGCGGCGACCTCCGAGAGGTCGACGCGTTGACTCTGCAGCAGCACCAGCAGGTGGTAGAGCAGGTCGGCACTCTCGCCGACCAGCGCATCGCGTGCAGCCTCGAGGCCGTCGCTCCCCAGCCTGCTCTCGCTGTCGGCGCGCAGCGCCGCGACCACCGTCTCGGTGGCCTCCTCGCCGACCTTCTGCGCCACCCGGTCGACGCCGCGCTGCAGCAGACGCGCGGTGTAGCTCTCCTCCGGCGGCTGCCCGGCGCGCTGCCCTAGGACCGCGGCGAGCCAGCCGAGCTCGAGCGCGCAGGGATCGGGCTCGAAGCACGAGGTGGTGCCGAGATGGCAGGTCGGCCCCAGCGGCCGGGCCTTGAGCAGCAGCGTGTCGGCATCGCAATCGGCCCGCAGCCCGACCACCCGCAGCTCGTTGCCGGAGGTCTCTCCCTTGCGCCAGAGCTGCTGGCGCGAGCGCGAGAAGAAATGCGCACGTCCGGTCGCGAGCGTCTTCTCGAGCGCCTCGCGGTCGGCCCAGGCGACCATCAGGACCCGCCCGGTGACGGCGTGCTGCACCACCACCGGCAGCAGGCCACGGTCGTCGAAGCGCAGGCCCTCCAGATCGAGCTCGAGCTCCGTCTCGCTACGGATCGCTCCGGCGTCGCTCATCTCGCGTCCTCCGCCGCGCCGCCAGTCGATCCGACGTCGTCCAGCCGCATCGGGAAGCGGCCCGCGAGGTGGCGCTTGGCCTCTTCGACGGTGTGGGTGCCGTGGTGGAAGATCGACGCCGCCAGCACCGCCGCGGCGCCGGCCTCGAGGCCCTCGGCCAGGTGCTCGAGGGTGCCGACCCCGCCGGACGCGATCACCGGTACCGGGACTTCGCGGCAGACCCGGCGGATCAGCTCGAGGTCGTACCCCTGCTGGGTGCCGTCGCCGTCGATGCTGGTCAGCAGGATCTCGCCGGCTCCCCGCTCGACGCACTCGCCGACCCACTCGATCGCGTCCCGGCCTGTCTCGCTGCGGCCGCCGTGGGTGACCACCTCCCAACGTGGGTCGCCCGCGCTCTCGCCCTCGGCGATCCGGCGGGCGTCGATCGAGATCACCACGCACTGCGAACCGAAGCGCTCGGCGAGCTCGGTGAGCACCTGCGGCCGCGCCACCGCCGCGGTGTTGATGCCGACCTTGTCGGCGCCGGCGAGCAGCAGGTTGCGGGCGTCCTCGACGCCGCGCACGCCGCCACCGACCGAGAGCGGCACGAACACCTGCTCGGCGGTGCGCCGCACCCAGTCGAGCTGGGTGTCGCGCCGCTCGTGGGCGGCGGAGATGTCGAGGAAGACGATCTCGTCGGCACCCTGTTCGGCGTAGCGGCGCGCCGCCTCGGCCGGGTCGCCGTGCTCGGTGAGGTCCTTGAAGCGCACCCCCTTGACCACCCGGCCGCCGGCGACGTCGAGGCAGGGGATGATGCGGTGGGTCAGCCCGGTCGACGACCGGGCGGGTCCCTCGGCGCCGCGCCTGCCCACGTTCACTGGGACACCTCGGCGCCGCGGCACGCCAGCAGCGCGTCCTCGAGCGTCACCTGGCCGTCGTAGAGGGCGCGGCCGACGATCACCGCCGAGAGCTCGGGGATCGTCGCCGCCCGGCGCAGGTCGCCGAGCGTCGCCACGCCGCCCGAGAGGATTCCGGGGACGCCGACGGCGCGTGCCAGGTAGCGCGCCAGATCGAAGTTCGGACCGCTGCCCATGCCGTCGCGTGAGATGTCGGTGACCAGGACCGCGGCGAGCGGCAGCGGCTGCAGCCTCCTGCACACCTCCTCGAGCGGCAGGTCGGCGCTCTCGGTCCAGCCGGCGGTGCGCAGCTCGCCTCCGTCGACGTCGAGGGCGGCGACCACCCGGCGCGGCCACCTCGTGGCGACCTCGCGGAAGAGCTCCCAGCGGCGCACGATCATCGAGGTGACGACGATCCGCTCGACGCCGGCCGACAGCGCCCACTCGATGTCCGCCTCCTCGCGGAGGCCGCCGCCGAGCTGGATCGAAGGCGCCTCCGGGGTCGCGATCAAACGCTCGATCAGCGCCCGCTGGGGCTTCTCACCGAAGGCGGCGTCGAGGTCGACCACGTGCACGCGCGCGATGCCGGCATCGCGATAGCGGCGCAGCACGTCGCCGGGCGCCTCGGTGTAGGTGGTGCGCTGCTCGTCGTCGCCGCGGCGCAGGCGCACGACGCGGCCACCGCGCAGGTCGATCGCCGGCAGCAGCTCGATGGACGAGGACTCTCGCAGAGCGCTCATCGGGAGGTCACCTCGGCTCTCTCCCGCCCGGCGTGCGCGTCGTCGGCGCCGGCGAGACGCAGGAAGTTGGTCAGCACCCGCAACCCCACCGCCTCGCCGCTCTTCTCGGGATGGAACTGGGTGCCGAAGACCCGTCCGCGTCCGGCGATCGCCGGGAACTCGCGGCCGTGCAGGCAGGTGGCGACGATCTCCTCGTCGGTGGCGGCGTCGGCAGCGAAGCTGTGCACGAAGTAGGCGTGCGCACCCGGCGCCACTCCGGCGAGCAGGGGATGGCTCCAGTCCTGAGCCCGCAGGGCGTTCCATCCGATGTGCGGCAGCGGCACCGACTCCGGCAGTCGCCGCACCGTGCCGCGCAGCAGCGCCAGCCCGTCGCAGTCGCCGAACTCCTCGCTGCCCTCGTAGAGCAGCTGGAAGCCGACGCAGATGCCGAGCAGCCAGGCACCGTCGGCCAGCGCCTGGCGCAGTGCCCGTTCGAGCTCGCCGCGCAGCGCCTCGCGCGGCGGCCGGAAGGCGCCGACTCCCGGCAGCAGCACGGCACGGGCGCTCTGCACCGCCCCCGGGTCGGTGGTGATGGCGGCGCGCCAACCGCACACCGCGACGGCGCGCTGGAGGTTGCCGAGGTTGCCGACGCCGAGGTCGACGATCTGCACGCTCGCCGATCCGCGCCCCGCCGCGGCGACGTCGACCGCGTCATCGCGCGCCACCTCGGGGCCGCTGGACACCCTGCGCTCGCTCATCGGGAAAGCGTCCCCTTGGTGCTCGGCACCCCGAGCTCGCCCGGCCGCCGAGCCACCGCCTGGCGCAGCGCCAACGCCACCGCCTTGAACGCCGCCTCGGCGGCGTGGTGACCGTTGCGCGCCCGCAGCACGTCGACGTGCAAGGTGAGGCGGCCGCGGTCGGCGAAGGCATGCAGGAAGTCCTCGACCAGGGTCATCGGGAAGTCGCGCGTCACCCAGCTGCGGCGCAGGGCATCCTCCATCTCGAGGACCAGGAAGCCCCGTCCCGAGAGGTCGACCACCGCCCGCGCCAGCGCCTCGTCGAGCGGCGCGTAGGCGGTGCCGAATCGGGCGATGCCGGCGCGCTCGCCGAGGGCCTGGCGCAGCGCCTCGCCGAGGGCGATGCCGACGTCCTCGACGGTGTGGTGCAGGTCGACGTGGGTGTCGCCGTCGGCGACGATGCGGCAACCGAAGCCGGCGTGACGGGTCAACGCATCGAGCATGTGGGCGAAGAAGCCGTTCGGCGCCTCGATCTGACGCTGCAGACCGCCGGCTGGCGGATCGAGGCTCAACTCGGCCTCGACGCGGGTCTCCGAGGTCTCACGGCTCACCGAGCCGCGGCGCGACTCGGTCTCTGTGGCCGGGGCTGCCGGCGCCGGCAGGTCGCTGCTGGTGCTCATGCGTCTCTCTCCTCGTGATCGCCGGTCGCGGCGCCTGATGCGGCCGGGCCGGCCGGCGGCTCGGGCGGCAGCGAGGCCAGGATCTCGGTCAGCGCGGCGCGCGTGTCGCGCAGCGCCCGCCCCGAGCCGATACCGAGACGGGCGCAGCCGGCGAGCCCCGGGTAGTGGCTCATCTTGCGGATCAGGATGCCGCGCTCGGCGAGCGCCAGGCGGATCTCCTCCATGCGCCGGTGCCGCAGCAGCAGGAAGTTGCCCTGCGAAGGGAACACCTCGAGCCCCGCCTCGGTCAGCATCCGCCGCCACTTCTCGCGCAACCCGACGATCAGGCGCACGCAGCGCTCGCCCCAGCGGGGCTGCTCGAGCACCAGCTCGCCGATGGTCGCGGCCGCGTGACCGAGGTTGTACGGCAGCTTGATCTTGATCAGCTCGCGCACCAGCTCCGGGTCGGCGAGCAGGTAGCCGAGGCGCAGGCCGGCGAGGGACCACGCCTTGGAGAAGGTGCCGAAGAGCACCAGGTGGCGGTGGCGGCGCAGCAGCGGACGGTAGTCGTGGCTGGAGAACTCGGCGTAGGCGCCGTCGAGCAGCAGCGGCGCCCGGATGCGCCTCGCCAGCTCGTCGACCTGCTGCGGCGCCAGCGCCGCGCCGGTCGGGTTGTTGGGGGTGCACAGGATGAGCGGCCGCGTCGGATCCCGTTCGAGCTCGGCGCACATCTCCTCGAACGGCAGGGCCAGGTCGCTCCGCGGCGGCAGGAAGCGGGCGGAGCCGCCGGCGCGGCGCACGAACATCTCGTAGAGGCCGAAGGTCGGCAGCGCCGCCAGCACCTCGGTGCCGGGGCCGACGACCGCATCGAGGGTGATGCCGAGCAGCTCGTTGGAGCCGTTGCCGACCAGCACGCCTTCGCGCGGCCACCGGTGACGCTCGCCAAGCAGGGTGCGCAGGCGTTCGCCGTGGAAATCGGGGTAGTGCGCCCAGTTGCGCGACAGCAGCCGCTCGCTCGCCTGTCGCTTGAGCCGGGCCGGCAGGTCCCATGGCACCTCGTTCTGGTCGAGCTTGTGCACGAACGGCGTCTGGTGCAGCGAGTACTCGTGCAGATCGCGCAGCTCTGGTCGCACGAACCGCGCCGGCGATGCGCCTTCGCGATCGGCCTCGGCGGAGGTGCCGGAGTCGGCGCGCAGGGACGCCGAGCGTGCGTGCGCCTCGAGACCCTCCTGGCGGGCGAAGGCGGCGGCCAGCGGAGCGGCGACGGCGGCCGCCGCGGCGCTGAAGGCAGCGTGGTGCTGGCGGCGCACGAAGTCGAGCGGTCCGAGGCCCGAGGCGTGGCGAGCGGCGCCGCCGGTCGGCAGCACGTGCGACGGCCCGGCGAGATAGTCGCCGAAGACGGTCGGCGTCGCGGCGCCGACGAACACCGCGCCGCTGCAGCGGATGCGGTCCTCGAGCGCCTCGGCGTCCGGACCGATGAGCTGCAGGTGCTCGGGTGCGATGCGCTCGGCCACGGTCAGCGCCTGCTCCCAGTCCGCCGCGACCAGCGCGCAGCTGAGCCCGGAGAGCGACGCCGCCGCGGTGTCGCGGGTGGGCAGCGACCCGAGCTGACGCTCGACCTCGGCCGCCACCGCCACGGCCAGCCGCCGCGACGTCGTGATCAGCACCGCCGCCGCCTGCGGGTCGTGCTCGGCCTGAGCGAGCAGATCGGCGGCGATGACGTCGGCCGGCGCGCTCTCGTCGGCGACGATCACCACCTCAGAAGGGCCGGCCTCCTTGTCGATGCCGACGTCGCGCGACACCAGGCGCTTGGCGGCGGTCACCCAGGCGTTGCCCGGACCGGCGATGAAGTCGACCGGGCGCACCGTCTCTGTGCCGTAGGCGAGCGCCGCCACCGCGTGGGCGCCGCCCATGCCCCAGACTTCCGTGACCCCGGCCCGGCGGCACACGGCGCGCAGCGCGGCGCTGTCCCGGTAGGCGCCCGGCGGTGTGGCGACGACGATCTCCTCGACCCCGGCGAGTCGCGCCGGGACCGCCGACATGATCACCGTCGAGGGATAGGGGAAACGCCCTCCCGGCACGTAGAGGCCGACGCGGCGAAAGGGAAGCACCCGCTCCTCGAGACGGACGCCATCGTCGACCTCGCGGTGGCTGCGCGGCACCTGCGGCGCGTAGAAGCGCTCGACCGCGGCGATCGCGCGATCGACGGCGGCGCGGAGCTCGGCCGGGAGCTCGGCGTCCTCGACCTGCGCGCCCGCGGCGTCGACCGAGCCAACGTCGAGGCGCAGGTGGGCGGCGCGGGCCGCGCCGGCGTCGCCGTCGAAGCGACGCACGTGCTCGACCAGCGCTGCGTCGCCGCCGGCACGCACCGCGTCGACGATGGCGCGGGCGCCCTCGAGGGTCTCTCCCGCCAGCGTGTAGTCGCCGCGCCGATCGAGCCGCTGCAGCACCGCCGTCGCCGCCTCCTCGCCGAGCTCGAGGACGCGCAGCAGCGGAGACGCCGGCGAGGTCCGCAGCGTCGGCGCCGAGGCGCCGCGGCCGCTGTCCGGTGAGGTCGTCATCCCACCACCCCTGCCGCCTCGAGTCGACGGAAGAGCCCGTTCAGCGCCGTGCGGTGGCGCTGGTACGACGCCCGGTTGACGACCAGCGAAGGCGCGATCTCCGCCAGCACCTCGATCTCGTGCAGCTTGTGCTCGCGGATCGTGGTCCCGGTCTGCACGATGTCGACCGCCACCTCCGAGAGGGCCAGCAGCGGGCCGAGCTCGACCGAGCCGGAGAGCTTGAAGATCTCCACTCCCCAGGGCCTCGAGCGTAGGAGCCGCTCGCTCCAGCGTGGGTACTTGGTGGCGACGCGGATCTGGTCACCCGGCTGCGGCGGCTCCGGTCGCGGACCGATCAGCGACATGCGGCAGCGACCGGAGGTGAAGCGCAGCGGCACCAGCAGATCGCTGCCCATCTCCTCGAGCACGTCGGTGCCGACCACGCCGCAGTCGGCGATGCCCTGCTCCACGTAGAGCGGCAGATCCCAGTCCTTGAGCAGCAGCACCTCGACGCCTTCGCCAGGGAAGGCCTGGCGCAGGCGGCGGCCGTTGAGCCCCGACAGCTCGAGACCGGCGGCGCGCAGACCGTCGAGGGTCGGGTCGAGATTGCGGCCCTTGGGCAACGCCAGACGGATCACCGGCTCTCCTCCACGTCGCCCGAAGCGGTCTCCGCCGTCGCCTCGCGCTGCTGCACCCCGTTGGTGCTGACGTCGAGCAGCTGGTCGAGCCCGAGTGAGAATCCCGCCGCGACGACGTCGGCTCCCAGCGCCGCGAACAGCGCGTCGTAGCGACCGCCGCTGGCGAGCGGTTCGGCGGCGCCGGGCAGGTAGATCCGGAACACCGGGCCGTCGTAGTACTCGTGGTGCAATCCGGTGCCGCCCTGTCCCTGGGGTCCCTGGGGCAGGAACTCGGCCAGGTCGACGCTGAACGCGACGCCGCGACCCTCGGCCCGCTGGCGGAAGAGATCGGCCACCGACACCACCTCGCGCAGGCCGGCCGCCGCCGCTCCGAGCGCCTCGAGGTCTGCCGGTAGACCGTCTTCGACGATCTCGAGCAGGACGTCGCGCCGGGCGCCACCGATCTCGCGGATGGCCTGGCGATCCCGCCGCGCCACGCTGGCGGAGAGCTCGTCCCGGCGCTCGCAGTCGGCGACCAGGCAGGTCAGCGCCCCGGCGTAGCCGAGCACCACCTCGGCGACGCTGCCGGAAGCCGCGCTGCCACCGCCGGACGCTGCCGGCAGCTCGGCCTCGATCAGCCCCAGGGCGACCTCGAGCAGGATCTCGAGCAGCGCGGCGTCGGCCAGGGCGCCGGGCGCGGCGATCAGCTCGGCGCCGAGCTGTGAGGTCTCGCGCAGGCGGTTCGGCCCGGTCTCCTGGTGGCGTACGACGTCGCCGCGGTAGAACAGGCGCATCGGAGCCGTCGAGAGCGCTGCCGGGTCGAGACGCTGGGCGAGCAGACGGGCGAGCAGCGGCGTGAAGTCGCTGCGCAGGGCGAGCATCTGACCGCCGCGATCGACGAAGCGGTAGAGGCGCTCCTTCTCGGCCTCCGCCAGGAGCGTCTCGTAGGGGGCGTAGTAGTCGAGGATCGGCAGGATCACCTCGTCGAAGCCCTGCTGCTCGAGGGCACGACTGAGTCGCCACTCCATCTGGCGGCGGCGGCGCGCCTCGTCGAAGAAGACCGCGGAAACCCCACGCGGCAGCCCGGCTCGAACCCTCATCGGCGGGATCCCTCCCCGTCAGTGTGGCGCTCGCCGGCGCCCTCTCCGGCGGCAGCGGCGACCTGTCGGCGCAGCGCCGCGGCGTCGGCGGAGATCGACAGCCCCAGGCGCTCGGCGGCCGATGCCAGCGGCAGCTCGACGCCGGTCATGCGGCGGAACTGCTCCACCGCCTGCATGAGCAGCACTTCGCGGCCGCCGACCGACTCGATGCCGGCTTCGTCGCAGGCGCGCTCGAGGGCGGTCGGCTCGGCGCCGTACACCATGTCGACGACGAGGGCCGAATCGCGGCAGCGCTCCGGACGCAGCGGCAGGCGATCGGACGGCGATCGCCCGAGCGAGGTGGCGTTGACCAGGACCTCGTAGTCCGACTCCCGCACCGCCGACGGGGGCAGGAACTGGGCGCCGAGGCGGCGCCCGACCTGCTCGCCTCGATCGACGCTGCGATTGCTCAGCGTCACGTCGTAGCCGATCGCCTGCAGGCCGACGACGGCGGCGCGCCCGGCGCCTCCGGCGCCGCTGACCAGGGCAGCGGGCGGGGTCTCTCCGCGCCGCGAACCGCCTCCCGGCCGGCGGCGCGCGACGGCGTAGGAGACGCCCTCGGGATCGGTCGACTCGGCCTCCCACACCCCCTCGCGGAGCACCAGGGTGTTGGCGCTGTCGATGTGCTGAGCGCGCGGCGAGCTGGCGCCGGCCACGGCCAGGGCGGACTTCTTGTGGGGCGCCGTGACGCTGAGGGCGCGCAGCGGCGCACCGAGCCAGTCGAACAGGTCGGATTCGACGACCTCGAGCCAGAAGTCACCGAAGGCCGGCGCCCGGAACGGCAGGTAGAAGGCCCGCAGACCGAGGTCGCGGTAGGCGCCGTTGTGGATGCGCGGCGAGAGACTCGCGGCGACCGGATCGCCGACGATGCCGTAGAAGGCATCCACCGGCGGCAGCTCGGGGAGGCCGTAGTCGCCGACCAGCTGCAGAGCGGTGAACTGTCCTGGCGCCACCGAGTCGCCGAGGCTGCCGAAGACGAACACCGAGCCCAGTCGCGGCGCCACCAGGCGCGTCCACGCCGCCGAGTCGCCGAGCGCGAAGCAGGTCAGGTCGCGGCGTCTCTCGCGGGTCAGCAGCTCGAGCGGGACGAGACCGTCCACCGGCTCCCGGGCGGCGGTGACCAGCTTGCGGAAACGGGCCTCGACCTCGTCGACCCGGGCCAGCTGCCGGGTCAGCTCCTCGCTCGATGTCGAGCTGCCCGGATCGTCGTGCCAGGAGAGCAGGCGCCTCGACACCGGGACGGCGTGGGCGGCATCGACGTCACGGTCGATCTCGAAGTCGACCAGGTCGTAATGCTCGGCGGCGCGCTCCAGGCGGGAGCGGCGCAGTGCCGGGTCGTTCTCTCCGGCGCCACCCTCGGCGCGGCTGCGCAGGGTGTACAGCAGCTCGCCGGGGAAGCGGTCGCGCAGCGTCGCCACGTCGACGTCGCCGACCAGATCCGCGCGCACCTCGAGCCAGGAGGCAGCGCCTCGCGGCAGCTGGTCGAGCATCTCCAGCTGGGCGAGGTCGCCGAGGGTGGCGACGAGATCGGTGTGGGCGCTTTCCGCGCTCTCGAACGACAAGAAGAAGGCCTCCGTTCCGGTCGAGGAAGGAGGCCGCTCGTGCTGCGCTCGGATCCCTGCCCCGGCCGTGGGCCCAGGGCAACCGCCCTGAGCTCAGGTGGTGTGATGGTGCACGCGCAGCCACCAGCCCGGGATCGGCTGGACGCGAGGCGCTGTGGCGAAGGAGCTCATCGGAGTGGGTCGGGTGAGGCGGTTCTGTTCTCCGTTCGGTGTCGCTGCCCGCGGGCGGCCCGTCACCGACGCTCGAGAACCGGCGCGGCGTTGCCGCGGCCGTCCACCGGCCGATTACAGCAACCGCCCCTCCGGGCTGTCAACCGGGCGTCTGCGGCGCCGGCGGAGCGCCGTCCGGGCCCGACCGGCGCGCCAGCAGCACGACCTGCTCCAGCGGTCGGAAGGGACGCCGCGCAGCCCACGGCGACGATTCGAGCAGCCAGTCGCGAGCGGCGACCGGTGCCATCGCCAGGATCGCTTCGAGCAGGCGCTCGGCCAGGAGCACGGGGGCTAGTCTCCGCGGCCGCGACAGCGGACCTCCGGAGAGGGTCGAGAGATCCCGCCATCCGGCCTGCGCGAAGGCGGCCGCGAGCTCGCGGTGGGTGTACTCGCGGAGATGGAAGCCCTGCGCCTGGTGGCTGAAGTAGCCCGAGACGTCGTGTGGCCCGAAGAGGCGGTTGGGAGTGACCATCACGTAGCTGCCACCGGGGGCGCACCAGCGGTGCACGTCGCGCAGATGATCCGCCAGGTCGTCGGGATGGAGGTGCTCCGCGAAGTGGCTGCTGAACGCCAGGTCGACGCTCTGCGGCTCCAGGCGATGCGGCGCTTCCGACGGCGACAGCCAGCACCAGTCGATCCCCAGCCGCTCGCCGCCGACCGCCCCCTCGGAGGCCTCGATCACCGTCACCGAAGCCACCTCGCCGACGAGCGAGCGAGCCAGTGCTGCGTCGCCGGCACCGATCTCCAGGAAGCGCGTACGCCGCTCGAGGAGCGGGGCGAGCAGCCGGCGCTGCAGCCTGGTCACCTCCGGATCGCCGGCCTCGCGAGTGGCGCCGATCTCACGGTAGTACTCGTCGTAGACCTCGCCGTAGAGCCGGGCGCGATCGGTCGCAGGAGCGAGCCGCAGGCGCTTGGCCAGACGGCGTTCGACCTCGAATCGGCGACGCAGCTCACGCTCGTCGACCCCGGGCGGGGCCGGACGTCCGGATCGTCGCACCACCTCCCTGCGCATCCTTCTCCTCACCGCCGGTCCAGGACCGCCGTTCGTCGTCCGCCCCTTGACGGGGCGCTCGGCGCCGTCAGCCTATGATGCGCCGATGAGACCTGCTGGCGCACCTCTCCCGGGCGACGGGCCGTCCGGCGCGGGTTCGGGGCCGACGGAGGCCGGCGCCGACGACGAGTCGCGGCTGCGGGTGGTGTTCGTGCTCGCGGGGGTGGAGCTCTTCGGCGGCGTCAAGGTCGTGCTGCAGCTCGCCGACCTGCTCCGGGGTCGCGGACATCGGGTCGTCGTCGCGGCGCCGGCGCCCGCTCCCTCCTGGTATTCGCTCGGCGCCGACTACCTCGAGCTGCCTGCCCTCGAGGCCGAGCACCTGCCGGCGGCCGACCTCTACGTCGGCACCTTCTACACCACGCTGGCGCCGGCGCGCGACGCCGCCAGCGCTCGCGGCGCGACCGCGGTGCACCTCTGCCAGGGGTTCGAGGGAGCGCTGAGCCACAACCGCGGCGAGCACCCACTCATCGATCAGGCCTACCGCCTGCCGCTGCCGGCGCTGACGGTGAGCGAGCACCTCACCCGGCTGATCGAGGAGCGTTTCCGGCGCCCGGCACGCCGCATCCGGCAGCCGGTGGACCCAGCCTTCCGGCCGCTCCTGCCCCGCCGCGAGCGACCAACCTCTCCGGCGCGGATCCTGATCACGGGCGCCTGGGAGTTCTACCTCAAGGGCGTCGACGTGGCGCTGGCCGCGGTCCGCCGACTGCGCCGCGAGGGGCTCGAGTGCCAGGTGGTTCGCCTCTCGCAGTGGCCACTGTGCGACGCCGAGCGGAAGCTCGAGCCGTCGAGTGAGTTCCACCACCACCTGCGACCGTCGGAGGTGCCCGAGCTGCTGCGCGGCTGCGACCTGCTGCTCGCCCCGTCCTGGCCGGTGGAGGGATTCGGCCTGCCGGTGCTCGAGGCGTTCGCCAGCGGCGTGCCGGTCGTGGCCTCGGACATCCCCAGCTTCCGTGAGTTCGCCGCCCCGGCTGCGGCCCTTCTTCCCCACGACGACGAGGCCGGCTTCGCGCGCGAGGCCGCTCGCCTGCTGCGCGATCCGCAGCACTGGCGCAGTCGCCGCGACGCCGGGCTGGCGGTGGCCGCCGACTACGGTCCCGACGCTGCCGCCGAGGCGCTGGTGGCTGGACTGCGCTGGGCCCGGTCGACCACCACCCGTCGGGACCCGGCGCCGGTCGGCGACTGAAACGCCGCCAGGCCGACCGCCTGCTCGCAGGTGGCATCGAGCTCCTGCTGCAGCCGTACGAGCTCCGAGAACAGCTCCGCCAACGGAGCCACGGCTTCCTGGCAGGCCGGCGTGACGACCGCCCCGGCACCCTGCCCACCGACGCTCCAGCGCAGCTGCAGCCCGCCCGGCGACGGCGGCCCGGACGAAGGCGCGTCGATCGCGCCATCGGCAGTACCGTGTGCCGCGCAACGCTGCTCCAGGTCATGAGGCAGCACGTCGAGCACCTCGGCCAGACGATCGAGCCGGCCGCGGGAAGCGTCTGACAGCATCCTCTGATCCCCGGCAGCGGGCACGACCTCGAGCAGGGAGGCGGCGCAGGAGCTCCCGGATTCCCGGCCCGCCGCGCCGTCGAACGGCGACCCGTAGGTCTCCCAGAAAGCGCTCCAGTTCTCGCTGCGCACCTCGAAGCGGCGCCATGGCGCTTCGCCCAGTGGGCTGGCGGCGTCGACCCAGACCTCCGGGCTCTCGGCGAACAGGATCAGCGTCAGCGCCGGCTCGAACGGCGGCACGTCGACGACGGTGGCCGGGCGTGCGGTGGCCACGTTCGGCGGCAGGAGACGTAGACCCAGCAGTGCCGCCGCAGCGACCAGGAGCGCACCGACGCTGGCCAGCCAGCGCCGTCGCCGGTCGAGGGCGGCGATACCGGCACCGGCCACGACCGCGCCGGCGAGCGCCCCGACCATCATGCCGCCGAGCGCGTCGGCGAGCTGATCCCATCCCATGTCGGTGGTCGTCAGGACGCGGGTGGCGACCAAGCCGCCGACCAGTGATCCCGCCGGCACCGCCGTCGCCGACAGGGCGCAGCCGGACAGCACCCTCGCGCTGCGGCCCGCTCGGCCGGTGCGCCTCTGGTTCGACGATCGGGAGGTCGTCCGGCCGCCGGACGGCGGCTGTGCTCCCTGGCTCTGGTTCGATGTCATCTGGTTCCTGCCGTGGATCTCGATCGTCGGTCCATTCGTGTCCGGGCCGGACCGGCGGGGACCGGTAGGCTAGCGCGCATGGTGGAGGAACCCAGGGACCGGGCGCACCGCGGACGCCGTCGGCTGCTGCTGGCGGCGTTTCTGGTGGTGGCGACGCCGGCGGTGACCGCGCTCCTCGGCACCAAGCTCGTCGCCCCCTGGAAGCCGCTCGACGAACGCACCGCCACTGCGCTGCCGGCGGCCCTTGCACAGGCGGTGAACGCCGCCCGCGAGCTGCAGCGGTTCAACCTGCCGCCGGCTCTCACCGACCTGCGCCCCGAGCCCACCGACTCGAATGCGGTCGAGCCGAGCGCGATCTCGGCCATCGAACCGGTCTCCCTGCCGCACGACCTGTCGCCCTCGCTCACCGCGGTGCGCGAGCAGACCCCGGTACTGCGCTGGTCGCGAGGTCTCGACCCGATCGGCGACAGCGGCGCTTTGGACGAGCTTCCTCAGCTGTTCGAGGTGCTGGTGTCGGACCCGGTCAGCGGTCGCCAGCTCGCCAGCTCCGGACCTCTCACGGAGTCGTCCTGGCGTCCTCGGGCGCCACTCGAGCGTGGACGTGTGCTGAGCTGGCGGGTGCTGCAGAGTGGCTCGGGCGAGGCGCCGGATTCCGGCGACGCCCGCCTGTCGCCGGAAGCACGGCTCCGCGTCCTCACCGAGACCGAGATCGCCGAGCTGGAGCGCCGACTGGGGCGTCTGCCGCCGGTCGACGACGCCCGCAATCAGCTGGCGCGGGCCGTCGTGCTGGTCGAGGCCGGACTGCTCGACGAGGCACGCCAGCAGCTGCGCCGCGCCGACGCGCTCGAGCCGCAGCTGCGCCAGAGCCTGCTCGAGTCGTTGCCGCGCTGAAGCGGACCGGCCTCGTCAAGGCGCCGAGGCGGCGCACGGGGTCCGCGCGTCGGGAGCCTCGCCTGACTCGGCGACGATGGTCGGCTCGACGCCTTCGCTGGCGGCGAAGAAGACGACGATCTCGACCGGCCCGTCCACCGACCGGCCCCGGTGCCAGGTGCGCACCACCTCGGCCATCGACTCGCCCGCCGCGAAGCGCCGGCGCTCGCCGGCCACGGTGTGCACCTCGACCGTGCCCGCGACGACGTAGGCGAACATCGGCACGGTGTGGCAGTGCCAGGGCGTGCTCGCTCCCTCGTCGAGCTCGACCCGCGAGCTGATCACCCTCGCCGCGCCGTCCGGAAAGGCGATGGGGCCCCCGTTCCACGAGGTCGACGTGTCGAGCAGCGCCTCGCTTCGACTGGCGGTCTCCTCGGCCGCGGCGGCCGCTTCGAGCGCGGTGGGCGCGATACACGCGGCAAACGACGAGGTGACCGCGACCAGGAACGCCGCGGCCGGGCGGCTGACCGCGCCGAGCCGCTCCGTCGGCGACGCTTCGACCTCTGCTCTCCCCATCTCCGCCGTTCCTCCAATGCCGAGTTGCCGCGATCTACCGACAGCGTAGCCGAGCCCCGCTCGGCGGCTGAAACCCGCCCAGGTTCCCCCACGTCTATTCAAACGTAGCCGCCTCGGTTCGGAGCCCTTCGAGCCCTTGGAAGCCCCGTCGAGTCGACCTCCCAACCGGTCCGAGAGCCAGCCCGATGATCCGTCCACTGCGCACCGTGCTCCGTCGCCTACGGCTGTCGCCGTCCTTCAGCGTCACCGCGACGCTCACCCTGGCTCTCGGCATCGCCGCCAACGTCGCGGTCTTCTCGGTGGTGCGCGCGGTGCTGCTCGAGCCGCTGCCGTACGACGAGCCGGATCGACTGGTCGGCGTCTGGCACACCGCACCCGGCCTCGACTTCGAGGTCCTCAACCAGTCGGCATCGCTCGACCAGCTCTACCTCGACGAGGCTGAAGCGTTCGAATCGGTCGGCATGTGGAACAGCCGTCGGGTCGCTCTCACCGGCGGAACGCGGGCCGAGGAGGTGCCGGCCCTCACCTTCACCTCGACGGTGTTGCCGCTGCTGCGGGTGGAGCCGGTGCTGGGACGCCTGACCACCGCCGAGGACGACCTGCCCGATACTCCCGACGTGGTGCTGCTCACCCACAGCACCTGGCAGCGCCGCTTCGGCGGGCGCAGCGACGTGCTCGGCGAGACGATGCGCATCAACGGCACCTCGCGCGAGATCGTCGGCGTGCTGCCCGCTGGCTTCGATTTCCTCGATCGCCGGGTCGATCTGGTGCTGCCACTGAAGATCGATCGCACCGACCTGCGACTCGGGATGTTCAACTACATCGGCATCGGCCGTCTGGCGCCGGGCTTCACGGTGGACGACGCGAACGCCCAGATCGACCGTCTCCTGCCGCTCGCCACGGAGCGGTACCCCGGACCGATCTCGCTGCAGATGCTGGAGCAGGCTGGATTCGCCGGAGCCGTGCGGCCTCTCAGCGAGGATCTGATCGGCAACATCTCCCAGACGCTGTGGATCCTCTTCGCCGCCGTGGGCATGGTGCTGCTGATCGCCTGCGCCAACGTCGCGAACCTCTTCCTGGTGCGCGCCGAGACCCGCCAGCGCGAGCTCGCGGTGCGCGGCGCGCTGGGAGCCGGGCGTTGGCGTCTGGCGCGTGAGCTGCTCGGCGAGAGCGTCACTCTCGGTCTGCTCGGAGGCATGCTGGCCCTGCCCCTCGCCTGGCTGCTGCTCGAGCTGCTGCGTTCGCTCGAGCCGACTAGCCTGCCGCGTCTCGACTCGATCACCATCGATCCCCTCGTGCTGCTCTTCGCCCTCGGCATCTCCCTGCTCGGCGGCCTGCTCTTCGGGCTCGGACCGGCGCTGAATCCGAAGGTGCTGCGGCACGGCCGCATGGTGGGCGCCCTCAAGGAGGGTGGACGCGGCGGCGCCGGGAGCGGCCGCAGCCCGCTGCGCGCGGCGCTCGTCGGGGCGCAGGTCGCCACCGGCCTGGTGCTGCTGGTCGGCTCGGGTCTGCTGCTGCGCAGCTTCGTCGAGCTGCGCGACGTCGAGCCGGGATTCACCGATCCGGAGTCGATCTACACCTTCCGCGTCGCCGTTCCCAGCGCCGAGGTGGAGGACGAGATCGAGGCCTACCGCCTGCTGCGCACGATTCAGGAGGAGCTGGCCGGTCTGCCGGGAGTGGCGTCGGTCGGTGCGACCACGTCGCTCACCATGGACGACACGAACAGCAACGACGCGCTGATGGTCGAGGACTTCCCGGTCGAGCCCGGGTCGATGCCGCCGGTGCGGCGCTACAAGTTCGTCTTCCCCGGCTATCACGAGACGATGGGCAACACCCTGCGGGCAGGACGGACGCTGACGTGGGACGACCTCGAGCAGCGCCTCCTGGTGGCCGTGGTCACCGAGGATTTCGCCGTCGAGCACTGGGGCTCCGCGCAGGCGGCGCTCGGCCGCCGTATCTCCGACGGGCTCGGGGAGGGAGATCTGGCTTGGCGCGAGATCGTCGGCGTCGTCGGCTCGATCCACGACGACGGTCCCGCCGAGGACACCGTGCCGACGATCTACTGGCCGGCGGTGATGAGCGGCTTCTGGGGTGAGGACCCGCTGGTCCAGCGGTCGCTCGCCTTCGCCCTGCGCACTCCGCGAGCCGACGATCCCGATCTGCTCGCCGCGGTGCAGGAAGCGGTGTGGAAGCACAATCCCAACCTCCCCCTCGCCTCTCCGGGCACCATGGCCGATCTGCATCGGGCTTCCATGGCGCGCTCGGAGTTCGCCATGGTGATGCTGCTGCTCGCCGCGGTCATCGCCTTGGCGATCGGAGCCGTGGGCGTCTACGGCGTGATCGCTTACGTCGTGGCGCAGCGACGCAAGGAGTTCGGAGTCCGCCTCGCGCTGGGCGCCTCGAGGCGCGACGTGCGCGGACTGGTGACGCGCTACGGTCTGCGCATCGCGGTCGGCGGCACCGTCGCCGGACTGGTGCTGTCGGCGCTGGTCAGCCGCGCGATGAGCTCGCTGCTCTTCGGCGTGGCGGCGCTGGACCCGCTGACCTTCGGCGTCGTGGCCCTCGTGCTGGTCGGGATCTGCACCGTGGCGACCTCGGCGGCTGCACTGCGCGCAGGTCGGGTGCATCCCACCGAGGCGCTGCGCGCCGACTGAGACCGGGGCTCCGGCCTTCTCGCTCCGCTCGCCGCCGCCGGGGTCAGCGCCGCCGGGATCAGAGCGTCGCCGCCGGACCGGCTCCCTCGGCGACGATGTCGGCCGCGGGGGTCACCGGCGCCGGGAGTCGCGCCCGGGCGCGCAGGAACCAGAGGCTGGCGCCGACCAGCAGCGCACCGGCGACGAAGAAGGCCATGCCGGGGAAGTAGATCGGCGCGTCGTCGGCGGCAAAGACGCCGAAGAGCCGGGTCATCAGCAGCGGCGCCCCGATCGCGGTCAGGCTGGCGAGGCTGGTGAGAGCCCCCTGCAGCTCGCCCTGCTCGTCGGCCTCGACGCGATTGGCCATCATCCCGCGCAGCGCCGGCATCGCCACGCAACCGAGCGCGAACGGGAAGATGAAGGCGATCATCATCCAGCTGCGGGTGGCCAGCGAGTAGCCGAAGAAGCCGGTGGCCATCAGGAGCAGACCGAAGACCACCGTGCGCTGCTCACCGAGACGGCGGACGATCGGCCCGACCAGCGCCCCGTAGACCACCGAGATCGACAGGCCGACGACTCCCAGCGAGAGCCCGACGTCGCGCTCGCTCCAGCCGAACCGCTCCATCGTGTAGTAGCTCCAGGTGCTGGGATTCGCATCGTGGGCGATCTGGTAGAGCACCAGGACGCCGATCAGCGAGCCGAGGACGGGATGGCTCGCCATGCGCACCAGCGAGCCCACCGGGTTGGCCCGCCTCCAGTCGAAGCGTCGCCGCTTCTCGGGCGGCAGGGTCTCGGGCAGGACGAAGAAGCCGTAGGCGACGTTGGCCAGCGCCAGTGCCGCCGAGGCGAAGAACGGCACCCGCGGACCGAGCTCGCCGAGCAAGCCCCCGAGCACCGGACCGATGACGAAGCCGACCCCCCAGGCGGCGCCGATCAGGCCGAAGTTCGCCGCCCGTTTCTCGGCCGGCGTGACGTCGGCGATGTAGGCGTTGGCGGTGGTCACGCTGGCGCCTGCCGCGCCGGCGATGGCGCGTCCCAGGAAGAGCCAGCCGAGGCTGGGCGCCAGGCCCATCAGCGCATAGTCGATTCCGAAGGCGAACAGCGACAGGAGCAGCACCGGCCGCCTGCCGAAGCGGTCGCTCAGGCCGCCGAGGATCGGCGCGAAGAAGAACTGCAGCAGGGCGTAGAGGAAGAGCAGCCAGCCGCCGTAGATCGCGGCCCGATCGAGCCCCTCGCCGGTCAGCTCCTGGATCAGCACCGGCATCACCGGGATGATGATCCCGAGGCCGATCACATCGACCAGGACGGTGACGAGGACGAAGACGATGGCGCGGTTCATGGCGGAAGGGCTAGCACTCTACGTCAGTGCGCCGCGGCCATCCCGACGGCGGCATGCAGGCCTCTGCTACTGTGAGCCGATGCAGGCCCTGCAGCGCGTTCTGGCCGAACGGCGCGGCGACACCGACGCCGCCGTCCTCCTGGTCACCTTCCGCGGCGACTGGTGACCCTACTGTTGTGGCCAGCTGGTCCGGCTGGCGAATCAGGAGAAGCGCATCGCCCGCGCCGGCGCCGAGATCGTCGCCCTCTCGGTCGACTCGCCCGAGCGTAGCGCCGCCCTGGCGCGGCGCTGGAGGCTGCCGTTCAAGGTCGCCACCGATCCTGGCGGCGAGGCGGTGCTGCAGCCGCTCGAACTGTGGAACGCCGACGAGCGCGGCGGCATCGCGCTACCGGCGCTGCTGGTGATCTCTCCACGAGGCCGCGAGCTCGTGCGCGAGACCAGTCGTGACTTCGCCGACCGGGTGCACGACGACGACGTGCTCGAGGACCTCGAGTCCGAGGACCTGCCGGCGATCGACGTCCCAGCGCCATGGTCGCCACAGGTCGCGATTCCGGACGAGGACTCCGACGCCCTCTCCGGGGCCTTCTCGCCGCAGGCCTTCGTGCCACTGATGAACGGCAACCGCTTCGGCGCCATCGCGCTGGCGCAGCGCATCGAGCACGCCGAGTCGCGCCACGAGATCAAGCGCCACGCGGCGATGGCCAAGAGCTTCCTCGACGCCTGGAAGGAGCGCCGGCAGGCGTAGCCACGAGGACCGACAGGCCCCCGGCAGCGTCAGGCGGCTCGGGCGACTCGGCCTGGCGACGGTCGCGGCGTCGCAAACGGCCATGAAGTTCCACCACCTCGGCATCCCGACGCGTCGGCGTTTCGCCGGTGAGATCGACCTGCCTCAGCTGCGGATGACCGTCTCGGATCACGAGAGGACTCTGTTCGGCATCCAGTGGATGCGCTTCTGGGACGACGCGCCCTACCCCAAACTGGTGAAGACCACGGCACACGCCGCGTTCGAGGTCGACGACCTGGAGGCGGCGCTCGCCGGGCAGAAGGTGATCATCGAACCCAACTCCCCCTCGAAGGGCCTCACCGTCGCCTTCATCGAGGTCGACGGCGCCCCGATCGAGCTGATGCAGTTCGATCGCGAGGGCTCGGGCAGCACTGGGGTGACGGCCCCCGCCCGGTAACGACCGGTCGGCGCCTGCAAGCCCCACGGCGCGACCCGACGGCGGCGGCGCTGGTCGCCTCGGATCGCTCAGGTGCCCCTGAACGTCCCTCTTCCGTGCCCCGAGGCGCGCGTGCTAGCTTCCCGCGCTCTGCTTTCCAGAGCGTTGCTTCGTTGTCTTCCAAGGGAGCCTGCATCTTGTCGCCCAGCGCCGTTCCGCGTCGTGGTTCGGTCCCGCTTCTTGCCCTCGTCCTGATCCTGTCCTTCACCACCATCGCCCCGGGCGCCGCACAGGGTCCGGGCGACAAGATCGATCCCGAGCTGCGCGACAGTGCGCGGGCGGGCAGCCTCGATCGCTTCTTCGTGGTGCTCGCCGAGCAGGCCGATCTCTCGGCTGCCGCAGCTCTCTCCGAGAAGCGGCTCAAGGCCCGCTACGTCTTCGAGACCCTGCGCGCCACGGCCGAGCGCACCCAGGCCCCGCTCCAGGGGCTACTGACGGATCGAGGCCTCGAGGTCAGCAGCTACTTCGTCATCAATCAACTCCTGGTCGAAGCGCCGTCGGGGCGCTCCATCTCCCTCGCCGATCTCGACGAGCTCGCCGCTCGCGGCGACGTGGCGCGACTCGAGCCGGTGCGCCCCGCCTTCCTCCCGGATGCCCTGCCCGGCTACGCCGCGGCGCCCGGATCCGGAGATCCCGAGGAGGCGAGCCGCGGGATCGTGCGCTGGAACGTGCACGCCATCGGCGCCGACCAGCTGCACGATCTGGGCATCACCGGCGCCGGCCTCGTGGTCGGCGTGCTCGACAGCGGCGCCGACCACCAGCACCCCGGGCTGACGGAGAAGTATCGCGGCTCGAACGGCGTGCACGACTACAACTGGCTCGACCCGAGCAGCGACGGCAGCCTGACACCGGTCGACAGCAACGGGCACGGCACCCACGTCACCGGCACCGCGGTGGGCAGCACGGACAGCTCGGTCTTCGGCGTCGCCATCGGTGCCGAGTGGATCCACTGCCGAGGCCTCGGCCCCGGCGCCAGCGCCGCGACCATCCTCACCTGTCTGCAGTTCTTCCTCGCACCGACGGACCTGGCCGGCCAGAACCCCGATCCCGACCTGGCGCCGGACGTCACCAACCACTCCTACATCTGTCCCTTCTGCGGCCTGCAGACCGCCTTCGCCAACCTCGAGAGCGCCGGCATCTTCGCCGCCGCGGGGGCGGGCAACGCCGGTCCGACCTGCGGATCCGTCTTCGATCCGGCGACCTACGCCAACCTCATCGCGATCGGCGGCACCGATCCCACCGACCGCCACGCCGCGCTCGGCGACTACAGCAGCCGTGGACCCAACATCGACGGCTCCGGCATCCGCCCACATCTGGTGGCGCCAGGCACCGACATCCAGTCCTCGTTCCCCGGCGGCGGGTTCGGCCTGCTCACCGGCACCTCGATGGCGACGCCACACGTGACCGGGGCGGTGGCCCTGATCTGGCAGGCCCGCCCCGAGCTGCGCGGTCAGGTCGTGGCGACCCGCGAGGTGCTCCATCGCTCCGCCTTCCCGCGCCTGAACGTCGGCAACGACTGCCCGGTGCCCGGACCCATGCCACCGCCGGTTCCGAACAACCTGTACGGCAACGGCTTCCTCGACGTCGTCGCGGCCCTGCGCCTGTTCGGCGACGGCTTCGAGACCACCGACACGACGCGCTGGTCGGCCACCGTGCCCTGACCCGGAACCTCGATCAGCTCCAGCGCGGGGCGCGATCGAGGACGACTGCACGAACCCTCCGGCGAGGCGCCACCCCGGTCGCCTCGCGCCGCGCCCGGTCGCTACTCGTCGTCGCCCGGGTGCCAGTCGGTGGCGTCGAGCGGCGAGTTGCGGCCGCGCACCGGGTCCTGGTCGGCCTCGACGCGGTACTCCTCGAGCGCCTCGCGGGCGCGCGCGACCTGATCGCCGGGCACCAGCACCTTGACGCCGCCGATCACGAAGGCGAGCGGCGATTCGAGGCGGGAGAAGTGCTCGTCGAGCAGAACCGCCTCGATGCCGCTGCCCTCGAGCAGGCTCTTCACCAGCAGCGCCTCGTTGGGGTCGGCGGTGGAGAAGACCACCTCGGGCTCGCCCTCTCGCCGCGGCCGACCTGCGTCGTCGCCACCAGCGGCGGACATCAGAACCCCCTCGCCGCGGCGAAGCGATCGCGGTGGAAGGCGGCGTCGCCGAAGGTCAGCTCACAGACGCGGGCGCGCTTCATGAACAGGCCGATGTCGTACTCGTCGGTCATGCCGACACCGCCGTGCATCTGCAGCGCCTCGTTGGTGACCAGGATCACCGCGTCCGAGCAACGCGCCTTGGCGTTGCTCACCTGGGCGACGGCCCGGGAGCGGCGCTCTGGTTCGCCGCCCTCGCCGCCGACCTCGTCCAGGCTGCGCGCCGCGGCCATCACCACCGACTTGCACAGCTCGATCTCGACGAACTGCTCGGCGGCGCGGTGCTGCAGCGCCTGGAAGCTGCCGATCGCCACCCCGAACTGCTGGCGGGTCTTGAGGTACTCGATGGTGCGCTCGAACGCCTCGCGCATCAGCCCCAGCATCTCGCCGCAGAGCGCCACCGTGGCGCGGTCGATCGCCTCCTCGAGCGGCTGCAGCCCCTCGCCGAGCTCGCCGAGCAGATCGTCTCGGCTCAACGCGACGTCGGCGAAGTGCACCTGCGCCGCGTTGCGCGAGTCGACCCTCCACTGGCGGGTCACCTCGACCCCCGCGCGATCGGCCGGCACCAGGAAGAGGGAGATCCCGTCTCGATCGTGCTGCTCGCCGGAGGTGCGCGCCACGACGACGTAGGCGTCGGCGGCGAATCCGTCGATCACGTGCGCCTTGCGGCCGGACAGCCGCCAACCGTCGCCGTCGGACACCGCGGACGAGAGGCAGGTCGCCGGGTCGAAGCGTGTGCCTTCGTCGTGCTGCGCCAGCGCCAGTCGCTTCGAGCCGTCGATCGTCGGCGCGAGCCAGGCAGCGCGTTGCGCTTCGCTGCCGAGCGCCGAGACCAGGCCGCCGGCGAGCACCACCGCCGAGAGGTAGGGCTCGGGCGCCAGTCCACGGCCCAGCGACTCGGTGATCAGCACCACCTCGGCCATGCCCATGCCGAGCCCCCCGTCGTCCTCTCGGAAGGGGATGCCGGTCCAGCCCAGGTCGGCCATCGCCGACCACACGGAAGGTGTGTACCCCAACTCGTCGCGCGCGTCGCGCAGGGCACGCAGACGCTCCACCGGCTGCTGCTTGGCGGCGAAGTCGGCGGCGGTCTTGGCGAGCATCGCCTGCGCCGGATCGAGGACGAGCTTCATCGCGGTCTCCGTCGGTCTCGGGGTGGTTGCGGGCAGCGGGTCTGCGGATCGCCTCAGCCGGGAAGGCCGAGCACCCGCTTCGAGATGATGTTGAGCTGGATCTCGGAAGTGCCGCCTTCGATGCTGTTGGCGCGCGAGCGCAGCCAGGCGCGCGTCTGCAGCAGCTCCTCCTCGCTGTAGCCGTCGCCCTCCCAGCCCAGCGCCTGCTGATCCCGGATCGACAGCATCAACTGCTCGCGGCGCATGTTCAGCTCGGTGCCGTAGTACTTGAACATCGAGCTCTCGGGGCCAGGCTGGTGACCGGCGGCGAGGGAGTCGGCGTTGCGCTGCACGGTGAGCTGGAACGAGAGCGCGTCCATCTCGCTTTGGGCGACGCGGTGGCGCAGCACGGGGTCGGCGATCCGGCCCTGCTCGTCGCGGCCCAGGTACTCCGCCGCCAGCTCGGGCAGCGACACGCGCGGTGCCGCCATGCCGCCGATCATGCTGCGCTCGTGACCGAGCAGGGCCTTGGCCACGGTCCAGCCGTCGCCTGGCTCGCCGATGACGTTGCCGACCGGCGCCCGTACGTCGCGGAAGAAGGTCTCACAGAACGGCGAGGCACCGCTGATCAGACGGATCGGCCGCACCTCGACTCCCGGGTCGTCCATGTCGACGAGGATGAAGGTGATGCCGGCCTGCTTCTTGCCGCTCGAGTCGGTCCGCACCAGCATGAAGATCCAGTCGGCGAGGTCGGCGCCCGAGGTCCAGATCTTCTGCCCGTTGATCACGAACTCGTCGCCATCGCGCACCGCGGCGGTCTGCAGCGAGGCGAGGTCGGAGCCGGAGTCGGGCTCCGAGTAGCCCTGGCACCATCGGATCTTGCCGCCGGTGATCTTGGGCAGGTGTTCCCGCTTCTGCTCCTCGGTGCCGTACTGGAGCAGCGTCGGTCCGATCATGCTGAGCCCGAAGCCGGTGAGGCCGGGCGGCAGCTCGAGGCGCGCCAGCTCCTGGTGCAGCACCCGCTCGTGCTCTCGGCTCAGGCCGCCACCGCCGTACTCCTTCGGCCAGGTGGGAGCGGTCCAGCCACGGCCCGCCATCCTCTCGAGCCAGTCGGCGCTCTCCGGGTAGGCGTAGCGGGGATTCCTCCCACCCCAGGGCACCGCGGCCGGATCGTTGCGCCTGCCGCGCAGCGCCTGCGGAGCGTTCGCCTCGAGCCACTGCCGCACCTCTTCGCGAAACGTCTCGAGCTCGCTCATCGGCCCTCTCCTCGCTGTCACCGGTGTCTCATCGTCGTCGACACGACTCCCGCTCGGCGGCGGCGAGGGTAGCAAAACCAGTACGCTCGGCTCGGCCGGGGGCGGGCCAGCGACCCGCCGCGGACGACCGCGCAGGTGGCCGTGCAGGTGGCCGTGATCGTGGAAAGCCGAGGGGTCGGTTCGACATCCCGCGGGCGGCGCCGACATCGAACCGAGGCTAGTCTCACGAGACACCAGCCGGCGGCTCGGCGCCGCGCTTCTCATTGGAGGTCCAGTCATGGAGAGCACCTCAGACAGCCACACGGAAGGTGACGCGAGCCGCGTGCTCCTGGCCACCGACTTCAGCCGCGCCGCCGAAGCCGCCGCGGAGTGGACCCTGGCCCTCTGCCGACACTCCTCGGCCGAGCTGACCGTCGGCCACTGCGTCGACGGTCTGGTCGACAGCGTCTTCTACTTCGACGACCCCCGCGCCAAGGCGCATGCCAACGCGACCCGTTCGGCCAAGGAGCACCTGGCGACCTACGCCGGGCGCTTCGGCGACCTGCCTCGGGTGTCGACGAAACTCGTCGACGGAGTACCGTGGCGCGGGATCGTCGAGCTCGCCGAAGAGCTGGAGAGCGACCTCGTGGTCGTCGGCACCCGCGGCCTGCGCGGTCTCGACAAGCTGCTGCTCGGCTCGACCGCGCGCGCCGTGATCCAGCACTGCGCCAGCCCGGTGCTCACGGTGCCGTCGGGAGCCGCGCCACGGGACGAGGCGATTTCACCTTCCGGTGGGGATCTGCACGTCGTGTTCGCCACCGACTTCTCGCAGGCCGCCGCGGCCGCTCTGGACGGCGCCCTGCACCTGCTGCCGGCGCCCTCCCGCCTCACTCTCCTCAACGTCTACGCCAGCCCCTATCTCGAGGTCCCGTACGCGGCCATGCCCACCCAGACCGACCTGCTGGCGCAGGCCCGGCGGGGATCCGAGCGGGAGCTGCAGCGGCTCGCCGAGCAGCTCGGTGGACGCCTCGCCGAGGACACCGAGATCGCCGTCGCCGCCCTCGAGGGCTATCCCCCGACGGCGATCGTCGACTTCGCCACCACGGCGCGCCAGCGTGGTCTGCCGCCGGTCGACCTGCTGGTGCTCGGCACCCACGGTCGCTCCGGCCTCGGCCACCTGGTGCTCGGCAGCGTCGCCGAGCGCACGGTGCAGAGCTCGCCGGTGCCGGTGCTGACGGTGCGCTCCTCCGGCTGAGGCGATCCGCGGCCGCTGCTGGAGGCGGCACCGAGGACGTGGACGCAGGCGCTGGATGGGAGCCGGATCGCGCCGGATCGGTGGACGGCTTAGACTGGTGGGCCCCGGCCCACCATCCGACAGGAGGCAGCCCGTGCGTTCCACCCTCTCAACTTCTCCCCGCTCGCTCTTCCTCGGCGCCCTGGCCCTCCTGGCCTCGGCCTGCGCCTCACCTGAGCCCGAGGGCGAAGGCGACCCGGAGGCGCGCATCCGTCGCACCGACTTCGGCGTCGCCCACATCGAAGCAGGCGATCTGCGAGGCCTGGGCTTCGGCGAGGGCTATGCCCAGGCACAGGATCACCTGTGCTCTCTCGCCGATCAGGTGATCGAGGCGCGCGGCGAGCGCGCCCGCTGGTTCGGCGCCGGCGAGCAGGACGAGCACCTGCACAGCGACATCGGCATGAAGGCGCTACGGGTGCACCAGGGCGCCGGCGACGAGCTCGAGCAGCAGAGCGACGAGTTCCGGCAGTGGTACGAGGGCTACGTGGCGGGCTACAACCGCTATCTCGAGGAAACCGGGCGCGACCGGGTCCCCGGCTGGTGCCGCGGCGCCGAGTGGGTGCAGCCGATCACGGTCCAGGACCTGGCCGCCTACCACCGCCTGGTGACCCTCGTCTCCACCCGCTTCGACAGCATGATCGCCACCGCCACCCCGCCGGCAGGCGCCGACGAGGGCGACGACGGGGCGCCGACGGCCGGCGGCGCACAGGCGGCGATGCACACGGGCGGCTCCGACACCGGACCCGGGATCCGCGACCTCGGCGCGAGCAATGGCTGGGCCATCGGAGGCGACCTCTCCGTGACCGGACGCGGCATGCTGATCGCGAACCCCCACTACCCCTGGGTGGGCTCGAACCGATTCTGGGAGAAGCACCTGACGATCCCCGGCGAGCTCGACGTCTACGGCGTCGGCCTGATCGGCATCCCCGGCGTCGCCATCGGCTTCAATCGCGCCGTCGCCTGGACCCACACCGTCTCCGCCGGCGTTCGCTACACCCTCTACGCGCTGGAGTTGGTGCCTGGCCAGCCGACCCGCTACCGCTACGACGGCGAGGAGCGTGAGATGACCTCGCGCACCGTCGACATCGAGGTGCGCGGCGAGAACGGTGAAGTGTCGAGCCAGCAGCACACGGTGTGGTTCAGCCACCACGGTCCGATCGTCTCCTTCCCCGGCGTCGGCTGGACCGAGAGCACCGTGCTGGCGCTGCGTGACGCCAACGAGCTCAACGACGAGGGCAGGGCGCAGTGGCTGGCGATGGGCCGCGCCGGGAGCCTCGAGCAGTTCCAGGCGGCTCACGCCGAGCATCAGGGCATGCCCTGGGTGAACACCATCGCGGCGAGCGCCGACGGTACCGCCTGGTACGTCGACAGCTCTTCGACGCCGCTGCTCAGCGACGCGGCGCTCGCCAGCTGGCAGGAGCTGCGCCAGAACGATCCGCTGATCGCTGGCATGGCGCAGCGCGGCGTCGTGGTGCTGCCAGGCAACGATCCCCGCTTCGAGTGGCAGACCGATCCCGAGGCCCGCGATCCAGGCGTCGTTGCGTTCGCCGAGATGCCCCAGCTGGCTCGTCGCGACTACGTCTTCAACGCCAACGACAGCTTCTGGATGGCCAACAGCTCGGCGCTGCTGGAGGGCGACTACTCGCCGCTGCACGGCGAGCAGGACACCCAGCGCTCGCTGCGCACGCGCAACAACGACCTGACCCTCTCGGGGCGTTCGCCCGACGATCCCAACGGTGAGGACGACAAGTTCTCCCTCGACGAGATGGCTTCGGCCCTGCTGTCGAACCGCAGCTACACCGCCGAGCTGCTCAAGCCCGAGCTGCTGGCCGCGTGCAGCGCGACGCCGACCGCCCAGGGACGCGGCGGTGCGGTGGCGCTCGGCGAGGCCTGCTCGGTGCTCGAGCGGTGGAACGACCGCTTCGACACCGACGCCAGCGGCGCGGTGCTCTTCCGCGAGTGGATCGGACAGTACGAGCCGGCCGACCTGGACGGCGCCGGTCGGCTGTTCGAGGTGCCCTTCGACCCCGAGGACCCGGTCGACACGCCACGCGGCCTCGCCGACGAGGGCCTGGCGCTGCGCCACCTGGCGCAGGCGGTCGAGGTGCTGCGCAGTGCCGGCCATCCGCTCGACGTCACCCTCGGCGAGCTCCAGTACGCGCCCTCGAAGCTGCCCGCGCGCCTGCCGGTGCACGGTGGGCACGGCGCCTACGAGGGGGTGATGAACATGCAGCAGGGTGGGCGCAACTCGACGACCCTCGAGCCGCTGGAACTCGGCGAGCAGGTCGACGGATCGCGCTTCCTGACCACCGAGGGATATCCCGTGGTGCACGGCTCGAGCTTCCTGATGGCCCTCGCCTACACCGACGAAGGACCACGGGCGAAGGCCTTCCTCACCTACGGTCAGTCGGGCGACCCCGAATCGGAGCACTTCCGCGATCAGACGAAGCTTTTCTCCGAAAAGCAGTGGCGCCCGATCCTGTTCGAAGAGGAAGAGATCGCTGCGAACACCACCAGCGAGAAGAGGTTCGGCGGCGACTGAGCTCGCTTCCCGACGGGAGCACTCGGCAGCGAGGAGCGGCCGGGCGAAGCCTCAGTCGAGGCTCTCGAACGTGCAGCCGACGTCGAGCAAGCCGATGCGGTACTCGACCGGGTCGAGTGAGAAGGCCGACGGCACGATGCGCTGATCCCAGACGTGCAGTCCGGCCTCGTCGAGCAGGAAGACGTAGAGGGTGTAGTCGCCCTGCTGCAGCGGCAGCGGCGCGATCCGCGCCCGCACCGTGTAGTGGACTCGCCCTCGCAGCGGGCCGAAGGCGGTGGGCTGACCGTCGCGGCGGTCGCAGGGGCGGTGTCGGCGGTGGGTGCTGACCGAGAGGATCTGGGTGCCGTCGGTGCGGTCGAGACCGAGCGCCAGCTGGAACGGGGTCGACTCCTCCGCGGCTTCGATCTCCACCTCGACCGCGAGCCGATCCCTCGACCGACCGTCGTCGCCGGACGCCGGCGCCTCGAGCAGGCGCACCTCGGCGATACGGCCCGCCTTGCCGGAGCGCTCGAGAGACTCGACCGAGGCCTTCGTCGTTCGAGACTCCACCGCCGCGTCGGCTGCGGGTTCCCGGACGCCCGGCGGCTCCGCTGAGCCCTGCTCCGACGGCGCCGACGAAACGTCCTCGGTCAGGGAGCGGCTCTTGCGCTGCAGGAAGCGCTCGTAGCGCGCCACCACGTCGCGCGCCGCACCGGCGGCCTCGACGCGGCCCTCGCGCAGCCACAGGGCGCGGTGGCAGAACGAGGTCAGGTAGTACATCGCGTGGGTGCAGAAGAGCAGGGTGGTGCCGGCGTCGACGAGCTCGACCATGCGGTCCATGCACTTCTTCTGGAAGTAGCCGTCGCCCACCGACAGCGCCTCGTCGACGATCAGCACCTCGGGATCGACCTGGGTCGCGATCGAGAAGGCGAGCCGCATCGTCATGCCCGTCGAGTACACCTTGACCGGGCGGTCGACGAAGTCGCCGAGCTCGCTGAAGGCGACGATGTCGGGCATCGCCGCATCGACCTGGGCGGCGCCCAGGCCCAGCAGCGCCGCGTTGATGCGCACGTTGTCGCGGCCCGAGAACTCGGGGTGGAAGCCGGAGCCGAGCTCGAGGATCGAGGCGACGCGGCCGCGCACCTCGACGCTGCCGGTGGTCGGCCGCGAGATCCCCGACAGGATCTTCAGCAGCGTGCTCTTGCCGGCTCCGTTCTCGCCGACGATGCCGAGGCTCTCGCCGCGTGGAAGCTCGAAGCTGACCCCCTCGAGCGCCGGGAACGGCCGGTGCCGGCGTCGGCGGGTGATCCACTCGACGACCCGGTCGAGCGGTCTCGGATAGACCCGGTAGACCTTGCCGAGCTGGTGCACCCGCACCGCCAGATCGACCCCTCCGGCACTCGCTCCTGCGGCTGCGAGCGGGGCCCGCGACTCCTCCACCGACGGCTCGCTCACAGCTCGTCCGCGAAGTCGCCCTCGAGGCGACGGAAGAGGGTCACACCGACGAGCAGAGCGACAGCGGCCGCGATCACCAGGGGCAGCAGCTTCGCCGGCGGTCCGAGGGCACCACCGAGGAAGGCCCCACGGTAGAGGCCGACGAGCGGGGTCAGGGGGTTGAGCTCGAGCGCCTCGCGCAGGCGCCCCGGCAGCACCGCCAGCGGGAAGACGATCGGGGTGAAGTAGAACCAGCCGTTGAGGAGCATGGTGAAGACCTGCACCGCGTCGCGGAAGTAGACGTGCACCGCGGCGGCGAAGAGGCCGAGACCGGTCGTGAGCCCGAGCTGGAGCGGAAGAGCGAGGGCCAGCAACCAGACGGCGGCGAGGTCGAGCTCGCCGGTGAACGCGAGCACGACGCCGTAGATCAGCGCCGCGATGGCGCTCTGGATGAGCGCGCTGATCACCACCGAGGCGACCAGCAGCTCGGCCGGGAAGCGCAGCTTGGTGACCAGACCGCCGTTGTCGACGACGCAGGTGGCTGCCCGCTGCACGCCCTCGTTGACGGCCATCCAGGGGATGAGGCCGCCGAACAGGTAGACGGCGAAGTTCTGGGTCAGCTCGCCCGAGAGGTCGAACTTGATGATCACCGAGAAGATCCAGCTCAGCAGCAGCAGCGTCCACAGCGGCTGCACCAGGGACCAGAGCGCGCCCCCGGCGGAGCCCGCGTAGCGGCTCTTGAAGTCGCGCTGGACCATCTGGCGGAGGATGAACAGGGGTGAGGCCACGGCGACCGGAGCTTACGAGACCCGAGAGCGACTCCGTCATCGCTGCTACGCTGACGGCGGAGGTCCCAGAACATGTCCCGAGGCTGCTCGATCCGTTCCCGCAACGCGAGGAGCCGGCCCGGCTCCGTGTGCCTGACCGTCCTGCTGGCGATGGTTCTGCTCGCCCTCGCCTCGTGCTCTCCGCGTGAGCGCGAGGACGCGGCCGGTGAAGCCGGCTCCGCGGTGAGCGACAGGCCGGCTCCCAACCCCGAGCGCAACGCCTACTTCGGCGAGCTGCACGTGCACACGAAGTACTCCTTCGACGCCTACATCTTCGGCGTGCGGGGGACTCCGGACGACTCGTACCGCTTCGCCAAGGGTGAGGCGATCGACCACCCCGGCGGCTTCCAGATCCAGCTGCAGAGCGGCGCGCTCGACTTCCAGGCGGTCACCGACCACGCGATGTACATGGGCGTCATGGCGGCGATGGACACCCCCGGCGATCCGCTCTACGAGGTCGAGCTGGCGCGCGAGCTGCGGGGCGAGACCGGCCTGGAGTCGCGCCAGCGCTTCGAGCGCGCCGTCGCCGCCCTGCTCGCCGACGAGTTCGGCCGGTACGACACCGAGCAGGCCCGTCTCGACGCCTGGAACGCCGTGGTCGAGGCCGCCAACCGGCACGACGACCCGGGCCGTTTCACCGCGTTCATCGGCTACGAGTACACCGCCTCCACCGAAGAGCGCGGCAACCTGCACCGCAACGTGATCTTCCGCGGGGCGCAGGCGCCGCGGCTGCCGTTCAGCTCGATCGACTCGCGCGACCCCGAGGACCTGTGGGACTGGATGGACGCCCAGCGCGATGCTGGCTTCGAGTCGCTGGCGATACCGCACAACTCGAACGGCAGCAACGGCTCGATGTTCCAGCTGGCGAAGACCGACGGCTCCGACCTCGACGCCGACTACGCCGCACAGCGCATGCGCAACGAGCCGCTGGTCGAGATCTCACAGGTGAAGGGGACCTCCGACACCCACCCGCTGCTGTCGCCGAACGACGAGTGGGCGGACTTCGAGATCATGACCTTGCGCATCGCGACGACCCTGCCGAGCCAGCCACAGGGCAGCTACGTGCGCGAGGCGCTGGTCCACGGCATCGAGCTGCAGCAGGAGGCGGGATTCAACCCGTTCCAGTTCGGCATCGTCGCCGCGACCGACTCCCACAACGCCGGCGGCACCCCCGAAGAGGACGACTACCACTCCAAGGTCGGCATCAACGACGACACGCCCCAGGAGCGCGGCAGCGTGCCGCTCGACGAGCCGGGGCCGGAAGGCAACGAGTACACCACCGCCTACTACGACCAGTGGAGCGCCGCCGGCCTGGCGGGCGTCTGGGCCGAGGAGAACACCCGCGATTCGCTCTATGCCGCCCTGCGTCGCAAGGAGACCTTCGGCACCTCCGGCCCTCGCATCCGGGTGCGCTTCTTCGCTGGCGCCGGCATCAGCGCCGAGCTGCTCGAGGATCCGGAGATGATCGCCAGGGCCTACGCCGGCGGCGTGCCGATGGGCGGCGACCTGCTCGCCGAGCGCGACCGGCCGCCACGTTTCCTGGTCTGGGCGATGCGCGACCCCGACAGCGCGCCGCTGCAGCGCCTGCAGGTGATCAAGGGCTGGGTCGACGGCGGTGCGGGGCGTGAGCAGGTCTTCGACGTCGCGTGCTCCGACGGAGGCGCTCCGGACGCGAGTCACCGCTGTCCCGACAACGGCGCCAGCGTCGATCTCACCGACTGCTCGATCTCCTCCGGCCTCGGCGCCGCCGAGCTGAGCACGGTCTGGGAGGACCCCAGCTGGGATCCTTCGCAGCAGGCCCTCTACTACGTGCGGGTGCTCGAGAACCCGACCTGTCGTTGGTCCACCTGGGATGCGGTACGCGCCGGGGTGCCGCCGCGTGAAGAGCTCGCGGCAACGATCCAGGAGCGCGCCTGGTCGTCGCCGATCTGGGTGACACCGCTGCGCTGAGCACCCCGCCCAGCGGCTGACCGCGCCTTCGCGGACCGGCCAGAACCTCCGCGGAAGGAGGAAAAGTTGCCATTGCCGGCGATGGCCGAAAGCGGCCGGATGGCCCTCTCGAGTCCATTTGAGGCGGAGTTGCGGCGTCTCGGCTCCCTGGCACGCGACCTGCTCTACCGTTCTGTGGCCCGCGAATCGCCGGGCCCGGAGTCGGGGGCTCCGCCGACGGACGACGAATTTCCATGAGAGGTGAACCGATGAGCAATGTGGCGATGAACGAGTCCTGGCTGAAGGGCAAATGGACCGAGCTGAAGGGCAAGGCCCAGCAGGAATGGGGCGAGCTGACCAACGACGACCTCGACCAGATCGAGGGCCGCCAGGATCAGTTGATCGGCCGCATCCAGCAGCGCTACGGGATCGCCCGCGCCGAGGCGCAGGAGCAGGTCCGCAAGTGGGAGAAGCGGCACGGTCTGCGCTGATCGCTCTCTCCACGGCCGACCGCGCACCGCGGACGGCCACCGATTCTCAGAGCTCATGGGAGGAGCTCCCTGAGGGGATCAGGCGGGGCCCATTCGAACGGCCCCGCCTCTTTTTTCGTCCCGCGCTACCTACCGACCGGTCGGTCGTGTGCTAGCCTCGCAGGCCGCGCCCGACACATCCCAGCGCCCGGAGAAGGCTGGAGGAGCGTCCGGAAGGGTCCGGAGAAGGGCGCCAAGACCGCAAAGGAGGTCCCGATGTCGCTGCCGGAATCCCTCGCCAGCCGCCTGCGCCTGCCGGCCGTCGGGGCGCCGATGTTCATCCTGTCCAACCCGGCCCTGGTCAAGGCCCAGTGCCGCGCCGGGATCATCGGCTCCTTTCCGGCCCTCAACGCCCGACCGGAATCGCTGCTCGACGAATGGCTCGCCGAGCTCAGCGAGGAGATCGGCGAGCGGCCGGAGTGCGCACCGTTCGCGGTGAACCAGATCGTGCACCGCTCCAACGCCCGCCTCGAGCACGACCTCGAGCTGTGCGTGAAGTACCGCGTGCCGATCCTCATCACATCGCTCGGCGCCCGCCCCGAGGTGAACGACGCGGTGCACTCCTACGGCGGACTGGTGTTCCACGACGTCATCGACGACCGCTTCGCCCGCAAGGCGATCGAGAAGGGAGCCGACGGCCTGATCGCGGTGGCGGCCGGAGCGGGAGGACACGCCGGCTCGACATCGCCGTTCGCCCTGGTGCAGGAGATCCGCGAGTGGTGGCAGGGACCGCTGCTGCTCTCCGGTTCGATCGCCAACGGTCGTTCGATCCTGGCGGCGCAGGCGATGGGCGCCGACCTCGCCTACATCGGCTCGGCGTTCATCGCCACCGAGGAAGCGAACGCTGTCGCCGAGTACAAGCAGATGGTGGTCGACAGCACCTCGGCCGACATCGTCTACTCGAGCTTCTTCACCGGCGTTCACGGCAACTACCTCAAGCCCTCGATCGCCCGTGCCGGACTCGATCCCGACGATCTCCCCGAGGCGGACCCTTCGAAGATGAGCTTCGGCTCCGGCTCCTCGAAGCCCAAGTCGTGGTCCGAGATCTGGGGCAGCGGCCAGGGGATCGGGGCGGTCAAGCAGGTGGTGCCGGCAGCTCAGCTGATCGAGCGGCTGGGCCGCGAGTACCGGGAGGCCCGACGCCAGCTGCTAGGGGTCTCGCCGACCGCCGAGATCCCCGTCGCCGGCTGAGCGCGGCCGAGCTGAGCAGCACCGCGGGGCGAGGGTCTCGACATCGGCGGCAGCGCCGAGGCCTGCGATTCCTCGCGGCGACTCAGCTGGGGCCCGCGGCGACCCTGACCGGAGTCGGCTGCTGGAGCTTGCGACGGACCGCTTCGACGAGCTCGCCGGGCGTGAAGGGCTTGGCGAGGAAGCCGTAGTGCCGACGACCGAGGAGTCGGCGCAGGCTCGCCGAGCGCACGTAACCGGAGCACACCAGGACGCGCCCCCCGGGGTATCGCTGCGCATACTGCCGCGCCAGCTCCTCGCCGCTCATGCCCGGCATCACGGCATCGGTGCAGAGGAGATCGAAGGCCCGGTTACCGCGATCGAGGATCGCCAGAGCCTCCTCGCCGCTGGCCGCCTCGACCACCTCGTAGCCGGCCCGCCGCAGCACTTGCACGATCAGGCTCCGGATGCGCTCGTCGTCGTCGACCACGAGGATCCTCTCGCCCAGCCCCGGCTCCGTCGCGGCCGGGCCGACGGGGAGTGCGCCGTCGTCGCGCCGAGGAGGCATCGTCGCCGAGTCCTCTTCCGCTGCCGCTCCGTCGGACGAGCCGACGCCGCCGACGGCGCCTTTCCTCGTCGCCTCCTGCCCTTTCCCGCCCCGTCGACTGCCGCTGGTGTCGACGTGTGCCGCGGCCGAGGTGGCCGGACGCCCCGGGCGCAGCACGATGCGGAAGGTGGAGCCGGCACCGGGTGTGCTGTCGAGCTCGAGCGTCGCGCCGGCACGCTGAACGAAGCTGCGCACCAGACTGAGCCCGAGCCCGGAACCGCGGGACTCGGACTTCGAGGTGAAGAAGGGCTCGAAGATGCGCTCCTGGAGGTCGGCGGGGATGCCGCTCCCCGTGTCGCGCACCTCGAGGCAGATCATCTCGCCGAGCATCTCGCTGCCGTCGATCGCCCGTCTGCCCTCCTTCGCGGCGATCCGGCGAGAGACGAGCGACAGACGACCACCCTCGGGCATCGCGTCGCGAGCGTTGACCGCCAGATTGAGCAGCACCTGGCGCAGCTGATCGCGGTCCGCCTCGAAGGGCGGCAGGTCACGCTCCACCTCGAGCTCGAGGAGAACGTTCTCCGGCAGCAGGGGCGCCAGCCGGCGCGCCACGTCCTCGAGCTCCTCCGCCGGATCGAGAAGACGCAGCTGCAGAGGCTCGCGACGGCCGAGGCCGAGCAGACGCCGGGTCTCCGTGGAGGCGGTGAGCGCGGCGGTCTCGACTTCGCTGGCGTAGCGCTGCAGGTCCGAGCCGCCTGCGAAACCTTGCTCCTCGAGGTCGAGCCGCATCAGCTCGACGTTGGCCAGGATCACCGTCAGGGTGTTGTTGATGTCGTGCGCCAGACCAGCGGCGAGCTGACCCACCAGCTCGTGCTTCTGCGCCTGCCAGAGCTGCCCTTCGGCGGCGGCTCGTGCCTCCGCCTCCACCTGCCGCGCGGCGATCTGGTCGCGCAGCTCGTCGATCAGGGTCTCGGCGGTGTCGACGCTCTTCTGCAGGCGATCGAGCAGGTAGCTGATCGTCGCCGCCACCACCAGCGAGAGGCTGGTCACCACCGCGTACTTGCGCAGCCACGTGCCAGGGTCGTCGCCGCTCGCGAACACCTGCGGCGGCGGCGGCAGCTGAGCAGTCCGGTAGAGCCAGGCCACGACGAGGCATCCGACACCCTGGAAGAGCAGGACGACGACTGCCGAGCGCCAGCCGAGCAGGAGCGCCGCGAGGCCGGCGCTGAGCGCGAACAGCGCGCCGACGCCGGAGTTGAAGCCGGCCGAGGCGATGGCCAGCTGGGTGGCGGCGACGACCACGGCGAGCAGGCCCCAGGCGCGTACGCGGTATGGCGCCGCTCGACCCGCCGCGATGGCAACCGTCACGGCGAAGAGGATCAGCAGCGTCGCCGTCATCGGCAAGCTGCCGACCCGCTCGTAGTCGCGCGAGACCATCAGCACCGGCAGGGTGGCCACCGCCACGACCATCCAGCTCAGCCCATCCAGCGCCCGCCGGCGCCAGAGATCGATCGGCAGAGTCGACGCAGTCGAGGTCGTCACGAAGCGGCTCCAGCGCTCAACCGGTCGAGTGCTCGGCGCACCGACCTGGTGACTTCGAGCGGTGTGAACGGCTTGCGCAGGAAGCCGAAACCACGGCGCTCGCGCAGCTCCTGGACCGCCGGATCTCCGACGTGGCCGGAGCACACCACCACGCGGCCGTGCGGGCAGTTCCGCAGGTAGTGTTCCGCCAGCTCCTCACCGCGCATCCCGGGCATCACCGAGTCGGTGAGCAGGAGGTCGAAGCCGGGCTCGGTATCGAGCAGCGGCAACGCCTCCTCTCCGCTCGCCACCGAGCGAACCTGGTAGCCGGCGCGACGCAGCACCGCTTCGAGGATGTGGCGGACCTGGTCGTGGTCGTCGACCACCAGTACACGTTCGCTACCGCGCTCGAGATGATGGACCCAGCTGTCCTCTGCCGGATCCCGACGCACCTCTGCGCCGACCGCGGGCGGCAGGACGATGCGAAAACGCGAGCCCCGTCCCGGCTCGGAGTCGAGCAGGACGAGGCCGCCGGCGCGCTCGACGAAGCTGCGCACGAAGCTCAGGCCGAGCCCCGATCCACGGCTGCTGTCCTTGGAGGTGAAGAACGGCTCGAAGATCCGATCGCGCAGCTCGGGAGCGATCCCGATGCCATCGTCTTCGACGCAGAGGCTGACGCAGCGACCGGGCAGCGCCCGCCCATCGTGACGCCGGACGCCGGAGCCGATCTCCTCGCTGCTCACGCTCAGGGTGAGTCGGCCGCCCCGGGGCATCGCATCGCGCGCGTTCATCGCCAGGTTGAGGATCGCCTGGCGCAGCTGTCGTCGGTCGACCTCGACGCTCGGAACCCGCTCGCCCACCCGCAGCTCGACCTCGATGTCGTCGCGCATCAGCCGACGGATCACCACCTCGGCCGCTCGCAGCTCGGCACAGGGGTCGGTGATCTCGACCTCGCTGGCCTCGTGCCGTCCGAGGGTCAACAGTTGGCGGGTCTCACGCGAGGCGGCGCTGGCCGCCACCTCGATCTCCCTGGCGTGCGCCGCCAGGTCCCGGTAGGTGACCTCCGGCGCCACCTCCAGGTCGCGCCGCAGGAACTCGGCGTTGGCCCGGACCACGGTCAGGGTGTTGTTGATCTCGTGCGCCAGGCTGGCGGCCATCTGGCCGAGCAGCTCCCGCTTCTGCGCCTGCCACAGGCGCTCCTCGGCGACGACGCGCGCCGACGCCTCGCGCTCGCGCACGGCGATCTGGTCCTGCAGCTCCTCGACCAGGTCCTCGGCTCGGCGCAGGCTGACCGTCAGCTTCTCGAGCAGGAGCGAGAACGCCACCGCGATCAGCAGCGACAGACCTCCGGCCACCGCCATCTTGCGCGCCCACTCGGCAACCTGGTGGCCGAGTGCCAGCTCCATCGGTGGCAGCGGCAGCGCTCCTTGCACCATCAGCAGTCCCAGCACGGCACAGCCGATCAGCTGCAGGACCAGACCGACCAGCGCCGCTCGCAGGCCGAGCAGGAGAGCGCCAAAGGCCGCGGTCATCGCCAGCAGCGTGCCGATACCCGAGGTCACTCCGGCGGTGGCGATCCCCACCTGGGTGGCGGCGATCAGCAGGGCAAGCAGCAACCAGGCGCGCAACCGGTACTGCATGCGCCGGCCGACTGCCACCACCGCGATCGCCGCCCACACGGCCACCAGCGCGAGCGCCGGAGCCACCCGCCCGACCCGAATCCACGACGTCACGACGAGCAGCACGGGACCGGCGATGACCACCACCAGGATCCAGGTGAGACCGTCGAGCACCCTTCGGCGCCACAGGTCGAGCGAGCCGTCGGAGACGACGGCGGCGTCGTGGCCCGAGGTCGGGCGAGCGGAGATCACGCGGTGGTCTGTGGTGGACACGGTTGAGCGCCAGGAAGGGTCCGGGGGCTGTTCGGATCCCGGGCGAAACGCGGGTGGTGGATCGTTCGTACGACGGGCACGGTTCGCGGCGGGACCGCAGCGTCGCAGGCGACGCGTCCCTTGCAAGGTCGATCGCGGTCGACGCGGGACGCGGCAGTTCTTGGCTTGGCGCCAAGACTTCAGAATCTCTTGATTCTATTCTCTTGGCGACGGCGACGCAACGCCGGTCCGACCACTCCTCCACGGCGGTGGCCAGGCTTGGTCTAGACTGCGCGCCACGATCCCTCTTCTCGCCCGCCAGGTGACACAGCCGCGGAGGCCTGCGGGCTCTTCGCCGCCTCGCAACGGGCTCGCGAGTCCAAGGTCGGTGCGGCCGAGTCGCGAAGCCGCGAGGGGTCCCCAAGCACAGACCGGCGTCAGCCGGGCGGCTGGCAGCGGAGGCACAGGATGAACCCCGACGATCCCGGCAAGAACAGCGCCCCCACGGAACCCGAAGGCCCCGCCTCGAGCGGCCAGGAGGCTCCGGCTCCGAAGCGCTCCGGCGTGCTCGACCGCTTCCTCACCGCAATCGAGGTGGTCGGCAACAAGCTGCCGGATCCGGCCATCCTCTTCCTGCTCCTGCTGGTGCTGACCTGGATCGCCTCGGCCCTGCTGGCGCCGGTCGCCTTCGACGAGATCCACCCGGCGACGGGCGAGCCGGTGCGGGTCAACAACCAGCTGACCGGCACGGCCCTGGCTCAGTTCATGGTCAACCTGGTGCCGACCTTCACCGGCTTCGCGCCGCTCGGCGTCGTGCTGGTGGCCCTGCTCGGCGTCGGCGTGGCGGAGAAGACCGGCTTCATCAACGCCGGCCTCAAGACCATCCTCTCGTTCACTCCCAAGAGCCTGCTGACGCCGGTCCTCATCCTGGCCGCGATCGTCAGCCACACCGCCGCCGACGCCGGCTACGTGCTGGTCATCCCACTCGGCGGCGTCATCTTCTACGCCGCCGGCAGACACCCCCTGGCCGGGATCGCCGCCGCCTTCGCCGGCGTCTCGGGCGGCTTCTCGGCCAACTTCCTGCCCTCCGGCATCGACCCGCTGCTGCAGGGCTTCACCCAGTCGGCGGCACAGATCTTCGATCCCGACAAGCTGGTCAATCCGCTGAACAACCTGCTGTTCACCGGCATCTCGAGCGCTCTGGTGATCGTCGTCGGCTGGTACCTCACCGACCGCGTCGTCGAGCCGCGCCTGCAGGGCACCGCGGTCGACGGCGATCCCGACGAGATGCCGGTGATGGAAGAGGTCGGGCCCGCCGACCGGCGCGGCCTGATCGCCGGCGTCGCCTCGCTGGTGATCGGGCTCGTCGTCCTCGCCCTGCTGGTTGCGCCCGAGGGCTCGCCCCTGCGCGCCCCCGACGGATCGATCACCGCTTTCTCGGCGCCGCTGATGCGCATGATCGTGCCCCTGATCTTCATCTTCTTCCTCATCCCCGGCGTGGTGCACGGCTACGTCGCCGGCACCGTGAAGAGTCACCGCGACATCGTGCAGGGGATGAGCGACGCGATGGGCACGATGGCCTACTACATCGTGATGGCCTTCTTCGCCGCCCAGTTCATCGCCGCGTTCGCGCAGTCCAACGTCGGCCTGCTGATCGCGCTCAAGGGCGCCGGCATCCTGCGCGACCTGGCGCTGCCGCCCCAGGTCACGGTGGTGGGGATCATCCTGCTCACCGCCTTCGTCAACCTCTTCGTCGGCTCGGCGTCGGCGAAATGGGCGCTGCTGTCGACCATCTTCGTGCCGATGCTGATGGACCTCGGCATCTCGCCCGACCTCACCCAGGCCGCCTACCGGGTCGGCGACAGCACCACGAACATCATCACCCCGCTGATGCCGTACTTCCCGCTGGTGGTCGTCTTCTGCCAGCGCTACGTGAAGAAGACCGGCATCGGCACCGTGGTCTCGCTGATGCTCCCCTACTCGGTGTGCCTGCTGGTCACCTGGAGCCTCTTCCTGATCGTCTACTGGCTGCTGGGGATCCCGCTCGGGCTCCAGGCCAGCTACACCTACCCGTGAGCCGGGAGCGAGCCCGGTGGCTACGCCGCCCGCCGCGGCGGCGCTGGGGCTCCGTGCACCCCGTCGCTGCGTCCCGGCGCCGTCAGGGGAACGTCGGGGGGGAGCCGGCGAAGTGTCGCTCGTGACATCGCGGGCAGATGCGGTGCGAGAGCTCGAGCGGGGCGCTGCCGCGCAGGTAGACCTCCGGACCCTGCCAGTTGCCGTCCTTGTCGCGGATGCTCTTGCAGTGGGAACAGATCGGCAGCAGGCCCTCGAGCACGCCGATCTCGCGCAGCGCCTGCTCGAGCCGGGCGTTGTCCTGCCGCAGTGAGTCGTAGTAGCGCTGACGCCGCTGACGCTCGTTGTGGTAACCGGCGGCGATGAAGTAGACGATCACCGTGGTGACCACCAGCGACAGTGGGAACATCGTCGCCAGGTCGTCGGACCGCTGCTGTGCCGACTCGTACGCGATGAGCAGATCGGGTCGCAGTCGCTCCAGCGCCAGCAGCGCGGCCACGGCGATCCCGATGGCGACCGGGAAGAGCCGTCTCTGAAGCCCACGCAGCAGTCCGGTGGAGCCGGTGACCAGGACGAAGAAGAGCCACGTGGCGCCCCCCGCAGAGCCCTGGTTGGAGAACCACGCGATCACCGTGAGGACGAACGCCAGGACGCAGAAGTGGAAGCGCAGCTCGCTGCGCCCGTAGACGCGCGACCCGATGTAGATCGCCGCGCAGGCGACCGCCGCGACGCCCGCCAGCACCCACTGCAGGAGAGGATTGCCGAGCAGGATGTTGGCGGCGAGCATGGCGAGCGACGCGATCCAGCTGGCCAGGGTCACCGCGTTGAGCAGACGCGCCTCGATCGCTGTGTCCTCGACGGATCCGATCAGCCACTCGAACAGGCCGCCCGCGCTACGGCGCTCAGGGGAGGAGCCTCCGAGCGCGCCGTCGCCTCGAGGTGATGCCACGGTCACGACAAAGCTCCCGAGTCCTCGTCGTCGAGGAACTCCGAGTAGAACTCACGGTTGCACTGGCCGCAGATACCGTGCGAGAGGCGCACCGCGCCACGATCGGCGAGGTAGATCTCCATCTCGCGCCATCGGCCCTGGGAATCCTGGATGCTCTTGCAGTGGGCACAGATCGGCAGCAGGCCCTCGAGCACGTGGATCTTGGCCAGCGCCTCCTGCAGCTTCCGGTTCTCGGCGCTGGCGCGAGCGTAGAGGTCGGCGCTGCGCTGGCGCTCGCGTTCGTGCTCGCGGTGCAGCGTCAGGACGATCGCGGAGACGATCGCCAGGCACAGGACCAGGTACACCGAGACGTCGAGGAAGCGATGGCCCGGCGTCTGGTAGTGGAAGAGCAGCTCGGGCCAGCGGCGGTGCACCACGATCAGGGCTCCCGCCATCGCCAGCGACAGTCCCACCCACAGCAGCCGCCCGCGATGGGGCAACAGGACGACACCACCGACGAGCAGGGTGAAGAAGACGTAGGTGGCGCTGCCCACCAACCCCTCGTTGCTGAACCAGGAGGCGGAAACCAGCCCCAGGAGGACGACGTAGAAGGGCGTCGCGAGGCGCTGTCCGAGGCCGTGATGGCGAGACAGCCAGTAGGTCACTCCGGAGCACGCAGAAGCGAGCGCCGCGAGAGTGACGTCGAGCCAGGGCTGCTCGATCAGCAGGAGATTCACGGTGACCATGACGGCCGTGGCGAGAAAGGCGATCAGGCTGACGCCGTTGAGAAAGCGCACCTCCAGCGGATTCGACTCGGGGTCTCCGACGATCCGCGCGACGGTCCGGGCCCAACGCCCACCGGCAGCGGCGAGCCAGCCTTCGGACGGCTCGGCGGCGTCGGACACGAGTGACCGAGAGTCTTCTTGGTCCGTCGACTGTCGCTGCACGGGATGTCTCTGAGCTCGTCGGCTCGAAATCTCGAAGAGGTGATGGCCACGACCGGGTGACGCAAGAGCGAGCGGACACACGGGTCGCGGTGCCGCGGCATTCGCCCCCGTGCACGCCGCGACGCTGCTGGCCCCAGTCTACGAAAGAGGCTCTCCGACGTGGCGTCGGACGGGCGCACGCCGGCGTGTAGGCCAACGACGCACCAGGTTGTACCCGCGGTCGAGCTCCGCTGGCGTGGTGGAGTGCGGCGGAGGCTATACCTGAAACGCCGGGGCCTTCGTGGATCCGCCCTTCGGGTCTCCTCGTGGATTTCCACGATGGCCCTGTTCGACGAGCTCACGCAGGCTTGCCAGATATCACTTCGACACCGACCAGGAGTTGCCACGACCACGATGTCGGCCACCGATCCCGACGACAGCAGCGGCTCCACCGAGACCGCCTACCGCGCGGCGCCCCACGAGCTCCCCGAGCACCCCGTCGGCACGCTGGCCATCGTGCTCGTCTACGGCCTGCTCTTCGCGCTGGGGTGGTTCGCCATCTACGTCTTCCTGTTCATCGCCCGCGGCGCACCGACCCACTGAGGGGCGTCGTCAGACGGCAAGCGCGTCATGCACGTCGATCTCTACGAACGCATCTGGATGTGGGCGGCGAGCGCGATGATCGCCCTGTTCCTGGCCGTGGTCGCCTTCTCGGCCGCGACCCAGGCGGTGCATCCACCGGGCGAGGTCGAGACGATCGACCCGCTCCAGGTGCGGATCCAGGGGGAGTTCGCGGCGCCCGGCGTACACCGGGGCCCGGGTGGTGAGACGACGGTCGTCGTGGTCGCCGAGATGTTCCGCTTCGAGCCCAGCGTGATCCGCGTCCCCGCCGGCGAGAAGGTCACCTTCCGGGTGACCTCTCCCGACGTGCTGCACGGCTTCCAGGTGGTGGGCACCAACGCCAACGTGATGGTGGCGCCCGGCTACGTGAGCGAGTTCTCGTTGACCTTCCCGGAACCGGGTGAGCACCTCGTGGTGTGCAACGAGTACTGCGGCCTCTCCCACCATTTGATGTCCGGCAAGCTGATCGTGGAGGAGGCGCGGTGAGCGTGGCGAGCCCGGTGCTCGGCGCCTTCGCGGCGGACCGCGACGCCCTCGATCTGCTCGCTTCGAGGCGGCTGGCGAGCTGCAACTTCGCCGTCGCGATCGCCGCCTTCGGCCTCGGTGCGTTGATGGCGGTGATGCAGGCGCTGGCGCGCGCCGACCTGCCGGTGTGGTTCTCCTCGCCGGCGGTCTACTACCTCTCGGTCACCGCCCACGGGGTGCTGATGGCGCTGGTCTTCACCACCTTCTTCATCATGGGCCTCGGCTACCTACTGATGCGCCGCGCCTTCGGCGGCCTCGAGTGGGAGACCCTCGGCTGGGTCTCGTTCTGGACCGCCGTCTTCGGCACCGTGATGACGACGCTGGCGATCCTCTCGGGCACCAGCACGGTGCTCTACACCTTCTACCCGCCGCTCGAGGCCCACCCCACCTTCTACATCGGCGCGACGCTGCTGGTGGTCGGCTCGTGGCTCTGGTGCGCGGTGATGATCCGCACCTGGCTGGTGTGGCGCCGAACCCACCAGGAGCCGATGCCGCTGGCGGCGCACGGCATCCTGACCACGGTGGTGATCTGGGTCCTCGCCACCTCCGGCCTGGCGGCCGAGGTTCTCGGTCAACTGATCCCCTGGTCTCTCGGCTGGGTGGAGACGATCGACCCGATCGTCGCCCGCACCTGGTTCTGGTGGTTCGGACACCCGCTCACCTACTTCTGGCTGGTGCCGGCCTACGTCGTCTGGTACACCATCCTGCCGCGCGTCGCCGGCGGCCTCCTGTTCTCCGACAAGCTCGGACGGGTGGTCTTCGTGATGTTCATCCTCTTCTCGACGCCGGTGGGCTTCCACCACCAGTTCGTCGACCCGGGGGTGCACGCCGGGTGGAAGCTGGTGCACACCTTCACCACCTACGCGATCCTCTACCCGTCGCTGGTCACCGCCTTCACCATCATCGCCTCGCTCGAGGTCGCCGGCCGGATGCGCGGCGGCAAGGGCCTGTTCGGCTGGCTGAGAACCCTGCCGTGGCGCGATCCGCTGTTCTCGGGCGTGGCGCTGGCGATGCTCACCTTCGCGATCGGCGGCTTCGGCGGCGCGATCAACGCCGCCTACGCGATGAACACGGTAGTGCACAACACGGCGTGGATCCAGGGCCACTTCCACCTCACCGTCGGCACCGCGGTGACGCTGACCTTCATGGGGGCCACCTACTGGTTCCTGCCCAAGCTCACCGGCCGCAGGCTGGCGCTGCGCCCACTCGCCACCTGGCAGCCCTACGTCTGGTTCGGCGGCATGATGCTCTTCTCGCTCACCTCGCACGCCACCGGATTGATGGGGCAGCCGCGCCGGGTCTTCAGCTCTAGCTACTTCGGTGACGAGGTGGCCGGCTCGTGGCGGCTGCTGACCGGCATGTCGGCCGCCGGCGGCGTCGTGCTCTTCGTCTCCTCGCTGATGTTCCTGGCCGTCGTCGTCGCCACCTGGCGCTGGGGCAGGCCGGTCACCGAGGCCGCGGAGCTCGAGATCGAGTTCGCCGCGGCCCTCGATCCACTGCCCGAGCGTCGCCCGGTCTGGGACCGCATCGGGCTGTGGGCACTGATCGCCGTGGTGCTGGTGATCGCGGCGTACGCCAAGCCGATCTACGACCTGCTGAGCCTGGAGCGCTACGGCTCGCTGCCGTTCCGCCCCTTCTGATCCTTCCCTCGGATCCTGGGCCCTTGCGCCCTTTTGCGCCGTCCCCGTTCGCACCCGCACCGACGCCGGAGATCGCGATGAGCTCCCCACACGACACCACGACGGAAAGACCGAACGACCGGCCGCCCGAGCGCTCCGGCCGCAACCGGCGCGAGCTGCTCGCCTGGGGCGCCGTCGCCGCGGGCCTGGCGGCCTCGTACGGCACCTTGGCGGCCTTCGTCGGCCGATTCCTTTATCCCGAGCCGACCGATCGCTCGTGGTTCTTCGTCGCCCGGACCTCGGAGCTCCAGCCCGGCGAAGCGCGGCTGTTCCGCACGCCGCGCGGCGAGCCGGTGAACGTCACCCGACGCGGCGTGGCGGCGGCAGCCGCCGCGTCAGGCGAAGGCGGGGACGGGAGCGACTTCGCCGCCCTGTCGAGCACCTGCCCTCATCTCGGCTGCCAGGTGCACTGGGAAGCCCACAACAACCGGTTCTTCTGTCCTTGCCACAACGGCGTCTTCGATCCCGACGGGGTCGCCACCGCCGGGCCGCCCGCCGAGGCGGGCCAGAGCCTGCTGCGCTACCCGGTGCGCGACGACCGCGGCATGCTCTTCATCCAGCTGCCGAGGGAGGAGCTCGCCGCCTTCTCGGCTCTGCACGGCGCGAGCCTGCGCCGGCCGCGGCTCGAGCCGATGCAGGCGTCTCAGGCCACCGCCGGAGCCTGCCTGGCGCCGGCCGCGCAGACCCGCGCCGAGACCTCGACGACGCGCCTCGGCAGACCGTCCGGCCGCCCGAGAGCCGCGAATCTCTCGGGGACTCGCCGCGCATGAACGCCTTCTCCGCCGTCGGCTCGTGGATCACCGAGCGGTTGCCGGTCTCGGCCGCCGACCTGCGCGAGCTCACCAACGAGCCGGTCCCCAACCACCTCAAGCGCTGGTGGTTCGCGCTCGGCGGCACTCCGGCCTACCTGTTCGTGGTGCAGATCGTCACCGGCATCCTGCTGGCGGTCTACTACCAGCCCTCGCCGACCACCGCCTACGAGTCGGTGGAGTACATCACCACCCAGCTGCCCTACGGCTGGTACCTGCGCAGCGTGCACAAGTGGGCCGCCACTCTGATGATCGCGGCGGTCATCCTGCACCAGATGCGGGTCTACTTCACCGGCGCCTACCGCAAGCCGCGCGAGATCAACTGGATCGTCGGCATGCTGATGCTGATCTGCACCCTGACCCTGGGCTTCACCGGCTACAGCCTGGTCTACGAGCAGCTCAGCTACTGGGGCGCCACCGTGGGCGCCAACATCGCCGGTCAGGTGCCGCTGGTCGGCGGCCTGATGCGCGACATGCTGCTCGGCGGCGACGGCTACAACCCACGCACCCTGCCGCGCTTCTTCATCCTCCACGCCGCGGTGCTGCCGGTGGTGCTGATCCTGCTGATCGTGCTGCACATCGCGATCATCCGGCTGCAGGGCGTCACCAAGTTCGAGTTCGAGGACGAGAGGGCCGAGCCCGGGGAGAGCCCGCCGTCACGAAGGACCTTCGACTTCTTCCCCGACCACATGCTGACCGAGCTGGCGATCGGCCTGGTCCTCATGGTGATGCTCAGCTTCCTCGCCACCCTCTGGCCCGCCACCATGGGGCCGCGCGCCGATCCGCTGGTCACGCCCGACGTGATCAAGCCGGAGTGGTTCTTCTACGTCTCCTTCCGCTGGCTGAAGCTGTTCTCCGGCCTCACCGCGGTGCTGTCGATGGGCTTCGTCGTCTTCGTGATGTTCGCCTGGCCGTTCATCGACGAGCAGATCCGCAGGCGCACACGGTTCACCGAGGCCAGCGTGTGGATCGGCATCTGCGGCGTCTTCGCGATCATCGCCCTCACCGTCTGGGAGGCGGTCGTGGCGCACTGAGCGGCCCCCGGCGGGCCGGCCCGCCAGCACCGCACGAACGTCTCACCAACCACGGAATGCAAGGAACAGGCTCATGACTCTCGATCAGAAACGCTGGGTGATCGTCGCGCTCGCGGCGGTCTTCCTGCTGTCGCTCGTCTTCGTGCAGTGGATGGAGATCGTGCGCCGAGCCGAGGAGGCCGGTATCTCCGAGGCCCGACATCCGGTGCCGTCGTCGTCCCAGGACTGCGTCAGCTGCCACACCCAGGTGAGCACCGGGATCATCCAGCACTGGGAGACCAGCCGCCACGCCGAGGCGGGCGTGGGGTGCGTCGAGTGCCACCGCGCCGAGCAGACCGACGCCGACGCGCACACCCACTACGGCAACGTCATCGCCACCATCGTCACGCCGAAGGACTGCGGCGAATGCCACGTCACCGAGGCGGCCGAGTTCGAGGGGAGCCACCACGCGGCAGGCGGCAACATCCTCGCTTCCCTCGACAACTTCCTCGCCGAAACGGTCGAGGGGTTCCGTGGCTCGTTCAACCCCCACTCGCCGACCCCGGGCCGCGGCGAGATGGCGGTCAACGGCATGGCCAGCGCCGCCAGCGGCTGCCAGCAGTGCCACGGCAGCAAGATCGCGCTGGAGTCGACCGACGGGGGCCTGATCACTGTCGACGACCTGCAGCCGGACGCCGACGGCAGGCCGACCAATCTCGAAGCCGTCGGCCGCATCCTGCGCGGCCCCGAGGGCCGTCCGGTGCTGGCTTCGTCGACCTGGCCCAACACCGGCATCGGCCGGCTCAATCTCGACGGCTCGCGCGGCTCCTGCTCGGCCTGCCACAGCCGCCACGACTTCTCGCCGAGGCGCGCCCGCCAGCCCGAGAACTGCGGCAAGTGCCACCTGGGCCCCGACCACCCGCAGAAGGAGATCTTCGAGGAATCGAAGCACGGCGTCGCCTACCGCGACCTCAGGGACGAGCTCGAGCTCGACGGCGACACCTGGGTGCTCGGCGTCGACTACGCCCAGGCGCCGACCTGCGCCACCTGCCACATGTCGGGACACAGCCGCAACGGCGGCAAGATCACCCACGATCCGGGCGAGCGCATCTCGTGGACCAACCGGCCGCCGGTCAGCCTGGTGATGGACACCGACATCGAAGGCCACATCGTCACCGAGACCGACCTGGCGACCCGCCAGGAGCTGATCGCCGACAGCGCGCAGAACAAGCGCAACCGGATGCGCGCCGTCTGCCAGCACTGCCACACCCCGAACTACGTCGACGCCTTCTACGAGCAGTACGACGACCTGGTGATCCTCTACAACGAGAAGTTCGCCAAGCCGGGCCAGAAGATCATCGCCGCGCTGCGCGAGCAGCAGCTCCTCACCCCCACCGAGTTCGACGAGGAGATCGAGTTCACCTGGTTCTACCTGTGGCACCACGAGGGACGGCGAGCGCGCCACGGCGCTTCGATGATGGCGCCGGACTACACCCACTGGCACGGGATGTTCGAGGTCGCCGAGCGCTTCTACATGGAGCTCATCCCGCAGGCGCGGCACCTCGCCGAGGGAGCCGGGGCGCGCGGCGCCGAGGTCGAACGGGTGATCGACGAGATCCTGGCGCGCCCCGAGCACGCCTGGTTCGAGGAGGGCGCCGAGGCCCAGGCCGAGGCGATCCGCGAAGCGATGCGGGAGCGCTACGGGGACCGTTCGTAGCCCGACCGTGGCGGCGAGCCGAACATCCCAGGAGACCCTCGATGAGTCACTTCCACCGCAATCTGGACCGCCGGCACTTCCTCTACGCCCTCGGAGCCGGAGGCAGCGCGGTGGTGGCGTTCTCGTGCGGCGACCAGGAGCGCGCCCGCGCCATCACCGAGCGCGCCCTGACCACCGACCTCGGCGGCGTCTCCTGGGACAAGGCTCCCTGCCGATTCTGCGGCACCGGCTGCGGCGTCGAGGTCGGGGTGCGCGAGGGACGTGTCGTCGCCGTGCGCGGCGACCAGGCAGCACCGGTCAACCGCGGCCTGCTCTGCGTCAAGGGCTACCACCTGCCCGGCTTCCTCTACGGCGAGGATCGCCTGCGCCACCCGCAGCGCCGGCGCGCCGACGGGACGCTGGAGCGCATCGGCTGGGACGAGGCCCTCGATCTGGTCGCCACGGAGTTCGGGCGCACTCTCGACGAGCTCGGCCCCGATGCCGTCGGCATGTACGGCTCCGGACAGTGGACGGTGTTCGACGGCTACGCGGCGCTCAAGTGGGTCAAGGGCGGCATGCGCTCGAACAACCTCGACCCCAACGCCCGCCTGTGCATGGCGAGCGCCGTCATGGGCTTCATGACCCAGTTCCAGAGCGACGAGCCGATGGGCTGCTACGACGACTTCGAGGCGGCCGACGACTTCGTGCTCTGGGGCAACAACATGGCCGAGATGCACCCGGTGCTGTTCAGCCGCATCCTCGAGACGAAGCAGCGCAAGCCCGGAACCCGGCTCATCGACCTCGGCACGCGGCGCACACCGACCACCGACTATGCCGACCTGTACGTGGAGTTCCGACCCGGCAGCGATCTCGCGCTGGCCAACGGGATCCTCCACCTCCTGGTCCGCTCGGGACGCATCGACCGCTCGTTCATCGCCGAGAACGTGGTGTTCCGCCGCGGCATCGAGGATCTCGACGAGATCGGCTTCGGCTGCTACGGAGAGCAGGCCGAGCGCTACACCTTCCAGGACACCGCCAGCGTGGCCAGCTTCGAGGAGTTCGCCGGCTTCCTCGAGCCGTATACGCCGCAGCGGGTCGGCGAGATCAGCGGCGTCGATCCGGCCACGATCGAGCGCCTCGCCGACGTCTACGGCGACCTGCGGCGCGGCACGGTGAGTCTCTGGTGCATGGGGGTCAACCAGCACACCCGCGGCACCTGGATGAACAACCTGCTCAACGATCTGCATCTGGTCACCGGCAAGATCTCGCGACCGGGCGCCAACCCGTGGAGCCTCACCGGCCAGCCGTCGGCCTGCGGCACGGCGCGCGAGGTCGGCACCCTCTCGAACCGGTTGCCGGCCGACATGGTGGTGACCAACCCCGAGCATCGGGCGAAGGCCGAGGAGATCTGGGGGCTCGAGCCCGGCACGATCAACCCGAAGCCGGGCCTGCACACGGTCGACCTGTTCCGTGCCTTCCAGCGCGGCGAGGTGCGCTCGCTGTGGATCCAGACCACCAATCCTTGGGTGTCGCTGCCCAACCTGAATCGATGGCGCCGCCAGCCCGGCGACGGTCGCTTCCTGGTGGTCAGCGACATCTATCCGACGCCGACGACGGAGGTCGCCGACCTGATCCTGCCCTCGGCCGCCTGGGTGGAGCGCGAAGGCGTGTTCGGCAACTCCGAGCGTCGCACCCAGCAGTGGCACAAGATGGTGGAGCCGCCCGGCGAGGCGATGGAGGACGCGCAGCAGATCATCGAGGTGGCGCGGCGCATGGGCATGGCGCACCTCTTCCCGTGGCCCGACGGCGAGAACTGGCACGAGCCGATGTTCGAGGAGTACCGCCGCTTCACTCTGGGAATCGGCAAGGACCTCGCCTCGTACCGTCAGCTGCAGGAGGCGCGCGGCCTGCGCTGGCCGGTGGTCGACGGCCGGGAGACCCGCTACCGATACGCGGCCGGCGAAGACCCCTACGTCACCAAGCGCGAGGGCGTGCACTTCTACAAGGCCAAGGGCTACGAGCAGAAGGCCGCGGTGTGGCTGCGCCCCTACCACCCGCCGGCCGAGGAGCCCGACGAGCAGTACCCGTTCTGGCTCTGCACCGGGCGGGTGCTCGAGCACTGGCACACCGGCTCGATGACGCGCCGGGTCCGCGAGCTGCACCAGGCGGTGCCTGCGGCCTACGTCGAGATGAACCCCGCCGACATGACCGAGCTGGGCGTGCAGGAGGGGCAGCCGGTGCGGCTGCGCAGCCGGCGCGGTGAGCTGGTGCTTCCGGCGCGCTCCGACGCCAAGGGACACGCCCCGCGCGGCTCGCTCTTCGTGCCCTTCTTCGACGAGTCGAAGCTGGTCAACCTGCTGACCCTGGACGCGATGGACAACATCAGCAAGGAGCCCGACTACAAGAAGTGCGCCGTGGCGGTCGAGCGGGCCTGAGATGCCGACGATGCGCCGCGACCGGTCCGCCGAACGCCGCCCGCGCTCTTCCACCTCGGCGATCGACCGGGCTGCGACGGCGCCGGTCGCGATCGCCGCGGTGTGGCTCGTGCTGGCCGCCGTCGGCTGCGTGCCGACCCAGCGAGGCCGCGGCCCCCACTGGGGCGACGCCGCGAGCGTCGAGGCGACGAACGACGAGGTGCGCCGCGAGCGCCGCGCCTACCGGGGCGCGCCTCCGGTGATCCCTCACGGCGAGCACCCCTCGCCGTGCACCGCCTGCCACGCCGGCCAGGCGGTGGTGGTGGCGGGAGTCGGTATCGCGCCGGCGAATCCCCACGGCGTCGTCGATGCCAGCTCGTCGGCCGCACCTGCGCTGTCGCTGCACCAGGAGATCTCCGGCCGCACCCGCGACTGCCGTCAGTGCCACGTGCCGCGAGTCGTCGAGTCGACGTTCGTCGCCAGCGAATTCGCCGGTCTTCGCAGTCCCTCGCAGCGAGGCAGCAGGCAGCATCCGCTGGCGCCGCCGCGCATCCCCCATCCGTCGTGGATGCGGGAGAACTGCCTCGCCTGCCATGCCGGTCCGGCGGCGCGCCCGGAGATCGCCACCAGCCACCCCGAGCGGGTGGTCTGCCGGCAGTGCCACGTGCCGGTCGATCGGGTGCTCGCCGCGGAACGCCTCGACACCTGGCCGGGCCGGGGCGCGGAGATCGCGCCATGAGTCGCGTCGGTCGGCTGCGGTTCCGCAGCCTCCGCGTCGCCGTCGCCGCGCTGCTCGCGGTTCTGCCTGCCGCTCCGACGAGGCTGGTCGCGCAGGACTCCGCAGCGAGCGTGGACGGCGCGCAGCCGACTCCAACGTCCGCCTTCCGCGAGGCGCTGCGGAGCTCGAAGGTCACTCTCGGCCTGCGCTACCGGCTGGAGCAGGTCGAGGACGACACCCCACGCTTCGCCGGCCGCAACGCGCTCGCCTCGACCCTGCGCACCGAGCTCGCCGTCGAGACCGGCCAGCTGCGCGGCTTCTCGGTCCGCCTGGCTGTCGAGGACGTCTCGGTGCTCGGCAACGGACAGCTCTACGACAACCTCGGCGCGGGCAGCCTGTCGAACCAGGTCTCCGACCGGCCGGTGGTCGCCGATCCCGACCTCACCGAGGTTCTCGAGGCGGCGCTGGTGTGGACGCCCAGCGAGCAGACCGAGGTGCAGATCGGACGCCGCCGGCTCGCCTACGACGATCATCGCTTCGTCGGCACGGTGGCCTGGCGGCAGCACCACCAGAGCGTCGATGCCCTGACCCTCGAGCAGGCGATCGGTGGACGCTGGCGGGCGCGCTACGCCCTCCTCGACCGGGTGCACCGGATCAACGGCGGACGCGACGATCTCACCGGTCACCTGCTCAATCTCTCCGCCGCTCTGGGGCCCGGGCGCCTGGTGCTGTTCGGCTACCAGCTCGACTACGACGCGGACTCCCGCCGCTTCCTCTCGAGCAACACGCTGGGAGGGCGATACTCCGGCAGCGCTCCGCTGCGTGGCGGGCGCGAGCTGCTCTTCGAGGCGCAGCTCGCCCAGCAGCGCGACGCCGGTGGCAATCCCCTCGACTTCGAAGCCCTGTACGCCCGGGGTGAGCTCGGCATCGGCGGCGAGGCATGGAGCGTGCGCGCCGGCTGGGAACTGCTCGGCGGCGACGGCGAGGTGGCGCTGCAGACACCGCTCGCCACGCTGCACAAGTTCAACGGCTGGGCCGACAAGTTCCTCACCACGCCGGTGTGGGGGCTGGAGGACCTCTTCGTGCGCTACGACCAGGAGCACGGCCGCTGGTCGTGGTCGGTGTGGCTGCACCGCTTCGGGGCCGACGGAGGCGCCCCTTCGAGGCAGGACTACGGCAGCGAGCTCGACGCCGAGGTCAGCCTGCGTCTCGGCGGCGCCGAGGGGCCGCTCCTGGCGTTGCGCGTCGCCGACTACCACGCCGAGGATCTCTTCGCCGACACCACCAAGGCAATGCTCTACGCGGTGTGGTCGGCGCGCCTGGATCGCTGACCCCGCGCTCCCTCCGTGGCTCAACACGGCCTGTGACGCCTCAGGCCTCTGGCGCGTCCGCGCCGATCCGGACTCTCGGGGAATGCCTCACCGGCCGCCGTCGTAAGCTGGAACGGACCGACCATCTCGATCCTCGCCAAGGACCGCCACTGATCAGGAGCCTTCGATGCGCACCTCGCTCCTCGTGCTGGTCGCAGCCGTGCTCGCCGGCACCATCCACCTGCTGTACTACCTGCCCCGCCTGCCCGAACGGGTCGCCACCCACTTCGGGCTCGCCGGCCGAGCCGACGGCTGGAGCGACGTGGCCACCTTTGCCACCTTCGCCACCATCCTGCTGCTCGCCTTCGCCCTCTTCGCACCGCTGATCAACGCCCTGATCTCGCGTCTGCCGCCGAGCCTGATCAACATCCCCCACCGCGAGTTCTGGCTGGCAGAGGAACGGCGCGAGGCGACGCTGGACCGGCTGCGCGGCGCGATGGAGTGGTTCGGAGTGGCTTCCGTGCTCTTCGCCATCGCGATCAACCACTTCACCGTGACCGCCAATCTGGAGGCAGCGACGAGCGGTGAGGAGGCGCGTCTGAGCTCGGGATTTCTCTGGGCGCTAGGCATCTACATGGCGTGGACGTTGGCGTGGGTCGGTCGGCTCCTGTGGAGCTTCCGCCAGCCGCCGGACGAGAACGCCGCCATAGGTCCGGCGTAGGCCCATCCGGCGAGGCCGGGCTCCGAGTGCGGCCTCACCCCGCGCGCGCGTCGCGGCTCGCCGACGTCGCGGCCTCCCGGGCACGGCCCGATGAGCGCAGGCGCACGGCCCCCCAGACTCCGAGCAGGGCGAAGGGCAGCGCGGCGAGATGCGCCGCGGCGAATCCCCGCGCGATCGGCGCGGCGAGGGCCTCGACGCTGGCGGCGGCAAGGGCCGCCTCGGGCGCCGCCTCGACCCCGTGCCCCACCAGCGCCGCGCCGCCGGCGGCGGTGCCCAGGGTCACCGCCACGTTGCGCACGAACTGGTGGGCGCTCGTCGCACGGCCCACCTCGCTCGCGTCGGCGGCGTCCTGGACCAGGGTCAGGGCGGCGTTGGTCACCGCACCGATGCCAAGACCGAGCACGTAGAAGAGCCCGAGCACCGTGGGCAGGGGCGCCTCGACACGCACCGAGATCCAGCCGCCGACGAGCGTCAGGGGCATCACCGCCGCTCCGGCCGCGATCACCCTGATCTCGTTCCAGCGGTGGTACAGACGGCTCGCCACGTTGGCCGCAGTCGTCCAGCCGAGGGTGAGGAAGATCACCGTCCACGCCGCCCACTCCACCGCCACGCCCCGCGCCGCCTGCGAGTAGAGGGGAAGGTAGTTCTCGACCGCGACGCCGGCCGCCATCACCCCGCCGGCGGCGATGGCGAGCGCGGCGTACGGATCCCGGCCGAAGAAGCGCCAGGCGAGGACCGCCCCGCGCCTGGCGCGGGCGTGCCGCACGTACAGCCCCGCCGCCACCGCCGCGACCACCAGCGGCGCCGCGGCGCCGAGGGCACGGCCGGCGAGGGACGAGAGCCCGACGACCGCGGCGGTAAAGGCGATCGCCAGCAGCACTGACCCACGCAGGTCGAAGACACTCCCGACCTCCTCGTCCCCACGCGCGTTGGCGGAGGTCCCGCGTTCGTAGCCGGCATCGTGACCGACACCGTGGCCGACACCGTGGCCGACACCGTGGCCGACACCGTGGCCGACAGGGCGCTCGGGGAAGGCGTTCCAGCCGAGCACGAGCGCGAACGTCGCCAGCGGCACGTTGACCCAGAAGATCCAGCGCCACCCGAGCGTGGCGAGCAACAGGCCACCGAGCGCCGGGCCGGCGAACGCCAACACGCCCCAGACCGTGGCGTTCATCGCATAGACGCGACTGCGCAGAGCCGAGGGGTAGCCGAGGCCGGCGGCGGCGCCAGCCACCGCCATGAACGCGCCCGAGGCGGCCCCCTGCAGCAGCCGCGAGCCGACCAGCACCACGATCGACTGGCTGGCGCCGCACAGACCGCTGGAGAGCACGAACACCAGCGCCGCCCAGCGGAACGAGACCCGCGTGCCCACCCGGTCGACCAGAGATCCCGTCGCCGCCACCGCCAGCCCCGAGGCGAGCAGGAAGCTGGTCACCACCCACGGGAGGCCGCGCACCGATCCCAGGTCGACACCGATCTCGCCGAGAGCGGCGACCACCGAGAGCGCCTCGAAGGCGATCAGCCCGGTGGTCAGCACCATGGCGGTGCTGAGCTTCAGGAACCGCGCCGAGAAGAGGCTGAGTCGCGCCAAGGACTTCGGTTCCCCGAGAGCGATGTGTCGATGCCGCGGCGAACGATCCGGGTCAGCGCAGCGGAGGCGCCGACGGAGCGTCGTCTGCCGGCGACGGGTCCTCCGCCGCCTCGGACGGTCCGGCCACCTCGTCGCCTCGGCCGGCAGCTCCCGTGTCGCCCTCCAGCCGTTGCGCGAGAGAGCGCCTGAACCGCTCGAGATTCTCTTCGTTGCGTCGACGGAACTCCTCGAGGTCACGCTCGAACTCCGCCATCGTCTCGGCGTTCTCCCGCTCCGTCTCGCGGCGGATCTCCTCGAGCGGCCCGGCGAGGTCGAGCTCGGGGATCGGGATCTCGGGGACCTCGACCTCGATCTCGACCACCCGTGCCAGCGGCGGCGCCTCGGGCGCGATCCGGTTGGCGACGTCGACCGCACGCTGCAGGTCCCATTCGACGCCGGGCGAGGAGAGCGAAGGCACCAACGCCGGGTTGGTCGAGCGCGCCGCCCAGTAGGCCAACGAGGCGTTCGGCGGCGGCCACAGGAGGACCAGTCGTCCCCCCTCACCCAGGAAGAGGACGTCGGGCCAGCTCGCCATGCGCTGGACCGCCGCCTGCGAGAGGAGCGCCGCGGCTCGCTCAGGCTGCGGGCTCATCGCGACGAAGGGCGCCTGCTCCGTGCCCGCGAGCCCCCGGTCGACGTCGACACCGGTTCCGAGATCGATCCGCGAGGCGGCGCCGCGCTGGCGCACGTCCGCGAGCAGCTCGGCCCAGGGGGTCGGGGGGCCCTCGGGGTCGCTACCGAGGTGCGGGCGGAAGCCGAACCAGAACGGCGGCGTGCTCTCGCCCTCACCAGGCGTGCCGGCGTCCCGCTCGACGACGACGACCGGCTGCAGCAGCCCCATCTCGAGCTCCATGAACTGCCCGCTTCCCGGCCTCGCGACCGGCGCGGCTCCCGGCACGTCGAGCTCGAAGGCCCAGACGCTGCCGGCGGCCTCGCGGCGCACCACCATGCTCGGCACCTCGAAGGCGTCGATCTCCACGAACGGCTCGAAGCCGGCGAGCAGCCGCCGGACCTCGCGCTGCCGGTGCTCCGGCGCCACCGGCTCGAAGCCCCACTCCGCGGCCAGTCGCTGGTCCGGTGGCGCCGCCGCGGCGGCGCGGCGCGGCTGCACCACGAAGCGGTCGACGAGCAGCACCGCCGCGCAGGCGACGATGACCAGAAGCAGACCTCCCAACAACAGCGCACCCCGCACTCCGTCACCTCGCTCCCCGAGCATTTGCAGGACGATCGAGCATAGCGTCGCCGACCGCTGCGCCGACCCGGATCGGATCAGCTGCTCGGCGCCAGCTCGGCGATGCCGCGATCGACCGTCTCGGCCAGCGCCTCGACGTCGCCCTGCTGCGTCGCGTAGCTGGTGATGCACGCTCGCAACACCGGCCGCTCGTGGCCCGGGACGCGCAGCGGCGAGACCCAGAAGTTCTGGCGCACCGTCCACGCCGCGAGATCCGCCGCCGCGATCCGGCCTCCTGCGATCTCCTGGCGCGTGAAACAGACCACCGGCAGCGGTCCGTCCCCGAGCACTGTGAAGCGGCGGCGCCGCAGCGCCGCCCGCATCGCGTCGCCCATGTCGGCCTGGTGCTCGATCTGACGCCTGTAGCCTTCCTCGCCGAGAGCCGCCAGGGCCATGAAGACCTTGAGCCCGGTGTGGCGCCTGGACCACTGCAGGGTCGACGAGTAGGGATCGACCGTGCCATCGATCGGCTGCGGCATGTACGGCGTGCGCGCCTCGAACGCCCGACGCACCGCCCCCGGCCGGCTGCAGAAGAACATCCCGGCGCCCATCGGCACCGAGAGATACTTGTGGGCGTCCCAGGTCACCGAGTCGGCGCGCTCGATGCTGGAGATCTCAGCGCGCAGTCGCGGCGAAAGGCAGGCCGCGCCTCCCCAGGCCGCATCGACGTGCAGCCACAGTCGCTCCTCGGCGCACAGCCGCGCCAGCTCGGGGAGTGGATCGACGGCGCCGACGCCGGTGGTGCCGGCGGTGGCGACGACAAGGAACGGCGCCAGGCCAGCGGCGCGATCCCGCTCGATCGCCGCCCGCAGGGCCGCTACGTCGATGCGCATCGCTGTGTCCACCGCGACCAGCCTCAGCGCGCTGCGACCGAGGCCGGTGGCGCGGGCGATCTTGTCGAGCGAGTGGTGACTCTCGCCCGAGGCGTAGACCACCGGTCGTCGCGGCAGCGCCGCGAGGCCCTGCTCGACGTGCTCCGGGAAGCCGTCCGCCAGCGCGACGACGAAGGCGGTGTGGTTGGCCTCCGCGCCGCCGCTGGTGAAGTGGGCGACGGTGTGCTCGGGCAGGCCGAGGCGGCGGGCGAAGAAGGCGAGCGTGTAGCGCTCTATCTCGTTCGCCGCCGGCGCATGCGACCACGCCGCCAGCTGGGGATTGAACGCGGCCACCAGCAGGTCGCCCGCCACCGACGCTGGGACGACACTGGGATTGAACAGCCCGAAGTAGCGCGGGTGGGTGATGTGCAGGTTCCACTCGCGCAGCATGCGCACCACGTCGGCGAGCACCGTCTGGCCGGAGAGCGGCTGCGCGAAATCGCCGTAGACCTCGCGCAGGTGGGCGCGGATCGTCGCGGGGTCGACCTCCGGCGCGATGCGGTGGCGTCGCTCGGCGCAGCCGAAGTCCCGTGCCGCGTCGAGGGCGCCCTGGAGCAGCGCGTCGTCGCTCACTGGCTCGCCTCCGCTCGAGGCACCAGCCCGCCGCGCGCGATGCGCAGGAGGAGGACGGCGGCACGCTGCGCCTGCGAGACCAGCGTGCGCAGGTCGGCCGTCTCGTCGGTGGTGTGTCCACCACGACCCATCAGACCGATGCCGTCGAGGCAGTGCGGAACCTGCTCGGCGACGAAGGAGATGTCGGCCGCGCCCGCGTTGCGTGGATCGACTGCCGTCACCGCGCCGTGTCCGAGGTCCCTCGACACCCGATCGTAGAGCGCCAGCAACGCGCGGTTGCCGTCGCTGGCCGCCATCGGCGGATAGCCGTCGCGCCACTCGATGGTGCTGTCGGCGCCGGCGAGCGGGGTCGCCACCACCTCCTCCATCACCCGGCGGGCGCGGCGCAGGTCGGCGGGGCTGAGGGCGCGCAGGTCACCGCTCGCGGTCGCCGTCTCGGCGATCACGTTCGATTTGCCGAAGGCCTCGCCGGCGGAAGCGCCGTCGTCGTACTCGACGTCGGTGCCACCGAGGACCACTCCCGGGTTGAAGGTCAGATCGGGGATCTCCGCCAGCTCCCGGCGGAAGGCCTCGAGCACCCGCGCCAGCTCGAAGATGGCACCGGCGCCGACACCGGGCTGGAAGATCTGCGACGAGTGGGCCGGGGTGCCCCGCGAGCGCAGGATCCAGCCCGACGCACCCCGGCGCGCGATCACCGCGGTGCGTGGATCGCTGTCGCCGTCCTCGAACCCGATCGCCGCCGTCGCTCCGTCGGCCAGCTCGCGCAGCACGGCGCGCGCCTCGGAGAGAGGCTCGCCGGCCTTCTCCTCGTCGCCGGTGAGCACCACCCGGACCTCCAGCTCGTCGAGCACCCCGACGCCGTGCAGGGCCTCGAGCGCCATGAGCATCACCACGTCGCCACCCTTCATGTCGGTGACTCCCGGACCGCTGGCCGCGGCATGGCCCTCCTCGGCATCGACGCGCCGCCACTGCTGGAACGGGCTGTCTGGCTCGAACACCGTGTCGAGGTGGCCGATGAGGAGGACCGTCGGCGCCCCGGCCTCCGCCGCGGCGCGACGAGCGATCAGGTGCCCGGCGCGGCCGAAGGCGGCGCCGTCGGCCCAGTCGACCTCGAATCCGAGACGTGCGAGCTCCTCGCCCAGGCCCTCGCCCACCCGCCGGACTCCGGCGAAGTTCATCGTGCCGCTGTTGATCTCGACGAGCTCCTCGAGCAGCTCGAGTGCCCGCGCCTCGCCCGCCGTCACGCGGTCCGCGATGCGCTGCTCGAGCGCCGCATCGTCCGCTGCCAGCGGAGAGCCTGGGCCTGTCGCGACGAAGCACGAGAGGAGCGCGACCGTCGCCGCACGCGCACACCGTGGCCTCCCTGTGCTGCTCATGGCGTCACCTCCGGCAGGCACTCTATCCACCGACGTGCACACCGCCTCCGAGGTCTCCGCGGGACACTGCCCGGGAGCGGATGGAGTGCCGGACGGCTATGCTCTGGGGTCCCCTCCACAGGTGCCCCGCGACCGGCCCGCACGGCCAAGTCGCGCCTCTGGTCGGACCTCCGCCCGCCGATGACGATTCCCCCCAGCGACGGCTCCGACCCGTTCCGCCGGGTCGAGGAGCTCTTCCACCGCGTCGCCGACCTGCCCGAGAGCGAGCGCGAGGAGATCCTGGCGCCGATCCGTGACAGCGAGCCCGAGGTCTACCGACAGCTCGAGCGGCTGCTACAGGCGCAGGAGCGCGGCAGCGACCTGCCCGGCCTCGAGCTCGAAGGGCTCGGCGCAGCGCCGCGCACCGACCGCGAGGAGACGGTCCTGCGCTGGGGCAACTACCGGCTGCTCCGACAGGTCGGCTCCGGCGGCATGGGCGTCGTCTGGCAGGCCGAGCAGCTGCGACCGATCCGACGCGTGGTGGCGATCAAGGTCGTGCCCACCGGCCTCGACAGCGAGCGGGTCGTGGCCCGCTTCGAGGCCGAGCGGCAGACCATCGCGGCGATGTCGCACCCCTACATCGCCCAGGTCTTCGAGGCCGGGGAGACTCCCGACGGTCGACCCTACTTCGCCATGGAGTTCGTCGAGGGGGAGGCGATCACCCGCTACTGCGACGCGCACGAGCTCGACGTCGAGGCGCGCATCCGCCTGCTGATCGACGTCTGCGACGGCGTCAGCCACGCCCACCAGCGTGGGGTCATCCACCGCGATCTGAAGCCGTCGAACGTGCTGGTCGCCCAGGCGGGCGGCAGCGACGACCGGCCGCTGCCCAAGATCATCGATTTCGGGATCTCCAAGGCGACCACCCCGGAGCGTGACTCGGATCTCACCCGCCGCGGCGAGGTGGTCGGCACCCCGCAGTACATGAGCCCGGAGCAGAGCGCCGGCCAGGGTGCCGAAGTCGACGTGCGCACCGACGTCTTCTCGCTCGGCGTGATCCTCTACGAGCTGTTGACCGGCGAGACCCCTCGAAGATCCAGCGCTTCGAGCACACCGCGCAGTGAATCGTGGGTCCCGCCGACGCGATTGACCCTGCCGGAAGACTCGATCACCGTGCTGGCGCGCCGTCGCCGCACCACTCCGGCGTTGCTCCGTCGCACCCTGCGCGGCGATCTCGAATGGGTCGTGCTGAAGGCTCTCGAGGAGGACACCGAGCGCCGCTACCCGTCGGTCGCCGCGCTGGCCGCCGACCTGCGCCGCTACCTCGAGCGCCGTCCGGTCTCGGCGGGCCCGCCGGGAGCCGGCTACCGGCTGCGTCGCTTCGTCTCGCGCAACCGCCTGCTCAGCGCCGCGGCGGTGCTGCTGACGCTGGCCACCCTCGCCGCGGTGGTCGGCACCAGCGTCGGCATGGTCCGCGCCGGCAGAGCGGAGCGCGAGGCGCTGCGGGCCGCCGCCGAGGCGCGCGAGCAGGCCGAGCTGGCGGAGCGCTCGAAGAGCTTCCTGATCGATCTCTTCCAGGGCCTGCAACCGCAGCGCGCCGACGGGCGCGAGCTCACCGTCGCCGAGGTCTTCGACGCCGGCGTCGAGCGGGTGGAGAAGGAGCTGGCCGACCAGCCGCCACTACAGGCGGAGCTACTCAAGACCATCGCTTCGGTCGACACCGAGCTGGCGCGCTACGACGAGGCCGAGCAGCTGCTGCACAAGGCCGCCGCGCTCTACGACCAGCTCGGTCCGGAGTACGACGTCGAGCGAGCCAAGAACCTGGTCGAGTTCGGGCGGCTGTACTGGCGCAACGACCGTCTGCCGGAGGCGGCGCAGGCGTTGGAGGAGGCACTGCGTATCCTGCGCGAAGCCGAGGGCGACCACCGCAGCTCCATCGCCTCGGCTCTCAACGCCTACGCCAACGTGCTCAACCGCGACGATATCGAGGCCTCGTCGCGGTTGTTCGAGGAGGCGCTGGCCATCAAGCGCGAACAGGAGGGTGAGCGCAGCGGTGAGATCGGGCTACTCCTGGCCAGCCTGGGCGCCAACGCGGCGAGGAGCGGCCGGTACGAGGAGGCGGCGCGGCGCATGTCCGAGGCGCTGCCGATGATCGAGGAGTTCCACGGCGAGAGCGACCCACGGGTCGGCGTGTTGATGGGCAACCTCGCCTTCGCCTACCGCAAGCTGGGGCGGTTCGAGGAGGCGCACGACCTGCTCGAACGCGACCTCGCGCTGACCCGCAGGGTGATGGGCGAGGACCATCCGGCGCTCGGGCCGGTGCTGATCAACACCGCGGCGGTCGATCTGCGGCTGGGCCGCTGGGACGACTCGGTGGCCGCTGCGCGCGCCGCGGTGGCCAACCTCGACGCCAGCTACCCGCCGCGACATCGCATGGTGCTGCTGGCCCGCAACCAGCTCGGCGTCAGCCTGTCGGCGCGGGCGGAAGAGGGCGACCTCGAAGAGGCGGTCGGCGTGCTCGGGCGCATCGTCGACGACGCTGCCGAAGCCGCGCAGTCGGCGCCGGGGATGAGGCGTTCCTGGATCCGCTTCCAGATAGCCCTCGGGGAGGCGCAGCGCCGCGCCGGCGACGGCGAGCGCGCCGGCTCCCTGGCGCGCCAGGCCAGAGGTCACGCCGAGGAGATCGACGATCCGGCCCTGGTGCAGGAGAGCCTGTGGCTGGAGGCCCACGCCGCGGCTCTGCTCGGCGACGCCGCCGTCGCCCAGGAGCTCGCTGCACGGGCGCGGCAGCTGGCGGGCGATCCGACCGACAGCTCGCAGATCGCCGACCTCGCCTTCGTCGAGGCGAAGACCTCGGCTCTGCTCGGCCGCGTCGACGACGCCTTCGCCCAGCTGACGACCGGGCTCGAGGCAGGGCTGCGCAACCCGATCGTCGAACGCGACCCGGCCTTCGCGGCGCTGCGCGCGGATCCCCGCTTCGCGAACGCCTCCCGCCGCTTGAGCGCACCGCTGCGGGCCGCCGGCGGCAGCGGCCAGGTGCCCTGAGGCCGCGCGCCGAAACAACGGCAACCTCTCCCGTTAGGAAAGCGGGGCCCTCAGGGCCACCGGCTTCGGTCCTCTCGGAACCGGAAGTCGCCGCAACCTCCGTACACCGCGGGAGCACTCGATGACCCGACCCGGCCTCGCCAACCTGCGCCACGTCGTGGTGCTGATGCTCGAGAACCGTTCCTTCGATCACATGCTGGGATCGCTGCCGCACGTCGACGGCGTCGTCGACGCGGAGGGGGCGGTCAAGGCCGACCTCTTCAACCGCGTCGATCCGACCGACGACGCGTCGACGACCTACCGGCCGGTCCTCGGCGCCCAGTTCGCGACCCCTACGATCCAGCAGACCAGCGGCGGCGAGTACGGCGGACCGTCACACAGCTTCCCCGCCGCGACCCAGCAGCTGTTCGGCGTCGAGACGGTGGGATCGGGCGACGCCGAGACCACCCCCTACGGCGGCGGCGCTCCGTCCACCTCGCCGGCGAGCGCCTCCGGCTTCGTCGCCAGCTTCGTCGGCGAGCTCTCGAGGACGTTCGAGAGCAACCACACCTCGCTTGCCGAGCAGCAGGCCGCCGCCAAGGCCGCCGGCGAGCCCGACCCGGTACAGGAGGTCATGGAGGTGTTCACCGCCGAGCAGCTGCCGGCGATCCACACCCTGGCCCGGGAGTTCTGCGTCTGCGACCGGTGGCACAGCGAGATCCCCGGGCCGACCGAGCCCAACCGGTTGTTCATGCACGCAGCGACTTCGACCGGCCTGACCTACAACCCCTGGGCGCACGACATCCTCACCGCCCCGACGATCTACGAGCGCATCGAGCAGGCCGGCCGCGACTGGGCGATGTACGGCTTCGACCTCTTCGACTCGGCGAACTTCGACGCCATCAAGGATCGCGACTGCGGCAAGCTGCCGATGTCGCGCTTCTTCTCCGACGCCGAGGCCGGCGAGCTGCCGCTGTACACCTTCCTCTGCCCGCGCTACGCCGACGCTCCCGAGGGCCGCGCCAACTCGCAGCACGCGCCGCACGACGTGCGCTACGGCGATCAGCTGATCGCCGACGTCTATCGCGCCCTGCGCTCCTCGAGTGCGTGGCCGAACACCCTGCTGGTGGTCACCTACGACGAGCACGGCGGCTACTACGATCACGTCGAGCCGCCGAGCGCCCCGGCCCCGGACGCGGCGACCTCGCCCAACGCCTTCATGCAGGAGGAGGCGCGCAAGTACGGCAAGACGTACCTCGTCGGGCCCAACTACGACTTCGCCTTCAGCCAACTCGGCTTCCGTGTGCCGGCGATCCTGGTCTCGCCGTGGATCCAGCGCGGCGTCGTCGACTCGACCCCCTACCAGCACACCTCGGTGCTGCGCTTCCTCGAGGACCTGCTCGGCTGCGAGTCGCTCGGCGCTCGTGACGCCGCCGCCAGCTCCTTCGCCGCGGCGCTGTCCCTGCCCGAGGCGCGCGAGGACTGCCCGCAGACGCTGCCGAGCCCCGACCTGCCGGCCGAGGACCCCGAGCTCTACATGGCCGAGCCGCCAGGCCCGAAGCAGAAGGAGTGGACCCGGCGCTACACCGCCAAGCTCGAGGGCCACCCCGACACCCGGCGTCGCATCGCCGGCGAGTTCCCGACCAACCGCGACCTGCTCGCCTACATCGAGCAGCGCAGGCGCTACGACGCCTGGTACCGCAGCGGCGACTGGAAGCAGGCCCGCTTCGAGCTCTACGAGGACGCCGGCAAGCGCTGGCGCTTCCATCTGCGCGACGGCGACGGCTCGCTGCTCGCGGCGTCGACCGAGAGCTACATGAGCCGCGCCGAGGCCGAGAAGGCGGCCGATCGGGCCGCCTTCCTCGCGCTGGTCACCAAGCAGTCCTCCTCGAAGGAGCCCGGCTAGGCCCCAGAGCCAGGAGCCACGACGAGCCTAGGCTGACGGAACGGTGTCAGACCAGGCCGTGGTGTCGCCCGACTCGAAACCGTCGACGAAGATGGAGCCGTCGCCGATGGCGGTGACCATTCCGGTGTCAGTACCCCCTATGCAAGGAAGGGGGCCCATACAGTCACTGTCTTCACGCGGCGCACCGACGGCGGCTTCGTCGTGACCGTTTCCATCGAAGTCGCCGAGCGTGAGGGCGTAGCCGAACCAGTCCTCCTCTTCGCTGTCCGAGAGGCCGATGAGGTCCTGGCTCCAGCGCCTGGCGCCGAAGGCCACGATTCCCGCGTCGCTGCCGTACATGGCGGTGAAGGCACCAGCGTCCACCTCGACGACGTCCTCATAGGGCGCGCCGACGATCAGGTCATCAAAGCCATCTCCGTCGATGTCGCCGGTCGCCAGGGCGAAGCCCCACTGATCACCCGGCTCTGCTCCGCCGAGCACCACGATCACGTCCTCGGTCCACGACTGATAGGAGAGCGGATCCGGGCCGAGGATCGAGCCGTAGAGCACCCCGACGGCGCCCGCATCGAGGTCGCCGTCGACCGACTCGTGGGGCGTTCCCACCGCAAGATCGTCCGAACCGTCGCCGTCGAAGTCGCCGGCAGCGAGAGCGGTGCCCCATCTATCGCCATGCTCTGGCGCGGCGGATATCCCTGGCGTCTCCTGCGAGAAAAGAAGATCGGGGTCGGGATCGAGACCCGAGGACCCGCCGGGGATCACCTGCACGGCGCCCACCTGTTCGACGCCGTTCACCTCCTCGCCCGGCACTCCGATCGCGAGATCGTCGTATCCGTCGCCATCGAAGTCGCCGGCCGACAGCGCGTCTCCGAATCGGTCTCCGGCTTCGTCGTCGTCCTGCAGGTCTGAGCGAGCCTGCGTCCAACCCGAGTGCAACGTGAGGCCGCCGACACCGCCGTGGTAGACGAAGACGTGACCGGCATCGGCGTTGACGTCCCAGTCTTCGAGAGCCGCTCCGACGGCCAGGTCGGTGTAGGTGTCGTCGTTGAAGTCGCCGGCAGCCAACGAAGAACCGAACATGTCTCCCGATTCTGGCGATGTGCCGTTGGCGATCGCCTCCTGGAAGAAGTACTCGGCCTCGGTCTGCAGGCCGCCCGGGCCTCCGGCATGGATCGCGAAGGCGCCGACGTTGTCGAGAGCGAGTAGATCTTGCCAGGGAATGCCCACCGCCAGATCGCAGTAGGCATCCGTGTCGAAGAAGCCCGCCGCGAGCGTGTATCCGAACATGTCGCCCATGGCCGGAGCCGAGTCGCGAAGCGTCTGACTGTCGTCAGCGACGAGGCCTCGCGGCGAACCGTAGACCACGAGCACGGCTCCGGCATCCGCTGTCTTCCCGCCCTCGTGTCGATCTCCCGGGATCCCGATCGCGAGGTCCTCGTAGCCATCGCCGTCGAAGTCGCACGCGGCCATGGCAACGCCCAGAACATCGCCTTCCTGCGCGACACCCGGAATCCCCTGGGTTCCCTCCCACCACACCTGAGCGGTCCTGGCATCGAGGGCGGAACCCTCGGCGCCGACGCCCGGAAGGACGGCCGCGAGCGCGACAGCGAGTCGCAGAGAGCACCGACGCCCTGCTGATCGCAGTGCCCCGTGGGGCGAGGAGAACGCCGCCAAGATCGAGTTCTTCAGGTCCATCGCTTCCCCCCTCTTTGGAGTGGAGTGCCCTTGGAGCGCAGGAACTGCAATAGAAAAGAAAGAGAGACGTCTCGACCCTACCCGAAGAATTCAGTGTGGGCAAAGAGACAGAGTGCAACCTTCTTCGTTCGCGCGGCGACCTCGACCGACTTGGACTACGACTTTGACCCAAGAAGTGCTGACCGCCCGATGATCCAGCAACTATCGACCTGGCCGGTCGCGACTGGGCGAGGTACGGCTTCGACCTCCTCGACTCGGCAAGTGTCGACGCACCCGACAGTCCGACCCTGCGCGCTGCTCGCGTCGTCGATCGAGGGCTGCGGCAGCCGCGCCGAAGCCGAAGCGGCGGCTGATCGGGGCGCCTTCTTCGGCTCCGTCCTCGAGCAGTCGCGGCTAGACGGGCCGCTCTGACGCAGCGTTCGCCGCGACTCAGGGCACCGACGTCGACCACGCCGACACGTCCCCGGTCTCGAAACCGTCGCCGAAGAGCGCGCCGTTGCCCATCACGATGACCACTCCGGCGTCCTCGGCGCTGCCGACGCATCCGGTGGTGCAGTCGATGTCCTCGCCCGGCGCCCCGACGGCGACCTCGTCCTGGCCGTTGCCGTCGAAGTCGCCGAGGGTCAGCGCGAAGCCGAAGTAGTCGGCCTGCTCGTTGGCCTCGACGCCGGTGAACCACTGCACGACACGCTGGTAGCGCTGCTCGGAGACGCCGACGGCGGTGCCGTAGAGGACCGAGAAGCTACCAGCGTTGATGAAGCTGTAGTCCTCGTAGGGGGCGCCGACCAGCAGCTCGTCGAAGCCGTCGCCGTCGATGTCGCCGGTCGCCAGAGAGAAGCCCCACTGGTCTCCGGCCTCGGAGTCGCCGGGCAGGGCCAGCTCGCTCTCGGTGAACGATTCGTAGGAACCGGGGAGCGGCCCGAGCGCCGAGCCGTAGAGGATGCCGACGGCTCCGGCGTCCAGCTCGGTGCCCACCGACTCGTTTGGGGTGCCGACGGCGAGGTCGACGTAGTCGTCGCCGTCGAAGTTGCCGGCCGCGAGAGCGCTGCCCCAGCGATCGCCGGTCTCGGGGTTGGTGAAGATGCCCGGCGTGTGCTGCGAGTAGAAGAGGTCGAAGTCGCCGGTCAGGCCGGTGGCGCTGCCGACGATGACCTGCACCGCCCCGACCGCCACGGTGCCGTCGACCTCCTCGCCGGGCACGCCCACCGCCAGGTCGTCGAAGCCGTCGCCGTCGAAGTCCCCGGCAGCGAGGGCGTCACCGAACTCGTCGCCGGGCTCCTCGCCGTCCTGGAGGTCGACGCGCGCCTGTGACCAGCCGGAGTGCGCGCTGAGCCCTGCCGCACCGCCGTGGTAGACGATCACGTGTCCTGAGTTCGTCGTGGTGTTCCAGTTCTCGAGCGGCGCGGCGACCGCCAGGTCGGTCCAGAAGTCACCGTTGAAGTTGCCCGCCACCAGCGTGGCGCCGAACAGATCGAACGGCTCGGGCGAGGATCCGTGGTTGGGTATCGCCTGCTGGTAGAAGGTCGTCGAAGCGGTGGCGAGACCGCTCGGCCCTCCGTAGTGGATCTCGAAGGCGCCGACGTCCTCGTCGCCGTCGAGGTCCTCTCCCGGCACGCCCACCGCCAGGTCGCAGTAGAAGTCGCTGTCGAAGTACCCGGCCGCGAGCGCCGAGCCGTAGCGATCGTCGGCCTCGGGGGCCGAGTCGCCGTTCTGGAAGAGGTGCTGGTTGCCGGCCGCGCCGAGCCCGCTCGGCGACCCGTAGAGGACGTTCACCGCTCCCGAGTCGTCGAGCACGGTGAGGAAATCGTCGCCGGGCGAGCCGATCGCGAGGTCCTCGTAGCCGTCGAAGTCGAAGTCGCAGGCGACGACCGCCGTGCCGAGCTCGTCACCAGGCAGGCCGTCGTCACTGATGCCGGGTGTGTTCTTCGACCACAGCTCGCCGGTCTCCGGCGCCAGCGACTGTGCATCGATGCTCGGCGCAATCGCCATTAGCACGAAGGTCGATGTCACGAACCACGCTGTCGATGCCCCAGCGCGAGGTCGCGCGTCGGCAGGTCGCGTGCTCCCGGGCGGGCGCAGGAGGATCGTTGCTTCGGGCTTCTCGTCTATGGTCTCGTACATTGAAGGCGTCCTCCTGCGGTCGATCGGGTCCGGTGCGAGCCCGTCTCTCCATCGGGGCCACGCAGATCCAACGACCGCTGCCCGGCGTTCCCCTCATCGCTACCGCCGATCGCCGGCAGAGCGGTGAGCTCGGCGGCCCGTGCGACCGCTCGTGCCGGCTGTGGCGGTGCGAGGTGAGGCCCGCCGTGGGGTGCGCCTGCCGGCTCTGCATCGGCGCACCGAGCCGCACTGCGCCGCACGCCAAAGAACTGCCGCCCGTCCGCCTCGCGCTGATACATTCGTTGCCATCGACGTATGACCAGCACGGCGCATCGAGCCGCGACGGATGCGCCCGATCGCGAAGCGCGCTACACCGCGATCCGCGCCGACCTCGAGCGCGCGGTGCGCCGTGTCTGCCCGGCCTGGCTGCGCGACCGTCAGGAGGATCTGGTGCAGGTCGCCGTCCTGCGAGTGATGGACGTGCAGCGGCGCAGCGACGAACGGGGTGAGGGGAACCGCGAGCTGGGATCGTCCTACCTGTACCGCGTCGCCTACAGCGCGATGATCGACGAGATCCGCCGCATCCGCCGACGCGACGAAACAGACCTCGACGGCGAAGGACCCGCAGTGATCCAGCACACCACCAGCGCCCCCGGCCCCGACGCCGTGACCCAGGCCTCCGAGCAGGGTGCGGCGATCCGCGACTGCCTCGGCCACCTGCTGGCGCCGCGCCGCTCGGCGGTGACCCTGTACCTGGCCGGTCACTCGGTGCCGGAGAGCGCACGCCTGCTCGGCTGGACGCTCAAGAAGACCGAGAACCTCGTCTACCGCGGCCTCGCCGACCTGCGCCAGTGCCTGCTCGGCAAGGGGATCAGGCCATGAGCGAACCACGCGACCTCGAGGCGCTGCGGCGGGCGTTCGCCCAGGTCGGCGTGGCGGACCGCGGCGACGATCCGATCGACGCCGGACGCCTGTGGGATGCGGTCTCCGGCGAGGCGTCGGAGAGCGAGCTCGAGGCGGTGCTCGCCCGCCTCGCCAGCGAGCCGGAACGGCTCGAGGAGTGGCGGCTGGCGGTGGCGCTGCACGAAGAGATGCAGCAGCACGCCGCATCGCCGCACCTCGATGAAGGACCTGCAAAGGGATGGGCGGCGCGTCATCGCGGTCTGCTCGCCCTGGCGGCGGGTCTGCTCCTCGCCCTGGCTCTCACCCTCGCCGTCGCGTCGCGCTTCGGCCAGGAGCCGCAACCCGTGTACCGCTCCGCCGAGACGCCGGAGGTCCTCGAGGCCCTGGGGCCGCCGGACGGCCGCTGCTTCGCGGCATCCGCTGCCGAGCAGCCCTGTGTCCTCAGCTGGTCGGCGGGCGACGCCAGCCGCTGGAGGGTGGAGCTGACCGACGGCGAGCTCGAGCCGCTCGACCGACAGATCGTCGACCAGCCGCGCTACCGGGTGCCCGAGGAGACGGTGCGCCGGCTCGCCCCGACGACGATCTACTGGCAGGCGACTCCCCTCGACGGCGACCGGGCCGACGAGGAGGGCCCGACGTTCGCGCTCGAGCTGCTGCAGGAACCGGCCTCCGATCGCTGAACGAGCCAAGATCCGCACCCATCTGCCCCGCCCGTTCCATCCCGAAGACCCCAAGCAGGAGGACGCCCCATGAAGCACGCCAGAGTTGGCGCGAGACTGTTCACCGCCGCCCTGATCTCGATCGCCCTGGTGGCGACCCTGCCGGCGTCGTCTCTCGCCCAGCAGCAGGCCGACGATCTCCGCTACCGCACCGGGCTCGAGAGCCTGCTCGCCGGCCGACAGCTCATCGTGCGCGTCACCGAGCTCGATCCGCGCGCCGCGCCGGCCAGGGTCACGGTGGTCTTCCGCGACGACACCGGACGCGTCGTGGCTCGCGACGTCGGTGTGGTGAGCCCGACGCGGCCTTTCGAGACCATCCTCGACGCCGGCCAGATCGGCAGCGATCCGAGGGAGCTGGTGCGCATCGATCTCAGGATCAGCAACCGCTCCGAGGAGGGCGAACCGGTGGTCAACGTCGACGTCTACGATCCCAACGGCTTCGCCAACGAAGGCGGCTGGAGCTGCAACGGGCGCAACGCGTCGGCCGGCGGTCCGATCGGCAACTGCGTCGGCATCATCGACTTCGTCCCCGCCCAGTAGTCGCGTCGGCTCACGGCCCCGGGGCGAGTCGAAGGTGTCGGTGTCGTCCCAGCGACCTGCCGCCAGGCGGCGCAGGACGTGCGCGGCCCGGCAGCGGCGTCCCGTCCTCGGGGTCCTGAGCCCACTGGTCCTGATCGCACTGGTCCTGGTCGCACTGGCCGCTCTGACCGTGCTCGTCCCGGCACCAGCCGTCGGCCAGGAGGCGGATCCGTTCGCCGACTGCCGGCAACAGATCGCCAGCGATCCGGCAGCGTACTCCGGCTACCGCTGCCTGTGGATGCGGGCCACCGAGCCGCACCTGGTCGAGCTGGCCGACGCGGAGCTGCAACGACACGAGCCGGGCGCCCCCGAGGCCTGGCCGACACTGGTCCGGGGCCACCTGGCCTTCGGCGATCCGCCTCGTGCACTCGCGCTCTACGCCGAGGCCAGCGAACGCTTCGCCGCCAGCGCCCACCCCGAGGCCGACCTCGGCCGCGTCATCGCCTTGACCAACCGCCGGCTGCTGCTGCGCGCGGCCGGCCGCGGCGACGAAGCACGCCGGGTCGTCGAGGAGGCGCGCACCGTCGCCGAGAGGTCCGGTCACGCCGAGGCACGCATCCGAGCCTCGCTGATCGAGGCGCAGCATCAGCTCGACGACGTCTCCGCTCTCGCTCCCGCCCTGCGCGCCGTGCTGCGGGCGGAACAGGCGGCCTTTCCAGACGGGCCGGTGCTGCTGCGTCGGTGGGTGCTCGACCTGCTGGCGACCATCTCGTTCCGGCTCGAGCGCACCGAGGACGCGCGCGACGCCTACCAGCGATGGCGGCTTCTGGCGCAGAACGAGGAGCTGCTGCACGATCTGCCGACCATCGAATACAACCTGGTGAACCTCGAGCTCACCGAGCTCGAGCAGCGTCCCGACCAGCAGGCGCGAGTCGATCTGATCGAGCGCGCCGAGAGGGGGCTGGCGCAGGCGCTCGAGCAGCAGGACCTGCGCATCGCCGTCTACTTCCACCGCACCCTGGCGGAGCTCTGGCGCAACCTCGACCAGCAGCGTGCCGCCGCCCACGCCGACGCCTGTGTCGAGCTCGCCGAGCGGCAGCCGCAGGAGCTCTCGGCGCAGTGCCGGTGGACGAGAGCGTTGCTGCTGCGCCGGGAAGCGCCGCACGAGGCGCTCGAGCTGGCCGAGAACACCCTGCGCGTCGCGCAACGCGAGGCCGATCCGACCGCGGAGATGTGGGCCGCGCGCGCCGTGGTGCACGTGGTCTTCGACGCCCTCGACGAAGCGCCCGCGGCGAGCGGGGCGCTGGAGGCGCTGTCGATCCTCGAATCCGTGCAGCGCCAGCAGCAGGGGCTGCTGCGGGCCGAGATGGCGGGCGTCTGGCTCGAGGAGGCGCTCTACGTCGTCGGACGGCTGGTCGACGACGGCCAGCTCCAGGCGGCTTTCGATCTGGCCGAGCAACGGCGCGCCCAGGTGCTGGTCGAGCAGCTCGAAGCCTCGGGCCGCAGTCGCGCCCAGCTGTCGCCGGCGCTGGAGGACCTCGAGGCGCGCATCGTCGGCGTGCAGCGTCGGCTCCTCGATCCCTCGCTCGACGCCGCCTCACGGCAGCGACTGCACGCCGATCTCGCCCAGCTCGAGCTCGAGGAGGCGGAGCTGCGATCCGCCCTCGAGAGCGCCGCCGCGCCCGACGCGAGGGCCAGCTCGCTGGCCGAGATCCAGGCCTCCCTGGCTCCCGGCGAGGCGCTGCTCTCCTTCGTCGTCGGGCTCCGCCGCGACCTCTACGGCGATCCCAGCAGCGGCTCCTGGGTCTTCTATCTGACCCGCGACTCCTTCGGTGTCGAGCCGATCCCGGAACGCACCGAGCTCGAGCCCGCGGTGCGCCTGTACCGCGGCATGTTCCGTCGCGGCGCCACCTGGAGTCCAGCCATTGCGGCGGCGCTGCGACGCCGCCTCCTCGACCCGGTGCTCTCCCGTCTGCCGAGCGGTGTCGACACGCTCCTCGTGGCCGCCGACGGCGTGCTGCACGGGCTGCCGATCGACACCCTGCTCCTCCCCGAGGCGGACGGCGGCGGCCCGTTCCGGCGCCTGGCCCTGGTGCCCTCGGCGACGATCTGGTCACGGCTGCGCCAGCAGGGCGAACCGGATACAGGTGCCGGGCCGGGTGCAGGCAGCGTCCTGCTCGTCGGCAGCCCGGAGCAGGCGGACGGAGCCAGTTCCCCTCAGGCCGGCGCCGATGCCGGCCTCTTCGCCCTCGCCGCAAACGTCCCCCGCCTGCCATGGGCGAGGCGCGAGCTGCGCGAGTCCCGCTCCACCCTCGGCCGCGGCGCGGTGCTCAGCGGAGTCGAGGCCAGCGAGGCGCGGCTGTCCCGGGCACTGCTCGACGGCGAGCGCGTCGAGCTGCTCCATCTCGCCGCCCACGCCATCGTCGACGAGCGCGAGCCGGCCCGCTCCAGCGTCGTGCTGGCGGCGGGCTCGGAGGACGAGGACGGGCTGCTCCAGTCGCGGGAGATCGCGGCGCTGCCGCTCGCCGGATCGCTGGTGGTGCTCTCCGCCTGCGACACGGCGGCGGGGCGGCAGCTGCGCGGCGAAGGCGTGCTCAGCCTGGCGCGCAGCTTCTTCCGCGCCGGCAGCCGCACCGTGCTCGCCACCCGCTGGCCGCTGCGCGACGACCACGCGCGGGAGCTGATCGCCGCCTTCTACCGCTCCGCCGCCCGCGGCGAGCCCGTAGCCGAGGCACTGGCCGAGGCACAGCGCGAGGCGCGCCAACGCGGGCTCCCGTCCGAAGCCTGGGGCGGCTTCGTCCTGCTCGGCGATCCCACCCTGCGCCTGGCGCCGCGCACCGAGCCCGGCCTGCCGGGGCCCGTCGCGCTGATGGTAGCGCTCGGCGGGCTCGCCGCGGTCGCTGTGCTGGTCGGCGTCGGCCGGCGGCGGGGTTGGGGGCTAGGGGTCAGGGGTTGGGGGTCAGGGGACGAGGGAAAAGGGAAAAGGGAAAAGTAGGGAACGGGAAACGGGAAACGGGAAACGGGAAACGGGGCAGAGTAGGGAACTGGGAAGGGGTCAGGGTTTGGGGGTTGGGGGCCTTCCTGACTCCTACACCCGCACCCGTGCTCCTCCTGCCTGTCCTCCTGCCTTCCTTCTTCCCTCTTCCTTCCGCCTTCCTTCTTCCCTCTTCCTTCCGCCTTCCCTCTTCCCTTCTCCCTCTTCCCTTCTCCCTCTTCCCTTCTCCCTCTTCCCTTTTCCCTTGTCCCTTCTCCCTTGTCCCTTTTCCCCTTTTCCCTTTCCCTTGTCCCTTCTCCCTATCCCCTGACCCCTATCCCCTGACCCCTGACCCCTTTCACCGTTCCCTACTTTTCCCTTGTCCCTTGTCCCTTTTCCCTCGTCCCCCTGACCGCTAGACGTTGAACAGGAAGTGCACCACGTCGCCGTCGCGCACCACGTAGTCCTTGCCTTCGGAGCGGCGCTTTCCGGCTTCCTTGGCGCCCTGCTCGCCGAGCGCGACGTAGTCGTCGTAGGCGATGACCTCGGCGCGGATGAAGCCGCGCTGGAAGTCGGTGTGGATGACACCGGCGGCCTGCGGCGCGGTGGCACCGACCGGGATGGTCCAGGCGCGCACCTCCTTGGGGCCGGCGGTGAAGTAGTTGTGCAGACCGAGCAGGCGGTAGCCGGCGCGGATCACCTGGTGCAGCCCGGGCTCCTCGAAGCCGAGCCCGGCCAGCATCTCGGCCTGGCCGGCGTCGTCGAGCTCGGCCAGCTCGGCCTCGAGCTGGTTGCACAGCGCCACGACCTCGGCGCCTTCGGCCTCGGCGTGCTGGCGCACCGCGTCGAGGTGCGGGTTGTCCTCGAAGCCGTCCTCGGCGACGTTGGCGACGTACAGCGTCGGTTTGACCGTCAACAGCTGGAAGGTGCGCAGGAGCCGGCGCTCGCGGTCGTCGGTGGGCAGGGTGCGGGCCGGGCGCAAGGCGTCGAGGTGCGGCTGTAGCCGCTCGAGCAGCGCCAGCTGCTGCTGCGCCTCCTTGTCGCCTCCCTTGGCGGCGCGCTGCACCCGCTGGAGAGTCTTCTCCACCGTCTGCAGGTCGGCCAGGACCAACTCGGTGTCGATGGTCTCGATGTCGCTGCGCGGGTCGACGCGGCTGGCGACGTGGGTGACGTTCTCGTCCTCGAAGCAGCGCACGACGTGGGCGATCGCCTGCACCTCACGGATGTTGGCGAGGAACTGATTGCCCAGCCCCTCGCCCTGCGAGGCGCCCTTGACCAGGCCGGCGATGTCGACGAACTCCATGATCGCCGGAACCACCTTCTCGGGCTTGGCGATCGCCGCCAGCGCGTCGAGGCGCGGGTCGGGCACCGGCACCACGCCGGTCGACGGCTCGATGGTGCAGAAGGGGTAGTTCTCGGCCGCGATCTCGGATCGGGTGAGGGCGTTGAAGAGGGTCGACTTGCCGACGTTGGGCAGGCCGACGATGCCGCAGCTGAATCCCATGGGAGGTCTCGTCTCTGGGTACAGGGGATCTGGGTACAGGGAAGTAGATCCGCCGCTTCCGGGGCTACTTCTCGATCCGTCTGGCAGGGGTCGCGGCGAACCGGTTCCTGGCGAGCGATCCGGCCGCCGAAGGTGTTTCCGAAGAGGGAGGGGGTGGGGTTCGCGCCATCGTGCAGGACGGGAGCCGGCACCGAGCGTCGCACTCGTCACCCCGGCACGCCCGGCCATCCGGTGGCCGGGTGCGAGCACAGCTCGGGCGCAGCGGAACGGCGCGCGGCGCCCTTCGAGGAGACGCCCGCAGCCGCTGGACGCGAAGCGGTCAGACGATCAGGCGCGGCCCTCGCTGCCGGCCATCTCCGCCGCGCGCCGACGCCACAACGCGACGGCGATCATGCCGACGACGCCGAGCGCCGCGACGCCCAGCGGCACTGGCCAGGGCGCGCCGGCGAACAGCAGCAGCGCGACGCTGCTCGACACGCACAGTGCGATGATGCCGGCGATGCAGGCGCGCTGCAGCGGCGACAGGATCAGGTCGCCGTCGACGTATCGCATCGAGCGGGCAAAGAGCCGGTTGCGCAGCAGCCGCTGCTCGAGCCACGGGCAGCTGCGGGTGAAGCAGTAGCTGGCGATCAGCACGAAGACAGTCGTCGGCAACCCCGGCACGAACACCCCGACAGCCCCAGCCGCCACGCAGAGCACGCCGATCGCCGCCAGCAGCCAGCGCTGCAGGCGGGTCTGGGGCGCTCGCGCCAGCGGCCGCGGCGAGAGAGGTTCGTGATTCTCGTGCATGGTTCCTACGAAGTGGAGGAGGATGCGGTCGCCGGGACGACGGCGGAGGCGCTCGCCCGGCCCAGGGGCGGCGAGGCTGCGTTGCTCACGCCTGGCAACGCGGGAGGACGCCGACGCCTTCCCGCAGGACCTCGGGCCGGTGGCCTGGCGCGCCGCCCTGCGAGCGGCGCCGGTGGCAGCTGGCACCGACGCGACACGCGACTCTCCCCAGCCCATGTTCGCAGATTTCGCCGGTGCCGGAAAGCACGCCCGCGTCGACGCCGGATAGGCTGCGTCGCGACCATGACTCCGCCAGAGCAGACCGCAGCCGTTCCATGGAGAAGGCGGAGACCGCTCCCGGCGAGCCGAGCGGGCCGTCGCGACCCGATGTCCTGGCTCTGGCGGCCGACCGGGTGCATCCCGAGGCGCCGCGCCGCGTTCGCCGCCATCGCCCTGCTCTCGGCGCCGGTGCTGCTCTCCTGCCGGGCTCCCCTTCCGATCCTGGCGGTCGGCGCCGGCGAGCTGCCCGACCGCGTGGTGCTCAACCTCGGCGAGCCGCCGTGCCGCGCCATGAACGTCACCTGGCGCACCGCGACGACGGTCGAGACCGGCCTCGCCCAGCTCGCGGTGGCCACGGCGGCGCCCGATCTCGACGCTGCGGCGCGCCGCGTCGAGGCGACGAGCCAGGACCTCGAGCTGGCGCAGTCGGACTGGAACGACGCCGTGCCGCAGAGCCGGGTGCGCTACCACTCCGCGCGGCTGACCGCGCTCGAACCGGCGACGCCCTACGCCTACCGGGTCGGCAGCGAAGACGGCCCGTGGAGCGAATGGCACCAGTTCCGGACCCCTCCCTGCACGGATGACGCGAGGCCGGCGACGACCGACGCGCCGGGGGCTGCCGAAGCCCGAGAGGACGCCGCCTTCCGCTTCCTCTACTTCGGCGACCTGCAGAACGGCATCCTCTCGCACGGAGCACGCGTCGTGAGAACGGCCTACGCCGCCGCCCCGGACGCCGCCTTCGCCCTCTACGCCGGCGACCTGGTCAACGACGGTCACTACGACGGCGACTGGGCGGAGTGGTTCGCCGCCGGCGGCTGGGTGCACGCCAGCCTGCCGGTGGTACCGGTCGTCGGCAACCACGAGGTGCGCGCCCTCGACCGCGCCCGCCAGGGCGACCCCCTGCTGTCGATCCACTGGCGGGCTCAGTTCGCTCTCCCCGAGGTCGCCGAGCTACCCCGTTCGCTGCACGAGACCGTCTACTCCTTCGACGTCGGCGCCGCGCGCTTCTTCGTGCTCAACACCAGCTTCGGCCAGGACGAGCAGGCGCCGTGGATCACGCGCGAGCTGCAACGCGCGGTCGACGAAGGAGTGCGCTGGAAGATCGTCTCCTTCCACTTCCCCACCTTCTCCAACGCGCCGCAGCGCGACAATCCGGAGCTGCGGGCCTTCGTGCGGCCGCTGTTCGCCCGGGCCGGAGTCGACCTCGTGTTGCAGGGCCACGACCACTCCTACGGGCGTGGACGCGACGTCGGCGGCGAGCCGGCGGCGGAGACCGGCGCCCAGGAGGCCGGCGAGCAAACCGGCCCCGTCTACGTGATCTCGGTCGCCGGCGCCAAGCAGTACGAGCTGGAGCCGTCGTCGTGGATCGATCTGCCCGAGGATGGGCCGCCGCCGCGGATCGACCGGATGGCCGAGAACAGCCAGCTCTACCAGGTCGTCGAGGTCGACGGCCTGCGCCTCTCGTACCGCGCCTACACCGCCGACGGCGAGCTCTACGACGGCTTCGAGCTGCTCGCCGCCGAGCGCCCGGGAGGCGCGGTGAGCAAGAGTCTGCGCGAGCTCCCGGCGACGCTGCCCGAGACGCGGTCGTTCGAGACCACCGCGATCTACCGCGACGACCACTGGAGCCGCTGAGGCGTGAGCGGACCGCAACGGGCACGTCACCTCGTCCGGATGCACCGACTCGGCTAGCCTCGGTCTGAGAACCTCCTGGAGCCAACCGCCATGAGCCGATCCGCCCTCACGATCGCAGCCCTCGTCACCGAAGACCCGCCGAGCCGCCGGTCCGCAGCGACCGCAACCGGCGGGCTCGTGATCGCGGCGCTGGCCGTGCTGCTGGCCACCGCTGTCGCCTCGGCTGCGACGGCGCAGGAACGCGGGCCCTGGCCGGACGCCGCGCCGCGGGCGACGGGCGAGGGGCCCTGGGACCGCCTGATCCTGCGCGGCGCGACGATGATCGACGGCACCGGCTCGCCGGCTCTCGGCCCGGTCGACGTGCTCATCGAGGGCAACCGCATCGCGCGCATCCAGAGCGTCGGCTACCCCGGCGTCGAGATCCGCGACGAGGACCGCATCGAGGCCGAGGACGGCGACCACGAGATCGACCTCGGCGGCATGTACCTGCTGCCCGGGTTCGTCGACATGCACGGCCACATCGGCGGTCGCTGGCAGGGTGCGCCGGCCGACTACGTGTTCAAGCTCTGGCTCGCCCACGGCATCACCACGGTGCGCGATCCGGGAAGCGGCAACGGCCTCGACTGGACGGTGCGCCACCGCGAGATGAGCGAGGAGAACCGCATCACCGCGCCGCGCATCCACGCCTACGTCAACTTCGGCCAGGGCTCCGACGAGCCGCTGTCGACCCCCGAGCTGGCGCGCGCATGGGTGCAGCGGATCGCCGCCGAGGGCGCCGACGGGATCAAGATCTTCGGCGCCGCGCCGGAGATCCTCGCCGCCACCTTCGACGAGGCGGCGAAGCAGGGCATCGGCACCGCGATGCACCACGCCCAGACCGGAGTCGTGCGCACCAACGTGCTCGACACCGCGCGCATGGGGCTCGACACGATGGAGCACTGGTACGGCCTGCCCGAGGCGCTCTTCGTCGACCAGCGCATCCAGGACTACCCGCTCGACTACAACTACAACGACGAGCAGCACCGCTTCGGCGAGGCGGGACGGCTGTGGGCTCAGGCAGCGCCCCCGGGCAGCCCGCGCTGGGAGGCGGTGATCGACGAGCTGATCGAGCTCGACTTCACCATCGACCCGACCCTCACCATCTACGAGGCGAGCCGCGACCTGATGCGCGCCCGCCGCGCCGAGTGGCACGACGAGTACACGCTGCCGGCGCTGTGGGACTTCTACCAGCCCAACCGGCGCGCCCACGGCTCCTACTGGTTCGACTGGACGACCGCCGACGAGATCGCCTGGAAGGAGAACTACCGCCTCTGGATGCGCTTCGTGGACGACTACAAGAACCGCGGCGGGCGGGTCACCACCGGCAGTGACTCCGGCTTCATCTTCAAACTCTACGGCTTCGACTACGTGCGCGAGCTCGAGCTGCTGCAGGAGGCCGGCTTCCACCCCCTCGAGGTGATCCAGTCGGCGACGCTGAAGGGCGCCGAGGCGCTCGGCGTCGCCGATCGGATCGGTACCATCGAGGTCGGCAAGCTCGCCGATCTGGTGGTCGTCCCCGAGAACCCGCTGCGCAACTTCAAGGTGCTCTACGGCACCGGCGCCATCCGCGTCGACGAGAACAACCGGGCGGTGCGGGTCGGAGGCGTGCGCTACACGATCAAGGACGGCATCGTCTACGACGCCCCGAAGCTGCTTGCCGCGGTGCGGGCGATGGTCGCCGAGGCGAAGCGCGAGAGCGGCCCGCTGCTGCAGCCGGGCATCACCGCCGACTCGGCGGCGACCGAACCCTGACCTGGGAGCGGCGCCCAGCGCGGCTCAGCCGCTGCCTTCCCGCGATTCTGCAGCCAGCGACTCGACGTCCCACCCCGGGTCCCCCGGGTCGCGCAGCAGCTCGACGTCACGCTCGAGCACCAGGGCGAGGTCCTCGCGCTGGCGCCGCGCCGCGCCGACATAGGCGGTGCGGTCCTTGCGCAGCTGCAGCAGTCGGCGCAGGCTCTTCTCGTCGAACTGACGGAAGGCACGGGCCAGCCGGTGGGCGCGGTAGGAGCGCACCCCGAGACGTTCGAGGCTGCGGATGCCCATCTGCAACGCCGAGTCGAAGGTCTCGCGGAAGACGTCGTCGGCACCGGCATCGATCAGGTCGTAGGCATCGGTACGCGAGCGGGCACGGGCGACGATGCGCAGATGCGGGAAGTGCTCGCGGATCCGGTGCACCAGCTTGAGCTGGGTGGCGGGGCGGTCCACCGCCAGCACGATCAGGCGGGCGCGCTCGGCGCCGGCGGCACGCAGCAGGTCGAGCCGCGTCGCGTCGCCGTAGTAGACCTCGTTGCCGAAGCCGCGCAGCAGCTCGACCTGGTCGGAGTCGAAGTCGAGCACCGTCGAGCGGATCCCCTGGGCGGTCAGCAGCCGCTCGACGATCTGGCCGACGCGGCCGAAGCCGGCGATCAGCACCGGCGCCTCGTCGTCCTCGACGTCGCTCTCGCGCTCCTCGGCCTCCGCCGTGCCGACCCTGGGCAGCAGCACCCGCTCGGCGAAGAGCATCAGCAGCGGCGTCAGCGCCATGCTCAACGCCACCGCGGCGACCATCGTCTCGGCGAGCTCCGCCGGCAGCACCTGGGACTGCACCGCGAACGAGAAGAGCACGAAGGCGAACTCGCTGCCCTGGGCCAGCGAGAAGGCGAAGAGCAGCGCCTGGTCGAGACCGAGGCGGAAGAAACGGGCGAGCAGCAGGAGCACGGCGATCTTGGCCACCACCAGCACCACGACGGCGCCGGCCACGGTGGTCAGCGCGCCCCCCACCAGCTCGAAGTCGACCGCTGCGCCGACCGAGATGAAGAAGAGGCCGAGCAGCAGGCCCTTGAACGGCTCGACGCTGCTCTCCAGCTCGTGGCGGTACTCGCTGTTCGCCAGCACCACGCCGGCGAGGAAGGTGCCCAGCGCCGGGCTGAGCCCGACCTGCGCCATCAGCAGAGCGATGCCGATCACCAGCAGCAGCGCCGCGCCGGTGAAGATCTCGCGCAGCCGGGCGCGGGCGATGAAGCGGAAGACCGGCCGCAGCAGGTAGCGGCCGGCGACGAAGATCAGCGCCACGGCGGCGAACACCACCAGCCCGCGGCCCCAGATCGGCAGCGACTCGATGGCGAACGCCGAGCCGGCGTGCGCCCCCTCCGCCGCCCCGTGACCGTCCGCCGCGTGCCCCGATGCATGCGTCGGCGCACCGTCGCCGCCGCCGCGAAGCGCCAGCAGTGGCAGCATGGCCAGCATCGGGATCACCGCGATGTCCTGGGCAAGGAGCACCGAGAAGCTGCTCTCGCCCGCCTCGGTCGACATCAGGCCCTTCTCCTGCATCGTCTGCAGCACGATCGCCGTCGAGCTGAGCGCGAGGACGAGACCGATGGCGATGCCCTGGCGCAGGTCGCCGAAGGCGAGCCAGGCGGCGGCGCCCAGCAGCACCGCGCTGAGCAGGATCTGCACTCCACCGAGACCGAGGATCTGGGCGCGCATCCGCCACAGGCGCTGCGGCCGCAGCTCGAGGCCGATGAGGAAGAGCATCATCACGACGCCGAACTCGGCGAAGTGCAGGACGTCCTCGCCCTCCTCCGCCACCAGGCCGAGCGCGAACGGACCGATCGCGACCCCGGCGATCAGGTAGCCGAGCACCGAGCCCAGGCCCAAACGCTTGGCGATCGGCACCGAGACGACCCCCGCCAGCAGGTAGACGAAGGCCTGGGTGAAGAACTCCTGTCCGTGCACGCTCAGCCCTCCCGACGGATCGAGGGTTCCCCGCGACGGCGCCGCGCCGCGTCGCCCTCGAGCAGGTCGTTCAGCAGCTCGTGACTCGCCAGGTCCACCTCCGCGGGCGCTTCACCCGAGACGAACGAGAGAGCCTCGAGATAGAGCGCCACCGACGCCTCCAGCTCGGCGTCCGACATGCCGTGCACGCCGGTCACCGCGAACGGCGGCAGCCAGTGCATGCGGCACAGCCGCGCCGTCTGCTCGAAGGGGCGCAGCAGCTCGGGGAGGGTGAAGCGGTTGGCGCCGGTGCTGCCGTAGGCGCTGCGCGGGCCGCCGGCGGTGACCACGCTGAGCAGCCGCTTGCCGTCCAGCGCGTGCCCCTGGTGACCGTAGGCCCAGCCGTGCTGGAGCACCAGGTCGAGCCACTCCTTGACCAGCGCCGGAGCGCTGTACCAGTAGAGCGGGTGCTGCAGCACCACCGCGGGCGCGGCCGCCAGCAGGCGCTGCTCCGCGGCCACGTCGATGCCGAAGTCGGGGTAGGTCTCGTAGAGGTCGTGCACCAGCACTCCGGGCAGGGTGCGCGCCGCTTCGAGCAGCGCCCGGTTGGCGCGCGAGCGCTCGTAGGCTGGATGGGCGAAGAGCAGCAGGACCTGGGGCGCCGACTGCTCGCGGCCGCCGCGGCGCGCCTCGTCCTGCCGCATCTCCCCGGCTACCGCTCCAGCCTCAGGTACCTCACCGGTCGAGTCCACGTCGGCGTCCCTCCTCGACAGCGAACCCGCGCGGTCCGCCGCCCGCGGTCGCACTCTACCCGGCCACCGATCGGGAAGGGCGCAGGCGGCTGGCGAGCAGGCCGACCGCGAACACCGTCAGGGTGCCGAGCACGGTGATCAGGTTGGCGTGCACCGCCAGGCGCAGCGGCGAGCCCGCCGCCAGCAGCGTCTCGGGCAGCCGTGGCTCGAGGGTCAGCCAGCCGATCACGCCGGTGCCGACGATCACGGCCAGCGCCGCCTCGGCGGAGCGCGCCCGATGCACCACGAAACCGAGCAGGAAGAGGCCGAGCAGGCCGCCGGCGAAGATGCCCGAGAGGGTCCACCAGGCGTCGAGGATGCTGCGCACCCGCAGCAGCGCCAGCGCCGCAGCCGTGCCGAGCAGACCCATGGCGAGAGTGCAGGCGTGGAGCATCCGCATCTCGCGGCGTCCGACGTCCTCCGACGCGGCGTCCGGGCCGTGGTCCGATCCGTCGCTGGTTGGGCTCCGCGGCCCGGCGCGTGGACGCAGCACGTCCTCCTGCAGGATCGTCGCCGAGCTGTTGAGGCTGGTGTCGATGCTCGACATCGCCGCCGCCAGCAGCGCCGCGAGCAGCAGCCCGCGCAGCCCGATCGGCAGCTCGCCGGCGATGAAGCGTGGGAAGACGCGATCGCCGATCTCCGCCGCGCCGACCTCGCTTTCCGGCACGGCGCGCTCGACGGCGACCTCGGCGCGCAGCGTCTGCACCAGCTCGGGGTTGTGATCGCCCCAGACGAACAGGCTGGTGCCGAGCACGAAGAAGACCAGTGACACCGGCAGGTAGAGCCAGGCGGCGAGCCACACCGAACGCGCCGCGTGCGCAGCGCTGCGCGCCGCGTGGTAGCGCTGCACGTAGCTCTGGTCGATGCCGAAGTTGGTCAGGTTGATCACCAGGCCGTAGGCCAGCACCACCCAGAAGGTCGACTGTGCCGGATCGAGGGAGAAGGAGCCGAGGCTGGTCTTGCCGGCCGCAGCGCCCTCGCGCAGGGCGCCGAGCAGCCCCCCCGGGACGCCGCGCAGCACGGTGACGAGGGCGAAGAGGGCGCCGGCCGAGAGCACCACGCTCTGCACCACGTCGGTCCAGATCACCGCCTCGATGCCGCCGATCACGGTGTAGGCGGTGACCAGAGCGCCGAGCGCCAGCACGATCGCCCACAGGGGCCAACCGGTGAGCTGCGACAGCGCCAGCGACACCCCGAAGAGGATCGAGCCGATGCGCGCCAGCTGGGTCAGCAGGTAGCAGGCGGCGGCGTAGATCTGCGCCCAGCCGCCGAAGCGCTCGGCGAAGTGGGAGTACGCGGAGATGGTGGCGCCGGCGCGGTGGAAGGGCAGGAACCAGCGCACCGCGACGTAAGCCGCGACCGGCAGGGTGAGGCTGAAGACGAAGGCGTTCCAGTCGCTGGCGTAGGCCTTGCCCGGCACGCCGAGGAAGGTATTGCTCGACAGGAAGGTGCCGAAGAGCGACATGCCGACCGCCCAGCCGGCGAGCCGGCCGCTGGCGATCTTGAAGCCGCGCGGATCGCGGCTGCGGCTGCGGAAGGACGCTCCGAGCGCGGCCACCGCCACGAGGTAGCCGAGGAGCACGGCGAGATCGACCGGGTGCAGGCGCTCCACTCAGCGCCTCCGCCGCAACGGACGCCGGCCACGGCACGCCCTTCTCACCACTCCGGCCACTCGCCGCCGACGATCCGCCGCGACTCGCTCCAGGCATCGCCGAAGCGCGCCGGGTCGAGCACCACGTGACGGATGCTGCGCCGCCTCCAGGTGTAGGTGACGTGCACCAGACCGTCGGGACCGACGACAGCCGCCGGGTACGAGTACTCGTGCAACTCCCCCTGCTCGGGATCGTCGTACTCGAGCTGGGTGAGCGCGTACCAGGTGCGACCGTCGCGGCTCAGCGCCACGTCGAGGCGCGAGCGGGCCTCAGGCCAGGGCACGCCGCCGGGGTGGTGGTTGTAGACCAGCAGGTGGTTGCCGCCCGGGAGCGTGAGCGCCTCGACTCCGGCGCTCGGATTCGGCAGCTCGGTGAGCTGAGGCGGTGACCAGCTGCGGCCGCCGTCGCGCGAGAAGGTCTCGGCGATGCGGCCCTGGCGGCTGCGGCTGAGCGCCTGGAGGTCGCCGTCCGGATGGCGCAGCAAACTGGGCTGGATCGCCTCGATCGCGGAGAGCGCCTCGCCCGTCCCGGCGCTCGACGGCTGCTGCCCTGGCACCTCGACCCGACTCCAGGTGCCATCGGCACCGCGGCGCTCGAAGTGGATGCGCCAGCCGTCGTGCTCGCTGCTCGAGGGGGCCAGCAGGACGCCGCCTCCGAGCTCCAGCGGTCTGCTGCGGATCGGGCCGAGGAAGCCCGCCGGCAGCCGCTCGGCGGGGCCCCAGCTGTCGCCGAGATCGTGGGAGCGCCGCACCGCCCCCCACCACTGGCGGGGGTTCGGGCCGACCTTGTAGAAGAGCTCGATCGGATCGTCTTCGCCGGGGCCGCGATGCAGCACCGGGTTCCAGGTCGCCAGCGGCGCGGCCCCGGGCTCGGTGTCGGCGCTGCGCGCCACCAGACGGGGCGCGCTCCAGCCGCCGGGAGACACGGCGCCCGAGGCTTGCAGGGGGCGCTGCGCCAGCCAGATCGCCACGTCCTCGGCGCCCTCGCGGCTGCCGCCGAACCAGGCGACGAGCAGACGCGGCTCGCCGTCGGTCGCGGCGCCCTCCGACCCGGGACCCGGGGCGACGGCGAGCACGGTGGAGGCGTGGCACTCGGCGAACTCCGCCGGCGGCTCGAAGACGAGCTCGCGCAGCACCACCGGCCCGTGCGGCTCGGCGACCGGGCCGGTGCGCGGAGCCGGCTGGGCCGCAGCGACCGCGACCAACGGCGGCAGGACCGCCGCGCTCACCGCGAGACTGTGGCGCGCCGCGCGTCGGCGCGCCGGGACGGCTGGCCTGGCGCCACCGGGACCGGGGCCAAGGCGTGGAGGGCGGAGGGCCGGCACGCGTTCAGGCCGGGTCGGGGCCGACCCGCACCATGCGCTTGCCGCGGTTCTCGCCGGCGAGCAGGCCGACCAGGCCCGCCGGGGCGCTCTCGATGCCCTCGAGCACGTCCTCGGCGACGCGCAGCTCGCCGCTGCGCGACCACTCGAGCAGGTCGCGCTGCGCCTCGTCGTCGCGATCGGCGAAGTCCATGACGATGAAGCCCTCCATGCGCAGCCGCTTGACCACCAGCAGGCCGGGGATTCCGGCGGGGCTGCGCGGCTCGGCGGTGTCGTACTGCGACACCGCGCCGCAGCAGGCGATGCGCCCGCGCAGATTCATCGCGAACAGCGCCGCCTGCAGGATCGGGCCGCCGACGTTGTCGAAGTAGACGTCGACGCCGTTCGGGCAGTGGCGGCGGATCGCCTCGGCGACGTCGTCGTTCTTGTAGTCGATGCAGGCGTGGAAGCCGAGCTCGTCGCGCACCCAGGCGCACTTCTCGGCGCCGCCGGCGATGCCGACGACGTGGGCGCCGCGGATGCGGCCGATCTGGCCGACGATCGAGCCCACCGATCCGGCGGCGGCGCTGACCAGCAGCGTCTCCTCCGCCTCGATGCCGGCGACGTTCAGCAGCCCGTGGTAGGCGGTCTTGCCGGCGATGCCGAGCAGCGAGTGCAGGTGCGAGATCGGACGGTGGTCGGGCATGCGCTGCAGCGCCTTCTCGCGCATCGCGGCGTACTGCTGCCAGCCGAGCTCGCCGGCCACCAGGTCGCCCGGCTCGAACCTCTCGCCGCCGGTGACCACCTCGCCGATGGCGTAGCCGTGCATGACGTCGCCTTCCTCGACCGCCGACTTGTAGGTGGCGCCCTGCATCCAGGCGCGGTTCGCCGCGTCGAGCGACAGCAGCACGCTGCGCACCACCACCTCGCCGTCTGCCGCCTCGGGCATCGCAACCTGGCGGATCTCGAAGTGGTCGGGCGACAGCTTGCCCTCGGGGCGGGTGCGCAAGAGCACCTGGGTGTTCCGTTCGCTCATCGATCTCCTCCTCGCTTCGTTCCCTGCGCCTCAGTCACCGTACGAGCGGATCTGCTCGACGATCAGGCGCGCCAGCTCGGGGCCGTGACTCTCCTGGATGAAGTGGCGCCCGCCGGTGAGGATCGGGTGCTCGAGACCACGGGCGCCGGGGACCCGACTCTTGAACGCCTCCTGGCCGCCGCCGGTCACCGGGTCGCTGTCGCCGAAGGCGGTGAGAAACGGCTTCTCCCACTGCTCGAAAACACGCCAGGCCGCGAGGTTCGCCTCGCGCGCCGGATCGTCCTCGGTCACCGGCACGCGCTGCGGCAAGATCAGCGGCCCTGCCTTGTAGCTCGGGTCGGGGAAGGGAGCGTCGTAGGCCGCCTCCACCGAGGGATCGCCGGTGGCGCGCGCCACCATGGCGCCGACCGCCATGTCGCCGCGGTCGATCATCGCCTGGTTCATCGCCTTCCACTGCATGAACCCGGGGCTGAGCGGCGCGTCGCCGACCGGCAGGCCGGTGTTGGAGATCACGACGCCGGCGAAGCGCTCCGGATTCTCGGCAACGACGCGCAGCCCGATGAGGCCACCCCAGTCCTGACCGAAGAAGGTCGCGCCCTGGAGATCGAGCTGCTCGACGAGCCGGGTGATCACGTCGACGTGGAAGGCGTAGGTGTGCACCTCCATCGACCGCGGCTTGTCGGAGCGCCCGAAGCCGACGAGGTCGGGCACGATGCTGCGCATCCCGGCCTCGCTGAGCACCGGGATCATCCTGCGGTAGAGGTACGACCAGGTCGGCTCGCCGTGCAGCAGCAGCACCACCGGACCGTCCTCGGGGCCCTCGTCGAGGTAGTGGACTCGCAGGCCGTCGATCGTCGCGTAGTGCGGCTCGAACGGGAAGTCGGGCAGGTTCTCGAACCGCTCGTCCGGCGTGCGCAGCACGCCCTCGCGCGGCCCCTCTTCGGAGGCGCCGAGCGACGCACTCATCCCGGCGAGGGCGATCCACGAAGCGAGGGAACGGGCATCCGGGATGGGTACTCTCATCGACTCTCCTTCTCGGGTTCAGGTCGGCGCTCGGGCTGTGGGATACGGCCTCAGGCCAGGAGCAGCCCGGCCAGCCGACGGCGATGGTGGAGCGGGTCTCCCCACTGGGCGTTCAGCCAGAGGGCTCGACGCAGGTAGAGCTGGGCGTCGCACTCCCAGGTGAAGCCGACGCCGCCGTGGAACTGGATCGCCCGGTCGCCGGCGTCGGCGAAGGCCTCGCAAGCCGCCGCCTTGGCCATGCGCAGCGCCGTCTCGCGCTCGGCGGCCGAGCTCTCCGGCCGCGAGATCACCGTCGCCGCGTGGTAGAGCAGCGAGCGCGCCCGCTCGAGACCGATGAGCAGATCGACGGTGGGATGCTTGAGCGACTGGTAGCTGCCGATGGTGCGCCCGAACTGCCGGCGCGAGCGCAGGTAGTCGACGATGACGTCGAGCACCCCCTGCAGGCCGCCGCAGGCCTCCGCCGCGTGCAGCAGCCAGGCCGCCTCCTGCGCGGACCGCAGAGCCGCCAGGGCTGGCGCGCCGACGATCGCCTGGTCGCCGGGCACCGCCAGGGCGTCGAAGCGCACCGTGGTGCTGCGCCGCGTGAGGTCGATCACCACCTCCGGCGTTCGCTCGACGCCGTCCAGTTGGTGGTGCTCGAGCACCACCAGCGCCGGTCCCTCCTCGCCTCGGGCGCTGACCAGCAGACCGGCGGCGGAGCCGAGGTCGGTGACGAACTGCTTCTCACCGACCAGACGCAGGCTGCCGTCGGGCTCGCGGCGCAGGGCGCAGGCGGGCTCATCGAGGTCCCACGACCCGTCGCCCTCGAAGAGCGCGAGCGCCAGCGGCTGGCCCTCGGCGATGCGCGGCAGCCAGTGCGCCTGCAGACCCGTGTCCTGCGCCGCGCCGAGCGCTGCCGCCGCGATCTGCGTGGCGACGAACGGCCCGCCGACGAGGTGGCGCCCCAGCGGCTCGACCAGCGGCACCAGGTCGGCCACGCCCTGGCCGGCGCCGCCGTGCTCCTCGGCGATCGCGATGCCGTACCAGCCGAGCTCGGCGATCTCGCGTTCGAGCGCCTCGGCGGCCTCGCCCCGGCCTTCGGTCTCCAGATGCTCGCGCACCCGCTCGATCGGCCAGCGCTCGCGCACCGTGCGCGCCGCGATCTCGAGCAGCAGTCCCTGCTCGCGCGAGAGCTCGATCCCGGCCGCCGGACGACCCGTCGCTGCGGAACTGCTCATTGCTTGGGCAGTCCCAGCACGCGCTCGCCGACGACGTTGGCCAGCACCTGGCTGGTGCCGCCGCCGATCGTCGAGGAGAAGGTGTTGAGGTAGGAGCGCTGCCACAGACCGCCGTCGACGACGCCGGGATCCCCCACCCAGCGCGCTGCCTGGGCGCCGAGCAGCGACTGGGCGAAGCGCATCAGCCGGCGCCGGTGCTCGCTGGTGCGCAGCTTGCCGGAGAGCGCGATCGCCGCCGGGCGCTCGCTGACCAGCGCCGGGATCGCGGCGCGCTCGCGGCACAGGGCGTCCGCCCGCTCCTCGATGAGGAACTTGACCAGCTCGTCGCGCACGATCGGATCCTCCAGCGCCGGCCGGCCATCGCGGCGGGCGCGGCGCGCCAGCTCGACCACGTCGCCGACGCCGACCGCCTGCGACGAGAGGCCGCCGGCCTGACCGCCCGCCGCTCCGCGCTCGAAGGCGAGGGTCGCCATCGCGATCTGCCAGCCCTGGCCCTCTTCGCCGAGCCGGCAGTCGGCGGCGATGCGGGCGTCGTCGAAGAAGGTCTCGTAGAAGCCGTACTCACCGGTGAGCTTGCGGATCGGGCGGGTGGTGATCCCGGGCACCTGCATCGGCGCCAGGAAGAACGACAGGCCGGCGTACTTCGAGGCGCCGTCTGGATCGGTGCGCGCGAGCAGGATCATGTACTTCGCGTGGCCGCCCAGCGTCGTCCAGATCTTGCTGCCGCGGATGCGGTAGGAGTCGCCGTCGCGCACCGCCCGCGTCTGCACCGAGCCGAGGTCGGAGCCGTGATCGGGCTCGGAGAAGCCCTGGCACCAGATGTCGTCGCAGCTGAGGATGCCGGGGATGTAGCGTCGCTTGTCCTCCTCGCTGGCCATCTGCAGGATCAGCGGCCCCGCCCAGTTGAGCCCGATGGTGTTGGGCACGAACGGGACCCGCAGCCGCTGCATCTCCTGGTTGACGATCTCCTGGAAGACCGCCGGCCGGCCGCCGCCTCCGTACTCGCGCGGCCACGCCATGCCGAGATAGCCGGCCTCGTAGACCTTGCGCTGCCAGGCGCGCAGGTACTCGAGCTGCTCGTCGGTGCCGACCTCGAGAAAGGTCTCCGGCAGCAGGAAGTCGGGCGGCTCGGGGCGCTCGGACTCGAGCCAGGCAGCCACCTCGCGGCGGAACTGCTCCAGCTCGGCTGCGCTCGGCTTCTCCATCTCGGACTCCGGCTCAGCGGTCTCCCCAGCCCAGGCGCAGCCCGACGTGCACCAGGCGGGGTGGACCGATGCGCTCGAGCGCCGGAGAGGCGTCGATGACGCTCTCCTCGCCGGCGACGTTCTGCACCGCGACGAAGCCCTGCAGGTGTTCGCCGAAGCGACGCGAGAGCTGCAGGTCGATCAGCGTCTGCGACGGCAGCGGGAAGGTGTTGCGGTCGTCTGCGAAACGGCTGCCGACATGGCGCGCGTCGAGGGTGACGTCGAGATAGCGCGGATCGCTCCAGCGCAACTGGGCGCTGAAGGTCTCGCTCGCGATCAGCGGCGGGTCACTGCCGACCAGGCCCAGCTCGGGCGGCGCCTCGACGATCTCGGCATCGACCAGCAGCGCCTGCAGCCGCCAGCCCAGGCGCCGGCCCCAGGAGCCGCGCAGCTCCGCGTCGAGCCCGTAGCTCTCCTGGCTGCCGACGTTGTCGCGCACCCGGCAGCTCCCCGGCGCCGGCACGAAGCCGCAGGGCGGCACGAACCCGGAGGTGGTGACGACGGCGACGGTGCGGTTGATCACCGGATCGTCGATCCGGTTCCAGAAGGCGACGGCGCGGGCGAACAGGCGCGGCCTGCTCCAGTCCAGACCCACCTCGCCGCCGAGCAGCGACTCCGGCACCAGCTCGGGGTTGGCCTCGTTGACCACGTTGCCGGGCAGGCGAAACGGCTTGTAGAGCTCGTTGATGGTGGGGGCCCGGAAGCCGCGGTAGGCGGAGGTGCGCAGCGTCAGCCCGTCGGCGAGCGAGGCGACGAGACCGAGGCGCGGGCTGAGCTGGGTGTCGCTGCCGTCCGCGAAGCGCTCCTGCGAGAGCGTGGCACCGCGGTCGAGATCGAGCACGTCCCGGGTGCCGTCCCGCTTCTCCCAGCGGTCGACGCGCCCGACCAGCTCGAACGCCATCCTCTCGGAGAAGCGCCAGCGGTCGCCGACGTAGAGGCCGGCGAGGAACTGCTCGCCACCGGCGATGCGCCTGCGGGTGAGCCGGTCGCCGACGAGCAGGAAGTCCTCACGGTTCTCGCCCTCGGTGAGCTGGGTGTCGAAACCGAGAGACGGCTCGTGACGCTCGCCGCCCCGCGTCCAGGTGGCGCTGAGGCCGACGGCACTCGAGGGGATGTCGAACTGGTCGACCGCGATCTCCTCGCTGGCGCGGTCGTCGGACACCGTGCTGATGACGTTCTCGAAGGTGGAGTCCTGCAGATGCAGCCGGGTGGTCCAGTTGGAGCGGCCGCTGGTGCCGTCGAGCGACACCGAGGCGAGCAGCCGACGCGTGGCGTTGCGCGACAGGGGCGTGCCGGCGCCGCGCTCCTCGTCGAGAGCGGCGACACGCGTGCGCAGCGCCAGTGCGTCCGACAGGTTGCCGCCGAGGGAGAAGTGGCCGGTCGCCGCGGTGGTCTCGAGCGGTACGTCGACCGGGCCCCTCAGCTGCGGCGCGATGTTGGAGTAACCACCGAAGTCGAAGCGGCCGAGATGACCCGAGACGCCCCAGCGCTCCTGCTCGCCGAAGCGGGTCGCGAGGTCGACGCCGACGTCGACGAGTCCTCGTTCGCCGCCACGCGCGCTCAGGTCAACCCGCCCCGGGCCCGGTTCGCGGGTGGCGAGATGGAGCACGCCGCCCATCGCCAGGTTGCCCCAGCTCGCCGAGCCGCCGCCCTGGGTCACCTCGATGCTCTCGAGCGCCTCGAGCGGCACCATGTTCCAGGAGATCCAGCTGGCGTAGGCATCGTTCAGCGGCACCCCGTCGAGCAGAACCAGGGCGCGGCTGGCGCCGGTGCCACCCACCGCGCGCAGGGTGATCGACTGCGCCGTCGGATGCGCCGCCAGAGAACTGTCGGCGCGCAGCAGGCTGAAGCCGGCGACGTCGCGTAGGAGATCCGCCGCGGTCAGCGCACTGGTCGCGCGCAGGGCGCGACGATCGAGCACCACCACCGACGGCACCGCCTCGCTGAGCGGTATCGGATCGCGACCGGCGCTGACCACGATGCGCTCCTCGACCAGGGATTCCGGCGGCTGGGAGTCGGTAGCGGCGTCACTGGAGGTCGTTTCCAGAGCGCCTTGGGCGAGCGCGCCCGTCGACACGACGGCGACCGTCGCGGCCAGCAGCAGAACGAGCTGAGTGAGCTGAGCGAGCCCTCGCGTCGAGAACGACTCGGGCTGCCGACTCGGCGTTCGTGCGCCTCGTGCGCCTCGTGCGCCTCGGGCCTCTCGGCGTGGTGCAGGTTCGTGGTCCACAGCGACTCTCCGGTGCGTGCGATCTCCCGGCCCGCCGACTCCGCGAGCGCGCGTCGCCGCGCGTGCGTCAGCGATTCGGTGCGCCAGTGTACCCAGCCCGAGGCTCGGCTGGAGAGGTCGCCTGACCGGATCAGACAATCCGCGGGGTGGCGTTGGCCGCCTCCCGGGCGAGCCTCGGCACCTCGAGCTCGGCCCAAGGGCCACGATCGCCGCCCGGCATCGCCGTAGCCGGCGCCGAGGTCTCATCGCCAGTCGCGGCGCCGAGTCGGGCCGCGAGCCGTCAGGTGGCCCGCGCCAGCTGACGCTCCGCCCAGGCACGTCCCTCGGGACAGCTCGCCGCGGCGAAGATCCACTCCAGCGGGCGCCCGAGATCGATGCCGTCGAGCAGGCGGCGGAACTCGGGGCGGCCGAGACCTCGGCGCTCGAAGAGACGCCGCATCTTGCGCAGCGACCGGTGCGCCAGGTTGTAGACGTCACGCCGGTCCTGGCCGCTCTCGTCCGCCACCTCGACGTAGGCGGTGCCGGCCACGAAGTAGGCGTAGAGCAGGGCCCGGGCGCGCTCGTCGAGCTCTCCCAGCGCCACCACCAGGACTATCGTCAGCCGTGTGCTGCCGCGCTGCTCGTCGAGCTGCGCGCCGCCGTCCTGACAACGTGGATCGGCGCACCAGTTGGCGATCAGGTCGGGGTCGAGCTGCAGCGGCACCGCGTCGCGCCGCGGCAGATCGGCGAGCAGCTCCCAGAGTCTCTGCCGGAGCTCGCGGCGCGACGACTCATCACGGCAGCGGGCGCGGAAGACGAGGCTCTCGATCGCCTCCTCCGGCGCCCAGCGCTCGCGGTAGACCAGGTGCTCGAGCTCCAGCGCCAGGAGCCCACGGCGACGGGCGTGCTGCGAAGCCCGCCACTTGCCCCACTTCTCGATCCGGTAGTCGCGCAGCAGGTTCTCGACCACCCGGTCCAGGTAGCTCGAGAAGCGGGCGCGGCCCTGGAACTCGGCGACCAGCCGCGGCCACCGCTCGATCAGACGGATGATCGCCCACGAGGGGAACTCCTCGCGCTCCTCCAGCGAATGCAGCTGCAGCCGGCAGCGGCGCTGCAGCACCTCGAGCACCAGCTCGAGATGGTCGGCGAACTCGCCGGCGGCGGGCACGTCGGAGGTGCCCTCGTCGGCGGCGGGAGCCGAGACGAGGACACCCTCGACCCGGTCCGACGGCCGGGACCGTTCGCGCCCGGAGCTGGATGAATGCGATGGGCTCGACGGGCGCACCCGGGCAGTCCTCTGCGCCGACTCGGACTGGCGTGAGGTGAGACGTGGGACCATGTGGGCTGACCTCCCTTACAGAGCAGTGGATGGGAGTGAGGGCCGCGCCTGGTCCGCGGCCCCGCCGACTCGCATCCGGACGGCCCATCGCCACTTCCCCTGGAAGAGGGAGGCCCCCGCTTCGGGGCGACCTCCGCACTCGCGGCGGCGCAGGCCCATGAACTCGATGCAGAGCTCGTCAGCGCACGAGGCGTGCCAGGAGCGGAGCACGGCATCGCCGCGGTGATCGTGCGGATTCCGCGAAATCTCGTGACGTCGCCGCCTCTGTGTGCCTGGCGCCGGCGACGTGTGGGGCACGACTGCCCACGATCTGGGCGGTGGTGGACCCGAGATAGCGACGGCGACCTGCGGGCGACGCGGAAGCACGGCCGCCGAAGCCGGCACTTCTTTGGAAGGCGCCCAGATCGTGGGCAGTTGCGGCGCTCGTCTGTCAGACTGGTGGGTCTCTTCTCGCTTTCCACCGGAGCCGGCGCCGGCGCTCCCCGACGACGCCACGGCGCCGCACTCCGGTTTCTCCCCAATGGGTCCGGATGCATCCGTCGAACCGGCCTTCGCCCATCGAGTCTGGCCTGCTGTTGGTGGCGACCCTGCAGATCGTCGTCGCGGCGGCGGGGTCGACCCTCGGCTGGGCGCAGGGCTGGCCGGCCGGCGTAGCCGCCGCGGACTCCGGAGCGATGCCGCCACTCGAGTCGGCCACCCGTTGGCTCACCATCTCGTGCCTCGCCGTGCTCGGCGTCACGCTGCGTCTCGGAGAGCGCGACGAGCCGGCGGCGCGGCTGCTCGGCGCATGTTTCTTCGTCGCCGCGGCAGCCTGGTCGATGAAGTCACTGCAGTGGCTGGCCGAGACCAGTCCGCTGCTGGCCCTCGGTCACGGCGCCGAAGCGCTGTCCTGGCTGCCGGTCGAGAGTCTGCTCGGCTGGCTGTTCCTGGGCTTCGTGTCCACTTTCCCGCGCGCCAGCGACCGGCGCTGGATGATCCGTCTGCTGCACCACGGCCGTCAGGTCCTGCTGGTTCTCGGTCTGGCCCTCGTCGCGCTCGCTCTGTGGATCTCCGTGCGCCGGGCGGCGGCTGCAGAGGTGCCCACCTGGCTCCTGCCGCTGGACCATGCGCGGCCCGGTGCGGCGTTCGTGACCCTGGTCTACCTCCCCTGCGTGCTCGCCCTCGGCCTGCTGCCGCTGCGTTGGATGCGCGCCGACACCGTGCAGCGGCAGCGAGCCCGCCTCTTCGTGCTCGGCGTCGTCGCCGCCTTGCTCCCGGTGATCGCGTTCGTCGTCGTCGGCAGCTCCGGTTGGCTCGATCCGGAGGGCGTGCGGGCGACGGTGCTGCCGGTGCGTCTGCTGCTGCTGACGGCGATCGTCTGGGTGTCGTGGGCGGTCTTCCTCGACACCTTCGACGTGCGCCTGCTGGTGCAGCGCCTGGCCTCGCGTCGCCTGCTCCGCCTGGTGGTCGGTCTGCTGCCTCTGGTGCCCGCGGCGGCGCTCCTGCTGACCGCGTCGGCCCGCTCGGCGCAGACCGTCGGCGAGCTCTGGGGCCGCCATCCGGTGACTGCGAGCCTCTGGTTGGTGCTCGCCTTCACCGCCCCGCTGACGCGCTCCTGGTTGCTCGAGCGCTGCGACCGCTGGCTCGGGCTCGATCGCCGCAGCTCGGACGAAGAGCTGGTTCCCCTGGCGCGACGGCTGCAGGACGCGCGGCGGCTCGACGAGCTGTGCCGGCGCGTCGCCGACGACCTGATCGAGCGCTTCGATGCCACCCACGCCTCGTTGACGCCCTGTGACGACGAAGAACGGCCGCTGGTTCCCGGAACGCCGAGCGAGATCGTCGGCTCGCTCTTCGCGGTGCGTGCCGAGCCGCTGCTGCTCGAACGCGCCAGCGATCGCTCGGCGCTCGCCGGTCTCTCCGCAGCGGCGCAAGGCTGGCTGCAGCAGGCGGCGCTCGCCGCGCTCGTCCCGGTGCGCAGCAGCGAGGGCCGGGTCTGCGGCCTGCTGCTGCTCGGCGAGCGGCGCAGTCAGGAGGCGTACACCGACGTCGACCGTGACGCGATGGTGACCATCGCGGCCGCGGTGGCACTGGCCCTGGAGCGACTGCTGGCCCTGGAGGCGAGAGACCGCGGGCGAGTCGGATCCGGGCCCGGTGGCGCCGAGTGCGTCGCCTGCCATCGTCTGGCGCCGGAGCAGCAGGAGCGCTGCTCGCATTGCGGCGCCTGGACGGCGCCGGCGCGGGTGCCGCACCTGCTCCCGGGAAGGCTCTTGATCGAGCAGCGCATCGGCGAAGGCAGCGGCGCCACCGTGTACCGTGGACGCGACCTGGTGCTGCAACGTGTCGTCGCAGTCAAGGCGCTGCGCGACCTCAGCAGCGCCTCGGTCGTCGAGCTGCGCCACGAAGCACGCTCGCTGGCAGCGGTCGAGCACCCGCGGCTGATGACCGTCTACTGGGCCGAGCTGCACGGCGACACTCTGCTGCTTGTGGCCGAGCATCTCGACGGCGGCTCGCTGGCCGAGCGACTCGAGGCCGGCGCTATGCCGTGGCGCGAGGTGCTGGTCATCGGTCTGCAGCTCTGCGAGGCGCTCGAAGCGATCCACCTCGCGGGCTTCGTGCACGGCGACGTGAAACCGGCCAACGTCGGCTTCGATGCCCGTGGCGAGGTCAAGCTGATCGACTTCGGTCTGGCGCGGCTGGTCGGACCGTGGCGTCGCACCAGGGAGACCGCCGCCGGATCAGGCAGCGGCTCACCGGGCAGCGCCGGGAAGGAGCGGCGGTGCGGCCGCCTCCCGTCGCTCGACGGCACCGCGCTCTACGCACCTCCCGAGGCATGGAACGGCGGTGAGACCTCGGGCGCGGCGAGCGATCTCTGGGCGCTCTCGGTGACTCTGTGGCAGGCCCTGCACGGCGCCCACCCGGCCGGCCGCGACCCCACGGTCGTGGGCGACGCGATGCGGTCGGGCGGGCGCTTCCAACCTGCCGCCACCGCTTCGGTTCCGCAGGCGCTCGATGCGGTGCTGCGCCGGGCGCTGCACCACGATCCCGCGGCCCGCTACCCCGACGCGACGGGTCTCGGCCGGGCCTTGCGCGGTGCGCTCGAGCGGGAAGAGGCGACGCTGCTGCCGCTACGCCGGCGGGTCGAGCACTGAGGCGCCCGGCAGGAGCCGGCGACGCTACTCGGGGCGTCGCGGCACTCCGAGGCGACGCATCTTCTGCCGCAGTCCCTCGCGGCTGATCTTGAGCGAGCGCGCCGCGGCCGAGAGGTTGTGGTCGGCCGCCTGCAGGTGGCGCACGATCTCGGCCCGCTCGGCCTCTGCGAGCGAGCCGAGAGGATGGCGCGAGCGCCGCACTTCGGTCGGCAGGTCGGCCACCTCGACGACGCCGTCCCTCGCCAGCACCGAGAGCTTCTGCGCCAGGTTGCGCAGCTCGCGCACGTTGCCCGGCCAGGCGTGCTGCACCAGCGCCTGACGCACGCCGGGAGCCAGTGCCAGCACCTGCACGCCGGCGCGCTCGGCCTCGGCTTCGAGGAAGTGCTCGAACAGCGGCAGCACGTCGTCGGGCCGCTCGGCGAGCGGCGGCACGTGCAGCGACAGCACGTTGAGCCGGTAGAGCAGGTCCTCGCGGAAGCGGCCGGCGGCGACCTCGGCCTCGAGGTCTAGGTGGGTCGAGGCGACGAAGCGCACGTCGACCTTGCGCACCTGGCCGTCGCCCACCGGCTGCAATTCACCGTTCTCGATCACCCGCAGCAGCTTGGCCTGCTGCGCGGGCGGCAGCTCACCGATCTCGTCGAACACCAGGGTACCGCCGTCGGCGGCACGGATCAGGCCCGGCCTCGAGCTGGTCGCCCCGGTGAAGGCGCCGCGCACGTGACCGAAGAGCTCGGCGTCGACGAGCTCGGGAGCCATGGCGGCGCTGTTGACCATCACCAAGGGTTGGTCGCGGCGTGAGCTGTTGCGATGCAGGAAGCGGGCGACGAGCTCCTTGCCGGTGCCGGTCTCACCCCCGATGAGCACCGGGTGCGGCGCATCGGCCATCCGCCCCGCCTCGCGCAACAGCTGCAGCATCGACTCGTCGCGTGCCACGATCCCGCCACGATCGAAGCGCTCCGAGAGATCCCGCGACGACTCGAGGTGGGCGGTCTCGGCGCTGAGATCGAGACCTGCGTCGCTGACCTCGAGGATACGGCGGAAGAGCTCGAGCTCCTCGTCGCCGAGCTCCCGACTGCCCGACTCGATGTAGAGCGCGACGTTCTCCTCGGCGCCGATGCGGGCGGCGAGGACCGAGCGCAGGGCGTGGCGGCGCACACTGTCGCGCATCGCGTAGCGCTCGTCGGTCGACGCGTCACGCACCAGCACCGGCCCGGGTCGCGACAGCGCATCGGCGACGATGGCGCGGCTCACCGGCTCGCCGGTGCCCTCTGGCCGCGCTCCCCAGCGCCGGAGGAACAGCGGCTCGCCACCCGAGACCCGATGCACCAGGTAGCCGCGCTCGGCACGCAGCACCTCGATGGCGCCCTCGACCAACTCGTCGAGCACCGCGCTCTGGCGTCGCAGGCCGAGGAGCCGCACGCAGAGACGGTGCAGTCCTTCTCGCCCGGGCGGCAAGCTCTGGCGCGCCTCCACAGGACCTCTCCCTCGCCGCGGGGGAAAAGCGGCGAGGCGATGGTACCCGAGAGGGCGGTCGAGAAAGGCGCGACGGGATGGCGCGCACCGCGGTTCGCGGCGCGCGCCATCCGCGTCGGGCCGGGTCGAACAGCTCGGCGGCTGCTCGGCAGCTCAGCGGAGGCTGCTCAGCGGAGGCTGCCCAGCGGAGGCCGCTCAGCGACAGAGCACGCCGGCGACGCCGCGTGCCTCGGCGCGCACCTGGTGCACCGCCTCGCTGACGTGCCACGCCTCGAGCACCCGCGCCGCACCGGCGAGGCGGCGGGCGTTGCGCGCCGCTGCCAGGGTGCAGCGGCGGGCCAGGGCGACGTCGAGCTCACCACTGGCCACCAGCTCCTCGATGCGCTCCCAGAAGGGCCGCAGCGCTTCGATGCCACCGGCCGCCAGCGGCTTGCGGGCCTCGCGGCCGAAGTCCGAGAAGATCTTGATCGCCATGTAGGGGAAGTCGACCTGGTCGCGGCGCGGATGACGGTCGAAGCCCTCCCGGCGCGTCTCGCTGTGCCGCATCGGCGGCTGCTCGAACCCGGCGGTGCCTTCCCGGTGGTCTCTGGTCGAGGCGACATCGTGGATCATCTCAGTGTCTCCCTGGAAGACGGACGTGAGGCGCCCGTCGGTCTACGTGGAACCGGCCGCATCGAGCGTCCGGGGCGTTGCGTGCGCGACCCTTCGTCGGCACGCCGAGATCGTCGGGCACTGTGAAGAGCGTTGGGGTGCTTCCCGGTCTGTTCGGCCGCCAGTTGGTCGACCGACCAGCGCCAGAGCTCCGCACGGTCGGCCGCGTCCCGCTGCGAGACCACGAGATCGACCGGCACCGCACCCAACGGGTGCCAGCCGCCGGCGTCCGGCAGCACCGCGCGCCGCACTCCGAACTGGAGACCACAGCGTCCCGGCAGGTGCGGCCACACCGGGCGCGCACGATCGAACAGCACCAGCGCACCCGGCCGCGCCGCTCGCGCCGTCTGCCGGTGTCGCTCGCACTCCCACTCGGCGAGCACCGGCGGAGCGGCGCGCCGTGCGATCACCCAGCGTCGTCCCGGCTCCAGCTCGCGCGCCTCGCCGCCGCCGAGACGCCGCGCCCAGCACGCCAGCGCCCGCGGCAGGGCCGACGACTCAGCGGCGGCATCGAGGCTCTCGATCCAGTTCGGTGCCAGGTCCTGCAGGGTGGGATGCGCCCAGACGTTGGCGGTCGCCCCCGCGGTGCGAACGATCGGTCCGACCACCGGCGCCCCGGTGTGCCGGCGCAGGATGGCGGCGAGGATCTCGGCGGCGCTCCAGGTGCACGCGTCGACCAGGATGGCGGCGAGCCGCGGCCGACGGCCCTCAGCCGACCCGTTCTGACGGCTCCGACTACCGCGACGACTCTGCGGCTCCGACTCACCATCGAGGGGGAGCGCCGCGAGATGACCCTGCCCGCCGTCCTCGGCCCAGGCGCGCCAACCGGGCCGGGCCACCAGCAGCCGGCGCAGCAGCGCCGTGTCGCGGAACTGGAAGGCGGGACGTGGCGCCGGCGCGGCGTCGCCAGCACGGCCCTCGAACAGGTCGAGCAGCGGCTCGAGTGAGGCAACACCGCCGCCCGGGTTGCCGCGCAGGTCGAGCACGACGGCCGCAGCCGCGAGCTGGCGCACTGTCGCGGCGAGACGGCCGGTGGCGCCGCCGTCCTCGATGCGCGCCAGGCGGGCGACGATCCATCCCGGCGTCTCGCTGCATCGCCAGAGGGTCCATCCGGCGCCGCGCGCGATCGGCTCGAATCCGGCGCAGGATCCCCGGCGCCGGAGCTCCGGCTCGGATCCGGCGTCGCCCGGCGGTGTGCGCATCGCGGCAGCAGCCCCCCTGGCCGCGCCGGTCCCCGCCGGCGCTGGACCGGCCGTCCAGGCGCCTCTCCACTCTCCCACTCCACCCGCTGCGTCGCGGTAGGTCACGCAGACCCAGTCCTCGCGCGGAGGAGCGCCCTCGGCCCGGGTTCGACGGGTGAGGCGGTGGAGAGCGGCGCGCTCGCCGCCGCAACCGCGCAGCGCCAGCTCCGCCACGACGCGCTCGACGGCGACGCCGTTCCAGTGGGTGAGGCGGACGCCCGGTGGCGGCGCGGCGTCGAGCCACGTCTCGCTCGTCGCCGCGATGCAGCGCAGCGCTCCTGCCTCGTCGCGGTCGACCCGGAACGGCAGAGCCAGGGCACCGACGGCCCCGGCGGCGGCGAGGGTCAGCCGGGTGTGCGGGTCGCCCAGCCCCGCCACCATCTCGACGAGGCGGTCGGCCAGCGCATCGAGCCGGGCGTCGTCGAGGGGATCGGCCGGCGATCGCGCCGGCAGCACTCCGGGCCGGCGAGAGATCAGATCGAGCTCGGCGACGGCGTCCTCGCGCGAGGCGCCGACCCGGACTTCGGAGAAGGCGAGTCGCAGGATGCCGACCAGGCGCGTCAGCTCGTCGCGGCCGAGGCGGGCCTGGCCTCCGCCGCCCCGGTCTCCTCGCTGCGCGCCCCACACCCTCCGCATGCTGGTCCGCCTCCCTCCCGGCTCGCGGCGGCGATCGCGCCTCCGCCTGCCGTCACCTCTCGACTTGCTGATCGCTGTCTGGTCGACTGGCTCTGCGGGAGACGGACTCCATCGGCGGGTTTCCAGAGGCGGCTGGCTCGGTCTCTCGATGAGCCACCGGCTGCGCCCGCAGAGGAATCCCGTCCGGCGGTCCTCTGGACGCCGGCGCCGGCGGCGTCCTTCGAGCACCGCCTCGGCACCGCAGGCTCCGTGGTGGCCGCCACGGGCACGCCTCCAGGATCTCGCGACGGCGTCCGTGAACGCCTCCGGGCTAAGCTGCCGCAGCGATGCGGCTCGCAAGGCCGCAGCCACCGAAGGGGAGGTCGACGTGAACGAAGCCAGTGCCGAGCGCTCGTACCGAGGCCGGCTCGCCGCGATCACCGGTGCCGGCTGCGGCATGGGGCGCGAGCTGGCGCGGCTGCTCGCCGCCGAGGGCTGTCACCTGGCCCTGTGCGACATCCAGCGCGAGCCGCTCGAGCACAGCCGCGAGGCGGCGCTGGCGGCGGCGCGCGCGGCGGGGCACGAGATCGGCGTCAGCACGGCGCGCTGCGACGTCACCCGCGAGGACGACCTCGTCGCCTTCCGCGACGCGGCGCTCAGTGAGCTCGGCCGCGACAGCGTCGACCTGCTGTTCAACAACGCCGGGATCGGCGGTGGCGGCAGCCTGGTCGCCGACGACCGTGACGAGTGGGAGCGCACCTTCGACGTCTGCTGGCGCGGTGTCTACCTCGGCACCCGGGTCTTCCTGCCGGCGCTGATGCGCTCCGAGAACGGCCATCTGGTGAACGTCAGCAGCGTCAACGGCTTCTGGGCCAGCCTCGGCCCGCACACCCCGCACACCGCCTACAGCGCCGCCAAGTTCGCGGTGCGCGGCTTCAGCGAGGCGCTGCTCACCGACCTGCGCCTGCACGCCCCGCACGTGCGCGTCTCGGTGGTGATGCCGGGACACATCGGAACCGAGATCGCCTTCAACACCGGGCGGGTGCTCGGGCACTCGGAACCGCTGGAGATGGACGCGGCGCAGGTCGCCCGGGCCCGCCACCGGCTCGAGCTGCAGGACGGCGCCGCCGCGGCGCTCAGCGACGATGAGGTGCGCCAGGCGACGCACCAACGCGCCACCGAGTTCCGCGACCAGGCGCCGCTCGACGCCGAGAAGGCGGCGCGCATCATCCTCGACGGAGTGCGCGCCGGGCGCTGGCGGATCCTGGTCGGCGACGACGCGGTGGCCCTCGACCGGCTGGTGCGGGCCCAGCCCGAGGCGGTCTACGACCCGGCCTTCGTCGAGGCGCTGCAGCAGCAGGGCCACTTCGAGGTCGCGGCCGGCGGCGATGGCGTGCACGGCGACGAACCACAGGGCGACGAGGGCTGAGCGTGGACGCGGACGACGCAGCCGCAGCGGAGCTCGGCTGGAGCGAAGCCGAGCTGTCGGCACTGGCGAAGGCGGCGCAGGGCCTGGCGCGGCGGCTGCGGCCGGACGCCGCGCTCGACGAGTGCACGCCCGCGGTCTCCGCCAGCCACGAGATCGATCCCGCCTCGGTGCTGCAGGCTCTCGAGCGCACTGCCACACGGCTCGAGGACAACTACCCCTACCACCATCCGCTCTACGCCGGGCAGATGCTCAAGCCGCCGCACCCTGTGGCGCGCCTCGCCTACGCCCTGGCGCTGACCGTCAACCCCAACAACCACGCCCTGGACGGCGGACGCGCCTCGTCGCGCATGGAGCGCGAAGCGGTGTCCGATCTGGCGCGCATGCTGGGTTGGCGAGATCATCTTGGCCACCTCACCTCGGGCGGCACGGTGGCCAACCTCGAGGCGCTCTGGGTGGCCGGCCGCGAGCACCCGGGGCGCACCGTGCTCGCCTCCGACCAGGCCCACTACACCCACGCCCGGATCTCGGCGGTGCTCGGACTGCCGTTCGACAGCGTCGCCTCCGACTCGAACGGCCGCATCGACCTCGCGGCACTGCAGCGACGGCTCGCCGCCGGCGACGTCGGCTGCGTGGTCGCCACCGCCGGCACCACCGGCTACGGCGCCGTCGACCCGATCGACGCCGTGCACGAGCTCTGCCGCGAGGCAGGAGCCCGCCTGCACGTCGACGCCGCGTACGGCGGCTACTTCACGCTGCTGCGCGACGCCGAGGAGCTGCCGCAGCCCACTCGTGCGGCCTTCGCGGCGATCGGCAGGGCCGACTCGGTCGTCATCGACCCCCACAAGCACGGCCTGCAGCCGTACGGCTGCGGCGCGGTGCTCTTCGCCGACCCGGAGGTCGGCCGCCACTACCGGCACGACTCGCCCTACACCTACTTCAGCTCGCAGGAGCTGCACCTCGGCGAGATCAGTCTCGAGTGCTCGCGCGCCGGGGCGGCCGCGGTGGCACTGTGGGCCACCCACCAGGTGCTGCCGCCGGTGCCCGGTGGACCGTTCGCTGATGGCCTCGCGGCCTGCCGCCGCGCCGCCCTCGAGCTGCACCGGCGTCTCGGCGCCGACGGGCGCTGGCGGGTGCTGCTCGAGCCGGAGCTCGACATCGTCGTCTTCGCTCCGCGTCAGGCGAGCGCGGAAGACACCGCCGAGGCCTCACGTCACGTCTTCCGTCGCGCCGCCGAAGAGGGCCTACACCTGGCGCTCATCGAAGTGCCGGCGCCGCTGGTCGAGGCGCGTTGGCCCGATCTGCGACCCAGCGACGGGGTCTCGGTGGCCTGCCTGCGCTCGTGTCTGATGAAGCCGCAGCACGAAGCGTGGATCGAACGCATCGCGACGATCCTCGGACGATGCCTGTGAGGCGTCAGGCAGGGGCTTCGGCCGCCTGCGGCTCGACGATCTGGAACTCGATCTCCGCCAGGCCTTCGATGCCGCTGCGCACGCTGTCGCCGATCTCGAGCCCGCCGACACCCGCCGGCGTCCCGGTGTAGATCAGATCGCCGCAGTGCAGGCGCACGTAGGTGCTGAGGTCGGCGACGATCTCGGCTACCGACCAGATCATCTCGCCGATGTCGCCCTCCTGGCGCAGCTCGCCGGCCACCTCGAGCCAGATCCGGCCCGCCTCCAGGTGCCCGTTCTCACCGACGCCGTGCAGCGGGCCGCACAGCGCCGAACCGTCGAAGCCCTTGGCGAGATCCCAGGGCCGGCGCTTCTCCTTGGCCTCGGCCTGCAGGTCGCGGCGGGTCAGGTCGTTGCCCAGGGCGTAGGCGAAGACGTGCTCGAGCGCGACCTCGGCGGCGATCTCGAAGCCGCCGCGCCCGAGAGCGGCGACCAGCTCCACCTCGTGGTGCAGCTGCTTCGTGCGCGGCGGGTAGAACACCCGATTGCGCTTCGCCTGTCCTTCCCCCTCGGCCAGCTCGAGCAGCGCATCGGCCGGCTTGGAGAAGAAGAAGGGCGGCTCGCGCGACGGGTCGTCACCCATCTCGCGGGCGTGCTCACGGTAGTTCCGGCCGACGCAGTAGATGCGCCGGACCGGAAACCGATCCGAGCTGCCGACGATCGACAGGCTGGGGCGGCAGCGGGGCTGGAAGGCGTTCTTCATCGCCGGGTCCGCCCCTGCTGCCGCCGCTCCGGCCGGCGGCGGCGAGCACCGTCCTCGGCCGGCCCGACGGAGCTCAGGCGGCGCCCCCGAGGATCGCCTTGACCTCGAGGAACTCCTCGAAGCCGTGCTCGCCCCACTCGCGCCCGTTGCCCGACTGCTTGTAGCCGCCGAACGGCGCCTTGAAGTCGGCGCCGGCGCCGTTGATGTGCACGTTGCCGGTGCGCAGCCGCGAGGCGACCCGACGGGCGCGCGCCGCATCGCCGCTCTGCACGTAGCCCGACAGCCCGTAGACGGTGTCGTTGGCGAGGCGGATGGCCTCCTCCTCGTCGTCGTACGGGATGATCACCAGCACCGGCCCGAAGATCTCCTCGCGCGCCACCGTCATCTCGTTGTTGACGTTGCCGAAGATCGTCGGCTTGACGTAGTAGCCCTTCTCCAGGCCCTCGGGCTTGCCGGGACCGCCGGCGACCAGCTCGGCGCCCTCCTCGATGCCCTTGGCGATCAGGTCCTGGATCTTCTTCCACTGCGTCTCGCTGACCACCGGGCCGATGTTGACCTTCTCGGCGTCCGGCGCCGCGACCACGGTCCCCTCGGCAGCGGCCTTGGCGATGGCCAGCGCCTCGGCATGCTTGTCGCGCGGCACGAACATGCGGGTCGGCGCGTTGCACGACTGGCCGGAGTTCATGAAGCACTGCTGCACGCCGCTCGCCACCGCCTTCTCGAGGTCGGCGTCGTCGAGCACGATGTTGGCCGACTTGCCGCCCAGCTCCTGGGCGACCCGCTTGATCGAGTCGGCTCCCGCCTTGGCGACCTCGCGGCCGGCGCGCGTCGAGCCGGTGAACGAGACCATGTCGATGTCGGGGTGCGCCGAGATCGCCGCGCCCACCGTCGGCCCGTCACCGTTGACCAGGTTGAACACGCCCGCCGGCACGCCGGCATCGTGCAGCACCTCGGCGAGCAGGATGGCGTTGAGCGGCGCCACCTCGGACGGCTTCAGCACCATCGTGCAGCCGGCGGCGAGCGCCGGTGCGACCTTGCAGGCGATCTGGTTGATCGGCCAGTTCCAGGGCGTGATCAGACCGCAGACACCGACCGGCTCCTTGACCACCAGAGTGGTGCCCTGCGCCTCCTCGAACTCGTAGCTCTTGAGCACCTCGAGGGCGTTGGCGAAGTGAGCGAGGCCAGACGGGGCCTGCGCCGCCTTGGCCAGCCAGGCGGGAGCGCCCATCTCGGCCGAGATGGTGGCGGCGAAGTCGGCGAGCCGCGCCTGGTAGGCGGCGACGATCTTGCCGAGCAGCTCGATCCTCTGCTCGCGCGAGGTGGTCGAGAACGAATCGAACGCCTTGCGGGCAGCGGCCACCGCCTTGTCGACGTCGGCGGCGCTGCCGAGGCTGATCCGGCCGTAGACCTCCTCGGTGGCCGGGTTGATCACGTCGAGGGTCTTCGGGGTGACGGGGTCGACCCACTGGCCGTCGATGTAGAACTGGAGAGCTTCCTTCATCTGTATCTCCCTGCGGGCGCCTGTCGGGCTCCGCGTTGGTTGTGGCTTCTCGTGGCGATTCTCGGAACTGTTCGTGCTCGGCCCACCAAACGGTTCTGCGCTGGCCGGCGGTGCGCGTCCTGTCGCCGCGACCGGTGGTGCCGTGCTGGCGCAGGCGCGGCAAGCGCCGGGTGGTGGTCCACTGGCGCCCGTCCCGGCCTCTGGACGTCACCGACGTCCGGCGCCGCGCGCCGCGGTGCCCAGGCGCCCTCGGACCGTTGCTCCTGCCTGGCCGCGGAGGCGCCCGCCGCTCGCACCCGAGTTCCGGAGCCCGCGTCGGCCTGCGGAGCTCCTCCGGAGTGTAACCCGCGCCGGACTCCCACTCCCGAGGCGCGCCAGAGGCCGGGGCTGCGCGCAGTGCGCCGCTCGAGCTCCCGGGCTGCGGTCGCGGCCACCCCCGCGATCGGCAGCCTCGCCCTGCGCTGCTAGAGTCGGCCGCCCAACGCGGTCGTCGCGCAGCGCGCCGCTCCCTGCGGCGATCCTCCCGCCGCCCCGGCCGCGACGCCCGTCACCGTCCTCACCGACCTGCGCGCCGACCGCTGGGACGCGAGCCGCCCGCTGCGGTGCGATCACCGCCACCGGGCGCTGCCCGCCGGAACGGTCCGCCCTGCGCGGCCCGCCACGGCACCGTATCCACGGGGCACCGCATACCGGGCAGACGCCGCTCCGAGACCATCCGTATCCTCCGTATCCTCCGTCCGATCCTCCGCTCCACACCATGGCCGCCCAGACTCCCGTGCACTGGTCCGTCAACGACCGCCTGATCCACCGCGACAACCCGGACCTGGGCCCGGGACGCGTGCTCGGCATCCAGGGCCGTCGAATCGCCGTCGTCTTCCCGCGCTCGGGTCAGGTGCTGAAGATGGCGGCGAGCTCGGAGGCCCTGCGCCCGCTGGTCATCGAGCCGGGCAACCGGGTGCGGGTGCGCGGCGAAGGCGCCATCGTCACCGTCGTCGCGTTCCAGGGCGAAGGTGACGACGAGGTCGGCGGCGACGACCAGGGCCCCCAGAGCGAGGAGGCGACGGAGGCGACGGGACGGGTCGCTCTGCTGAGCAGTGGCGAGCTGGCGCACGAGGACGACCTCTGGCCGGCCGAGCCGGCCGCCGACCTGATCGAGCGCATCAAGGCCGGACAGGTCGATTCCGACGGCGCCTTCGCGCTGCGCATCGCATCGATGCACCTCGACCACACCCGACTCGCCTCGGGTTTCGGTTCCTTCCTCGGTGGCCGGGTGCGTCTGTTCCCGCACCAGCTGCACGTCGCCGAGCGCGCCACCCGCACGCTGCCGGTGCGCTGGCTGCTCGCCGACGAGGTGGGCCTCGGCAAGACCGTCGAATCGTGCCTCATCCTCAACCACCTGGTGCGCACCGGTCAGGCCGAGCGGGTGCTGGTGGTGGCGCCCGAGGCGCTCACCGTGCAGTGGCTCGGCGAGCTGTGGCGCAAGTATCACCAGGTCTTCGTGCTGATCGACGACGACCGCCTGCGCGACGTCGAGCGTGCGTACGGCGAGGGCTTCAACCCGTTCGACGTGTACCGCCGCGTGGTGATCTCGCGCGAGCGGCTCGAGCAGTCTCCGCGCCTGGTCGAGCAGGCGGTGGAGGCCGGCATCGACCTGCTGGTCGTCGACGAGGCGCACCATCTCCGGCGCGACCCCGGTCACCCGGGCAATGCGGCCTACCGGGCGGTCGCGCCGATCGCCGAACAGGGTCGCCACCTGCTGCTGCTCACCGCGGTGCCGCTCGAGGAGGACCTGCACGGCTTCTTCCGTCTGCTGCAGCTGCTGCGGCCGGAGGAGTTCGACAGCTTCGAGGAGTTCGAGCGCTCGCTTGCCGACGGTGAGCCGCTGCCGCCGTGCACCAGCGCCACCCGGCGGGTCGACATCGGCGGCCTGGCGCCGCGCCAGCACCGTCCGGTCGAGCTGCCCGACGACGCATCGCACTCCGCCAGGGTGGAGCTCATCGAGGCGCTGGCCGCGGCCTGGGGCGACTCGCTCGACTCGCTGCCGTCAGTCGGAGAGGAAAGCGCGGAAGACGACCACACCGACCCGGCGCGCTCGCCCAAGGCGCGGCGACAGGCGCAGATGATCTGGTGGGCGCTCTCCGATCCGGCCCGTCTGGCCGACATCGCCGACCTGCGTCAGCGCCCCGAGATCGTGCAGCTGGCCCAGCGGGCCGCGCAGCTGGACGCCCGCGTCCGCTGGCTCGAGGAGCAGGCCGGCAAGTGGCAGCGCGCCGGCGAGAAGACGCTCCTCTTCGTGCACGACCGCGAGACGCTGGAGCGCCTCAAGCCCCTCTTCGAGCGCGGCGCCCACGCCAAGGTCGGCGTCTTCCACGAGGAGCTGTCGTCGAAGCGGCGGGACATCGAGGTGGCCCAGTTCCGACTCGCCGACGGGCCGTCACTGCTCATCTCGACCGAGGCCGGCGGCGAAGGGCGCAACTTCGAGTTCTGCACCAGGCTGGTGCTCTTCGACCTGCCCTGGCGCCCGATGGCGGTGGAGCAGCGGATCGGCCGCCTCGACCGCATCGGTCGCGAGCGGCCGGTCGAGATCGTCACCTTCGAGCCGCCGGACGGCCTCGGCCGCTGGGTGATCGACCTCTATCGCCGACTCGGCCTCTTCGACCGGCCCCTGTCGAGCCTGGAAGCAGAGCTCGGCCAGGTCGAGCCGACCCTGCAGCGACTCGCCGCCGATCCCGATCTGCCGAAGCTCGAGCCGGGCGACGTCGAAGGCCGATTCGACGATCTGCTCGAGAGGGCCCAGCGCTCGTGGGACCGGGTGCAGCGTGCCGCCTTCCGCGAGCTGCACCGCGAGCCCTACACCGAGCAGCTCGAGCAGAGCATCCTCGAGCGCATCCCGGAGGACCTCGATCGGCTCACCCAGCGGGTCGTCGTCGGCACCGCGAGGCGGCTCAACATCCAGGTCGAGGAGCATCGCGGCGGAGTGCGCCATTCGATCCAGGTCGACTCGCGCGCCAAGGTCGAGAGTCTGCCCGGCCTCGCCGGCGAGCACAGCTTCTTCGGCAGCTTCCAGCGCGAAGCCGCGGTCGAGGACGAGATGCTCGACTTCTTCGCCTCGGGTCACCCTCTGGTGGAGGGTCTGCTCGCCCACCTCGACGAGTCGCCGCTGGGGCGCGCCGCCCTGCTCGAGATCGAAGCGACTCAGCCGGCGCCGGAGATCTCGGGCGATGCGGCCGACGGGGCGGTGGACGGCGCAGACGGGGCGGACGAGATCGACGAGATCCGAGTGCAGCCCGGTTTCGGCCTGCTCGCAGTGCTGCGCGACGGCATCGAGCTCGACGCGCTGGCGGTCGATCCCAAGGGCCGCGAGCGCGAGGACTGGGCGCGTTTCCTGCTGCAGCACCTGCACCGCAGCCGTCACGTACCGGCCAAGAAGTGGAGCCAGCAGAAGGCGTGGCAACCGATGATCGCCAGCCTCGGCGAGCACCTCGCCGCGGCGCTCGCCGAGCGGCACGGTGAGCTCGAGGCGCTCGCCTTCTTCCGTCTGCGCTGACCCCGAGTGCGAGCCGGAGGACCGAGCCGGAAGTAGACCGGGCCGCCCGGCTGCACCGGCTCTGCATCCAGGGCTGGCCGATGCCGCGTCGCCCCCGTGACCGCCGCGGCGTGGGCCGCTTCGCTGATAGTCTGACGTCTCCCCACAACCAGCGCACCGCCCGGCGGCCTCGGCCGCTCGGCGGCCGCATCACAGCGAGGAGAGCTCTCTTGAGAAGAAGATCCTCCGTGTTGGCGTGCCTCGCCTTGTTCTCGGCCAGCGCCAGCTTCCTCTCGGCCTCCACCTTCGTGGCACTCGAGTCCCGCGAGCTGGTGGCCGAATCGCAGCGCGTCGTCCAGGGACGGGTTCTCGACCTGCAGTCGTTCTGGAACGAGGACGGCCGCATGATCTTCACCGAAGCGACGGTCGCCGTCGACGAGACTCTGGTCGGCGCCGAGCGCGCCACCGTCGTCGTGCGGGTACCCGGCGGAACGGTCGGCGACCTGCGGGTCGAGGCGAGCGGCTTCCCGCGCTTCGCTCTCGGCCAGGAGGTCATTCTCTTCCTGTCGCCGTCAGCAGACGGCCGCCACCACCGGGTGGTGGGACACCAGCAGGGACACTTCGAGGTGGTCCGACGCGACGACGGGGTGCGCCTGGCGGTTCCCCAGATCGACGAGGGCGCTCGACTGCTGACCCGTTCCGGCCGGCCGATCGACACGCCCCGCAGCACCGAGTTGGACGCCTTCAAGCAGGCCGTGCTGACGCTGGCCGGCCGCCCCGGACCCATCGTCGAGTAACGAGGAGAGATCAAGATGCATCATCTCGCCAAGATCCGACGGGGAACCGTCCTGCTCGTCCTCGTCCTCCTCACCGCCGGGGCCGTCTCCGGGTACGTCCTGCTCAATCCACGACGCACCTGGGAACAGACCCCCACCTACATCATCGACGACCGCGGTCAGGCGAGCATCTCCGACAACGACGGGGGCCTGGGCGCGACGATCGCCGCCATCACCTCGAACGACGCCTGGAACGGTGCCGGTGCCGGCACGGTGATCGAGGCCACGGCCGGAAGCGTGGCCGGCTTCACCCTCGGCGACAACGTGCCGATGCTCAACTTCGAGGACCCGACCGGGGCCTGTGACGGCAGCTGCCTCGCGGCCACCTTCACCGGCTTCTACGTCACCAGTGGACGTGGCCGCAACCGCACCACCTACATCGTCGACGCCGACATCGTCACCAACACCGCCTACGACTGGACCTCGGAAAGCGAGCCGGACGGATGCTCCGGCGAGTTCTTCATCGAAGGCGTCCAGGTGCACGAGATCGGCCACGCGTTGGGCCTCGGTCACACCAGTGTCGCCGGCGCCACGATGTACCCGTCGGTGGCCGCCTGCGACAACGGACCGGCCACGATCGCGGCGGACGACATCGCCGGCATCGTCGACCTCTACGGAAGTAGCGGCGGCGGGGGCGGTGGTGGCGGCAGCTGCACCCTCGGACAGCCGGGCGACTCCTGCACCTCGAACAGCCAGTGCTGCTCGGGCAAGTGCCGGGGGCCGAACGGCAACAAGACCTGCCGCTGAACGGCAGCAGGGCCACCGTGGCCTGACGCACACAGAGGAACGCCGCGGGCCGTAGACGGACCGCGGCGGTACTCTCGGCGACGGCGCTCGCCTCCGAGCGACCGCAAATCAGCGACGCCGCAGGCTCAGCGAGCCGGCGGCGGCGTCCCCCGCGGGCCCCTCGGCGCGCGCTCTGCGCTCTAGGGTCAGCTCCCAGCCGGTGAGGGCGGTGACGAATCCCGAACGTCAGCTCGGGTCGTAGCTGTGTCGCATCTGCTCCTCACCCGAGGACAGATGAACGATCAGCTCGCTCGGCGCCCGATCGTTGGCGAGGTCGCGTGCCGTCTCCAGCGCTTGCTCCTTGGTCTCGAAACGGGTGCAGATGTCGTCCTGCTCGTCGTGGAGCAGCCAACCGTCGTCCTCCGGAGTGACCCGCAGGATGGTCCGATCGATCTGGTCCTGGCCCGTGCGGCGACGCAGGCGACGCGCCACGTAGAGTCCGGCCGCGGTGGCCATCGCGGCGGCACCCGCCGCCACGCCGACGGCGACGGCCCGCTGGCGGGGCTCGAGCTCACGGTAGCGATCCGGCAGCTCGGCCGCAGAGTCGCGGACCTTGCGGGCGGTGGTGGACAGCGCCCGGCGCGAGCGGATGGCGGCTTTCCTGGTGGCGTTCTTCGTGGCGCTCTTGGCGCGACTGCTGTTCTCCTTGACTTCCTGGAGCATAGGCTCTCCCTTCGTACTTCTTCTCATACTGGCTCTGGTTCTCGTACTCGTTCTCGTTCTCGTTCTCGTTCTCGTTCTGTCGTGGCTTCTCGTCGGTCCGATCGCCTTCGCGTCGGTGCTCAGGCCGCGGCGATCTCGGCGTCGCGCAGGTCACGGATCATGTCGTGGTGCTTCTTGACCTCCCGGTACTGGCGCAGCAGGACGTCGTTCATCGCCGAGCCCGAGGTCTCCTTGAGCAGCTCCTCGTAGCGCGCCTTGATCACGTCCTCGGCCGCCTCGGCCTGCTTGAGCACGGTGACCCGGTCGTCTCCGGAGAGCGCGTTGCGCACGTTGATCCAAGCGTTTCGGCAGCTGCCGAAGAAGGACCCAGTGTCCTCCGGCTCCTCGCCGTTCCAGCGCACGTAACCGCGCAGCTCGGTGGCGTGGGTGCGCCGGGCGTCAGCGACGTGCTGGAAGAGCTTCTCGAAGCGCTCGTCCTCGGTGTCCTCGCTACAGCTCTCGAGCTGCTTGGCGCTGTCGAAGTTGGTGGCGATCAGCTCCTGGATCGCTTCGACGGTTCCCTCTCGCAGGTCGGTCTTGGTCTCCATCTCGGTGTCTCTTCCTTTCTCCCGCAGGGCGCGGCGAGCCGCGCGACTCGGGGCGGGTTGGTCGATTGAGGAGCACAGCGCCACCGTGACCGGCGATCTCTTCCATCCGCGTCCTCCTCCGCTCACGGTCACGTCCGGGCAGCTCGACTGCTCCGGGTAAGACCGTCCGGGTGCGACGCGGCCGCCGAGGGCGCTGCCTCCGATCGTCTTCGCCAGACAGTGAGGTGCAGTGCTCGTGCCAGGGCGATCGGGGCCGGTGCCGGGATCGCGCCGGGATCGCGCCGGTGTCGCGGCAGCGAAGTCGCAAACGCCCGAGGCGGCGCGGTCAGCCGATGGTCGCCGCTGCCATCGAGCGGAGCGGAGGGCGAAGGCCCGTCCGTCGACAGGCGTCGGTGAGCGTCGGTCCGCGCTGCTCAGTCAGCCGTCTGTCAGACCTACCCGTCGATCCGTACGAACTACGCCCGGCAGCTCCGGGATCGCGCCGACGCCCACCCGCCCGAGCAGCCGCACCCGCTCGGTCGAGCTGTTCCGCTTCGACGACTCGCATCGACTCGCATCGCAGGGGCGCCGGCGAGACCTCGGCCCGATCGAATCCCTCTCCGGGCGAAGGCGCCGCCTATGACGGAGCGACCTCGTCGGCGACAATGCGGCAACGCAACCGCGGACCTTCGACCTCGACGACGATGCCGGGCAGCCCGTCGAGCTCGGGCCAGGCGGGTGGCTGTCCCGGCGATGCATCCGCGTTGCCGCCCTGCCAGCGCAGCTCGAACCCGTCGGCCTCGCCGCCGTCGCCGGCCGGAGGCGACGAGGCCTCAGCCAGCGGCTCGAGGCCGAGGACCCGGGGAACCGCGTCGCCGGCCGACGCGCGGCTGCGCTCGATCGTCTCCACCATCAACACCAGGAAGCACGCGACCAGCCGTTCTTGCGAGCGGGCCAGCTGCCTCACCGCCTCCTCGTCGCGACGCAGCTCGAGGCCGGCGCGCTCGGCGAGCTCATCGAGCTGGGCCAGCGCCGCGCGCAACGAGGCGAGGCTGCCGGGCGCGGCGACATCCGACAGCATCGCGACCATGTCGTCGACGTCGCCGCAGACGTTCCTCAGCGCCTGCTCGATCCGCTGCAGCGAGGTCTCGGCCTGCGCCGGATCGGGTAGCGCCGGCAACACCCGGTGGCGCAGCAACTCGAGCTGCAGCTGGGCTCCGTTCGCCGCGCCGCGGACCCGATGCGAGACCACCCGGCCGAGTCGTTCACGGGCGGCCTTCAGACGCCGCGCGAAATCGCGATGGGCGTCTGGTCGATCGGCGTCTGGCTTCTCGGCGGTGTCGGTCATCGTCGCGCGGGTCGGCCGAGCTCGTCAGTCGTCTTCGCCGGCATCCGGGGAGCTCGCGGCCTTCGCCGCCTCCTCTTCCTCCGCCTCGTAGGCCTTGAGGCGGTTGTAGAGCGTCTTCTCGCTGATGCCCAGCTGTTCGGCAGTGTCCTTGCGGCGATCGTCGTTCTCGCGCAGCGTCGCCAGGATCATCCGCTTCTCGAAGGCGGCCAGCTCGGTTCCGACGCGCACCCGCAGGTAGGGGCCGTCGTCGATCAGCTCCTCGTTGGCGCGAACCTCGGGTGGAAGATCGCCGAGCTCGATGCGGTCCTCAGCCATGATCGCGCTGCGCTCGATCGCGTTCTTGAGCTCGCGCACGTTGCCCGGCCACGAGTAGGCGGCGAGCTGTTCGAGCGCCCGGTCGCTCAGCCGCACTCTGCGTCCCGATCGCTTGTGGATCTCGTCGAGGAAGTGGCGCGCCAGCAGCTCGACATCGTCCTCACGATCGCGCAGCGGTGGCAGGTGGATCGGGAACACCCGCAGCCGGTAGTAGAGGTCCTCGCGCAGGCTGCCCGACTCGACGGCCTCACGCGGATTGCGATTGCATGCCGCCAGCACCCTGACGTCGACCCGGATCGGTTTGGTGCCTCCGACGCGGAGGAAGCTGCCGGTCTCGAGCACGCGCAGCAGCTTGACCTGCAGCTCGATCGGCATCTCGGTGATCTCGTCGAGCAGCAGGGTGCCGCCATGGGCTCTCTCGAAGTGACCCTCGTGGCGGCGCTCGGCACCCGTGAAGCTGCCGCGCTCGTGCCCGAACAGCTCGCTCTCGATCAGCTGCGGCGAGACCGCACCGCAGTTGAGCGGCAGCATCGATCCCTGCCTCCGGGCACTCAGGTCGTGCACCGTCTGCGCCACGACCTCCTTGCCGGTGCCGCTCTCGCCGGTGATGAACACGGTCGCGTCGGTGGGCGCGACGCGCTCGATCAGCCTGTACACCTCACGCATCGCCTCGGAGGCGCCGATCAGGGAGCCGAAGCGGCCGGCGTCCTGCAACTCGCTGCGCAGGTCGGTGACCTCGCGGCGCAGCGCCGTGGTGCGATCGAACTGCGCCAGCAGAGCGCGCAGCCTCGGGAAGTCCACCGGTTTGGTGAGGTAGTCGATCGCGCCCTGCCGGAGCGCCGACACGGCTGTTTCCAGAGACGCCTGCCCGGTGATGAGCACGAGGTCGAACTCCTCGCTGTCGTCTCCCTCGAGCAGGCTGAGGCCCTCTCCATCGGGCAGGTAGAGGTCTGCCAGCACCACGTCGAAACCGGAGCGCGACAGCAGGTCGCGACTCTCCTCGAGGGTGCTCGCCGTGGCCACCTCGTGCCCCTCGGCTGCGACCAGTTGCGACATGGCGTCGAGCGCCGCCTTGTCGTCTTCTACGACCAGAACTCGCATCGGATGGGAAGCCTCCGGACGGCAGCGCCGCGGCGTCGTGCCCTGGCGTGGCAAGCGTCTGTCTCACGCTCGACACCGACACCTCGCCGGAGGCTGGAGCACCGAGCAGATGTTCAGTCTAGCCCGATCGGCCGACGCTCCGAACGACCTGGCGCCGTTCTTGCGATAGCACTTCGCCGCCACCGGCTGGGCGCTGGTGGCGCGCCCGCGACCGACGGGTAGTGGGCACCGGATCAGAGACGACCCAGGACGACCCAGGGCGAGCCAGGACGACGCAGACAGATGCCGCTGGACGACCGCAGAACCGCTGCACTCCTCAGCCACGAGATGCGCCGCATCGGCGCCGCCACTGCCGCCGGCGTCCTCGGTGTGGTCGCCAGCTCGTTGCTGGCCGAGACGTTGGGCGGTGGGACCGCCCAGGTCGCTGTCCTCCTCTCCGTGACCGTCAGCGCCTGGATCGGAGGATGGCTGCCGCCCCTGGTGACGACGTCGTTCGCGGTGGTGCTCTCGGATCCCGCCTCCCTGCCACAGCTGATCGCTGCCGGAGCGGCGATCGCGTTGTTCGGCGGAGCCCGCCTGCGCAGGTCCTCATCGGGGCACGAATCCGCACCGAGCCGAGCCGGCGGTCCAGGCGAAGAGGCTGCCTCCTCACCCTGGGAGACGACGGGCCAGGGCGCTCTCGCCGAGCTGCGGGCATCCAACGAGAAGCTGCAGCGCGCCAACCAGGATCTCGAGCAGTTCGCCTACGTGGCGTCGCACGACCTGCAGGAGCCTTTGCGCAAGCTGCAGACGTTCGCCGACCGACTGGAGCAGCGACACGCACACCAGCTCGACGACTCCGGTCGCGAGATGGTGCAGCGGATGCGCGCCGCCGCCGCACGCATGTCGACCCTGATCAACGATCTGCTCACCCTGTCGCGGGTCGGGCGCCGGGATCTCGAGCTGGAAGGCGTGGATCTTGCGACCACACTGGCCGAGGTCACACGCGACCTCGAGTCGGCGATCGAGGAGAGCGGCGCGACGATCACCGCCGCGTTCCTACCGACCCTACGCGCGGATCCCCTGCAGATGCGGCAGCTCCTACAGAACCTGATCGGCAATTCGATCAAGTACGCCCGGAAAGGAGTGCCGCCCGAGATCGAGATCGCTGCGACGCCCTCCGGGGGCTCGGGGTGCCAGGGCGACTCGGGGGCGACCCTCGAACGGCCCGGATGGTGGACGATCGAGATCACCGACAACGGTATCGGCTTCGACCCCAGGTACAGTGATCAGATCTTCGTTCCGTTCCAGCGCCTGCACGGTCGCTTCACCTACGGCGGCAGCGGCATCGGTCTCGCGGTCTGCAGTCGCATAGTGCAGCGTCACGGCGGTTCGATCCGCGCCGAAGGGGAGCCGGGGCGGGGTGCGCGCTTCGTCGTCACGCTGCCCGCTGCCGCACCCGCCGCAGCGGACGCCGACCTGGCCGAGGCGCCCGAGGCGAGAGCCCGCTCTCGGGGACGCGAGGTGTACGGGCGATCCGAGGGGGCAGTGATGACGACGAGTACCTCCGGAGTCCACTCGTGAACGCCAGCGGCGCGACCCAGGCGATCGACATCCTGCTCGCCGACGACGATCCGGACGATCGCCTGTTCGCGCGAGAGGCGCTCGAGGAGAGCCTGATCGCCAACCGGTTGCACTGCGTCGAGGACGGCGAGGAGCTGCTCGAGTTCCTGCGCCGCGAGGGCCGCTACTCGCCGCCGGCCGAAGTCCCACGCCCTGGCCTCATCCTGCTCGACCTCAACATGCCGCGAGTCGACGGGCGTGCGGCCCTGGCCCAGATCAAGTCGGACCCAGAGCTGCGTCGCATCCCGGTCGTCGTGATGACGACCTCCCGGGCAGAGGAGGACGTCCTGCGCAGTTACGACCTCGGCGTCAACTCCTTCATCTCCAAGCCGGTCACCTTCGGGGGACTGGTCGAGGTGATGCGCAATCTGGGCCACTACTGGCTGCAGATCGTCAGCCTGCCGTCCCAGTGAACGCGCACCGCAGATCGTTCAGAGCTCACGGCGCCAGAGCTCCTCGCGCCGGGTCTGCGCGGCCCGGGGCTCCGCTGTTGCCCGGAGAGCTCGTTGCTGAGAGCCTGGCCTGCTCTTCGGCCTCGCGCTCCGGCCGGGCTCTCTTCGCGGCCTGGCCGACGGGAGGAGCCGCTGGCGGCGCGATAGAAGCACAGTCCTTCGACTTGCCGCCGCTCTCGACAGGCGGCCGAATCGGTCACCGAGAGGCGGTTGCATGAGCGGCCGAGACGAAGAAGCACCGTCGTTCCTGCTCACCGACATGCGCGTGCTCCTGGTCGACGACGACGAGGACGACGCCTTCCTGATCCGCGAGCTGGTCGAAGAAGTCGAGGGCGGGCGCTACGAGATCGTCTGGAAGCCCACCTTCGACGAGGGCATCGAGGCGGTCCGATCCGAGGCGTTCGATGCCTGCCTCGTCGACAACCGGCTCGGCGATCGCTCCGGGCTCGAGTTCCTGCAGCATGCGCGCGTAGAGCCCGACCCTCCACCCTGCATCCTGCTCACCGGCGCCGCCACCCGCGAGGTCGACGTCGCGGCGATGCGCGCCGGCGCCGCGGACTTTCTCGACAAGGCCGAGCTCACACCCGAGCTACTCGACCGTGCCCTGCGCTACTCGGTGCGCGACCGGCAGGCTTCCAAGAGCCACCAGGCGCTGCTCGACGAGCGGGCCGCGAGGATAGAGGCAGAGGCGTCCAACCACGCCAAGAGCCAGTTCCTGGCCAAGCTCAGCCACGAGTTGCGGACGCCGTTGACCCCGGCGCTTGCCATCCTGGCCCGACTGGAGCAGGACGAAGAGCTGTCGCCTCGCCACCGCGACGCGCTCGCGGTGGTCCGCCGCAATGTCGAACAGGAGGTCTACCTGATCGACGATCTGCTCGACATCACCCGCATCGAGCGAGGCTCCTTCAAGCTGGCGTACGAACCGGTCGCCCTCGACGATCTGCTCGGCCGGGTGATCGCCGATCAGCGACGCGGCCTCGATGCCGGGAAACGGCTCGAGGTGGCGCTCGAGCTCGAGGCCAGCGACCATCGGATGTCGGCCGACCCCCACCGGCTCACCCAGGTCTTCTCGAACCTGGTCGCCAATGCCTTCAAGTTCACCCCGGACGGCGGACGAGTGACCGTCTCCACCGGCGACGCCGACGGCGAACGCCTGTCAGTACAGGTCCGTGACACCGGCCGGGGCATCGCGGCGGACGAGCTGGCGACGATCTTCGGGGCCTTCGAACAGGCGCCAAACAGGGCCGAAGCGCAGCGCCGCGACTCGCAACAGCCGGGCACACGTGGTCGCGGCGCCCGAGGTCTCGGCCTCGGGCTGGCCATCGCCAAGGCCTTCGTGGAGGAGCACGACGGCACCCTCGCGGCCCGCAGCGAAGGGCTCGGCAAGGGGGCGTGCTTCGAGGTCGTGATCCCGCGTCACGGCGCCGGTGGCGGCCGCTCGATCGGATCCGACAGCGAGTCGGGCGCGGCGGTGGAAGCTACCGCGGGTGACAGGTCGATCGCCGTGCGGCGGGTGCTTCTGGCGGAAGACCACGGTGACAGCCGCGCCGCCCTGAGCGAGCTGCTCGGCATCCTCGGCCTCGAGGTCATCGAGGCCGGTTCGCTCGCGGACGCCCGGCGGCGGGCCACGGAGTCCGACTTCGATCTGCTGATCAGCGACCTGGATCTCGGCGACGGCTCGGGGCACGAGCTGATGCAGGAGGTGCGACGCGAGCACGATCGCCCTGGCATCGCCCTCAGCGGCTTCGGCACCGAAGCAGACATCGAGCGCAGTCACCAGGCCGGCTTCTTCGCTCACCTCACCAAACCGATCCACCTCGAGGATCTCAAGAAGGTCCTGGCGAGCCTGCGCTAGCAGCGGGGACGCGCGCACCCGCGGCGCCCGGCGAAGCGTCCGACGGCTCCCGGGAACGAAACGAGCGGGTGGCCGAGTCGAACGCGACTCGGCAGCACCCGCTCCTGCCAGGGACCCTCGTGCACGACACGAGGGGCTCCGCTCGTCGTCCCTCAGTCGGTCTCGCCGACGCGGAGCTGGTTCTTCACCGAGCGCACGCCTTTGGTGCCTCGGGCGAGATCGCCGGCCTCGCGCTTCTGGTCCGATGTGCGGACGCGGCCGGACAGGGTCACCACACCGTCGTTGGCGTCGACGTCGATGTTGAACGGGTTGACCTCCGGGTCCGCGGTCAGCTTGGTCTTCACCCGGCTGACGATCTCGGAGTCAGTGAGGCGCTCCCCGATCGACTTGTCGCCGAGGGTGATCTCGTTGACCACCCGCACGACTCCCTGGGTGTTGCGAGCCAACTTGACCGCCTCGGCGCGCGTCGCGGCATCTTCGACCCGACCGCGCAGGTACACCACGCCCTCCTCGGTGTCGACGTCGACGTTGAAGGGGTTGATCTCAGGATCGGCCGTCAGCTTGGTCTTGACCTTGGCGGTGATCGCCGCGTCGTCCACCTGGGTCGACGCCGGCTGGGTGCTCCGGCAGGCGACCGAAAGCAGGCCGATCATCGCGAACGCCAGCAACAGCACGCTCGGCCGCCTCTGCAGTTTCCTCTTCATCACTCCGACTCCTTCTCCTCCGAGCGACGCGCGAGCCGGCGCCTCTCGTGATGGGTAGGTCCGTTGTCCCGGTGGCCGTGCCCGCGCGTCGCGGCGAGCGATCGGCGTCGCGCCGGCTCCGTGCGCCACCGCGGGCGGCGCTGCACCGGAGGATCGATCCCGGACCGACGGGTCCGGGGTCCTGCGACGGAAACTGCAGAGCGCGTGCCAGAGATCCCCTACCCGCCGGCTCACCCTCGTCCACGAGCGCAGCCCGGCGGGCGGAGGAGGCCGAAGCCAAAGGGGCTCAGGGCTCTCGATCGAGATGCGGCGACGCTCGAGGCGCCGACGAGATCGCGTGACGGCGCCTGAGCACGGCAGGAACGGCTTACCGGTGTCCGGGAAGGTTCTCCACTGTCTCCTCGGCGACGCCCTCACCACCCCGGGGCCCCGGCGTCCGCGCCAGGTCTCGGAGCACGGTGCGCAGCGCCTCACCTCGCAGATCGACGGCGACGATCGCGCCGCGCCGATCGATCACCACGGTGCGCGGCACCGCCTCGACGCCGAAGCGACGCGCCAGCGCCCCGCTCAGGTCGGTCGCCTCCCGGATCTGCGGCCATTCGACGCCGTGGCGAGCCAACCAGCTGCGCAGCTCGGCCCGCTGCATGCCGTCGACCGCGACGCCCAGCACCAGGACGCCGTGGTCGGCGAGCTCTTCGTGCACCCGTCGCAGGAGCGGCAGCTCGGCGAGGCAGGGGGCGCACCAGCTGGCCCAGAAGTCGAGCAGCACGACGTGGCCGAGCAGATCGGAGGCTGTCCACCGGACGCCTTCGAGGTCGCGCACCTCGAGCCCGGTCCAGGCGCCGCCACGGGCATCGTCGGTGGCGCCGGCGGCGGTCGCGGCGGACGCGACGAGCAGGGAGCACGACAACCAGCGGGCGACGCGCCGTCGACCGGCCCGGGCGGAGCTCTTGGTGGACCTTCGCATCGGCGTCAGAACCGCAGGTCGACCGCAGCGAAGAGCGAACGTGGCGCCCGCGGGCCGACGACGTAGGAGGGATCGCGGAGGGGCCCGCGGTCGAGGTCCTGCTGGTACTCGTCGGTGAGGTTGCGCAGTCCGACCGTCAGCACGATCTGCCGTTCGCCACCGAGCTCGAAGGTGTGCGAGGCGTTGGCATCGAGCGTGAGGAAGAAAGGTGTGCGCTCGAGGCGATCCTCGGGGATGAAGCCGGCGTAGTGGGGCGCCAGCATCTCACCGGTGTGGATCGCACCGACGAACAGCGACCAGCGCGGCGCCGGCTGCCAGCGCAGGCTGAGCGTCCCGTAGAGCTCGGGCGTGCGGTAGAAATCGCGGCTGCCGAAGTCGGGCTCGGGATCGTCGAAGCGGGCGCTCTGCAACACCAGGCCGCCGTCGATCTGCACCGCGCTGCCGACCCGTAGCGAGCCGGATCCCTCGATGCCACGCACCCGGGCGCCGCCGAGATTGACGCGCAGGAGCTCGAGCTCAGGTGTCTGCGGGTCGTCCTGCTCGCGCTGGAAGAAGAGGTCGGCGAGACGGGTCTCGAAGAGCGACAGCTCGAAGGCGGCGCTGTTGCGGCGGCCCAAGGTCGGCCGCCACTCGAGACTGAACAGCGCCGAGCGCGACCGTTCCTCCACCAGCTCGGGATCGTCGCGCACCACTCGCGCGACGCCACCCCCCACAAGCTCGATGTGCAGATCCTCGTCGAAGGTCGACGGCGGGCGAAAGCCCGTGCCGATCGCGGCGCGCAGCGTGACGTCGTCGCTGGGGTTCCACAGCAGGGCGCCGCGCGGCGAGACGATCGGATCGTCGATCGCCGAGTGCTGGTCGACCCGCAGTCCGTAGAGCAGACTGAAGCCGCCGCCGAGAGCACGGTCCTCCTGGGCGAAGAGACCGACGTTCTCGTTGGTCTCCTCGATCTGGCGGCCGTAGCCGAGCTGCACGTCGACGAGCTCGTCACGTTCCGCCTGCACGCCCCAGGTGAGGGTGGAGCGGCGCAGGGCGTGGTGCACCTGCAGGCCGGCAACGGTGGTGGCTCCGCTCGAGGCACCGTAGGCGTCGGGATCGAAATCGGCGCCGTAGTACGAGTCGCGCTCGATCTCGACCCGCGACAGCGCAGCGCGCAGGTCGACCCGCGAGGAGACGACGTGCAGCAGGCGCAGCGAGCCGGCGACGGTGCGGGTGTCGATCGCCTCGGTGACCGCGGTCTGATCGGGTGGCAGCGCGATGCGCTCGAAATCGCCTCCGCGCCGCGCCGCGTCGGTCCAGTTGAGGTCGGCGGTCAGCTGCCAGCCGCCGTCGTCGCCGAACAGGGCGTGGCCACGAGCGCCGACGGCGAGCAGCTCGCGGCGAGTGACCTCGCTGAAACCGTCGCCGTCGACGTCGACCGCCGGCACCTCGTCGCGCTGCCCGTGCACGCTGGCCGAACTGCGGCCGTCGGCGGCTCCCCAGTCGACCAGGCCGCGCAACGAGCCGCCGCTGCGGCTGTCGTTCCCCTGCAGCCGGCTCGATTCCCAGGCGAGGTCGACGTGGGTGTGATCGGCCTGGTGCGGCAGCAGGTTGATCGTGCCTGCCACCGAGCTGGCGCCGTACAGAGCCGAGCCGCTGCCCTTGAGGACCTCGATGCCATCGAGCATCCGGGCCGGGATCTGCTCCAGCCCGTAGACCAGGGCCAGCGAAGAGACCGTCGGCTGACCTTCGACGACGATCTGCGTGTACGGCCCCTCGAGCCCGAGCAGCCGCACCGAGGTGGTGTTGCAGTTGGCGCAGTTGCTCTCGATGCGCAGGCCGGGTGTGAACTCGATCGCCTCGGCCAGGGAACGCGCCGCGCTGGCGACGATCTGGTCGCGACCGATCTGCTGCAGATGCACCGGCACATCCTGCAGCCGGCGCAGCTTGCCGGTGGCGCTGACCACCATCTCCTCGCCGAACGCCGGCTGCAGGGTGATCACGATCTCCCTCTCCGGCGCATCGCTCGTCGCGGCCAGGCTGCCGCCGCCCACGGCCCATCCCGAGGCGGTGACCATGAGGGTGGTCCCCGCCGGTGCGTCCGCCAGGCAGGCTCGGCCCTCGGCATCGGTGGTGGCGCCGCCCTCGCTGCCGACCGGCGAGATGCGTGCCTGCGGAATCGGCACGCCGTCCGGGGTGAGCACCCGCACCGGGTGAGAGCAAAACGGCGTTCGGTCCTCCGGACCGGAGGCCGTTGCCGCCGCGGCGACGACCAGCAGACCCGGCAGCAGACCGGAGACGACGACCCCGACGCTGCGGCGGCGCAGGGCCGGCGGCTGCCACGCCGAGCATCGCCGCACGGACTCCCTGCGGAGCTGGGAGGCACTTCCGGGGCGGGGAGGGATCGTCATCTTCGGGCTTCGGCGCGCGATTGGGCGGCTCCGGCGCGCGATGGACATGGAGGGGTCTTCAGAGCGAGCGGGGAAGGCTGTGGTTCCCGAGGGCGCTGACCGCGCCTCGTCGGATATCCCGAGACCTCTGCGGCATTTTAGACTAATCAAAATCCTATTTCAAGCAGCCCGAATCGCCTCGCGACCCCGTCGGGCGAAGCCGAGGTGGTCCGGCGGGCGCCGGAGCTCGCTTGACCCTGTCGGGAGCTCTCCCTTAGCTTGCGAAGAAGGGCCGACGACCGACTGCGATCGGATCGCTCGACCAGGGATGCCATGAGGGCGATGAGGGCGATGAGAGCGGGAGACGACAACGACCCGGGTTCCGCGCCGCGCCGGGCGAACGCCGACGAGGCGGCGCTGCGCGTCGAGATGACCGGGACGGCGCGACGGCTGCTCGAGCTCGGACTGGTCAGCGGCACGGCGGGCAACCTGAGCTGCCGGCTCGACGGCGATCACGTCCTGGTGACGCCGAGCGCGGTGCCCTACAGTGAGCTCGCCGCCGAGGACCTGGTGGTCGTCGACGACGCCGGCTCGGTGGTGCGCTCGCGGCAGGGACGTCGCCCGACGAGCGAGCTGGCTCTGCACCTGGCGGCGCTCGACGCCGCGCCGGAGATCGGCGCCGTGGTGCACTCCCACGCCGTGCATGCCACCGCCTTCGCCACCGCCGGGCAGAGCCTGCCCTGCGTGCTCGAGGAGATGGCCTACTATCTGGGCGGCGACGTCCCGGTGGCCGAGTACCGGCTCACCGGAACGCGGGAGCTGGCCGTCGTCGCGGCGCCGCACCTGCGTGAGCGCGCAGCGGTGCTGCTGGCGAACCACGGCCTGCTCACCGTCGGGCGGGACCTCGGTGAGGCGCTCGACATGACCCGCCTGGTCGATCGCTGCGCCCGCATCGTGCTCGCGGCCCGTCGCCTCGGCGGCGAGCGTCCCCTGCCCGAGGAGGCGATCCGCGAGCTGACCCGCGGCTGGTCCGAGCGCCGCGCACGAGGATCGGCGGCGGTGGCTCCCTGACCGCCGCATCGGAAGCAGCCACCGGGTCGCAGCATTTTCCTCGCAACGAGCGCCAGCCGACATCCGTCGTCCTCTCGACCACGGCCGGCCGCTCGGCTCCCGGTGCCGGCAGCCGGCGGCGCCTGGGCCTCCGAGAACCGCAGCACAGCCATCGACCTGCGCGAGAGCCCCAACCACCCGAGAACCCCCGACGGCCGCAGCGTCCGCGAAAGACAGCCCGCACCACGACCGCTCACGGAAGGCCTCATGAACAGCGAATTGCACACCCACGGCCATCACCCGTCGACGGCGTACCTGCGACCACGAAGGGCGATTTCCGAGCCGCCGCGAGCGCGGCGGGCAGCCAGCTCTCTCCTGCTGCTGGCTCTTCCTCTGCTCGCCCTGCTGCCGCTGGCGGGCTGTTCGAGCCACCCCGCCCCCGAGGGCGCCGACCGGCACTCCGGGTCCGCCGCGGCCACGGCCACCGAGCCCCGCTCCCTCGTGCTCATCTCGCTCGACGGGTTCCGCTGGGACCAGCTCGACTTCCCCGAAGCGACGAACCTGCGCGCCCTCGCCGAGAGCGGCGTGCGCGCCGACGGCCTGATCCCGGTGTTCCCCACCAAGACCTTCCCCAACCACTACTCGATCGTCACTGGGCTCTACGCGCAGAACCACGGCATCGTCTCGAACAACATGCGCGATCCGGAGCTGGGAGAGTTCCGACTCTCCGACCGCGACGCGGTGACCGACCCGCGGTGGTGGGGAGGCGAACCGGTGTGGGTGACCGCGGCCAGGGCCGGGTTGACCACCGCGGCGATGTTCTGGCCGGGCACCGAAGCCGAGATCCGTGGGGTGCAGCCGACCCACTGGTCGCCGTTCGACTCCGACGTCCCCTTCTCGGATCGGGTGCAGCAGGTGCTCGACTGGCTCGCACTCGACCCGGACCGGCGCCCGCGATTCATCACCCTGTACTTCGAGCAGCCCGACGGCACCAACCATCGCCACGGACCGGAGTCTGCACAGGCACACGCCACGATCGCCGACGTCGACGCCCGCATCGGAGAGCTGTTGCGCGGCCTCGACGAGCTCGGCGCCCGCCAGCGCACCGACCTGGTGATCGTCTCCGACCACGGCATGGCGGAGATCCACTCCGAGCGCGTCGTGGTGCTCGAAGATCTGGCCGAGTTCGAGGAGGGCGAGCTGTTCGAGAGCGGCGCGCTGGTGCAGATCTTCCCCCGGCCGGGACGCGAGGATCTGCTCTTCGATCGACTCGAGGGCGCTCACCCGAACCTGAGGGTCTACCGGCGCGAGGAGCTGCCGCCGTCCTTCCACATGGCCGGCTCGAAGCGCATCGCTCCGATCGTCGCGGTGCCCGACGTCGGCTGGGAGGCGGTACGCCGGTCGCAGAAGGAGCGCATGCCGGACGGCCCGCTCGGCGGACACCACGGACCCGATCCGCGCGATCCGCGCATGCACGGTCTGTTCGTGGCCAGCGGCCCCTCGTTCGTCGCCGGCGCCAGGCCAGGTCGCTTCGAGAACGTGCACATCTACGAGCTGCTGTGCCGGATCCTGGAGATCCCACCGGCGCCGAACGACGGCGATCCGGGAGCGCTCTCCTCGATCCTGGCGCCGCGCGCCTCGAACCCTCGAGCTCGCAGCGCTGCGCTCGAACGGTCGCGGCCCTAGAGCGACTCCCGACCGGCTGCCGCCGCGACGGCGCGACGACTCCTGCTTGCCATCAGGTCTCTCAATGCTGCTAGAGTCGTCTCACGTCGTCCTTCGGCAGTCGCGTCGCGGAGACACTTGCGATCTCTTCCGCCACCAGCCGACCGTCAGCCTCGATGAGCTGACCACGACGCACGGGTGTCCCGCTGACCGGACGCCTCGAACCGCGCCGACGCGCCATCGTCGAGTCGCGGTGATCGACTGAAGAGGCCGCGAACCAAGGCCCCAACGACCTTCGACTTGGTGGCGCACCGCCTCCGCCCTGCACGGGCGCGGCGGACCAGTACCAGGGAGCGCTGTAGCCAGATCACCTGCGCCCGGTCGAGGAACAGGACCGCACCTGTCGACCTCCACACATCCCAAGAAGCTCGTCTCGATCCGTAGCACCGCCCAGCCAGGCGTCCCGGGAGCGTCCGGCGCCCGCGTCCTCGACGCGGCTGCCACCGGGCCGAGCTCCTCCGAGTGGTCGAGACTCCAACGAGACCCGCCATCCAAGCGATGACCCGATGACCGAACCAGCGGCCGATTCCGATTCCGGAACCGAGCAGGCCAAGCCGAAGAAGCGCCCGCCGCGGCGCAAGAAGAACCGCCGCGCGGCGGCCGGCAAGACGTCTGGCAGTGCGTCCGGCAAGACGTCGGGCAACGGCGCCACGAGCGGCGACTCCGCCGGCGCTCCCGAGTCCAGCCAGGCCTCCCGCGACGATGGCCAGCAGGCATCCGGGAACAACGGCGACCAGTCCACCGGCCAGGGCAACGGCTCCCCGTCGAGGCGACGGCGCCGCGGATCGGCCAGGGGCCGCCAGCGCGAGACGCGCAAGCTGGGGCTGCACCAACGCAGCTCGTCACACTTCCGGCCCGAGGACCGGCAGCGTGGCGCCAAGTACTTCATGCAGGGCCGGGTGCAGCTCGACGTGCACGGCAACAGGGCGCGTGCCCTGGTCGACGGCACCGAGCGCGACGCCTACGGCGTGGGCATCGACTGGTCGCGGGTCGCCGACGACCGTGTGCTCCACGTCTACTGCCAGTGCGAGCGCTTCGCCGGCGGCACGCCTTGCAAGCACCTCTGGGCGACCCTGCTCGAGCTGTCCTCGAACCAGCCACAGCATCAGCCCGACGGCAAAGATCGCCTGAGCCTGCGGAAGGACCGCGCCAACCAGTGGCAGGAGTTCGAGCTCATCGAGGCGACGCAGTCGAGCAACGGCTCCGGCTCGAAGAGCCAGCAGGGCCAGCAGAACCAGCAGAATCACCAGGGTCAGGGATCGAAGAAGAACCGCCGCACCCAGCGCTCGCGCAAGAACCGGCGCCGCCGCGGCGGTGCCGTCACCTGGCGCCACCAGCTCGATTCCGTGGTCGAGCAGATCGAGCAGTGGGAGGACGAGCAGGAGCCGGACGAGCGCACCTCGGCGCGGCACCTCGACGAGCTCGAGGTGCTCTTCCTGCTCAACACGACGACGAGCGAACAGAGCGGCGACGCCGAGATCGACCTGTTCGGCCGACGCACCACCCCGGAGGGCAAACCGGCCAAGCTCAAGCGCATCAGCCTGACCCCCGAGGACATGGCGCGCCTGCTCGAGCCCTACGAGCCGGGCAGCGGCGATACCGACGGCGTCTCGATCCCCGACCCGCTGCACTTCGTGTCCGCCCTGCCCACCGAGCCGCCGAAGCGGCCACAGCGCCAGGGACGCGGTCGCGCCAAGGGCAAGCAACCTCCCGGCGGGATACAGCGCCTGCGCATCCCCGCCGGCATGGCGGTCGACTACGTGCCCGATCTCTGCGAACGAGGACTGCTGCACTGGTGGGATGGCCGCGCGGTCGGCGATCCCCACCCGCTGCGCTGGGAGGACGCCGATCCCTGGCAGCTGGCGCTGCACCTCGAGTTCGCCGCCGCGAAGCGGCTGCGGCTGCGAGCGGTGCTCGAGCGCCGCGGCGGCTCCAACGGCTCGGGGCGAGAGAGCGTGTCGCTGAGCAAGCCGGTGCTGATCCTGGCCGACGACCGGCCGATCGACGAAGCGGACGAGATCATCGAAGGAGACCACCACAGACGGGCGGCCTGCCTCGGCCTGGTCTTCCTGAGCGATCGGGTCGGTCCGCTGGCGCTGGTGCCGGGGCAGGACATGGCGTGGATCGACCTGCTGCGCGAGAACGGCGAGCTGATGATCCCCGAGGACGATCTCGAGGAAGCAGTGACGACGCTGCTCGAGCTGCCGGCGCTGCCGCGCCTGCAGGCACCCGACGAGCTGCAGCTGACCCAGGAGGGCACCGACCCGATCCCGCGGCTCAAGCTCGAGCCGGAGGACACGCCGGAGTGGATGAACCCTCAGCTGGTCGCCGAGCTCTCCTTCCGCTATGGAGCGACCCAGATCGACGCCGGCGATCCACGCGCCGCGGTGGTCGACTGGGAGGAGCGTAGCTTCGTGCGCCGCGATCTCGAGGGAGAGCGGCGCGAGCTGGTCCGACTCCTCGAGCTCGGCTTCAAGCCCCTCGCCGGCGGCAAGGCCGACGGCCTCGAGATCGATCCCAAGGAGCTGCCGCGGGTTGCCGAGCCGCTGCTCGCCGCGGGCTGGGAGGTCGAGGCGCACGGCATCTCGATGCGTCCGCCCAAGCCGCCCAGGCTCAAGGTCGAGAGCAACCTCGACTGGTTCGAGCTCAGCGGCCAGGTCGAGTTCGCCGGCGACCAGGTCGACTTCTCGCGCATCCTCCAGGCGATCGCCAAGGGCGAGCGCACGGTCGATCTCGAGGACGGCTCCAAGGGCCTGCTCCCCGAGTCCTGGATGGACACCTACGACTCGCTCGCCAAGCTGGCGCAGAGCTCCACCGAAGAGGGCCTGCGCTTCCTGCCTTCGCAGGCGCTGCTGGTCGACGCCCTGCTGGCGGCGATGCCGCCGGTCGACGTCGACCGCGAGTTCGCCGAGCTGCGCGGCAAGCTGCGCACCTTCGAGTCGATCGAGGCCCAGAAGGAGCCGCGCGGCTTCGGCGGCAAGCTGCGCTCGTACCAGCAGATGGGCCTCGGCTGGCTGATGTTCCTGCGCGAGTTCGGGCTCGGCGGAGTGCTGGCCGACGACATGGGCCTGGGCAAGACGGTGCAGACGCTGGCTCTGCTCAAGAAGTTCCGCACCCCCAAGACGACGTCCGGCAAGCCCTACCTGGTGGTGGCGCCGCGCTCGCTGGTCTACAACTGGAAGCAGGAGGCCGAGCGCTTCGTGCCGTCGTTCAAGACGGTCGAGTACAGCGGGCCCGATCGAGAAGACCTCAAGGAGACGATCACCGACTACGACCTGGTGATCACCACCTACGGCACCCTGCGGCGCGACATCTCCTACCTGGCGACGGTCGAGTTCGACACCGTGATCCTCGACGAGGCCCAGGCGATCAAGAACCCCGAGTCGCAGACCGCCAAGGCCTGTCGACTCCTGGTCGCCGACCATCGCCTGGCGCTCACCGGCACGCCGATCGAGAACCACCTCGGCGAGCTCGGCTCGATCTTCGAGTTCCTCAATCCGGGCCTGCTGGGCCGCCTGCCGGCGCTCGACGCACTGGCCAGCGGTCGCCAGGCGAGCAAGGAGGAGCTGGCCCTGGTCGCTCAGGGCATCAGGCCCTTCATCCTGCGTCGCACCAAGCGCGAGGTGCTGCCCGACCTGCCGGAGAAGACCGAGCAGGTGCTGCAGTGCGAGCTCAACGATCGTCAGCGCGAGCTCTACGACCAGCTCCGGGTCAGCTACCGCGAGAGCCTGCTGCAGCAGGTCGAGGACAAGGGCGTCGGCGGCTCGGCCATGCAGGTGCTCGAGGCACTGCTCAGGCTGCGCCAGATCGCCTGCCATCCCGGCCTGGTGAACGAGGAGTGGAACGACGCCGGCTCGGCCAAGCTCGAGTCGCTCTTCGAGCGCGTCTCCGAGGTCCGCGAGGAGGGCCACAAGGTGGTGATCTTCTCGCAGTTCACCAAGCTGCTCGCCTACGTCCGTCGCGAGCTCGATGCCCAGGATCGCAACTACGCCTACCTCGACGGTCAGACCAAGAACCGCGGCGAGGTCGTCGACCGATTCCAGAACGACGACGACTGCAATCTCTTCCTGATCAGCCTCAAGGCGGGCGGCGTCGGGCTCAACCTCACAGCGGCGAGCTACGTCTTCCTGCTCGATCCGTGGTGGAACCCGGCGGTCGAGGCCCAGGCGATCGATCGCGCCCACCGGATCGGCCAGACCCAGGCGGTGTTCGCCTATCGCCTGATCGCTCGCGACACGGTCGAGGAGAAGATGCTCGAGCTGCAGAAGTCGAAGCGCCAGCTCGCCGACGCGATCCTCGACGGCGAGGGCCAGTCGCTGCGCGACCTCACCGCCGACGACCTGCGCATGCTGTTGAGCTGAGCCGGCGAGCCGGGCTGTCGGCCGAATCGCCCCGGGTGGCCCGCTCAGTCCGCCGCGGACGGGCTCGCCGCCACCGCCTCGGCGCCGACCAGGCGCCAGGCCACCGGCTCCGGCGACGTGCCGGCTTCGTCCCAGCCGGGATCCTCCGGGAAGATCCACTGGAACGAGATCCGCCGCGTCTCGCCGGGCGCGATGCGGCGCGTGACCTCGAACTCGCGGCCACCGACCTCGAAGCGCAGACGGCGCAGCTCGTGGCTCTCGAGCCCGTTGTGGACCTGTGCGGCGAAGCGGATCGGCAGGTGCGGCGAGACGCGGCCGTCGACCCCGACGCCCTCGAGCAGAGCCGCATCGAGCTCGGTGGCCACGGCGCCGCCGAGGGGCGCACGAGGGCCTTCGGCACAGCCGCCGACCAGCGACACGATCACGACCACCGCTCCGGGCAGGCCGCACCGCCGGCCCACTCCAGGAAGGCGACGGCGGCGGCGAGAGGCGCCTCCGCGACGACGGCTCACTCGGCGACCGTCCGCCCCGGCCCCTCCTGATCCGAGGCTGGATCCGAGGCTGCTTCGGCGGCAGCCCCGGCGACCGGCTCGGAGGCCGACTCGGTGGTGGGCTCGGCGATCGCAGCGGCGCTGGCCACCTTCTCGCTCTTCTTGAGCGCCACGCCACGCTCGAGCACGATCTGCTCGATGCGCCGCTCGACGACCTCCTCGACGATCAGCCGGCCGTCCTTGATCGGCACCACGTCGCCGACCACGGCCAGGCGACCCAGCCGGTCCATCACGAAGCCCGCCACGGTGTCGGCGTCGGCCTCGAGCCGCACGTCGAGACGGCTCTCCAGCTCGCGCAGAGCCAGCCGTCCGGCGAGCCGGAAGCGGCCGCGACCGAGCGGTTGGATCGGCTCCTCGCTGCCCTCCGATCCCTCGTAGATCTCGCCGACGATCTCCTCGAGCAGGTCGTGCAGGGTGACCAGGCCCTTGGTGCTGCCGAACTCGTCGAGCACGATCGCCACCGCGTCGTCGGCGCGCCGGAAGCCGGTGAGCAGGCTGCTGATCGTGCGCGTCGCCGGGATGAACATCACCGGACGCAGCCAGTCGCCGAGCTCGCTGGCGCCGGCGTCCTCGGCGCGCAGCAGCGCCGCCACCGTCAGCGTGCCGCGCACGTCGTCGAGCTCGCCGTCGTAGACCACCAGGCGTGAGAAGCCGCTGTCGTGGAAGACGCGGCGCGCCTGCTCGAGGGTCGAGCCGATCGGCAGCCCGACGATCTCGTTGCGCGGCGTCATCACCTCCGAGACCTTGACCACGTCGAGCGACAGCAGGTTCGAGACCGTGCGCACCTCGTGCTCGCTGAGCGAGCCGCGCTGCAGCCCGATGCGCGCCAGCATCTCGATCTCGCGGCGGTCGAAGTCGCCTTCCTTCGGCAGGTCGCCGATCAGACGGCTGATCCAGCGCAGCGGCAGGATGAGCCACTTGAGCACGAAGACCATGAAGGTCAGGAGGAAGGCTGACGGCCGGGCGAGCTGGCGCCACGACTTGGTGCCGATCGTCTTCGGCACGATCTCCGACAGCACCAGGATGAGGAAGGTCAGCACGATCGAGAACAACGTGAGCCAACGCTCCCCGAGCACCTTGGCGGCAATCGCACCGGCGATGAAGGCACCGGCCGTGTGGGCGATCGTGTTGAGGGTCAGGATCGCCGAGATCGGCTCGTCGATGTTGGCGCGCAGGCGCTGCAGCAGCGCTCCCGAGCGCTCGCCGCGCTCGACCAGCAGCGCCACGAAGGTCGGGCTGATCGAGAGCAGCACCGCCTCGAGGATCGAGCACAGGGCCGAGACGCCGATCGCGATGGCGATCACGGTCAGCAGTTCCAACATGGCCTGGGCACTCTACACGCTGGGCCGCCCGGCCGCTGTCACCGAGCCGACGATCTGGTGGCCGGTGGATGGCCGCCCTGCAGCGCCCCGCCGCCGTAGCATCGCGGGGTGCAGCGCTCCACCGACGGCTTCGCCGCCACACTCCAGCCCGGCCGCTGGGCGGCTCTGGTCTGGGTGCTGCTCTCGGTCGAGGTGCTCGACGAGCTGAGCTCCGGCGTCCCGTCGGCCGCCGCCGCGGCGGTGGGCTCGGAGTTCGCGGTCTCCAACACCGCGATCGGGGCGCTACTCACCGCGTTCGGGCTGCTCGCCCTGTTCGTCGAGCCGCCGCTCTTCTTCCTCGCCGATCGCTTCCCCAGGCGCTGGTTCGTCTGCGGCGGCCTGCTCGGCTTCGGTGTCTCCTGCTTCGCCGCCGCTGCGGCGCCCAGCTACGGCTGGCTCTTTCTGGCGCTGCTGCTGTTCGGGCCGTTCTCCGGAGCCGGAGTGTCGCTCTCCCAGGCCACCCTGGTCGACGCCGACCCGGCACGGGCCGAGCGCTGGCTCTCGCGCTGGACACTGTGCGGCGCCGCCGGAGACCTCGCGACACCCGTGCTGCTGGCGCTGCTGGCGCTGGGCGGCGCCGGCTGGCGCAGCGCGTTCGCGCTCTGCGGCCTGTTGGCCTGGGCGCAGGCCGCGCTCCTCTGGCGGCGCCAGTTCCCGGACGAGCACCGGGAGGTCGAGGCTCCGGCACGGCCCTGGCGCGAGGCGTTGGCCGAAGCGCTCGCCAGCCGTCCTCTGCTGCTCTGGGCGGTGGCTCTCGTCGCCTGCAGCCTGCTCGACGAGATCCTGGTGGCCTTCACCGCCCTGCACCTGCGGCGCGACCTCGGCTTTGCCGATCCGGCCATCTACCTCGTCGTCGCCTGCTTCAGCGTCGGCGCGATCGCCGCGCTGCTGGCCGCCGAGCGCCTGCACGAGCAGCTGGCCCCGGCACCCCTGCTGCGCGCCGCCTGCGGCGTCAGCCTGGTGGCGCTGGTCGGCTTCGTGCTCTCGGGATCGCTGCCGGCGCTGGCCGGCTGGGCGCTGCTGCTGGGCGCCGGCTCGAGCCTGCACTACCCGCTCGCCAAGGCGCAGCTCTACCGCGCCCTGCCCGGCCGCTCGGGGACGGCGATCGCCGTCGCCGGTCTGCTGGCGCCTGCCGAGCTAGCCCTGGCGCCGCTGATCGGCCTGTTCGCCGACGGCTTCTCTCTCGGCGCAGCCCTGCTGGCGCTCTCGGCGCAGCCGCTGCTGCTGCTGGCGGCGAGCGGCGCCGCCAGACCACCGCGCCCGGGCCATGCGAGCGACGCGCCAACGCCCCCGGCGGAGGGAGGGCCGGGCGGACCTGCGACGCCTCAGAGCTCGATCGGCGGGTAGCCCTCGATGCGCAGCACCTCGGTGTCGAGCTGCACGTGCTGGTGCTCGCGTACCTGGTGGTTGAAGCGATAGGTGACCTCGGGGCCCTGCCGACGGGCGCGGCGGTCGTTCTCGGCGGCCGCCTCCCGCGTCGCCTGCACCCTCTCGCTCCATCCGTCGAGCGCACGCTCACCGTGCTTGTCGCGCAACAGGCGACGGGTGAAGGCCGGTGAGTAGACGGTCGCGGTCGCGTTGTTGCCGCCGAACCCCTTGGCATTGAGGAAGGCGACGTCGAGGCTCTCGGGGTCGCGCTCGAGGTGCTCGCGCTGCAGCAGCAGCCGGTCGGCGACGACGTCGGCGGCGACCGCGTCGATCGTCGGAATGCCGGGGATGACCCCGTGCTCGAAGGCGCCGAGGGCGGACATCAGCTGGTCGCCTCCGGCGGCGCCCATGGTGTGGCCGACGAAGCACTTGACCGCCGCCACCGGCCAGCGCTCGATGCCGAAGGCGCGGGCCACCAGATCGAGGATCTCCGATTCACTGGTGCGGTTCTGCGGCGTCCCGGTGCCGTGGGCCATGACGAAGCTGCGCTGGCGCAACGCCTCGTCGCCGAGCGCCCGGAGAGCCGACGCCGCGGCCTTGGCGAAGGTGACGTAGTTGCCGACGCCGGGCGAGGAGATCGACTTCTTGAACCCGTCGGCGTGCACGAAGACGTCGCCGACGCTGGCGTGCACGTCGGCACCGATCTCCAGTGCCAGCTCGTCGTCCATCAGCAGGGCGAACTGCGCTCCTTCCGCGATCACGAAGCCGCAGTTCTCGCCGAACGGCCGGCAGGCGCGGCGGAAGTCGGGCACTCCCTCCTCGCGGCCCTCGATCGCCAGCAGGTACTTGTCCGCCGCCAGGGCTCCCATCGTCGCCAGGCCGTCGACGACGTCGGGCACGATCGGTGCCTCGGCGCCGCCCACGAGGACCACTCGGGCCCGGCCCGAGGCGATGTCCTCGATGCCGAGGCGCAGGTTGTAGAGGAAGGTGGCGCAGGCTCCCATGTTGTGGCCGCTGCGCCCGACGCTGCCGAGCACGTAGGCGTTGACGAAGTCGGCGGCCATCTCGGCGAGACCCATGGGCACGTTCTTCGACGAGATCCTCTGGCCGCGCCAGCGCGCGCCGAGCAGGCCGCCGTTGCCGCACTCGTCGAGCTGCGCCATGGCGCTGCCGGCGTAAGTGGCGATCCGGTCGGGCGGCACCGCGGCGGTGACCGTCTCCCAGGGGATGCCGAGGGAGGCGAGACAGTCGCTGGCGGCGAACAGGGTCAGCTGCACCGCCCGCGGATGGCTGCGCTCCTGGTAGAGCGCCGCCGGATCGAAGCCGGTCGGCACCTGGCCGGCGGACCCTACGCCGAGCGGGCGCTCGTCGGGGAGCAGGATCTCGGTGCGCCCGGCGAGGCGCACGACCACCTCGGAGGAGTCCTCGTCGCCGGGCAGCACCGTCCAGGACGGAGGCAGCACGGTCGGCAGGTCGCGTCTCGAGAGGCGCAGCTCCACCGCCCCAGCCGCTCCCTCGACCGCAAGTCGCCGATTCCACGGCGCCCGCTCGGTGTCGAACGGCTCGATTCCCCGCACCAGCGTGCCGCGCTCGAGCTGCGAGCGCAGCTCGTCGTCGATCGCCTCACCGTCCTCGCCGGTGCGATCGGCACTCCCGACCAGCGCCGCGAGGCTCTGCCAGGTCCGGCGAGCGCTGGCCTCGTCGAGCGCGCCGATGACGGTACGGCGGTAACCGTGGTGCGCCGAGCTGCGCCCGGCAGCGTTGATGCCGCCGAATCCTGCAATGACCGGGATGCGATTCATCGGGTGGTTCCCCTCCACTGCAGCAGTCTAGGACGGTTCCGGGCCTCCGGCATGGGGTACATTGGACAGATCGCTTTTCGATCTGGCCATCCGGCCCGTGCCCATCGCCGTTCGCAGAAGGAGCCTTTCTTGCCGACCATCGCCTTCCTGCTCCACGAGCGCTCGCTGCTCAGCGGCTTCGACATCCCGCGCGAGCTGTTCCAGTCCGCCGATGCCAAACAACGGGTGCGCGAGCGGCGGCGCAGCGATCTCGAGGTGCGCATCGCCACCGCCGACGACCGTGCCATCCGCACCACCGCCGGGGTGCTGATCGAGCCCCACCAGCCACTCGCCGAGCTGCAGGGCGTCGACCTGCTCTATCTGCCGCCGCTGTGGCGCAGGCCGATGCCCAGCCACGGGCTCGCCGAGATCCTGGCGCTGCTGCGTCGCCTCGACGAGGCCGGCTCCCTGCTGTGCGCCATCTCCACCAGCTCCTACCTGCTCGCCGAGGCGGGCCTGCTCGACGGCAAGCCCGCCACCACCCACTGGGAGTCGTTCGACGACTTCGAACGCCGCTACCCGGCGGCGCAGCTGAAGAGACACCACGTGATCACCCAGGCCGGCAACATCACCTGCGTGTCCAGCTTCAACGCCGTCGCCGATCTCACCACCCACTTCATCGAACGCTGGTACGGCACCGAGATCGCGCGCCAGATCGCCTCGCAGTTCTCGCCCGAGACCAGGCGTCCGATCGGTCAGCAGGTGTTCTTCGAGGGCGAGATCAACAGCCACCCCGACGAGCTGATGGCCGAAGCGCAGCAGTGGCTGATCGATCGCATCCAGGTACCCGACGTGCGCCTCGACGACCTGGCTCGTGAGCTCGGCCTCAGCCGCCGGACCCTGCAGCGTCGCTTCGTGAGCGCCACCGGCACCACGCCGCTGCGCTACCTGCAGAAGCTGCGCGTCCAGCAGGCGACGTCTTTGCTGCGGCACAGCAACCTCGGGGTGCGCGAGATCGCCGAGCAGGTCGGCTACACCGACCCGAACTACTTCTCGATCCTGTTCAAGGACCGCGTCGGCCATCCGCCGACGACGTTCCGCGCCGCGGTGCGCAGCAAGCTCTTCTCGGTGGGCTGAGCGCCGCCCCCGGCCAGCGATTCCGTCGCCGCTTCCGGGCCGGCGTCACGGCTGGCGCACGTAGATCTCGCGGCGGGTCTGGCTGCGGCTCGGCATGCGGCTGTCATAGCGGATCTCGAGCTCGCCGTCGGGCGTCACCTTCCAGGTCTCGACCACGTCGATGTCGAAGTCGCCGCGCTGGGTCTCGAGCGTCAACGTGTAGGAGACCGTCAGCCGGTCCTTCTTCCACTTCGGGCGTGTCTGGCGCGGTCGGCGCAGGCCCGGGATCTCGTGTGCCTTGCCGTCGGTGACGAAGGTCCAGTCGACCGCGGCCTCGCGACCACCCGAGTAGAAGGTGCGCACGGCCTGCAGGTTCTCTCCGTCCAGCGTCAGCCGGTAGGCGTTGTCGACCTCCAGGCCCTGCTGGGTCATCGGGTCGCTGCGCTCGAGATCGATGCGCCAGGTGCCCTCGAAGGCGCTGCGCGGGTCGTCCTCCTCGGTCAGAGCGGCAGACGAGGCCCCGCCGATCCGCGCCGGGGCTGCGGGCGCCAGCGCGAGCGACACGACGACGCACAGCCCGGCGGCGAACACGATCCGGGGCGAGGAGTAGCGGCAGTGTGGACCGTCGGGGCGCTCGTACATGGTGGGATCTCCGGGTCTCGGCGGCGTTCGCGACCACCGACGCCAGCGAGCCGACCGCGAGGCCCGAGGCGACGGGCGCCGCGACCACGAGGAGCCTTGTCGCGGGCGTCCGCGGCGACGCCGTCCGCGCTCCGCGATCGAGCGTACACTGTCGCCAGACCCTGTCTACGGTCGAAGAGATCCCCTCCGAGCCTCCTCCGTCACCTGCCGCGTGTCCCGACTCCGTTCCCTGCTCAGGCTCCTCGGGCTCACCGGCGGCCTGCTCGCGCTCGCGGCGCTGTGGGTTGCGACCGGCGCCAAGGCGCCGCCGCAGACGCTGCTGGAGCTGGCGCCCGGGCTGGTCGCCGAACGCGCACCGTACGCAGCGGCGGTGGCGCTCGCCGTCCTGGCGCTGCTCGCGCTGCCCTTCCACCTGGTCCGCCTCGCCATGCTGCTGGCGATCGGATCGCTGACGGTAGCCTTGGCGGCGGTGCCGATCGGAGGGTTCGAAGCGAGTGCAGCGCAGCGCGCAGGCAGCCTCGCCTCGCTCTTGCTTCTCGCCCTCCTGGCGCTGGCGTGGTGGCTTCCGGTGAGGGCCCGGCCTTCGCCGCTGCGGGCGCTGCCGACCCTCGCCACCCTGGCGGCCACGGCTGTCGTCCTCACCGGCCTGCCGCCGGACCTGATCTCGCTGCTGCAGCGCCAGCTGCTGGCGGCGCCGTCCGCCGCGCCCACCGCCGCGTCTGCTCAGGCCGCGGTCTGGATGCTCCCGTCGGCGGTGGCGCTGCTCTGGGTCTGGACTCTGAGGTGGGCCCTGCTGAGGCCGGCGGCGTGGCTGGCTCTGAGCGCGACCGCGGCGGTGCTCTTCGCCCCCGCCGCGACGCCCGGCATGGCGACCGGGGCCAAGGCGGGGCTGCTGGTCGCCGCGATCGGGCTCGCCGCCTTCCTCGAGAGCGTGCACCGGCTGGCCTTCCAGGACGAGCTCACCGGCGCTGCCTCGCGGCGCGCCTTCGACGACGCTCTGCGCGCCCTGCCGTCGCGCTGGTCGGTCGCCCTGGTCGACGTCGACCACTTCAAGAAGATCAACGACCGTCACGGCCATCTGGTCGGCGACCAGGTGCTGCGCGCGGTCGCGGCGCGCCTGCGCGAGACCCGGGGCGCCGAGCTGTTCCGCTACGGCGGCGAGGAGTTCGCGCTGGTCTTCCGGCGCCGCTCGGCGGAGCAGGCGGCGGAGGAGATCGACCGCACGAGGCGGCGCATCGCCGAGCGCTCCTTCGTGGTGCGTCCACCCCGGCGGCCCCGTCGCGGCCGCCACCTGCGCGGCGGCGCCGGTCAGGGCTCCGCCAGCGAGCGCCGGCTGCGGGTGCGGGTCTCGGCTGGAGTCGCCGGATCGCTGCGCGGCGGGCGCGACCCCCAGGCGGTCGTCGCGGACGCCGACAAGGCCCTCTACCGGGCCAAACGGGGCGGCCGCAACCGGGTCGAGAGCGCGCCGGTGCGGCGCGGCGGCTGAGGGGCTCCGAGGTCGCGGCTCCACCTGCGGTCGACGCCCGCCGGGTCTGGCGGACTCCCGGGTTGCCGGGCCACCGCCTCGACCCCGCCGGACGCCGACGCGTCTTTTCTACCTGTGGCCAGGCCCGGCAACCCTTGGTGGAGGCCGGAGGCGCCGCTCGCAGCGGCCGGCGCACGGGACCGTGCAATCCCGGGGCACCCAGCGACGTACTCCATGGCGACAGTGCGGGCCTGGGCGCGGCTTCCCGCCCACCTGGCTCCGCCCAGGAGGCCCCAGTCCATGATCGCCACCAGCTCCCTGCGTCTCTCCCTGCGCCGCCTGCGCCAGCGCCCAGGCTTCGCCGCCATCGCGGTGCTGTCGCTGGCGATCGGCATCGGTGCCAACGTCGCGGTCTTCGGACTGCTCGACTCCCTGCTGCTACGTCCCCTGCCGTTCGCCGATCCGGATTCGCTGCTCGACGTCTACCTGCAGCAGGACGACTTCCCCACCTCGCCGTTCAGCTACCCCGACTTCGAGGATCTGCGCGAGGCGACGCGCGATCAGTTCGAGGGACTGGTGATCTCGGGCTTCAGCTTCGCCCAGGGCGAGGCCGCCGACGGCGGCGTCGAGCCGTTGATGGCAGAGCTGGTCTCGAACGACTTCTTCTCCCTGCTCGGCCTGCAGTTGGCGCTCGGGCGTGGCTTCTCGGACGACCAAGGCAACGACCGGGTCTCCGCACCGGTGGCGGTGCTCGACTGGGACTACTGGCAGCGTCACTTCGCGGGACGGGACGTGATCGGCGAGGCGGTGCGACTGAACGGCCGCGAGTTCACCATCGTCGGCGTCGCCCCGCAGAGCTTCGAGGGCAGCATCCGCGGCGTGCAGATCGACCTCTTCCTGCCCGTCGCCTTCGATCCGCAGTTCGCCCCGGACGGTGAGGGACGCCTGGACTCGCGCGGCTCCCATTGGGCCTTCGTGCGCGGTCGGCTGCGCCCCGGCGTCGGCGAGGCCGAGCTGCAGACGGTTCTCGACGCCACGGCGCAGCGACTGGCCGCCGAGCATCCGGACGACTGGCAGGGCAAGCTCGGCTTCACCACCGTCCCCACCGCGCGGGTGATCGTCAACCCGACGCTCGATCCGTTCGTGCGCTCGGCGGCCGGCGCCCTGCTCGCCCTGGTGATGCTGGTGCTGGCGATCGCCTGCGCCAACCTCGCCGGGTTCCTGCTCGCCCGGGCGACCGACGAGCGCAAGGAGACCGCGGTGCGCTGCGCCCTCGGCGCCGCGCGATGGACCCTGATCCGCCAGCGCCTGCTCGATGCGCTGGTCGTCGCCGCCTGCGGCGGGGCGCTCGGCACCGTGCTGGCCGGGGCGGCGATGCGTGCCCTCGCAGGTCTGCAGCTGCCCGGATTCCCGGTGGCCCTCGAGGCGGGCATCGACGGGCGCGTGCTGCTCTTCGCCGTCTTCGCGACGGCGCTGGCGAGCCTGCTCTTCGGCCTCGCGCCGGCCCTGCACGCGACGCGCCTGCAGCCGGTCGAGGTGCTCAAGGACGAGACCACGGGTGGTGCCCACAAGCAGCGCCTGCGGGCGGTGCTCGTGGTCGCCCAGGTCGCCGTCTGCACCGTGCTGCTCGCCGGCGCCGGCCTCTTCCTACGCAGCCTCGAAGCGATGAACGCCTACGATCCCGGCTTCGGCGCCGCACCGACCGGCATCGTCTCGGCGGGCCTGCCGCCGGAGCAGTACCCCGACGCCGAGGCGCGCCGGGAGTTCTTCCGGCAGCTCGAGGAGCGCTTGCGAGCGTTGCCCGGAGCGAGCGAGGTCGGCTCGATCGACAACCTGCACCTCAACCTCGGCAACCAGCAGTCGCTGCGCATGCTGGTCGACGGGATGCCGCCGGCGGAGGGCTCGAACCATCACGCCATCGACTACGCCTCGGCGACTCCCGGCTTCTTCTCCGCCGCCGGCGTGCGGCTGCTCGAGGGACGCACCTTCGAGGACGGCGACGACGCCGAGTCGACGCGGGTCGCCGTGGTCACGCGCTCCTTCGCAGAACGCTTCTACCCGGGTCGCTCGGCGATCGGCGAGAGCTTCTCGCGCGCCAACGGGGAACGCTACACGGTGGTCGGCGTCACCGAGGACATCGCGGTGCGACTCATGGGGGATCGCGGCAGGCCCTTCGTCTACCTGGCCAGCGCCCAGTGGGATCCAGCCGCCCTCACCGTGCTGGTGCGCACCGAGGGCGACGCCGAGCAGATGGCGACGACGATGCTGCGCGAGGCGCGCGCCCTGGAGCCCGACCTGCTGGTTTGGGAGAACAAGACGATGCGCGACCACGTCGGCCTGCAGATGCTGCCGGCGCGCGCACTCGCCGCCTCGTTCGCCGCCTTCGCGGTGGTGGCGCTGCTGCTGGCCGCGGTCGGGCTCTACGGCGTCGTCTCGTTCGCCGCCGCGAGTCGCGAGCGCGAGATCGGCATCCGGCGCTCGCTCGGAGCGACCTCGCTCGACGTGGTGCGCCTGCTCACCCGCAGCGGCATGCGGCTGGTGGCGATCGGAGCGGTCGCGGGCCTGGCGCTGGCCTTCGCCGCCGCGCGCCTGATCGACAACCTGGTCTTCGGAGTGCGCAGCGCCGAGCCGGTGACCTGGATCGGCGCCGTCGCGGTGCTGCTGCTGGTGACCGGCGCGGCGACGGTGTGGCCGGCCGTGCGGGCGCTGCGCCGAAGCCCCGCCGGCGCGCTACGGCTCGGCTGAGCAGCGGTCAGACGCGATCCGGGCCGGAGATCGATCCGGCCCGGCGTCGCGCCACGACCCACCGCCGCGGGGTGGCGTGGACGTCAGGGCGCCGTCGGCGCCTCCGAAGAGGCTTCTTCGGCCGCCCCGCTCTCCTCCTCGCCCTCGGGCTCGGTCGACTCGACCGCCACCGTCTCCGCCTCGGCGCAGCCCGCCGCCGCATCACGACAGTGCACGCTCTGCACCGGCTCGCCGGCGACCAGCGCCGCGAACCAGTCCCGGAACGTGGTGTCCCCGACCTTGAAGGTGTAGAAGAAGTCGCGCCCGAGGATCGTGTGGCTGTCGCCGCCGGCGGTGAACGAGACGAAGCCGGGGACTTCGGCGGCGACGTCGGCACGGTTCAGGTCCAGCAGGCTCTGCAGGGTGGGCACCTGGGCGCCGCCGATCTGCAGGAAGCGCACCTGCACCGCGTCCTCCGCCGCGTCGTACTCGGCCAGCTGCACGTCCGGGTGCTGCCTGCCGGTGGCGATGTAGAGGTGCTCGTAGTTGTAGTCCTCGGGGGCCATGTCGGCGAAGTACGGCATCTCCTGTCCGAGCACCGCCAAGGTGCCCCACTGGACGTGCGGCAGGGCGGCGCCCTCGGTGCGCCGGTAGCCTCCCGAGCCGTCGCCGAGCTGCACCACGCGCGCCTCCGGGTAGTGCTCCTTGACCTCGTGGGCGTAGAAGGGCGACGGGATCGAGCCGGCGCTCGAGCCGGTCACCACCACGGTCTCGGGCGACGGGAACGTTCCGAAGGTCCAGTCGAGCGCCGCCTTGACGTTGGGCCAGCCCTTGTGGTGCACCTCGACCTCGTGCGCCGCGTGCTCCTCTGTCTCCGGAGCCTGGTAGGTGGACACCTGGTTGCCGATGTGCACGTCGCCCGAGCAGTAGGGGACGAACACGAAGCTGTAGTCGCGCAGCGGATTGTCTTCGCGGGTGAAGTCGAAGATGCCCGACATGGTGCGCTCGCTGCGCTCCTGGCCCGCCACCGGCTCGATCAGCTCGGCAACGGCCTGGATGGCGTAGGTGGGCTCCAAGTCGCGGTCGCAGGTCGCCCCGGTCCAGCAGGCGCCGCCGCCCTGGAGATAGAACACCACCTTGTCGGGATCCCCTGGCCGGGCGAAGAAGTGGAACGGGCTGCCGTCGGAGCAGATGGTCTCTCCGCCGGGCGAGAACTTGTTCCAGCCGGGCTCGAGCGCGGCGAAGGCGGCGCTGGGGCCGGCGGCCTCCACCTCGGACGAAGCGTTCGCATCATCTGGAGTCTCGCCGCAGCCGAGCGCGAGGACCAGGACGGCAGAAAGGACGGTCAGGGGAACGAGCGGAGCGGCCAGCGCGGCGAGGCCGCCGCGCCGGCGCAGGGGTGCAGATCGCGACATGTGTTGGGTACCTCCGAATGGGAGTCTACCCAGTGGTCTACCGCCACGTTCGGGCGCGGGGAGCCCAGCACCACTTCGCCGGCACGGAGAAGCCGAGGACTGCCGTGGCAGCCGCCTCCGATCTCGGAGGCGGCGCCACGACGCCGCCGCGATCGGCGACTAGAACCAGAACCGCAGCGAGAGCGTGAAGTCACGCCCCGGCAGCGGCGCCGAGTCCTTGAGGAACGAGGTGTGCACCCTGGCCTCCTCGTCGCCCAGGTTGCGTCCGCGCAGCAGCACGTCGAGCAGCTGGCCGCCGAGCAGGAAGCGGTAGCCGAGGTTGGCGTTGAGCAGCGTGTAGCCGTCGGTCGGCGTCTCGTTCTCGGCCACGTCGGTCTGGTCGTCGACCCAGCGCGCCTCGACCATGCCGTTCCAGCGCTCGCTGTGGAAGTGCAGCCCCGCGCCGAGGCGCAGCGGCGGGATCCGCGGCAGTGGTGAGCCGTCCGCAAGCTCCGCGTCCACCGTGTCGCCGACGATCTGCAGGTGCAGGTGGTTGCCGGCCTGCTCCCACAGCTCGATGCGCGCCTCGAGCTCGGCACCGGTGAAGGTGGCGTCGTCCTGGGAGTAGACGACCACCGGGAAGCCGTCCTCCTCGTCACCGCGGAAGGCCTGGTAGATGAAGTCGTCGAACTCCTGTCTGAACAGCGTCAGCTCGCCGGTGACCCGGCCCTCGGCGCGGCGCAGCGACAGGTCGACTCCGAGGCCGCTTTCCTCACCGAGATCGGGATCGCCGATCTCGAACGCCTGCGCGGCGATGTGCGGACCGTCCGAGAACAGCTCCTCGGCCGACGGCAGCTTGACCGAACGGCCCAAGGTCGCGGCGAAGGACCAGCCGGCCTGCTCGAGCGCCGACGGCGTCCAGACCAGGCCGACCGACGCGCTGACGCCGTCGTGCGAGCGCCCGTCGAAGCCGACGGCGCTGACGTCCTGGGTCTCGAAGCGGGCTCCGAGCTGCAGCGCCAGCTCGCCGCCCTGACCCAACTCGGCCTCCTGGAAGGTGAAGACGCCGAGCCGCTCGGTGTCGCTGCGCGGCAGGAACGCCTCGTCGCCGATCGCCTCGAGCTCCCGGTTCTGGAGCTGCAGCCCCGACGAGCCACTCCGGCGCTCTCCACGCCGCTGCACCAGCTCCAGCCGCGCCTCGAGCGCCTCGTTGAAGAACTGGGTGCCGACCTCGTCGCCCTCGAGCTCGACGTGCTCGTAGTCGGTGCCCCCGAGGCGCAGCTTGGCAGCGCTGAAGACGCCGCCGGTGCCGAAGGGATCGAGCAGCTGTCCGCGCAGGTCGAAACGCCGCTGCTGCATGTCGATGCGTACCGACTCCTCCTCTTCCTCCTCGCCGTGCTCGTCCTCTTCGCCGTGCTCCCCGTCGCCGTGCTCGTCCTCCTCGCCGTGCTCATGGCCCTCCTCCTCGTGGCCGTGGGCGCCGGCCGGCAGGCCGTAGAGGGTCTCGAAGCCCTGCAGCGAGACGCCCAGCGATCCCCGGTCACCGAAGAAACGGGTGACGCCGAAGCGGACGCTCTCGGTCTCGAGGTCGGTGTTCGGCACCACGCCGAAGGGATTCTCCTCCTCATCGTGCTCGTCCCCCTCGCCGTGCTCGTCTCCCTCGCCGTGCTCCTCGTGCTCCTCCTCGAGGCGAGCGAAGCCCGGGATCTCGTACGGATCGGCCGAACGCGCCGCGGCGCCGAGGCTCCAGGCCCACTCTCCGCCGCCGCCCGAAACCGCGGCCGCGGCGGCGCGCTCGTCGGAGACCGATCCGACCCGCAGGTCGACGGTGCCCTCGATCGGCTTCGTGGCCCGGCTGGTGGGGATGCGCTCGTCGATCACGTTGACGACGCCGCCGATGGCGCTGGACCCGTAGAGCAGCGTCGCCGGGCCACGCAGGACCTCGATGCGCTCGGCGAGAGCCGGATCGTTGGTCACCGCGTGGTCGGCGCTGGTCCCCGAGGCATCGCCACTGTCGATGCCGCCCTCGAGCACCCGCACCCGGTCGCCGGTCAGACCACGGATCACCGGCCGGCTGGCGCCGGGGCCGAAGAAGGTCGAGCTGACGCCCGCCTCCTGCGACAGGGTCTCGCCGAGGGTCGCCTCGAGCCGCGACTGCAGTTCCTCACCGCTCAGGCTGTCGGTGGCAGTCGCCAGCTCGAGCCGGTCGCGAGCCTCGCCCGGAGCCGTGACCACGACCTCCTCGAAGTGGCTGCCCGCGACCACCTCGACCTCGATGGTCGAAGTCTCGCCGGCCCGCACCTCAACCCGCTCCACGGCGGTGCCCAGCGACGGGATCCGCACCTCGACGAGGTGGGAGCCGGGTCGCACCGCCGCGAAGGCGAAGCTGCCGTCGGCGCCCACCCGCGTCTCGATCTCGAGATCGACGATGCGGGCGGTCGCCAGAGTCAGGGGATGGTCGTGGGGGGGCACGATGCGGCCTTCGATGCGGCCTCGGTCGGCTGCCGATTCGGAACGCGCCTGCTCCTCGGCGGCTCCGGGTGATGGCTGCGTCGCCGCCGGGGCGCCGAGGAGCAGCAGGGCCAGGAGACCTGCCGCGCAGACGCGGAGCCTGGCGAGGCTCGCGGAGCGCCACGCCGAGGCTAGGGTCGGCCCGATGGTGGCGTGGGCGACCTGCCGCGGTCGCTCCGACGCGGGTCCGGGTCGTGTCGGGAAAGAAGAGTCGGTCGCGGAAGGAGGGTCAGAATGGTGGCGGGGCGCGGCGAGGCGCGCGATCTTCGGGTCTCTGGAGGACATGTCTAGGGGCTCATTTCTTCGATCGGAAACAGAACTTGGAAGCTGCACGCGGCGGCGCCCTCCGGCGTCACCGCAGTGCCTCTCTGCAGGGCACGGTCTCGCTCCGTCTTCGCACCTGAGGGACAGGCCACGAAGTCCAGCCGCGGAGTCGCGGCCGCCGCGCTCCTCGGCGGCGGCCGGCGCTCTCCACGTCGCCAGTGCGTCGACACTCGACTGGCGCCACCCAGGGCCGCGCCAGCGAGGTCTCGCCGCCCGACCAAGGGACGTCAGGAAGACGGAGGGGATGTCGTTCGATGTTCGCTACGGCGCCGCCGGCCGGTGGCGCCGAGACGCATCAAGCCGTGCGGACGGGGGGACCGCGAGCTTCGACCGCTGCGTGCTCGCCCGCCAGGACAGCGTCGGCGAGCGCCACGGAGGTGGCCGCCACGGGCCGCAGGGACGCGATCGGAGCGATCGGCGAGCGCAGCAGCGTGCGCACGCGATTCAGGTGGCAGGCGACGCAGTCGTGTCCGTGGCGCTCCTCGCCGGCGGCGAAGCGCGCGGCAATCGGCCCGGAACCCTCACGCCCCTCGTCGTGGGTCGCGACGCACGCCACGTCGGTGCCGAGCGTCTGCGGCGCGAGGGTGTGCTCGTGCAGCGCGACCGGAGCCAGGGACGCCAGAGCCGTCAACACCACGAGCACCGCGGCGGCGGTGCGTCTCGCGGTCGTCTCGCTCGGCCGTGGGTGTCGTCGCATTCTCATCGTCGCAGAGCCAAACCCGTCATCCTCGGCCGCTTCTTCCCATAGACCCCGAGGGTTCCCGGGCTCCCGAGTGGCATCGCGGCCCACCGTACCCGGTGACGTCTTCGGCGTCAGCCCCAGAAGCCGATCCAGCGTCCGCCCCAGGCCACACCGGACCACAGCGCAATGTTCGTCAGGCCCACGAGCTTGCCCCAGACACCCACCCGCGCCGGGTCCATCGCCACGATCTTACGCCTCACGGTGTAGGTCACGATCAGGCCCCCGGCGAGACAGTACATCTTGATCCAGAAGGGATCGTTGTAATAGCACTTGATCGCTTCCGAGACGAACAGCAGGAGACCGGTGACGAACATCGCCGCGACGCTGCCGTGCAGCAGCCAACGCACACTGCGCGCCAGTGACTGCACCGGCTGAGGGCGGAACACCAGCCCGAGCAGCCGCAGGTCGACCACCAGGATCGCTCCGCCGAGAGCGGCGAAGGCGACCAGATGCAACGACATGACCACCGGGAAGATCCAGTGCGACTGCTGGATCAGCTCGGCGAGCCAGGTCGCCTCGATGGCCTGGAACAGCGACAGAGGGAGGACGTTGCGGGCCAGGGTGATCACGGTTCGTTGCCCTCTCCAGGATCGGCGCCGGGCCCGCCGTCACCATCGGATCCCTCTTCGGGGAGCGGCGGAGAGTCCTCGTACACCGGCGGCTCGACGATCCGCGGCGAGTCGTCGTAGACCGGTGGCTCGACCACCCGCGGCGAGTCGTCGTAGACCGGCGGGTCGACCACCTGCGGCGAGTCGCCGTAGCTCGGCGGCTCGACGATGCCGCCCGGCGGCAGTACCTCCTGGATCTCCTGACCGTTCTCGATGACGCATCCGGCGGCCCAGTTGATGAACGCCGACTGGGGCTGGCGATCGCAGTCGAACCAGTTGTAGGCGATCATGCGACCGAAGATGATGATCAGCGACCACAGCACCAGGGAAGCCGCGCCCGCGAATCGGGCCTTGAAGGGCGGCTTCGGCGCCAGATCCCAGCTCTTCACCGTGCGCCAGATGCCGCTGTGGAAGACGAACACGTTGATGCCGGCGAGGATCAACATGATCACCTTGCCGCGGAACCAGACGCTGTGGAAGGTGCGGACCGGGATCGCGTAGAAGAGCAGCACGCCGGAGACCACCATCACCACGAAGCCCGCGATCGTCCACGGCAGCAGACGACGCGCCAGATCGGAGACCGGGATCGATGTGAAGGCGACCCCGAGCAGTCGCAGATCGAGCAGGATCGCGAAGCCGACGAAGACGGCCAGACCCCAGACGTGGGTCGATTCGATCAGCGGGTAGGCGTAGAGCGACTCGTGGATCGACGTGCTCCAGGCGGTCGAGTCGAGCCAGTGCGCGAATTCCCTTAGCATGGTGGCGGTGAGTATCCCCGATTCGTCGACATTGGCCAAAACGATCCGTCGGTACGCGGCGCCGGGGCGGCCGCCCGCCAGAGGCTCCGGTGACGCCGGATCGTGCCGGGAGGTGTGAGCGTGCGCACCCGTGACGTCGTGGTGGGACGGATCCGCGGCTCGGTCTGTTGCGTCTTGTTCGCCTCCGCCCTGATCGTCGGCGGCTTCTCGAACGCTCTGCTGGGCGGCGCGCCCGCCGTCGAGACCAGCTCGGGATCGGCCGAGGTCGACGAGGAGGCAGAGCCCACCGACGCACCGGTCGGCACCCTGGCCGAGCTGATGAGCCTGGTCATCCTGCCGACGTCCAACGCGCTGCTCTACGCCCCCTCGCGGCCGCCCGAGGACGAGGCTGGATGGCTCGAGCTACAGGGCCAGGCGCTGACCCTGGCCGAGATCTCGAGATCGCTGCTCGACGAGGAGTGGGCGCTGGACGACGACGTGTGGGTCGCCGACACCCGGCTGATGATCGAGGCCGCGAAGACCGGCTTCGAGGCGGCGAAGGCCCGCGACCTCGACGCCCTGCTCGAGCTCAACGAGCCGCTCTACCAGACCTGTGTGACCTGCCACGACGACTACGCGGTCTCGTACTGAGCGGCGCTCGTCCCCCAGGCGCCGAACCACGAGCCCTCGCCTCGCCGGCGTGATCCAGCAGCTCGGCGACCGCTCCGAGAACGGCCCCAGAACGAAACAGGCCTCCTCCCCTCAGCGGGAAGGAGGCCTCGGATCGAGAGCCCGGCGTCCACACGCCGGAGGAGGCTCAGCGGCGGTTCGGCGGCTCGGTCGGGTCGCGACCGTCCTTCGGAGCGCCGGTGCCGGAGGAGCCCATGAACACCTTGGTGCCGTCCTCGAAGGTCACGTCGCGGCCGTTGGCGCGCGCCGAGCGGTCCTTCGACTGGTAGCCATCGACGACGATGTAGGTGCCGGGAGCCAGCGAGTCCCTGGTCAGGCCGCGGCGCAGCAGCGTGTTCGGCGTGCCGCCCTCGACCATCCAGACCTGCTTGGTGCCGTCCTCGTACTCGACCTCCATGTGGATCCAGGTGTGTGGATTCACCCACTCCACCTTGATCACGGGGCCCTTGAGCAGCAGCGGACGGTTGGGATCGAACTCGGCGCCGAAGGCGTGGTGCGCCACCGCCGGCATGGTCGCCACGGCGAGCGCCACGACCAGCAGCGCCGCGGCGGCGAGGAGGATCGTGTTTCGCTTCATCTGCATCTCTTTCTCTTTCGGGATTCGGATTGGGTTTGCTGCCTCTCCCCCTCAGGCCTCGGGGTCACCCGGGAGCCAGGCTGTCGCGCCGGATCGACCTCGACAACGACTCGATCCTACCAGGGGCAAGGCGGGGTACGGTCTTGGCGCGGGATCCGCGCCTCACTCGCTCTGCGGCTTCAGGCGCGGCAGCGGGTTGCGCCGCCACTCGCCGTACATCAGCTCCTCGACGAACTCGACGCAGCGGAAGTCCATCAGCCGCGCGTCGGGCTCGAGGCGCCGGTAGATCGGCATCTGGATCTTCCACGGCTCGGTGAATGTCGCCGGATCCTCGATCGTGGCCTCGTACCAGATGTGGTTCGGTCCCTTCGGGGTGTAGCGCTCGGTGACCTTGAGCTGCTCGCTGTGATGGTTGCCGGAGCGATCGAACCAGCTCTGGTCGTGCTGACCGGTGACCTCGACGACCAGCGTGTCGCCGTCCCACTTGCCGTAGGACCAGCCCATCCAGGTGTCGATCGGCGCCGGTCCCGGATCCTCGAGGTAGATCTCCCGCACCGCGCCGGCGTACTCGTAGGAGATGACGAAGGCGTTCTCGTTCTGGAAGATCTGGAACGGGAAGGGCATGTAGGTGGCGCGCGGCACCCCCGGCAGGTAGCACTTGACCTCGGGGTCGCGGTCCATCCAGTTCGCCTGGTTCTCCTTCTTCTCCTCGAGCGCCTCGGGCTTGTAGGGGATCTTGCCGCCGACCACCACGCCCATGCCGCCGGGCACGGCGCCGACCGCGCCGAGGGCCAGCACCTCGGGCGCCGGCAGCGGTCCGTGCGGCCCCTCGATCGTCTGCATCGCGTGCCGAGCCATGTGCGGTTCGAGGTCGTAGTTGGCGGTGTTGATCACCTGCCAGATCCCGTTCAGGTCGGGCTTGCCGTTGGCCAGCCGGGGGATCTCGCCGGGCAGATCGGGCATGCCCGACGTGCTCGCCTCCTGCGCCCAGCCCGGGGCGAACAGGACGAGCACGGCGACGAGCGAGAGCCCTACGACGAGACGGGGACGGATCTCATTCAGCTTCATGGGCCGAATCTCCTGCAGACGATTTCGATGGGAACGAAAGGGGGATCGAGTCTCCCACCGATCCCTTCGGTGGGTCAAGCCGAGGCGGAAGCCGCCGGGTGAGGGAGGCTCCAGGGAACGCGTTTCCCCTCGGCCTGACCCTGCTAGCGTTCGGCGGCGATGGCAGACCTAGGACGAGTCACGGGATCGGTTGTTTCGGCGTCGCCGTCCGCCCCCGGGCGCGGGACGCGGCGGCGAGGGGTCCCGACAGCCGTTCTGACAGTCGTCTCCGGCGCCGTGCTCACCAGCCTCCTCGGCTGCGACGCCCTGCGCGAGGTCGGATCGCCCGACGACGGTTTACCGCCCGACGCGCCACGGGTCTTCTTCGTCGGGCTCGAGGACGGCGACGTGGTCGAGGGACTCGTGGAGCTCGAGTTCGGCAGCCGCAACTTCGACATCGAAGAGGTCGGCGACGGTTTCGTGCACCCCGGAGCGGGTCACTTCCATCTCGGCATCGACGCCGAGTGCCTGCCACCCGACACGCTGATCCCCACCGCGGCTCCCTGGATCCACTTCAGCGACGGCTCGAGCACCATCGAGCTGCAGCTGACGCCGGGCCCTCACACCCTGGTCCTGCAGGCGGGCGACGCCGAGCACCGGACCCTCGCCGATCCGGGTCTGTGCACCTCGATCCGCGTCCAGGCGGTGGCGGGGGCCGACGAGTCGTGATCCCATGCGCTCCACGCACGCCGGAGAAGCCGGCTGCCGTCGAGCGAGAACCTCCCGAGAACGCATCATGACTCTCCGAGATCCCGAGACCGCGCCGCGCCGTGCGAACGAGTCGCACGCCTCGTTCCTCCTCATCGTCCCGTTCGTGGTGACGACGATGCTCGCTCTGGCGGCCTGCGCCGAGCCGGCCGTCGAGAGCCCGATGCGCGCCGTGGTCGGCGAGAAGGCGCTGATGACCACGGTGCTCGAGCCCGCCGCCGACCTCTACTGGGCGGCGGTCGGCGAGATCGTCACCGCCGAGGGGGTCGAGCAGATCCGTCCGCAGAGCGACGAGGAGTGGGTCGCGGTGCGCAACGCCGCGGTGGTGCTCGCCGAGTCCGGCAACCTGCTGCTGGTGGGGCGCCGCGCCCGCGACGAGGGCGCCTGGCTGGACTGGTCGCGCGAGCTGACCGACGCCGGCGAGGAGGCGATGCGGGCCGCCGAGTCGCGCGACCCCGACGCGGTCTTCGACGTCGGCGAGCGGGTCTACTTCGCCTGTCGTGGCTGCCACGAGCAGTACTGGCCGGAGGGCCTGCCCTGAGGCGGTCCTCCGGGCGGTGAGGCAAGAGCGCGAGGCGACGCACGGGCCACGCCGGGCGCGCCTCTCGCCTAGCGCCGCGGCCTCAGCCGCCCGCCGCGCCGCGCCGCCCGCGCAGGCGCTGCAGCACCTCCTCGCGCTCCTCTTCGCTCATCGTGTCCCAGTCGAGCCCGAAGCGCTCCTTGAGCATCTGCTTCATCTCTTCCGGATCGATCTGCTCGCGACCGCCGCGACGACGCCCGTTGACTCCCATCTGATCGGGCGACGGCTGGTAGCCCGGCTCGGCGTCGGCGTAGCTGACGAAGCCGAACATCATCTCGGCGGTGGTCGGCCGGCCGTAGGTGACCTCGGCGGTCGGGTCCGGGTTGTTGGGATTCTCCGGCGAGTTGTCCCAACCCATGGTGAGCTCGAGAGTGGTTCCGGCCGGGATCTTCTTCCCCGGCGCCGGATACTCGTAGTGGGTCTGCCAGTTGAAGTCGTAGCGCGGCACCTCGAGCAGCACCTCCTCGCTGCCGTCGGGATACTTCGCGACGTAGCGGGCCGACTTGCCGCGCAGGTGCATGTGCGGCGTGTAGCCGAGCAGCAGGGTGTCGCGCTCGAAGGTGGTGCTGGTAGTCGACGTGTAGTGGGGGTCTCCCGGCGGGATCTTGAAGTCGAACCGGCCGAGGCCGTCGTTCATCACCACGTGCTCGGGGGTGTAGCCCGGCGGGTAGAAGCGCAGGGCAGCCTGCGAGAAGTCCCAGGTGCCGGTGCCGGGGCCGGGCTCCTTGTGGTAGTGCATCTGCCAGCTGACCTCCATCCCCGGCTCGATCAGCGTGCCGAAGCCGTCGTTGTAGACGGTGGGATCGTTGCCCGGCGCGATGCCGCCGAGCGGGCGCGCGATGATGTGATGCACGACCGGCGAGCCGGGCCGGAACTCGACCGCCTTGAGCCAGCGCGGCTCGGGCAGCATCTCCTTGGTGATCGAGGTGGTGAAGGTGATGTACTGGTCCTCCACGTCGTCCTCGACGAAGTAGCGCTCGCCCATGTCGATGACGAGATCCGGAGTGCCGATCGACCAACCGTCGTGGCTCGGCCATTCGCGCGGCGGCGGCGCGTCCGCCGCATCGCCGGCCGGGGCGCCTGCCTTGGCCCAGGAGACCAGCAGTGCGACCTCCTCGTCGCTCAGCGTGCGCTCGTTGGCGAAGATGCCGTGCTGGTCGGGCGAGGCGTGCCACGGCGGCATCAGGCGGGCGTCGACCTGGCGGGCGATCGACTTGGCCCACGGCCGCACCTCGTCGTAGGAGGTGAAGGACATCGGGGCGACCATGCCGCCCAGGTTGGCGCCGCCGGGGCGGTGACAGACCTGGCAGTTCTGCTGCAGCACTGGCAGCACGTCGCGGTGGAAGGTCGGAGTACCCCCCTTCGCGTCGGCGTTGTTGGCCGCGGCCCAGACCGGGCTCAGCGTCAGGGCCAGCATCGACAGGCTGGCGGTCGCGGTTCGCTTGATCATGCCGTCTCCTCCAAGTCGAGGTCGGGAGCGATGGGGGCGGTCGAGGATGGAAACGCGCCGGCGGCGCAGTCGCGCGCAGTGCCCGATCCACGGTGAGCGTTCGCACCGGCAGAGGCATCCGCGCTGCGGAGCCGCGCCACGAACTCTTCGTGTGTCTTCGGGGTTCGGGGACCGAGCCTCATTGTACGCATCGGCGTCGCGACTTGTCGCGCCACCGCCGGGATGCGTCCCGGGGCGCGGCCGTCGCGTCGGCTCAGTCGGCGCCGAGCTGGACGATCATCTTGCCGGTGTTGGCGCCGGTGAACAGGCCCATGAACGCCTCCGGCGCGCGCTCGACTCCTTCCATCACCGTCTCCTCGTAGCGCACCCGGCCGCTCGCCACCCACTGCTCCATGTCGGCGCGGAACCTGTCGCCGAGGTGCTGGAAGTGCGAGACGATGAAACCGCGCAGGGTCAGTCCGAGACCGATCGCCAGGGTCAGGTTGTTCGGACCCGGCTGGGGCTCGGTCGCGTTGTAGACCGAGATCGCGCCGCAAAGGGCGATGCGCCCGAACTGACGCATGTGGCCGATCGCCGCCTGGAGGTGGTCGCCGCCGACGTTGTCGAAGTAGACGTCGAGCCCGTCCGGCGCCGCGGCGCGCAGCTGCTCCGGGATCGAGCCGTCGTGGTAGTCGAACGCAGCTTCGAAGCCGAGATCCTCGGTCAGCCAGCGGATCTTCTCGGCCGAGCCCGCCGAGCCGACCACCCGGCAGCCCTTGATCTTGGCGATCTGCCCGACGACGCTGCCGACGGCGCCGGCAGCGCCGGAGACGAACACGGTCTCGCCGTCCTTCAGCGCCGCGACCTCGAGCAGCCCGACGTAGGCGGTCATGCCGGGCATTCCGAGCACGCCGAGGTAGGCCGAGGGCGGCGCCGAGAGCTCGCCGAGGCGCCGCAGCTCGCCCGCCGGACAGGTGAACGCCTCGCGCCAGCCGTACATGCTGCTGACGTGGTCGCCTTCGGCGAGGTCCTCGGACCGCGAACGCACCACCCGGCCGATGGCACCGCCGGTCATCACCTCGCCGAGCGCGAACGGCGGCACGTAGGACTTGCGGTCCATCATCCGGCCGCGCATGTACGGATCGACGCTCATGCAGAGGTTGCGAACCGTCACCTCCCCTTCGCCGGGCTCGCGCACCTCCGTCTCCACGAGCTCGAAGTCGCCGGCCTCCGGCATGCCCTGCGGACGGTTCTTGAGGTGGATCTCTCGGCTCTTCATCGCCTGCATGGAATGCCTCCTTCGATCGTTCTGCCTTGAGGGTCGATCAGCGCCGCCGCCCTGCCGGGACCGCGACCCGTGACGAGGTCTCGATCGCGAGCACGGTCCACCGCCGCGAAGGGGACGATCATCACACGCCGGGCGAGCGGCACGGTGCGATTCCTCCAAGACCCCCGGAGCTTCCCCGAGAACACTCAGGGGGCGGTCTCGCGCTCCAGGGCGAGCACGGCGACCTCTTCGCCGCGCCAGACGGTTCGAAGGAAGCGACCTGCATCCGGTCGTCGACTGACCCGCTCCGCGAGCGCCGGGCGCAGCACCAGGAAGTCGACCCCCCATCCGCCCAGCCGCTCGTGCAGGCGTCGAGGATCACGCCACGCGTCGCTGAGCAGATCGCGCCGGTAGGGCCCGTAGAGCTCGCCGAGCACGCGCCCGGGCAGGTAGTAGCGCAGCGGCAGATGGGACTCGAGGTAGATCACACACTCGGCCTCGGGCCCGACCTCGAGCGCGGCGCAGGCCTCTCGCACCGGCGCCACCGCCTCGTAGCCGCCGAGGTGGCGGGCCAGCCAGGCCTCGCGCTGGGTGTCGGTCCGCGGCGGCACGCCGTGCTGCGACAGCTTGTACCAGCCGTAGCCGACCCCGGGCGCGGCGACGAGGAGCAGCGAGGCGACGAGAGCGCGGCGGCTGCGCCACGAGCTCGCGAGATCCGAGAGTGCGACTCCCGCGGCGACGCACAACCACGCCGCCGCCGGCAGCAGGTGGTGGAGTCGGCGCTCGTCGTGCAGGAGCAGGGAAGCGCCGTAGAGCACGGCGCAGAGAGCGGGAAAGCGCACCTCGGGAAGGCGACGCCAGCGCCACGCGATCAGCCCGACGAGCGGCAGCCAGAGAGGGGACAGAGGAGCCGCGAAGTCGAACTCGCGGCGCGAGAGACCGACCGTCAGCGGCAGGCTCACCCACCAGATCAGGCGCTGCGCCAGGGTCTCATCCGCGGCCGAGCCCGGAACCAGCGACGGCGACCAGTCGCCGGCCGGGAACACACTGCCGAAGTAGGGGAAGAGCGGGCTGCCGGTGGCCCGCCAGACGTGGAGGTAGGCCGGCGCCATTCCCGCACCCGCGACCGCGAAGAGCAGGGCGAGCCAGCCCAGCCGCCGCCGCGGCGACACCGCGTCGCCGGGCAGCACCCAGAGCAGGCGCGCGGCGGCCAGCGCCAGGGCCACCAGGCCCAGGTACTTCACCGCGCACGCCGCGGCGAGAGCCGCGGCGCCCAGCAGCAGCGCGCCACCGCGCTGCTGCGCGCCACCGTCCTGGCGGGCTTCGACGCTGGTGCCTCGGCAGGCCGCGTCGACGCCCACCAGCCCCGCGGTGGAGAACAGCACCAGCCACATCTCGACGTAGGCCTGTCCCGCCAGCCACACGACGAGCGGTTGCCCGCACCACAGCGCCGCCGCCAGCAGGCCGGCGCGAGGGTCGCGCAGCCGGGCCGCCCACACCGCGAGCAACGCGCCACCGAGCCCGGTGGCGAGCAGCGAGGCCGCCTTGGCCGCGACATCGTCGGCAAGCAACAGCAGGGCGGCCTGGTAGAGCTCGGCGAGCGGCGGGAAGGCCGGGAAGCGGAGCTCGTCGAGCACCGCGAGGGCTCCGCCGTCGGCGAACGACCGCGCGATCGGCAGGTGGTAGTTCAGGGCGTCGAAGCCGTGCGGGGGGTAGAGCCCGATCAGGAACGGCGGTGCCAGCGCCACGGCGGCGACGACCAGGAGGGAGGCGGCGGTGACGCGAGGTCGCGAGGCGGCGAACAGCCGTCGTCGAGCCCCGGCCACCAGAGCGGCGACGTCGCGAGCCAGAGCCGCCCCGCCCACCACGACCGCGACCGCCGTCAGGGCGGCTATCGACACCAGCAGCACGGCTCTCTGCAGAGCGCCGATGTAGGCGGCCGACAGCAGCAGCCCTGCCAGCACCAGCAGGCCGGCAACCCCCGCCGACACCAGGCGCTCGAGCGCACCGACGGCGTCGACCTCCACCGCGCCTCGGCGCTCTCTTCGCACCGCCCGGCGCCGCCACAGCACGGCGTGGCCGACCACCAGGGCGCTGGTCGAGAAGGCTCCGACCGCGAGGGCCGCCGAGATCACTCCGACAGCCCTGGTGAGATCAGGGCCCCGCCGTCCGAGTCGGGACGCCACGGGCCTCGCCAGGCGTGACCGGTCGCGCGCCCTCTGAGCCGGCGTGCGCCCGCAGCGGGGATTCCTCTCTTCTTCACCCTGCGGACCCTACGAGATTCCCCGCCGCAAGGTGGGATCGTCGGGTGCTCCCGGCGCGAGAACCACTCGGCTGTGGATTCTCTCGCCCTCAGTTGGTAACTTCGGTCTTCTCCATCTGTTGCACTGCAGGACCGCATGCAGACTTCGCGCGCCCGCCTCGGGCCGCGACGATTCTTGGTCCAGGTACGGCCGTCGGGCCGCTACCGCCATCCGATCTTGTCGACGGTCGGTCACCGCGGGTGGCCCGCTCTTCGGCGACATGCCACGAAAGGGGTTCTCCATGACTTCGACGACGCGAGGCGCCGCGCGCCCGCTGGCGGCCACTCTCACCTCGACCGCCCTGGCGCTGCTGGCGCTGGCGCTCCTCCTGCCGACCGGGGCGCTCGCCCAGTCGCCGGTCCCCTCCTTCTCGCAGAGCTTCGCTCCCTCGACGATCGGCCCCGGCAGCGCCTCGCGGGTGCAGTTCGTGATCACCAACCCGTCGGGCGCCCCGGTCACGGCGATGGCGTTCACCGACAACCTGCCCGGCGGGCTCGAGGTGGCGCCGGCTCCGGCGACCACCAACGGCTGCAACGGCACCGTGCTCGCGATCGCCGGCTCCAGCGTCATCGAGCTCAGCGGCGGCTCGCTGGGCGGCGTCAGCAGCTGCACCATCGGCGTCAACGTCGTCGGCGCGGGTGCCGGGGCACTGGTCAACACCACCGGCGATCTGACTTCGAGCGCCGGCAACAGTGGCAGCTCGAGCGACACGCTCACCGTGGCCGCCGACCGGCCGGGCTTCTCCAAGGCGTTCGCCGACCCCTCGGTGACCTTCGGCAACACGACGACCCTGACCTTCACCGTCGACAACAGCGCCAACGGTACGGGCGCCACCCAGCTCGCCTTCACAGACAATCTGCCGGCCAACATGACCGTCGCCTCCCCCGCCAACGTTTCGAACAGCTGCGGCGGCAGCGTGAGCGCGGCACCCGGCGGCAGCGTGATCTCGCTCACCGGGCTCTTCCCCGATCTGGCGCAGGTGGCGGCCAACGCCACCTGTTCGATCTCGGTCGATGTCGTGGCAGGAGCCGTCGGCACCCTCGAGAACGTCTCTGGCGAGCTGACCAGCGTGCCCGCCCCCGTCGGCGCCCTGCGCGGCAGCGGCCTCGCCACCGCCAGCCTCGGCGTCGGCGTCGAGCGCCTCACCTTCAGCAAGGAGTTCCTCGGCGATCCGGTCTCACCCGGCGACACCGTCGACCTGCGCTTCTCGATCACCAACATCGACCGCTCCGGAGTCGCCACCGACATCTCGTTCAGCGACGACCTCGATGCGACGCTCTCCGGTCTGGTGGCGACCAGCACGCCGCTGGCCAACCCCTGCGGCAGCGGCTCGAGCCTGACCGGCAGCAGCGTGCTCACGCTGAGCGGCGCCAGCCTCGCCGCAGCCGACACCTGCTCCTTCACGGTCACCCTGCAGGTGCCGGGCGGCGCCGCCGGCGGCAGCTACCTCAACACCACCAGCACCATCGACGGCGTCTCGAACGAAGGAACGCCCAGCCAGACGCTGATCACCGGCGACGCGGCCACGGACGTGCTGGTCGTCGAAGCCGGGATCGAGCTCACCAAGGAGTTCACCGACGACCCGGCAGGAGCCGGCGGCACCGTCACCCTGTCGTTCACCCTGACCAACGCCGGCACCTCGGACGCCACCGACATCGGCTTCCAGGACGTGTTCGTGGTCGAGCTGCCGACCGCGACGACGGTGCCCGCGAACGGCAGTGCCTGCGGCCCGAGCACGGTCTTCCAGTACACGCCGCTGATCGACAACCCGGGCGGCACCACGATCCCGCCGCAGCTGACGGTCTCCGGCGCCAGCCTGCTGGCCAGCGAGTCGTGCACGTTCGACATCGTGCTCGACGTGGCGCCGGGCGCCGCGAGCGGCGTCTACGCCAACGTCACCTCCGAGGTGACCGCGACGATCAATGGCGGCACCGCGACCTTCTCGGGCGCCAGCGACGATCTGGTTCTCGTCGGCTCTCCCCTGCTGACCAAGAGCTTCATCGACGATCCGGCGGCGCCGGGCGGCACGGTGACCCTCGAGTTCACCCTCTTCAACGACGAGGAGTCCGGCGCAGCGGCGACCGACATCGCCTTCAGCGACGATCTCGCCGCGGCGCTCACCGGGCTCGCCTACTCCGGCCCGGCCCTCACCGACCCCTGCGGCCCTGGCTCGAGCTTCGCCGGCACCTCGGTGCTGGCGCTCAGCGGCGGCTCGCTCGGCCTCGGTGAGAGCTGCACCTTCGCCGTCGTCCTCGACGTCCCCGCGTCGGCTCTGCCGGGCGCGTACACCAACACCACCAGCAACGTCACCGCCACCGTCGGCGGCGCCGCGACCTCGGGCAAGACGGCGAGCGACGACCTGCGCATCATCGGCCTGCAGCTGACCAAGGAGTTCCTCTCCAATCCGGCGCTCCCCGGAGGATCCGTAGGCTTGCGCTTCACGGTCGAGAACAACAGCGCCACAGAGGCCGCCACCGACGTCTTCTTCTCGGACGACCTCGACGCGTTCATCGAGAACGCGACGGCGACCAACCTGCCGGGAGCCGATCCCTGCGGCGCGGGCTCGAGCGTCATCGCCACATCGGGCAACCGGGTGGTGACCCTGCTGGGTGGATCGCTGGCGCCGAGTGCCAGCTGCACCTTCGACGTCACCGTGCAGATCCCGGCCGGCACCGACTCCGACGTGTTCGTCAACACGACGACCGCCCTGAGCGCCACGGTTGCGGGCTCCACGGTTCTCTTCCCCAGCGCATCGGCCGAGCTCGAGGTCAACGCCAACCAGCTGCAGCTGACCAAGGAGTTCACCAACGACCCGGTGCTTCCCGGCCAGACGGTGAACCTCGAGTTCACCGTGTCGAACAGCGGCACCAACACGATCGACGGCATCACCTTCACTGACGACCTGGGTAGCCTGCTCGCCGGTCTCGCGGCCATCGGCCTGCCGGCCGGCGCCTGCGGCGGCACCGTCAGCGGCTCCGCTGTCGTCACCTTGAGTGGCGCGACCCTGGCGCCTTCCAGCAGCTGCACCTTCTCCGTGAGCGTGCAGGTCCCGGCCGGGGCCGCGGCGGGCACGGTGCTCACCAACGTCACCAGCCAGATCGACGGCAACGTCGGCGGGCTGCCGGTCTTCGGCGCACCCGCCACCGACCTGCTGAGCATCGACGCGGTGACCTTCAGCAAGTCCTTCTCGGGACCGATTCCGGAAGGCGGGACTGGGCAGCTGACCTTCTCGCTGCAGAACCAGAGCGCGACGGCGACGGTCGATCGACTGTCGTTCACCGACAACCTCGGCAACGTGCTGCCGGGGCTCGTCTCCACCAGCGGGGCGCAGAGCAACGTGTGCGGTGCCGGCTCGCAGATCTCCGGCGCCGGCCTGCTCCAGTTCACCGGCGGCGTGCTGCTGCCGGGCGGCAGCTGCACCTTCACCGTCGACGTCGCGGTGCCCGCGGGAACTCCGGCGGCGAGCTACATGAACATCACCTCGGCGCTGACCCGCGAGGGAGTGCTCGTCGCCGGACCGGCGCGAGCGCGTCTCGAGGTCGTCGAGGCGAACGAGCCGCCGCAGGTCGATACGCCTGTGGTCGTGCCGACACCCTCCGACGAGGGCCAGTCGGTGTCCGCCGGGGCGACGTTCGCCGACCCCGACAGCTCGTCGTTCACCTGCTCCGTCGACTACGGTGACGGATCGGGGCCGCAGGCGGGCATCGCCACCACGAGCGCCTGCAACGGGCCTCCTCACACCTACGGCGACGACGGCGTCTACACCGTCGTCGTGACGGTGCTCGACGACGACGGCAACAGCGACTCGGCGAGCGTGCCGCACGAGGTGCTGAACGTCGCGCCGACGATCACCGACGTGAGCACGGCGGCGACCGAGTGCGGCGCCGCCGCCAGCGGCGAGGAGCTGACGTTGAGCGTCAGCTTCTCGGATCCGGGCTTTGGTCCGACCGAGACCTTCGACGGCTCGACGGTCGACTGGGGTGACGGCACCGTCGACGCGCTCGGCGCCTTGATCGCTCCCGGAGGCCCGGGCACACCGACCACCGGCATCGCCGGCCTCGGCCACACCTACCTCGATGGTGGCATCTACACGATCACGGTCACCGTCGAGGACGACGATGGCGGCATCGCGACGACCACGCTCGAAGTCTCGATCAGTGGCTTCCAGCTCACCGGCCTCGGCGAGCTGATCGTCATCGGGACCCCGGCAGCCGACCAGATCGCCCTCGACCGCATCGGCGGCGACGACGAGAGCAGCCTGGTCTTCGTGCCGAATCGGCTCGAGATCGTCGGTCGGGCCGCCGGGCGTGGCGACGACGACGACGACGATGATGACGACGACGACGACGACGATGATGACGACGATGACGATGACGGGCCGGCCCGGATCCGTCTCTCGGCTTCCTTCATCTCACCGGATCCGACCTTCTTCGACATCGGCGAGATCAGCTCGGCGCTGATCCTCGGCTGCGCCGGCGACGACGTCATCGAGATCGACCACGACCTCGGATTCCCGGTCACGGTCTTCGGCAACGACGGCAACGACCAGATCTCGGGCGGCAGCGAAGGCACGACCTTCCACGGTGGCCCGGGCGACGACGTGCTGTCGGGCGACAAGGTCGCGATCACCATCCGAGGCGACGCCGGAGCGGATCAGATCTTCGGCAGCAAGGAGGGCGATGACCTCGCCGGCGGCGACGACAACGACCACATCGAGGGAGCCCAGGGCGACGACCTGATCTCCGGCGACGACGGCGACGACGTGCTGCTCGGCGAGCAGGGCGACGACACCATCTCCGGCGGCCCCGGTGACGACTGGATCGAGGGCAACCAGAACGACGACGTGCTCAGTGGCGACGAGGGATCCGACATCCTCAAGGGCAATCAGGGCGACGACCTGATGTTCGGCGGCGATGGACCGGATCACCTCGAGGGCAACCAGGGCCGCGACGACCTGTTCGGAGATCCCGGCGACGACCACCTGTTCGGCAACCAGGGACAGGACGACCTCGACGGCGGTGACGGGTTCGACGAGTGCGACGAGGGCCAGGGCCCCGGCACCGAGGTCAACTGCGAGTACTGAGACAGGAGCCGGTGAGCACCCGGCGGTGTCGAGTCCTCGACGCCGCCGTGCCGGTCGCCCCGCGGTCCTCCGGGATCGCGGGGCTTTCTCTTTCAGGCCGATCCGTTCCGGACGCGCTCGACCGGAGGTCGACGCGGCGGCCACCAATGGCAGCGGCACGCCGGAGGGCGGGACGCATCCCACCGTCCCTTGCCGCGATGCAGCCCTGCGCCCAGTCAGCCGTCAGCGCGCTCGACCAACCAGTCGAACAAGCGCCGCTGCACCTGGTCGTCCTCGGCGGTCAGCTCCGGGTGCCACTGCACCGCCAACAGGTCTCCGCCTGCCTCGAGCTCGAGCCCCTCGATCACGCCGTCCGCGGCACGGGCGGTGACGCGCAGACCCCGACCCGATCGGGCTACCGCCTGGTGGTGCCAGGAGGAGCCGGTGACCGAGGCTTCGCCGAGGACCTGGGACAGCAGGGTGCCGGCTCCGACCTCGACCTCGTGCAGCACCGGATCGCCGCTCGCCGACCGATGCTCGATTTCCCGACCCACCTCACGCTCGATGTCGCCGACCAGCGTGCCGCCGAAGGCGACGTTGAGCAGCTGTTGGCCACGGCAGACGCAGAGTGCCGGAACTCCCGCCTCGACGGCGGCGCGGATCAACGCCATCTCACTGGCGTCGCGCTCTCGGCTGGTGCCGACCGCCGGCACCTCGTCCGGCCGCTCGGCCCACAGCGCCGGGTCGACGTCGCCGCCCCCGGTCAAGAGGACCCCGTCGAGGGCGGCGAGCAGCTCTCCGACACGCGTCTCGCCCGGCTGCAGCAGCAGCGGCAGACCGCCGGCACGGCGCACGCAGTCGGCGTACTCTCCGGGCAGCCGCACCGCACCCGAGCGCGGAGAGCGGTGGTACGTGGTGATACCGATGCGCGGCGGCCGGCTCACCGGACGTATCCGCACGGTGAAGCGACGGACCTGGCCGGTAGAGAGCTCACTGCGACGCCGGCGACTCGCACGCCATCCGCCCCTGGCCCTGCAGCCGCGCGGCAGCGAGCAGGCTCGAGATGGTGTGCTGTGGATAGTCGATGCGGACGCCGAAGTCGGTGAGGCTGCGGCTGATCGCTCCCAGCACCCGCTGCGGATCGGCGAGGTAGAGGGCACGCGGCGGTGTGAACTGGGCCCGCAGCTGGAAGGCGATCGCGGCGCAGAGCGCAGCGCCGATCCTCTCCTCCAGATCGGGGTTCGACCCTCTGGGCAGGGTGCGCAGGATCGCGGCGAGGGCCTCGGCGCGCGTCGCCGTCGGTGCCGAGCGCGGTGGGATGTAGAACCCCCCCGCCCAGTCGCGCGGATCCTCGTACCCTTCGGCATCCGATCCCGATGTCGCGGAGCGCTCCGGCTCCTGGGGCGGCGGCGGCGGGTGCTGCGCCGCGACGATGGAGCGCGCCAGGCGCTCGAGGTAGGCGAGGTCGGCCGGTGACGAGGCTCCGTGCACGGCCAGCTCGGCGAGACCGTAGGCGAGCCAGTGGTCGTGCACCAGGTCCTCGCTGCGGGCCCCCTGCCGCTCGACGTAGACCACCTGCACCCGGTGGTCGGCGGCCCGGCGCGCGGCGTCGAGCCAGCGACGCTCCCCGGTGATCGAGAAGAGGCGGGCCAGCGCGTAGATCGCCTCACCCGGGTAGTACTCGGACACGAAACCGGAGGCCTTGCCGTCGGAGAAACGGATCTTGTGCGGCCAGAAGCTGCCATCCTCCTGCAGCAGATCGAGGATGCGCTCGCCGAGGCCGACCGCCAGCACCGACTGTTCGGGGGTGCGCTCGGACAGCTGTGAGAGGGCCAGGACGGCGAGGCCGTTGCCGCCCAGCTTGCTCTCGTCGTCCTCGACCGCACAGAGGCCTCGCCCCGGCGGGCGGCAGGCGCGGACCTGCGCCGCGAGGTAGACGAGGGCGCGCTGCGCGGCGTCGAGCAGCTCGTCGTCACCCGTCGCGGCGTGCAGCTCGAGCAGCGCGTAGACGGTGCCGGCGTGGCGCAGCAGGTTGTAGTCGTCCTCGGAGCGGTCCGACTTGGGCTGGTACTCGTAGTCGAAGCTGCCGTCGGCGCGCACCACGGCGGCGAGGTAGCGACCCGCGGCGCGCGCCGCCTGCAGCAGGCCGTCCGCGCCGAGAGGCACCCGCTCGTACTGGCCCCGATAGAGAGGCCTCACCCCGGAGCCGTCGTCGAAGAAGGCGCGGGTGGCGAGCAGCCGGCCCCACCTGGGAGGCCTGTCCTCCCGCGCCCTCTCGGGGAAGCTCTGATCGAACTCCCGTTGCCGATCGGGACGATAGCGGCCTCTCGAGTCGATCAGGTTGTGCGACAGCAGCTCGCCGGGAAGCAGGAAACGTCCCGCGGGCGACGCCTCGGCGAGCCCGAACACGCCGCGCGGCCACGGGACCTCCGACTCGCGCCCCTCGATCACCCGCACTTCACGCACCAGATCGATCTGCAGCCAGAGGCGATCCTCTCCCGAGGTCGACGCCGACTCGAGCAGGGGTCGCAGTCGTGCAGCGGCGTCCGCCGCCGCGCTCTCGAGCCCGGCGCCGTGGCCGAGCGCCACCCGCGCCGGGCCCTCCCCCCGCGAAGCCGAGAGGAAGATGCGGCACGGCGCATCGGCGCCGCCCTCAACGGGTGTCGCCGCTCCGCGCAGCACCGCGCGCGCACTTCCGAAGGCCCGCTGCAGATCGGGGAGATCGGCTTCGCGGCAGCTCGAGGGGCCCCAGTCCGCTCCTTCGGCCGGCTCCCCACCCCTCTCCTGACCGGATAGCGGCGCACACACCCAGAGGGCGAGCGCAACGCCGACCAGCAGAGCGCCGGCGCCACGGCGCAGGACGCCGCGCTGCCGCTTCGCTGCCGGTCGTGCGCTGACTCCAGACGGGATCACCACCGGCATCCTCTCATCTCCGTGCCGGTCGTGCGCGGCGTCGGTCACCGCGCCGCGGTCAGACCGCGACACGTCGGGCTCGCCGCGATCTCCCGCAAACGCGAGACGGGCGTCGTCACCGCGCTGTGCGAGTTCGCCACCCGGGTGTTCGGGCCGAGATGACCCGTCGCCCAGCCGGCGAACCAGCACTCCGTGCGCTCGCGCCCGGTGCGTGGCCGCGGCTCCTCGTCGACCGGCACGTGCACGTCGGAGACGAAGAAGATGTCCGCATCGCGCGCCCAGACCCCGAGCTGGTCACCGACGTGGGGGCTGGCGTCCATCGGCAACACGGTCACCGGACGCCGCTCGCCGATGGTCAGCGGCTCCGCCACCGCGCGCACGCTCACCTCGCCACCGCTCCGGGCCAACCGGTCGGGCGGCGCGGGAGCGCGGTCCAAGGATCGGTCGAGGAAGTCGGCCGCGTCCGCCGGCGCCAGCACCTCGGCCCCGGCGGCGGCGAACGCTCGCGCGCCGCCGGCGTGGTCGTCGTGGAAGTGGGTCAGCGCCACGGCGCGGAGCGGGCGACCGGGTGCCTCGGCCTCAAGGAAGTCGATCAATCCCTCGGAGAGGCCGCTGACCCCGAGCCCGCCCACCAGGTCCCTCGGTGGCAGGTGGTGCAGCTCGACCCAACCGGCCGGCGCGTCGGCGACGACGAGCCCCTGCTCGGTGTCGACGACGAGGTGCTGGAATCCGGTGCGCACGCCGCGCACCAGGAACGTGTGCGCGTCGAGATCGATCCGGCGCATGGCGACCCGCGCCGGCCACTGCTCAGCCGGTGCCTCGATCGGGGCGACGCCGCCGCTGAGCTGCCACAGCGCCGTCGCCTCCTCCGCCGCCAGCTCGCGCCAGCGACCGCTGGCCTCGAACACCACTTCGCTCTCGACCGTCAGGGATGCGCGCGGCGCGGCCGGGTCGTCCCAGCGCCACCGCCAGACCACCGGGACCTCGCCGCGCAGCGGGAACGAAGCGCGTGATGTGACCCACGCGATGCGCCCGGCATCGAGCTCGATGTCGAGGTCGGGGATGACGCCACCGCGACTCTCGAGCTCCTCGGCCAGCCGGCGCGGGTCGAGCCGGCGCACCCGACGGGCCTCCGCTGCGGCGACCTCGACGCCCCGGAACTCGACGTCGGGTGGGTCGTCGCGATTGACGATGCGCACCACGTCCGCTGCCGGATAGGCCACGGCCCAGCTGTCGTCGAGATCCGGGTTCACCTTGCCCGAAGCACGGTAGACCACCCGGTCGCCGTCGTCCTCGGTGACAACACACCAGGTCGTCGGCGTCCTCTCGGAGACTCCGGCACGTAGTCCCTGATGGCGCACCCCGATGTCGAACAGCCCCTCGAGGCAGAACTCGGTGGTGCGCGCTCCGCCCGGCCCGGCGCTGAGGAGCAGAGCCGTCGTCCAGGTGAGGAGACGGGCGCCCCGACGCCGCCGCGCGGCTTCGTTTCCTACTAGCATCGACCCGAGTCTACGCATCCCGGCTCGGACACGTTGCCTGCGTGGACGACCGCGTTCCCTCACGAGTATCTCACCCGAAGACGTTGCGCCGCGCCGATGAGCCAGACCTCGCCAGCGGGATCCGCTCCGCATCCCGACGACCCGGCGCCGCCGGCCACGGAGGCCACGGAGGCCACGGAGGCCATCCCCGACTGCTCGAACTGCGGCCAGCCGCTGGCGGCGGCGGGCGAAGGCGCGCGCTACTGCCCCTCCTGTGGTCAGCGCGTCACCGAAGGCCGCCTCACCCTGCGCCAGCTCGCTCGAGCGCTCGAGGAGCATCTGCTGCCCGGCGGCCGCGGTTTCCTCCACACGGTGCTGGCGCTGCTGCGCTCGCCGGGAGGCGTGGTGCGTGAATACACGGGCGGGCGTCGCCGCGCCTACGTCAACCCGTTGAGCTACCTCTTCGTCACTGCCGCCACGTCGCTGGTGCTGTTCAACCTCATCGGCGGCTTCGACACCGACCAGATGCGAGCCCAGTTGGCCGCCAACGCCGAAGCGACCCAGCCTGGGATCAGCGCCGCCCAGATCGAGCGCTCGGTGGAAGTGCAGGTGAAGATGTTCCAGCACGCAACGACCCTGTCGCTGCTGCTCGGCATCCCACTGACCCTCTTCCTGCGCCTGACGTTCTGGCGCACCCTGAACACGGCGGAGTCCCTGGTGTTCTCCCTCTACCTGCTGGGGCAGGTCTTCGTGCTCGACCTGGCGACGTACCTGCTCTTCCTCCTCACCGAGGACGTCACGTGGCACACCGCGACGACTCAGATCATCTACCTGGTCACGGCGATCTGGTTCGGCGCCACCTTCCAGCGACCCCGGTGGCTAGGAGCCCTCAAGGCTCTCGCCGCCTTCCTCCTGGCGTTCCTGGTCTTCGCGGTCGCCGTCACCACGGCGCTCAGCCTGTACCTGCGCGCCTGAGCCCGAGCTCGAGCACCGTCCGGCCTCGTCCTCGTGGCCGGAGTGGCCGGACGACCGGTTGTCCCCTGGCGCCTCGACAGTGCGCCTGTACGGGCGAGCCGGCACCTGCCGCCGCGACGCGGCATCGCGGGCCCCGTGCGAGAGAGACGAGCGCACCGCGCGGCCAGCAACACTCCAGCAACACTCCAGCAACACTCCAGCAACACTCCAGAAACGCCCAGGGAGCGGACCCAGCCATGAAGCCCGCCAGCTACGGCGCCACGACATCGAACCGTCCGACCTTCTGTGCGGCCACGCTCCTCGCCTGCATGCTGCCGATCGGGTGCGGGGCCAGTCCAGAGACCGCGGCCGGGAACGCGGGACCGGGAGACCCGGCAACGTCCGTCACGGAAGGCGGCGTGGCGCTGGCCGAGCCCTCACCGACCGTCCAGTACTTCGAGGTCCACGACCGCGGCCGCGGCATGGTGCAGTCGGTCTCCCCGTTCCCGGCGACCTGGAGCTTGCAGCAGACCACCGACGGATCGCTGCAGGGCAACGGCCCGGGCGGGGTGCGACTGCACCCGACCCAGGTCAGCCGATTCGCCTGGGCCGACGATCCGTTCGCTCGCCAGAGCATCGCCCAGGCCGGTCAGCAGCTGGCCCCGCCTCTGCCGCTCGAGCAGATCCTCGAGCAGCAGATCAGGCCGGCCGCCGCGGCGCAGGGCAACCAGCTGGTACGCGCCTACCCGATCCCCGAGGTCGAGGGGCTCTTCACCCGCTTCGGCGCTGCGATGGTGCAGACCGGCAGTCAACGTCAGTGGCGCGCCCTGGGATCGGACTGGAGCGACGGCCGCGGCACGATGACGTTCGTCTCGATCGTGCAGGCGGTCTTCCGCAACCAGCAGATGGTCACCTGGGTCCTGCAGACCACCTCGCTCGAGGCACCGGACGAGATCTTCGAGGAGGCCAAACGGGACTACCTCTACGCGATCGGCAACACCCAGATCAACCCACACTGGCAGCAGGCGATGAACGGCCAGCTGCAGGGACAGATCCGCGCCAACGAGGCCTACGCCAGCGAGATGATGGCCCGCAGCCGCGCCGCCCACCAGCAGCGCATGGCGGCGATCGAGGCCCAGGGCAACGCCGCCCGTTCCATCGGCCAGACCTACAGCGACATCCTCGACATCAACCACTCCGGCTACCTGAAGCGCGACGACATGAACACTGCCGGGCACTCCGCCCTGATCGACTCGATCGGAGAGCGCACCCTGATCGGCAACCACGAGACCGGCGAGCACTACACCGTCGATGCCGGCAGCAGGTACTACTGGGTCGCCAGCGACGCCACCTACGTCGGCACCGACAACCCGCTGTGGGATCCGCGCACCGACCAGCGCACCAACGACGTCGAGTGGACGAAGTTCGTCGTCGAGCGGTGAGGGGTGAGCGCTGAGCCGCAGGAGCGGCAGCCAGAGCTCGCGAAGGCTGGCGCTCGTTGATCGGTCGGACCGCCTGAAGAGGCATCGCTCGAAGAGGCATCGCTCGACGTGACACCCCCACCTCTGTGCTCCCCCTGAAGGGGGAGGAGGCCGGAGAGCCGCGACCTCGGTGCGGGCTCGAGGCCACGTGCCACAGCCACCGTCATCACGGGCGGAGACCGGAGGATCCACGCTTTGCCTCTAGCGGAGACGGCGCCCGATGCAGCGACGTTGCCGGCTGGGATACCCCCACGCCGTAGCGAGCCGCAGCGAGCTGAGCCGCAGGAGCGGCAGCCAGAGCCTGCGAAGGCTGGCGCTCGTTCCTCGGTCCTCCCCCTGAAGGGGGAGGAGGTCGGAGAGTCGCGACCTCGGCAGGTGCTCGTCAGGCGAAATCGAGGAGGGATTCGTGATGCTCGTCTGAGCTGAGCTCAGACCACATCCCGAGAATCCTGTTGGGCAGACCACTGCGCACAGCGCTGTGACAGCCTCGCGAAATCGAGCAGGGATTCGTGATGCTCGTCTGAGCCGAGCTC
>QQVD01000048.1 GCA_003388555.1 Acidobacteriota bacterium | reverse complement strand
TGCCTACGTACCCGCTGACGTCTGGAGACAGCTACAGCGTGGTCGCAGACCACGCCATGCTGTCGATCCGAACCAGACTCAACGCGGAACGCGAGCCGAAGGCGCTGCGTGACCCGCTGACGTCTGGAGACAGCTACAGCGTGGTCGCAGACCACGCCATGCTGTCTCCAGACTCAAACCCGTCACGGAACAGCTCGTCGCCGACCTCGAGCCGCCACACTCCGCGGCCCTGGGTGCCGATGTAGATCGACGTCGCGCCGCCGTGCTGCAGGAAGGTGGCATAGCGCGGCCGCGGCAGGTGAGGCACGCCGCTCTGCGCCGGGGTCATCGGATCGGTGACCAGGCGCCAGGTGGCTCCGTCGTCGGAGCTGAGGAAGACGCCGGAGTCCTGAGCGCCGGCGATCACCAGGTCGCTGGCGGGGTCGAAGGCGAGCAGGCTGGGCTGCCAGTAGCCGTTCTGGCCGGTGAAGTTGGTCGGGCCGCGACGGTTCCTGAACGGGAAGGTGCCGTTGCCGGTCATCAGCTGCTGCAGGGCCGGCATGGCGGTCCACGAGACGCCACCGTTCTGCGAGCTGTAGACCTGGCCGCTGGTGGTGGTCTGGGAGGCCGCGAGCAGGCGCTCCGGGTTGGCGGGGTCGACGGCGAAGACGCCGAAACCGCCGCCGGGCAGGACGATCTCCTGCCACGGTTGCCCAGGACGCTTGCGGTACATGCGATCGGTGGTGGTGTCCTGGTTGCAGGTGCCGCGCTGGAGGTAGAAGGTCGCCTGACCGCCCGCCTCGACCCCGGCGTACACCGCGCAGGCGTCGTGGGTCGGCGGCTCGCTCGCCGCTCCCTGCTCCACCCACTGCACCGGGCTGGCCTCGATGTCGTCGGTGACGAAGACCCCGCCGTCGCCACCGTTGCAGCCGACTTCACCCGGCACGCAGTCGCGGGTGGCGAGCACGTAGCGACCGTCGCCGATGTGGGCCAGGGCGTCGGGGAAGACGAAGGCGGGCAGCAGGCCGCCGGGGGGATAGTTGGCGATCTCGAACGGCCCCGACACCCCCGGCACGGCACGGAAGACCCGGCTCCAGCGGCCACCGTCGTAGAAGCAGCACACGGTGTAGACGCCCTGCGCTCCTTCGCTGGCGACGTCGAACCCGTCGCAGCAGATGTCGTTGTTCCACTCCGGCGGGTCGGCGTCGACGTCGAGGGTGCCGAAGACGCCGTTGTCCTGGTTGCCGAAGTAGAGCTGCCGGGTGGCGCCGTCGTCGGCCACCGCGCCGCTCATCGAGAAGAGCCACAGCCCGTGCGGCGAGACCATCGGCTGCTCCCACTCCGGCGCGTGGCAGTCGGGCCCCGACTTCTGGTTCCAGTAGACGCCGCCGTCGGAGGCGAGCAGCACCGGACAGGCGTCGGTCGTCGCCTCGGGGTCGAAGGCGAGATCGCCGACGTCGTCGTGGCCGCCGACGGTGCGGGTGTAGGGGCCCTGCCAGGGGTGCGACCCGGTGGTGCCGCAGCGCGCCGCGCCGCCGGGAGCCGGCGCCGCCGGTGTGGTGCAGCCGACCCGGTAGAGGGAGACGTCGCCGAACCACAGGTCCCAGGCGCCGCCCGCGCCGCGCACGGTGCCGCGCGGATTGGTCGCGACGAACGGGATGCGGCCTTGCGGCACCGGGTTCTGGCGGCCGGCGGTCCACGTCGCGCCGCCCGGATCGTTGCCGTTGGTGGTCTCGTAGAGCGTCGTGCCGACCACGGCGAAGAGCACGTACGGCTCGTCGGGCGACGCCGCCAGGCTGCAGCGCCCGGAGGCGAGGCCGCTGCCGACGGTCCAGGTGACGCCGCCGTCGAGCGAGGCGACGTGGCCGTCGTCGCCACAGGCGTGGATGACGCCCGAGCCGGTGGCGAGCACGTCCCACAGGCGGTCGGCGCCGCCGTCACCGGGGGTCGGGTCACGCCAGGTCCAGGTGTCGCCGGAGTCGGTGCTGATGGCGATGCCACAGCTGGTGCCGACGTAGACCCGGCTGCTGTCGTCGGGGGCGATCGCGATGCCGTAGGCGGCGCGCTCGGAGCGGTCGACCGGATCGAGGCAGAGACCCTGCGGCGGCGTCGCCGAGGACGCCTGCGACCAGGTGACGCCGCCGTCGCTGCTGCGGTTGATCCCCGAGCGCGACGTCGCCAGCGTGTGGCCGTCGAAGAACGAGGTGGCGAAGACACGCTGCGGGTTGGAGGGATCGACCTCGACGTCCCACAGCGCCTGCGGCCCGTGCCCGGCGAGGTACGACCAGTTGAGCCCGCCGTCCTCGGTGAGGTAGAGCCCGCCCCACTCACTGGCCGCGTAGATGCGGTCGCGATCGCCGGGAACGACGCCGAGCTGGTGGATGCGGCCGCCGCTGGCGCCGCCCGGGTCGAAGACGTCGGTGTTCGAGGAGTCGGGGTTGACGTCGGTGAAGGCCACCGACTGGGCCAGGCCGGCTGCTGGCACGAGCCACGTGGTCAGCAGGGTCGCCAGCAGGGTCGTCGACAGGAGCGTGGCGATCGGTGCCGCGGTGCGCACCGGACCGCGCCGCGAGGTCCGGCGGATCGCAGCGGTCATGGCGCGTCGACTCCGTCACCCGGGCAGACGGGAGCCTCGAAACGCTCCGTCGAAGCGACCAGGATCGGCAGCGCGCTCTTCAGGACGACGATCCGCCAGCGGTAGAGGACTCCCGGTTCGGGCGCGGAGACGACCAGCTCGCCGAGGTCGAGGGGCAGGTCGCCGCTCTCCTCGTAGTTGCCGGTCTCGAAGCCGTCCCGGAACCGGGTGAGCTGCAGTCGCTGCACCGTCAGCCCGCCCCCCTGGCCGGCCTCGAGCGGCGGCAGCTCCCAGTGCAGGACGACCTCGCCGGCCCGCAGCACCCGCTCGCTGCAGCGGCCACGGGCCTCGGCGAAGAGCAGGCTGCCGCCCGGCCCGGCGCCGGCGGCGAGTGGCGCGCCGGGCGACTGCAGCGACACGACCGGCGGCGACTGGCTCGACGCAGACTGGGCATCGAGGCGCTGAGGCGCCACGGCCGTGGCCAGGGTCGCCAGAGCCACGATCCCGGCGGCGAGGAGCGGCGACAGCGACGGACGTCGCGGGGCGACCCGCGCGGCGGCAGGAGACAGTGCATCGGGGGAATCTGCCCAGGCCTGGCGCGAGGGAGAACGACCTCTCGTCACAGGATCGCTGCCCCGCCGGGATCGCACTCGCATGACCATCGCTGCTCTTCCTCAGCCGCCTTCGCCGCCTGTCGTCCGGCTTCGGCAGGTAAAGCGTCCCGCCGCTGCTGGAAACTTCTCCTCGGAACCGGCCGCGAAACTCCTTCGCCGCCTTCCTCCCCTCGCGCCAGAGGCTCCAGTGAGCAAGCCGCATACCAGCGAACCCTTCGCCAACTGCAGGAACGCTCGGAGCTCGCCGGCCCTCTCGTAGAATGCTCGACCAGAACCCCTCACGATCGGAGCGACGCCCTCGCCGCGGCGTCGCCGCGCGCTCGGGAGCGACATCCCCCCGCCCCTTCGCGAATCCTCGGCCAGGGAGCCCTCTTGACCATGCACCACTCCACACGTTCCGAGACGCCAGCACGCACACCGTCGTGGACCCTCGCCATCGTTCTCGCCCTCACCGTCACGCTGGCAGTCGCGGCGGTGTCGACCCGGGCGCAGCAGCGCCGCACGTCGGCGACCTACGGCGTCGACGACTTCGCGCTCATCGCCGCCGAAGCCCGGCCGGGCGACTGGTTGAGCTACGGCCGCACCTACAAGGAGCAGCGCTACTCGCCGCTCGACCAGATCACCAGCGAGAACGTCGACCAGCTCGGCATCGCCTGGGTTTACGAGCTGGGCTCGAAGCGCGGCATCGAGGCGACGCCGCTGGTGGTCGACGGCGTGCTCTACACGACCGGCGCCTGGAGCGTCGTCTACGCCCTCGACGTGGTCACCGGCGAGCCGTTGTGGACGCACGACCCCGACGTGCCGCGCGAGGTGGCCCAGAAGGCGTGCTGCGACGTGGTGAACCGCGGCGCCGCCCTCTACGAGGGCAAGATCCTCTCCGGCACTCTCGACGGCCGACTCATCGCGCTCGACGCGCAGACCGGCGAGCTGGTGTGGGAGACCCAGACCGTCGATCCCGAACAGCCGTACACGATCACCGGGGCGCCGCGGGTGGTCAAGGGCAAGGTGCTGATCGGCAACGGCGGCGCCGAGTACGGCGTGCGCGGCTATCTGTCGGCCTACGACGCCGACACCGGCGAGCTGGTGTGGCGCTTTTACACGGTGCCGGGCAACCCCGCCGACGGCTTCGAGAACGAGGCGATGGAGATGGCGGCGAAGACCTGGAACGGCGAGTGGTGGAAGACCGGCGGCGGCGGCACGGTGTGGGACTCGTTCACCTGGGACCCCGAGCTCGACCTGCTCTACGTCGGCGTCGGCAACGGCTCGCCGTGGAACCAGAACCTGCGCAGCCCCGGCGGCGGCGACAACCTGTTCATCTCGTCGATCGTCGCCCTGCGCCCGGACACCGGCGAGTACGTCTGGCACTACCAGACGACACCCGGCGACACCTGGGACTACACCGCCACCCAGCACATCATGCTCGCCGAGCTGCCGATCGACGGCCGAGTGCGCAAGGTGCTGATGCAGGCTCCCAAGAACGGCTTCTTCTACGTGCTCGATCGCGCCACCGGCGAGCTGATCTCGGCCAAGAACTACGTCACCACGACGTGGGCCTCGCACGTCGACCCCGACACCGGCCGTCCGGTCGAGCTGCCGGGCGCCCGCTTCGTCGACGAGACCGCGGTGGTCTTCCCCGGGCCTCTCGGCGGCCACAACTGGCATCCGATGTCGTACAGCCCGCTCACCGGGCTGGTCTACATCCCGGCCCAGGAGATGTCGAACCTCTACGTGCCGGACCTCGAGTACGAGCACCAGGAGGGTCAGTGGAACCTGGGCGTGACGCCGGCGCAGGCGGCCGACGTGCCCGACGCGGTGCTCGAGGCGATCCCCGGCACCACCAAGGAGACCTTCGAGGATCCGCCCGCCGAGCTCGTCGGCACCGGACACCTGCTGGCCTGGGATCCGGTGGCGCAGGAGGAGCGTTGGCGCTTCCAGTACGACGTGCCGTGGACCGGCGGCACCCTGGCGACGGCCGGGAACCTGGTCTTCCAGGGCACTCCCTACGGCATGCTCACCGCCTACGACGCCACCAGCGGCGAGAAGCTGTGGGAGAGCTACACCGGCAGCGGAGTCATCGCGCCGCCGATCACCTTCCAGGTCGGCGACACCCAGTACGTGGCGATCATGTCGGGGTGGGGCGGAGCGTTCGGGGTCGTCGGCTCGCGCGCCGCGCGCAAGGCGGTGGAGAGCGAGGGACGCGTCGTGGTCTTCGCGCTCGGCGCCCGCGGCGAGGAGATCGAGCGCCAGCCGGACGCCGAGATCCAGGTCACCCGCGTCGAGCACCAGTCGACGCCCGAGATGATCGCCGCCGGCAAGACGGCCTACAACCGCTACTGCCTGGTCTGCCACGGCTACGCCGCCGTCGGCGGCAACGTGATCACCGACCTGCGCCAGTCGATCCCGCGGGTGTACGAGTTCTACGACCAGATCGTGCTCGAGGGCGCCAGGGTCGAGAACGGCATGCCGGCGTTCGCCGACGTGCTCGACCCGCAGGACGTGGCGAACATCCGCGCCTTCGTGCTCGATCGACGCGACCGGCTGTACCAGGAGCAGCAGGCGAGCGGCGGCGGCCGCTGACGCCGCCCGGCCCCCGTGGGCGCGCACACTCAGCTCGAACCGGTTCGCGCGTCGACGGCACGCGCTGCCGGTCGACCGCACGGTGGCTCCAGCCGCGACCTTCGCCGCGCCACCGTTGCGAGGACGGGGCCGCCGCGCAGAGAGGTCAGCCCGCGTCGGCGCTGGTGAAGGGAGCTGGCTCGGCGACTTCGACCCGCACGGCGCAATCGCCACCGCTGCCCCGCGCCTGAGCCAGGGCGGCGCGGGCGGCGCCGAGCAGGCCCTGGGGCTCGCTGAAGGCGACGGGCGCGGTCGACGAGTAGCCGACGCTCACCGTGGTCGGTGGCACCGCAGCGCCCGCCTGGCGCCGGAGACCGTGCACCGTCCGGCAGATCCGGCTGGCGTGGTCGTCGAGGGTCTTGCCTCCGGCGCCGAGCGAGACCACCACGAGCCGCCTGTCGTCGTACCGCGCGACGATGTCGCCGGCGCGCTGGAAGTTCTCGTCGAGCAGTTGTGCGACGCCCCGGAGGATCTCCTCGAGGGCCGCTCTCCGGGTCTCGAACTCCGGCCCCTCCGTCGATCCGCGGCCACCCGCGACGATCTCGTCGAACTGGTCGAGCTCGACGAAGAGGCAGGCCGCCGACTCGTGGGCGCGTGCCGCGATGCGCCACAACATCGAGAGCTGCTGGTCGAAGAAGCGGCGGTTGGCGGCGCCGGTCGCCGGATCGCTGGTCGAGAGGCGGTCGAGCTGGCGCTGCAGCGCCGCCAGCTGTTCCTCCAGCAGGGCGACGTAGCGCAGCTGCTCGCCCTCCTCGGTCACGTCGCGGTGGAACAGCGCCACCCGCCGCGGATCGCCGTTCCGGGCGGGGAGCGGCGCCAGCGAGACCTGGTTCCAGAACCACGAGCCGTCGCGCCGCCGACAGCGCAGCACCTGCTGCACCGCCTCGCCCCGATCGAGCCCGTCGAGCAGCGTCAGGTAGGCCTCCTTGCTCTCCTCGGCGACGCCGAGCAGATCGAGGCTGCGACCGAGGCAGGCGGCGGCCTCGAAACCGGTCAGCCTCTCGAACGCCGGATTGACGTAGCGGATCGTGCGGGTGGCATCGGCCTCGACGAGGCTGACCCCTTCACGCGCGTTCTCGACAAGCTGATCGAAGTACGGGCTCACCACGCGAACTCCAGCGGTCTCGCTTCTTCCTCAACCCCTGGGACGTCCCGATTCGAGTCGGTTCACCACAGGCCTTCCGCCCAGCGATGCAGTTTCCGTACCCGCTTCGGTGCACCACGATCGTGTGCCTGAGGGGAACCACCGGGATCGGACCTCGGCAACGGCCGATGCCGTGCCACCGGCCGGATCGACCGGTCAACGGGGGCGCGTCAGCCCGCCGGGGCTCGTCCGGCTCCATGGCGGCACATCGAGCCCGGCACTCACGCCCCGTGCTCGGAGCCCGCGGCCGGCGCCGGCTCGACGACTGTCTCCACCGCCTGTGCCAGGTGCACCACCCGCTCCGGCCCCAGCTCGGAGGAGGCGAAATCGCGGATCTGGTGGCGGCAAGAGAAGCCGCTGGCCACCACCAGCAGCTCCGGCCCCTGCGCCTCCAGGGCCCGCCGCAGGTTGGGCAGCAGGCGGTCGTCGGCGATGCGCCGCGACAGGTCGCCGTGCTGGTAGCCGAAGGAGCCCGCCATACCGCAGCACCCGGCACCGCTGTCGATGACGTGGGCGCCGCCGAGCATGCGCGGCGTGGTGGCGGCGAAGACCGCCCGCTCGTGGCAGTGCAGATGCCAGAAGATCGCCGGCGCATCGACCCGGAGCCGCGCCGCATGGCGGAGCAGGAAGGCGTCGAAACGCTCGATGCGCGACACCACCTCGGCGCGGAGCGGATCGTCGTCCCGCAGCAGGTCGGGGAGGTCGTCGACCAGTGCCGAAGCGTCCGAGGGCTCGAGGCAGAGGATCGGCACCCTCGGTGAGTCGCCGCCGGCGAGCGCCTGCTGCAGCGACTCGTGCAGGCAACGGTAGACCCCGCCCGCCGCGGCCGCCGCGGAGTCGAGCAGCCCCTGACTGAGCCGCGGCCGCTGACTGTCGCCGGCGAACGAGAGGTGCACCGCGAAGCCGAGACCTTCGAGCACGCGGCGCGCCGCGTGCGCCACCTCCGGCTCGTAGTAGCGCGAGGCGGTGTCGGCGAAGAGCACCACCGCGCCCGAAGCCGGTGCCGCGGGTCGCGCCGGCGAGGGGCGGCGCGGGCGACGAAGGGGACGACGGCTGAACGGCGGCAGGCGGCGGGCCGGGTCGAGGCCGAGCCGCGGATGCGCCAGGTGCCGGAACAGGGTGCTGCGCTGCACCACGTTGGCGAGCGGAGCCAGCGGCCCGGCGAGCCAGCCGGCGAGCTCGGGCAAAGCGCCGACGGCGCGGGCTCCCAGCGGCGTCCCGCGGCGCTGGTGGCGCAGCGCCAGCACGTCCATCTTGAGGCGCGCCATGTCGACCGCGTTCGGGCACTCCGCCTTGCACGCCTTGCAGGCCAGGCAGAGGTCGAGGGTCTGGTGCAACTCGTCGGAAGCCAACGCCTCGAGCGGCTCGCCGAGCTGGCCGCTCATCGCCAGGCGTAGCGCGTTGGCGCGGCCGCGCGTGGAGTGCTCCTCGTCGCGCAGCGCCATGTAGCTCGGGCACATCGTTCCGCTGCCCAGCTTGCGGCAGGCGCCGACGCCGTTGCACTGCTCGACGGCGAGGGCGAAGCCACCCTGGTCGCGGTAGCTGAAGCGTGCCGCGGCCTCGGCGGTGCCGGTCGCCTCGGCATAGCCGGGCACCTGATAGCGCAGGTTCTCGGTCATCCTGGCGGGGGCGACGATCTTGCCGGGATTGAGCAGCCCCTCGGGATCGAAGAGGCGCTTGACCTCGGCGAAGGCGCCGACGAGCTCGGGGCCGAAAGAGCGCTCGAGGAACTCGCCGCGCACCAGGCCGTCACCGTGCTCGCCCGACCACGAGCCTCCCAGCTCGCGGACCCACTCGAAGCAGCGCTCGGCGATGCGCCGCATCGCCTCGACTTCGCTCGCCCGGTGCAGGTCGAGCATCGGCCGGATGTGCAGCACGCCGACCGAGGCGTGGCCGTACACCGAGACCTCCAGGCCCTCGTCCCGGCACAGCGCCAGCACCCTCTCGACGTAGCCGGCGAGATGCTCCACCGGCACGCAGGCGTCCTCGATGAACGCCTGGCCCTTGCGCGGGCCGCGCACGTTGCTGATCAGGCCCAGTCCGAGCCGGCGCACCTCCCAGGCGTCGCGCTGCGCCGCGGGGTCGGCGAGCACCACCTGTGCCGTGCCGACGCCGCCGTCGGCCATCGCCGCGGCGAAGCGCTCGGCTCGCAGCCGCGCCTGACGCGCCGTCTCGCCGTCGAGCTCGACGATCTGCACCGCCTTCGGCGCGCCGACGAAGAAGCCGGCGTGACGCGCCGTCGCCGCGTTGACCAGCGCCTCGCCGAGGATGACGTCGTCGAGCATCTCGATCGCCAGCGGCTCCCACTCGAGCATCCGGCCCAGGTGGCGCAACGACTCGACGACGTCGTCGAAGTGCAGCACGCAGACCGCGGTGGCGTGCGGCTTCTCGACCAGACGGAGCGTCGCCGACAGCACCACCGCCAGGGTGCCTTCGCTACCGATCACCAGATCGGCGAGCGAGCGCCGCGGCGCCTCGGGGAGCAGGGCGTCGAGGGCGTAGCCAGCGACCCGGCGCATCACCTTCGGATAGCGCTCGCGGATGGCTCCCGCATGTCGCGCCACCACCTCCTCGACGCCACGGTAGATCTCGCCCTCCCGCCCCGGACGTTCCGTCGCCTCGCGCCAGCCCTCCTCATCGAGCCGCTCCAGCTCGAGCACCGTGCCGTCAGCGAGGGCCACCTCGAGCGCGATCACGTTGTCGCTGGTCTTGCCCCAGCGCACCGAGCGGGTGCCGGAGCTGTTGTTGCCGATCAACCCACCGACCGTGGCGCGCGAGGAGGTGGCCGGGTCCGGCGGAAAGAGCACTCCGTGCGGCTCGAGCCGGGCGTTGAGCTGCTGCAGGATCACTCCCGGCTCCACCCGCGCCCGGTGGTGTGACCCGTCGATGTCGAGCACCCGGCCCAGGTGGCGCGAGGTGTCGAGGATCAGGCCCGGTCCATGGGTCTGTCCGGAGAGGCTCGTGCCCGCGCCGCGCAGCGTCACCGGCACCCGGCGCCGGTGGGCGATGCGCAGCGCCGCGAGAACGTCGGCGCGGTCCATCGGCCAGGCGACGACGGCCGGGACGATCTGGTAGTGCGAGGCGTCGGTGGCGTGGATGCCGCGCGCGATCGCGTCGTCGCGCACCTCTCCGCGCAGCTCCCGACGCAGCTCCGCAGCGAGTCCGGAACGGACCGAGGCGTCGAGACGTTCGTCGAGCAGTCGGAGGGCCATCGCAGGTGCTTCGCGGGGACCGAGCGCGCGGCGCCCCGCCGAGCGGACGAGTCTATGCGGGACCCGCTGGCCAACGAGAGCAGCTCCGGGCGACGAGCCGTCGCGGCGCTATCGCATGCGGATCACTCAGCTGCCGCCGCCAGCCGCACTCGAACGTCAGGCGAGACCAGCCCTGGTCAGCGGCAGGTCGTAGACCCGCTTGCCGGTCAGCTTGGCGATGGCGTTGACCAGCGCCGGCGCGATCGGCGGCACGCCCGGCTCACCGACGCCAGAGGGCGGCGCGTCGCTGTCGAGGATCTCGACGTTGACCCGCGGCATCTGGTCGATGCGCAGCATCGGGTAGTCGTGGAAGTTCGACTGCTGCACGGCGCCGTTCTCGACCGTGATCTCGCCGAAGAAGGCCATCGACAGCGCGAAGACCACCGCACCTTCCATCTGCGCCCGCACCGTGTCGGGGTTGACCACGGTGCCGCAGTCGACCACCAGATCGACCTCGTGAACCTTCACCTTGCCTTCCTCGTCGAGCGAGGCGTCGAGCGTGGCAGCGACGTAGGTGAGGAAGCTGAAGTGCGACGCGAAGCCTCGCTGCACGCCCTCGGCGAGGGTCTTCTCGCCCCAACGCGAGACCTCGGCGCAGCGCCGGATCACGGCGCTGAGCCGGCCGGTGTCGAGACCGTACGGCTTGTCACGATCGGAGAATTCGAGCTTGCGCGGCTCACCGAGCATCTCGAGCCGCCACTGCACCGGGTCCTTGCCGGCGGCCTCGGCGATCTCGTCGACGAAGCAGTTCACGGCGTGGGCGTGGAAGGTGTTGCACACCGAGCGCAGCCAGCCGATGCGAACGTCCGAGGCGATGCCGCTCGATTCGAGCTGGATCGACGGAATCCGGTAGGGCAGGTTGGTCAGCCCCATGCCGAGCTCGAAGCCGCTCGGATCGGTGGCTCCCGGCATGAAGGTGCTGAGGATGGTCGGGAACGCGGTGTGCTGCCGCCAGCCGGTCAGGCGGCCGCTCTCGTCGAGCGTCGCCTCGAGCTTCTGCGCGTTCTGCGCCCGGTAGAAGCCGTGCCGCACCTCGTCCTCGCGGGTCCAGGTGAGTTTGATCGGCGTTCCCTTCATCTGCTGCGCGATCTTCGCCGCCTCGAGGATGAAGTCGGGCTTCGACTTGCGGCCGAAGCCACCGCCGAGCAGGGTCACGTGCACGGTGACCTGGGCGAGGTCGAGCTCGAGCGCCGCCGCCACGCGCTGGCGCGCCGTCATCGGGTCCTGGCAGGGAGCCCAGATCTCGCAGCCCTCGTCGGTGACCACGGCGGTGGCCGCGAGCGGCTCCATCGGCGCGTGCACCAGGTGCGGACCGTGGAAGCTGGCGCTCAGGGTGCGCGCCGCGGCGGCCTTGGCGGCGGCGAAGTCGCCTTCGCTGCGGAACGGCTTGCCGTCGCCGTCGACGAGCTGCTGCAGCTTGTCGCGGAACGCGCCGCTGCTCTCGAGGCCTTCGCCGGTCTTCCACTCGATCTGCAGCGCCTTGCGCCCCTTGAGCGCCGCGAAGGTGTTCTCGGCCACCACCGCGACGCCGGCGTTGAGGTTGAACGGCTGCGCCGCGCCCTCGAGCGGCAGCACCTTCTTCACCCCGGGCACGGCCAGGGCCGCTTCGGGGTCCAGGGAGCCGAGGGTGCCCTTGATCGTCGGGCAGCGCTCGATCGAGGCGTAGAGCATGCCGGGACGCACCACGTCGATGCCGTAGACCGCCTGGCCGCGCACGATGTCGGGCACGTCGACGAGGGCACGCGGGGTGCCGAGGATCTTGTGGTCCTTCTTGTCCTTCAGCATCGGCTTCTCGGGCACGTCGAGAGTGGCCGCGACGGCGGCCAGCTCGCCGTAGGTGGCGCTGCGCCCGGAGCCGGCGTGCAGCACACGCCCTGCCTCCGCCCGGCACTCTCCCGCCGCCACGTCCCAGCCCTGGGCGGCGGCCGCCACCAGCATCGTCCGAGCCGCGGCGCCCGCCTCGCGCAGCGGCTGCCAGTTGAGCCGCACGGTGGTCGAGCCGTCGGTGTTCTGGTTGCCGTACTTCGGGTCGCCGTCGGCCTGCTCGATGCGGATCTCCTCCCACGGCAGCTCGAGCTCCTCGGCGAGCAGCATCGCGCACGAGGTGCGGGCACCCTGGCCCATCTCGCTGCGGTGCACGATCAGCGTCGTGCCCGAGGCGTCGATCCGGATGTAGGCGGCGGGCGCGAAGGACTTGGCGGCGTCGGCGGCGCTGGAGGTGCCGGCGGTGTTGAGCCGGGCCAGCACGTGCGGCGTGAAGCCCAGAGTCAGGCCGGCGGCGGCGCCGGCCTGGACGAAACGCCTGCGGTCGAGCTCGGCCTTGAAGACGCGACCCTTGCCCGTCGCGTCTTCGCCTGCGGGGTTGCGGATCGGGGTCCTGGCGGCGCTCATCGTGCTTCTCCGTCGGTCTCACCGGCGAGCTCGGCGGCGGCCTCGTGCACGGCCAGGCGGATCCGCTGGTAGGTGCCGCAGCGGCAGATGTTCACCTGCAGCGCCCCGTCGATCTGCTCGTCGCTCGGCTGCGGCGTCTCGGCCAGCAGCGCCGAGGCGCTCATGATCTGCCCCGGCTGGCAGTAGCCGCACTGCGGCACGTTGATCTTCTCCCAGGCCTTCTGCACCGGGTGTCCCCCGTCCGGCGACAGGCCCTCGATGGTGACGATCTCCCGCCCCTCGAGGCGGCTGATCGGCAGGATGCACGAACGACGCGCGCGGCCGTCGACGTGCACCGTGCAGGCGCCGCAGCGGTTCATGCCGCAGCCGTACTTGGTGCCGGTCAGCCCCAAGGTGTCGCGCAGCGCCCAGAGCAGAGGAGTGTCCGGGTCGATGTCGAAGACCCTCTCCTCACCGTTCACCTTCATGCGAATCGCCATGCGCGGTCCTCCTGTGCGGGCTCTGGCGGCGATGCCGATCGGCCGTCCGCCGGCCGCGTCACGGTCGGCGAGAGGAACCGGGCGTCGGCCGCGGGTCCACGGACACGTCGCGAAGAGTTCTCGCGCGGGTCCGGCAGTCACTATGCTCCCGGGGAACCCGAGCCGGCGCCTACGGGATGGTCTGCTCACCTAGAGTAGCAATCCGCGACGTCGGATCCGTACCCCGTCGGCCGGTCCCCCGGTCGAGGGAAGTCGCCGGGGCCTTCGCCAGGGGAGCTGACCGGGCCTGCAACGACGCCGCGACGGGTCGAGCCGATCGACGCCCGGCCTGACCCCGGATGACCGAACCCCCCCACGAGATGACCCCCTCCCGCCACCCGACGCCGGCCGCCCGGCGAGTCCTCGCCTTCGCCGCGGCACCCCTGGCGTGCCTGCTGGCGACCGTCGCGGCGGCACAGCCGCAGGCCGGCGACGGCCCCGCGGCCGCCGACCTCGAGCTCTACAGCGTGCGCTTCGACGACCCGGGCGTGATCGATCGCCTGCGCGGCGCCACCACTCCCGCAGCGGGCCGGGCGCTGCACCGCTGGCTGCGCGGCGCCGAGGGCCGTGCTGCCGCCGCCGAGCAGCGCGCTGCCGTCGAACACCTGCTGGACCAGCGGCGCGCCGAGCTGGCTGCAGAGCTGGCAGTCGAGCGGCTCGATCCGGTGTTCACCTTCCGGGCCCGGCGGCCCGGCTTCGCCGTCGTGCTCGATCCCGGCCAGGCCGACCGCCTCGCGGCGCACCCGGCGGTGCTCTCGGTGCGGCGCGATCGGCGGTGGCCCGAGATCGGCGAGAACGGACCGGCCTGGATCGGCGCCGACGCGGTGTGGAGCGGCGCCGCCACCGGCGTCGCCAGCGAGGGCGAAGGCGTCGTCGTCGCGGTGATCGACTCCGGCATCCTGTTCTCTCACCCGTCGTTCGGCGACGCTCCCGCCGATGGTCACACGTACACCAACCCGCTCGGCAGCGGCACCTTCCTCGGCTGGTGCGACCCGGGCCACCCGGACTACTCGCCGCTCTACGCGTGCAACGACAAGCTGATCGGCGCCTGGGACTACATGGACGCGTTCTGCGCCGCCTCGCCGAGCTGCACCGAGGCCGACGGCCCGGCCGACCAGGACGGCCACGGCACCCACGTCGCGAGCATCGCGGTGGGCAACCACGTGGCGCCCTCGGGCACCATCGTCGAGATCTCGGGCGTCGCGCCGCACGCCAGTCTCGTGGTCTACGACGCCTGCACGAGGCAGGAGTCGGCGCCCTTCCAGTCGTTCTGCTCGGGTGCGGCCGTCGAGGCCGCGATCGACCAGGCGATCCTCGACGGCGTCGACGTGATCAACCTGTCGATCCTCGGCGGCTTCGACCCGTGGAACGACGACGACCGCGCCCTGCTCGACGCCATCGACGCGGGCATCTTCGTCGCCGCCGGCGCCGGCAACGACGGCCCCGACCCGTCGAGCGTCGCCCACCTGGGTCCCTGGGTCGCGGCGGTGGGCGCCACCACCCACGATCGCGACTCCTACCGCGCCACCCTCACCCTGACCGGCGGTCCGTCGATGATCGGGCCCTTCGACGGCGGCTCGCTGAACGACGACGCCCTCGGCCCGGTGTCGGTGGTCTACGCCGGAGACTACGGATCGATGGACGCCGCCGCCCGCGTCTGCGGCTCGAGCCGCCCGACGGTGCAGCCGAATCCGTTCCCGCCGGGCACCTTCTCCGGTGAGATCGTCGCCTGCGAGAGCTTCGAGGGCACCAACTCGAGCCCGACGAGCTTCAAGTCGAAGAACCTGCTCGAAGCCGGCGCCGGCGGCATGATCCAGCTGGGCGGCGGCAGCTCGTCTCTCGGCTTCGCCACCCGGATCCCGAGCATCGGCCTGGAGACCGCGGCCAGCAACACGGTGCGCACCTGGCTGGCGAGCGGCGCCGGCCATTCAGGGGAGATCTCGGCGGCGCTGCGTACCGACTCGGCGGTGAACGCCGAGCGACTGCGCTCGTTCAGCTCGATCGGCCCCAATCCCGACTTCGACGTGCTCAAGCCGGATCTGGTCGCTCCCGGCTCGGCGGTCCGGCTGGCGCCGACGTTCCAGGCGATCGGCGTGCTCGGCGCCGAGACGATCTCCGCCTTCCAGCCCGACTTCGGAGGCGTGCCGCTGCGCTTCGCCAGCGGCACCTCGATGTCGAGCCCGCACGTCGCCGGAGCCGCCGCGCTGCTGCGAGCGCTGCACCCCGCCTGGACGCCGGATCAGGTGCGCTCGGCGTTGGCCACGACCGCTGTGCGCGACGGCCTGACGCTCGAGGACGGCACCTCGCCGATCGGAGCGCTCGAGCGCGGCGCCGGGCGCATCGACGTCGTCGCGGCGGCGCGCGCCGCCCTGGTGCTCGACGAGGACACCGCCGACTACCTGGCAGCCGACCCGACCTCCGGCGGCGATCCCCGCACCCTGAATCTCCCTTCGCTGATGCACGGTGCCTGCGCCGGGACCTGCTCCTTCGAGCGCACCTTCACCAACGTCGACGACGCCACCGAGACCTGGTCGATCGCACTGACCGGCGCCCCGGACCTCCACCTGCGGGCGGCGCCGTCCGTGTTGACCCTCGCTCCGGGCGGCTCCGCCACCGTCTCGCTGACTGTCGACGTCGAACCGGCCCAGACCCTCGACGCCTGGCAGGGCGCCGACCTCGAGCTCACGCCCGGCGACCCGACGACGCCGACCAGCCGGCTCACCGTGCTGCTGCGGCCGACCGCGGTCAGCACCCAGCTCGTCTTCGTCGACGGCTTCGAATCGGGCGACACCTCGTCCTGGTCTTCGACCACTCCGTAGGGCTCCGGCTCCCCGCGGGCCAGCGGGCGCTGAGGCGCTGTCCAGACAGGGCCCGGCGAGTCCCGAGACTGCACGCGGCGGTCCGGCGCATCGCGACACCGACACCAGGCGCTCTAAGATCGGTCACGAATCTGCACCAACGCCAGCGCCACCGCGCCGGCGCAACGGAGGCCCGCGATGTCGTACCCGAAGCTCTCACCGACCCAGCCCCTCCGACCCAGGCCGCAGGCCGCGACCTGCGGCGTCGCCAGCCTCCTGGCGTCGATCCTCGTCGCCGCGGCGCCTGCGTTCTCGCAGCAGTCCGACCCCGAAGGCAGACACCAGGAGGCGATGGCCCGCCAGCACGGGGAGGAGTCCCCCGAGGCGACGGCGGCGACGGTGCCGGCTCCGGCCATGCCGGTGATGGGCGCCGAGCTGGGACTCGGCCCCGAACGGCTCGGCTACTTCGCCCAGCCCTACGCCCCCGTGGAGGCACGTCCCGAGCTGCCCGGGATCGTCGTGCTGCACGAGTGGTGGGGGCTCAACGACAACGTGCGCGCGATGGCCGACCGCCTCGCCGGCGAGGGCTACCTGGTGCTCGCCGTCGACCTCTACGCTGGCGAGACCGCCGAGACGCCGGAACGGGCCCGCACCCTGATGCAGCAGGCGAGTGCCGATCCGGACGCGCTGCTCGCCCAGGTCGCCAAGGCCGCCGCCCTGCTGCGCACGCAGCACCGGGCGACGGGCGTGGCGGTGCTCGGCTGGTGCTTCGGCGGCGGCTGGTCGCTGCAGACCGCGCTGCGCCTTCCCGGTGAGGTCGACGCGGCGGTCGTCTACTACGGCCGGGTGGTCACCGATCGCGAGCAGCTCGCGGCCCTCGACGATCCGCTGCTCGGACTGTTCGGCGGCGCCGACGAAGGCATCCCGGTCGACGACGTGCGCCGCTTCGCGGGCCTGCTCGAGGAGCTCGACAAGGACGCCACGATCGAGATCTACGAGGGCGCAGCGCACGCCTTCGCCAACCCGTCGGGCGAGCGCTACGACGCGCAGGCCGCCGAGGACGCCTGGCGCCGAACCCTGGAGTTTCTGCGCCGCACCCTGGGCTGAGCTAGGGCGGCATCGCGGCGATGACGCCGGCACGAGCCGAGCCGACAGAGCTCCCGAGCCCGGGTGCCATCCCTCCCACCCTCGCTATCATCGGCGGCTCGGATCCGCGGTCGTCGCATCGCGGCGACCGTAGCTCCTCGCCGCGTCCCCTGAGACCGAACCCCAACATGTCGCCACCGAAGACCACCGACGCTCCCGCCGGCACGCGCCGCCGCATCCTGGTCACCAGCGCGCTGCCGTATGCCAACGGATCGATCCACCTCGGCCACGTCACCGAGGTGGTCTACACCGACGTCTGGGTGCGCTTCCAGAAGCTGCGCGGTCACGAGTGCTGGTACGTCTGCGCCGACGACACCCACGGCACGGCGATCATGCTGCGAGCCGAGAAGGAGGGAGTCACTCCCGAGGAGCTGATCGAGGCCACCCAGCGCGAGCACGAGCGCGACTTCGCCGACTTCGCGATCGGCTTCGACAACTACGGCACCACCCACTCGCAACGCAATCGCGAGTTCGTCGAGGCGATCTGGCGCCGCCTGCGCGACGGCGACCACGTGGTGCAGCGCTCGGTGACCCAGTTCTTCGACGCCGAGCGCGGCATCTTCCTCGCCGACCGCTTCGTCAAGGGCACCTGCCCGCGCTGCAAGACGCCGAACCAGAACGGTGACAGCTGCGACAACTGCGCCGCCACCTACACCCCCCAGGATCTGATCGACCCGGTCTCGGCCCTCTCCGGCACCAGACCGGAGGAGCGCGACTCGGAGCACTTCTTCGTCCGCCTGGCGGACTTCGAGGAGGTGCTGCGCGGCTGGGCGACCACCGACAACCTGCAGCCGGAGGTGGTCAACAAGCTCGAGGAGTGGTTCGCCGAGGGTCTGCGGGACTGGGACGTCTCGCGTGACGCGCCCTACTTCGGCTTCGAGATCCCCGATGCGCCGGGCAAGTACTTCTACGTCTGGGTCGACGCGCCGATCGGTTATCTGGCCAGCTTCGCCGAGCTGTGCGAGCGCGAGGGGATCGAGTTCGACGACTTCTGGAAGCGCGAGAACGCCGGGCGCACCGAGGTGTACCACGTCATCGGCAAGGACATCCTCTACTTCCACTGCCTGTTCTGGCCGGCGCTGCTGTGGGGCGGCGGCTACCGCCTGCCGACGTCGGTGCCGGTGCACGGCTTCCTCACCGTCGACGGCACCAAGATGTCGAAGTCGCGCGGCACCTTCATCATGGCCCGCACCTACCTCGACCACCTGCCGGCGGACGCGCTGCGCTACTACCTGGCGGCGAAGCTGGGCAGCGGTCTCGGCGACATCGACCTCAACCTGCAGGACTTCGTGCAGCGGGTGAACTCCGACCTGGTCGGCAAGGCGGTCAACATCGCCAGCCGCTGCGCCGGCTTCCTGCACAAGCACTCGGGCGGAAGGCTGGCCGACGCGCTGGACGACGCCGAGCTGTTCGAGCGCTTCGCCGCCGCCGGCGACGAGATCGCCGAGCTCTACGAGCGCCGCTCCACCAACCAGGCGGTGCGCAGGATCATGGCGCTCGCCGACGAGGCGAACCGCTACGTCGACGAGCGCAAGCCGTGGGTGCTCGCCAAGCAGGAGGAGACCCGCGACCAGGTCGCGGCGGTGTGCACCACCGGCATCAACCTGTTCCGCACCCTGCTGATCTACCTCAAGCCGATCGTGCCAGGCATCGCCCGCCGCGGCGAGCAGTTCCTCGGCGGCGTCGAGCTCGGCTGGGACGACCGGCTGCGGCCGCTGCTCGGCGAGACGATCGCGCCCTACGAGCCGCTGATGACCCGCATCGAGGCGGCCGCCGTCGAGGCCGTCGTCGAGGCCTCGAAGGACACCATGACCGCGAGCCCGGACGAGCCGGCCGAGACGCCCGAACCCGCGGGGCCGCCCGGCGGCGAGGAGATCGGCGCCGAGATCACCATCGACGACTTCGCCAAGCTCGACCTGCGGGTGGCCCGGATCGTGCGCGCCGAGGCGGTCGAGGGGGCCGACAAGCTGCTGCGCCTCGAGCTCGACCTCGGCTCCGGCGTCGGGCGCCAGGTCTTCGCCGGCATCAAGTCGGCCTACTCGCCGGAGGACCTGGTCGATCGGCACGTCGTCGTGGTCGCCAACCTCAAAGCCCGCAAGATGCGCTTCGGCACCTCCGAGGGGATGGTGCTCGCCGCGGGTCCCGGTGGCGAGGAGATCTTCCTGGTGTCGCCGGACGCCGGCGCCTCACCGGGCCTGCGGGTGCGCTGACCGCGGCGGCGCCGGCGCCGCAACGACCGACCGACCGCAGCTGGAGTGCAGCGTGCTCTTCGTCGTCGCCCTCGTCAGCTTCTCCGTCGCGCTGCTGACGCTCTTCTCGGGTTTCGGCCTCGGCACCCTGCTGATGCCCACCCTGGCGCTCTTCTTCCCGGCGCCGGTCGCAGTGCTGCTGACCGCGATCGTGCACGGCTGCAACAGCCTGTTCAAGCTGGCGCTGCTCTGGCGCCAGGCCGACTACCGGGTGGTGCTGCGCTTCGGGATCCCGGCGGCCCTCGCCGCACTGCTCGGCGCCGCGACGCTGGCGGCCCTCAGTGGCGGACCGGTGCTCTTCTCGTGGAGCCCGCCGCTCGATCCACTGGTGGGCCGCATGCTGTTCTGGCAGGTCAGTGCCGTCGAGGCGGTGCTCGGCGTGCTGATCCTGCTGTTCGCCGCGCTGGAGGTCCTGCCGGCCACCCGGCGCTTGCGCTTCGCACCGCGCTGGCTGCCGCTCGGCGGCGCCATCGCCGGCTTCTTCGGCGGCCTCTCCGGGCACCAGGGAGCGCTGCGCGCGGCCTTCCTGGTACCGCTCGAGCTCGAGCCGAGGACTTACGCCGGCACCCAGGCGGTGCTCGCCTCGGTGGTCGACGTCTTCCGCCTCGGCGCGTACGCCGTGGCGCTGGCCGGCGGCTCGCTGAGCGGGCTCGGCGGACGTCAGCAGCAGCAGGTCCTGGTGGTGGCCGTGGTCTGCGCCCTCAGCGGCAGCCTGCTCGGTAAACGCATGCTGGGCAAGGCGACGGTGCGCGGCATCCGCCGCCTGACCACCGCCCTGCTGGTGCTTGTCGGTCTCGGCCTGCTCAGCGGCGCGCTGTGAGGAGCGATCGCCTCAGAGCACCAGCTGACTCGGGCGCATGCCGCCGCAGCCGTTGTCGTGGAAGGCGCGGCCGCATCCGCCGGTGTAGCAGGTGTCGCCCGAGAAGCCGGCCGGGCCCTTCACCTCTTCGATCCAGGACTCGACCTCGCTCTGGATCTTCGCCGGATCGGTGACGCCCTGCTCGACGATGAGATGGGCGGTGAGTCCCCAGATGGTGCGCGACAGGTTGCACGGGCAGCAGCAGGTCAGAGCGCTGTTGTCGCTGCAGCACGGCGCCGGGATCGGCGTCAACGCCGCCTCCTTGATCTTCTGCTGCTCGGCGTCGAGCCGCAGCGAGCTCTCGTACTCCATGTAGCGCTGCGTCTTCTCGCGCACCGCGTCACTGGTGTCCTCGGGCAACGACGCCGCCACTGCGGCCGGCGTCATCGCCAGGTTGGGCGCCGCTGCGGCCTGGCCCGGCGCGATGGCGCGGGCGCCGAGATAGCCGGCGACGGCGGCGATGAGGAGGAGCGGGACGAGGATCGACTTGCGCGGCATCGGAGGTCTCCTGAGAGGGGATCCCGTCTGGGCGACGAGCGAGCTGGCGTAGCGACCGCGGGTTCGCGGTGAGCTCGACGGCAGGCGGATGAACAGAGGTACCGTGGATCGGGGAGCGTTAGCGCGGGTGAGCTTCAGTCGAAGGCGTCGGTGTCGGCGAAGCCACAGAGGTCGCCGGCCGGGTGGTGGTAGGAGCGCTCCGAGCCGTCGCTGCGGTCGAGTACCTCGACGGTGTAGTCGAGGTCGGTGAGCGAGCCGCCGAAGATCCAGAACCGTTGGTTCAGCGGCCGTCCGTCCAGCACCTTCACGGTCACCTCGACGTTGTCGGCGGTGAAGAACCAGAAGGATCCGGAGTCTCTGGAGGATCCGGACTGCGACCCCCCTTGGGAGGTCCCTGGAACGACCGGGAAGCCGGTGTGGCTGACGCCTTCGGCGTCGCGCCAGCTGACCCGCGCTTCGAACCTGTCGTGGAAACAGATGGCGTCCGAGGGGCATTCCGTTCCCAGGCCAGGAGCAGAGGACCGGGGGAGCGGCGCCGCAGGCATGGGCCCAGCGGTCACGGCGGGCGCCGGCGCCGACCCGAACGCCTCGACGTCGGCTCCGCCGCAGAGCGTGCCGCCCGGTGCACGGTAGACCCGCACCCGACGCGCGGCGCGATCGCTGAGCACCAGCCAGACGTCGAGATCGGAGAGCTTGCCGAAGTAGCTCCAGAAGTGCTGGTTGATGGCGCCGCCGTCGACCAGCTTGATCAGCAGCTCGACGTTGTCCGGGTCGAAGAAGGTCATCGCGACCGAGCTCGCGACCGTGCCGGCGCCGAGACGCCGTGGCGTGGCCGATCCGACCCCGCCACCGACCGGGTCCCGCCAGGTGGCCTCGACCCGGAAGCGCCCGCCGGCGAGGCAGCCGGGGGCCGTCGGCGCGCACTCGGCGTCGAGGGCGCCGGCGTCCTGCACCACCACCGGCAGCGGCGGCGGCAGCGTCAGGTCCTGGTGGCCGAGCACCGTGAGCTCGAGGATCTCACTCGCCTCCTCGAAGCCGTCCTCCGACGCCGCCAGCACCAGCGGCGCGAGCGCCTCGCCGACCGCGAAGGTGAGCGTCAGCGCGCCGGAACCACCGCCACCCTGCGCGGGGACCGCGAGCGTCACCTCGTCGGCGCCCGTGGTCACCGGCAGAGCGACGACCTCGACGCTGAGCTCGGTGCCGAGATCACCCTCGCGATGCAGTCCGACGGACTCGGACCCACCCTCGACGACCGCCACCTCCGACGACGACCACCGCAGCACGGTCGGCAGGGTCGCCGGCCCCTCCTCGATGCGCAGTGCGAGGTCCGGCGGCGCGGTGGCGTTGCCGGCGAGCACGGTGGCACGGAGCGCGAAGTCCTCGCTCGGCTCGGGCGTCTGGTCGGCGAGCACGGTGATCTCGACCGGGCGCGGCGAGGCGTCGCCGGCGGGCCAGAAGAGCTCCCGCAGCAGCGGCACGTAGTCGCTGCGTGGGCGGGCCGAGCCGCGCACCGTCTGCAGGCGCAGCCGCAGGCTGCCGTCGGCGGCGCCGTGGCGCTCGAGCTGCAAGGTGTAGGTGTGATCCTCGTCGCGCTCGAGCACCACCACCGGGTCGGCCGCCGGCTGGCCGGCGGCGTCGAGCCACCGCAGTCCGGAGGGCGCCTCGGGCAGCAGACCGGAAGCGAACAGGTCGCGCAGCGTCTGGAACTCCCACAGGGCGATGTGGCGGTTGTTCGGCACGTTCCACTCGCTGGTCAGGCAGATGACCGTGTCGGTGGCCGGGTCGACGTCGACGTACTGGCCGCCGTAGCCGATCGCGACGAAGCGCCCCGCGGCGGCATCCTGGATCGGCACCCACCAGCGGTAGCCGTAGCCGTTCGCCGGGTCGGGGCTGCGGTTGAGAGTCGACTGGTCGATCCAATCCTCGGAGACGACCTGGACGCCGTTCCAGAAGCCGCGCTGCAGGGCGAGCTGGCCGAGCCGGCACTGGTCGCGCGGCCGCAGCGCCATCCCCAGCCCGCCGTAGTCGTCACCCGAAGGCCGCACCAGCCAGCTGCTGCGCTCGATGCCGAGGGCCGGGAACAGATGCTGTCGCGCGTAGTCGTGCGGTTGCATCCCGGTGGCGCCGATCAACGCCTTGGCCAGCACCTGGGAGAGCCCGGTCGAATAGAGGAAGCGGCGGCCCGGCTCGGTCTCGCTCGGCTGGACGAGCACGAACTCGACCAGATCGGGGCTCTCGAAGACCGCGGGCAGCCAGGGCGCCGCCGAGTCGCTCCATCGCAGGCCGGCCTGCATCGTCAGCAGGTGCTCGATCGACAGCTCCCACTGCGGCCGCCCGGCGAGCAGCGGCGCGTAGGACGGCAGCATCTCCCGTACCAGCGTCTGCGGATCGGCGAGCTCGCCGCGCTCGATGGCGATGCCGGTGAGCAGCGAGAGCACGCTCTTGGTCACCGAGCGCAGATCGTTGAGAGCCTCCGGATCGCGGCCGCGGAAATACGTCTCCGAGATCAGCGTGCCGTGGCGGACCACCAGCAGCGCGTAGCTGTGCGAGAAGCGGGGGTGGTCCCGGACGTGGGCCACCATCGCCTCGATCGCCTCGCTCGACACTCCCTGTTCCTGTGGACTCGACTCGGGCCACGGCTGGGCGCCGGCCGCCGCGACGCAGGCGAGCGCGAGGCACAGAGCGGCCGCGGACCGCCGCGGTCCCGCAGCGCGCCGGAGCTCGATCGCGACCGGGTTCATCCTTGCCAGGATCCCGCATCGACCCCCTCCGTGGCAAGTCCCGCCACGACTGCGCCGGCGCCGCCCCGATCGCGTCAGAAGGGGAAGAAGAACGGCACCAGGAAGGTCATCAACGCCAGCAGGACGATCGTCAGCGGCGTGCCGACCCGCACGTAGTCCATGCTCCTGTAGCCGCCGAGACCCATCACCAGCAGGTTGGCCTTGTGACTGAACGGCGTCATGAAGGCCGCCGAGGCCGCGAGGGCGACGCCCATCATCAGGGGATAGGGGCTGAGGCCCAGTCCCTCCGCCGCCTGCAGCACCACCGGAGTCAGCAGCACGACGGCGGGCGCCCCGTCGAGCCCCTGGCTGAGCAGGCTGGAGAGGACGATGAGCGAGCCGAGCACGGCGTACGGTCCGAGTGGCCCGGCGCCGTCGATCACGGTCTGCGCGAGCAGCAGCGCCGCGCCGCTCTTCTCCATCGCGCCGCCGACCGGGAGCACCGCGGCGACCAGGAAGATCGCCCGCCACTCGATCGCACGGTAGGCCTCCTGCATGGTCAGCGCGCCGCTCAGGATCACCAGCGTCGCGGCGGCGAAGGCCGAGACCTGGATCGGCTGGATCCCGGCCACCACCAGCGCCACCATCAGCGCCAGCCCGGCGATGGCAAACGGCGCCTTGCGGGTGCGCCGCTCCTGCACCGCGACGTCGGCCAGCACGATGAAGTCGCGGTCGCTGCCGAGCGCCGCGATCTTCTCGCGCGGCCCCTGCAGCAGCAGGCCGTCGCCGACCCGCAGCGCCAGCTGGGCGAGGCGCTCGCGGATGGCGCTGCCCTCGCGCCAGACGCCCAGCACCTGCACCCCGTAGCGGTCGCGGAAGTCGAGCTCGCGGAGGGTCTTGCCGTCGAGGCCCGAGCGCGGCGCGATCGTCGCCTCGGCCACCAGCACGCTCTCCGACTCCAGCTTCGGCAGCGAGCTGACCGACTCCAGCCGCAGGTCGTCGAGGGCCACCAGACCCTGGATGCGCGAACGCTCGCCGGAAACCAGCAGCTTGTCGCCGGCCTCGATCACCTCGTCGGCCGTGACCGGGAGCCAGTTGCCGCTGCCGCGCACGATGCCGATGACGGTCAGGCCCATCAGCTCGCCCATGCGACTGACCCCGAGGCTGACGCCGACCAGCGGCGAGGTGGCAGGGACGTCGAGCAGGAAGATCGAGCGCTCCGACAGGCTCTCGAGCACCTCGGCGCTCGAGTCGACGAGATCGAACTCCTCCTCGAGCCGATCGAGCGCGCCTTCGACGCCGATACCGATCACCACGTCGCCGCGCATCAGGATCTCGGAGGCCAGGTGATCGCGCACCGCCTCGCCCTCTCGCTCGATCTCGATCACGGCGCAGCCGTAGCGGCCACGGAAGTCGAGCTCGCGCAGCGAACGGCCGATCAGCGGCGAGCCTTCGGGCAGCTTCGCCCGCACACCGCGGATGCTGCTCTGCGGCCGGCGCATCATGCCGCTCTCGGCATCGGCGACCGAGACGCCGCGCACCCTGAGGATCTCGCGCAGGTCCTCGAGCTTGCCCTGCACCAGCAGCTCGTCGCCCGCCTGCAGACGGGTGGTGCGCGACGGCGCCAGCAGCTTCTGGCGGTCGCGGCGGATTTCGAGGATCTGCACCCCGAGGGTCGAGCCGAGGTCGGTCTCCTCCAGGGTCGCGCCGTCGAGCCTCGAGTCCTTGGGCACCGCGATGCTCAGCAGGCTGCCCTCGAGCTGGTAGAGGCGAGCCAGCTCGAGCCCCCCCTCGCCGCCGGCCTTCTCGGCGTCGACCCGCGGCAGCAGTCGCCGCCCGAGCGTCGCCATGAACACCGTGCCGAGGCCGAGCAGGAGCAGGCCGATCGGGGTGAAGTCGAAGAGCCCGAACGGCTGCATGCCGCGCTCCTCGAGCATCGCCCCGGCGAGCAGGTTGGGAGGCGTGCCGACGAGGGTCGTGGTGCCGCCGAGGATGGCGCCAAAGGCGAGCGGCATGAACAGCCGCGACGGCGGCAGGTCGGCCTTGCGGCCGAGGCTGGCGACCGCCGGCATCAGCACCGCCGTCGCCGCGATGTTGTTCATGAACGCCGACAGCACGCCGGCGACGATCATGATCGTGACGACGAGCGGGATCTCGCGGCTGCCAACCCAGCGATGGATGCGCCCGGCGACACCGTCCGCCACCCCGGTGTTGAGCAGCGCCGCGCTGACGATGAAGATCGCCAGCATGGTGATCACGGCCGAAGAGGCGAAGCCCGAGAAGGCGTCCTCCGGCGCCACGTAGCCGGCGAAGATCAGGATCACGAGGCCGAGGAAGGCGGTCAGATCGACCGGGATCTTCTCGGTGAGGAAGAGGTAGACCATCGCCCCCAGGAGGGCGAAGAGGAAACCGATCTCCAGGGTCATCGGGAAGCCTCCCCCGCCGCGGCGTCGGAGGCGTCGTCGCCGGCTCCGGGCGTCTCGTCGTGGTCCGACATCTCCGGCGGTGCGGCCGCGAGATGGAATCCGACCCTCGGGAAGTGCACTGCGACCTCACCGACACGGGAGTCGTGGCGACGGACCACGATCCGCTCGCGGTCGGCGACCAGCAGCTCGCCGACGACCGGTACCCGGCCGTAGTCGTCGGGGGTGACCGCGACGAGCTCCCCGACCGCCAGTCCGGCGTCGAGGACCTCGCCTGGGCCGGCCGCGGGACTCCCCTGCGCGGCGGCCTCGAGAGCCTCCTGCGCCGTCGCCGTGTGCGGCGATCCGTGCCCGATCAGGGCGACGCGCTGCATCCAGGCCCGGGTCGCCGGACCGGCGATCCCGGACAGGGCGTCCGGAGCCAGGTGCTCGACGAACCAGAACACCATGTAGACCGCCAGATCGGCGGCGCTGACTCGATCGCCGAGCAGGAAGCCGGATCGCGGGCCGGCGCTCGCCGAGCGCTCGACCCAGGCGGCGGCGCCGCGCAGCTGAGCGGCCGAGTGCGGCAGCGCAGCGCGTAGCGCGGCGAGATCGTACGGGCGCCCCGACAGCTTCTCGCGGTCGGCGACGAATCCCGGCGGCAGCGCCGCGGGATCGATCCTCCCGAACACGACGCCGACGGCGCTCTGGAAGAAGGCGGTGTCGGCCCAGCGCGCGATCGGCCATTCGCGGCCGCCGTACGGGAACAGCGACGGGCCGCCACCAGGGAGGAGGTCGATGGCGGGCAGGATGCAGCCGGTGTCGCAATAGATGTCGGCGCCGATCTGCAGCACCGGCGTGCGCCGGTAGCCACCGGTCAGCGGCATCAGGTCGGGGCGCGGCATGATCTCGGCGATGCGCACCGACCGCCATGCCAGCTCGCGCACGCCGAGCGCCAGCCGTACCTTCTCGGAGAACAGCGAGGAGGGATAGTGGTGGAGGAAGATCCCACCGTCCCGAGCCGCGTCGCTCATCGGGTCACTCGCCGGACGAGTGCTTGCAGCCCCACCGCATCACGGTGGGCGCGCCTTCGAGCCACCTTCGAATCGAACGGCGTCATCGGGGCTGAGGTTCTCTCCTCGACGCAGGCACGGGGCCGCGTCGACCAGTCGGGGCTTCGGGGCAGACAGTAGCAAGTCGGGGCGATCGCTCGCCGGGAAGAGGAGGGGTTGGGGGTTGGGGGTTGGGGGTCAGGGGGTTGGGGGTTGGGGGTTAGGGGTTAGGGGTTAGGGGCAAGGGAACAGGGAACAGGGAACAAGGACCCGTGTACAAAGTCTCGCTTCCGTTCCGCGCTCCCGGAGGAGCGCATCGGCAGACCATCGGCCACGATCGCGGCGGAACCGCGACCTCACTGTTCCCCCAACCCCTATCCCCTAACCCCTACACCCTCTCCTCGGTCCCCATCCCCTACACCCCTATCCCCCATCCTCTCCCCGGCGCGGCGGATCGACCCGCACCTCGCCGACCTGCGCGCTGAGGTCGAGGCGCAGGAGCGGCGCGTCGTCGGGAAGTGCGCTCTCGTCCGGCAGGTCGATGCGCCTCTCGACCAGTCCCTGAGCCTCGCCGCTGACCTCGATCCGCGCCCCGCGCGGCGCGTCGACGTCGAGCTCTCCCAGCCGGTTGCGCAGCGTGAGGTCGGCGTCGGCGATCCAGGCGCCGTCGAGGTCGACGCGCAGCTCGCCGATGCGCTGGGTGATCACCGCGCTGGCAGGCGAGGCGTTGCCGAGCTGATCGACCTCGAGCTCACCGATCGACTTGCGCAGCCGGACCTCACCCACCGGCTGGACCGTGGGGGTGGAGAAGCTCACCGAGTGACCGCCGGTGCCGATCTCGAGGTCGACCGTGCGCAGCCACAGACCACCCAGCTCGGCGTGGACCTCGCCGACGCCCCATTCGCCGACCAGATCGAAGGGCTTGTCCGGCGGCAGCGAGATGCGCAGCCGATTCTGCGGGTCGTTGCCGGCGCCGGTGAACATCATCCCCAGCATGCCGCCACGTGGCCGGAAGGAGAGGCGGTAGGTCCAGCTGCCGTCGTCGCGCTGCTCGAGCTCCTCACGCAGGTTGAAGGCATCGGGCTCGTAGGTGCCACTGACCTCGACGCCGGAGCCCGGAGGCCCGGCGACGATCTCGAACTCGCCGAGCCCGAGATCGAGCTCGACCGTGCCCACCGCGACTCCCGCCGAGTCCTCGGCATCGGGCAGTCTGGTCGGGCCACCGATCTCGCCGGCGCGACGCAGCGCCTCGAGGTCTGCGACGGTGGGCAACGCGCGATCGCTGGTGACTTCCTCGACCACCGCTTCGCCGCGCTGGCGGGCGTACTGCGCCACGCCCATGACGACGAGCAGGAGGATGCCGCCGACCACGACGGCCAGGCAGCCCCAGCAGCCGCAACGCCAGCAGCCGCTCCTCGATCGGGTGTCTTCACTCATGGCTCATGGCGGCCTGGCAGTCGGGCATCGTCGCTGTGGACAGGGTCTGGACGGGATGTCTGGCCGGCGGGAGCAGCGACAGGCAGCGCGCTTCCTCGCTGCGATCGCCACGTCCCGAGTCTCCCCGACTACGCCGGCGACCGCGATCGTGTTTCCGCGGCGTGCCGCCAGCAGCGACCGCCGTCGACGTCGGGCGTCGCGAAGCTCAGACGATGGTCCACCCTCCGTCGACCGCCAGGGTCTGCCCGGTGACGTAGCTCGACGCGTCGGAGGCGAGGAAGAGCGCCGCAGCCGCGAGCTCGTGCTCGGCGCCGGCACGACCCATCGGTGTGCGCTTGCGGATCCAGTTGCGCCCCGTCTCGGAGGCGAACATCTCCTCGGTCATCTCGGACTCGAAGAACCCTGGGGCGAGCGCGTTGACCCGCACGCCGCGACGCGCCCACTGCGCCGCGAGCTCGCGGGTCATGTTCACCACCGCGCCCTTGCTCGCGGTGTAGGAGGCCTGTGGGATCTGTCCGCCGCCGACCAGGCCGAGCACCGAGGCGACGTTGACGATCGAACCGCCGCCGTCCTGCCCCAGCATCGCGGCGCCGAAGCTCTGGTTGCACCAGAACACGCCGTGCAGGTTGACGTCGACGATCCAGCGGAAGGTCTCCTCGGGCTCCGACTCGGCGGGCTTCGGGTCCGAGACTCCGGCGTTGGCGATCAGCACGTCGACGCGCCCGAACTCCTCCAGCGTCCGCTCGCACAGGCGCGCCACGTCGCCACGATCGGTGACGTCACAGCGCACCGCCAGCGCCTCCCTGCCGCCCTCGGCGAGCCGGGCCGCGAGCTCCTGGAGGCGCTCTTCGCGCCGCGCCGCCACCACCACCGCCGCTCCTGCGGCGCTCATGGCACGGGCGAACACGACCCCGAGACCCGACGAGGCGCCGGTGACCACCGCCACCCGTCCGTCGAGTCGAAAGGAGTCCAACACCGCGAGTCCCGCGTCCGTCGCCATCGTCACCTCCCTGAAAATCCACCGGGCACACTGGAGGCGTGCGGGAGACCGTCTTCGACCCGCTGGCCACCCCGCACCCGCTCACCTCACTCGATGGCGTCGAACACCAGTGCCAGGAAGATCCCGGGGCCTTCCCTCATCACGCGGCAGCTGGCACCGAGACGGCCTGCCGCCGCGCTCAGACCCTCGAGCAGGCCGCCGTGCCGGTGCTCGCGGTATCGGTCGAGGTCCAGGGCGTCGCACGGCTCGAGGCCGCCCTCGACGATCAGCGACGGCGGCGCGGTGACGCCGAGGCAGACCTTCCTACCGGGCGACCCCTCCAGCATCGTCACCAGCACGTCGACGCGCGGCCGGTGGCCGCCCGCCACCAGCTCCACGGCGGTCGCGCGGCACAACTCGAGGATGGTATCGAGCAGGCCCTGGGGCTCGACCTGGATGTCGAACACCGTCTCGGGATAGCGGTGGCTGATCAGCACGTCCTCGCCGATCAGGCCCTCCGAGCGCTTGTGCACCGCCGACACCAGGTGCCGGGGATCGAGACGGATCGGCTCGCCCGGCGCGAGATGGCTCTGCTCCACCAGCCGCCCGACCACGTTGATGCCTCTCTGCACGGATCTCTGCAGGCTCTCGAGCATGCCGGCCAGCTCGGGATCGAGGTCGGCGGTGGCGAGCACCTCGGCGAGCAGGAGGGTCTGGGCGAAGATGTTGTTGAGCTCGTGCGCTGCCCCGCCGAGGAGCAACGACCGTGCTTCCCGGGGAGCGGCGCGCTCCACGGGCCTGTCCGCATCCTGTCGCCTGGTGACTCGCGTCTCCTGCACGTCGGTCCTCTCGGCACCATCCGACCGCGGCGAGGAACGTCACCCGCCCGGAGGAGCCGTCGGCCTATCTTACGCGCACCAGCCTCGCTCCTTCACCGCCGAGGCGAGGTGGCGCGCCGCGGTGCTCGGCGACGCGGGGGTCGCGATCGAGCTGGTCGACGACGCGGCGCGCCAGGCGCCCGGAGCCGCGGCCGTGGACCACCAGCACCCAGTCACCCGAAGGTGCCGCCGCGAGCAGCCGATCGACCAGGCTCTCCGCCGCCTCCGGATCGCGGCCGTGCAGATCGAGGCGACGCGAGTAGGCCGTCTCGCCGGAGCCGCGGGCAGCGGGGCCGGCGAGCGGGCGCTCGCTCGGCATCCGGCCACCGTGCTTGTAGCGCTGCAGCGTCCGGGCGTCGCGTCGCGACAGCTCCTCGACGGCCCGCTCGAAGAGCGAACGCTCGTCGCTCGGGGGCTCCGGCGATGCGCGCCGCGGCCGCTGAGGACGGATCCGTGAGTCGTCGCCGGGCAGGGGCGCGCCCTCCTCCACGCGTCGTGGAGCGGCCGGCTCAGAGACCGACGACGGAGACGAAGCTGACCGCGCGTCCCGGACCGCCGCCGAGGTTGTGGGTGAGGCCGAGCTTGGGGGAGTCGATCTGACGCTCGCCCGCCTCACCGCGCAACTGCAGCCACATCTCGTACATCATGCGCAGTCCGCTGGCGCCGATCGGGTGGCCGAAGCTCTTCAGCCCGCCGTCGGGATTGACCGGCTGCGCCCCCTTGAGATCGAAGCGCCCGTCGAGGGTGTCCTGCCAGGCCTTGCCGCGCGGCGAGAACCCGAGGTCCTCCATCAGCACCAGCTCGGTCGGGGTGAAGCAGTCGTGCACCTCGGCCATGCTGATCTGCTCGCGCGGATCCTCGATGCCGGCCTGCTCGTACGCGTCCTTGGCGCTGGCGACGACCTCGGGGAAGGTGGTGAAGTCGTAGTCCTGACGCTTGGCGCCCTCGGCAGGCCCGGCGACGAACGACAGCGCCTTGATGAAGATCGGCTTGGCGTTGTACTTGTGTGCGTCCTCGGCGCGGCAGATCACCGCCGCGGCGGCTCCGTCGCTGACCCCCGAGCAGTCCATGATGCCGAGCATGCCGGCGACCTTCGGCGAGGCGTTGATCACGTCGAGCGGCACCTCGCGCTGGAACTGTGCCTTCTGGTTGCGGGCGCCGTTGTAGTGGTTCTTGTAGGCGATCTTCGAGAGCACGTCGCGCAGGGTCTCCAGCTCGACGCCGTACTTCTCGGCGTAGGCCGGCGCCAGCAGCGAGAAGTTCGCCGGCGCGGTCATTCCCGACTCGGTGCCGTCGCCCGGCGGGGCGTTGCCGACCAGCCCGCTGTAGCCCGAGTCCTTGAGCTTCTCGACGCCCATCGCCACCACCAGGTCGTAGGCACCGCTGGCCACCGCGTAGGCGGCGTTGCGGATCGCCTCGCTGCCGGTGGCGCACATGTTCTCGAGCCGGGTCACCGGCTTGTACTGGATCTTCAGCGGCTCTGCGGCGGTGAGTCCCGAGATGCCGCTGCCCATGGTCCCCAGCCAGTAGGCGTCGACCTGGTCGGCCTCGACTCCGGCGGAGGCGTAGGCCTCCTGCGCCGCGTCCACCAGCAGGTCGGCGGCGCTGCGGTCCCAGTGCTCGCCGAATCGTGTGCACCCCATTCCGACGATGGCGACGCGATCACAGATGCCCTTGCTGGCCATGGTGCTCTCCTCTTTCCCGGTTCACCTGCCGACCGCTCGGTAGGGGTGGTGCGAGTCCGATGATGCGGCGGCGAGCCGCGCGCTCAGGCGCGACCTGAGGCCCAACGGCGGTCAGCGCTTGGGACGCGCCTTCCAGAAGTAGTTGTGCACGCCGCCAGCGGTGAAGAAGCGCCGGAAGGTCATCTCCAACTCGTCGCCGATGCCGACGCTGTCGGGGTCGACGTCGGTGAGCTGACAGTTGAAACGCCCGCCGTTGGTGAAGTCTACCACCGCGGCGACGATCGGCGGCTGCAGCGAGTAGGCCAGCCGGTCGATGGTGTAGGTGGCGACGCGGCATTCGGCGTCCGCCGACGGCTCGGCAGTCATCTGGTCGACCGCCTGGCAGACCACGCAGACCCGCTGCGGCGGCAGGTTGACCGAGTCGCAGTTGCCGCAGCGCGACCCGACGAAGGCGAACTTCCAGCGTTCGGCCCGCTGCATCGGCGGCGCCGCGGGGCGATCGGGATCGGGACGCCGCGGTGGCTCGAACGGCAGGATCTCGCGCCACTTGAGATAGGACGTGTAGGCGAGGTCGCTGCGCTTCGAGTCGATCCAGGAGCCGACCGAGTGGCGCGGTCGGCCCTGATCGACGCTCGAGGTGACCTCGAAGACCGCCGCGTCGACCCCGTCGGCGGCGCAGAAGACGAGGATCTTGTCGCCTGGCTTCGCCTCGTCGAGCGCGGCGGCGAGGCCCAGGCCGGCTGCGGCGGCGCCGGCGCGGCCGATGCGCATCGACGGGTCGGCGCCGATCTGCTCCGGGCTCAGGCGTGCCTTCTTGGCGAACGACTTGAGCACCCTCGGGTTGGTTCCGTCGGCGACCACCCGCGCCAGGTCCTTCATCTCGCAGCCCGCGTCCTCGAGAGCCTCGTCGACGGTGGCCTGCACCAGCGGCTCGAAGACCTCGGCACCGAAACGATCCTCCCACTGACGGGCGAAGGGCATCTGCTCCGTGCGCCAGACGTCGAGCACCTCACGGGTGGTCGCGCCACGACCGATCAGCCGCGCGATGCCGTCGTCGGAGCCGACGACGAACGCCGCCGCGGCGTCGCCGCCGGCGGCCTCGCGCGGACCGCTCGGTGCCCCCACCACCACGTCGGCGGTCGTGGCCAGCACCCGGCGGCCCGAGCTGGCCAGATCGAGAGCGGCGAGCAGCGACGAGAGGCCCGTACGCGACGAGCCGCCGAGATCGAGCGCGCAGACGCCTTCCTCGAGCTGCAGCGCCGCGGCGACCGTGGCGGCGTTGAGCTTCTCGGCGTACGGCGGGCTGGTGGTGGAGAAGAGCAGGGTGTCGACGCCACCCTCTGAGCCCCGCAGCGCCTCGCGGGCCGCCTCCACCGCCATCGAGGCGCTGTCCTCGTCGTAGCTGGCGACGGCGCGTTCGCCCTTGCCGCCACCGAGGGCGGCGCGGGTCAGGCGGAAGAAGGGGACGTAGCTGCCGTATCGTTCGATTCCCGCCACGGGATGCTCCTCCAGTCACTCACCGTTCGACCCGCCCGACGAGCCGACGGCCACGCGATCCGCGACCGTGGCGATCCGGTACGACGCCGAGGCGCACTCGATTCCAGCAGCGCCGGGAGCCGTCGGCCCTCTGCCCCAGCGCCACGACCCAGCCGTCCGAGCCGTCAGTTCTCGACTGCGTTGAGTCGCCGGTTCAGCTCCTCCTGGCGACGCTGCAGCTCCCGCATCCGATCGGCGCGCTCCTTCTGGCGCTCCTCTTCCCACTCCTGGTAGTCGACGATCTCGCCGTCGTCGACATAGAACATGCGGGCGAACTTCTGCACGTCGCCGCTCTCGCGGAACTGGATGTTTCCGGTGGCGCCCTGGTAGTTGCTGATCGAGCGCATGCCGGTGAGGATGTCGGAGGGGAACTGGACGTTGGGGGCCTCGATGCTCGCCTGACCGAGGACGTGGATGGCGTCGTAGCCGTGGGCGGCGTAGAGGTCCGGCTTGCGTCCGTAGCGCAGCTCGTAGGCCGCGACGAAGCTCTTCATCGGCTCCTCTTCCGACTCGACGTCGAAGGCTCCCTGGGCGAAGAAGACGCGGTTGGCGTCGACCCCGAGGTTGCTCATCACGAAGGGGCTGGCCAGCGCCGAGGTGGCGAAGACCCAGTGGTGGTTGGCGTTGAATCCGGCGGTGCGCAGGCCGCTGATGGCCCGAAACAGGTCGCCACCTCGGGCGGCGACGAAGACCACCCGCGCCTTCTCCGGGTCGTCGCGCTGAGGGAAGGCGGCCAGCACCTCGTCGATCTGCGCGGTGAGGTCGGCGGTGCCCGCGGGGAAGGTCACCTCTGCGTCGAAGCCGCCATCCAGCACCTCGCCGAGACTGTCCGCCGCACCGCGGCCGTAAGGCTCGTCGGCGATCAACGCGACCGCGACCTCAGGCTGCAGCCAGGTCTTGTCGTTGAGGAAGCGGGACATGGCCACCGCCTCGGCCTCGGAGCTCGGGAAGATGCGGTAGAACCACTGCGAGACGCGACTCAGCTCGGGGCTCGAAGCGGTCGGCGAGAGCAGCACCTTCTGGTCGGAATCGGCGAGCGGCGCGAGGGCGAGCGCCTCCGGCGAGGTCGCTCCGCCGATCACCGCGATCGCTTCGCTCGCGGCCACCCGGTAGGCCTCGGCGGCCCCCTCGGGCGAGGACTTGGAGTCCTGCACGTCGATGGTGAACTGCACCGGCACCTCCGAGCGCGCGTTGACCTCGTCGAGCCCGAGCTCGAGGCCTTCGCGGATCGACTCGCCGTAGGTCACGTCCTCGCCGGAGAGGGGCAGCACGACGCCGATCTTCTTCGCCTCGTCGGAGCTCGGGCAAGCGAGCGCGAGGCCGGCGAGGGCCACAGTGGCGACGGTCTGGAGGGAGCGCTTGATCTTCATCATGGTCATCCGTGGCAGGTTGGCGGCGCGTCGGCGGCGGCTGCGATCCCTACTCGATCTCTTCCGGTGTCGGGGGCCGCGTGGCGCTGCGGGGGTGGGAGCCTGGAGGTCCTGGAAGACGGCGGCCGAGAGGGGTTCGGCCGGACTCTGGTCGCGAGGGAGTGAACTGGCGCGGGAGCCGTCAGTTCTATGGGAGACCCGCCAGACTGTCAAGGAACCGAGGGCTCGCTGCGACCCTGCGGCGGGTGGCTTCAGAACAGTGGCTCGGGAGGTCCGAACCAGGCGCCTCCGGACCCGACAACCAGACGGTACCCACCGGCATTCTCGGTCGGAACCGGCGCGCTCTCGAAGTCGCCGTGCGCCCACAGCCGGAGCGCCGCCATGACGCCTCCGTGGCTGACCACCACCACCGCCTGCCCCGGATGGCGGCAGGCGATCTCGGCGATCGCGGGACCGACGCGGCCGGCGACCTGTTCGAGCGACTCTCCTCCGGGCGCCGCCAGTCGCCAGCGGCCGGCGCCGGCGACGTGCGCGTGGCGCCCGAAGTAGTCGCCGTAGGGCCTCCCGGTGAGCTCGCCGAAACCCTGCTCGTAGAGCCGCTGGTCGATGCGGGGCTCGAGCCGCAGCCGCGAGCCGATCTCGAGCGCCGTGTGGTGGGCGCGGCGGTAGGGACTCGAGTAGAGGGCCACCGCACTGCAACTCTCGGCCAGGCGCAGCGCCGTGCGGCGGGCCTGCGCCACCCCCTGTTCGGTGAGCGGCTCGTGCTCGTCCCTGGTGAAGCGGCGCTCGGCGTTGGCGACGCTCTCGCCGTGTCGCACCAGCAGCAGGGCCGTGCCCGGAACGAGGGTGACGCGCGCGGCGGCGGCGACTGCGGGCGCTGGCTGTCGACGATCGTGCTCGGAGGTCTCGGTCACGTCAGCTCCGCCGAGGGTCAGGGGTGGCAGGGTGCACGTTGGGGTACATCGGAGCTCGGGGAGGTCGCGGCGTGGCTCGAGGCTCTGGGTGGGGTCAGTGGATGGGGGTTGGGGGTCAGGGGTTGGAGCCTGAGAGGTCGTCGGGAGTCAGATCGAGGGCCCGAGGATAGCGGCAGCCGGGCCGTGGGCGGGCGCCGTACTCGATGAAGATCCGGCGCGGCCAGGGCGGCAGCGACGGGTGGAGCGCTGTATCCTGCTCCGCGATGAGCCCCTCTGCACCGGCCACGGCACAGCCCGGCGACGCGCAACCACTCGCAGACGGCTGGGTGGTGGTGGTCAAGAGCGACTGCCCGACCTGCTCGCTGGTCGCCGGCGCGCTGCAGCGGCTGCAGCGGGCTCCGGAGCCGCTCCAGGTGGTGGCGCAGGATCACCCGATCGGGTTCCTCGACGAGCTCGGGATCCCCACCGCTCTCGACCACGAGCTGCTGCTCTCCCATCGTCTGGAGGTCGACACCGTGCCGACCCTGCTGGTGCGGCGTGGCGGCGACAGCGTCGGGCGCGCGGTGGGGTGGAACCGCGCCGAGTGGCGCCGACTCACCGGCATCGAGGACCTCGGGGAAGGGCTGCCGGAGCAGCGGCCCGGATGCGGCGCGCTGAACCTGCAGTCGCCCCACGCCGAGCGGCTGGCTCTTCTCGACCGCGGCGGGCCCCTGGCCCGTAGCGTCGAGATCGGCGACGAGGAGGACCCGATCGAGGCCTGCTTCCGGCGCGGCTGGAGTGACGGGCTTCCGGTGGTCCCCCCGACCGCGGAGCGCGTGCAGCGCATGCTCGGCGGCACGCGGCGCGACCCGGCCGAGGTGCTCGCCCGCGTGGCGCCCGACTACGGCGTGTGTACGGTCGAGAAGGCGGCGATCAACGCGGTGATGGCCGGCTGCCTGCCCGAGTACCTGCCGATCGTGCTCACCGCGATCGAGGCGGCTTGCAGCGAACCGTTCAACTGGCACGGGCTGGCCGCGACCACCTACTTCTCGGGCCCCGTGGTGGTGGTCAACGGTCCGGTGGCAAGCCGGATCGGCATGAACTCGGGAGTCAATGCCCTCGGCCAGGGCAACCGCGCCAACTCGACCATCGGCAGGGCGCTGCAACTGACGCTGCGCAACGTCGGCGGCGTCGTCCCGGGCGGCATCGACCGCGCCACCCTGGGCAACCCGGGCAAGCTGTCGCTCTGCTTCACCGAGAACGAGGACTGGCGCGACGATCCGGCGGCCTGGGGCTCGTTGGCGGCGGAGCGTGGCGTCGAGGCCGGCCGCTCCGCAGTCACCCTCTTCGCCGGCGAGGGCCCACGCGGCATCGTCGATCAGCTCTCGCGCACCCCCGAATCGCTCGCCTGGTCGCTCGCCGCTGGACTGCGCTCCGTGGCGCATCCGAAGCTGGTGCTCGGCTTCGACGCGCTGCTGGTGCTGTCACCCGAGCACTGCCGGGTGATCGACCAGGCGGGCTGGAGCCGGGCCCGGCTGCGCGGCGAGCTGCTAGAGCGCTTGCAGCTGCCGCTGGCGGAGATCGAGCGCGGCGCCGGCGGCTGCGCCGAGGGCGTGGCGAAGGATCGCCTTCCCGATCCTGCTCCGGAGAAGCTGCCCAAGCTACGTCCCGACGCACTCCTGCTCGCCCGTGCCGGCGGCGGCGCCGGCCTCTTCTCGGCTGTGCTCGGTGGTTGGGTCGGCGGCTCGACCGGTAGTATCCCGGTGACGCGCGCCGTCGAAGAGCTCGGCTGAGCCCGAGGCTCACCAGCCAGGACCCGCGTCGACGAACCGAGGACCACATCCGCGATGCAGCTTCTCGACCCCACCCACGAGCTCAGGCCCGCCGCGCGGCCGCGAGCTCGGCGGATCGCCGGGCTCGAGGGCACCACCGTCGGCCTGCTCGACATCTCCAAGCCACGCGGCGACGTCTTCCTCGACCGCCTGCAGGCGCTACTCGAACAGCGGGGCGCACGGGTCGAGCGCTTCCGCAAACCGACCTTCACCCGCAACGCCCCGCCGGACCTGCGGCGCGAGATCGCCGAACGCTGCCATGCAGTCGTCGAGGCGCTCGCCGATTGAGGGTCGTGCACGTCGTGCAGTGTGCACGACACGACGGAGCTCGAGGAGCTGGGGCTTCCGGCCGTCTTCGTCGCCTCCTCGGAGTTCCGCGAGGCGGCGCTGGCGCAGGCCCGTTCTCTCGGCTCTCCCGACCGCTCCGTGCTCGTCGCCCACCCGATCCAGGACCGCACCGACGACGAGGTGGCTGCCCTCGCCGAAACCTCGGTCGAGCAGATCCTGGCGCGGCTGATCGACGAAGAAGCGGGGAAGGACGCCGCGCCAGTCGTGGGTTGATGGTGAGTCAGAGCTCGATGGTCGAGCCGGCCGCTGCGATCCCGGCGAGCGGCAGACCGGAACTCGAGGGCAGACCCTGAATGCGCATCGGACTCGACACCAACTCGGTGCTCGCGCAGCGAAGCGGCGCGGCGACGTACTTCCTCGAGCTGCTGCCGTCGCTGCTCGCACACGCCGTCGGGCGCGACGAGTTGATCGTGCTCCATGGCGAGGAGGACGACGCGACGCCGCTCGCCTTCCTGCTGCGCAACGAGAAGCTGTCCGAGCGCACCGCCCCATTCGGCGGGCGCCGGTCGAACGGCCTCTGGCGGCTGCTCTCCTTTCCCGCGGTCGAGCGTTTCGTCAACGACGGCGAGCAGCAGTTCGGGCTCGACGTGTGCCACACCCTGGCGCCGCCGCTGATGCCGTCGCGCGCCGCAACGAGGGTGCTGACCCTGCATCAGATGCAACCGACACGCGGCGGCCGGCTGCCGGCGCCGCTGCGACGCTCGCTCGCCGCGGCGAATCGGGTCATCTGCACCTCCAACCGCCTCAAGCAGCAGGTGCAGACCGCGATCGCCAAGACCCCGCGCTGCGAGCGGCTGGCCGACAAGCTGACGGTGGTGCCGCCCGGAGTGCACCCGCGCTTTCGCGAGACGCCGAAGGCGGCCAGCATCGAGACGCTGTTCCAGCGCTTCCCGTTCCTCGAGGAACCGTACCTCCTGTGCACCGACCTGTCGGCGAACCAGGGGGCGCTTCTGATGTTGCTGGAGGCCTGGGCCCGAGCCCAGTCGCAGGTGGCGGAGCTTCCGCCGATCGTGATGTGCGTCACCGCGGACGCTTCCTTCGAGGTCATGGACCTGTTGCGTCGCGAGGGATTCGAGGGCCGACTGCTGTTGATCGAGGAGCCCGAGGTCGAGTTGCTCCCGGCTCTCTATCGCGGCGCCAACTGCCTGCTCAGTCCGTCCCAGCAGTTCGAGTACGGCATCCCGGTGCTCGAAGCTGCCGCGGCCGGCATCCCCGCCATCGTCGGCGAGGAGTGCGGCGCCCTGGAGGAGCTGGGATCGGCGCTGCTCGTGCCCGAGAACGACTCGCCCGAGGCCTGGGCCCACTCCATGCTGCGGATGCAGGAGTCGCCGGAGGAACGCCGCGGGCGCGGACGTGAAGGGCGCGATCGAGCCGCAGCGGTGACCTGGGAGAAGGCCGCGGCTCGACACTGGAAGATCTACCGCGGTCTGGTGACCGGGGAGATCGACCTGGCGCAGCTGCAGGCGCAGCTCTGACGGCTGGGCCGGCGGTCAGGCGCCTTCGTGCTTGGGCCGGAACAGGATGACCACGTGGCCGATCATGCCGACCAGGGCGCAACCGAGTCGGGCGGCGATCTGCCGCGACACCTCGCGGCGGGTGTCCTGGCCGCTGACGAAGCGGATCTTGATCAGCTGGTGGTGGTCCAGCGCCGCGTCGATCTGATGCAGCACGCCGTCATCGAGGCCGTCGCGGCCCAGCTGCACGACGGGCTTGAGGGCGTGCGCCTCGCCGCGTAGCCGGCGCCGATCGGCGCTCGACAGCCGCAGCTCTCCCGGGCCGTCGGAACCGGCGTTCGCCTGCACTCCCCCGCTGTGCGAATCGCTCTGCAAGTCAGCGCTCCCCTCGACGGCCGAACTCGGGACCTGCGTGGACTCGGCGAGAGTAGCAGGCTGTCCGGCGACCGGCCGCGGGCGTGCGCCCTCTCACTCGCTGCGCACCCTGCGACCCGCACGCACCTCCATGCCGGGGTGCAGCACGACCACGCGCCCCTGCTCGACGCCCGAGAGGACCTGGGCGAAGCCGCCGGTGCCCGAGCTCTGTCGGCCGATCTCGAGTGCCAGCTCGACGATGCGGCCCGAGTCGTCGAGCCCGTAGGTGGCCCAGCCGTCGCCGCGACGGAACAGCGCCCCGACGGGGATCCGCAGCTCTTCGGACGACTCCCAGACCACCGCTCCGGCGACCACACGGTAGCCGTCGCCGAGCCGGCCGCCGGCGGCCTCGAGAGCCTGGGGCAGCAGATCGATGCGCACGTTGACCCGCTGCTCCTCGACGCCCAGGGCCGAGATCTTGGTGAAACCGGTCGGCTCGACGATCCGCACCACGCCGTCGAGAACGGGTCCACCCCACTCCTCGATCAGCACCCTCTGGCCGGGGCCGATCGCCACCGCGTCGCGCGACAGGTAGTCGACGACGATCTCGAGATCGGCCGGGTCGCCGACCTCGACCAGTGGCTCTCCCACCGGCACCACGGCTTCGCTCTCGCGCAGCAACGAGAGCACGACGCCGTCGATCGGCGAGAGGATCTCGATCGTCTCGCCGAGATCGGCGTCGAATGACGCCGCCATCAGCCTGGCCTGGGCGCGTCGTCGCTCGCTGCGCGCCGAGCGCTCGGCGAACTCGGCGGCGCGCAGCGCCTCCTGAGCGGAGCTCTGGGCCAGCTCGCGGCGCTGCAGGTCCTCGGCGGAGACGATGCCCTGCTCGGCCAACGCCTGCAGGCGGCGCAGCTCGGTCTCGGCGAATTCGAGCTCGGCGCGCAGCCTACCGATCTCGGCGCGGTTGCGACCGATCGCCGCCTCGGCCGCCTCGAGAGCCGCCGCGGCCTCCTCGCGGCTGCGCCGGTCCAGCGGCACCGGCGCGCTGGGCACGAAGGTGGCCAGCACGGTGTCGCCGGCGCGCACCGGATCGCCGACCTCCAGGTCGTTGCGCAGCACCCGGCCGGCGACCGGGGCCGAGATCGCAAAGCGTTCGCGCACCCGCGCCTCGCCCTCCTCCCGCAGGATCTCGGCCATCGGTCCGCGGGTCACCTCGCCCAACTCGGCCTCCACCGCGGCCGGTCGCAGCGCCAGGTAGGCGAGCACCAGCACGCCGAGCCCCAGGGCCGCGAAGAGGATCCGTCGTCGCCATCGTGCTCGCTCGTCCACCATCTCGGTTCCCCCGATCTCCTCCACTGGCCCCTCGCGGGGCTCACTCGCGGCTCTTCAGCACCGCCACCAGGTCCAGCTCGTGCAGGCGCCGCCGCACCACCAGCGCCGACACCACCATCGACCCGACGACGGCGACCGCCGAGATCACGAAAGTGCGCGTGTCGAAAACGTAGGGGATCCGGTAGAGCTCGGTCTCGAAGGCGCGCACCGCCCAGAGCACGAAGAGCACTCCCAGGCCGAAGCCGAGCGGGATCCCGGCTGCGGTCAGCAGCCCCAGCTCGCCGAGCAGGATGCCGCTGATCTCGCTGCGGCGGAAGCCGAGCACCCGCAGGCTCGCGAGCTCGCGCGCCCGCTCGGCGAGCGAGATGCGGGCGGTGTTGTAGATCACCCCGAAGGCGATCACGAAGGCGAAGAGCAGGTTGGCGAACATCATCGAGCCGATGTTGTCCGACAGGAAGGTCTCGAAGTTCTCGATGGTGGCGGAGCGCAGCGCGACGCCGGCGACGCGCGGCGTGCGTTTCAGCGCCGCGTAGAGCTCGGACTCCGCCAGGGGATCGATGGTCAGCACCGCGCCGCTGGTCGTCCCCTGCTCGCCGAGCAGCCGGCGCAGGGCTTCGATCTCCATGTAGGCCGAGGCGCCGACGTAGTCGTCGACGACGCTGGCCACATCGACCCCGAGCACCGGCCTGCGGCCCTCGAGCACCTCCATCTCGACCCGGTCGCCGGCGCGCACACCGAGGATCTCCGCAAGCATCGAGGAGAGCATCAGGCCCTCGGCGGGCATCGCCACGGCTCCCCGCTCGCTGTCGAGCACCCGCCACAACCGAGGATCGGCGACCATGCCGAGCACTCCGACCTGGCGCGAGCGGGCGCCGGAGCGAAGGCGTGCCGGCACGGTGCGGATCGGCTCCATCGAACGCACTCCGGGCAGCGAAGTCAACTCGAAGGCCGACGACGAAGAAGCCGGCTCGTTGAAGGTGACCATGACGTCCTGCCGCTGCATGCGGTCGAAGAGCACCGCCGCCAGCTCGGTGATCGAGCTCACCAGCGAGCTGCCCAGCACCAGGGTGGCGCCGGCGAAGGCGATGCCGACCACCGAGAGCAGTGATCGCACCGGACGGCGGGCGAGATTGCGCAGGATGATCCGCCAGGCCACGCTGGCCTGCAGCCACTCGGCGAGCCGCTCGAGCGCGGTCTGCCGGTAGGTCGCCGGCGGCGCCGGCCGCATCGCCTCAGCCGGCGCCAGGCGCACCGCCGCCCGCACCGCGCCGAGAGCGCCCACCATCGACGCGACCACGCTCACTCCCGCCGCCTGGGCGAAGTCGTTCCAGGACATCTGGTGGATCAGCCGCGGGAAGCTGAAGTAGGTCTCGTAGGTGGCCAGCCAGCTGCGGCTCATCCAGATGCCACCGAGCAGCCCCAGCGCCGCGCCGAGCGCCGAGACACCGAGGCCCCACTGCACGTAGTGCAGGCCGATGGCGCGGTTGGAGTAGCCCAGCGCCTTGAGCGCAGCGATCTGTTCGCGCTGCGCCGCCACCAGGCGTACCAGCACGACGTTGAGCAGGAAGGCGGCGACGGTGAGGAAGAGCAGCGGCACGACGTAGCCGGTGCTCTCGAGCTGGGTCAGCTCGTTGGTGAGGTACCAGTGCGAGGTCTGCTGCGAGCGCGGAATCGCGCCGAGGCCGCCGTAGGGCTCGAGCAGGCGGTCGAGCTCGGCGATGACGCCCTGCGGCTGAACGTCGGGGAGCAGGCGCAGCGAGAGGTCGTTGAAGCCGCCCTCCATGTCGAAAGCCGAGGCGAGCGGACGCCGCGCCATCCACAGCACGCCGAAGCGTCGCGGGTCAGGGAAGAGATCGCCTCCCGAGATCGCGTAGACGTACTCCGGTGACTGGCCGATGCCCACCGCCTCGAGTCGCTTGCGCCTGCCGTTGATGACCGCGACGACGTGGTCGCCGACCTCGAGGCCGTGCGCCTCGGCGAACTTCAGCGACAGGATCGCCTCGTCGTCGCGCAGCGGGTCGACCCAGCGTCCGGAGTCGAGCAGCACCCGGTTGAGCACCGGCTCGCCGCGGTCCGGCAGCGAGATCAGCAGGCCGCGGCTGGGCTCCTCCATGTCGGCGACGTCGAGGTTGACGGCGACGACGACCCGGGCCTGCGCCTGGGCGACGCCGTCGAGCTCAGCGGCCCGCTCGGCGACCCACCACGGCGCCCTCTTGATGGAGGCGAAGACGTCGGCGAAACGCCCCTGCTCGTAGTACTCGTCCTGGGTGTGCTGCAGAGAGCCGAAGGTCGAGCGGGCGGCGAACAGCAGGCAGATGCCGGTGGCGACGACCGCGGCGATGGCCAGCACCTGGGAGCGCTGAGCCCACAGGTCGCGCAGCAGCTTGCGCTGCAAAGCCCTCACCGTGTCCTCCGGCCCGCGGACCGTCGCGGTGCGCTCACCAGTGGATCTCCGACAGCGGTCGGCGAGTCTCGTTGCGACGCTCGCCGACGAGCTCACCGTTGGCCATCGACAGCACCCGGTCGGCGAAGTCGGCGATCGCCGCGTTGTGGGTGATCACCACCGTCGCCGTGCCGAGCTCGCGGTTCACCCTCTCGAGCGCCTCGAGCACGACGATCCCGGTCTCGACGTCGAGCGCGCCGGTGGGCTCGTCGCAGAGCAGCACCTGCGGCCGCTTGGCGATGGCGCGCGCGATCGCCACCCGCTGCTGCTCGCCACCCGAGAGCTGCGACGGGAAGTGGTCGAGGCGGTCCTGCAGGCGGACCATGGTCAGCGCCTCCTCGGGGCGCATCGGATAGCGTGCGATCTCGGTGACCAGGGCCACGTTCTCGCGCGCGGTCAGCGAGGGGATCAGGTTGTAGAACTGGAACACGAAGCCGACGTGCTCGCGGCGAAAACGCGTCAGCAGCGCCTCGTCGGCGCCGTCGAGCCGGCGCTCTCCGTACTCCACGCTGCCACTGGTCGGCAGGTCGAGGCCGCCGAGGATGTTCAGCAGGGTCGACTTGCCGCTGCCCGAGGGCCCGAGCAGCACCAGCATCTCGCCGGCGAGGATCTCGAGGTCGACGCCGCGCAGAGCGTGCACCTGCACCTCGCCCATCTCGTAGACCTTGCGCAGGTCGCGGACGCGGAAGACCGGCGGCGCAGCACCCCCTGAGCCCGCCACCGCGTCGGCCGGCTGGCTCGACCCCGGTGCCGGGCCGGCGCTCATCCGGTATGTCCCGGTGCGCGTGATCTTGCTGTTTCCGCGTCGACGGTCCTCATGCTCGGCGAGCCCCCGAGGCTCACTCTAGCGCGTCGGCCGTCGCGGACGCCGTGGGCGCTCGCCGCCGGTGGCGGCGTCGCCAAAGGATTGCCGCTCGTGCGCGAGGTGACCGCAGGGCGGCGGCGGCGCGCCCGCTCCACGCTCAGCGCAGCCTGGCCGGTGAGGGCCTGGCCGGTGAGCGGCCCGCGGTCAGTGCGAGTCGTCGCCGGCCGAGGCCTCGGCGTGCGCCGCGTCCCCGCCGTGATCTCCCCCACCGTGGTCTCCGCCGTGCCCGCTGTCCGCAGCCGGCATCTCGAAGCGCTCGTAGGGGTTGGGCACCGCCTCGGGGTCGACGCCGACCATCTCCCGCGAGACGTAGTCGATCATGGTGAGCCCGAACATGATCGCCAACCAGGCCACGGAGCCGACGACGATCAGCTGGATGAGGCGGCTGCTGTACTTCACGTGCATGAAGAAGAGCACCACCAGGCTCGCCTTGGTGAAGGCGATGCCGAGCGCCACCACGTCGTTGAGGGGACCGAGGTCCATACCCGCCGTCCACACGGTCAGGATGGTGAGGACGACCAGAGCACCGAACACCCAGTAGTAGGTGGAGTGCGGGGAGATGTGCACCTCTTCGTCGTGGTGCTCGTCGCCAGTGTGCGCTTGCGTAGCCATCGATGCTGACCCCTAGTGGATGTTCCTGCCGAGCAGATACAGCAGGGGGAAGAGGAAGATCCACACCAGGTCGACGAAGTGCCAGTAGAGACCGAAGTTCTCGACCGGCGAGTGGTAGTCGACGTTGAACTTGTTCTTCATCGCCGGGAAGATGAGCCAGATGATCAGGCACATGCCGATGAAGACGTGCAGCCCGTGCAGACCGGTCATCGCGAAGTAGATCGAGAAGAAGACCTCGGCCCGCTTCTCCATCGTCGCGATGCGTTCGGGCGACAGCTCGAACTTCTGGATCACGTCGGCCGGGACGTGGAAATCGAAGTCGTAGCCCGGCACGGTGTGGTGCTCGAACTTGGCCGAGTACTCGAAGTACTTGATCACCAGGAAGGTCGACGCGAACAGGAAGGTGAAGATCAGGAAGAGGACGATCATGTTCTTCTTCCCGAGCTGGGCGTACTTGACCGCCAGCGCCATGGTCACGCTGCTGGCGATCAGCACCAGCGTGTTGACGCCTCCGAGCACGGCGTCGAGCTCCGAGCTGGCAACGGCGAAGTCGAGCGGGTTCAGTGCCCGGTAGACCACGTAGGCGGTGAACAGACCGCCGAAGAACATGATCTCCTGGGCCATGAACAGCCACATGCCCAGCGAGTGGGCCGCACGCTGTTGCGAGATGCTGTGGAAGTGGTGCGCGAGCACCCCCGATGCATGGCTACCCAACGGGCACCTCCCGGGCGTCCCGCGGCGGTCCGACACGGCGGTCGAGGTCGTCGCGGATCAGGTCGTGTTCGTAGTCGTAAGCGTCGGTCACCACGATCTCCTCGCCTTCGACGAAGTTGTGCGGCGGCGGCGGTGACGGGATCTGCCACTCGAGGCCCACCGTGCCCCAGGGATTGCGCCCTGCCTTCTCGCCGAACACCAGCGAGTAGGCGAAGTACAGGCCCGGCAGCAGGTAGCCGACGCCGAGGATGCTGGCGCCGGCGCTCGAGAAGATGTTGAGCACCTGGAACTCCTCGGGGTAGGCGTGGTAACGCCGCGGCATGCCGAGGTAGCCGAGGATGAACTGCGGGAAGAAGGTGAGATTGAAGCCGGCGAAGACCAGCAGCGCCGAGAGCTTGGAGAAGGTCTCGGGGTACATCCGGCCGGTCATCTTCGGCCACCAGTAGTGCAGTCCGCCGAGGAAGCCCATGATCGCGCCGCCGACCATCACGTAGTGGAAGTGGGCGACCACGAAGTAGGTGTCGTGCACGTGGATGTCGATGCCCAGCGTGGCCAGCATGACGCCGGTGAGGCCGCCGACCAGGAAGAGACCGAGGAAGCCGAGCGCGTAGAGCATCGGCGTGTCCCAGGAGACCGAGCCCTGGTACATCGTCGTCGTCCAGTTGATGATCTTCACCGCGGTGGGCACCGCGATCAGCATCGTCAGCGCCGAGAACACCGTCGCCGCGTAGACCGAGAGGCCTGTGGTGAACAGGTGATGTGCCCAGACGATGAAGCCGAGCACCGCGATGCCGACGCTCGAGGCGGCGATGAAGTTGTAGCCGAAGATGCGCTTGCGGCTGAACCCGGCCATCAGTTCGGAGATCACACCGAACGCCGGCAGGATCATGATGTAGACCGCCGGGTGCGAGTAGAACCAGAACAGGTGCTGGAAGAGCACCGGATCTCCGCCCAGGGCCGGATCGAAGATCGCCAGGCCGAACATCCGCTCGACGCCCACCAGCAGGATGGTGATCGCCACCACCGGGGTGCCCAGCACGTTGATCAGGCTGGTGGCGTAGGACGCCCAGACGAACAGCGGCAGGCGGCCCCAGGTCATGTCCTTGTGCCGCATCGTGTGGATCGTCACCAGGAAGTTGAGTCCGGTGAGGATCGACGAGAAGCCGACGATGAAGACGCCGACGGCGACCCACATGACCTGTGAGTTGGCGTAGGTCGAGCTCAGCGGCGTGTAGAACGTCCAGCCGGTGTCGACGCCTCCGGTCGCCAGCGCGATGACGATGAACAGGCCGCCGAGCGAGTAGATGTACCAGCTCGCCAGATTGAGCTTCGGGAAGGCGACGTCGATGGCGCCGATCTGGATCGGGATCAGGAAGTTACCGAGCACCGCCGGGATCGACGGGATCAGGAACAGGAAGATCATGATCACGCCGTGCTGGGTGAACAGCCGGTTGTAGGTGTCGGGGCTGACCAGGTCGCCGGCCGGCGTCAGCAGCTCGAGCCGGATCAGCAGCGCGAAGAAGCCGCCGAGCACGAAGAAGCCCGAGATCGAGATCAGATACAGCCAGGCGATCCGCTTGTGATCGATCGTCAGGAGCCACGACCGCAGGCTCCAGTCGGTGTTGATGTAGGTCTCGCGCGGCGGCTGGGCCGCGACAGCGGGTGTCGACATGTCTAGCGACCTCCTCCACCGGCGTTGCTCACACCGGGAGTCTGGTTCGATTCGGCCACCTGGACCGAGCCCTCACGGGAGCTCGACTCCGGCTCGATGGTCTTGATGAAGGCGATCAGGTCGTGCAGCTGCTCCTCGCTGACCTGCCCCTCGAAAGTCGGCATCAACGGCACATAGCCCTGGCGGAGCTTCGCGCGCGGCTCGAGGATCGACTCGCGCAGATAGGCGTCGTCGGCGATCACCGTCTCGCCCGACGCCAGCTGCACCTCGCTCCCCGGCAGGCCGTGCAGCGCCGGGCCGCGGTTCGAGTCGCCGCTGAGATGGCAGGTCGAGCAGGCCAGCGACGTGAAGAGCTGCTCGCCGCTCGACGACGGCGTCGTGGTGCGTTCGAACTGCTCGCCGTTGAGCCATGCCTGGTACTCGTCCTGCTCCAGCACAGTCACGATGCCGCCCATCAACGAGTGCTCGCTGCCGCAGTACTCGGCGCATAGCTGGCGGAACTGGCCTGTCTGCGTGGCCTCGAACCAGACCGTCGTGTAGCGGCCCGGGACCACGTCCTGCTTGACCCGGAAAGCCGGGATGAAGAACGAGTGGATGACGTCCTCGCTGGTCATCGTCACCTTGATCGGCGTGTCGACCGGGATGGTGAAGTTGTTGATCTCGCGCAGGCCGTTGGGATGCTGGAACTTCCACATCCACTGCTTGCCGAAGGCGAAGTACTCGACCGCGTCGGCCGGCGGGCGCTTGAGGTCGACGAAGACCTTGGTGCCCCAGACGAACATGCCCATGCTGATGATGAACGGGATCAGCATCGAGACGATCTCGACCATCGGCGCGTGCACTTCGGCGCCGCCCACCTCGTTGACGGCGCGGCGGCGGTAGCGCACCGCCAGGTAGATCATGACCACCACGATCAACGTGCCGACGGCGAAGCTGATGAGGGTCCACACCAGGGTCAGCAGGTCGACGTCACCGGCGACGGTCGATGCCTGGGGCGGAAGCAGCGGCAGGTTGTCGAGGAATCCCGGGAGGTACTTGTCGATGAACTCAAGCACGGGGGGTACTCCAATCGCTGAAGGGTCTCCGCGCGAGGGACATCGCGTGGAGCGGCGCGGCGTTTCTCTGGTCTCTGTTCGTCATGCCGTCACCGTCTGGCGGCGCTCCGCCCACAGCATGCGGATCACGAAGCCCGCGAGCAGCAGCACGGTGAGCACACCGGCCGCCTGGATGATGCGCAGGGTGAGGACGCTGTACTTGCCGATCTCCGGGTCGTACTGGAAACAGAACAGCAGCACCTGGTCGACGACGCTGCCGAGCTGGTTCTGGCTCGCCTCGACGAGACCCAGGCGCAGGTCCTTGGGCGCGTAGTCGACGCCGTAGAAGTAGCGCGAGATGCGGCCTTCGGGAGTGAGCAGCACGACGCCGCCGGCGTGGGCGTACTCGTCGGTCTCTTCTTCGTAGCGGTAGCGGAAGCCGACCGCGTCCATCATCGCCCGGATCGACTGCTGGTCGCCGGTCAGGAAGTGCCAGCCGGCTGCTCGATCTTCTCCGTCGGCGCGATCCTTGCCATAGCGCGCCAGCGCGGTGTTCCGAGACACCCGGGCCATGTCGGCCGACTCGCCGGGATCGAAGCTCAGCGCGATGACGTCGAAGTCGGCGCCGGGCTGGAACGCCAGCGGCTTGAGCCCACGCACCACTCCGTCGAGCACCAGCGAGCAGAGCATCGGGCACTCGTAGTACACCGGCGCGAAGAGCACCGGCCGCTCGCCGATCAGGTCGCCGAGGCGCACCGTCTGGCCGGTGTGGTCGACCAGTTCGAGGTCCTGCGGCACCGGCGCGCCGATCTTCTGCTCCCACCCGAGATCGCGCAGCTCGCGTGGCAGGTTGCTCTCCTGCAGCGGATCGGGGGTGACCTTCTGACGCGACACGGCCATCGTCTGCGTCTGCGCCGCCACGGCGGAGACCGACGCCGCGACCAGGCCGAGGCTCAGACAGAGCGCCCGGCTCGTGTGCGTCAGGGAGCGGCGTGAGCCGCGAAGGGGGGTCAAGGTTCGGAGCTCTCCACTTCCTCCGCCGCCTCCTCGGCAGCGGAGACGCCGCCATCGGTGGCGGCCGGGTCGGTGTCGGAGGGCACGCTCTGATCGGAGCCGGAAGCGCCGTCGGCGATGCCGCCGAGGCCCTCCTGGAGGATCAGCTCGCGGGCACGCTCGAGCGGGATCTTGGCGATGCCGCCGTTCTCGTCGATCCAACCGTAGCTGGCGAGCTCGCGGTCGATCTCGCGGTCGTAGTCGATCAACTGTCCCTCGGGGCTCGACTGGAGCAGCGGGCCGACGGGCCTGGTATTCACCGGCGTCGGCCGGGTGCGGGCCCGCTCCTGTGTGGCGTCGGACCACGAGGCGAAGCCCCGGACCATCGGCAGCAGCAGGATCGCGAAGACGACGCAGACCGCGAGGATGGCGATGACCGCCACGTAGAGCGCGCGGTAGGGAAGCTCTCTTCCCAGGAAGTTCTTCGTCTCGTCGGCTTGCGTCGATGTGGTGCTCATCCCAGCCCCCAGATCAGAACCCGGATCGGTTCCCGTTTCAGACATGGCCGAGAACCTCCTTCAGGTAGGGGTCTCCGACCGGCAGCAGGGCGCGTCGCTTGAGCTCGCGCACGAAGACGAAGAGCCACAGCCCGCCCACCGCCACCAGGGTGGTGACGTCGAGCCAGTGGAAGGTCAGGGTCTCGTGCCAGTTCGGGGCCGCCTGCCAGTAGAGGTCGAAGAAGCGCATCACCAGCATGTAGAGCGCCACCAGCACGAGCTTCGACGGCTGCTTCTTGAGGCTGGCGGAGAGCAGGATGAGGAAGGGCACGAAGAAGTGCAGCACGATGAGCGGCACGGTGTAGGACTTCCAACCCCCGGTGTTGCGGGCGTCGTACCACTGGGTGAACTCGGGGATGTGGCCCGACCAGGTGATGAGGAACTGCGACAGGGTCATGTAGGCCCAGAACATCACCAGCGCCAGGGTGAACTTGCCGTAGTCGTGGAAGTGACGCTTGGTCAGCACGTCGTCCAGCGGCTGCTGCCGGTGCAGCCACCAGGCGCAGACGATCATGAAGAGCATCGCGGCCAGCGCCGTGCTGGAGATGAAGTAGAAGCCGAACAGCGACGAGAACCAGTGCGGCTCGAGCGACATCAGCCAGTCGAACGAGGCGAAGGAGCCGATCAGCACGAACAGCACGATGCCCGGTCCGCTGATCATGCGCATGCGCACGGTGACCTTCTCGTCACCCTCGTCCTGCTTGGCGGAGTTGCGGCTGAGCAGGAAGGCGAGCACGGTCCAGAAGACGAAGTAGAAGGCGAACCGACCCCAGAAGAAGGGCTGGTTGAGGTAGCCCACCTTCTCCTGGATCAGCGGGTCGTTGGCCGCCTCGGGCCGGGTCCAGCTCCACACCTCCTCCATCCCGAACACGAAGGGCAGGAAGAGAAGTCCGAAGAAAGGCAGCGTGCGCGCGGCGGCCTCGAGGACCCGGCGCAGCACCAGCGCCCAGAGGCCGCCGGTCAGGTGCTGGATCATCGTCCAACCGAGGCAGCCGAGGGCGATGACGAACCAGAAGATCCAGCCCACCAGATAGGACTGGAAGAACTGGGTGCGATCGAGGAAGAAACCGGCGATGCTGATCGCCGCCGCCACGACGCCGACGATCAGCGCCTTGGTCTGCACCCCGTCCAGCGCGCTCGGCGGCTGGTAGCGACTCGCTTCGTAGACCTGGCTCATAGTGCTCCGACCTCGCGCCCCGCGGCCGCCCGGCCGTCGTCTTGGTTCTCGTTCTCATCGCCCGAAGCCGCCTGGCGTGCCGGCTCGTCCGCGGGTCGCGCCGCGCTCGCGCCGGCGGCGATCACCTGCTGACGCTCCTCCGGTGACAGCACGTCGATCGGCGCGTTGCGGCTGCGCTGCAGCACCCGGATCCACGCGGCGATCGCCCAGCGGTCGGCGGCCTTGATCTGCGCCTTGTAGCCGGACATCAGGCCGTACCCGTTCGAGGCGACGTCGAAGAAGTAGCCGAGGGGCATCTCGCGCAGGCGCTGCTCGTGGTACGAGGGGGGCTGCGCGAAGCCGCGCTCGACGATCATGCCGTTGCCGGCCCCGGTCCGTGCGTGGCAGGGCGAGCAGAAGATGTTGTAGCGCTCTTCGCCGCGATCGAGCAGCTCGGGGGTCAGCTCGAGCGGCAGCTCGGCGACCATCGTGCCGTCCGGGTGGTAGCCGCTGGTGAAGGCGACGTCGTCCCAGTTCGTGCCGCGCGGCAGGGTGTGGGCGGGAGGGATCCGCGCTCCGCCGACGCCGTCGGCAAAGAAGTCGCTCTCCTCGTAGGGCTCGATCTTGGCCTGGTCGTGCATGTCCTGGCGGCACCCCGCGAGCGCGAGAGCCGCGGCGACACACGCCGCCAGCCGTGCGCGACGCCCGGTCGGCGCTCGCCGGACGGGGCCGGTCTGCATCAACGTCCTCATCGGGAGATCCTCGTTCTGTCGCGGCGAGGCGGTCTGCGGGTCGGGCATCACTCGTCCACCTCGTGCACTCCGATCGGGTCGAGACCGCGCAGGAAGTCCGTCGTCGCGGCGCGATCGAACTTCGGATCGGCGCTCTCGATGACCAGGAAGTAGCGGTCGTTCGAGGCGCGCACGAACTCGGGCACGTTGAACACCGGATGGTAGGGCTGCGGGAAGCCGTTGACCGCCAGCATGCCGATGCCGGCGGTGAGGCCGGCGAGCAGGATCGTGGTCTCGAAGGTGGGCGGGATCCACGCCGGCCAGCTGAAGGTCGGGCGGCCGCCGACGTTCCAGGCGTAATCGACCACCTGGGTCCAGGTGATGAAGCCGAACGCCGAGACCGCTCCGGTCAGCCCGCCGAGGAAGGTGAGCTTCGACATCGGCGTCTTGTGGCCCATCGCCTCCCAGGCCCCTTCCACCGGATAGGGCGAGTAGCAGTTCCAGTTGGCGAAGCCGGCATCGCGCGTCGCCTCTGCCGCCGCCACCAGGGCGGTGGGAGTGGCGAACTCGGCCATCAGGCCGTGCAGCTGCGGCCCCTTCTGCTGAGTGGCCATCAGTGGTGTCCTCCTGCGGACTTGCCTTCCGGCGAGATCATCTTGAGCTCGGTCATCGACAGCGCCGGGAGCAGCCGGACGAAGACGAAGACGAGGCTGAGGAAGAGACCGATCGTGCCCAGGTAGACCGCCCAGTCCCAGATGGTGCCGTGGTAGGTGCCCCACGAGCCGACGAGGAAGTCGCGGGTCAGGGTCATGGCGACGATCACGTAGCGCTCGAGCCACATGCCGACGTTGACGAACTGGGAGACGAAGAAGAGCCAGAAGGCCGAGGTGCGGAAGCGCTTGAACCACATCAGCTGCGGCACCAGCACGTTGCACAGGATCAGCGCCCAGTAGCCGTAGAGGTACGGTCCGAACATGCGGTTGTACATCATGAACCGCTCGAACGTGTTGCCGCTGTACCAGGCCATGAAGATCTCGGTGAAGTAGCCGTAGCTGACGATCAGCCCGGTGGTCAGCATCACCTTGCCCATGTTCTCGAGGTGGCGCTCGGTGATGTAGGCGTGCAGGTTGAACAGCGCCCGCAGCGGGATCATCAGGGTCAGCACCATGGCGAAGCCGGCGTAGATCGCGCCGGCGACGAAGTAGGGCGGGAAGATCGTCGCGTGCCAGCCGGGCAGCTGCGCCACCGCGAAGTCGAACGACACCACCGAGTGCACCGAGAGCACCAGCGGCGTCGACAGGCCGGCGAGCAGCAGGTAGGCCTTCTCGTAGTTGTGCCAGTGGTCGGCAGCGCCGCGCCAGCCGAGGGCCCCGAGCCCGTAGATCCGCTTGACGACCATGTTCTTCGCCTTGTCGCGCATCGTCGCCAGGTCCGGCACCAGGCCGACGTACCAGAACACCAGCGAGATGGTGGCGTAGGTCGACACCGCGAACACGTCCCAGATCAGCGGCGAGCGGAACTGCGGCCACACCCGCATGGTGTTGGGGTACGGCAGCATCCAGTAGGCCAGCCACGGGCGCCCGGTGTGGAAGATCGGGAAGAGGCCGGCGCAGGCGACGGCGAACAGGGTCATCGCCTCGGCGAAGCGGTTGATCGAGGTGCGCCACTGCTGGTTGAGCAGCAGCAGGATCGCCGAGATCAGCGTGCCGGCGTGGCCGATGCCGATCCACCAGACGAAGTTGATGATGGCGAAGCCCCAGGCGACCGGCATGTTCAGGCCCCACACCCCGGTGCCCTTGGCGAGCAGCCAGAAGAGGCCGATCCCGCCGATGCCGAGCAGGGAGGATCCGACGGCCAGCCCGACGATCCACCACAGGTAGGTCTTGCCGTAGATGACTCCCGAGATCGACTCGGTGACCGACTCGGGGGTCTCGTCCTGGGCGATGAAATCCGGCTTGCCCAGGTTGGCCCGGTTCTTGACGTCGACTTCGAGCAGGGACATGACGTGCGCTCCTAGTGCTGGGCGGTCGGCTGTGAGTGGTCGTCACCCGCGGTCGCGGAGTGACCTTCACCGTGGTCGCCGCCGGCGGAGTGCCCGCCACCGTGACCGCCGCCGTGCCCGTCGTCGAGGGCCGGGTTCGGGTTGTCGATCTTGGCCAGGTAGGTGGTGCGCGGCAGGGTCGCCAGCTCCTCGAGCAGCTGGTAGTTCAGCGGGCTCTTCTTCCACTGCGACACCTGCGTGGTCTCGTCGTTGATGTCGCCGAAGACGATCGCCTGGGTCGGGCAGACCTCCTGGCATGCCGTCTTGATCTCGCCGTCGCGGATCGGTCGACGCTCGACCTTGGACTTCTGCCGCACCCTGTTGATGCGCTGCACGCAGTAGGTGCACTTCTCCATCACGCCGCGGGCGCGCACCGACACGTCGGGGTTGCGCTGCAGCTTGAGCACCGGCGTCTTGGTGTCCTGGTACTTGAAGAAGTTGAAGCGCCGCACCTTGTAGGGGCAGTTGTTGGAGCAGTACCGCGTGCCGATGCAGCGGTTGTAGACCATGTCGTTGAGGCCTTCGTGGTTGTGCACCGTGGCCCCGACCGGGCAGACCACCTCGCACGGCGCCTGCTCGCACTGCTGGCAGGCGACCGGCTGGTGGTGCACCTTGGGCGCGTCGAGGTCGCCCTGGAAGTAGCGGTCGATGCGCAGCCAGTGCATCTCGCGACCGGCGATCACCTGCTCGCGACCGACCACCGGGATGTTGTTCTCCGCCTGGCAGGCCACGATGCACGCGTTGCACCCGGTGCACAGGCCGAGATCGATCGCCATCCCCCACGAGTTGCCGGGATACTCCCAACGATCGAACATCGGCGCGGTGGGGATGTGGTGGCCGAGGTGCTCGACGAAGTGCTCGTCCTCCTTGAAGTGGGCGAGCGTGCCGTGCTTCACCAGGTGACGCCGCTCGGCCTGCTCGGACTGCAGCTCGAGCTGGTAGTGCTCCTGGGTGCTGGCGATCTTCTGGCTGCGACCGGTCTTCTCGATCGTGGCGCGCGCCGGAGTGCCGGCACTGCCGCGCAGCCGATGCGCGTTCTCACCGTTGCCGTCACCCGTGCGGCCGATGGCGGTGTGGCCGTAGCCGTAGTGCACCACCACGGTCTCCGGAGCCTGCCCCGGCTGCACCCAGGCCGGCCCGACCAGCGAGCGGCCCTCGGCGCTGACCCTGACCACGTCACCGAAGCTGACGCCGAGCCGTTCGGCGGTCGCCCGGGAGATCTGCACCGTCTGGTCCCAAGCCACCTTGGTCAGCGGTTTGGGGATCTCCTGCAGCCAGCCGTTGTTGGCGAAACGGCCGTCGTGTAGCGACGGATCGAGACGTAGCAGCAGGTCGACCTCGCCTTCCGCCGCGGCGGCCTGGGCCGCCAGGGCCTCGGCGGCGCTGCGCGCCGCGACGCCCGCGGCGTCGGGCGCCAGCGCCACCGTCTTCTCCGGCAACGCCGAGTCGATCACGAAGCCGTCGTGCAGCACCTTCTGCCACTGGGCCTCGAGACCGGCATTGCGCCAGGTCTGGCGCACCAGCTCGTAGGAGTCGAGCTCGGCCTGGCCGGCGAGCATGGCGAGCACCTCGAGCTCCGACTTGCTGGCGTACATCGGCTCGATCAGCGGCTGCACGATCGACAGGGTGCCGTCGGCGGCGCGGCCGTCGCCCCACGCCTCGAGGTAGTGGGACTGCGGCACGTGCCAGGTGCACGCCGCCGCGGTCTCGTCGACCTTGGGGCCGAGGTGCAGCGACAGCGGGACGTCGGCGAGCGCGGCGGCGAAGTCGACGTCGCCGGGAGCGTCGTAGACGGGATTCACGCCGAGCAGGAAGAGCGCCTCGACCTGACCCTCGGAGATCTCCCGCGCCAGGTCGGCGATCACGGCGCCACCGAGCTCGGGCTCGGCGATCACCGGATCGGTGTAGCGCACGGTGGCGCCGACGTTGCCCAGCGCCGCGTTGATCGCGTGGGCGAGCACGTGCACCGGGGCCGGGGCGGCGTCGCCTGCGATGACGGCGCAGCGTCCGCGGTGGGCCATGAGGTCCTCGGAGACCGCCGCGAGCCACTCCTCGGCGCCTGGGGCGCTGGCGAGGTCGGCGGCAACGGCGCCAGTGGCGCCCACCCGCGCCGCCAGGGCGCCGGCGAAGGCGGCGAGCTCGGCCGGGCGCACGATCAGGCGGTGGTCGGCCAGCGAGCTGGAGCCGGTCGGCACGCTCTCGACCGCGTAGTAGCGGCTCATCGTGCGCTTGTCGCCGAGCAGGCGACGCTGCTGCGCGAAGTCGCGCGCCATGCGCAGGCGGTGGGGTCCGGAGTTCAGGAAGTCGGCCTCGAGCGACACCACGACATCGGCCTGCGAGAGGTCGTAGTGGGTCTCGACGTCGACGCCGAAAGCCGCTCTCGACGCAGCGAGGGCGGCATCGCGCGCCACCGGCTCGTAGTGCGTCCAGCGCGCCTGCGGGAAACGCTGCCGGACGGCGTCGATCAGCGCCACCATCGTCGGCGAGCTGGTCGGCGCGGTGACGATCCGTAGCCCCTCCCCCGACAGCGCCTCGAGCGCGCGCAGGGTGGGCTGGATCTCGGCGACGAGGGTCTCCCAGGGGGTGATCCGCCCACCGCGCGAGACATTCGCCGAGCGATCCGGGTCGTAGAGATCGAGCACCGAGGCCTGGGCGAAGAGGTCGTTGGTGCCCTGGGTGAGCGGGTGCTCGGGGTTGCCGGCGACCTTGGTCGGCCGCCCCATGTGGCTCTCGGCGAGCAGCGGCGTCAGGTAGCCGTCCATCGGCATCGCCGTCGCGTAGTGCTGGGCCTTGCCGGGCACCAGGTACTCGGGCTGGTCGACGTAGGGGACGATGCGCTCGTTGGGCTGCCGGGTGCAGGCGGCCATGCCGGCCAGGCCCATCGAGGCACCGGCGAGCTTGAGGAAGGCACGGCGCGAAGGACCGTCGTCCCACTCCGAAGGCGCGTAGCGGGGGAACTCGCTCTCGATGCGCTCGCGGAAGGCCTCGGCGTCGGCGTACTCCTCGAGCGATCGCCACATCCGCTGCCCCTCGGGCTCGCGGTGCTGATCGCCGTCGACGGTGGTGGCGGCGCTCGCGACCCGGTCGTCATCGAGCACCGTCAGCGTCACGCCGGCCGCCCTGGTGGGCCGCTCCTGGCGCGGTTCGGGAGTGCGCTCGGCGGCCTCGCGGCCGTCTAGATCCTTGGCAACCATCAATTCGTCCCCTTAGCGATGACAGACCGAGCACTGGTCGAGGCTGGCGATCTCGTACTCCTCGACCAACTGAGCGCCGAGCTCCTTCTGCGACATGCCGACGTCGGACGGCTTCCAGTCGAAGTTGAAGACCTCTTCCCTCGGCCTGACGAACTTCTCGGGAGCGCGGTGGCACTCGAGGCACCAGCGCATCTGCAGCGAGTGCGCCTGGTAGACCAGCGGCATCTCGTTCACCGGCCCGTGGCAGCTCTCGCAGCCAATGCCCTTCGACACGTGCACGCTGTGGTTGAAGTACACGTAGTCGGGCAGGTCGTTGACGCGGTTCCAGCGCAGCGGCTGGCCAGTGGCCCAGCTGTCGCGCACCGGCTGCAGCATCTCGGTGTTGGCCCAGATGATCTTGTGGCAGTTCATGCACGTCGCGGTCGGCGGGATGCCCGCCGAGGACGACTCCTCGACCGCGGTGTGGCAGTAGCGGCAGTCGATGCCCAGCCCCGCGGTGTGGTGGTCGTGGCTGAACGGCACCTCCTGGTTGACGAAGGTGCCCTGCTTGGTGTGCAGCGGCGACCGGTCGACCAGGAAGAGGAGCGCGCCCGCGGCCCCTGCACCGGCCAGCGCCAGGATCAGGCTGACCTTGGAGATCTGGTTCGCGCTGCGCGGGAACGTCTGTGCCATCTGTGGACCTCGGTGGCTGCGAATCGATACGGACTGAGGCGGTCTCGCACGGACCCGGCGCGAGCCGATGGCGTTCACCGGCGGCGGCTCGGGCGGGCAGTACGCTCTCGCGAGACTCTGTCGCGGGCTCTGGCGGACCGTGGGTCGGACTGTGTCACGAAACGGTCATCGCTCACTGCAGGGCGCAGCGTATCCGCTTGTGAAAGGATTCACAAGCTCGACCGAGGCCGCTCGGACGGCCCTCGGAGACGTCGCCCGGCCGGTGACGATCGGGCGCCGCGAAGGCCCTCACACGGCAGGAGTTCCGCCTCCCGAGTCGGCCTGCGGGTGCGCCGGCGTCGATGTCGCGGGCCGCTACCGGAGCCCACCTGGAGACCTCGCCATGGGCGGAGCCGATCCTCACCACTCGACGCCGCTGATCGACGCGGCGGCCCTCGCGTCGCGACTGCTGGCGCTGCCGGGCGACGACCTCTCCGGCGCCGCGACCGGCCTGGTGCTTCTCGACGCCCGTCCCGCCGCCACCGCACGCGAGCGCGGCGACTACCTCCGCGGCGCCCGCGAGGCCGACCTCGACCGCCACCTCAGCGCCGAGACCGCAGACCCCGCGGACGGCGGCCGTCACCCGCTGCCGTCGCGGCAGGCCTGGGCGCGCCAGCTCGGCGACTGGGGCATCACGCCCACGACCGACGTGGTGGTCTACGACGACGCCGGCGGCGCGATGGCGGCGGCGCGCTGCTGGTGGATGCTGCGCGCCGCCGGGCACCGCAGGGCATGGGTGCTCGACGGCGGCCTGCCCGCCGCGCTCGCCGCCGGCATCCCGACCCGCCCGACCGCTTCCCCGCCGCCACGATCGAGCCCTCCGTACCCCGTGGACGACTGGAGCGACACGCTCATCGGCTGGCGCGAACTGCAGCATCTCGACTCGCGCGGCGAAGCGCCGCCGAGGCTGAGACTGCTCGACGCCCGCTCGGCGCAGCGCTTCCGCGGCGAGGGCGACCCCTTCGATCCGGTCACCGGTCACATCCCCGGCTCGCGCAACGCGCCGTTCGCCGAAGCCCTGCGCAGCGACGGCACCTTCCGCTCCCCCGACGAGCTGCGCCAGTGGCTCACCGCCGCGCTGGGTGGCCCAGGCGAGGCAACAGGTGGCGTCGCGGTGAGCTGCGGCTCCGGCGTCACCGCCTGCCACCTCGCCCTGGCGATGGAGATCGCCGGCCTGCCGGCGCCGCGGCTCTACGTCGGCTCGTGGAGCGAGTGGTGCCGGCGCGACCTGCCGGTCGCCACCGGCGAGGCGAGCGCCCTGTAGCAGGGCTGCGACGCGGCCCGCCGACGCCTGCCGCTTCAGCGCAGCGCCAGGCCGACGACGTCCTCGAGCTCCTCGAGCGCCTGCTCGGGAGTCACCACCTTGATCGTCGTCAGGCCGAGAGCCCGCGCACTCTTGAGGTTCGAGCCGATGTCGTCGAGGAACGCCGCCTCGGCAGGTTCGACGCCCAGGCGCTCGCAGGTCAGCCGGTAGATGCGCGGGTCCGGCTTGCGCAGCCCGACGACGCTCGATTCGACCACCAGCTCGAAGCGCGCGTGCAGGTCGCCGCGCTTGAACGAGCTGTCGCTGCCAGGACGCTCGTCGCTCCAGTTGTTGGTCAGCGCCGCCACCTTGAAGCCCGCCTCGCGCAGGCGGTCGATCGCCCGCAGCATGATCGGCCGCGGCTGCGCCTCGGCGGCGATGCGCTCGAACAGCACCGCGCTCGAGATCGGCGCACCGGCGCCGGCGAGCTCGCGGTCGAACTCGGCGAAGAAGGCGTCGCCGACGGCGACCTCGCCGCGCTCCATGCGGTGCCAGGCTCCGTCGGGCGCGCTCGCCACGACGTGCCGGTTCACCACGTCGCGCTCCAGGCCGTGCTCCTCCTCGAGCCGCGCGATGGCGTGCAGCGGCGAGCCGAGCACGACGCCGCCGAGATCGAAGATCACCGCTCGAATCCCCATCCTCGGATCCCCCTGGACCTCAGCCCCTCGACCTCACCACTGCGCCTGCCGTCACCGTCAGGGACCCGCCGAGCGCGACGCGGCGGCCGGCACCTCGGATCCAGGAACATCGCTCGCAGCCATCGCGACGATCCAGTCGCGGATCAGCCTCACCGCCTCGTGGTCGACCAGGGAGCGCCCCAGCTCGGGCATCATCGCCCCCGGGTCGAGCGACTCGAGGCGGTAGACCAGGATCGACTCGTCCGGCGCCCCGGGCACGATGCTGTACAGCCGGTCGCCGGAGCCACGACCTGCCGCCACCGGCGTCTTCATGACGCCGAGCGCCGGCCGGTCGCGGTGACCGGCGCGCAGGTCGAGGCTCGAGGTGCGTGCCGGCCCCTCGGGGTTGTGGCAGTGGGCGCAGTTGACGTCGAGCCAGATGCGGGCGCGCTCGTCGAGGGTGCCGCTGGCCGGGTCGTTCCACACCGCCGCCCGAGGCGCCTCGGCGGCCGGCGGTGCTCCGGCCAGCACCCCGAGCCGACGCCAACGGTCGAGCACGTTCTCGGCTCCGTCGGCGAACTCCACCTCGCGGTTGAGCTGCGCCGCGGTCGGGCCGATCGGCAGCAGCTCGTCGCCGCGTCGACGGTGGCAGCCCTTGCACTGGTTGCGGTTGGGGATCCGGTAGGCGTGCTCGATCCACTCGCCGCCCGGCAGCGGCACCCGCGCCGGGCGCACGCCGCCGATGATCTCGAGCCGCGCCTCCCGCTGGGCCTCGTCCCAGACGTACGGCAGCGCCTCCCAGCCGCTCTCCAGGCGGCGCAGGATGCGGGTCTCGAGCAGGTGGCGGCCGCCGTCCTGCCGCCGGTAGGAGAAGGTCTTGGCGATCACCGTGCCGACGGGCATCTCGAGAGTGTCGTCGGTGCGGTAGCCGATCTCGCCGCCCGGCGGCAGGCGCACGAAGCGGTGCTTGTCGGCGTGATCGGAGAAGAGCGGCGAGTTGAGCTCGTAGAGCAGCACGTCCTCGGCCGGGCGCTGCGCCGCCGGATCGCCAACGAACAGCCGGTACTCCGAGAGTCTCAACGGCGGTTCGACGCGGGTCGCCGGGTCGCCGCCGCGACAGCCGACGAGCGCACCGAGCAGCGCGGTCGGCATGCCCAGCAGGACGAGCCCGCGCGCCAGGCGGCGCCGCCCCCTGCCGCCCATCCTCAGGGGCCGCCGAGCGCCACCTCGCCCGGTGGCTGCGGCAGCGAACCGGCGTAGCGCGAGAGGTCGCGGTCGATGTTGGGCTGCCCGCCCGCCATGGCGACGCCGAGGTCGAGATTGACGAAGTCGGCGTCGCCGTTGTTCTCGACGTAGATGCGCGCCTCCGCCGGCAGCTGGCCGTCCTGCAGCCGCTCCGGGTTGACGATGCCATCGAAGACGATGTCGGGCAGCGGCGCGCCGATCAGCGGCACCGCCAGCTCCGCCAGACTCCCTTCGGGCTGGGCGCCGCCGCCGGCGAAGGTGTTGTGGTGGATGGAGATGCCTTCCGAGAAGGGATCGTAGGCCGGGTCCTCGTACGGCCGCCCGGTCGCCAGGTAGCTGACGATGCTGACGTTTGCGGTCTGGTTGTCGCGGAACTCGTTGCCGTAGACGTCGACGTTGTCGCTCGCCATCAGGATCAGCCCCGAGCCGGCCGGGATCTCGGAGACGATGGCGCCGGGCTTGCCAAAGTTGGGGTGGTTGTTCTCGACCACGCGGTTGTTCCACACCCGGATGTCGCGCCCGTTCTTCACCGGCAGCTCGGGCAGGGAGAAGACCAGCAGGCCGCCTGTGTTGTGGTGGGCGTGGTTCTCGTAGACGTCGGCCGCGGTCGAGTTCTCGATCTCGATGCCGGCGACGTTCTCCCAGGTCTCGTTGCGTCGCACCACGATGCGGCTCGACTGACCGACGTAGATGCCGGCATCGGAGGAGCCGCGCACCTTGCTGTCCTCGATCAGCACCCCGTCGACCTGCACCGGGTAGAGGCCGTAGGCGCCGTTCTCGGTCGACGGCTCTCCCTCCCAGTTGACGAAGACGCGGCGGAAGCTGGCGTTGCTGGTGCCTTCGACCTTGATCCCGTCGGAGCGCGAGTTGAACACCGCCAGATCCTCGACCGTGAAGTCGTCGGCGGTGACCAGGATCCCTTCGCCGCCGCTGCCCGCCGCCTGGTTGGAGAAGTCGAGGATGGTCTGCTCCATGCCAGCGCCGCGCACGGTGACCCCGGGCACGTCGAGCGACAGGGTGGTATCGAAACTGAAGCGTCCGGCGGCGAACTCGATGACGTCACCGGCCTCGGCGCCGACGAAGGCCTCGAGCGCCTGGCGCTGGGCGTCGGGCCCCGGCTGGATCGGCCCAGCGGCCTCCTCCGAGGGTGCGCACCCGGCAGCGAGCACCAGCACGAGGCCGGCGCCGCGCCAGCGCATGGAGCGAGACCCCTCGAGACGTCCGCGGCGAAGGGAGAACGGTCGGATCGAAGTCATGGCCACCTCGTGGGTCGTTGCGGGGTCTGCAGCCGCAGCGCCGGCCGCCATCGCCAATGGGGCGCAGCGGGACGGGAGCCGCGTTCGGGGCTGTGTACGGCCTCGCGAGGGCCGCGGGCCTACCGGGAGGACTGAGGGCAGAGCTGAAGGAAGAGCGCGCCGTCGTCACGAGCGGTCACAGATCAGGATGTCGGATTCGAAGACGGAACCTATCGCAAAGCGCGCACCGAACGGCACCGCCACCGACGCCCCGGAGAGCTGCGCCCCGTCGTCCACCCAGACCGGGCGCAGCCACGGCTCCATGTCCTCCGCCGGGTCGACCCAGAAGATCTGCGACGGCGAATCGACCGACGCATCGCGCGCATGGCGCAGGAAGCTCCACAGGTGCGGATGGGCCGCCACCCAGAGGCCTCCGTAGAGGTCGACCTCGAGGTTGTCGACGCCACTGTCGATCTCGAGCTGCTTGACCACGTCGAGATCGCCCTCACGCTCCCCCTCTTCCACCCGCGAGTAGACATTGATCCGACCGCCGAGGGTCTCGGCGACGTAGAGGTACTGGTTCTCGGGGTTCAGCGCCACGCCGTTGGGGAAGCCGAGCTCCTCGGCGACCAGGCGCATCGCCCCCCCGTCCCAGTAGGCCACCGAGCCGCGATGCCGACCGAGCAGGTCGTCGAGCTGCTGGCGCGTCGGGCCGCCAGGGCCGTGGTCGTTGGTGACGTAGAAGCGGCGCTCGTCGAGGCCCGCCACGTCGTTGGGGCTGATCAGCAGCCGATCTCGCACCGTGCGCAGATGACGCGCCGAAGGGCCGCCCGGCCCGGAGCCGAAGCGGAAGATCTCGATGCTGTGGCCGTCGCCGTGGTTGACCACGAAGAGCACGCCGTCGGCCCCCGCCTCGACCAGATGGATGCCGTGGGGACGCAGCGGCCCCGCGAAGTCGTGCGCCAGGGGCTGGATCTCGGCGTCGGCGCGGCCCAGGTCGAGCACGAAGAGACCGGCGCTGGCCCGCTCGCCCGCTGCCACGCCGCCGGCACGCCGGTCGTCCGAGGAGATGATCAGGGTCGACGACTCGCGGTGCACCTCGAGGTCCTCGGCGCCCGGGGCGCCGGAGTAACGGCGGCACTCGCCGGCGGCGAGCGGCACGACGTCACGGTACTGCCCGGCGCGCGACATCAGGGCCACGATCGCGATGCCGGCGACCACCGCCATCAGCAGCAGCACCTTGAACAGGAATCCGGCGAGCTTCATCTGCTCCTCCACGACGAAGAGAACGACGACGGAGCCGGAAGCCGGCGCCGGATCGGTCGGCGCCCGGTCACGCCACCGAGGCGAAGTGCTCGCTCACCAGCTGGCGGGCGCGCGAGAAGTCGTCCGAGCTGTGGCTGACCTGCGAGAAGAGCTCGGCATGATCGCGCCGCAGCGCCTCGACGTCGCCGGCCCGCAGATGGGTCAGCAGCTGCTCGACGACGCGCCGGTAGGTCGGTCCGCCACCGGCCTTCTCGGCCTCACGCTCGAGCAGCACCTGGGCGAAGAAGAGCTCGTCGGGGAGCTGGTCGGGACGGCCGTTGGAGCCGCCGCCGAGGGCCTTCTGCCGGGGCTGCCGCTCGTCCGTGACGCTCTCCAGGCGCGGTCGGCTCGCCTGCTCGATCTCGGAACGGCGCGAGAAGCCGAACGGCATCGAGCGCATCTGCTCGGCGAAGCGCGAGAAGAGCAGGAAGAGCTCCTTCTCGGAGGAGAAGTTGCCGACCAGGCGCGCCTCGCGGCCGATCTGCAGCGAGTCGGTCTCCTGCAGGATGATGTGGGCGCGCGCCGACTCCTCGAGCTCGATCGACTGCGCCTGCACCTTCCACGCGGTGAGGCTGCCCTGCACGTAGCAGACCTTGGCGCAGCGGATGTTCACCGCCTCCACCTGCACGTCGGGCTCGATGCGGATCGATCCCTGGCGCGACTCGATGGTGCCGTAGCTACCCGAGTTCTGGATCACCAGGTTGCCGGGAGTGCGGATCGAGAGCTGGCCGTGGGCGTCGACCTCGATCTCGGTCCCGCTCGGGATGATCATCGTCGGGGCGACTTCCCCGTTGCCGCTTCTGCTCGCCACGTTGCTCCGCCGACGGTGGTGATCGTGATCACGGCCGCGGCCGCACGGCGGCCCGGCTGGAGAGACTGTATCGGCTCCGCGTCGAAGCCGCGCTCCGCGGCCACGCCGCGCCCCCTGGGCCGCGGGATCCAGAGGGCGGCGGGGTCGGCGCCGGCGGCGCGGTGGCCGCGAGCCGTGGCTCAGCGGATCCGGCGCGGCAGCGGCTGGTAGTTGCTGACGTCGGGGGCGCTGCGGGCGCGCACCAGCAGCCTCTCCTCGTCGCGCCAGCGGTGATCGAGGATGTAGATGCGTGGATCGACCGGACGGTAGTCGTCGTCCTCCCCCTGCAGCCGCCGCACCTCGTAGTGCAGGTGGGGGTTGGTGCTCCAGCCGGTGTTGCCGACGGTGCCGATGAGCTGGCCCTGGCGCACCTCCTGCCCCGCCTTCACCGCGATCGAGTCGAGATGACCGAAGAGGGTGATGAAGCGGTCGCCGTGCTGGATCGACACCAGGTTGCCGTAGCGCCACCAGGCGACGCTCTGGCGCACGCTGTAGCGCGAGGCGAAGTTGACCCGGCCGTCGGCCGGTGCGTACACCGGCGTGCCGGTCGGCGCTGCCAGATCGATGCCGGCGTGGAAGTCGCTCTCCTTGGTGAACGGATTGGTGCGGGTGCCGTAGGGGCTGGTGAGCACGAAGTTGTCGCCCTGCAGCGGCGACAGCGACGGCGTCGAGCTCACCTGGTCGCGGTGATCGGCCTCGAAGGTCTGGATCTCGTCGAGGAAGGTGGCCAGCACCCGCGTCTGCTCGCGCAGCTCGGCCTCGAGACCGGCGGTCTCGGCGAGACGCGCGGAGAAGACCGAAGAGGGCACCGCGCGGGGCTCGAACGGATAGCCGCCCTGGCCGATCGACTCCTGGTCCTCGAGCCCGTAGGCGAGATAGACCTTGCGCATCTTGAGGCGCAGCGAGTCGTTGAACTCGCGCAGCGCCACCAGCCGCTCGTTGACCCCCTCGAGGCTGCGCCCGAGCTGCTGGCGCGTCTCCTCGAGCGCCCGGTATTCGCGCACCGAGAGCAGGCTGCCGATCATCGCCGGCGTGCGCCAGGCGGCGTGGGCGAGGAAGAGCAGGTAGAGACCGAGCGCGAGCCCGGCGAAGACGAGCTGACGCCGGGTCAGGAAGAGGTAACGCACCCCCTTCTGGATGTCCGCCGGGTGGATCTGGATCTCCAGATGCGCCACTCCGTCCGGCGGCTTGCGCTGCGTCTTCCTGACGATCCTCATCACGTCTTCTTCGCTACGTCTCTTCGCGTTACGTCTCTTCGCGGCGTCCTCTGCCCTGCGTCTCTTCGCAGCGCCTTGGAGCGCGGCCAGGCGGCAGGCGCACGTACACCCCGAGGCCTCAGGCCTCCAAAGGTGACGGCACCCGATCGATGCCGATCCGAACCCGTGATTATAGCCGTCGGCTCATGCAAGCGGCTCTGAGACCGCGGCGGTGTTGCCGCATTGGTGGTGCCCGTCGTTCTCGGTCACCGAACGGCTGCCCTCAGCTCAGGTCGACCGCCGCCCGCGCTCTTCCTCGAGGATCAGCGCGATGTCGATGTGGGTGCGCTTCTCCGAAGCGAGGCGCGGACGTGCCAACCGTCGCCCTCGGTGGCTCACGATCGCAGGAGGTGGCACCGCCTTGGTGGTCCGGATCTCCGCCGCCTCACTCCTCGTCTCGTCGACAGGTCGCCCTCCGTCGAGCTACTCATCGACCGACCACCTCAGCATGCGGGAGAAGCCACGGCTTCCATCGAACGCCCACTCCAGCGGATACCGCGGTTCGCCGAACCGCCGTCGACACGGCCCCGGCTCGTTGAGATTCTGTGCGCGCCGAGAAGTCGCGGCCCCACGGCTTCTCCAGCTCATCGGCCCTCCGCCACCCACTCACGGCACCGCCCGCTCGATCGCCTCCTGCGAGGTCACGGTGCCGGCCCACTCGAGCAGCTGGGCGTGCACCTCGGGGTTGCCGGCGAGGATGTTGCCGCTGTCGAGCCAGCGCTCGCCGCCGTCGAGATCGGTGACGACGCCGCCGGCCTCGCGGATCAGCAGCGCCGCGGCGGCGACGTCCCAGGGCGACAGGCGGAACTCGAAGAAGCCGTCGTAGATGCCGGCAGCGACGTGGGCGAGGTCGAGCGCCGCGGCGCCGCAGCGGCGGATGGCGCGGCTGCCGAGCAGGGCGAGGCGGAAGAGGGCGAGGAACTGGTCGATCACGGTGTGGGCGCGGAAGGGGAAGCCGGTGCTGAGGAAGGCGTCGCGCGGCGCCTTGTCGCCGACCCGTAGCCGCACCCGCGAGGGCGCCTGCGCGCCGGCATCGCCATCCCCTGGCTCCCGCGCCCCATCCGGCGTCACCTTCTCGAGCCAGGCGCCGCCGCCGCGCGCCGCGAGGTAGACGGCGCCGCTCAGCGGCTCGTGCACCACGCCGGCGACCAGCTCGCCGCGGAAGCGTGCCGCCACTGAGACGCACCAGATCGGCAGGCCCTCGAGGAAGTTGGTGGTGCCGTCGAGCGGATCGAGGATCCACTCGAGCTCGCCAGCACCGCGCACCCCGCCCTCCTCGCCGAGGATGCGGCCGACGCGCTCGCCGAGGCGCTGCTGGAGCACGGCGACGATGGCCTCCTCGCTGTCGCGGTCGGCGCGCGAGACGAAGTCGTTGCGCGACTTGACCTCCACCACCAGCTCGTCGCGGCGGGCGAAGGCGTCGACCAGCAGCGCGCCGCCGGCGCGCGCCGCCGCGGCCGCGATCTCGGCCAGCTCCATGGCGCCGGCGCCGACCGCCTCGACCAGCGCCGCGTCGTCGAAGGACGTCGCCGCGCCCCTGCGCTGGCTCTCGTCGCTCAACGTTCCGGCCGCGGCTCGACCCGGATGGGACGCCCCGCCAGCACCGTGACCACCGGCGCGCCGCGCAGTCGCCAGCCGGCGAACGGGGTGTTGCGCGACTTGCTCTGGAAGCGCGCCGGGTCGACGGTGACCTCGCGCTCCAGATCGAGCAGGGTGACGTCGCCCGGGGCGCCGGGGCGCAGGCTGCCGAGCTCGAGCCCGAAGGCCTTCGCCGGCGCGCTGGTGAGCAGGCGGATCATCTCGCCCAGCTCGATCTTGCCGGCGTGCACCAGGCGGTCGAGCAGCAGCGAGACGGTGGTCTCGAGGCCGACGATGCCGAACGGCGAGGCGACGAAGTCGAGCAGCTTCTCGTCGACGTGGTGCGGCGCGTGGTCGGAGGCGATGAAGTCGATGGTGCCGTCGAGCAGCCCGGCGAGCAGGGCGTCGCGGTCGGCGCTCTCGCGCAGCGGCGGGTTCATCTTGAAGTTGGGGTCCAGGCCGCTCTCCTCGACGTCCCGGTCGGTGAGCAGCAGGTGGTGGGGCGTCACCTCGCAGGTCACCGCCACGCCGCGCGCCTTGGCCTCGCGGATCAGCTCCACCGAGCGGCCGCTCGAGAGGTGCTGCACGTGGTAGCGGCCGCCGGTCTCCTCGGCGAGCAGCAGGTCGCGCGCCACCATCAGGTCCTCGGCCAGGCGCGGCACACCAGGCACCCCGAGGCGGGTCGACGACGGGCCCTCGTGCATCGCCCCGTCGCCGGTCACCGTCATGTCCTGGGCGTGCTGCACCACCGGCAGGCCGAAGTGGCGCGCGTAGAGCAATGCCCGGCGCATCAGCTCGGCGTGCTCCACCGGCCGCCCGTCGTCGGAGAAGGCGACGACGCCGGCGGAGACGAGGTCGCCCATCTCGGCGAGCTCCTCGCCGCGCAGCCCCTTGCTGATCGCGCCCACCGGCAGCACCCGCGCCAGTCCGCAGCGCTGGGCGGCGCGCACGATGTGCTCGGTCACCGAGCGGCAGTCGTTGACCGGCACGGTGTTGGCCATGCAGGCGACGGTGGTGAAGCCGCCCGCCGCCGCCGCGCGGCTGCCGCTCTCGATCGTCTCCTTGTACTCCTGGCCGGGCTCGCGCAGATGCACGTGCAGGTCGAGCAGCCCGGGGCAGACGACCAGACCGGCGGCGTCCAGGACCTCGACGCCCTCGCCGACCTGGATCGACCCGCTGAGACGCTCGACCCGGCCGTCGTCGCCGATCAGCACGTCGACTTCGTCGTCGATCCCCTGAGACGGATCGACGACGCGGCCACCGCGCACCAGCAGCGCGCCGCTCGCGCGGATGACGCTGCTCACGCTGCTCAAGATGCTCCCCCGGCGAGCAGGTAGAGCACCGCCATGCGCACCGCGACGCCGCTGCTCACCTGCTCGAGGATCAGCGACGCACGCCCGTCGGCGACGTCGCTGGCGATCTCGACGCCGCGATTGATCGGCCCGGGATGCAGCACCAGGGCGCCTTCGTTGGCGCGGCGCAGGCGGGCGCGGTCGAGCCCGAAGAGGGCGAAGTACTCGTCGGCCGAAGGAATCGACATACGGCTCTGACGCTCGGTCTGCACCCGCAGCATCATCACCACGTCGGCACCCTCGAGCGCCTCGTCGATCGAGTAGGCGACGTCGACGCCGAGCGCCTCGGCGCTGCGCGGCATCATCGTGTAGGGACCGCCGATGACCACCGAGGCGCCCATCTTGCGCAGCAGCAGCACGTTCGAGCGCACCACCCGGCTGTGCTCGATGTCACCGAGGATGGCGACGCGCAGACCGTCGAGCTGCTCGCGGTGCTGCAGGATGGTGAAGGCGTCGAGCAGCGCCTGGGTGGGGTGCTCGTGGGCGCCGTCGCCGGCGTTGACCACCGAGGTGTCGAGGCGGGCCGCCAGCTGGTGCGGCACCCGCGGGTGGGCGTGGCGGATCACCAGCACGTCGGGCGACATCGCCTGCAGGTTGCGGGTGGTGTCGAGCAGCGACTCGCCCTTGCTCAGCGAGCTGCCGGCGGTCGAGAAGTTGATCGCGTCGGCCGACATCCGCTTCTCGGCGATCTCGAAGCTCGAGCGGGTGCGGGTCGACGGTTCGAAGAAGAGGTTGAGCACCGTCTTGCCGCGCAGGGTCGGCACCTTCTTGATCGGCCGGGTCGCCACCTCGTGGAACGACGCCGCGGTGGCGAGCACCGCCTCGATCTCGGTGCGCTCGAGCTCGGCGATGCCGAGCAGGTCCTTGCGTTGCCAGCCGCTCTTGGCCATAGGGAAGGTCCGGGGTGCGCCGGCTCACTCGCGGTCGAGCAGCAGCACGTCCTCCTCGCCGTCGTCGGTGGCCGCGTAGCGCACCTTGATCACCTCGGAGGTGGTGGTGCGCACCGTCTCGCCGACGTAGTCGGCATGGATCGGCAGCTCGCGATGGCCGCGGTCGATCAGCACCGCGAGCTGCACCGCCTTGGGCCGGCCGTAGTCCATCAGCGCGTCGAGCGCGGCACGGATGGTGCGACCGGTGAACAGCACGTCGTCGCACAGCACCACGCGTCGCCCCTCGAGGCCGTCGGGCAGGCGACTCTCTTTGACCACCGGCTGTGGGGCGATGGTCGACAGGTCGTCGCGGTAGAGGGTGATGTCGAGGATGCCGTAGGCCGGCTTCTTGCCCTCCATGCGCTCGATCTCACGCACCAGGAACTCGGCCAGCGGCACGCCGCGGGTGCGGATGCCGATGAGCAGCAGGCCCTCGACGCCGCGGTTGCGCTCGACGATCTCGCCCGCCATGCGACGCATCACCCGCTGCATGTGCGAAGCGTCGAGGAGCGTTCGTTTGACGGCCAGGTCCATGCTGTCCCCCTGACGGGTGGCGTGGTCGGGTCGCGCTTTCGGGTGTCCCGACCGCGCGGGTTGGTCGGAGGTCGCGGCGTCTCGTCCTGTCGCACCCGGCGAAGCTGCGCCCCCTGGGCGCCGACCTCCCCGGAGCTCGCCGGAGATCCCCTGGAGGCGAGGGCGCCCCTGGCGGCGGCGGATCCGGGCGCCGAGCCGCTGCGCTCCACCCGCACCGCATTTCCGCCCGACGAGCGCGGCGCACGGCTGGGACGCGGTGGGAGGTCGGCGGGTTCGGCGAGCCTGGTGCGGCCGCCGCATGGTAAGGCCCGGCGCTCGACAATGACAAGGGCGGGATCGTGATCCCCGACGCGCCCGCCCGGCCGGTGCCCGGACGCGCTCTCCCGGCCACCGCCGCAGCCTGGGCCAGCCACGCGCCGCGCCTCGACCCTGTCCCGCCAGCGGCGAGTCGGGCCAGGCAGCGCTGCTACACTCTCGCCGCCGCTGGAGCCGCTGCCGGCCGACGCCGGTCGGGTGATCTGCTCCGCCGCGCGGGTCGGGCGACGCTCCGGCACTGGCGCCGCGACCTCCGGCGAGCGTGCGCTCGCGATCCTTGCTCGCCAGACACCCGGGCGTGCGCCGGGGGTGCGTTCGCCGCAGCGACCTACCCGCGGGCGCCGACTTCCCGTACCCTCCACCAGAGACTCGACTCCCAGCACCACGTCACGTCCGGGCACCTCGCCTGGCCGCTTCGACCGAACGCCTCGAGATCACCCATGTCCCAGCCCTCCGACAGTTCCGAGGACCGTACCGCCTCCGACGAGCCCGTGGATCGCAAGGGCGTCGGCGGCCTCCTGCGCAGCCCGGAAGGCCGCTTCCTGATCGTCTTCATGGTGCTGCTGAGCGGCGGCTTCGTCGCCCTCTCCCTGAACTCGATCAACGACCACCTGGTGGTGCCGTTCACCGCCGGAGTGGCCAAGCTCTCCGGCTGGGCGCTCGACGTCATCGGGCAGGACGTGACGATGCGCGGCACCCAGATCCTCAGCGAGCGTTTCGCTGTCGACATCCAGAACGGCTGCAACGGCCTCGAGACGGTCGTCATCTTCGTCGCCGCGGTGCTCGCCTTCCCCGCCTCGCTGCGCGCCAAGGGCATCGGCCTCGCACTCGGCGTGCTCGCCATCCAGGCGGTCAACCTGGTGCGGGTGGTCGCGCTGTTCCTCACCGGCGCCTACCTGCCGAGCCTCTTCGACAGCTCGCACACGGTGATCTGGCAGACCATCGTGATCGCCTTCGGCGTGCTGCTCTGGATGTACTGGGCGAACCGCTTCGCGCTGCCGCGGCGCGCGCCGGAGCAGGCCTGATCTCCGCGTCGCCTTGCGGCGCCGGCGCGCAGGGCGCCGACGGCCGCCACTGTCGGCGCCACCCACTCGACCCGGCGGTCCACATGGCGAGCTCCAACGACTTCGTCTCGTCGCCCGAGGGGCCGCGATGAACTACCGGCGGTTCCTGCGCAACCTGCTGCTGGCCTTCGTGCCGGTGGTCGTCGTCTGGCTGGTGCTGACGCCGCTCTACGACCGCTTCCTGATCCGCGCCACCGAGAACGCGGTGCGTCTGATCGAGAGCCCCGACCAGACGACGCTGAAGCCGCACGAGACGCACTACGCCCTGATCTACCGCGGCGACCTGCGCGGCCAGACCTCCACCGGGCACGTCTACTCGCTGCGGGTGACCGACATCCATTTCCCGGTGCTGCTGCTCGCCGCGATGTTTCTCGCCGTACCGGGCGTTGCGCTGCGCGAGAGGGCGATACGCCTGGCCTGGGCGCTGCTCTTCAGCGTCTTCTTCCACCTGCTGTCGATGGTCTTCTGGGTGCAGTTCGCCTACGCCACCCAGCTCGGCAACTGGTCGATGGAGAACTACTCCGCCCTGGGGCGCAACTTCTGGGGACTCGGCAAGCACCTGCTCGACCTGCCGTTCAAGTTCGCCTGGCCGCTGGTGCTCTGGTTCGCCTTCTTCGGCTCGCGGCTGCTGACCCGGCGCGGCGAAGACGAGTCGCAGGCGGATCGGGCGTAGCACCTCCCGCCTCCCCTCGACGGCCGACGAGCCATGGGCGCGCCCGGCGGGGGGTGGCAGAGCGGGCAGAACGACGAGACACGGTCGTTCTCCGCAGCTTTTCCGCAGCGGTGCGCGACCTTCCACAGGCCGCGGAGGGAAATGGCCGCGGCGGCCGCGGCGGTTGTGACGGGGGCGGGACCGCTGGCAAGTCGCCCCGATTCAGGTAGTTCCACGGCTGTCGGCAACAGAGCCCAGAGGGACGCGGACAGGGCGGCCCTCTACCCAACATCTTGTGGGTCACAAGTCAAGGCCCGCAATCCGTTGTGCTCCACTCGCGCAGCTTGCTACTCTGCCGCGGAGGAGATCAAACCCCAGGCATGTTCAAGTTGCAGCGCATCGACGTCTCCGGGTTCAAGTCGTTCGTCGACCCGGTGAGCACCGAGTTCTCCGACGGCATCACCGCCATCGTCGGCCCCAACGGCTGCGGCAAGAGCAACCTCTCCGAGGCGATCACCTGGGTGCTCGGAGAGCAGAGCGCCAAGAGCCTGCGCGGCGGCAAGATGGAGGACGTCATCTTCTCCGGCACCGACCGCCGCAAGCCGCTCGGCATGGCCGAGGTGAGCCTGACTCTGGAGGTGCGCCCCGACGCCCGGGACAGTGAGGATCTGACCTCGATCGACGCCATCGAGGACGGCAGGATGATCATCGGGCGCCGCGTCTTCCGCAGCGGCGAGAGCCAGTACCGGCTCAACGACAAGGTCGTCCGCCTCAAGGAGATCAAGGACATCCTCGCCGACACCGGCCTCGGCGTGCGCGCCTACTCGGTGATCGAACAGGGCAAGATCGGCCAGATCCTCTCCGGCAAGCCGCAGGAGCGGCGCAAGCTGATCGAGGAGGCGGCGGGCATCACCCGCTACAAAGCGCGCAAGCGTCTCGCCGAGCTCAAGCTCGAGGAGGCGACGGCCAACCGCATGCGCCTCGACGACATCCTCTCCGAGATCGAGTCGGCGCTGCGCAAGCTGAAGCGCCAGTCGAACGCCGCCCGCCGCTACAAGGAGCGCGAGGGCGAGATCCGCGAGCTGGCGCTGGTCGTCCTGCGCGGCCGCTGGGCGCAGCTGTGCAGCCAGCTGGGCTCGATGGAGAGCGAGATCGGCGCCGCGCGGGCCGAGGAGGAGGGTCTCGGCGAGCAGCTGGTGCAGCGCGAAGCCGAGCTCAAGGCGGCGCGCACCCGGCTCGAGGAGCTGGGAGCGCGGCTGTCGGGCGATCACGAGCGGGTGGCCGAGATCGGAGCCCGCATCGAGGGGCGGCAGGAGTTCGTGCGCGGCTCGCGCCAGACGCTCGACGAGATCGCCGAACGGCTGCGCCGCGGCGACGAGGTGGCGCGGCACCGCCGCGAGGAGGACGAGACCCGCAGCCAGGCGCTGAAGCAGCTGGTCGAGGAGGCGGCCTCGGTGGAGGAGCAGCGCGACCTGGCCGCCGCAGCGGTGGCCAGCGCCGCCGAGCGGCTCGCCACCTCGGAGCAGGCGCTGACCGGCACCGAGGCCGAGCAGGAGGCCGCCCGCGCCGCTCTGATGCAGGGCGTCGCCCAGGTCAGCTCGGCCCAGGGCCGTCTGCACCGCGCCCAGATCGAAGAGGAGAAGGGTGTCTACCGCCTCGAGCGCACCGAGGCCGACCTCGGCGGCAAGCGCGAGGAATCGACCGCGGCCGGCGCCGAGCTCGCCCAGACCGAATCAAGGCTCGCCGACCTCGAAGAGCGGCTGCAGGCCAAGGCGACGGAGCACCGGGAGGCCACCGGCCAGCTCGACGAGACGCTCAAGCAGGAGAAGCGCACCGCCGCGCGCCTCGAGCAGCTGCGCGGTGAACGCGGCGAGCTGCAGCAGCGCCAACGGCTGCTGCGCGAGCTCGGCGAGGCCGAGGAGAAGCGCCGCGAGCAGGTGCGCCAGACCTTCGTGCAGGCCGGCATCGGAGAGCCCCGCTTCCTCGACCAGATGATCGAGGTGCCGCAGGGATGGGAAGGGTCGCTCGACCTCTACCTCGAGAGCCTGCAGGACGTGGTCGTGCTGCCGGCCGGCGAAGAGCCACTCGACGTCGCCCGCAGGATCGCCGACAGCGGCCGCCAGGCGACGCTGCTGGCGCCCGTGGCGCAGCCTGCCGACGACCTGCGGGCGCGCCTCGGCGCAGCCCGGACGGTCTCCGGTCGCCGCTCGCTGCTCGCGGCGCTGCTCGGCGTCTTCCGCCGACCGGCCGGCAACGGAGGCAACGGCAACGACGGCGGCAACGGCGCTGCCAGCGAGCCGCTGGAGGGTCTGGTCGGCGAGCTCGGCGAGGCGCTCGGCCTGGCGCCGGAGCTGGCCAACGCGCTGCCCGCCGCCTTCCTGGTCGAGACCGCCGCCGACGCCATCCGTTTCGCCCAGCGCCTGCGCGGCGTCGCCTTCATCAGCCGCGAGCGGATGTGGGCCCAGGACGGCGCCCTGCACGTGCAGAGCGACCAGGCGCGGCCAGGGGTGCTGGGGCGTGCCCGCGAGCTCGAGAAGATCGCCGTCCGGCTGCCCGAGCTGCAGGAATCGCTCGAGCACACCGAGCGGGAGCTGCGCCAGCTGGTGACCCGGCGCAGCGAGCTCGCCGAGCGCAGCGAGGCGCTGCAGACGGCGCGCAACCAGCTGCAGCAGGAGCGCGCCGTCGCGGTGGCACGGCGGCAGGACGCGCGCGACCGCTGCACCGCTCTCGGCAAGGAGGTCGCCTCGCTCGAGTCGCGCCTCGTCGAGGGGCGCCAGGAGCTCGAGCAGTTGCGCGCCGACAAGGCCCAGCTGCAGCAGCGACTCGCCGAGGCGCAGGAGGCCCAGAAGGAGCTCGACGCCGCCTTCGAGCAGGTGCAGGAGAGAGTCGCCGCGGCGCGCGCCGCGCGCGAGACCGAGCGCAACGCCGGCAGCGAGCGCGAGGCGCAGCTGCGGCTGCTCGAGGAGCGGGTGGCGCAGCAGGCGCGCGAGCGCAAGCGTCTCGAGCAGCAGCGCTCCGAGATCGAGCGCTACCTCGAGCAGTGGCAGGAGGAACAGTCGCGTCTCGGCGAGCGCAGCGAGGCGCTCGAGCGCGAGGTCGAAGGCGCCGAGCGCGAGCTCGCCGAGGCCGGCGACCAGCGCTCACTCGCCGAGCAGCAGCGCGCCCTGTCGCAGCAGCAGCTGGCGGCGCAGCGCGAGAGCGTGCAGCAGCTCGAGGTGATGGTTCAGACGGTGCGCGACCGGCGCGACGAGAGCCGCGGCCAGCTCGGCGAGCTGCGGGTGCGCCAGGCGTCCAGGCTGCAGGACGCCGAGCACCTGCGCGAGGAGTACCGTGAGGAGTTCCGCGACGAGCTGCCCGACCTCGCCGAGCTGCAGGCGGCGCTGGAGGAGGCCGCGACGGCGCCGGTGAACGGCGAGCCGACCGACGAGCATCCCATCGATGGCGGAGCCGCGGAGTCCGCGGCGTCCCTGGCGTCACCGGCCCTGCGCGTGGTGCCGCGGTCCGGCGAAGACGGCGAGGCCGGCGAAGACGGCGCAGAGTCCGAAGAGGTGGTCCCGGCGGCCGCGGCGGCGGAGCGTCGGGAGCCGACCCTGGCCGAGCTCTTCCGCGTGCCCGACGACCTCGACGAGCTGCGTCGCGACCTGGCCGACAAGCGCGACCAGCTGCAGCGCATGGGCCCAGTGAACGTGCTCGCGGCCGAGGAGTACGCCGAGCAGGAGGAGCGCTTCGGCACCCTCAGCGAGCAGCGGGCCGACGTGCAGCGCTCGATCCTCAGCCTGCGCAAGACGATCGAGGAGATCAACGCCACCTCGCAGGAGCGTTTCCTCGCCACCTTCGTCGAGGTCAACGAGGCCTTCGGCGTGGTCTTCGCCAACCTCTTCCAGGGCGGCGAGGCGAGCATGCGACTGCTCGACGAGGACGACCCGATCGAGACCGGCATCGAGATCGTCGCGCGGCCTCCCGGCAAGCGGCTGCAGAACATCCAGCTGCTCTCCGGCGGCGAGAAGGCGCTCACCGCCATCGCCCTGCTCTTCGCGCTGTTCCAGACCAAGCCGTCGCCGTTCTGCATCCTCGACGAGGTCGACGCGCCGCTCGACGACGCCAACGTGCTGCGCTTCGTGCGCACCCTGCGCGAGATGGCCCGCGACACCCAGTTCCTGGTCGTCACCCACAACAAGCTGACGATGGAGGCGGCGTCGTGCCTCTACGGCGTCACCATGGCCGAGAAGGGCGTCTCCAAGCTGGTCGGCGTCGACATCGACGACCTGCACCCGCAGTCGCTCACCGCGTAGCCTGCCAGGCGGCGCCGGCGGTGCCTCGACACGGGGCGGACGCGCACCGCTCGCGCCGAGCCGAACGCGCACGGGCGCCGAGACTCGCGACGGATCAGGCGCTGCCGCCAGCGCCGTCGACCAGCGCCCCCGGCGCCCGGTAGGTGGGCGCCCGGCGGTGCCGCGTCGCCTGCTCGAAGGCGTAGGCGATCCGCAGCAGCACCCCTTCGCTCCACGCCGGACCGAAGAACGAGATCCCCACCGGCAGCTCGCGCACGAAGCCGGCCGGCACGGTGACGTTGGGGTAGCCGGCGATCGCTGCCGGCGACGAGCTGCCGCCGCCGAACGAGTCGCCGTGCACCAGGTCGATCAGCCAGGCGGCGCCGCCGGTGGGGGCGGCGATGGCGTCGAGCCGGTGCTCGCCGACCACCCGGTCGATCCCCTCCTCGCGGGTCAGGCGCAGCACCAAGCGCAACGCCTCGCGATACTCGTCCTCCTCCAGCGATCCCTTCTCCTGCGCCGACTCGAGGATCTCCTGACCGAAGTACTGCAGCTCCCGGTCGGCGTGGGCGGTGTTGAACGCGATCACCTCTTCGAGGCTCTTCACCGGGGCAGCGGGCCCGAGGCTCTCCAGGTAGGCGTTCAGCCCCGCCTTGAACTCGTAGAGCAGCACCGTGAACGGTGCGCGGCCGAGCTCCTCGCGCGGCGCCAGGCCCTCGAAGTCGATCACCTCGGCGCCGCCGTCCCGCAGCGCCGCCAGAGCCTCCTCCATCGCCGCGTCCACCCGCGGGTCGAAGCCGAACGGATCGCGCCAGACGCCGATGCGCCGGCCGCGCAGCCCGCCCGCGTCGAGCTGGCCCAGGTAGTCGCCCGATCCACGCTCCGCCGCCGGAAGGGTCGACGGATCGTCGGGGTCGACGCCGACCAGCGCGCCGAGCAACGTCGCCGCGTCCTCGACGGTGCGCGCCATCGGGCCGGCGGTGTCCTGCGTGTGCGAGATCGGGACGATGCCGCTGCGTGAAACGAGGCCCACCGTCGGCTTGATGCCGACGATGCCGCAGGCCGAGGAGGGGCAGACGATCGAGCCGTTGGTCTCGGTGCCGACGGCGGCGGCGCAGAAGCTCGCCGACGTCGCGGCGCCGGAACCGGAGCTCGATCCACACGGGTTGCGGTCGAGGGCGTACGGGTTGCGGCACTGGCCGCCGCGGGCGCTCCAGCCGCTCGACGACTCGGTGGAGCGGAAGTTGGCCCACTCGCTGAGGTTGGCCTTGCCGAGCAGCACCGCGCCGGCCTGGCGCAGCCTGGCGGCGACGTAGGCGTCGCGCCGCGGGATCGATCCCTCGAGCGCCAGCGAGCCGGCGGTCGTGGTGTTGCGGTCGGCGGTGTCGATGTTGTCCTTGAGCAGGATCGGGATGCCGTGCAGCGGACCTCGCACCTGGCCTGCGGCGCGTTCGGCGTCGAGGCCCTCGGCGATCGCCAGCGCGTCGGGGTTGGTCTCGATCACCGCACGCAGCCCGACGCCGTCGCGGTCGTGGCGGGCGATGCGCTCGAGATACAGCTCGGTGATCTGGCGCGCGGTGCGCTCACCGCTGTGCATCTGGGCGCCTAGCTCGGCAATCGAGGTCTCGAGCAGATCGAACGCGGTCGGATCGGCGACAGGCTCCGGCGTTGCGCCGTCGCCCTCGTCAGAGGGCCGGACCTTCGAACCGCAGGCGAGCGCGCCGGCGGCGAGGGTCGCACCGAGCAGGGCGCGCCGATTCCAGCCAGCTCCCCCCACCTGCTTCGTGCCGGTGCCGGCTCCGTCTCCGGAACGAGCTGTCGGATCGTAGCGGCGTTCGACTGGCGGCATCGGCTCTCCCTCCCACTGCGGCTCCCGGCTCTTGCCTCGTCACTGCCTGGTCTCCGCGACCACCGGGCGTCGCACGCATTCTCGCCGAAGTGAGCCATCGTCAAGGCCCATGCGCCAGTCGACGTCGTTGCCCGTGCCGGCGTCGAGCCGCGGCGTCGAGGACTCCGTTCGCAACGCATCGGTTCGGTTCTCGGACCAATGGCCAGGAGCGCTGGGATCGCCGGACTTCGTCCGTCGGCACGAAGCGTCGTTCGTGAGCGGCTGGGGCGGTGGTCCAGCCACAGCTCGGGACAGGAGCCCGTAGGCCCTCGCTCGGCCTCGAGAACTGGGAGGAGGGCCTCCGACGAGTGCCCGGCGCACGCTGACGCGCCGCCTACACCCCGCGCGCTCGATGCACGTGCTGAGGAGCGCCCCCGTCGATCGGCCGAGGCCGAGAACGGGCTTGGACAATCCTCTTCGAGCCTGTAGACTCGCCTTCGTTCTGAACAACTGTTGGGCCTCGAGTCCTGTGGGATCGCGATAACGATCCCCGTGCAGACGACGGGTCCGTAGTATCCAGTGGCGACGGGATGCCGAACAGCGTCCAGCGCCGCGAGAGGGGAGTAGCATGCATCGTCTCCGTTCCTTCACGACCCTTGCCGCAGTCGTCTGCCTGACCTGCCTGCTCGCTGCGCCGGCGCTGGGCCAGCTTCCGGCCGAGAAGCAGGCCGAGCTGCGCGCCGCCGGCATCACCGACTGGACGCCGGGACAGAACCGCGCCGCCGGGGCCAAGTTCTCGACCCTCGCCAACCCGCGACCAGCTCCCGCCGGCCCGGTGCGCGACACCGCCACCATGCAGTACGACGACGGCAGCCTCAGCGCCCTGCCCACAAGTTTTGGCCTGATCTTCGGCAACCGTTTCAGCCTCGGGGTCAGCAGCGTGGCGCTGTCGACGATCACCCTGAACAGCTTCAGCTTCTACTTCATGGAAGACAGCCTCCCCGACACGGGCCTCTTCTTCCAGCCCGCCGACCCGCTGAACGCGACGTCGATCTCGGCCCGCGCCTCGGTGAACATCGGCGGGCTCGCCAACAGCGGCCCGTCGTTCAGCAGCCCGGTGCTCAACACCATCAACCAGACCGCGCTCGCCACCGCTGGCGTGTTCTCGAACACCTTCTTCCTCGGCGCCTGGTGCCTCAACAGCGCGACGACGTTCCCGGTCGACAACGAGACGATCGGGCTGTCGACCAACGACGCGCCGGGCGCACGGGCGTTCGCCGGCTACACCGCCTCCAGCGGCACCGGGCCCGTGGCCTTCGCCGCCGGGTCGTTCAACGCCATCCTGCGCGCCAACGTCACCTCGCCGAACACCGTGCCGGTCGAGCTGATGTCGTTCGGCGTCGACGGCGAGTGATCCGAGACACCACTCGGTCCTGAGCCATCGAGATAGAGGCCCCGTGCCGTCCGGCGCGGGGCCTTTCTCGTTTCCAGCGCGCGCCCCCCGGGCTGCCAGCGGATCGAAGCGACCAGGTCGATCGAGGAGCTCGCGGACGCCTCCCCCACGACCGCGCGGCTGGCGAGCCGCCCGCGAAGGCCGGGCAGCCGGTGCAGAGACGATTCCATGTGTCGACGACAGAAGAGCCCCGCTGCCGGCCGGCGAGCCTTCGTGCTCCAGGCCGAGGCCTCCGTGAAGCTCTCCTTCCTGCTGGTCGCACCGCTGGTCGCCCTGCTGGTCCTCGGCGCGCCCGGGCTGGCAGCCCGGCAGGCGACGATGCACCCCGGCCAACACGGGAGCGGCCAGCACAGCGCACCTTCGCCGACGACGGGCGCCCCCGACGGTCGTGTCGCACCCGCCGACGCCGTCGTGCTCGCCAGTTCGGCTCTCGGCGGCCTCGAGGCCCGCGAGCTGCTCTCGGAGCTGCGACACCTCAGTCGCGATGAGCGCCAGTTCCGCCAACACGCCGGCCATTCGCGAGAGCGCATCGCCAGCGACCTGCTGCGGAGGATCGCGCTGCGCCGGTGGGCCCTGACCGATCCTGCGAACGATCACGCGGGGCGTGCGGCGCGACGCGGCGCCGCGATCGCCGCGTGGCGGAGCGACTGCTACGGGCTCGAGCACGGCGTTCCCACGGTCGAGCAGCTGGTCGCCGAGCTCGAGCCGGTGAGCCGTTCGCGCCGGATCCGCCTGTCGCACATCTTCCGTCGCGCCGAGACCTCCGAGCAGATCGCCGCGGCAGTGGCCGAGCTCGAAGCCCTGCGTAGCGAGATCGCCGGCTACGAGCAGTTCGGCCGCTTCGCCAGGGAGCGCTCGGACTCTCTCACCGCGCGTCGGCAGGGCCGGCTCGGCACCCTGCGCGAGGAGTGGTTGCAGCCCGGCATGGAGGTCCTGTTCGAGGTCGGCGAAGGCTCGATGAGCGCCCCGCTGCCGCTGCGCGGCGGAGTGCACCTGTTCTGGGTCGAGCAGAAGCACCCGGCCGAGATCGTGCCGGCGCTCGGTCGGGCGCGACGGATCCACCGCGAGCGCGCCCTCGAGGCCAGGCAGCGCTGCCGCGAGACCCGCCTGGCCAGCCTCGCGCAGCGCCCCTCCCCGCCCGCCCCGGACTGGAAGGAGCTACGCGTCGGCGACTGGCGCATCGAGCGGAGCGAGCTCGCCGCGCTGCATCCTGAGCTCGATCCTGCGAGCGGGTCGGCGATCCTGACCCTGCTCGAGGACGAGGCGCTCTACCAGCTCGCGCAGCGACTCGGTGCCTTCGAGGGCGACGAGGAGGCTCGGCTCGACATCATCGCCGGCAACGCCGCCCTCGACGCTGCGATGGACCGCCGGGTCCAGGCCCGGCTGCAGCCGATCCCCGAAGCCGAGATCACGGCGCATCTCACCGAGAACACCTACCGCACGACGCGCCGGATCGCGGCGCGCTACCTCTCGACGCCGGTGCCGGACGGCGAGGACCCGATCGTCTTCCTCGACGAGCTGCAGGCCTTCGCGGCTGGTCTCGCGGCGGGCGAGTCGACGTGGGACGACGCAGGGGCGCTGCTCGCCGAGGGTCACCCGGTCCAGGAGCTGGAGCTGACCGACGTGCGCGACGCGGCTGCCCTCCTCAGCCCGGCGGTGTTCGACTCGATCGCCCGCCTCGAGGTCGGCGGCGTCGGTGAGCCGGTGCATCAGGACGGGCTCTTCTGGGTGGTGCAGGTCACCGCCGACGAGCCGGCCGAGACCATGACCGGCGAGGCGGCGCGCGAGCGTGCCCGCCAGGTGATGCGCGCCACCGAGCGTCGGCGGCTGCGGGCCCGCCTCTCGACCCTGGTGCTGGAGGAGATCGGCTTCGAGCTGACGGCGACGCCCGAGCAGCTGGCGGCTCTCGTCGATCGAGCGAGGGCCCTCGCGTCGGAATGAGGAGCTCTCGGCGGCACTCCCCGGTCGGTATCCGAGGCTGTATCCGAGGCGGTCCGAGTCCGTCGTGTCACCAGTGCCCTCGCGGGACGGGAGGCTAAGATCGCCCGCTCATGTCGATTCGCACCAGCAACCACCGCATCACGGTCGGCCCGACACCATGCGCGGAACCATGGTCGTACCGTTCCGCCCTCGTCGGCCGCCTCCCGCTCGCCGCCCTGGCGCTCTCGACCGCGCTCGCCTGCGGCGCCCCGGGACGCTCGCCGAACCTGCTGGTGATCACCCTCGACACCACCCGCGCCGACCGTCTCGGCGCCTACGGCTACCAGGCCGGCACCACGCCTCACCTCGACGCGCTGGCCGAGCGGGGCGCGGTGCTCGAGCGCCACCTCACCCCGGTGCCGATCACCCTGCCCTCGCACACGACCCTGTTCACCGGGCGCTATCCGCCGACCCACACGGTGCGCGACAACGGCGTCTTCACCGTGCCGGAGAGCGAGCTGATGCTGGCCGAGGTGCTACGTGACCGCGGCTACGCCACCTACGGATTCCCGGCGGCGTTCCCCCTCGACGGGCGTTTCGGCATCGATCAGGGGTTCGACCTCTACGACGACGACTTCCTCGACCAGGACCGCGGAGAGCGGGACATGCCCGGCCTCTACTTCGACGAGCGTCCGGCGGCCGAAGTGGTGCGGGCCGCCATCTCCGGCCTCGAGGCGCGCGATCCAGGGCGTCCCTTCTTCGCCTTCCTGCACTTCTTCGATCCGCACCAGCCGATGCAGCCGGCGCCGCCCTTCGACCTGCGTTTCCGCGCCGACCCCTACGACGCCGAGATCGCAGCGGTCGACCACCAGATCGGCAAGCTGTTCGAGTACCTGCGGGCGGCGGAGCTGCTGGACGACACGATCGTGCTGGTGACCGCCGACCACGGCGAGGCACTGGGCGAGCACGGCGAGCTCACCCACTCGATCCTGCTCCACCAGGCGACGCTGCACATCCCGGCGATCCTCGCCGGGCCGGGCGTGCCGGAGGGCCTCCGCAGTGAGGAGTGGACGAGCTCGACGCAGCTCTTCGCGACCCTGATCGAGCTGCTCGGCCTGACCGCGCCCGACGTACCGCTCGCCGGCGAGAGCCTCGTCCCGCTGCTGCGCAACGAAGGCCGTCGCCCGGCCTCGATGGCCGCCTTCGAGTCCTACTTCGAGACCCTGGCGCCACGCACGACCCAGGGCTGGGCGCAGCTCGCCGCCTTCATGCGCGGTGGCTGGCGGTTGGTGCACGGGCCCAGCGAGCGCCTCTACGACCTCGAGAGCGACCCGCGCGAGCTGGCTGACCGGCGCGCGGAGCAGCAGGACGTCGCGGCCGCCTTGCGCGGTGAGCTGCGCGACTTCCTGAACGAGCACGAGACCTCGAGCGCCGGAGCGGCACAACAGGAGATCGACGCCGAGACCCAGAGGCGGCTCGCGGCGCTGGGCTACCTGCAGAGCGGAGAGAGCGTCGCGGTGGGCGACTTCCTCGACTTCGAGGGACGCAGCGATCCCCACGACCTGGTGATCGACGTCGCGCTCTTCTCGCAGGCCAAGGCGGCCACCATCGCCGGCCAGCGCCTCGCCGCCAAGGCGCTGTGGGAGAAGGTGATCGAGCGCTCTCCCGGCAATCCCACCGCCTACCAGGGAATGGCCCAGCTCTACAGCGGCGCCGGCGACGTCGGAACGGCGATCGCGTGGGCGCAACGAGGTCTGCAGCGGATCCCCGAATCCGAGCAGCTGCTCGAGATGGCCGGTGTGCTGCTGATCGAAGCGAAGCGCTACCAGGAGGGAATCGACCACCTGCGAGCACTCCCAGACCCTGAGGAGGGTGTTCGCACCATCACCTGGATCGCCTGGGCCCTGCGTGAGCTGGGCGAGGTCGAGCAGGCCGAGGAGTGGCTCCGGAGAGGGCTCGAGGTGGCGCCCGAGGACCGCTGGCTGCGGCTCTACCTGGCCAACCTGCTGAGCCGCCAGCAGCGCTTCGACGAGGCGGAGGAGCTGTACACGGAGGTGCTGCAGAGCAGCCCCTTCTTCGCCCTCGCCCACTTCAACTACGGTTTGATGCTGCGCGACACCGGACGCACCGAGTCGGCGCTACGAAGGGTTGCGCGCGCCGCCGCGCTGGCGCCGAGCCACGAGCCGAGCCGCCGCCTCCTCAGCGAGCTGCGCCGCGCGACGGCGGGGGCGGGACCTTGACGCGCCGAGCGCTTGCGGGCCTGCTCGCCTGCGCTCTCGCTGCGTTCGCTGCCTGCGGCCCGTCCTGGGAGCCTGGAGAGCTGGCCCGCTACGAGGACGGCGTGATCACCAGCGCTGATCTCGACCGGCACCTGCGCACGCTGCCGCCGGAACAGCGTCGCCCACCCGACGGCCAGCCGCTGCAGCCCTGGCTCGAGGAACGGCTGTTCGAGGTCTTCTCCGGACGGGTGCTCGCCAACACGACCGAGGCGGAAGAAGCGGCGCGCGCCGAGGCGTTCGAGCTCGACGTGGCGCGGGCCGTCGACCAGCAGCTCGCACGCCGCTGGCTGCAGCGGCACAACGCCGAGTTCGAGCTCACCAGCGAGGAGATCGCGGCGGAGTTCGAGCGCTTCGCGCCGCAGATGCGAAGCCCCGAGCGGCGCGTGTTCCGCTCGCTCTCCCTCGCCGCAGGGGAGGCTGAGCTCGATGAACGCTGCGACGAGGCCGGGCGGCTCGCAGAGAGGGCCCGCGGCGGTGAGAGTTTCGCCGCTCTGGTGCGCGAGCACTCCGAATCGGCCAACGCCCGGATCGGAGGCCAGGTCGGGCCGGTCGAACGCTCGCAGCTGCGCGGCGAGGCGGCGCGGGTCGTCTTCGCACTCGATCAGGGCGAGATCAGCCACCCCGTACGCACTCCGAACGGCTGCTTCGTGTTCTTCGTCGAGCAGATCCACCCCGCCATCGAGCCCGAGCTGGCACTGGTACAGAGCGATCTGGCGCAGATGCTGGCGGAGCGCAAGCGGGCCGAGTGGAAGCTCGGGCTGGTGCGCGACGCGGCCGAGGAGACCGGCATCGAGCTACCGGAGTGGCTCGCCCAGGGCCGTCTCCCCGATCTCTCGGCGATCGACTCCGACGCGGTGGTGCTGGAGACCGGGGAACGCGCCTTCCTCGGCCGGGAGCTGGTGCAGATGGTCCGTCGGAGCGGCCCCGAGGAGGGGATCGATCGCCTCCAGGCGTCGGTGCTCGCTGCGGCCTTCGCCCGCTCCGCTCCCGATGTCGCCAGCGTCGTGCAAGAACAGCAGCGACGCGCTCAACTCACCCGGGCAGCCCAGGAGGCGTTGTTCGAACGGGCAGTCGCCGAAGCGCCGGCCGACGAGCTCGAGGCACTTTACGCAGAGCGCCGCGACGAGCTGTTGACCGATGCCCGCATCGAGCTGCAGGCCTTCCTGTGGCCGATCCAGCCGGGCGAGCCGACGCGTTCACTGGCTCGGCCGCAGGAGTTCCTGGCGGCGGTCACGCAGCAATCCGATCCCGACACGGTCGATCGGGTCTGGGAGCGGCTGGGAGCCGGCGGACGCACCGTCTCGCTCCCCGAGACCGCGGTCCGAGAGCTCGAGCGCACCACCCCCCAGCTGAAGGAGATGCTGGCCACCGAGCTGACGGAGGGAGCCTGGCTGGGGCCTCATCGCATGGGCAACGAGATCGCCGTGGCCAGGATCGTGCGCTACCTGGAACCGCGGCAGCTCTCCTACGTCGAGGCGTCGTCACGCCTGCGCCAGCTCTGGTTCGAGCAGAACCGGGAGAGCGTCGAAACCAGCCTACGGCAGGAGCTCGGCGAACGCTTCGGTTTCGTCGTGCGACAGGTGCGGGCCGAGACGTTGGGTGAGCTGCTCGCGGCAGTGCAGGACTCCGGGCAGGGCGCCGGCGAAGTCCCCGCGAATCCCGACGCACCGTGAGTCGGTGGCGGCACCTGGTGGTCCGCGGCGCCGCACGCGGGCTCTCGGCACTGCTCGTCGGTCTGGCGGCGCTCGCCTGCGGCGATGCGGCCGTCGACTCTGCGGCGGAGCTGGCCCGCTGGCGGGGTGAGAACGCCCTCGCCGAGGATCGCGCCGATTTCGCACGGATCTACTTCGCCGAGGCGCGTAGCGCGAGCGACGATCCCCAGCTCCTGCGCTCGGAGGCTCTGGCCTGGCTGAGCGGATACCAGCAGAGCCTGTCGACCGGCGCGGAGCTTCTCTCGGCGTACATCGAGAAGGAGCCCGGCGACAGCGAGGCTCGTCGACGGCTGGCGGCGACGCTGGAGGTGCTCGGGAGGGAGCAGGAGGCGCGAGCGCTGCTGGAGCATCCGCTTTGCGACGGTTGCACGATGGAGCTCGCGTCGTCCTGGGTCGGCGAGGATCCGGCGCGAGCTCTCGGCATCCTCGAGCGGTGGCAGGCGGAGTCCGGCTCGGTGGCCGACTCCGACCGTGAGCGGGCAGCGCAGATCGCCGCCCGTGCCGCCGTGGCGCTGGAGCTCGCGGACGCACTCGAACGCTGCGAGGAGGCGCTCTCCGCGCAGCCGCTGCAGGTCGAGATCTGGTACCTGCTCGCCACCGAGGCACTCCGACGCGGCGACCGCGAGCGAGCCGCCCGCGCTCTGGAGGTGCAGCGCCACCTGCGGGTGCTGTTCGAGGACGGCACCCTGGGACAGATCCCGCCCGAGGAGACGCTGTCGACGGGCGCTGCCCTGCGCGAGCTGCTCGGCGAGCGCCCCTGGCAGCTGCTCCGACTCGAGATCCCGGCGCTGGCCGCGCTCGGCCGCGCCGACGAGCTGCGCTCGCGCGTCGCCGAGCTGTGGGGGCAGGAGGCCCCCTTGGCGGCCCGCCTCGAGGCGGCGACGGCGGCTGGAGACGTCGGGCTGCGCGGCTTCGCCCAGGAGCTGTTCGGCGAGGTCCTCGAGATCGAACCGACGCACCGCGGCGCCATCGCCAGCCTGGCCCTGCTCGAGATCGAGGCCAACGAGCTCGAGGCCGCCGTGGGACGCCTCGAAGCCGCCGTCTCGGGCGACCCCCACTTTGCCCGCTACCGCCTGCTCCTCGGACGTGCTCTCGCCAGGGGCAACGAGCTCGACGCCGCGGAGCGGGAGCTGCGCCTCGCGGTCGACCTGGCTCCGTGGCAGGACTCCTGGCGGCTCGAGCTGGTGGAGCTGCTGCGCGCGCGGGGCAGCCGCGACTGGCGGTCGATCCTCGAACAGGCGCCCGAGACCACGCCCGCGCTGCAGGCCGCACGCCGCCAGCTCGGCCTCGACCAAGGCGTCGGCAACCCTTGAGTCGCGCTGCCCGAATCCGCCAGCGTCAGTCGGACCCGTCGCGACGCAGCTGGCCGCCCTCGACGAGCTCGTAGGCGGTGTCGACCTGCACGTCGCGGAAGCGCTGGCGGAGACGCTCCCCGGATCTGTCGTCCATGGGGCTCGGCCAGTCGACGACCAGCTCGCCGACGGAAGCGGCTCTCCCGAGTCCGATCTCCACACGTAGAGGCGACGAGCCGAAGCTGAGGCCTGGGCCGACGACGCGGGAGAGAAGCCGCTCGACGCTCGCCGCCCCGTCGGCTCCACCTTCACGCCAGCGGACCGACACACGGGCTCCGATGGCGGAGCGGTTCGAGCGCATCCCGACCAGCCGCAGCCGCAGCCACGACGACTCGCCGCCGGGGTTCTCGAACAGGGCGTTGCGCGCTGTGTCGCCACTGTAGGCGCCCCCCAGCACCGCGTAGACGTCCTGATCGCCGTCGTCGTCGAAGTCGGCGAAGGCGACGCCGTGTCCCTTCTGCAGGTGGGCGAAGCCGCCACTGAAGGAGACGTCCTCGAAGACTCCGCCCTCGGTGGCGCGCAGCATCACGTTGGGCACCAGGGTGTCGAGCCCCGGGGCGCCGGTGCCGACATAGAGGTCGAGCCTGCCGTCGCCGTCGAGATCACCGACGTTGGTGCCCATCGCCAGCAGCGGCCGATCGAGCCGGAAGCGCGACGTCACGTCGAGGAAACCCGCTCCCCCTTGGTTGAGGTAGAGCCGCGGCAGCTCTCCGGCGTGCGGCAGGCCCAGCTCGTGGGCGAGGATCGGCGCGATGCCGGCCGTCGCGAAGTCCGCCGCATAGGGGAGCACCAAGAGGTCCTGCAGGCCGTCGCCGTCGGCGTCGAAGAAGCCGGCCGGGAAGCTCCAGCGCGGCTCGCCGACGCCGAAGGCCGCGGAGCGCTCTTCGAAGCCAAGATCTCCAGACGACCCGGTGCGGTTGATCCATAGCTGATTCGGCTCACCGAAGCGAGACAGGTAGATGTCGGGCCAGCCGTCGTCGTCGACGTCTCCCACGGTGACTGCCTTGACGAACCCGATGGCGTGCAGGCCTGCCTCGCGCCCGACCTCTTCGAAGGCACCGTCACCGCGGTTGCGATAGATCTTCGAGGCCACCGGCTCCGCCCCCGGCGGCGACTCGACGCCGACGATCAGATCCAGCCATCCGTCGCGGTCGAGATCCGACCAGGCGGCGGTCTGGGACGGCACCAGGTAGAGCAGGCCCGCCGACTCGGTGACGTCGACGAAGCGCCAGTCGCCTTCGTTGCGCAGCAGGGAGTTCGGCACCTGCCCGGCGTCCCCCAGCCAGGCGCCGCGCAGAACGAACAGATCGGCGTCGCCGTCGTTGTCGTAGTCGGCGTGCACCAGGTTGAGGCCGCCGGGCAAGCCGCCGAGCCCGGTGGTCTCGGGACTGACCTCGCAGAAGGCCAGGCCGAACTCGCCGCAGTTGCGGAAGAAGCGGATCGGATCGAGCAGGCCCCAGGAGGTCACCACCAGATCGATCCGGCGATCGCCGTCGAGGTCGTCCGCCACCACGCTCCCCGAGAGCCCGAGCACGTCGGCGCCCGCCTCGCCGGCTCGATTGGGGAAGAACGGGAAGCTCGACGCGTCGGCGAAGGCGGTGGCGGGGAAACGCAGGTCCTCGGGCAGCGCCTCGGGCCAATCCCCGAGCGCCATCGCCGCCAGGTTGGCCAACCAGCGCGAGGACCCTTCCGGAGGGTCCTGACGCGCGAGCTCGATGAGCAGCGGCAGTGCCCGCGCCGCGCCGCGCTGCTCGGCGTGCACTCCGTGACCGCGCAGCGGCAGGATGCAGCTCTCGGCCGTACCGACGAGGCAGTTGTCCTGCTCGCCCAGACGCAGGTTCGCCAGTGCGAGCAGCCTCTGCAGCGACAGCAGCCGCTCCGCATCGCCGAGATCACCCGCCTGTTCCGCGGCCGCGGAGAGATCCACCAGCGCGGATTCGGTGTCTCCCGCCAGCAGCCTCTCGCGGCCCCGCTGGGCCAGAAAGCGCAGCCGCTGCCGAGGGTCGTCGGTGTCGGGGACCTCACCTTGGTCCTCGCGCTCCGACAGGAAGTCGAGCCCCGGAGGTAGCCTCGAGACGATCGATTCGATCCGTACCTGCATCTCGCGGGTCTGCGGATCCTGCGCCGGCGTCGAGCCGCTGGCGCCAGACTCGGGTCTGCCCGAACAGGCGAGCGTGAGCGACGCCAGTCCGCCGAGGACGGCGATCGCCAACCGGGGGCTGGTGGCGCGGCCGGTGCCGCCGGCCCGACACCCGCCGGCTGCCCGTCCGAGCGCTGCCAGAGGCAGGGCGCGTCTCGTCATCTGACAGACTGCCCGACCGGACAGCGATGCCCGCTGCGGCTTCCAGCGCAAACAACCCGGTCGCGATGCTCCGATCCACCATCCTCCCGCTCCTGCTCGTGCTGTCGTCCGGCCTGCTGGCCGCGACCACGTCCGGGAAAGCATGGTTCCACGACGCGACCGCCGAGCTCGGCGTCGACTTCGTGCACGTCGACGCCCGCACGGGAGAGAAGTTCTATCCGGAGACCGCCGCCAGCGGCGGCGGCCTGGTCGACGTGGACCACGACGGTGACCTCGATCTGTACCTGGTGAATGGCGCGCCACAGCCTGGCTGGCGCGGCGAGCGCGACCTGCGCAACCGACTCTACGAGAACCGGGACGGCCGCTTCGTCGACGTCACCGCGGCTTCGGGAACCGGCGACACCGGCTACGGCATGGGAGTCTGCGCCGGCGACCCGAACTCCGACGGCCTGGTGGACCTGATGGTGACCAACTTCGGTCCCGATCGGCTGCTTCTGAACCTGGGGGGCGGAAAGTTCCGCGAAGCCGCCGCCGAGGCAGGAGTGGACGATGCGCGCTGGAGCGCGAGCTGCGCCTTCGGCGACCTCGACGGCGACGGCGATCACGATCTCTACGTGACCCACTACGTCGACTTCCACTACGAGCGCAATCCGTTCTGCGGCGATCGGGCCCGCAACCTGCGTGCCTACTGCCGCCCGTCGGCCTTCCAGGGGGTGACCGACTCGCTCTTCATCAACCGCGGCGACGGCACCTTCGTCGACCTGGCCAAGGAGCGGGGACTGCGGCAGGGCAGGGAGGAGAAGGGGTTTGGCGTCGTGCTCTGGGACCTCGACGCCGACGGCGACCTCGACATCTACGTCGCCAACGACGGCACCGAGAACCGCCTATACCAGAACGACGGCCGCGGCTCGTTCGAGGACGTCGGCCTGCTCGGCGGCGTGGCGCTCAACTCGGTAGGGCGGGCCGAGTCGGGGATGGGAATCGCCATCGGCGACTACGACGGCGACCTCCAGCCCGACCTCTTCGTCACCAACTACTCGATGGAGACCAACACGCTGTATCGCAACCAGACCGCGACTCAGCGATTCCTGTCCTTCGTCGACGTGAGCCGGAAGAGCGGCATCGCCGAGTCGTCGTATCCCTACGTCGCCTGGGGAGCCCGCTTCTTCGATGCCGACAACGACGGTGACCTCGACCTGGCGATCGTCAACGGCCACGCGATCGACAACATCGAGGTCTTCGAGGCAGGCCTGCAGTACGCCCAGCCGAACCAGCTCCTGCTCAACGACGGCAGCGGCCGCTTCAGCGACCAGAGCCATCTCGGCGGTCCCGCCTGGCAACGGCCATCGGTCTCGCGCGGGCTCGCCACCGGCGACGTCGACGACGACGGCCGCCTCGACCTTCTGGTCACCAACACCAACGCCCGGCCAGACCTGTTGCTCAACCGGAGGACTGGAGCGTCGAACTGGGTCCGGGTCGAGCTCGTCGACCCGCAACGCCTCCCGATCGGCGCCGCGGTCGAGATCGTCGCAGGAGAGCGACGGCAGATCGCGACGGTGCAAAGCGGCGGCTCGTTCCTGTCGCAGAGCGACCTGCGTCTGCACTTCGGCCTCGGGAGCTGGAACGGCGAGGTGGTCGCCACCGTGCGCTGGCCGGGCGGCCGCACACAGATCGAGCGCACCGACCTGCTCAACCGGACCTGGACGATCCGTCGCACGTCGGAGCGCTGACCACCAGGTTGGCGTTCGCGGTCAGACCCTCGATCCGACGGCGGCCGCAGCGGGTGCGGAACTCGACTGAAGCCTCCCCGGCCGCGCCGACGCCGACGTGCACTCGCTCGTCCGAGCTCGACTGGTAGCTGGAGCCGCGTCGAAGCCGACGTCGGACCGCGGACTGGGACGACTCCCCGGATCGCACCACGATCTCCGCGCCGAGGTGGCGGTCGTGGTCCACCACGCGCAGGGTGAGGTGACCGGACGCCGCGGTGCGGTTGGCGTGGATCTCGGCGCGGGAGTCGTTGAGGGCCAGCGCGAGATCGAGCCGGCCGTCGTTGTCGAGGTCGAGGACCACCAGGCCACGCACGACCTTGGGGCGCGACAGCTCGGCGACCCCCGGGGAGACCGCGAGCTCGAAGCGACCCTCTCCGTCGCCGGCGAAGACCTGGGTGGGTTGGCGATAGCGAAGGGCGTCGTTGACCAGCTCGACGTTGTCGATCACGTCACCGTTGCCGACCACGAGGTCGAGGTCGCGGTCGTTGTCGAGATCGGCGAGCTCGACGCCGAAGCCGAGCACCTGGCGCGACGCCTGGTGCAGGCCGGCCTGACGGGTGGCGTCGTCGAAGAGCACGCCGGCAGCATGGGCCCGGGCCATGTAGAGAGTGTTCGTCTCGAGGCTCAGGTTGGTGACCAGGATGTCCTCGAGTCCGTTGCCGTCGACATCGCCCGCTGCCAGGCCCATGCCGGCCTCGGTGCGGCCCTCTGCGTTGTGGGAGACGCCGTGGAAGAGCGCCTCCTCACGGAAGCTGCCATCGGGCTGCGCCACGAACAGGAAGTTGGGCGTCGAGTCGTTGGCGACGTAGAGGTCGACCTTGCCGTCGCCGGTGAAGTCGCCCGCGATCGCCCCCAGCCCCTTGCCGGGATCGGTGGCGAAGAGGTCCGAACGGTCGACGAAGGTGCCGTCCCCCTGGTTCGAGTAGTAGGCGTCGGCCGCGGCGGGATGGGTGTCGGGGTGGCAGTACACCTCGACCCCGACCGCCTGATTGCGACAGACCACCCTGCTCGCCGGGGAGTACTCGAGATAGTTCACCACATAGAGGTCGGGGTCGCCGTCGGAGTCGGCGTCGAACCAGACCGCGCTGCTGCTCCATTCGGAGCGTGCTCCGAGGCCGGCCGAGATCGTCACGTCCACGAAGGTGCCGTCGCCGCGATTGCGCAGCAGCGTGTTACGGCCCAGGTTGAGGAGGAGGAGATCGACGTGGCCGTCGCCGTCGTAGTCGCCGGCGAGGGCGCCCTGTCCGTAGCCGGAGACCTCTGGCATGGCATCGTCGACGGCGACCAGACGTCGGCCCTCGAGGTTGCGGTAGAGACGGCCCGCCGATCGTGCACGCGTCAGCTCGTCGGGCCGGCCCGACTGCACGAAGAAGAGGTCCGTCCATCCGTCGCCGTCGTAGTCGAGCGCGGCAACGCCGGCGCCCATGGTCTCAGGAAGCCAGCGCTCACCCCAGCCGCCGTGACGGTGCCGGAAGTCGACTCCGAGCTTCGTGGTGACGTCCTCGAAGACGAAGTCGCCGGGCTGGGAAGCCCCCGCCGAAGAGGGCCAGCCACCGCAGAGCCAGCCGGCTCCCCACAGCGGCGCCGCCAGCACCATGCCCACCGTCGAGCGCCGCAAGATCACCGAGCCGCCCCCGGCGCGATCTCCCGGTGGTCAGCGACCAGCTCCCGCAACCACGTGAGGTCGGCGACCGGGAGGGCCGCCTCCAGCTGCAGCAACCGCCTCGCCTCTACGATCGCCTCGTCGACCTCTCCGTGCTCGACCAGCAGGCGCACGAGCCGCACGCCGCGAGCCGCGTCGTCGGGATTGTGGCGCACGAACGCGCGGAGGTTCTCGAGCTCCTCCAGGCTGCGGCTGGCCTCGGCGAACTGGCGCAGAACCCGACGCCCCTCCTCGACCTCGCCGCCCTCGAGCAACGCGTTGCCGAGCGCCCGCAGCACCAGGGCACTGCGAGGCCGTTGCACGGCCGCCTGGCGCAGGACGTCGAGCGCCTCGGCCGGCTCGCCCTGCTGTTCCAGGCACCCGCTCCACCCCACGGCGAGACGCGCGGAGTCTGGCGCCATCCGGTAGCCGTCGCCGTAGTACCCGCACGCCTCCTCGCGGTCACCTAGATCGGCATGCAACTGGGCCAGCAGCTCGATCGCTCGCTGGTGGCTCGGCGAGGACTGCAACACCCTCTCCAGATCGGAGCGGGCCGCATCGAGCCGATTGTCCTCCAACTGGCAGAGCGCCCGGTTGAGCCGGTCGACCGGATCGTCCTCACGGCCGACGAGCTGGTCGAGCAGTGGCAGGGCGGCACGACACTGCTGCAGCGCGATGAGCGCCTGCACGTGCTCGCGCAGCCACCGGACGGGCGCCGGGCCTTCCTCCTCGGCGCTCTCGAAGTGGGGGAGCGCGTCGAGGTACTTCGCCTGCCGGCTCAGGCTCAGGGCGAGCAGGAAACTGAGTTGCGGCCCGCCACCACGCTCGACGGCTACGCGCAGCATCTCCTCGGCCTCGCTCCAACGGCCGTCGGCGAGCGCCGCCCGCAACTGCTCGGCCGGCGTCGGTTGGGTCGGCTGCACGGCGTGGGCACCGCCCACTGCCACCGCCAGCAGGCACGCCACTCCGGACCAGGAGGCGAGCGTGCGTCGCGGCCGGGTGCGGTGGAAAGGGCCGGTAGAGCTCATGGTGGGGGCGCGCGCCCGAACAGGGCAGACACGCGAAGGCGGATCCTATCCAGGGCGCCGCGTGGCATCGGCAGGCCGGAGCTGGCGCCGCGGCCGCCCGGCGGCTCGACGACTCGGCCGCCCTTGCCTCCGAATCACGTGGGACCGGTGGAGAGACGGTGGCGGGCCGCCGCCCCGGCCGACCGCTCCCTCGCGAACTCCCAGAAGTCCCCAGAAGGCTGTCCGCAGCAAGGCACCCGGAGGCACCGATGCGCCACCCCGAGACCCCGATCAGCAGAGGCGAGAACGCAGCCGAATCGCGAGCGACCGCATGGGGCGTCCGGACGACGTTCTGCGTCGTCGCCGCGGTATCGCTCCCTGCGATGGCTGACGCGCAGACCCGCTACTGCCGCGCCCTCGACTTCGAGTATCCGCCCCACTTCGGCGCCTGCTACCTGAGTGAGGAGGAGCCCGAGGGGGCGCTGATCGCCTGGGACGGGCGCTGGGGTTCCCGGCCCACCGGCGAACGCGCGACGCGCATCGACGAGACGATCAACGCGGTGCGCCAGTCGCTGCGCTACTACTCGGAGTTCGTCGACTTCGCGCGGCCAACGATGGTCTTCGTCACCGACCAGGAGTACGACCCTTCGATACGGCCGTCGATCCCGGCGAACCTCTACGCCTTCGCCTTCCCGCGCGAGGTCGCGGGACCGTGCTGGGTGGGAGTGAACCCGATCGGCTTCGACTTCGAGGGCTATCAGCAGTCCATCGCCCACGAGCTGGGCCACTGCCTGATCGACGACTACTCCGGCAGGGTGAGCGCCGACGAGGAGGAGCAGGCCCGCGACGCACTCTGGTTCGAGGCGATCGCCGAGTACCTGTCGAACCAGGTCTTCGTCTTCCCGGACAACGAGAACAGCTACGTCAGGGCCTACCTGTCGAGCCTCGACCTGCTGCACGACGCCTACCTCCCGGTCGCCTTCGTGCAGTTCTACGGCAACCGGCGCGGTGGGACCGGTGCGGTGCTGAAACTCGCCAGGGAGCTGGCCCTGCATCCCGACGACTCGGACTTCTATCCCGCCTTCGTGCGCCAGGCCGTCACGCCGGAGTTCTGGCACGAGTTCGCGCGTGCCAGCGCCAGTGGCGAGATCGCCGACCAGGGACGCTCCGTCCGCGACGGCAACCTGCCGCGCTCGCAGCTCGGCTTCTTCGCCGACGACCTCGTGCTGACGGCCGAGTCCGGCTCCCGCGACGTCCGGTATTCCGGCTTCGACGAGCCCGACACCTGGACCTTCTACGTCCAGCGCCTCGAGCTCGCCGACCCCGGTCGCTACCGGATCCAGGCACCGACCTCGCGACAGGGGGAGCTGCTCGCCTCGTGGCGACGCAGAGATGGAGCGTGGCAGGCGCTGGAGAGCGAGACCGAGATCGATGTCTGCGACGAAGGGCCGGTCGAGGTCGAGGTGCTGCTCAGCGTCACCTCCAGCCCGCGACCGGACCCGGTCGATCCGGGACTGGAGCTCGAGGTGGCCGGCGAGCCGAACCCCGCGTGCGGCGTGTGCATCGACACCGGCCAACGCGATCCCTGCCTGGTCGGGGCCTGGGAGCTCGACGCGACGTCGCTCGAGTCGTACCTGCGGAGCAACCTGATCAGCCGGCTCCGGCCGGGCGTCGACCCGTCTGTGCCGACCCGGCAGTTCGCCTCCCACGGATGGCTGCGCGGCGACGGCAGCGGCCGGCTGCTCAGCGAGATGACCCTGGTGGTCGACAATCCGGGGCCGCCGGGAGACATCGCGAGGATCACCACGGTCAGCTCCACCGACGTCGACACCACCTGGTCGACCCGCGACGGTCAGCTCTACAACTGCCGCGACAACGAGCACCGCGAGCTGGTGCAGACGATGAGCCTGTCCAGTCACGACCCGGTCACCGGCGAAGGCATGTCGGCGAGTACACGACGACCTACGTCGACGGCCAGCAGACAGGCGTCACCGGACACGTGACGATGACGCCACCTCGCGGCGCCGATCCCGACGAGGTCGCCGAGGTCAGACGACGCGAGCGGGAGATGAACCAGGCGCTGAGCTCGGGAGGACCGGGTCTCGTTCCGGGCACCGCGGCGTCTCCCGGGGCTCCCCAGCTACGCGATCCCTGGAGCGACCTCAGTCCCGCGAGGTACACCTGCTCCGGCGACCGGCTGGAGATCGAAGCGTTCCCGGGCGGCACTCTCGAAGCCGGAGACCGCGGCACCTTCCAGGTGCCGCCGCTGCGCTTCATCCTGCGCCGCAGCCAGCGGCCGGCGCCGCCCCCTGTCAGCTCGGCGCCACCCTGAGCGCCATCCGCAGCTCGAGCCCGGAGTCGTCCTGAGCCCGTTGCGGAAGGGGAACGGGCGATACCGGGCGAACGCGGCGCTGGCAGCTCGCGACGCTGGCCCGGTCAAAAAGGCGGCCGGCACCCGCCTGCGGCGATTGCTTCCGTTCCTGGCACTCCATGGCCTCCCTTCCCGGCTTCCGGCACAGGAGTCGGTGAAGGAGGCCCTCGATGACCGCAATGGCTCAGCTCACCCCGCCCGCCCGGCGAACCACCCAGCCGGTTGCCGACCGCGCCGGATCCGAGGGCGTGCGTTCGCCACACTGGTTGCCGCCGGCACTGGCAGCGATCGTTGCCCTCGCCATCGCGGCACTGCAGCCGACGGTCGGCTGGGCGAGTGCTCTGCGTTGCGGCGGCAGCCTCGACGCCTCGGCGCCGTTCCTCGAGCACAGCGCGGGCGATGCTCCGCGCATGGTCCTGGCGGCGGGCGATCTCGACGGCGACGGCCTCGACGACCTGCTGCACGGCTACCCGCACGACGACGCCAACGACATGGGACTGGCGATCGGGATGATCGCGGTCGGCGATCCGGTCGGCATGGAGTACGGCTTCTCAGGCGCCGGGGGCAACGACGTCCAGAGCGGCTGGGCCGTGGCGATCGGGGATTTCGACGGCAACGGCGTCGACGATGCCGCCTACAGCGCGCCCGGTGTGCGGAGCGACGGCCTGGTGCTGCTGTGGACCCGGGAGTTCGAGGCTGGATCCTGGCCGAGCCAGCTAGCCAACTCCACCACTCAGGACCGCTACGGCGAGGCCCTCGCGGCCGGAGACTTCGACGGCGACGGCTACGACGACCTCGCAGTGGGCTTTCCGGAAGCCGGGGTCTTCCCACCCGGTGGTACGACCGCGCTGCCGCGCGCCGGGACCGTTCACGTACTGCACGGCGGTCCGGCAGGCCTCGACCGCCTGGTGCCTTACCAGCGCTACTTCCTCGACCGGCGCATCCACGGTCTCGGCGGCGTGCAGGCCAACGAAGCCTTCGGCGCCGCTCTGGCGGTGGGCGACTTCGACGACGACGGCATCGACGACCTGGCGGTAGGTGCCCCCTTCCGCAGTGCAGGAGGCTCGCAGAGCGGCGAGGTGGTGGTCTTCTTCGGCAACACGGCGGGGCTCGACAGCGCCGAGCTCGCCAGGGTGGACAGCACCGACGTCTTCGGTACCGCCCAGTCCGGAGCGCGCTTCGGCGCCGCGCTGGCGATCGGCAACTTCGACCAGACCTTCGGCTGCCTGGTCTCCTTCTGCTTCGCCGACCTGGCAATCGGGGCGCCGGGTCTCGACCTGCCCGGCGGGCAGGACCAGGGCGCCGTGGCGGTCGTGCCGGCCGACTCGCAGGGCCTGCGACCCGATCAGTCCTACTGGTTCACCCAGGAGCAGCTCGACGGCGCCGGTGCTCTCTCGGAGACCGGCGATCGTTTCGGCTCGGTGCTGCACGCGGCGGAGCTCGACGCACGGCCGGGGGTCGATCTGGCGATCGGTGTCCCCGAAGAGGATGTCGGCGGCTCGGTCGACCAGGGCGTCGTGCACGTGGTGTTCGGCGGCGCAGGCGGGCTCAACACGGCGCGCGGCGCCGTCACACTGAGCAACGACCGTGGCGTCTTCGCCCCGGCCGAGCCTGGTGACCGCTTCGGGACCGCGGTCACCTCGGGCCGCTTCCGAACCGGCGGCCCGCGCGACCTGGCCGTGGCCGTGCCGCTGGGCGGCCCCGATCTCGACGTCGAGCGACGCGTCGAGTGGCTGCTCAACGTCCCCGGCTGTCTCTTCGCCGACGACTTCGAGAACGGCAACACCTCGGCCTGGCTGCCGATCCCGCCGTAGGACGGACTCCGAGCCGCATCGCAGTCCGCTCAGTCGTCGGGGTGCAGCATGTAGAAGCCGAACAGAGGATGCGGCTCCTCATCGAGGATGGCCACCATTCCCTCGATCAGCTCGAGGCCGTGGTCACCGTTGGTGAGGATCACCAGTCCCAGCCCGCGGTGGAAGTCGATGAGCGCGAAGCTCTTGAACCCCGGATTCGAGCCCCAGTGGAAGGCGGTCGGAGGTCCGGCGCCGGCGCCATCCAGCTCCAGCGCCCAGCCCAGGCCCCAGGCGAGACCGAGTGCCGCGTCGACCGTGGCCAACGGCTCGAGAACCCGCGGCCACTCGCCACCCTGACCCCGAGACCCGCCGGTGCTACCGACCGAAGGGGAGACCGAAGGGGAGATGTGGAGCAGGAAGCGCGCGTAGTCGAGCGCACTCGAGGACAGCGAGCTGCCGGCGTTCGCCATCTTCCAGGCCGTGCCTGGCAGCGCCCGGCCCGACCGATCGTGGCCCACCGCGTGGCCGCCGGGGTCGGCCGGCAGGAACGACATCGAGTCCAGGTCGAGCTCATCGAAGAGGTGCTCGCGCGCCAGCTCCTCGAGGGTCTCGCCAGTCGCCGCTTCGACCGCGCGCTGCAGCACGCCGTAGCCAGCCCCCGAGTAGCGCCAGCCACCACGGGCATCGGGGTCGAAGACGATGCGATCCGCGGCCTCGTCGAAGGACAGGCCCGAGCGGTGCGCCAGCAGGTCGGCGGCGCTGGTCGTGGCGAGAAGCTCGGAAGGCGCCACCGGCGACTCCCGGCCGACCCAGCGCGCCAGCGGCTCGTCCAGCGGCCATGCGCGCTCCTCGGCCAGCAGCTCGACCAGGCGCGCGAAGACCGGTTTGCCCAGCGAGGCCACCTGGAAGACCGTGTCCGCGGTGACGACCTCCCCGGCCCCCGTGACTCCGAAGCCACCGCTCCACGACACCGCTCCCCTCGCCACCAGCACCACCGTGACACCGGGCACCCTGTGCGCCCGCATCCGGGCCGGCATCTCCTCGACCAGCCGGGCGATGCGCTCCTGGCTCCACTCCCCGCTCGCGCTGCGGGACGCGACAGGAGAGGCCACCGCAGCGAGCTGCACCAGAGCGACGAGTCCAGCCGCCCACGCCAGGCGGGCGCGGAAGACGCGGGATCGCCTCAGCGCCCCGGATCCGGCGCCGGTACTCAGCGCCGACACCGGCGTCGGTCGCTCGTGCATCCCTCACTCCCTCCGTGCTTCGACTACGCGGGCCGCCCGTCCAGCGTTGCGACGATCCGGCTCGAGTCCCTCGGGCGGCGCGCGAGCTTGCCAACATCGCGGCCTGACGAGGATGATCGGCGGAGAAGGAGAGGTCCACGATGTCCGTCGTTCCAGATCCTGGCCACCGTCCCGACTGGGACACCTACTACATGTCGATCGCCCACGCGGTGAAGGCGCGGTCGAACTGCTCACGGCGACAGGTCGGCGCGCTCATCGTGGTCGAGCGCTCGATCATCTCGACCGGCTACAACGGCACCCCGATGGGAGTGCGCAACTGCAACGAAGGCGGCTGTCTGCGGTGCGCCTCGAAGGCGCCGCACGGGGCCGGCTACGACACCTGCATCTGCGTGCACGCCGAGCAGAACGCCTTCCTGCTCGCGGCACGGCATGGCAACGCCACCCAGGGAGGCTCCCTCTACTCGACCCTGCGGCCCTGCTTCGGCTGCGCCAAGGAGGCGATCCAGGCCGGCATCCGCGAGATCGTCTTCGAAGAGCCGATGGACTACGAGCCCGAGCTCGAGCGGGTCTACCAGCAGCTCATCGCCGAGTCCGGGATCCACTTCCGGGGCCACGGGTGGGCGGAAGGGGTTGGGGGATAGGGGTTGGGGGATAGGGGTTGGGGGTCAGGGGTTGGGGGATAGGGGTTGGGGGTCAGGGGTTGGGGGTCAGGGGTTGGGGGTTGGGGGTCAGGGGTTGGGGGTTGGGGGTCAGGGGTTGGGGGTCAGGGAGGGACAAGGGACTAGGGAAAAGGGAAAGGGCACAGAGAAAGAGAGAGAGAGAGAGAGAGAGAGAGAGAGAGCTGAGGGTAGAAGGAAGAGTCGAGGGAGCACCTGGGACTGAGGGACGAAGGTCATCGTGCGGTTGAAGCGCAGCTGGGCTCCAGCGGCGACCACGCTGTCGAGCCAGATGGACGTCCAGATTTCGAGCCTTCACCCACTGAGCCGACTTGCTCCGCCTCTGCCTTCTGCCTTCTGCCTTCTGCCTTCTGCCTTCTGCCTTCTGCCTTCTGCCTTCTGCTTCTGCCTTCTGCTTCTGCCCCTAACCCCTATCCCCCAACCCCTAGCCCCGAGCCCCTTCCCTCAATTCACCAGCTCGCCCCGCTCCGGCGTTTCCCACCGCGCGAGCGCTTCGCGGGACTCTTCGTCCTCTTCCTGCTGCCAGCGCCGGCGCTGCTCGAGGCTGCGCCGCCGCCGCATCAGTCCCGCCAGCACCGCCAGCAGCGCCAGGCCGGCCCACGACAGGGTCGGGTTCATGAACAGCACCGGCACCCAGCGATCGAGGCGCCAACGCCCCTGCCGCCACTCCTGCTCGGTGACCAGCAGTGGCTCGCCGGTGGCGCGGCGCCAGGCCGTCTCGAAGTCGACCTCCGGATCGCCGACCATGACGGCGAGCAGCCGGCGCACCAGAGTGTCGTCGGCCGACGCCTCCGGGAAGGCGCGACGGTCGCGCCGGATCGCCCAGTCGAGGAACTCGAGGCTGGCGGCGTAGGCGCGCCTGGCCCGCACCTCGCTGCGCGAGAACTCGTAGTCCAGGCCCCGCAGCGGGGGGACGTCGGCGAACAGGGTCGACGACAGCAGCACCGCGACATCGCGCAGACCACGCCGGCGCCCCTCGTAGGTGGCCACCGCCTCGTCGAACCAGCGCGGCACCCTGTCGCCGACGCGATCGTGGAGGAGCTGGTGGCTGACCTCGTGCGCCAGCACGGTGGGCGCGCCGTCGAAGGGGTAGCGGTGCACGTTGTCGAGTCGGATCACGCCGATCCGCTCGCTGGGGAGCATGTAGCCCGCCGCCCAGGGCGGAGCGCGCACATCGAGTCTGCGCACCACCTGCTCGGGAATCGGCAACTCGCGCTGCGCCACGCGGCGCCAGGCGCCCCGGTCGACCACCGCGATCACGAAAGGCGCAGTCGGCGCGCCGCCCGGCAGAGGGCCGAGATCGCGCTGCAGCCGCGGCAGCCATCCGGCGGCGTCCTCCGCCAACGCGTCGAGCTGGGGTGCCAGCTCGGGCGGCGACCAGAGTCGCAGCGGACCGACGGAGCGCTGCGCCCATGCCTCAGCGGGGGCGGCCGAGGATTGCGCGGCGAGCGGAGCGCCCAGGGCGACGACGACCGAGAGGGCGACGAGCAGGGCCAACAGGCTGTCGACCGGCCGCGTTGCTCGACTCACTCCGCGGCGCCGGCGGCTTCGCGCACGAGCCGGCTGAGCCCAGACGCCGTCTCCCCGCACTGCGGCGCCCGACGGCGCACGATCGAATCCGCTCATCACCGCAACCTATCCAACCCGGTCGCTGCGCCTGCCACTCCCTGCGGGTCGTTCTCGGGTCCGGTGTGAGCTGGAACATGGCGACCGGAGACGCCCGCGGCTCCAGAGCCACCGTGCGCACCGCCGTCCGCACCGCCGCCCGTACCGCCGCCCGTACCGCCGTCCGTACCGCCGTCCGTACAATGTGGGGTCCAGCTGCGAACGCGTCCCAGGGCGATTGCCCGAGCGCCTTCGTGCCTACATCCCACACTGCGAGATCCCGTTTGACTCCATCCACTCCCCGCACTCCCAACCCCGGCGACTCTGGCGAGCAGACCACCGCTCCCTCGCTGCAGCCGATCCCGCATCCGCCGGACCGGCCGATCGTCGGCAACATCTTCGACCTCAGTGCCAGCACCCAGGTGCAGGACCTGATGCGCATGGCGCGCAGGTACGGCGGCATCTTCTACCTCTCCATCGGCGGCCGCCGGAACATCTTCGTCTCCGACTTCGAGCTGGTCGACGAGCTGTGCGACGAGAGCCGCTTCGACAAGCGGGTGTGGGCGCCGCTCAAGAACGTGCGCACCTTCGCCGGCGACGGGCTGTTCACCGCCCACACCTTCGAGCCGAACTGGAAGAAGGCGCACAACATCCTGCTGCCCAACTTCTCGATGGCGGCGATGAAGCGCTACCACCCGATGATGATCGACATCGCCCGGCAGATGCTCGAGAAGTGGGAGCGGCTCAACCCGGGCGAGGAGATCGAGGTCAGCGACGAGATGACCCGGTTGACCCTCGACACGATCGGCGTCTGCGGCTTCGACTACCGCTTCAACTCCTTCTACCGCGAGCGGCCGCACCCGTTCATCCGCGCGATGACGCGATCGCTCGGCATCGCCATGGACCGCACCGCCAGGCCCGACATCGTCGACCGGCTGCAGTTCCTGGAGAACAAGCGCTTCCGCAACGCCGTCGAGCTGATGAACCGCACCGTCGACGGCATCATCCGCGAGCGCCGCGACCACCCCGAGCGCCACGAGGACGCGACCGATCTGCTCAACGCGATGCTCGTCGGCACCGACCGCGAGACCGGCGAGGGTCTCGACGATCTCAACATCCGCTACCAGATCATCACCTTCCTGATCGCCGGCCACGAGACCACCTCCGGCCTGCTCTCCTTCGCCACCCACTTCCTGCTCAAGCACCCGGCGGTGCTGCGCCGCGCCACCGAGGAGGTCGACCGGGTGCTCGGCCACGATCTGGACGCCGACCCGGCGTACCGCCAGGTCACCGAGCTGCGCTACGTGCGCCAGGTGCTCAGCGAGTCGCTGCGGCTCTGGCCGACGGCGCCGATGTTCGCGCTCTTCCCCAAGGAGGGCGAGACGGTGCTCGGCGACCGCTATGCGGTCAGCAAGCGCGACGGCCTCGCCGTGCACGTGCCGATGCTGCACCGCGATCCCAGGATCTGGGGGCCCAACCCGGAGCGCTTCGATCCCGACCACTTCTCTCCCGAGGCCGAGCGGGCGCGCCCCGCCAACGCCTACAAGCCGTTCGGCAACGGCCAACGCTCCTGCATCGGGCGCCAGTTCGCGCTGCACGAGGCGACTCTGGCGCTCGGCATGATGCTGCAGCGCTTCGAGCTGATCGACCCGCACGACTACCAGCTGAAGGTCAAGGAGACCCTCACGCTGAAACCCGAGGGGCTGCGCATCCAGGTGCGGCGTCGCGCCCTCGAGCCACTGCTGCGCCGCGCCCGCACCGGCAGCGAAGCCAGTGAAGGCAGCGAGCGCGGATCCGACGAGGCGCGCGCCACGGCAGCTCCAGCCGCCCGCCTGCCGGTGCACGCGACGCCGATGCAGGTCCTCTTCGGCTCGAACATGGGCACCGCCGAATCGGTCGCCGCCGGCATCGGCGAGGCGGCCGAGCGCCGTGGCTTCACCGTCTCCGTGGAGCCGCTCGATCATGCCGCGGGCGCCCTGTCGCGCGACGGCCTGGTGGTGATCGTCAGCGCCTCCTACAACGGAACGCCGCCAGACAACGCGCTGCGCTTCGCCAGCTGGCTCGACGACGCCGTCGCCGAGGCGGGCGATTACGACGATTCCGATGCGCCGCTCGCCGGCGTGCGCTACGCGGTCTTCGGCTGCGGCCACCACGACTGGGCAGCGACCTACCAGGCGGTGCCGCGGCGGTTCGACGAGCAGCTCGCGGCCCTCGGCGCCGAGCGCGTGGCGCCGCGTGGCGCCGGCGACGTCGGCGACGACTTCGAGGGCGACCTCGAGTCCTGGGCCGACGCCTTCTGGCCCGCCGCCGCTGCGGCGCTCGAGCTCGATCTCGAGCTGAAGGGGGCGGACGCGGACGCCGGATCGCCGGCCTTCGCCGTCGAGGTGGTGGCCGATCGCCATCCCAACCCCTTCGTGCAGGCGTTCCGCGCCAGACCCCTGGTGGTGGTCGAGAACCGCGAGCTGCAGAGCCCGGCGGCAGGCCGCTCGACGCGCCACATCGAGCTGGCGTTGCCCGAAGACATCAGCTATCGCACCGGCGACCATCTCGGCGTCATCGCCCGCAACCATCCCGCCGTCGTGCAGCGGGTGCTCGAGCGCTTCGCTTTCGACGAGCAGACCCGCATCCGTATCCACCGTCGCTCGGGCGGTCAGGCCGAGTTCCCGCTCGGCGAGCCGATCGTCGTCGCCGACCTGCTCGCCGACTACGTCGAGCTGCAGGAGCCGGCGACGCGGGCGCAGATCAAGCTGCTGCTCGAGCACACCAGGTGTCCGCCCGAGCGGCCGCCGCTCGAGGCCCTGGTCGGCGACGACGATGCCAGCCGCGAGCGCTACCGCAGCGAAGTGCTCGGCAAGCGCCGCTCGGTGCTCGACCTGCTCGAGGAGAGCCCTGCCTGCGAGCTGCCCTTCGGCGTCTATCTCGGCATGCTGCCGGCGCTGCGGCCCCGCTACTACTCGATCTCGTCGTCGCCCCTGGTCGCCGAGCGCCTGCTGTCGCTCACCGTCGCAGTGGTCTCGGCGCCGGCGCGCTCCGGGCACGGCACCTACCACGGTCCGGCCTCGACCCATCTCGCCGAGAAGGAGCGCGGCCAGACCGTCTTCGGCTTCGTGCGCGACAACCAGTCGCGCTTCCGGCCGCCGCAGGACCCCGCGACGCCGCTGATCATGATCGGACCGGGCACCGGGGTGGCGCCGTTCCGCGGCTTCCTTCAGGAGCGCCTCGCCCTGCGGCAGCAGGGTGACCAGCTCGGGCCGGCGTTGCTGTTCTTCGGCTGCCGCCACCCCGAGCACGACGACATCTACCGCGACGAGCTCGACGCCTTCGAGGCCGCCGAGGTCGTCGACGTGGTCACCGCCTACTCGCGCGCCCAAGAGAAGAAGGTCTACGTGCAGCACCAGATCGCCGAGCATGCCGACCGGGTCTGGGCGCTGCTCGAGCAGGGCGCCGTGGTCTACGTCTGCGGCGACGCCAGCAGCATGGCACCGGCGGTGAGAGCGGAGCTGGCCGGGCTCTATCGCCGACGTGCCGATGCCGACCAGGCCGCCGCCGAGGCCTGGCTCGAGGACCTCGAGCAGCGCGGCCGCTACAGGGTCGACGTCTGGGCCTCGACCTGAAGCGGCGGATCGCGAAACCTGGGACCCGCTTCCAGCGTTGTACTCATCGAGACCCCTGCGCCCAGCCGCGCATTGGCGACTTCCCAGTGACCGAGAGGGGAACCGATCATGAAGTGCTTCCGCTGCCTGTTCGTCTTCGCCGCCATCTTCGGCGCCGTGGCGCTGCTCCACGACGACGCCGACGCCCGGCCCTCCGGCCCGGTGACCGTGGCGACGACCGCACCGACCGGCGCCGTCCAGCCGGCGCCCCTCCCCACCGTGGCACTGGCGGCGGCGCCGGCGACCTCGAGCTACGAGACCCGCACCGACCGCGGCTTCCTCGGCGTCGGGGTCACCACGATGAGCGATCAGCTGCGAGAGACCTTCGAGGTCCCGGCCGGCGTCGGGGTGCTCGTCGACGAGGTCGAGGCCGACTCCCCCGCCGAGCGCTCGGGACTGCGGGCCGGTGACGTGATCGTCTCCTTCGACGGCGAGGAGGTCGCTTCGGCCTCGCAGCTGGCGCGCCGGATCCGCGATGCCGGCGCCGACACCACGGTGGCGCTCGGCTTCTACCGCAAGGGGCGATTCCGCCAGGAGTCGGTGACCCTCGCCGGGCGCAGCGACGACTGGGCCGCCTCGATCGGCGACTTCGGCGATTCCACCCGCGCCGACTGGACCGACGAGGAGTGGGAGGAGTGGGGCGAGCGATTCGGCGAGCAGATGGCCGAGCGCTTCGAGGCGATGGGCGAGGAGTGGGAGGCCCGCGGCGAGGCGTGGGCCGAGCACGGCGAGGAGTGGGGCGAGCGCTGGGCGGAATGGGGCGAGCAGTTCGGCGAGCGCTGGGCCGAGTGGGGCGAGCAGTTCGGCGAGCGCATGGCGGAGTGGGGCGAGCAGTTCGGAGCCCGCTTCGAAGATCTCGGCGAGCGCTTCGGAGAGCGCTTCGAAGAGGGCGACCTGAGCCGGGAGGAGTGGGAGCAGGTCGGCGAGGAGATCGAGAGAGCGCTCGAGGCGGTCGACTGGGAGGAGATCGGCGCCGAGATCGAGCGCTCGATGGACGAGGTCGACTGGGAGCAGCTCAACGCCGATCTCGAGCTCAGCGTGCAGGAGAGCCTTGCCAGGGTCGACTGGGAGGACGTCAACCTGCGCATCAACACGGCAATCCGCTCCGCCCTCGAAAGCCTCGAGCACGCCGGCGTCCTGGTGGAGCGCTCGCAGCGCTAGCGGACCGTGCCGGCTCGGCTCAGCCGGTGAGCACGATGCCGTCGGGACACTCGGCGACGGCTTCGTCGATGTCCAGTGCCACGGTCTCGCGCTCCTCGAGGCTCCAGGCGAGCATCTCGTCGTCGTCGAAGACGAAGCGGCCGGCGAACCTGCGTCCGGCGAACATCCACGGCAGCCAGAGCTCGTCGTCCTTCCACATCTCGGCATAGGGGATGCGGTCGATGGGAGTCCACAGGGGTGTCGCCTCGTCGGTCTCGCGCGCCGTGCCGTGCAGGCCGCTGGCGGTGAACACGGCGACGAAGATGCCGTAGCCGTCGACGAACTGGAAGGCCAGCGTTCCCGCCCTCTCGAGCCCGGTCGGCGTCACCAGCAGTTCCTCCTCGACCTCGCGCACGGCGCTCTCGGCAAAGCTCTCTCCGGGATCGAGCTTGCCCCCCGGGCCGTTGATCTTGCCGGCGCCGAGACCACGCTTCTTGCGGATGAGCAGTACCTCGTCGCCGCGGCGCACGAAGGTGAGGGTGGCGCGGTCGTCGGGCCGCCAGCCCTGCCAGGCGGCGGCGTGGGCAGTGCGGGGACGGGGCTGGCCGGCGGCCCGGCACGAGGTCTCGGAGCTCACCCGGCCAATGCTACCCGGGCCCCTCGCCGGGAGACGCCGCGAGACCACTCGCCCTCCGACCCGCCCGGAGTGACTACCTGCCGCCGATCGGCCAGTAGGATCGCTGCACCTTGGCCGCTTGCGAAGAACTCCCGGAACTCCGGCGACCCGCTGGGCGGGCGACCCGGCTCGCCGCGATCTCCTGTATCGCTCTCGGCCTGCTGTGCGCGGCCTCGACTGCGGCGGCGCAGCCCGCAGCTGCCGAATCGACAGCAGCCGGCCTCGCCGGCCAGGTCGGAGCGCTGTTGCTGCCGCGCGTCTCGGGGACCTTCCTCGCCGATGACGACCCCGAGCTGCAGCGCCTGATCGGACTGGCACGCGACGGGCGCATCGGCGGCGCGGTGTTCTTCGCCGGCGACCCCCTCTCGGTGCGACACACCGCGCAGCGTCTGCAGCAGGCGGCGCCGCGGCGTCTGCTCTTCGGTCTCGACGCCGAATGGGGAGCGGCGATGCGGCTGGAGGGCGCCACGCGCTGGCCGCGCGCCCTCGCCGTCGGCGCCACCGGCGATCCGGACTTCGCCTACGAGATGGGTCGCACAACGGCCCGCGAGTCGCTGGCGCTGGGCATCGAGCTGGTGCTGGCGCCGGTCGCCGACCTGATGCTGCGCGCCGACAACCAGGTGATCGGCAACCGCGCCTTCGGCGGCGATCCGTCGGCGGTCGGCGAGATGGTGGCGGCCTTCGTGCGCGGCGTCGAGAGCGCCGGCGCCATCGCGGTGGTGAAGCACTTCCCCGGGCACGGCGCCACCGCCGACGACTCGCACGCCACCCTGCCGGTGCTCGACGTCGATTCACTGCTGCTGGAGCAGCGCGAGCTGGTGCCGTTCCGCGCCGCCATCGACGCGGGGGTCTCGGCGGTGATGCCGGGACACCTCGCCATCCCCGAGATCGACCCCAGCGGCGCCCCCGCCTCGCTGTCGCCGATCCTGCTCGGCGAGTGGCTGCGCTCCCGACTCGGCTTCACCGGCCTGGTGGTCTCGGACGCCCTCGACATGCAGGGCGCCCGCGAGTTCTCGTGGGACGGCCGCGTCGCCGCGCGGGCACTGGCGGCGGGCGTCGACCTGATGCTGCTGCCGACTCATCCCGAGGCGGCGCACGCCGAGATCCTGCGTGCCGTCTCGCGCGGGGAGCTGGCCGCCGAGCGCGTCGTCGACGCCCACCATCGGCTCGCCCGGCTGCTCGCCGACAAGCGCGAGGGGCGCGGCGCCAGCCCGGTCGACGCGCTGGCCACCTCCGCGGCGGCGGCGCCGGCGCGCGCCGCCAGCCGCGCCGCGATCACCGTGATCGGAGACGCCGGCACCCTGCCGCTGCCGAGCTGGGATCCGCCGCACGTGGCGCTGATCGAGATCGGCCACCATCCGCAACGTCGCGGCGCCCGCGATCTCGAGCGCGCGCTGCACCGACGCACCTCCGTGGAGCGCTTCCGGGTCGAGCCGCTGGCCGCCGGCTCGGCGTATACCGGAGGCGCCGGGCCGCTGACGCCTCACGACGAGGCCCTGGCGCGCGCCGACGTGGTGGCGCTGCTGGTCCTGCGCGGCGGCCCCGACTGGTGCCGCGATCCTCGCTGCGACGGGCTGCAGCCCTGGACCGAGCCGTTGCTGCGCCAACTCGGCCAGCTGCAGCAGAGCGGCAAGACGGTCCTGGCGCTCGGCGCCGCGGACCCCTGGCCTCTGCTGGCGCCGGAGATGGCGACGTTCGCCGCCCGCCTCACCGCCCACGACCACGGTCCCGAGAGCCAGGAGGCCCTGGCCGCGGCGCTCTTCGGCGAACAGCCGATCGGCGGCAAGCTGCCTCTCTCACCGGCGCTGCGGCCGCTGCCGCCGACGCGCCCGCTGCCCGCCGCTGCGCGCGCTGCTCTGCGTCGCGGCAGCGCCCAGGAGGCGGGAATGTCCCCGCACCGGCTCGAGCGCGCCGCGGCGGTGCTCGAGCGGGCGGTCGAGGACGGCGCGACTCCGGGAGCGGTGGCGCTGGTGGCGCGGCGCGGGGTGATCGTCTTCGAGCGTGCCTTCGGACGCACCGCGCGCCGCGATCACCTGCCGCAGGGCTTCCCCACCGACCGGCGTGGGAGACCGCCGGAGACCTCGCCCGACACCCTCTACGATCTGGCCTCGCTGACCAAGGTGGTGGCGACGACGACGCTGGCGATGCGCCTGGTCGAGGCCGGCAGGCTCGAGCTCGACCGGCCCGTCGCCGACTACCTGCCGGAGATCCTGCTCGTCGAGGCGGACCCCGAGCAGCGAGCCCAGAAGTCCGCGATGACCGTGCGCCACCTGCTGACCCACTCCTCGGGCGCTCTCTGGTGGACCGATCTGCACCTGCGACACGGTGTACAGGGCGGCAACTCGCCCGACGAGGCCCGACGCGCCTACCTCGAGGAGATCTACCGCCTGCCGCTGGAGAGCGCACCGGGCGAGCAGGTCGTCTACTCCGACCTCGGCATCCTGCTGCTCGGTGAGATCCTCGAACGGGCCGGCGGAGCTCCCTACGCCGAGCTCGTACGGCGCGAGGTGCTCGAGCCGCTCGGCATGCGCGACACCACCTTCGCACCGCCCGAGACGCAGCGCTCGCGGATCGCGCCGACCGAGTACGACCCCTGGCGCGGACGGGTGGTGTGGGGCGAGGTGCACGACGAGAACGCCGCCGGCCTGGGGGGCGTCGCGCCCCACGCAGGGCTCTTCTCCACCGCGGCGGATCTGGCGAAGTTCGGCCAGGCGATGCTCTCCGGCGGCATCGCGGAAGGCGAGCGCTTCCTCAGCGGGCGCATCGTCGATCGCTTCACCCGCCGCGCTGCCTGGCTCCCCGACGGCAGCACCCGGGCTCTCGGTTGGGACACACCGTCACCTGGCAGCAGCGGCGGTCGCTACGTCTCGTCGCGCGCCTTCGGCCACACCGGCTTCACCGGCACCTCGCTGTGGATCGACCCGGAGCACGAGCTGCTCGTCGTGCTGCTCACCAACCGGGTCCACCCGAGCCGCGACGATCAGCGCATCCGCGGCCTGCGGCCCGCCTTCCACGACGCCGTGCTGCTGGCAATCGACGACCAGCCGGTCGAAGCGCGGGCCGGGTCGCAGCGCTGACGCAGGCTCGCATGCTGCGTCCTGGCGAACCGGGTCAGAGAGCGGCGCGCTCCCCTTCCGCCGCCGCGTCCGGCGGTGCCGACGCTCCCTCGAGACCCCGACACTCCGAGCCCTCGCCCTCGAGCAGCGCCCACAGGCTGCGCTCGAGGTCGGAGTAGCGCGGGTCGTCGGCCAGGCGCCGCATCTCCGGCGCCTCGACGATCCAGGGAGTGCGGTGAGGCAGCGCCATGGCCGCCGCGGCCCACTCGAACGCGCGGTCGGCGTCGCCGAGGAGGGCGGCTATCTGAGCCCGGAACTGGTACAGGGTGGGGTCGTCGAGCGAGTCGTCCGGATCCGTGCCGGCGAGCTCCTCGGCCTCCGCGAGCAAAGCCCAGGCGCGCTCGGCATCGCCCCGCTGCGCCGCCAGCACGGCGCGCTGCAGGCGGATCGGCGCGGTCTCAGGAGCGGCGCCCTCGAGAGCCGACAGCTCAGCGGCTCGGTCGAGGGCCTGCTCCGCCCGCTGCAGCAGCCGACTCCGCCCGCCGCCGGCATCTCCGTCCCGAGGAGCGTCGGCCTCGAGCGCCTGGGTGCGCAGGGCCACGGCCAGGAGGCGCCAGTGACCGGCATGCACGCGGTTGCGTTCCGGATTGGGCTCCAGGTCGGCGAGCACGACCTGGGACCGCAGCAGGCCCTCGACGGCTTCGGCCGCGCGTCCGCGCCGCAGGGCCAGGAGCGCCAGCCGGCGGTCCATCTGCGAGACACGCTCGCTCTCCTCGCCGAGCGCCCCGGCGAGGATGCGCCTCGCCTCGATCCACAGGACCTCGGCGCTCTCGACCCGCCCTTGGCGGAGCTCGAGGTCGCCGACCGCGAGCAGCGACTCGCCGAGATGCGGATGACCGGCGGGCAGCACCTCGCGGTCGATCGCCAGAGCCACCTCGTGGTGCCGCCGGGCGCAGTCGAGCAGACCCTCCTCCTTGTGCCAGATCGCCAGGGTCGAGTGCAGGGTGCCGAGCGACGGGTGGTTCTCGGGCAGGATCTCGCGGAACAGCGCCAGCGACTCCATCAGCTGGTCGATGGCGGTTTCGCGATCGCCGGCCGCCGAGCGGTTCACCGCCGAGTTGAAGAGCACCGCCGGCAGCGCCACCCGAGGACTGTCGGGGTTGTCGCGGTGCATCTCGATGAGCTGGTCGTAGACCGCGGTCGCGTCGTCGTAGCGGCCGGTGTCGTTGAGGATCATGGCCAGCTCGTTGAGGGTGCCGCCGACGCTGGCGTGGTCGGGGTCCAGCTCGTCGAAGGCGGCCAGCGCCTCACGGTACAGCGCCTCGGCCTCCGCCGGCTCGTTGCGGCGGCGATGGATGGCGCCGAGCCGGGCCTGTGCGATGGCACGCTGGATCGGCGCCTCGACGACGTCGTCGTAGAGCGCGATCGCCCGGCGCTGCAGGTCCTCCGCTGCGTCGTAAGCGCCGCGTTCGCGCTGCACCTCGGCGAGGTTGCCGAGCAGCCGCGCCTGGACCGCGGGCTGGTCGTCGAGCTTCTCGAGCCGCTCGATGCCGCGCTCGAGGAGCTCGGAAGCCGGCGGATCCTCACCGAGGCTCTCCGCCGGCGTGGCGCCACGGAACAGACCGACCAGGAACTGCTCGCTGCTCTCGAGCGCCGCCAGGTTCTCCAGCGCCTCGGCCTCCGCGGCGCGGGCGCGGCGGAAGCCGATCAGCGCCACCGCCAGGCCGACGACGAGGCCGATGAGCAGAAAGCTGGCGGCGGCGACCGCGACGCGGTTGCGGCGCACGAACTTCTGGAAGCGGTAAACACCGCTCGGCGGCGTCGCGAGAACCGGCTCGTGCTCCAGGAAGCGGCGCAGATCGTCGGCCAGCTCGGCGGCGGCCCGATAGCGCTGGTCGCGATCTTTGGCCAGCGCCTTGGCGACGATGCGATCGAGATCGCCCTGCACCCGCCGCCAGGTGCCGCTCAGCGTCGACGGCCCGCCCTGCGTGCTCTGTGAGCGCAGCACGCTGCTCGCCAGCGGCGTGTCGTCCTCGCGGATGCGCCGACAGAGCTCGTCGAAGGGCAGCTTGCGCAGCTCCTTGGCGGCGAGCGGCAGATCGCCGACGATGAGCTCGAAGAGCAGCAGACCGAGGGTGAAGACGTCCGACCGGGTGTCGATGTCCACCGCACCGAGCGCCGCCTGCTCCGGGCTCATGTACTCCGGAGTACCGACCAGCTGGCCGATCATCGTGGCGTGGGTCTCGCTGGCCCACTGCTCCTCGAGCGGCTTGGCGATGCCGAAGTCGATCACCTTGACCACCGGCTGGCCCCCATCCTCGGTCACCAGCACGTTCGACGGCTTGAGGTCTCGGTGGATGATCCGCTTGCGGTGGGCGTGGTCGACGGCTTCGCAGACCGGCACGAACAACCGCAGCCGCGCCTCGAGGTCGAGCTGACGTGCGGCGCAGTAGGTGGTGATCGGCACTCCCTCCTCGACCAGCTCCATGACGAAGAAGGGATGGCCCTCCGGCGTCTCGCCGCCGTCGAAGACCCGTGCGATGTTGGGGTGGTCCATCGTCGCCAGCGCCTGGCGCTCGGCTTCGAAGCGGGCGATGCGAGCCGGCGTCTCGACGCCGCGGCGCAGCACCTTGAGCGCCACCTTGCGGCGCACCGGCTCCTCCTGCCGCGCCTCCCACACCTCGCCCATGCCGCCGACGCCGATCCGCCGCAGCAGACGGTAGCGTCCGATCGAGCGGCCGAAGGACTCGCCGGATGGTGAGGCGTCCGCTTTCGCCCGGCCTGCGGCATCGTCTCGCGTAGAAGCTTCGTGCCCGCCTCCCACGAGGGCGGCGGCATCGCGCGCCAGGGTCTCGAGACCGAGGTGGTCGGTCGAGGTCCCGTCGGCGATCAGGTCGCGCAGCTCCGGGAACAGATCCGGCTCGCTCTCCTCGAGCTCGAGCAACCGCTCGTCGCGCTGCCGCGCCGTCAACGACTCGAGCTCGACGAAGCGGGCCTCGAGGCGCCGAAAGCGCTCGCGCTCGTCGCTCACGAGCGCAGGCGGTTGGCGAGCCAGCGCTGGGCGAAGCGCCAGTCGCGATCGACGGTGGACGGCGAGACCTGCATCACCTCGGCCACCTCGGCGACCGTCATGCCCCAGAAGACCCGTAGCTGGACGATCTCGGCCTTGCGCTCGTCGAGCTCGCGCAGCTCGTCGAGCAGCGGCGGCAGCTGCTCGACGTCGACGCTCGAGGCCTGCTCGTCGCCCACCCGCGTCAGCGTGACGCGCACCATGCCGCCGCCGCGCTTCTGGGCGGTGCGCTGACGGTGGTAGTCGATCAGCGCACGCACCATGATGCGCGTCGCGTAGGCGTAGAAGTGACGCCGGTTGGCGAAATCGCCCTGCAGGTCGAGCACCTTCATCAGCGCGTCGTCGGCGAGCACGCCTGGCTCGATGGTGAGCTGGTCGCTGCGGCCACCGAAACGCGCCGCCAACTCACGCTGCGCGATCGCCTGCAGCTTGCCGTGCACCGCCTCGGCGAGACGTTCGGCGCTGGCGCCGCGGCCTTCGCGCAGCTCGCGCAGCAGCTCGGTGATCGGGGGGGAAGACATGAGTACAGCAGTTCCCGTCGGCGACGAACCAGTTCGGCGACGCGGTCATCGCGCCGACTGTCGCACCGGGAAGAACGAAGAAACCCGATTCTAGAGGTCAGGAGGCTCATTGGATCGGCAGACGGTGAATCGGTGGATGGGAGATCGTCTCGAGCCGCGTCGGAGCTTGATGGGATCGTCGTCGGTGGGCCGGGGCGTGGCGCGACCCGAGTTGCCGCGACTGCCAGGCTTGGCGGCAGTCATCCCCGATACGCAAACGGGCAGTCCCATCGCGTCGCCGGCTCGTTCCCTTCGATGCCGTGGGCGCTGACCGCCGCCTGCGGCGACGCCTCTCGTGGGCATCCGCGTCCGTCGTGGCGGCGGAGGGTGCGCTGCAGCGGGTGGACGGAATCGCCTGGCGGTACGCTTGCTCCGGTCCACCGACCCGGCTCCCACCCACCGCCCGGAAACGGCATGCTCGCGAAGGAGGAATCGGATGCACAGACCTTCACCCCTCGACCACCAGCTGCAGACCCGCCTCGACGCCTGCGTCGATGCCTACGACGCCGGACGTCTCGACCGTCGCCATCTCCTCGCCGGCATCGCGTCGCTGCTCGCCGCGGCAGGGACTTCGGCACCCGCGACAGGCGCCGCGCAGCCCGGCGGCGACGAGCCGACCTTTGCCGCCACCGGCCTCGACCACATCGCGCTGGCCGTCGCCGACCCGCAGCGCTCCAGCGCCTTCTACCAGCGCCACCTCGGCCTGCGCGAGACCAGCTCGTCGGCCTCCAGCGTCTTCCTCGACTGTGGCGAGAACTTCGTCGCCCTCTTCCGCAGCCAGCGACCCGGGCTGGCGCACTACTCGTACGCCGTCGCCGAGTACACCCAGGAGTGGGCCGCCGGGCGCCTGCGCGCCGCGGGTCTCGAGCCGAAGCTGCGCGGCAGCCGCACCTACTTCGACGACCCCGACGGCATCGAGGTGCAGATCTCCCGTGGCTGAGTCCCTGTCGGTCGTCGCGCTCGGGGCCCTCCTGACCCTGGCGCCCGTCGCCCTCGGCCAGGAGGCGAGCCTCGAACCGCTCGAGAGTCCGCTCGCCGAGCTCTCCCAGGTCGTCGGCCTGCGGCCGGTGGTGATCCGCTACTCGAGCCCGGGCGTCAAGGGGCGCGAGATCTGGGGCGCGCTGGTGCCGTTCGGTGAGCGCTGGAGAGCGGGCGCCAACGCCAAGACGACATTCACCTTCCCCGAGCACGTCGAGCTGGGCGGTCGCTCTCTGCCCGCCGGCACCTACGGCTTCTACGTCGTACCGGAGAGCTCGGAGCGCTGGGTGCTGGTGTGGAACCGCGCCTGGGAGGGATCGCCCAACGAGTTCGATCCCGAACAGGACGCGCTACGCCTCGAGGTCGAGGCCCGGGAGGCGCCGTTCCGCGAGCGCCTCCAGTATTCGATCGAGAACTTCACCGACTGGCCTCCGTTCGAGGCCGACCTGGTGCTGCACTGGGAGCGGCGGCGGGCGGTGGTGCGGATGGTGTTCCCCGAGGTGCGGGGCTGGACGCCCCCAGGCTGAGCCGAGCCGCCCGATCCCCGAAGCGCCCTCTGGCCGGTCAGGGCTTGTAGAAGGCGATCAGTCGGCCGGCCACCAGCACCCCGGTCCAGATCGCCAAGGAGCCGAGACCGCACAGCCTCGCCAGCATCGGCATCGGCTCTCCGGCAGCGAGCCGGGCGACACGCGGACGCGCCCACAGCTGGTAGACCGCCAGGTTGGCCCCCGCCGCGAGCAGCAGCAGGGTCTTCACCCAGAACGCCGGATTGGCCAGATACATCCCCGGGATGCCGGTGAAGAAGAGAGCGCCGGTCGACAGACTGAGGACGAAGCCGCCGACTCCCCACGGGATCAACCGCTCGAGGTGCGCAGGGCGCACGCCCGGCAGCATGCCGAGCAGCCGCAGGTCGAAGACGATCACCGTCGCGAACAGCGTCGACAGCCCGACGAAGTGCAGGCTCTCGGCGGTCGGCCACGCCCACCACGACCAGTTCATGAAGTGCGAGACCGCGGTGCCCTCGAGCCAGACGCGCAGACCGTCGAGCGGCGGTGTGGCGGTCCGCGTCACCGCGCCGACCACCGTGATGGCGGAGTCGACCTCTGGTGTGGTGTGCATCGCGTCGACTCCCTCAGTGCCCCACCAGCAGCCGCTGGTAGGTGTAGGCGAGGAAGCGGCCGGCGAAGATGGCGGCGACCCAGGTGCCCAGCAGCAGGGCAGCCAACCGGCGGGTCGCACGCGTCCGCTCCGGCGCCGGGCTGGCCGGGCCGCCGGCGCAGTGGCGGCGGAGACGCAGCAGCAGAACCACCCCGAGCGCGACGAGTGCCAGCTTGCCGTAGAAGAGCAGGTTGGTCAGCGCCTTGGTGGGATACGCCCAGACCAGCGCCAGGCCGGTCACCGCGTTGAGCCAGAAGCCGCACCAGGCCAACGACAGGAGGGGAGCGAGCGCGCCGACCGGCACCTGCCTCGCGACCCCGAGCAGGCGCAGGCAGAGCGCCGAGCTGGAGCCGGCCAGCAGTGCGAGCCCAAGGGTGTGCAGCGTCAGCACCATCGGGAAGGCGAAGATCGACAGGGACTCGCGCAGCCAGCGACTCGGCCAGCTCGCCTCGACCCAGGCGAAGAGGGGATCCACGAGGGGAGTCTAGAGGGAGCGGAAGCCCACGCGCGGTTCGCCGCGCGCCTCAGGGCACGCCCCAGGACACGGCGCGGCCTCTACCGTCCCGAGCCCGCCGGCGGGCTCAGCCTCTCTAGGCCGCTGCGCGCAGCATCAGCTGCTCGGCCACCCGCTCGGCCACGCCCACCAGTCTCGCGATCTCGTGTGGCGCCAGCAGACCCGCCTCCAGATCCGACTCGACGCCGCGGCGGTCTCCTGGCGGCACCCGCTGCGAGACCAGCACGCCACCCGCCGACACCTCGAGGATCAGGTCCGGCTCCTCTGCCAGCAGGTTGGCCAGCACGTCGCAGAGGAACCGCGCACGAAAGTGCAGCCGCTCGTCGTCGCGGGTCGCACCGATGACCACGCGGTCGGCGAACGCAGGATGCTGGCGCTTCAGGGCGCCCCGCGGGGCGTCGAGCCGCGCCGCTGCTCCGGCGAGGCGCCGGGCGGCCTCGAACGAGGCACCGTCGTGGCGCGACAGCTCGGTATCGAGCTTCGCCGCCTGGTTGGGCACCAGGTAGATGGAGCCCTGGTCGCTCGCAAGCCACCCCCCGCTGCCCGGCAGCCCTTCGACCACAACCGTGGTATGGCGCCGCCACGGCGCCCTCGGCTGGTCGCTCGACGAGCGTTCGGAGTTGCAGCCGAGGACGGCGGGCCCCCGGGAGACCGCATCGACGACCGTGAGATCTCCTCGCCGGGCCAGCGATCGGGCACCCTTCGCGATCGGCAGCACGGCCCTGCCCAACCAGGGAATGCGACCCGTCGGCTTGCCGTCCTCGGGCTCGAAGCCCCGTCCCTCGAGAGCCGTCAGCACCAGGCGGCGTCTCTCCTCGAACTGCCTCTTCTCGGCCCGACCGAGCAGGACGATCAGCAACACGAAGCCCAGCGCGAATCCCACCACTGCGATCCAGGCCCAGATCGGAACTGCCGACATCGTTCTCCTCCTCCCGCGCGGCGGGCATGTCGCGGGCCGCCAGTCAGCTCTTCTGGACCCGCCTCCGACGCTCCCGACGGGAGCCGCCGGGGTGGGTTGCCGCTCTGGCCATGCCGATCGCTCGCGGCCACCGCGGACAAGGGCCGTGGCGGGTCCAGCCGCGCCAGCCAAGCTCGCCAGCTAACATCGTCGATCGTGATCGACCGGCCCGCCCGACGACGGCTCTGCTGCCTGCTGCTCGCCGCCGTCGCCGCGGCCGTGCCGGCGCTGCCGCAGGAGGAGACCACGCCCACCTGGCGCGTGCTCGCCGACCGCGGCGACCGGACGCTCCGCGAGGCGGGGCCGGCGCAGGCCGAGGCGGTCTTCGAAGAGGCCCTGGCGGCGGCCCGCACGGTCGGAGACGAGAACGGTCAGGCGTATGTCCAGGTGTGGCTGGGCCAGGTCTACGGCCGGCAGGGTGAGTTCGCCGCGGCAGGCGCCGCGCTCGATGCCGCGCTGGCCTACTACCGCTCCGCCCCGACCGGGGAGGGCGCCCCCCACCCCTCACTCGCCGCGGCGCTCGGCAACCGTTCGATCGTCGCCCGCCGCCTCGGCGACCTCGACCTGGCGGCCCGCCTGCTGGGCGAGCAGATCGAGCTCGTCGCCGAGCTGCCGCCCGAGCGCCAGGCGCCGCCGTGGAACAACCTCGGGTCGGTGCACTACGACCGCGGCGACCTGCGTCTCGCCGAGGAGGCGTTCCGGCGCAGCCTGACGCTGCGCCGCGAGGCCGGGGACCTCGAGGCCAGTGCCATCCCGCTCGGCAACCTGGCCAACGTGCTCACCCTTCTCGGCGAAGGCGAGGGAGCCCTGGCCCTGTACCGCGAGGCCGTCGGGCTGCACGGTCAGGACCGCCGCGGCAACCTGCCGGTCCTGCTGCGCAACCTCGCACTGCACGAGAACGATCTCGGCGACCCCGGCGCCGCGGCCGAGGCGCTGCGAGAAGCCGAGCGCATCGCGCTCGAGCTCGGCGAGTCGCACGTCGTCCCGGCACTCGTCCAGGCGCGCGCCGAGGTGCTGCTCGGAGCCGGCGAGCTCGAGGCGGCAGTCCAGCTCGCCGACCGTGCGATCGAGTTCGCCCGCCAGCAGGGCGACCTGCGCCACGAGATGATGTCGCGGCTGACGCTGGCCGAGGCTCTGGCGCGGCTGGGGCGCCACGAGCTGGCATCTCGCCAGGCCTCCGAAGCCGTCCGGACCGGCGAGAAGCTCGGAGCAGCCACACACCTCTGGAGGGCTCTCACCGTGCAGGCCCTGGCCAGCCGCGACCCCTCGGGCACCGGTCTCGACGGCGCCGGGCTGGAGCGGCTGAACGAGGCGATCGAAGCGCTCGAGAGCTGGCGCGACGAAGCAGTCGCCCCGGGGCCTTCTCGGCGGCGCTTCCTCGACGAGCGCCGAGCGCCCTACCACCACCTCATCGACGAGCTGGTGCGCCGGGGGCGGGCGCTCGAGGCGCTGACCGTCGCCGATCGGGCGCGCGCCCGGACTCTGCTCGAGCTGCTCGGCGGCGAATCGGCGGCGGCCGCCTCGGCAGCCAGCTCGCCGATCACCGCCGGGGATCTCACGCGCCTGCTCGGACGGCGGGCGCTGCTCGCCTACACCGTCGGCGAGGAGGCGCTGTTCGTCTTCTGGGCGCTCCCCGACAGGCGCGCCGGGGAAAGCCTGCGACACCGCTTCGGTTGGGAGCGACGGGCCCTGCCGCGCGATCAGCTGCGCACCCGCGTCGAGGGCTTGCGCTCCACCCTCGCGGGACGTGCCCTCGGCTACCGGCCCCTGGCCCGCGAGCTCGGCCGCGAGCTGCTCCCGGAGATCGTCGTCGACGCCTTCTCGGCGTCGCCAGCGAGCCGGCCGGCCGAGCTCCTGGTGGTGCCGGACGACGCGCTCTGGCAGCTGCCGTGGTTGGCGCTCGAGACCGAGGCCGGGCCGCTGCTCGACCTGGCTCCGATCGCTGTCGCACCGTCACTGCGCCTGGCCGAGGGTCTCGGCGAGCGCCGCGCAGCCGGACGAGGCATCGCCTGGGCCGGCCAGCGACCCTGGCCCCCCACGGCGCCCGGGCAGACCGAGCTGCGGACCGCGGCCGACCTCGCGGCGAGCAGCGTGGACCGGGCCCGGCTGCTCCACTTCGCCGGCCACGGCCAGCTCGTCGACGGCGAGCCATTGCGCTCGAGCATCGAGCTGTCGCTGGGCCGGGCCGGCAGCGGACCGGCGGCCTCGCCGGCGCCGCGCCTGGTCGCCGAGAGCTTGCTCGGCCGCTCCCTCTCGGCCGAGCTGCTCACCCTCGCGGCGTGCGAGACCGGCCGCGGGGCGGTAGGCGCCGGGGAAGGCGTCGCAGGCTTCTCCTGGGCGGCGCTGCAGAGCGGCGCCCGCAACGTGCTGGCGACGCTGTGGCGGGTCGACGCCGAAGCGACGCGGCTCGCCACAGAAAGCCTCTACCGACCTCTGCTCGAGGCCAGGACGGAGCCCGTGTCGCTTGCCGTCCTGGTCGGCGAGGCCGCCCGCCGGGTGCGCGCCCGCCCCGGCTACGAGCACCCCTTCTACTGGGCGGCCTGGCAGCTGGTGGGCGCCGGTCACGTCGCGCCGGCGGCGGCGCAGCCGTTCCCGCCCAGCGCCGACGTCACCCGCCGACCTGGCTAGACCAGGAGGCCAGAGAGCCACCCTCCAGCCCGTCGACGAAGATCTCCCCGCTCTCGCCGGGTCGCCCCTCCACCGCGCCGCTGTCGCACAGCGCCCCGCCACCACTGTCCTGCGGCCGGCTGACGCCGCGCTGGTCGACGGCGAGGGTGCAGGGTGTCAGGTCGCGCAGCGGCGATCCCGGGCGCGGCAGCACGTACGGAGGCACGCCCGGCAGACGGGCCAGCGACTCGACCATCAGATCGGGTACCGAGAGGTCGCCACCTCCCAGGCCGCACGAGGATCCCGGGCTCTCGACGTTGCCGCCGAGCGAGACGATCGTCGCGCCGCCCGAACAGCCTCCGTCGAGCACCGAGCCCTCCAGGGTCGCCATGCCCCCGAACACCGCCGGGGGCGTGCTGCCCGGGGGATTGGCCACCAGACTGGTGTGCTGGAGAGCCACCGATGCCGAGCTCGAACCCGCCGAGTGCATGGCGCTGCCGAAGCGCGCCCGGTTGCCGAACAGGGTGCTGTTGCGCAGCAACACCTCCGGCGGAGCGAGCCCCTCGATCAGCACCGCGCCGCCGGCTCCGCTGCCGCCCGACGCCTCATTGTCCCAGAGCACGACGCGCTCGAAGGTCACCGTGGCAGACGACGGGCTCTGGTCCTGGATCCAGATGCCGCCACCCTTCAGAGCCAGGTTGCCGACCACCTCCAGGTCCTCCAGCAGCACGCCGTCGACGTCGACCACGGCGATCGCGCCACCGCGCTCGGCCTGGTTGCCGCGCAGGACGCTGCGGCGTAAGGTGGCGGCACTCCCGGGTCCGACGAAGAGCGCGCCGCCGCTGTCGAGCGCCGAACCGGTGTCGATCACCTGATTGCCCGAGAACCACGTGTCCTCGACCAGCAGGGTGCTTCCCTCGCAACGGATCGCCGCGCCGTAGGACGAACCGCCGTTGCCCTGGAAGAGGGACTCGCGGACCTCGACCGAAGACGCCGAGACCGCGCGCACCGCTCCGCCGCTACCGGGTCCGAGCTGACCGTTGACGTAGCCGTTGCCGACGAACGAGGCGCGCAGGAGCGAGAGCGAGCTGTCGGACACCCAGATCGCCCTCTGTGAGCAGGCTCTCATCGTCGAGTCGGCGACGATGACCGACGCCCAGAAGCTGGCGTAGAGACAGTTGCGGAACCGTTCGACCGAGCTGCCCGTGACCTCCACGGAGGAGGCGGCCGACGACACCACCAGGGCGTCGCAGTCCGCGGTCGTGCCCAGAGAGCCGACGGGAGCCAGGTCGACCTGGCGCAGCTCGAGAGATCCGGCGCTGACCCAGACCCCGCAGTTGGTTCCGTTGCCGTGCGGCTCCGCCTCCAGCCGCAGCCCCTGGATCGAGACCTCGGCGCCGTCGACGATCTGGAACAAGCCGTCGTCGAGCGACTGCAGCGCCCGCACCACCGGCTCGTCGCCAGGAACCGCGACGATCTCGAGGTCGTCGCGCACGTCGAGGTCGCCGGCGTGTCCACTGTTGTCGAGGCCAGGCAGCGACACCTCGTAGATCGCCTCCGGCACCATCACGACGTCGGGACCGAGGCTGGCGTTGGCCAACACGATGGCGCCGCGCAGCGAGCAGTCGGCGACGACCGTCGGCAGGCAGCCGCTGGCGATCACGTCGTCGTTGCGATCGACCACGAAGGTCGCGGCGGCGAGAGGTGCAGGTGCGCTGGTGAAGGCGGCCACCGCCGCCGCCAGGCACCCCATCGCCGCAGCCCGCAGTGCGCACCACCCGGGCTGCACTCTCCCGGTTACGCGCGCCCGGCAACCATGCATCCTCTTCCTCCCTGCTGCCTTCCGTCGCCGGAGCGGATCTCCGGCTGGAAGATCACGACGGGAGGTCCGTCGCGCCGTTGCCAGGCGAGCTTCGCGCCGAGCCCGTGGAACGGCGGGTCGCCGCGACGGTCGGCGCCGGCCGTCAGAGGTCGCGCCGCAGGCGCGCGACCACATCGCCCGAGAGGTGCCGAGCCGCCGTCAGCTCGCTGCGAGCCTCGTCGCGCAGGCCGGCGCCGGCGAGCAGGAGGATCCGCGCCAGCTCGCGCTGCGACTCCTCGAACGCTGTGTGCTCGAGCACTTCGAGCCGCTGTTCGAGCTCGCCCGCCTCGTCCGCGCCGAGCACCTCGAAACGAGCCTCCGCGACTGGCGGGGCCGGCACCACGAGCTGCTCGCCAGCGGGCCGCGACACGCGCAGCTGCCAGAGCAGGACGAGCCCCGCCGGCAGCGGCTCCTCCGGTGTCCAACTGCTCCCTTGGAGCGTGCCACTCGACGCCACCGGCTCGAAGTCGAGATCGAACACCTCGACCGCGTAGGTGGTGCCTTGGACAGTCCCGGAGTCGGCGCCGTCACGCCACTGGAAGCGCGGCTGCGCGTCCGACACCCGGGTGCCGCGCGGCGCCAGGAGCTCGACGCCGTCGGCGCCCTCGGTGAACGCGTCCGGAGCGGCAGGCGGAGCGGCGTCATCGAGCAGCACGCCGGCACGGGACGCCAGACGTTCGACCGAAGGCGGTCGCGGCGGCGGGCCGCCCGCCGCGACCTCCGACACCTGCCGCATCAGGTCCGGGAGCCATGCCTGCTCGGAGGCAAGCTCGCGCGCGCCGAGCCGCAGCCAGAAGGCCGCGCCGACCGCCACCAGCAGCGTCGCCGCGGCAGCCCCCCACCACGCCGTGGCGACGCCCGGGCGGCGACGCGACGCCGCCGGAGGCCGCAGATCGCCGGTGGCCAGGCGCAGCTCGTCGAACAGCCGGCGCAGCGCCGGCTCGGCCGTGAGTCGGGCACGCAGCGCCCGTTCCTCGGCCGGCGCCATCCTGCCGTCGATCAGGTCGCAGAGCTGACCGATCTCGTCGTCGGGCGAGGCGTCCACCGAAGGCTCACCGTCGCCCGCTTCGTCGGTGACGGTGTGCTCGGCTTCGTCCTCGGCGGCCGCCGTGAGGTCGTCGCGCATCGCCGCCTCGAGCCGCTCCTCGGTGCTGCGACGCCTCGCCGGCGACGTGCGCTCTCTGTCCGCGTCGGGTTTCATGCGAGGAACTCCTTCAACCGTCGCGCCAGCCGGCGCCGCGCCGACAGACGCAGATTGACCACCTGTCGCGCCGTCAGGCCGAGGCGTGCAGCGATCGCGGCGTCGTCGAGCGGCAGGTCGTCGAGCAGCCGGCCCACGTCCGGCGCCTGGAGCCCGAGCACCCACGCCAGCTCCTCGAGATCGGCGATGCCGCAGGCGAGGAAGAGCTCGACCGCGTCCTGCCCGGCGGCAACGCGCAGGTTGAGCAGCAGGGCGACGCGCTGGTTGTGCGGCAGCTCGACGATCTCGCTCCACAGCCGGCGCAGGAAGGCGCGGCGGTGGAGCTCGTTCTCCGGCGACGTCGACGAGCGGTCCGCCACCGCCCCTTCGTCGACCGGGACCCGCGGCTCGTCGAGCTCGCCGAGACGCTCGCCGACCCGGCGCACCAGCTCGCCCCAGCCGCAGCTGCCGCCGGAGGCCTCGAGCTCGAAGTGCACCGCGGCGAGCAGGCGCTCCGCCTCGGCCGTCCCGCCGGCGCGACGCGCCACGCCGGCGGCCAGCTCCGCCTGCCACTGGCCGTTGGGCAGCCGGCGACGGGCCCAGCTCTCGTCGCCGCGCTCGAGGTAGCGCATGCGGTACTCGAGCCGGGTGCGGCGCGGATGGCGCCGACGTAGCAGGTCGATGCAGACCGCTCGTGCGGCCTGCCGCAGGTAGGGCCTGAGACGCACGATCGGCGGCTCCTCGCCACCCAGACCCGAACGGACCCTGTCCCACACCTGCAGGCCGACCTGGGCCGTCGCGTCCTCGATCGTGGCGGCGTCCTCGCCGGCACCGAAGTAGGCGCGAACCTCGGCCGCGACGAGCGGCTGCACCAGCTCCTGGGCGACCCGGCCGAACTCCTCGGCGGGAGCGCCGGAGGCGACCACCGGCCCGAGCACCGGGTCCCATCCTTCGCCCGGCTCGGTCGGGGCGGTTGATTCACGGAGATCGGACATCGGTCCAGCTGAGGTGGCGCGCCCGCGCCAGCGTCGAGCCGCTGCCGGCGCGCTCCTGACGCCGCCCCGCCGGATCGATGCGAACGACCGGCCACCCGAGCTCGTGGGACGGCCGGCCTGGCGCGGCGAGCAGTATGGCACCGCCTGTCGAATGCCCAGCGCGCCTCGAGCGGTCACACCCGGGATCAGCACGCGTCTCGTGTGGCTCCTCCTCAACGCGTCGCTCCTCCAGAGCCCCTCTTCTCGACCACCGATCGGACGGTTGGACGGGAGCCCGCCGAGGCGGTTGCCGGGGACCTCAGGGCCAGAGCCCTCGATCTCCCGGCCGGCGCGGCAACGGCAACGTCGTCAACAGCCTCCCGTCTCGCCTCGGGCTCGCCGACGCCGAGCGCACGCCAAGGCGAGCGCACCGCAAGGCGAGCGCGTCGTGCAGGCGAGCGAGACCACCGACCACCCGCAGGAGACCCCGCCATGTTCGAGCTCCCCTTCTGGCTCACCAGCATGAACACCGGCCAGACCATCGTCTTCGTCATCGGCGTGCTGTTCGCGGTCGCCGTGCTCGTGTACTCCGCGAGGCGGTGGCAGGTCGACCTGCTCCGCCTCCGTTGGGCCGGCCGCCTCACCCGCCTGATGATGCGAGAGGGGTGGGCGATCTACCGCGAAGCCCGGAAGCAGACCGTCGACGACGAGAGAGCCCGGAAGCTCGCCGACGAGCGCTGGGAAGAACGCCCGCTGAGCGACGACGAGATCGCGGCACGCCTCGCCCTGTGGGTGCTGGTCGAGCAGTGGCACGACGGCCCGGAGAACGAGCTGCGCTGGCGGGCCGACTTCGTGCAGCTTTCACGCGCCAACGCCCTGCGTCACGCCCGCGACAAGCGCCTGCTGGTGCAACTCTTCGAGCAGATCCGTCAGCACCACGACAACCCACCGCGCACCCGCCACACCCTGCACCAGCTGGTGCCCGAGGTCGGCGGCGGGATCATGCGCCACGCCCCCTGATCCCTGCCCGAGGGTCGTGAGGACCGCGTTCGCACCGGCGCGTGGGAGTCGGCGCCGGCCCGGACGATCCCCTCAGCCGACGATCAGCGCCCGACGTAGCGCGGCTGCCGCTTCTCGAGGAACGCCTGCACGCCCTCACGGCAGTCCTCGGTCTGGCGCAGCCGCTGGATCTGCTCGATCGCCCAGCGGCCGGTATCGCGCCAGTCGGGATCGAGGGTGCGGCGCAGCCCGGCCTTGAGCGCCTGCACGGCGAGCGGCGGGTTGGCAGCGATCCTGCCCGCCAGCTCGTGAGCGGCCGGCATGAGCTGGTCCGGCTCGACCGCCCGCGACACCAGGCCGATCTCCAGCGCTCTCGCCGCATCGATGATCTCGCCGGTGAACAGCAGCTCGGCGGCGCGCTCGCGGCCGACCAGCGACGCGAGGCGGCCGAGGCCCGGCGCGTCGCAGCACAGGCCGCGCAGCACGAAGAGCTCGCCGAAGCGCGCCGCGCTCGAGGCGATGCGGATGTCGGCCATCAGCGCCAGCTCCATGCCCCAGCCCACCGCGGCGCCGCCGACCGCGGCGATCACCGGCACGTCGGTGTGCAGGAGCGCGTCGGCGGCCGGGGTCAGGCCGCCGGTGGCGCGAGAGCGAGCCACGGCCTCCGGCGGCGCACCGCGCTGCGAGCCGAGGATCTCCTTCAGATCGTCGCCGGCGCAGAACGCCCCGCCGGCGCCGGTGACGATCAGGCAGCGCGCGGTGCAGGCGCGCACCCGGTCCTCGAGCTCGGCGTAGACCTCGTAGGTCAGCGCGTTCTTCGCCTGCGGCCGGTTCAGGGTCAGCACCGCGACGTGGTCGTTCTCCTCGTACAGCACCACGGGCTCACTCATCGAAGATCCTCCTCGAAGCCGCCGCCGTTCCGCACCTCGCCATCACCGTGCGCCTCGGTGGCGGTCAACTCGCGACACGGATCGACCCGACAGTCGATCACACGGTCGATGCGCAGGGCGGGCTCCGTCCGCTGCAGGGCCTTCGTCGCCAGGGAGAGCGTGAGGAGGAGACCGACCCAGCCGACCAGCGGCCAGCTCTCGCGCTCTCGGCGCCGCCGGGAACCGGCGCGTGGCGAAGCGAGCCACAGAGCGAGCGCCGCGATCACGTTGACCCAGCGCACCGCCGACCAGAGCTCGGCGGTGGACCGCGACGACCAGCGCGCCTGCAAGACCAGGTCAGAGGCCTGCGCCAGCCCTGCCGCCCAATGGCCGAAGTAGAGCAGTGCCAGGACCTCGACCGCCGCCAGGATCCAGACGAATCGCCACCACCCGATCGACGACAGGTCACGGCGCGCACCCAACCGCGCCTTCACCCTGATCGGCACCGGCGGCGAGTCCCGCAGCGCCCTAGGAGCCCGTGGTGAAACCCGCGCGGGCTGAGTTGGAGCGCCGTTGGCCTCGGATGACGTGGCGTCTCGAGCGACTGCGATGCGGTGCCATCGTGGAGCGAGAGCAACGCGTCAGACGGGCCAACGCCGCCCAACCGCCTGCGGCGCAGGGGTTTGCGGTCCCTGGCTTCGTTGCACCTTCTCGGCGATGCTCCAGCATCGCCTTCGTCGGCGACGCCTGGCCAGGAACCGCAGATCCCTGCGCTCAGCTCCACGGGGGTTTCACCACGGGCTCCTTTGGTCAGAAGATCTCGAACAGGCCGGCGGCGCCCTGGCCACCGCCGATGCACATCGTCACCACGCCCCACTTGGCGCCGCGACGTCTGCCCTCGAGCAGCAGGTGGCCGGTGCAGCGGGCGCCGGTCATGCCGAACGGGTGGCCGATGGCGATCGAGCCGCCGTTGACGTTGTAGATCTCGTTGTCGATGCCGAGCTGGTCGCGGCAGTAGAGGCACTGGCTGGCGAACGCCTCGTTGAGCTCCCACAGCTCGATGTCCTCGATCTTCTTGCTGGCGCGCTCGAGCAGCCGCGGAACGGCGTAGATCGGGCCGATGCCCATCTCGTCGGGCTCGCAGCCGGCGACCGCGAAGCCGCGGAAGGCGCCGAGCGGCTCGAGGCCGCGGCGCTCGGCCTCCTTGGCCTCCATCAGCACCAGCGCCGCGGCACCGTCGGAGAGCTGCGAGGCGTTGCCGGCGGTGATGTACTGCTCCGGCCCACGCACCGGCGGCAGCCTGCTGAGGCCCTCCAGCGTGGTGTTGGGCCGGTTGCACTCGTCGCGATCCACCGTGTAGGGGATCTCCTTGCTCTCGCCGGTCTCCTTGTCGGTGAACAGCATGGTGGTCTGCATCGGCACGATCTCGTGCTCGAACTTGCCCGCCTCCTGGGCCGCCGCGATGCGCTGCTGGCTCTGCAGCGCGTACTCGTCCTGGTACTGCCGCGACACGCCGTAGCGCTCGGCGACGACGTCAGCGGTCTCGATCATCGGCATCATCAGGCCCGGGTACTGCGCGAACAGCTCCTCGTCGACGGCGTGCGGGAACGGACCGCCGGGCTGCATCAGCGAGATCGACTCGACGCCGCCGGCGACCGCGATCGGCACTCCGTCGTTGAGGATGCGCCCCGCCGCTGTCGCCACCGCGTTGAGGCCCGACGAACAGTGGCGGCTCACCGTGACGCCAGACGTGGTCACCGGACAGCCGGCCTTGAGCGCCGCCAGCCGGCCGACGTTGTTGCCGGTCGAGCCCTGCGGCGTGCCGCAACCGATCACCACCTCCTCGACCTCGGCCGGCTCGACGCCGGCGCGCTCGATGGCGTGTTTCACGGCGTGTCCCGCCATGGTGACGCCGGGGGTGATGTTGAATCCGCCACGGTGCGACTTGGCGAGACCGGTGCGGGCGGTGGAGACGATGACGGCTTCACGCATGGGTTCAGGGCTCCTGCTGGAATCGTTCGGATCGGTCGGTGAGCGTCGAGGTTGTGGTGGGGAACGGGACCGGCCCCGCGTCAGGCAGGGGGCCGCGACCCGGTGGCCGACGATCGTAGCGCGCCCGCCTCACTCGTCGCCCTCTCGAGCTCGCAGCCGGCCACCCCTCGGCTTGGTAGTGGCTCAGACAGGAGCCGCTACCCCGGCTTCGAAGCCACCCCCGCGGCGGGTAGACTCGCGGCTCTGCTGCCCCCTCAGATTGCGAAGCGAGAACGACGCCAACGCCTCCGCGGCGATCTCGGCGCCGACGGCGAGAGGAGGACCCGTGACCCGCGCCGTGCTCCGCAGCGCCTCGGCGATGCGCGCTGCTCTCCTCAGGATCGTCCTGCTGCCGACGCTGCTGGCGACGGCGGCGCTGTCCGTCGCCGCGCCGCTCGTGTCGCAGTCCTTCAACGTCGACATCGGCATGTCCGGCAACGGACCGCCGAGCTCCTACACCGCCGCCGGGCGAGCCGGCGTCTGGAACGTCACGGAGGCTGCACACGGCACCACCAGCAGCGGCCTCGTCGACCTGCACGGCGCGTCCATCCCGGTCACCCTGCGACAGATCGGCGGCCTCGACCTGATCGAGGGCGACGACCCCGCCACCGTCGGCGCCGACGGTCTGCTGCTCGACGACTTCCTGGTCACCTACGACGCCGGGCTCGAGTCGTGCGTCTTCCTGGCCGAGGTCGAGCCGGGCGAGTACGAAGTGCTGATCTACGCCCGCATGCCCGAGACCGACGTCGACAGCTACACCGACGTCGACGAAGAGCCCGGCAACCCCCACTCGATCGTCGGCGGTCCCTGGCCGGGCCAGCACCAGGAGCTGGTCTCCTACTCGCGGCACCAGGCGACAGTGGGCCCGAGCGGCCAGCTCAATCTGCACTCCGGCATCGTGCCCGCCGCCAACCCCGCCGACGGCGCGGCGCTCAACGGCCTCCAGGTGCTGCGCGTCGACGTCTTCGCCGACGGCTTCGAGGTGGGCGGTACCGGCGCCTGGTCGAGCTCACGGTGATGTGCGCACTCCCTGGCGCCTCCACTCCTCCGGCCGCTGAGTCGCCGGTGCCAGCGCCTCGGGACCCTCCGTCCGAGGGCCGATCCGCCGCCGAGGTCCCGTGTCGCTTCCGACACCACCCCCAGCGGTAGGAGCACCAGCACCGATGGCCGGCATCTGGAGGCGCCTGGGGCGCATCGTCCGGGGTGCGCGCCGCTCGTCCCGTCGAGACTCGGGGCAGCGGTCGCCGGCGAGCTGGTGCGTGCCGCTGGCCGCGGCGGCGACTGTGGCCATGCTCGGCGAGCCACTGCGACACCTGCTCGATCCGGCGCCGGAGCTGCAGTCGTTTCCTGGTCGCGCGATCGGCGCCGCGGTGCTCGCCGGCGTCGACGGCGGTGCGGCGGCCCGGCACTTCGTGGTCCTGCAGCTTGGCCTCGTGACGGTCTTGCTGCTGACCTACCTCTCGCTCGCCAGCCTGGCCCGGCGCCTGCTCATGCCGGCCTCGGTCGACGGGCGCCGCTGGCTGGCCCGCTCGGCCGAGGTCTGGCTGGCCCTCGAGCTGCTCGACCTCTTCTTCCGCCACCTCGATCTGGGTGGGCTCCGGCTCGGCGCCGCCGCGGCGGTGATCCTGACCTGGATCGCAGTGGCCGTGCGGCGATGGCTCGAGCGCCGGCGACCCGATTCCGTGCTCCTGCGCCTCGACCCCGCCCTGGTCGTCGGCACATTGGCCGGACCGGCGGCGCTGCTGTGCGTCGTCTGGCTGCTCGCCGGACAGCCGGCACTGGGCATCCTCGTGCTGGGCGCTGGCTTCGCGGCGCTGCTGCTCCTCTGGCTCGTCAGTCTCGTGCTCTGCTCACGCATCGCGCCGGGTCGCGTTGGAGCACGGCGGCTGCTGTGGGCGATGGCGCCCTGGCTGCTGGCCCCCGCAGTGGTGCCGCTGGCCGGCGAGCTCCAGGCCGCCTTCCCGCCGCTGTGGCCACGGCTGGCAGCCGCCGTCCTGGCGCTTCTCCTCGCCTGCGCCTGTGCCGCAGTGTTGCGGGTGTGCACCAGGCTAGCCGGCGTCGCCACGGCCCGACGCCTCGACGCGCGGTGGATCCTGCACTGGGTGCACTTCCCGCTGATCGTCGGCTCCTGCGCCTTGCTGCGCTTCTCCTCCGGGCAGCGCGACTTCGGCCGGCTCGACTACTTCCATCTCGGCGAGAAGGTCCTACCGGCGCAGCAGCTCTTCCAGTTCGGCCGCTGGCCCTTCTTCGACCTGCGACCGATCCACTCCTTCTCGGACTTCCTCTTCCACGCCCTCTACTGCCTCGTGCACGGCGGATCGGCAGCGTGCACCCGCGACGCCGCCCTCGACATGCGGAGCTGGGATCTGGCGCTGCAGCCGACCTTCGCGGCGGTGCTCTGCTACCTGGCGCTGGCGCGGCTGCTGTCGCCGGCGTTCTCGCTGCTCGCCGTCTGCCTGCTGCCGGTGTTCGCCGTGATCCCGGTCTACTACGCGCCGGTGCTGTTGCCGGCCCTCTGCCTCGACGCGGTGCTACGGCGTCCGTCGACGAGGCGCTACCTCGGTCTGTGGTGCTCGCTGCTCCTGCTGCTGCTCTGGCGGGTCGACTTCGGGGTCCTGGCAGCGATCTGCCTCGGTGCGGTGCTCTGTCTGCATTCGTGGCGGGGCAACCACCGGCGCAGAGCGCTTGTACGGAGTCTGGCGGTCTTCGCTGCGGCGGTGGCCTCCCTGCTGGCTCTGCTGGCCCTCCTGCGCGGCGGCGATCTCGGGGCGTCCCTGCACCGCTTCGCGGTGTCGTACTCGGACCGGCTCGCTTCGCGCACCCGGCCGCACCTCTACCCCGCTCTCGACGCTCGGGTCATCGCGCAGTACTACCTGGTCCCTGCGCTGCCGATGGTCTTCGTCCTGCGCTTCGCCTTGGCGCGGCTGCACTGGAGCGGTCTGGTCGCCCGCCACCATCACGTGCTCGCGTTCCTCGCCGCCTTCTCGCTCGGCATCTCGGTGCGCTCGCTCGAGCGCCACACCCTGGTCGAGGCGTTCAACCCCTACCTCGCCGTCCTGCTGCTGGCGCTCGTTCCCCTGTTGTGCACCGAGGCCGGCGCCGGACGCGAGCGCCAGAAGGCACGGCTCTGGTTCCTCGCCGTGTTGGTCCTCTACTGCCTGGCGCGATTCCCGGTCTCGGGCGACCGGCCACCAAAGAACCTCGGGGCCAATTCCGACGGTGCCGAGACGATCCTCGCCTCCTTCCCCCAGCGGGGTTTCCGCTGGCGCGACCCCGCCTCGGCGGCACCTCGCATCGCCTACGACGCTTCGCCACATCGCGACCTGGTGTCCTTCTTCGATCGCAACCTCGAGCCCGAGGAGACATTCGTCGACCTGTCGAACTCGCCGCTGCTCTACGCTTTGGCCGGCCGGCTCTACCCAGGCTACGTGATCGGTGGAGTGAACCTCTCCTCGGACCCGATCCAGGCGCAGTTCCTCGACGAGCTCTCGCGCCTGCGGGAGCAGGGCCGCCTGCCGTGGGTGGTCTTCGACCAGGGCGGCAACTACTGGGACCGCACCGACGGAGTCGTCAACGAGTTGCGCGGCTACCGCATCGCCGAGTGGGTCTACCGCCACTACGACCCGGCGCTACGCGTCCGCAGCTACGCACTGTGGATCGAGCGCGGCCGGCAGCCCCCCGAGCCGATCGGCGAGGCCGAGGTCCGCCTCGATCCGGCGCAGATACAGCAGCGGTTCAGCCTCGACCGGCTGCCTTCTGTCTGGGCGGAGCACGATCCACTCGAGGCGCTGCGCCGCACTCCCGAGATCGCGGTGCTGGTCGAGAAGCCGCGGAGCCTGCAGGCCGGCGAGCGCATCGTGCTGCCGCTGCCCGACGCCTGGCACGCCTGGCCCCACAAGCAGCGTGGCTCCTACCTGCAGCTGCGCCTGCGCGCCTCGGATCTGGCTCCGGCTCCGGGCGAGCCGGCTCGCAGCGCAGCCGGCGACGAGACCCGGGGCGATCGCAGAGATCCCGACGTCACCCTCTGGTACGGGCCGCCGCGCAACCTCTTCACCTTCGACCTCGCGCAGGCCGAGCCGTCGGCAACGACAGACGGCACCGGGGCGCGCGACTACCTGGTCCGTCTCAGCACCCAGTACCACTGGATGCGGGGTGAGGCGCGGCGCCTGGTGCTGGTCGCCAACGTCCCGCTCACCGTGGAACGAGCCGCGCTGCGGGGCGGAGACTGACCGTGCACCGAACCGAGTCGGGCCAACCTCGGGCTCGTTTCTGCTGTCAGTCCGCGGGCCCTCGGTCGCCTTCCTGCGGCGCCACCGGCCGGCGAGCCGTGTTCTCGGCATGGAAGGGCCACAGCAGCGCGCCCTGGATCAGCGCCACCGGCACTCCCCACGGCAGGATCGCCCTGCCTTCGAACGCCGCGAAGAACCAGGCGAGACCGAGAGCGGTCGCGCCGTACTCGGCGACGATGAGCAACCACCGCCTCCGCTGCACCACCAGGTGAACGAGCACTCCCAGCAGCGGCAGCCACCTGGGCACCGACATCGCCACGACCAGGGCCGCGCTCACTGCCACCAGGATCGAGGCCGTGAAGGGATTGGCCACCCCGAGACGATGGTGCTCGGAGGCGCTCACGGCGTAGAGCAGGTAGAGGAAGAGCGACGAGAAGGCGGTGGCGATCACCGCGTACAGGTACGAGCCGGCGATCGAGCTCTGGGCCTCCAGGCTGGCGGAAGCTCCGTCCGTGAACCAGGCCGCGCCCAGCGCCGACAGCGAGTAGAAGACGACCGGCGGCACGAACGGCAGCAGGCGCCGCCATCTCTCGAGTCCGGGCTCGTGGCCCGCTCTCATCGAGAGTCGAATGTGCGACGCGGATCGATCAAACCAGCTCGCCCTTCGCGTACCGGTCCGCCAGGTACTCGCTCGAGCGCACGGTGAGCGCCATCATGGTCAGCGTCGGGTTGACGCAGCCGATGGTGACGAACGAGCTGCCGTCCATGACGAACAGGTTGCGCACGTCGTGGGTCTGCTGGAAGGAGTTGACCACCGAGCTCCCGGGGTCCTCGCCCATGCGGGCGGTGCCGACCTCGTGGATGCAGAACCCCGGCGGGGGCATCACCCGGTACGGCACCACGTCCTCGCAGCCGGCCGCCTCGAGCATCGCCTGCGCCTCCTCGGCGATGTCCTTCGACATAGCCTTCTCGTTGTCGCTCCAGGCGCAGTCGATCTCGAGCACCGGCACCCCCCACTTGTCCTTCACCTCGGGGTCGAGGCGGACCCGGTTCTCCTTGCGCGGAAGCATCTCGCCCCAGCCACCGATGTTCATGTTGTGCACGTTGGCCGAGCGCATGGCGTGCTTCCACTCGGCGCCGAAGCCGGGTGAGCTGGCGGCGTGCTCGTAGATGGTGACGTTCTCGCCACCCTGGAAGCCGTAGCCGCGCAGGTACTGCTTGCTCTTGCTCGCCGGGTCGCGCAGGTTCTTGAACCGCGGGATGTAGATGCCGTTGGGCCGGTTCGCCTGCTCGGGCTTCTGGCCCTCGAGCTTCGGCAGCACACCATTGGCGCCGGAGACGAAGTGATGGTCCATCAGGTAGCAGCCGAGCACTCCGCTCGAGTTGGCCAGGCCGTCCGGGTGCTCGTCGCTCTTGGAGTTCAGCAGGATGCGCGTCGACGCCAGGGTCGACGCCGCCAGCACCACCACCTTGGCGAACACCTCCTCGGTCTCGCCGTCCTCGGTGCGGTGGTAGATGACGCCCTTGGCCCGGTTCTCGTCATCCATCAGCACCCGCCAGGCCCGGGCGTTCGGCACCAGGGTGAACTTCCCGGTCGCCTCGGCGGCGGGCAGCGTCGACACCGGACTCGAGAAGTAGGACCCGGTGCGGCAGCCGAAGTGGCACGGTCCGCAGTAGTGGCAGGCGGCGCGCCCGTTGTGCCGGCGGGTGAGCACGGCGGCCCGCCCGATCGTCATCCGCCGGCCCATCTTCTGCAGCCCCTTCTCGAGCTCGATCTCGCCGCAGGTGTAGGCCATCGGCGGCAGGAACTGACCGTCGGGCAGCACCTCGATGCCCTCGCGACGACCGCTGACGCCGATGAAGCGCTCGACTTCGTCGTAGTAGGGCTCGAGATCGGCGTACGAGATCGGCCAGTCGTCGCCGAACCCGTCGCGCGAGGCGGCCTTGAAGTCCCAGTCGCTCATCCGGTAGGACTGCCGACCCCACAGGATCGTGCGGCCGCCGACCTGGTTGCCGCGGATCCACCAGAACGGCTTGCCCTCCTCGGTGGTGATCGGGTTGTCGACCTCGTCGATGAAGAAGTGGGCGTTGGTCTCGCCGCAGGCGTAGCAGCGCTTGCCGACCGGGCGCCTCTCGAGCAACGGGTTCCTGGGGTCCTGGCGGCCGCGCAGCGGCAGCTCCCACGGCATCGTGTGCTCGCTGAAGTCGGTGGCGGGATCGAGCTTGCGGCCCGCCTCGAGCATCACCACCTCCATGCCGGCTTCGCAGAGCTGTTTCGCCGCCCAGCCGCCGTTGGCGCCCGAGCCGACGACGATGGCGTCGTAGACCTTCTGTGGCATGAGTTGCTCCCGGAATCAGAGGCGAGTGTAAGGCACCGTGGGCGGGATCAGGTGGCGGGAGACCTGTCGCCGCGTCGCTGCTAAAAAACCTCCCCGTGCAGTCGGTCGTACCGGGTGAGGGATCAGGCCCCACGCACATTCTCCCAGGGAGTCCCCATGTACGACCTGTCGACCACCGCAGGTGAGCGCCGCATCGCGGCAGCCTCCACCAGACCGCGTTTCGCCCCGTCGCTCCTCCCCGTGCTGCTCGTCGCCGTCTCCACCGCCGCCTGCCTGGCGACGGGCCTGTCGGCCCAGCAGCGCGGACTCGACCTGCCGCCGAGCGGCGAGAACCAGAAATCGACCGTGATCCAGCACATCGGGCCGGTGCAGGTCCGCATCGACTACTCCTCGCCGGATGTCACCGGGCCTCAGGGGCAGGATCGGCGCGGCCAGATCTGGGGCCAGCTGGTGCCCCACGGCCTCACCAACCTCGGCTTCGGCAACGGCAACCCGGGCCCGTGGCGGGCGGGGGCCAACGAGAACACCGTATTCACCGTCTCCCACGACGTGCTGGTGCAGGGTCAGGCGCTGCCTGCGGGCACTTACGGTCTGCACATGATCACCGCCGAGGACGGCGACTGGACAGTCATCTTCTCGAGCAACTCGACCTCTTGGGGCAGCTTCTTCTACGACCCCTCGGAGGACGTGCTGCGGGTGCCGGCGAAGGCCGAGCAGGCCCCCTACCGCGAGTGGCTGACGTACGAGTTCATCGACCGCCAGCCGAGCGAGGCGACGGTGGCCCTGCACTGGGAGGAGCTCCGGGTGCCTTTCACCATCTCGGTTCCGAACCGCACCGAGCTCTACCTCACCGGAATCCGTGAGGACCTGCGCGACTCTCCCGGCTTCAGCTGGCAGAACTGGGTCGCCGCGGCGCAGTTCGCGCTGAGCCAGAGCACGGCGCTCGACGAGGCGCTGCAGTGGGCCGAGGCGGCGATCAGCGCGCCTTTCGTCGGCCAGGCGAACTTCACCACCCTGTCGACCAAGGCGCAGGTGCTGCAGGCCCTCGAGCGCCAGAACGAGGCGCAGGAGGCCTGGAACGTCGCCCTGAACCACCCGACCGCGGGTCCGGTCCAGGTCCACACCTACGCCCGCCAGCAGCAGGCGGCCGGCAACGTCGACGAGGCGATCCGCGTCTTCAAGCTGAATCACCAGCGCCACGGTGAAGCATGGCCGGTGCACGTCGGACTGGCGCGGGCCTACTCCGCCGAGGGCGACTACGGCAAGGCGCTCGAGCACGCCAAGGCGGCCCACCAGCAGGCGCCCGACGCGGTCAACAAGGGCAACCTCGAGACGATCATCGGCATCCTCGAGGAGGGCCGCGACTTCAACCCGACGAACTGAGTGGGGGGCTGATCGCTCCCCTCACGCTCCTGCGACACGAGCAGCGTCGCCGCTCACTGGCTCCCGCCGTCCCGCAGCCGGAATCGCAGAGCTCAGCCCCTGCGCTCCTCTCCGATTCCGGCTAGCGCGGCTCGACGGTGATCTCGTCGACGACGACCGTCGACAGCAGCTCCCAGTCGGCGACCGACTCGGGCGAGATCTCGTCGACGCTGAGGCCGTCGCCGGCCTTGGCGTAGTTGTCGGCGTCGGCGAACCAGATGCCACCGACCCGGCGGGCGTTCTTCATCTTGCGCAGCCGCAGCCCACCGCCGAAGCTGTAGGCGAACTGGCGCATCTCCGCCGTCTCGGGGTCGAACCAGTACAGGTATGAGTCGTCAGCGCCGCTCGAGGTGCCGGGCTGGAAGGTGACCTTCACCTTGCGCAGCTCCTCGCCGTCCCAGGTCTCGGTGCCGAGGTCCTCGAGGTAGACGCTCGGATCGCGCAGACGGTAGGGCAGGAAGGGGAAGTAGACCCGCTGCGAGACGAAGTCGCGCGCCCGCTGCTGCTCGCGCTCGCCCACCAGCTCCACCGGCTGGCCGTCGACCAGCTTCTCGATCGTCTCGCCCGCTACGTTGGTGTGGTGGTAGACGACGTCGCTGCCGTCCTGCTCGGTGTACACCCAGTAGTCGAACAGGTCGCCGGGCTGAGCGTCGATACGGAAGGAGCCCGACTTCGAGCCGATGCGCAGCGAGATCGTCGAGCTCTCGATGGCGTCGCGCCCCTGGAAGTCGATGGCGCGCTCGACGAGTGGCAGCGAGCGCACCTTGCCGGCCGGCAGCGGCGCCTGATCGCTCCCGCCGGAGGTCGTCGCGTCGGTGCTCGCGGCGTCGGCCGGTGCGCCCGAGCCGGCGGCTTCGTCAGCGGGCCCGGCGGCACAGCCCGCCGCCGCGACGCCCAGCAGCCCGAGCAGCAGCGCGGGCAGCAGCCCGAGCCAGGATTCCACGCGCCCGGTGATGGTGCGGTGTTGGCGGTTGCTAGCAGTCATTTCGCTCTCCCGGTGCGATCGTCTTTCCAGTTGGGACTCGGCGCCAGTGTGCCACGCCGATCCGAGGGACGGGCTACGAGGTCGTGCGGAGGCGGCGCGGAACGCGCCACATTCCGAGGGCGGGGGCGGCCGCGATCACTTCGACGACGCGACGCGGCTGTCGCCGCCTCTCCGGAGTCTCCGGTCGGCGCCCCGCAGCGGTTCACTCCCTGTCGACGAGCGGCACGACGGGTCCGGTCTGTTCCGCGACCGGCGGCGCCTCAGGCGGTACCGCGCCCCATGGCGGTGCCGACCTTCTCGCCGAGCCAGCTGCGCAGGCGGCGGATGCCGGTCTCGGTGAGCTCGTCGCCGATCGGCGTCTCCTCCGGCCACTGCGCCGCGTACTCGCGCAGCGCCGCGGCGACTTCGCTGGCGGCCGCCGGGCGGTGGTCCGGAGAGCTGGCCAGCAGGCTCGCCACGTAGTCGCTGAAGCCCTCCGGCGCCCGAACCCCGAGCTCCTCGAGCGTCGGCGGCGGCTTCTGCACCGCAGCGCGCAGCTCGCTCAGGGTGTCGGCCCGGTAGGGCATGCGCCCCCCGAGCAGCTGGTACAGCGAGACGCCGATCGAGTAGAGATCCGCCGACGGGTGCGGCCGAGCACCTTCGAGCTGCTCCGGCGCGGAGTACCCCGCGGTGCCCAGCGAGGTCCCCACGGCGGTACGGAAGTCGAGCCCCCTGCCCAGCGCCTCGCTCGACAGGCTGCCGCGCGCCAGCAGCGCCCGGAGCGGTTCCGTGTCCTGATCCGCGGCCTCGTCGATCCGGCGCGCCAGTCCGAAGTCGAGCAACTTGGCGGAGCCGTCCCCGGCGACCAGCACGTTTCCGGGCTTGACGTCGCGGTGCACCACGCCGACCGCGTGGGCGGCGGCCAGACCCTCCACCACCTGCGCCAGCGCCGCCACGACGGCCGCGGGAGGCAGACCCTCGATCTCGGCCCGGTAGTAGAGGTCGCGTCCCGGCACCAGCTCCTGCACCAGGAAGAGCGAACGCTGCATTCCCTCGAGGTGGGCCTCGCCGAAGTCGTGCACCGTCACCACGGCCGGATGGCGGATCGTCGCGGCCAGCTGCGCCTCGCGCAGGAAACGGGCGCGGCGCTCGATGTCCTCCCGGTTGCGGGGATGCAGCAGCTTCAGCGCCACCAGCTCGCTCGGCGATGGAGGGCGCACCCCTCCCCCGACGTCCTCGAGAGAGCACATCGTCCGGGCGCAGGCATCGCGGCGGCGGGCGCGGTAGACGACGCCCATGCCACCCTCCCCGATCTTGCCCAGGACCTCGTAGTCTCCGACTCTGCGCATCCTGCTCGCCTCTCCACTCGGCCGGGAGGCCGCGGATCCCCTGGCTCGCCGCTGCGGTTCGCGGAACCGCCGCAGGCCCGAGGGTCCACGAGGCGCCGTGCCGCGGCGGCCGCCCTAGCAGCCTAGCCGACGCTGTCCCTCCCACCGGGAAGACGGCCGCCAGACGCCCGGAGTTTCACTTCGCGCCCCGCGACAGACCGAACTCCGGGCGAACCTTCGGAGCCGGCCGCACGGCTCTCGCGGTCAGTCCGAAGAAGTGTGGTCGTGCAGGATGCGCCAGCCGCCGTCGCTCTCGTCGCGCTCGAACAGCAGCGTGAAGAGCCCTGCCGGCGAGTCCTCGGCCCGCTGCAGTCGCCATCGACCGTGGACCTCGGCGTAGCGCTCGGCGAGCACGGAGACCTCGAGCTCGGAGAACTCGAGCCGGCCCATCGCGGCGCGATCGGGATAGGTGGTGCGGTAGCGCTCGATCGTCTCCTGCCAGCCGCGGCGCACCGAGCCGCCGGAGGTGAATCGCAGGCGCTCTCCGCGCGCGTAGTCGTCCATGAAGGCGTCGATGTCGCCGCGGTTCCAGGCTGCCTGCTGCCTGGTCAGCACCTCGACCACGGCCCGCTCGATGGAGCCGCGATCCGCCGGCTCGGTCGCAGTCGCGGCTTCCATGGTCTCGCCGGCGCAGGCGGAGGCGAGCAGCAGAGCGAGGGAGACGACAACCGAGGCTGCCGCTCGGCCGACGGGCCCGGCGGCGTCTGGGTGGACATGTCGCAAGCTTCTCCTCCTCGCATCGCTCGTGCTGGCCAGCGCCGGGACGCTGCACTGTACACCGGCTCCGCCGCCATCCCGTCGTGTGGATCCCGTCGTGCTCCGGCCCGGCCCCGAGGTCGCGCCTCGGCGAGTGAGGGAAACACGAGCGCCGCGACGTTGTTGCGCCTGAGGCCTCCAGACGATCCTCCACGGCCTATCGAGCCTGAGACGAACCCACCGATGCTCGCCAGCCTGATCGCGACCCTGTGCCTGGTCGCCGCCCACCTGACCCCGTCGGCCGACGACTCGGCCTGGGCGGTGGTCCCCGCCGGGAGCGGCGGTCACGGCGTCGAGATCCACAGCCACTCCGAGCAGGGCTTCGGCTCCTTCGAGGAGGCGGTGGCCTCGGTCGGCGCATCGCGGCCGATCGGCTTCGTGCGCCTGCGCCGACTGACCGCGCCGCTGCCGTACGAGGAGATCCAGGCCGACCTGCGCTCCTACCTCGCGCGGCACCACCCCGAGGAGCTCGCCGCCGCAGCCCGCTCGTCCGGCAACATGCACAATCCGGCGGTGAAGGCGCTGCCGATCACCAGGGCCTTCCTCTCGACCCGCTTCGTGCGCGAGCTCGACGACGTGCTGCGTCGGCACGGCCATCACATCTCCGGCCTGCAGGGCGAGAAGCTCGTCATGGCCACCGGCACGGAGGAGCTGACCTTCCACGCCATGTGGTACCTCGTGGTCAGCAGACTCGAGCTCTCCGACGAGTGACTCCCGGGAGCCGCCGGCGTGCTAGCTTGCTCGCCGTCATGACGAGAGCCAAGAAGAGCCGCAGGCCGCGTGCGGCGAAGACCGCCTCCGGGGCCGCCAAGAGTGCCCCGACCAACGAAGTGAAGCCAAGAGAGCGCCCCGACCCGACGAAGATCGACGCCGAGCGGGCGCTCGATCACCTGATGCAGCTCCTGGCGCTGCCCGGCGCCAGCGGCCGCGAAGGACAGGTCGCCGACTACGTGCGCCGGGCGCTGCTCGCCGCGGGCGTCGCCGAGTCGGCGATCGGCCACGATCAGGCGCATCGCGCGCTGCAGCGCAGCGGCCGCGACTTCGAGGTCGGCAACCTGATCGCCCGCATCCCGGGACGCGGGCCGCTGCGCAAGGCGCCGCGGCTGCTCTTCATGGGCCACATGGACACCGTGCCGCTGTGCCGCGGCGCGGTACCGAAGCGCGCCGTGGTCGACGGTCAGGACCGCATCGTGCCGCAGGGAGAGACGGCGCTGGGCGGCGACAACCGCACTTCGATCGGCGCCCTGATCACCCTGGTCGAGACCCTCGCGGCGAGCGACGCGCCGCATCCGCCGCTGACCATCCTGTGCACGGTGGGCGAGGAGATCGGCCTGCTCGGCGCCAAGCAGGTGCAGGCCAAGCGCCTCGGCCAGCCGGCGATGGGCTTCAACGTCGACTCGGGACAGCCCGCCGCGGTGACCATCGGCGCCGTCGGCGCCGACCGCTTCTCGATCGCGGTGCACGGCAAGTCGTCGCACGCCGGGGTGCATCCCGAGCACGGCGTCTCGGCGGTCCTCATCGCCAGCCGCGCCATCGCCGACGTCGCCGAGAAGGGCTACTTCGGCAAGATCGACTTCGGCGATCGCAAGATCGGCACCAGCAACATAGGCGTCATCCAAGGCGGCGAGACCACCAACCAGGTCACCGATCTCGTGCGCCTGCGCGGCGAGTCCCGCAGTCACCATCGCGCCTTCCTCGGCCGCATCACACGCGAGATCCGCACCAGCTTCGAGCAGGCGGCGCGCTCGGTGAGCAACCACCGGGGAGAGAGCGGACGCGTCGAGTTCGACGCCGCCCGCGACTACGACTCCTTCCGCATGCCCAAGAGCTCGCCGCCGGTGCGGCGTTCGCTCGAGGCGGCGAAGCGCCTCGGCCTGGCGAGCGAGCTGAGGGTCGCCAACGGCGGCCTCGACGCCAACATCCTCAACGGGCTCGGCATCCCCACGGTGACCCTCGGCGCCGGCCAGCACACCCCCCACACCGTCGACGAGTACGTCGACGTGCAGGAGTACCTCGACGGCTGTCGCCTGCTGGTGGCGATCGCGACCGGCGGCTGACTCGACCACGCCGTCGCCGCTCGAGCTACCACCGCGAACAGGGGACGCGAGCCACCGCCGCTCAGACCAGGCCACGCTCCTCGAGATACTGGCGCAGCGCCGCGGCGTTGTTGAGCCGCTCCTCGCGCGACGAGAAGACCAACGTCGCCGGCTCGCGCAGCTGCGCCACGAGCTCGGCGACGCCCTCCGGATCGGCATCGAGCTCGGCGAAGTAGCGCTCACGGAACTCGGGCCACTTCGTCTCCTCGTGCCGGTACCACCGGCGCAGCTCGTCCGACGGCGCGATGCGCCGCGCCCAGAAGTCGATCGCGGCGCGCTGCTTCGACAGCCCGCGGGGCCACAGCCGGTCGATGAGGATGCGGCGCCCGTCGCCCTCCTCGGGGGCCAGATAGACGCGGCGGATGCGCGGCAGCGGCATGCGGCGAGCTTGGCACACCGGCTCAGCCGCGGCGGCGCCTCGCGGTGATCGCCCGACGGCGTGCGGTGTCCGCCGACTTTCCGGTGGTTTACAGTCCGAGCCGCAGCGATCCGCTGCCGCCGCACCATGTCCTCCTGGTTCCTCTACCTCGTGCGCACCGAGCGCGGCGCGCTCTACACCGGCGTCAGCACCGACGTGCAGCGCCGCCTCGAGCAGCACGACAGCGGTCGCGGCGCCAAGTCGCTGCGCGGTGCCGGCGCCCTCCGTCTCGCCTTCTGCGCCGAGGTCGGCGAGCGGGCGCGGGCGCTCAGCCTCGAGGCGCGGGTCAAGCGCCTCGGCAAGGCGCAGAAGGAGCGCCTCGTCGCCGCACAACCTCCGCCCGACGGGCTGAACGAGCTGCTCGAGGAGCTCTCGGGCCACCGCGGCGCCGCATCGCGATCCGCCGACGAGGAGTCTTCTTGAGCGCCGCCGAAGAGTCTGGCTACGACGCACCGGCACACGAGGGCCCGGGCTGGACGGCGCCCGAGGCGGCGCTGCTCGCCGGCGTCGTCCTGACCGGGCTCGGAGTCGCCGCCTTCCTGCTCCTCAGCCCCGGCGTCTACCTCGGCGACGACGCCTTCATCCTGATGACCTACGGCCGCAACCTCGCCGAGGGTTTCGGCCCGGTCTTCAACGTCGGCGAACGGATCTGGGGCTACACGTCGCCGCTGCAGGTCGCGGTGCTGGCGGTCGTGCACCTCGCGGTGCCCGGCGTTGCCGTCCAACTGGCGGCGGCCCTCTCCGCTCTCGAGCTCGGTCTCGCGGCGCTGCTGCTGGCAGCGCTGCTGCGCCGCGGCTGCGGAGCGTTCGTGTACCCGGCGGCGCTGCTGTTGCTCCTGCACCCCGCGCTCGGCCTCTTCCACGGCCTCGAGAGCACCCTGGTCGTCGCCCTGCAGTGCCTGGTGCTGGCGCTGCTCGCCTCGGGGCGACCCGCCGCGGCCGCGGGCGCCGCGGCGGCGGCGTGCCTGGCGCGGCCCGACGCGCTGCTCTTCGCCCTGCCGCTGGCGCTGCTCGACAGGCGCCTGCGCTCGCCGCGCGCCGTCGCAGCCTTCGCCCTGCCTGGTTTCGCCTGGCTGCTCTTCTCGGCGCTCTACTACGGCGCCGTGGTGCCCAACACCCTCGGCGCCAAGGCCGGCCTGGAGAGCTTCGCCTCCTTCTGGGTCGACGCCGCGAGCTGGCTCACCGACCCCGCCTGGAACGGCCAGGAGGGGGGCGCCGGAGCCTTCTCGAGAGCCGTCCTGCTGGTCGCCAACTGGAGCCTGCTCGCCTCGGCGGAGCTGCGACGGGGCCCGGCCGGGCGCTGCCTCCTGGCGGCGCTCTGCGGCTATCCGTGGCTGCTGGTCACCGCCTATGCCGCGATCGGCCCGCCGACGATCTACAAGTGGGAGATCTACTCGGCCCACTTCTTCTTCCTCGCCGGCGCCCTGTTCGGCGCCGCGCAGCTGGCGCACGGTCTCTGGCGCCTGGCGCGGCCGCGGATCGCGCCGCGAGCCGGCTCCGTCGCCGCCCTCCTGGTCGCAGCGGCGCTGGCGATGGCGGCCCTGCACGTGCGCCTGCCGCAGCTGCTGCACAAGCTCGACGACCTCCAGACCAGTTTCTTCGTCGGGGCGCGCTACGAGAGCTACCGCGGCATCGCCCTCTGGTTCGACCATCACGTGCGTGGCAGCGCACCGGCGCTGGCGCACTACGAGGTGGGTGCGCTCGGCTACCACACCCGCCGGGCGCGCATCGTCGATCTCGGAGGCCTGGTCACTCCACGTCCCGGGCCGTCGAGCGGCGAGCAGCTGGTCGCCGCGATCGTCGCCGCCGAGGCGCCGAGCCACCTCCTGCGCCCCTGGCGACCGGACGCCGGCGAGCTGCACTTCGCAGCGGCCGGCGCCTACCGTCCGGTGCACACCTTCGCCTCGCTCGGCTACACCCCCTTCACCCTCTACCGCCGCGCCGCCTACCGCAGCCGGGAGCGCTGAGTCCGCACCGAGGCGCGCCGGGGCCGACACACCGGGCGCCACACAGCTCTTAAGATCGCCAGCGAGCATGACGAGCTTCGACGCAGCGACCCGCTCGGTGGTGGCGCGGCTCCCAGGCAGAGACGAGCCGGTCGAGGTGCGCTGGGAGGCGGGCGCCTTCACCGCGGTCGAGACGGCCGCTCTGGACGGGGTGCCGCCGGGTGAGGCGACCCCGTGGATCGTGCCCGGACTCATCGACCTGCAGGTCAACGGCGCCGCCGGATTCGATCTCACCAGCGAGCCCGGCGCGATCGACGCCGTCGCGGCGGAGCTGCCGCGCTGGGGCGTCACCTCGTTCCTGGCCACCCTGATCACCGCACCGGCGCAGGCCTACGACGCGGCGATCGCCGCCATCGCCCGCTGCGCCGACTCCGGCCGGGGCGTGGCGACGACCGAAGGGCGAACGGGAACCATGGCCTCGGCGAGGCCGCTCGGCCTGCACTTCGAAGGCCCCTACCTGTCGCCGGAGTATCCGGGCACCCACCCGGTCCACCATCTGCGTTCGCCCGAGGACGCCGGCGAGCTGGCCGCGGGATGGCGGGCCGACCGCGGGGTGCGGCTGGTCACCCTGGCGCCGGAGCTGCCCGGGGCGGCGTCCCTCATCGAGCGCCTGTGCGGCGACGACGTGGTGGTCGCTGCCGGTCACACCGCCGCCGACGATGAGCTCCTGCACGACGCCGCCGGGCGAGGCGTGTCACTGCTCACCCACGCCTTCAACGCGATGGCACCGCTGCACCATCGTCGGCCAGGAGCCGTGGCGGCAGCGCTGCTCGACGAACGGCTCCGGCTGTCGCTCATCGTCGACGGCGTGCACGTTCACCCGGAGGTGGTGCGCCTGGTCTGGCGTCTCGCCGGTCCCGACCGGGTCATCCTGATCAGCGACGCGACAGCCGCCCTGGGGGGTGCGCCGGGCGCGCACCGGCTGGGTGAGGTCGATCTGGAGGTCGAGGCCGACGTGGTGCGCAACCGCGACGGAGGTCTGGCGGGCACTCAGCTGCCGTTGACCAGGGCGCTGCGCAACCTCATGCGGTTCACGGATTGCCCGCTCGCCGAGGCGCTTCGGACCGTGACCGACAACCCGGCGCGCCTGCTCGGCCTGCCGCCACCGCGCATCGAGGTCGGCGCGCCGGCCGACTTCGTCCTGCTCGATGCGGAGCTCGAGCCGATCGCGACCTGGGTCGGTGGCGCCGCCGCCTACCGGCGCGCCGACGCCGAGTCCCACCACAGGAGGGAGTGAGCCTTGGAGATCGTCATCCTGCAAGGTCCCGAGTCGGTCGGAGAGCTGGTCGCCGAGGCCATCGTCGACCAGGTGCGTCGCCGCCACCACGCCGTGCTCGGGCTGGCCACCGGCAGCTCGCCGCTGCCCGCCTACCGCAGCCTGGTGGCTCGCCACCGCGCCGGTGAGGTCAGCTTCGAGCACGTCTCCGCGGTGCTGCTCGACGAGTACGTCGGCCTGCAGCCCGACCATCCGCAGGCCTACCGGCAGGTGATCCGCCGCGAGCTCGTCGACCAGGTCGACCTGCCGCTCGAGCACCTGCACAGCCCGGCGGTGCACAGCGGCGACATCCCCAACGCCTGCCGTGCCTACGAGGAGCTCATCGCCTCGCTCGGTGGAGTCGACCTGCAGCTGCTCGGCATCGGCGCCGACGGTCATCTCGGCTTCAACGAGCCGATCTCCTCGCTGCGCTCGCGCACCCGCATCAAGACCCTGACCGACCGCACCCGCGCCGACAACGCGCGCTTCTTCGCCTCCGGCGAGGAGGTGCCCCGCCACGTCGTCACGCAGGGTCTCGGTACCATCCTCGAGGCGCGCCACCTGGTGCTGATCGCCACCGGCGAGGCGAAGGCGGCGCCAGTCGCCGCTGCGGTCGAAGGCCCGCTCGCGTCGCGCTGCCCGGCCTCGGTGCTGCAGCTGCATCCCCACGTCACGGTGGTGCTCGACGAGGAGGCCGCCGGCCGCCTCGAGCTCGCCGACTACTACCGCGAGACCTGGCGCCACAAGCCAGCCTGGCAGCACCTCTGACCGCCGCGCCTCGACTGCTAGCGTGCGGGCATGTCGCGCTGCGCACTGTCACGGGCGGTGCTGATCGTCATCTCGGCTCTCGCGCCGGCCGCCTCGACGCTGGCGTCCTCGAGCGCTGCCGTCACCACGCCCAGCGCACACGTGCAGCAGGCTGCCGGGGTCGAGCTAACCCCTGGCCAGAGCCTCGAGGAAGCGCTCCTGGTGCTGCGTCGGGCCGGCCTGCGGGTGGTCTCGACCAGCGGCGCCGTGCTGCCCTCGATGCGCATCGGCGCCGTCGAAACCGACCAGGAGCTCGAGCGCATCCTCCAGCAGATCCTCGCTCCCCACGGCCTGATCGCCGAGCCCGGAGCGGGCGGCACCTGGATCGTGCGCCCGAACGCCGAAGGTGCGAGCGGCGCTCTGGTCGGCGAGGTCCGCTCGCGCCACTCGAGCCGACCTTTGGCGAGCGCCGGGGTCGAGCTGGTCGCCGGCCTGGGCTCAGGCGAGGCCGATGCGGGGCGCGCTCTGCGAGCGTTGACCAACGCCGGTGGACGCTTTCGCTTCGAGGCACTGCCCGCCGGCGACTATGAGCTGCGGATCTCCGCCCGTGGCTTCGCCGACCAGCGGCTCGAGGTGCGGGTCGACACGGGCAGCGCCACCAGGGTGCAGATCGCGCTGCAGCCGCAACCGTACGTCGCCGAGGAGATCGCGGTGCGACCGGGCGAACGGTCCCTGCTGCAGGAGGACCCGGCGGCGCCCATGGCCCTCGGCCGCGAGGAGATCGAAGCGCTGCCCCACCTCGCGGGCGACCTGTTCAGAGCCCTCGACCTGCTGCCGGGAGTGACCAGTGGCGACCTCTCCGCCAGGCCGCGGATCCACGGCGGACGCGAAGACGAGGTGCAGGTGCTGCTCGACGGCCAGGAGCTGTACGAGACCTACCACCTGCAGGACTTCGACGGCGGCATCAGCATGGTGCCTGCCTCGCTGCTGGAGTCGGCGCACCTGCGCACCGGCGCCTTCGGTGCCGAGCGCGGCGACCGCATGAGCGGCGTGCTCGACCTGAGGACCCGTCAGCCGACGACCCTCGAAAGCCGTCTCTCGCTCAGCCTGCTCACCGCCGAGGCCTCCTCCGGCGGTGGCTTCCGCCGCGGCGCGGATCGCTTCGACGGAGCGTGGTTCGGGTCGGCGCGCCTCGGCTCCATCGAGCTCGCCAACCGTCTTTTCGGACGTGAGGATCCCGGCTTCTGGGACGCCTTCGGCAAGCTCGACCTCGGCATCGGCGGCGCCCAACAGTTGCGAGCCCGCGTGCTCCAGGCCGGCGACCGGCTCGACTTCCGCGAAACCGTCGGTGAGGAGTCCAAGGGGATCGACACCCGCTACGACACCGGCTACGCCTGGGCGACCCACCAGGCTGTCGTCGGCGCCTCGCTGCTGGTCGAGACCACCCTCTCGAGCAGCGACATCGAGCGCGACCGCCGCGGCTTCGAGGACGAGGACGAGCAGGCGTTCGAGGTCTCCGACGCCCGCCAGGTCAGCGTGCTGGGCCTGCGCCAGGAGTGGACCTGGCAGGCGAGCGGCGCACACACTCTCGGCTTCGGCGCCGAGCTGCGCGAGCTCGACGCCGAGTTCGACTACCGCAACACCTCCGAGCGCGACCTGCTGTTCACCAGCACCGAGATCGATCCCGTCTCGCCGACAGAGCGGCTGGGCGTCGAGCTGGAGGGCAGCCACGGCGGCGTCTGGATCAGCGATCGCTTCGCGATCGGCCGGCGCTGGTTCTTCGAGCTCGGCCTGCGGGCCGACCGCCATCGCCTCGTCGAGCTCGAGGATCTCGCCTCGGCTACGACGGGCGAAGAACGGTCCGCATACGACGACGAGCTGCTGAGCCCCCGGTTCAGTGTCGCCTGGGGGATCGACGAGCGCAGCGTGCTGCGCGCCAGCTGGGGCGTCTACCACCAGAGCCAGCGACCCTACGAGTTGCAGGTCGAGAACGGCGAGAGCCGCCTCGCCCGCGCCGAGCGCGCAGAGCACGCGGTCCTCGGCTACGAACGCGTCTTCGCCCGTGCCACGGGAGCCCGCATTGCCGCGCTGCGGGCCGAGCTCTACAGCCGCGTCGTGGCCCGACCGCGGCCGCGATTCGAGAATCTCTTCGAGCCGTTCAACGTCTTCCGCGAGGTCGAAGGCGACCGGGTGCTGCTGCGCCCCGAGAGATCCCGTGCCCACGGGCTCGAGCTCAGCGCCCGAGGCGGCACCGGAAGGCGCGGCGCCTGGCTGGCCAGCTACTCCCTGGCACGGAGCGAGGACCGGATCGGTGCGCCGCTGCGTCGCTGGGTGCCGCGCGAAGTCGATCAGACGCACACCCTGGCGGTCGGCTGGTCGCTGCGCCCGGCGCCGCGCTGGACGCTGCACCTCGCCGGCCGCTACCACTCGGGATGGCCGACGACTCCGGTGCGCGGCATCGTCGGAGCGGATGCGGGCGGGTCGGGACCCTCGGAGATCGGGCGCTCCAGGGGCGGCGCAGCGATCGGCCGCGCGGAGGCCGGCGGAGAGGGCGAGGATCCTGGCGAGCCGACACTCGTCGCGCTCGGACCGCTGCGCTCGGATCGTCTGCCCGAGTATCTGCGCCTCGATCTGCGCCTGGCCCGACGATTCGAGGTGCGCGTCGGCGAGCTGTTCGTCTTCCTCGACGTGCAGAACCTCCTCGACCGGCGCAACGTCTCCGGGTCGGACTACGCGATCGAAGACGGCATGCTGGAGAGGGGCGACGAGACCTGGCCGGGCATCCTGCCCTCGCTCGGAGTGTCCTGGACCTTCTGAGCTTCGGCGACGCCCGAACGGACCGAGTCGCCGGCTCAGGGCAGGTCGATCAGCAGACTCCCGACCTGGCGCGTCGCCGACAGTCCCGATGCCTGGGCCGCGACCTCGAGAGCCTCGGCGGCGACGAGTGGATCCGCCGAGAGCACCTCGGCCTCGGCGTGCCGGCGCGCCGCCTCGCTGGCGTAGAGCAGGTCGAGGCCGAGCTCACGCGCCGCGGCGTCGAGCACCTCGGCCACCGACCGGCCCTCGAGCGACAGCGGCGGAGCGGCTTCGAGCACCCACTGCCAGCTGGAGTCGTTCGACGCGACGTCGGCCTCGACGCTCGCCGCGCCGTCGGGTGCCACGACGAGTCTCTCGCCCGCTTCCGCCCGCGCGGCTTCCACTCCGGTCGCTCCAGGTACGAAGACCACGGCGCCCTCGCGTACCCTCACCTTCAGACCGACGCCGGGGGTGGCGACACCGGGCAGGGCGACCTCGAACTGGGTACCGATCTCACGCACCACGCCGAGGAAGGTGGCGACCTCGATACCGCCAGGTGCCGACGAGCCTGGAGAATCGACGTAGACGGCGCCTCCCAGCAGCTCCAGCAGCCCCTCCTCGCCGAGGCGCAGGGTCGACCCGCCGCGCAGACGCACCGACTCACCGCCCGGGAGCCTCAGGGCTGCGCCCTCTCCCGACACGGTCTCGAGCCGGTCGCCGCGGCGCAGCGCCAGACCCGCGAGCGCGTTCGCCCGCTCCACACGGGTTCCGTCGGCACGGGTCACCTCGACTCCCTCGGCGAGCGCCAGCTCGGCGAGGATCCCCGCGTCCCGGGCAGGCCACAGTGTGGTGGCCAGCGCTGCGATCGCCAGCAGCAGAGCCGCGGCAGCGGCCCAGCGCAGCCAGGAAACCGAGCCGCTGCGCTCAGCGCCGAGCATGCGACGCCATTCACCGTGCGTGGTGGCACGGATCTGGGCCAGGTGCGCGGCAGGGATCTCGGGGCGGGGACCCGCCTCCCGCAGCAGCGCAGCGAGCTGCTGCTCGGCGTCGACCTCGCCGCTCGGTGCCAGGGAACGGGCCTCGCCATCTTCAGGCACCTTCGTCGCCTCGCCCTCACCGGCGTTCACTCCGTCCAGCCCTCGGGTTCGGTCTCTGTCGCTCATCGCTCGGCTCCAGACGGGTTGCGGACTTCTCGGATCTCTTGGTTCGACGACTGCAGCTTCTCGAACTCCCGGCGGAAGGACTGGCGCGACCTCGTCAGCAGGGACTCGGCCGCCTTCGGCGTCAGGCCGAGAGTGGCGGCGATGCGGTCGACCGGCCACGAGCGCAGGTACTTCAGCTCCAGTGCCACGGCGTTCTTCTCCGGCAGGCGGTCGAGCACGCGGTGCACCCGCTGGGCCTGCTCGTCGCGCAGGACCTCCGTCTCGGCGCTCACCGGCCGCGGTCCCCAGACAGGGGACAGCGCCGGATCCTCGCTGGCGTCGGCCGCACGGGCGAGCTGCTCGTCGTCGAGGTCCACCAGGCGACTCCCCGCCTGGCGACGTCGGTGCATGCGCACCTCGTTGTGGGCACAGGCGCACAGCCACGTCAACAGGCTCGACTCGGCGCGGAAGCCCGGAAGCCGGTGCATCGCCTTGCCCAGCGCCGTTTGCACCAGGTCGCGGCACAGCTCGATGTCGTCGACTTTGCGCAGCACGAAGCGGTAGACCTTCGGGAAGTACTCCTCGGCGAGATGGTCGAAGGCCGCCTCCTCGCCCGCCAAGAGCGCCTCGACCAGGGCTTCTTCGCCCCAGCCGCCAGCGTCGTCGTCGAGCCCATCCGACGTCGCGGCCGACGAGCTCGCGGTATCGGGGCGGTTGGTTCGCTTCATCAGCTGCGGCGGTGGGAAGGTGTGGGTGCCGGGATGGCGTGCGGACAGGCGGTTCACCGGGTCACCCCCTCCGGCCGCATGACGCGGCGACGCCCGCTGGGGTGCCCCGTCGTCGCCGCCGCACGGGGCAGGCCACGGCACGCCTGTCCTGGATTCTGGCGCAGTGCGCAGGCGACCGACCGAGGCCGGTCGGGCAGTGGTCTGTGCGCGTGTTCTGCAGAGAGCTTCGCATCGGATCTCCGTCGACTCGGACCCCGGAAGGGTCGCGGACCGGGTTCGACGTGGTTCGATGCGCCACCCGACGGCGATCCTTCGTTTCCAGGCGATGACCGACCGTCGACCCGCCTCCGCCCCGCCGGGCACTTGCCGGCGCGAACCGGCTCGCGACATGCTCAGCGGCGACGGGAACGCGACCCCGAGTCGGCGCAGGAGTCAGCCACGGTGCGAGACCCGCGAACACCGCCACGCCCTTCGATCAGGCCAGAGCGCTTCCGCGTGCGCTTCGTGCGCGCCACCGCCGAGGACGCTGACCGGGTGGCGGACCTCGCCCGACGTACGTTCAGCGACGCCTTCGCGCACCGCAACCCGGAGGCTGACTTCGCCGCCTACCTCGAGCAGGCCTTCCGGCCGGAACGCATCCGCCGAGAGCTGAGCGATCCAGCCGCCGAGTTCCTGCTCGGCCTGGTGGTGCCAGGCGCCGCAGCCTTACCGGACGTGCTGCGGCTGTTCACCGAACAACCGTTCGGCTACTGCAAGCTGGTGCACGGGCGCGGCAACGACAGCGTTCCCGCGGCGCGTCCGCTCGAGCTGCAGCGCATCTACGTCGAGCAGGCGGCGATCGGCCACGGTCTCGGCACCCGGATCCTCGAGGAGGCACTGCTGCGCGGGGCTCGCGGCGGCCACGACTGGATCTGGCTCTGCTCCTGGGACTCCAACGACGACGCCAACCGCTTCTACCAGCGCCACGGCTTCCGTCTCTACGGCTTCACCGAGTTCGTGCTCGGCAGCGACCGCCAGATCGATCGCGTGCTGGCGCGCAGGCTACCGCGTACGGCGCACGGAGCGGCCGCGCGGCGAGTGCCGACGCGACGCGGTGCCACGGCTCAGGGATAGCGCACGGTACCGCCCGGCGTCGCAGAAGAGCCGGCCACCTCGAGCACCCGGTGGCCATGGTGGCGTCGGCCGAACTCGTCGACCACCTCGACCGACACCGTGTAGGTACCAGGGCCGAGGTCGTCGGGCAGGTCGGCGCGCCACAGGTGCGAAGACGCGATCGGCTCGACCCACGACTTGCGCGTCGCGACGTGACGGGCGAACTGCTCCTGTACGAAGGGGTCGATCGCGTCGACGCGCAGCATCTCGATCGCTCCCTGTGCGCCGGCCGGAGCCCCGGAGACCCGCATCGTCACCTCGGTCCTCGGCCCGCCGTCGAAGACGTTGACGTAGACCGCCGCCTGCGCCACCTCGTCGACCGAGATGCGCCCCTGCAGCAGCTCGCCCTCGCGGAAGTCGCGGTAGATCGCGGCGCGATGCCGGTGGTGGGCGACGTCGAAGACGATCCGCATCTGGTGGTCGGGATCGAAGCCGGCGGCGCGGAAAGCCACCGTCGCGCGGGCGCCGTCGACCTCGAGCACGTGGTAGCCGTTGGGAGTGCCGTCACGCTGCTGGGTGGTCGGCACGCCGCGCTCGTCGAGCGGCCCGCTCCACCAGCTGCCCGAGACCGTCGCCAGCACATGGTGGTGGAAGGGCTCGGGGCCGCTGAAGCCGTCGTCCTCGTCGAAGTAGCGATGCTCGGTGGTGTGGGTGTGACCGGCGACTGCGTAGAGATTGGGCCGCCCCTCGAGCAGCGCGAACAGCTCGCGACGGTTCGCCGTGTTGACGCCCGGAGAGTCGCTGACGTAGGTCTCGAGCGGCGAGTGCATGGCGAGGAAGAGCAGCTTCTCGGGCGGGATGAAGCGCAGCTCGTTCTCGAGCCACTGCATCTGCTCCTCGTCGATCTTCGCGATGTACCCGCCGCCGCCACGCACGTTGTCGGCGGTGACCACGCCGCCGCCCTGGTAGAAGATGTTGTCGAGCACGAAGAAGACCGCGTCGCCGACCTCGAACGAGTAGTACGGCGGGCCGAAGAAACGCTTGAACGTCTCGAGCGACCCGGCGTCGTCGGCGGCATCCAGGTTGAGCTCGTGGTTGCCGGGCACGTTGTACCAGGGGATGCCGATCTGGGCGACGATGCTGAGCAGGCGCGGCAGCAGCGACAGGTCGTCGTACATGATGTCGCCCAGCGTCATGCCGAAGCGCGCGTCGGTGCCGATCAGCTCGGCGACCACGTCGTCACGGATGAAGTCGACCTCGGCGGCGCTCTGCGGCTGGGTGTCGGCGAACAGCAGGGCCGAGAAGCGGCTCGGCTCGTCGCTGCGGCGGAGGGCGAAATCGATGCTCTCGGGCAGCGGCCCGGTGGGCTCGAGGCCGGGATAGCGGAGGCCTTCGGGAGACCCAGCCGGCTGGTGCACATGGTAGAAGCGCGGCAGCATGCGTCCGTCGACAGGGGTCGCCCAGCCGGCCGGCTTGGTCAGGAAGATCACCGCGGCGTCGTCCACCTCGAGCTGCCAGGCGCCGTCGGCGGCCGTCTGCACGATGTCGACGCCGTTGGAGACCCGGACCTCGGGTATGCCCGGCTCGCCGTCGTCCCGCACACCGTCGCCGTCGAGGTCCTCGAAGACGAAGCCACGCGCCGTCTCGGCGGAGGCGCCGGCTGAGATCGCGAGCAGCAGGGCGCACAGGACGACCGGCAACGAGACGAGAGCACGAGCACGGGAACGGAAACGGGACATCGGCGGCCTCCTCGGTGGTTCGTGCCCGGAGGTTGGCACAGGCGCTGGGAAGACAGGGCAAAGAGCCGCACACCGCAACGTCGCGAGCCGACCCCACCCCCGCCTCCTCCCCCTTCTTCAGGGGGAGGACCGAGGAACGACCGTCAGGGTTCGCAGGCTCACACTGCCGATCGTGCGGCTCAGCTCGCTGCCGCTCGCTTCGGCGTGCGGGGTTTCCCAGTCATCCGGCTCGCCTCAGGGTGCGACCGAGGAACGAGCCGCAGTCCGCCAGGGGTGGACCTTGGTTGCGAGTGCAGGGTGACGGAGAGGAGGCGACCGAGGCGGAGACGTGAAGAGGTGGCGGAGATGACGGATCTGTGGTCGTGGCGACCCGCGGTAGTCCGCACGCCATCCGGGCCCCATCTCCCGTTGCAGGAGCGACTCTCGGAGGAGCGAGGCCGCGCCTACCCCTCCAGCGCCTCGGCGATGAACAGGTCAATCGACTCCTCGAGCACCGGCAGCGGCACCGAGCCGCCGGCGAGCACGGCGTCGTGGAAGGCGCGGATGTCGAAGCGGTCACCCAGCGCCTGCTCGGCCCTGGTGCGCAGCTCGCGGATCTTGATCTCGCCCATCTTGTAGGCCAGCGCCTGGCCGGGCCAGGAGATGTAGCGATCGGTCTCGGTCTCGATCTCGTGCAGCGGCAGCGCCGTGTTCTCCGCCAGGTAGTCGAGCGTCTGCTGCCGGGTCCAACCCTTGGCGTGCATGCCGGTGTCGACCACCAGGCGCACCGCCCGCCACATCTCGTAGGTCATGCGGCCGAACTCCTCGTACGGCGTCTCGTACATGCCCATCTCGATGCCGAGGAACTCGCAGTAGAGGCCCCAGCCCTCGCCGAAGGCCGAGATGTAGCTGGTGCGGCGGAAATCGGGCTGTTTCTCCTGCTCCTTGGCGAGAGCGTTCTGCAGGTGGTGTCCGGGCACCGCCTCGTGCAGGGTGAGCGCGGGCAGGTTGTAGAGCGGCCGCGAGCCGAGGGCGTACGTGTTCACCCAGTAGATACCCGGCCGCACGCTGCCCTCGGGCGGACCGACGTAGCGGCCGCTGGTGTACTTGGGCGCCATGTGGTCGGGCACAGGCTCGACGGTGTAGGGCAGCCGCGGCAGGGTGCCGAAGAAGCGCGGCAGCTGGCCGTCGGCCTTCTTCGACAGGTAGCTGGCCTTCTCGAGCAGGTCGCGCGGTGTCTGGGCGTAGAACTCGCTGTCGGTGCGCAGGAAGGTGAGGAAGTCGTCGAAGCTGCCCTTCCACTCGATGCGCTCGAGCAGCGCCTCCATGTCGGCACGGATGCGCGCCACCTCGCGCAGGCCGATCTCGTGCACCTCGTCGGCGCTCAGGTCGAGAGTGGTGAACGACTCGACCAGGTGGTCGTAGTAGGCCTCGCCGTCGGGAAGATCGGTCGCCGCGATGCTGTCGGAGCAGCCCGGGATGTACTCGCCCTTCATGAAGTCCGAGAACGCCCGGTAGCCCGGCACGATCGCCTCGCGGATCGCCACACGCCCCGCCTCGCGCAGCCGCTCGTGCTCGCTCTCGGGCACCGCGATCGGGAACTCCTCGAACGGCTCCCAGAAGACGCTCTCGGTCGGCTCGTCGACCAGGTGCGAGTCGTAGGTCGAGTCGTAGCCGGCGAGCACCACCTTGGGCAGCACGAAGCCGCGCGCCAACCCGAGCCTCATGTTGGCGATCTGCTGATCGACCAGGCGCGGCCAGGCACGCATGCGGGCGATGTAGTCCTCGTAGTGCTGCGTGGTGTCGAAGGGCACGTTGCTGGCCAGGCGCGAGAACCCGATGTGAAAGCCGGAATCGGCGTTCAGGGGGATCTGCCAGTCGCCGAACTCGTGCGACACGACGCTGTTCCTCAACTGCCGGCGAAGGATGTCTGCGTTGATGCGATCGGTCCGCGACAGCGCCGCCTCGTCGTCGCCGGCGTCGGCGAGGATCGCCTCGAGCTCGGCGAGAAAGCCCCGCGTCTCCTCAGCCCGACGCTCTAGATCTACGGGCGCCACCGAGGTGAGCTGGTCGTTAGCCCGATAGTCGCCGACGTTGGTCGCCAGCTCGGGGTAGTTGTCGAGCCGCCATTCCCACTGGCGCGCGAAGAGGTCCTCGAGGGCACGGGACTGGGCGCTGCGTTCGTCGCCCTGCTGCTCACCGGTTGCGCAGGCGAGGACGATCGGCGGGAGGAGGAACGCCACGGCGACGCGACGCAGCGAGGAGTGTACGAAGGGAGAGCGGAGGGGTCGCATGGGGGCTCCTGCCAGCAGAGGGATCGGTCGGGCGGTCTCAGGGAGACCGCGGCCGCGCGGCGGCTGTTTCGCCGACGGCCAGTCTACGGTGGCAGAGGACCGCACCGCGCCGAGGCGAGTGCTCGGCGTCGGCTACGCTCCGCGGCCGTGGACTGGTATGCCGCGGCCGCGATCATCGTCACCCTGACCGCGCTGTTCAGTTACGTGAACCGCCGCTTCGTCGGGCTGCCGACGGTGATCGGGGTGATGCTCGGCGCCCTCGTCGTCTCGCTGCTGGTCATCGTCGCCGGAGCGACCGCGGCGCCGGTGCGCGAGGAGATGCTGGTGCTGCTCGGCAGCCTCGACTTCGACGACCTGCTGATGCAGGGCATGCTGTCGTTCCTGCTCTTCGCCGGAGCGCTGCACGTCGACCTCGAGGCGCTGCGTCGCCAGGCGCCGGTGATCGCGTTCCTGGCGCTGCTCGGCGTGGTGCTGTCGACCTTCCTGATCGGCCTGGCGATCTACGGCCTGCTCGCCGCGATCGGCTACCCGATCCCCTTCCTCTGGGCTCTCGTCTTCGGATCCCTGATCTCGCCGACCGACCCGATCGCGGTGCTCGGGCTGCTGCGCCAGGCGAAGGCGCCGGAGAAGGTCGAGACGCTGATCGTCGGCGAGTCGCTGTTCAACGACGGCGTCGGCGTCGTGGTGTTCGGCGTCCTGGCGACGCTGCTCGGCGCCGGCGGCCACGGCAGCGGGACGTCTCCAGGATCGCACGGCGCAGAGGGTGACTTCGGCGCCGCGGAGATCGCCACCCTCTTCGCCACCGAGGCCTTCGGCGGGGTGCTGCTCGGACTCGGACTCGGCCTGCTCGCCTACTCCATGCTGCGCGCCATCGACGACTACGGCGTCGAGGTGCTGATCACGCTGGCCGTGGTGATGGGCGGCTACGCGCTCGCCGGGCAGCTGCACACGTCGGGCCCGCTCGCCATGGTCGTCGCCGGGCTCTTCCTCGGCAACCGCGGCCGTGCGTTCGCGATGTCGGAGCGCACGCGGGAGAACCTCGACACCTTCTGGGAGCTGGTCGACGAGATCCTCAACGCGGTGCTCTTCGTGCTCATCGGCATGGAGGTGCTGGTGCTCAGCTTCGAGATGCGCCACGCCCTCGCCGCCGCGATCGCCCTGCCGGTGGTGCTGGTGGCGCGGCTGATCGCGGTGGGTCCACCGGTGGTGCTGCTGCGCTCGCGCCTCGGCTATCCCCGCTACACGGTGACCCTGCTGACCTGGGGCGGCCTGCGCGGCGGCATCTCGATCGCATTGGCGCTGTCGCTGCCGCCCGGCGACGAGCGCGGAGTCGTGCTCTTCATGACCTACGTCGTGGTCGCCTTCTCGATCCTGGTGCAGGGATTGACCGTCGGAAGGGTGGCGCGGCGGGCAGCGGAGAGCGCCAGCGAGAGTGCCGCCGGCAACGGCTGAACGGCGAGACACGCAGGGAGCCGGGCGCCCGCCACGCGAGGCCTCGCGACGACGGCGAGCGAAACGATCCCGAGAGCACGACTGGAAGGAGGCACGATGCACGACCAGGATGCCGAGACGCCGACACGGACGACGGACCACGCCATCGGCGACGCGAACGCGCGGCGGCTCCGCATCGGCGGCGCCGCCTGCCTCCTGCTCGCTCCCCTCTGCCTGGTGCTCGCCTCCTCCGGCCAGTTCTCGCTGTGGACCGCGACAGCCCTTGCCCGCCTCGGCATGGCCGTGATGATCGGAGCCGTCCTGGCCCTCTACTCCGAGCTCTCAGCGACCGCGCCTCGCATGGCGCTGTTCGGCAGCGCACTGGCGATCGGCGGCGCGACCACCGGAGTCGCCCTGACCACGGCGCTGCACTATCAGTCCTTCCTGGCCGACGCCCTCGATCCGGCGACCGCACTGGTGGTGCGCGAGGCGCTCCTGACGAGCAACATCTACATGTTCCACGTCCAGCTGCCGATCACCGGCCTGTGCTTCCCGCTCGGGCTGCTGCTGCTCGGCGCCGGCTTCTGGTCCCGGCGGGCAGCTCCACGCTGGCTGGCCGCGGTGCTCATGCTGGGTGCTCTTCTGTTCCCGGCAGGCCGCATCCCGCAGTCGCCGACCCTCGTGCTGGCCTGCGATCTGACCCTCCTCCTCGCCATGGGAGGTTTCGCCGTGCGCCGGCTGCGCCGCGCCGGCGCCTCCTGAACTTCGGGACGCGCAGGCGCCGCCGGGGCCGAGGGGTCAGGGGGTTAGGGAAGAGGGACAACGGGGAAAGAGGCAGAGACCGGCGGGCAGAGGAACCGGTGCCTCGGGGCGCTACGCGTCGATCTGGCGCGGACTCGGCCTCGGCCCCGTTCAGCCTTCGTCTCTCGATCGTCCGACGGGATCGGCGCGGCGCAGGAAGCGTCGCACGAGCTCCAGCTTGGCCGGGTTGCGCACCAGGTAGAGCGTCTCGGCCCGTCCCTCGCGCGCGGCGAGGGAGATCGCGACATCGAGCGCACCGTCGACCAGCACCACCAGACCGGGCAGGCCGTTGAGCTCGATCTCGCGGGTCTCCACCGTCGCTCCCGCGGCGAGGTGTTTGGCGGCGATGCCGAAGACGAAGCGGGTGACCTTGTCGGCGCCACGGATCGGATTCAGCGCCGCCGCCACCTCGCCACCGCCGTCGGAGAGAGCGACCGCGTCCTCGGTCAGGAGTTGCCGGAAGGATGCGACGTCGCCTTCCTCGACGGCGCGCCGGAAACCCGACAACAACCGACGATGCTCGACGGCGAGCTCCGCCGTCGTCGGCGTCGGACCCGGCCGCGCGGAACGCACCTCGCGGCGCGCACGAGACGCGAGCTGTCGGGTGGCTGCCTCGCTGCGCCCCAACGACGCGGCGATCTCGCGGTGACCCAGGTCGAAGACGTCGTGCAACAGGAACGCGGCTCGCTCCGCCGGCGACAGGCGCTCGAGCGCCAGCAGCAGCGCGAAGGAGAGGTCGTCGGCGAGCTCGGCCTCGCGCTCCGGCGTTGCCGAGCCCTGCATCGCCGCCTCGAAGCGAAACGACGCCGCATCCGGCACCGGCTCCGGAAGCCATGGGCCGACGTACACCTCACGCCGCTGTCGCGCGCTCTTCAGACGATCGAGGCACAGGCGGGTGGTGACGCGCACCAGGTAGGCGGCAGGGTCCTCGACCGGCTCGGAGACGGCGCTCCAGCGTAGCCAGGCGTCCTGCACCACGTCCTCCGCCTCGGCGGCGCTGCCCAGCATGCGGTAGGCGAGTCCGAGCAGGCGACGACGCTGCTCCTCGAACCGGTGCGCGGAGATGTCTTCGTCTGCGTGCTGGGCGACCATCCTCGGCTCATCCCGCATGCAGCGCCACCCGCACCGGCCTGTCGTCGACCCGCACGATGCCGCACGCCTCGGCGGCTCCGAGCGCCCGCTTGAGGCGTGGGAAGACCTGGCCCAGCACCCAGCAGAGCGACAACTCGATGAGCGCCTCCTCGCCGAGACGCTCGCGCACCGCCGAGCGGCCGCGCTCGAGCTCGATCGGGTCGTCGCCAGCGAGGGCGCCAGCGAAGCGGAGCCCGAGCGCCGTCTCCTCGGGCAGCTCATCACGACGACCGGCGAGCACGCTCTCGACGACGCCGGCGTCGACGCCGGCCTCGCGCGCCATCCGGACCGCCAACTGCGTGCACGGGCCGCAGTCCGCCGCGGCGGCGGCGTGGATCTTCACCGCGAAGTAGGCCCCCACGGGCGCCGCGCGACGGTGGGCGGCCGCGGTCGAGACGAAGGAGAACTTGTAGAACGCCCGCGGGGCGACCCGAAGCATCGTCTCCAGGTAACTCACGTCGTAACCGTATCGCCCGGCGAAACGGGCCAGGCCTCGGCGGGCCAACCACCGCAAGGGGCTCATCGCTCGACCTCCTCGTGTACCGGGCGCCGCTCCCGCCGCCCGGTCTTCCGAATCCTGCATCGTGGACAGCGACGCCCGCCCTGCGCGAGTGCCGCTCCGGACCGAGGACGAGCCAGCGCGCCCGGGTGTGACACACCGTGAGCTCCTCCCGGCGACGGACGGCCGGGGCCGAGGTTCCCGTCTACCGGTTTGCCACGATGCGGATCTCGGAAGACTCCGATCCCCCTGCGGTCGCGGCGCCCGCTAGCCTGATCGGCGATCCCACTGCAGACCACGAACCGATCGCGGAGGGCCGATGATCCACTCCACCAGATCCCCGTTTCGGGCCGCCTCGCAGCGCCCGCCCGCCGCAGCAAGACCCGCTGCAAGGCCCGCCGTGAACCGCGCCCCGAGGCCGGCAGAGAGCGTCGTCGCGGCGCTCGCATCGGGCCTGCTGTTGATCGCCTCCCTCGCCGCGCCGGCGCTCGCCAGCGAGCCCGACGCCGAGCGCGCCGCGATCGGCAGCAGCCTCTACCGGGCGTACTGCGGCAGCTGTCACGGGCGTTCCGGCGTCGGCGACGGCGACGTCGCCCAGTACCTCGATCCCAAGCCCGCCGATCTGACCCGCATCGCCGCGCGCGACGGTGGTTTCGACTTCGACCGCGTCGTCGCCACGATCGACGGCACCGAGAAGGTGAAGGGCCACGGCCGCGGCGAGATGCCGGTGTGGGGCGACGCGCTGCTGGTCGCCAGTGGCGGCGCCAGCGAGGAGCAGGCGCGCGAGAAGATCGTCAACCTGGCCCACTACGTCTGGTCGATCCAGCAGGGCGACGGCGACTGATCCGCTCGCGCCGCGCGCCGCTCTCGCCGCTTTCCCCACGCTCGACCGCGTCCCCGTCTTCCGGGGGCAGTCTGCCTCAGCCGCCGGTGAAGCGCGGCTTGCGCTTCTCGACGAAGGCGGTGACTCCTTCTCGGAAGTCTCCGCGCGCCGCGCACCGGGCGAACGACTCCGCCTCGGCCTGCAGCTGGGTCTCCCACTGGTTGCCGAGCGAGGCGTAGAGCAGGCGCTTGGCCTGACCCAGCACGAAGGTCGGGCCGCTCGCCAGCCGGTGGGCGAGCCCGGCGACCTCGGCATCGAGGGCGTCTGCCGGAACCACGGAGTTCACGTAGCCGATCTCGTACGCCCTGCGCGCGCTCACCCGGTCGCCGAGCAGGGTCATCTCCATCGCCTGCTTGATCGTCATGTTGCGCGGCAGCTGGAAGGTCGAGGAGCCGTCGGGAGTGGTGCCGATGTTGACGTAGGCGAGCACGAAGAAGGCGTCCTCGCTGGCCACGACCAGGTCACACCCGAGCGCGAAGCTGACTCCCGCTCCCGCCGCGGCGCCGCGCACCTTGGCGATGATCGGCTTCGCCATCCGCCGCATGGCGTAGAAGATCGGATGCAGGTCGTGGATGCGCAGGTTGAAGTGCTGCTCGATCTCCGCCGGCTCGCGTTCGATCGCCGACACCATGCCCTTGACGTCGCCGCCGGCCATGAAGTGGTCGCCGGCGCCCTCGAGCACGACGACCTTCACCTCGTCGTCGAGCTCGAGGCGATGCATCCAGTCGCACAGGAGCGAGCGCATCTCGTCGCTCAGCGCGTTGCGCGCCTCGGGGCGGTTCATGGTGACGGTGGCGACACCGCCTTCGACATCGACGAGGAGATCGGGCATGCGGTCCTCCAGGCTGGGGGTGGCATCCGACTGCTTGCAGTCGGAGGTCCCCCGAGGGCCGGGGACCCCGGAGGCACGATAGCCGACAACCGTCAGCTGTCGTGGGACCGGCCCTCGCAGACTCGGCGAAACCCGCCGGCCGTGGGACCGTGCGCGCGGCTCAGAGGAAACGCCCCCGGACGCGCGGCGTCGCGGGGGCGTCTTGGGTCGCCAGGGGCGCGATCCCCAGGCAGCGAGGCACCGGCGTCGCGGTGCCCGCTGCGGCTCTTCTGCTCAGCCGGTCAAGGCGCGCAGGGCAGGGCGAAGGTGTCGATGTTCGCCGGAGCGAGGGTGCCGTCCGGGTTCTGGGTGTTCCAGCTCGAGCCGCTGTCGGTGTCGAAGACCGACAACGAATAGCCGACGTTGGTCGCCGCTGCGACCAGCACCCAGTAGTGCTGGTTGATAGCGCAGCCGTCGAGGACCTTGACCACCACCTCGGGGTTGTCCTCGGTGAAGAACCAGAACAGGCCGCCGCTGCCGACGCCGACCGCGTCGAGCGACACGGCGTTGCCGAGGCCGGCCTGATCCTCTTCACCGAGGGTGGTGGCGAACGTGGTCTGCACCCGGAAGCGGCCGTCGATGCACAGCGTGGTGGAGTCGGGCACGCAGACCGATCCGCCCGCCTCGACGCCGGCGGCGGCGTCGCCGGTCCAGAAGGCCTCGGCGAGGGCATAGGCCTGCTGGCCGATCTGGCGCCCCATCTCGCGGCCCCAGAGATCGCCGTCCTGGAAGTGGATGCCGCCGTGGCGACGCGACTCGCCGGCCGAGTCCGAGGCCTCGAGCATGGTGAACCAGCGCAGGGTGATCGTCTGGTCAGGCCCGTCCTCGAACATCAGCGAGCCGGGCTCGGCGACGTGCTGGCCCAGCAGATCGAGCTCGCCGTCGCCGTCGTAGTCCTCGTTCAGCCGGGTGACGCCGTCGTAGAGCGCGTCGCTGCCGGTGAACGCCATCAGGATCTCGCGGCTGGTGCGGCTGAAGGTGCTGTGGCCGGAGACGTACTCGCCGAACGGCGGCGTGACGAAGGTGAGCGACTGGTAGGGCTGCCACTCCTGCCCGAGGATGGTCTGGGTGCCCTGGTCGGGGCCGCCCCAACCCTGGATCGGCTGGCCGAAGTAGTGGTCCTGGATCGCCGAGATCGGACGGATGAAATCGTAGCGACGCTTGGCGTCCCACGACGCGATCGCCGCATCGTGCAGTCCGGCGTTGAGCGCGAAGAACATCCTGACGTCCTGGCCGACGTCGTGGTTGTCGCGGATCGACAGACCTTCGGCGAACTGGTTCCAGTGACCGGGAGGAGTCCAGGTGCGCGGCCCGTCAGCCCAGAACTCGGCGAGGATCTTCTCCTCGTCGGTGAGGTTGGCGTTGCGCTCGCGGATCTCGTCCATCTGCGTGACCCAGGCGTCGTGGTTGGTCGAGGTGTTGCCGAGTGCGTCGACGTATTCGGCCTGCGAGTTCTTCTGCGGCGGCGCCGGCGGCAGGAACTGGCTGCCCGAGGTCAGCGCGAAGGGACGCACCGCTCCCCAGTGCGGCGACAGGAAGGACTGGTCGTTGTACGAGCTCGGATCATCCGGCACCACGATCGGATCGCCGTTGGCGTCGGTCTGCGTGCCGTTCGGCACCCGCAGCGGCTGCCAGCGGTTGGGGTCGAAGTCGACTCCGCCCGGGGCGTTGGCGCTGCCCGCCTCGGCGCCGTTGACCGGCGCGTACAGGGTGGGGAAGGTGGGCGACGTGATCTGCGCGAAGCCGCCGGAGGCGTTGGCTCCATCGTCGGCGCGGCTGGCGACCGCCGCGTCGGCCATCAGGTTGCCGATCCCCTCGGGCGTGCGCGGATCGCGCGAGTCGCTGAGCGCGTAGCCGAGGTCCTCCATCAGATCCTCGTACCAGTCGACCTGATTCGGATACACATAGGACAGGGCGCGGAACGCCGCATGGCTGACCGCTCGCTCCTTGTTGGCCTCGGTGTGCTCGACCGCCGGGCGCCGCAGCAGACCGCCGTAGCGGGTGCCGAGGGCGACCTCGTCGTAGCAGGCCCAGGCGTCGTACATGGCGCTCGAGACGAGGTGCATGCGCCAGGTGACCAGGGTCGGCGCCGGCGGGTTGGCGGCGATCGCGTCGAGCATGAGCGCGTTCCAGCGTGTAGCGACCGACTCGGCGGTGGCCTGGGTGGCCGGCACGGTCAGCAGGATCAGGCCGAGAGCGAAGCGGGCGAAGAGCGAGCTCCCCTCACGCCGGTGAGAAGAAGAGGAATCGAAGGTCATGTTCAGGCTCCGGAGAAGAAGGTGTGGAAACGAGAGTCGTCGTGTCGGATGGCCGAAGGTCGAAGCTCGCGGCGGTCGCCGAGAGGTCGTCAGAAGTCGAAGATGACTCCCGCGGAGACGCCGGTGGCGTCGCCCGTGTTGCGGCCGTCGAGGGTGTCGAAGACGCCGCCGAACAGGCCCCAACCGCGCTCGAGACGCACCACGGCTTTGAGGCCCGCGCGCAGGGACTCCTCGCGGTTGCTCGGGAAGGTGAAACCGGGATCGCCGATGTCGGTGCCGCCGTCGGCGAAGTGCTGGGAGATCGAGGCGATGGCGGTGACCCTGCTGCCGAAGGAGTAGCCGATCTCGGTGTAGAGGGGGATCCCGTCCGGGGCGTCCTCGCTGCGCAGGTCGAACCCTACCTGCTGCGACCAGTAGAGCCGGCCCTTGCGCAGCAGGTACACGAAACGCAGCAGGACGTCGGTCGTCTCGTCGCCGCGGGCGACCGGCGAGTTGGCTTCGTAGGACTCGGTGGGCGTGCGCACTCCGAAGGCACCGACGAGGTCGTGCCGGGCTCCGCCCGAGCTGGAGCCGGACCACAGCCGCCGCGCCAGCAGGACCGAGAGGTCCTGGAAGCCGCTGTCCTCCAGGTTGGCGGGCCCGCTCGCCTCGGCGTCGACGTGGGCCGCGCCGACGATCAGCGACCACGAGTCGGTGAGCCCATAGCGCAGGTAGAGGGCCGTGCTCGCCGTCTCGATCTCGTCGAGCGCCGGCTCGTACACCTTCGTCTCGCCGACCCAGAAGCGGTCGTACGACTCGATCGTGTGCCCCAGGGCCAAGGTGCCCGAGCCCTTCTCGGCCAGGAAACCGGTCATGTCGCTGGCGCTGGCGGGACCGGCGACAGAAGCGAGGGCGAAGAGGCCGCACGCGGCGACCCGCGCCGCCACCTCGCACCCCGCTCGCGATCGTCGCCCTGGGGGCCCTGCAGGCATCGGGTGGTTGCCCCTGCTCGGCGGCCGGGCCTCTTCGTTCGTGCAGTCGGATGGCTCCATGGACACAGCTCCCAGGGCTCTGGTTCTCGCAGTCGTTCCGCCACAGCGGCCGCAGGCACCGTTGGGGCACAGGATTCGTCGACCGACCGCGGACAGCGGGTCGACCTCTTGGCGTTGCTCGGCGCAGGCTCAGTGCAGGGGCCGCGCCAACCCACCTCTTCAGCTCGCGTGGGCGGTCGTCGAGCCGCCGCCGGACCCCCTGCCGAGAGAAGCGCGAGGCCCGCGCCACGCGGGTTCGCGCCGGATCGCACCGACGTCGACGAGCAGCGGTGGCGACGCCGCATGGCTTCCCCTCGGCCCCACCCAGGGAGCGTGCGGCGCGTACCTCGCAAGGTCGACCCCCATAGGAGCTATGGGCGACGGGAGCTGGGCTCCGCTCGGGCCGGGGCCAGGCCCCCCGTGTCCCGCCCCCAAGAGGTCCGGTCGAGTCTCGGCTTCCGGGACGAGCCGCTCCGGCCGAACCCGGCGGTCCGGCCCGAGAGGTGGTGAGCCGATCGGCCTCCGCGACGAGGGCTCGCGGCGACCATCGCGCAACACCGGGCCGGCCGCGACGTAACGTCCTCCATGCTCCGGGATCTCGTGCACGCGCTGCGCTCGTGGCGGCGGCAGAGCGGTCTTTACGCCCTCAACGTGATCGTGCTGGCGATCGGCGTCGGCATGGCGGCGGCGCTGTCCACGCTGGTGGGCACCGTGCTGCTCAGACCCCTGCCCTACGACGCCTCCGAAGACCTGCACGTGCTCTGGTTCCGAGCGCCGGGCCTGGGTATCGACCAGTTCGACCACTCGCCGGGGACCTACCTGCACTTCCTCGACAGCACCGCAGGACCGGGAGGTTCGGTGGCGTTCGAGGAGCTCGGCCTCTACTCGACGCGGGAGGTCGCGCTGACCGGCCAGCACGAGCCACGCCGCCTCCTCGCCGCCACGGTCACCCCGTCGGTGCTGCGCGCGCTGCGCGTCGCGCCGAGCTCCGGCCAGCTCTTCCCCGAGGCCGCCGCCGATCCCGGCTCGGAGGCGACGGTGCTGATCGCCGAGCGCCTCTGGCGCGAGCAGTACGGCGCCGCCCTCGGGCTGCTCGGCGGCGACATCCGCATCGATGGGGTCGATCGCCGGGTGATCGGCATCCTGCCGTCGCGCTTCGCGTTCCCCAGCCCCGAGGTCCAGCTGTGGCTGCCCGAGGTCATCGACCGGGGCGATCTGGCGGTGACCAACTTCAGCTATCGGGCGCTCGCCCGGCTGCCGCCCGGAGCCGATCGCGAAGCGCTGCAGGCCCGGCTCGAGACCGCCACCGCGACGCTGCCCGTCGCCTACCCGGACGAGCTCTCGGAGCGTTTCGTGCGCGAGAGCGGCATGCAGCCGTTCCTGCAGCCGTTGCGCGACGAGGTCCTCGGGGGCGTCGCCTCGATGCTGTGGATCGCTCTCGCCGCGGTCGCAGCGGTCCTGGCCATCGCCGCGGCCAACGTCGCCAACCTCTTCTTCGTGCGCGCCGACGCACGCGCCACCGAGCACGCGCTGCGCACTGCTCTCGGCGCCGGAAGGCTGGTGCTGCTGCGCCGCGGCGCCGCCGACGGCGTCGTCGTCGGACTCCCCGCCGGCGTGCTCGGAGCCTGCCTGGCCGCCATCTGGCTGACGCGGGTGCACGACCTGCCGGGGCTCGACCTGCCGCGGATCTGGGAGCTGAGCGTCGGGCCGGCGACGCTGCTCGGCGCCGCGGCGCTCGGCCTGGTGGTGGGCGCGGCGCTCGGAGTCCTCGCGCGCTGGCGTCTGCGCGGCGACGCGCATGCCGCCGAGGCGCTGCACGGAGCCCGCGGCTCGACCGGCAGCCGGGCCTCCTGGCGCGCCCGACGAGCTTTCGTCATCGCGCAGGTCGCCGCCTCGACGGCGCTGCTGCTGGCGGCCGGCATCCTGTTGCGCAGCTTCTCGCTGCTCAGCGAGGTGGAGCCCGGCTTCGAGCCGCGCGGCATGACGACCCTGTTCGTCAGCCTGCCCCAGGCCGACTACCCGACGGCCGAGCGTTCCCTCGCCTTCTGGCGTCAGGTCGACGAGCGTCTCGCCGCGGCGCCGGGGGTGGAGAGCGCGTCGGTGGTCAGCAAGCTGCCTTTCGACATCGGCGGCCAGACCGGCACCCTGGTCGACGGTCACCCGAGTCCCGACGGCCTCTCCTACGTCTTCGGACACCGCCTCGCGGGCCCCGATTACTTCCGCACCGCGGGCATTCCGCTGCTCGCGGGGCGCGCCTTCGAGCCGAGCGACGCCGCCGATCCGCACGTCGCGGTGGTCAGCGAGGCCCTGGCGAGGCGCTTCTGGTCCTCGCCCGAAGCGGCTCTCGGCCGAAAGGTCCGGGGAGCCGGCCGCCAGGCCGACGGCAGCGACCTGCCCTGGGCTCGGATCGTCGGAGTGGTCGGCGACCTGCGCGACGCCGGTCTGCGCGAGCCCGCCAACCCGACGGTCTACTCACCGCTCTCCGGCGAGGTCGGCGCCATGCTGCGCAGCCTCTTCCTGGTGGTGCGCAGTGCCCCCGGCCACACGCTGGACCTGGAGACCGCCCGTCAGGCTGTCGCCGCCGTGGATCCCAACGTGCCGCTGGCTCGCTACCGTCGCGGCGTCGACCTGGTCGCCGGCGAGACGGCCCGTCTGCGCTTCACCGCCATGCTCCTGACCGTCGCCGCCGCGACCGCGACCGCGATCGGCGCCTTCGGCCTCTTCGCCATCCTGCTCAGCTTCGTCGGCGCCCGCCGCCGCGAGATCGGCCTGCGCCTGGCGGTCGGCGCCACCCGCGCCGACGTCCGCTGGCTGGTCGCCTCGACCGCTCTGCGCCTGGTCGGCGTCGGCGCCGTCATCGGGCTGCTCGTCTCGCTGGCCACCGGACGCGCCCTCTCCTCCTTCCTCTACGGCGTCGGCGCCCTCGACCCGCTCACCTTGGCGGCGGTCACGGCACTGCTCGCCAGCGTCGCCCTGGTCGCCGCGATGCTGCCCGCATCGCGGGCCGCGGCAGTCGATCCCGCCGACGAGCTGCGGGCCGAGTGAGAGCCGCCGCCGAAGGAGGGCAAGCGCGACCGACGCCCTGCGCCGCGGCGTCCGTCTCCCTGCGGTGTCGCACCTTCACCGCCCGCCGGGCGGCACGGTGAGCACCGGCCCGGCACCGATTCCGTAGATCCCCAGTCGGGTGAGCGCCGGTCCGGGGGCCTCGTCCTCGACCCAGCCGAGCAGCTCACCGCCCGAGGAGAGCAGCAGCGACCCGCGGCTGCCGAGGAGCGCGCGTCTCCACACCAAGGTGATCGAGTCCGGAACGGCGCCCGGCAACGGGCTCGCCGTGCCCAGCACCCAGGCTCCTTCTAACCCACGCACCGCCGGCCGCAGCTCGACTCCCTCCGTCGTCTTCTCGACCACGATGCGCAGCACGGCATGCCCGTTTCCGGCCTCACCGCGAAGCAGCACGTGACGCCCAGCGGGGATCCGGCGCAGCGCCGCGGCGTCGATCGCCAGCTCGAGCTCGAGCTCGAGATCGTCCGTCGGTCCGAGCTCGATCCTCCGGTCGCCGCCCCGCCCGACGAAGCTCCACTGCGACGTGTCGCCGGATTCGAAGCCGTCGATCAGGACGATCGTCTCCTCCTCGGCGAGCTCGGTCTCGTCGCTCGCCTCGTCGTTGCCTTCGACGGGATCGTCGACGCCGGCCGGCGCCTCGACCGTGGCGAGGTTGACCAGCATGGCCGGTGCACCGTCCTCGACGAGGGCCGAGGCCGTGAAGACGAGTGAGGTTCCCGCATCGAGGTCCACCTGCTCGACGATGTCGCCGGCGCCGGCCGCGGCGCAGCTCGCCCCGAGCCCGGCGACACAGCTCCACTGCACCGAGCTCAGCTCACCGGGGAAGAGATCGGTCACCTCCGCCGCAGTGACATCGCTCGGCCCGGCGTTGTGCACCTCGATCGTGTAGGTGAGCGAATCCGGCGGCACCACGACCGAGAGCCCGTCGGTCTTGCTGATCGCCAGATCAGCGGTCGGCTGCAGCGGCACCGAGACCGCGCTGGTGTCGTTGCCCGCGTTGGCGTCGACGACTCCGGCCGGTGGCGCCACGGTGGCGGTGTTCTCGATCGAGCCGGTCTCGCTGCTGGGGATCGAGCAGGTGGCCAGGAAGGTGACCGAGCCGCCCACCGGCAGGTCCACCGACTCGGCGACGTCGCCCACACCGTTCGGGTTGGAGCACGATCCCCCGCCGCCGCCGCTGCAGCTCCAGGTGCAGCCGGTGAGTGCGGCGTCGAAGGCATCGACGACCGTCGCGCCGAGAGCCGGGCTCGGCCCGAGGTTGCTGGCGACGACGGCGAAGTCGATCGTCTCGCCGGGCACCGCCTGCGGCGGCCCGGACTTGGAGACCGCCAGGTCGGCGGCAGGTCCGACCGCCACCAGGTGATCCTCGACCTCGCCGTCGTCGACGTAGCCGAAAGGCTCGTAGGCGTCGCCGGCCGTGTCGAAGCGGAAACGGGCGTGGGTGAGTCCCGCCGCGGCGCCGGCCGGCACCGCGAAGACCAGGTCGTTCACGCCCGCGACGACGTTCACCTCGTCGACGATCAGCTCCTCGAAGCCGTTCCACACCCCGTTGCGGTCGAAGTCGACCCATCCCCACAGCCATCCGGCCACCGAGGCGGTCACCTGCACGGTGGCGTTGGTGCCGGGGATCAGCTCCGAGGTGAAGACGACGCCGTCCTCGTCGTCAGCGCCGTCCTGATCGTCTCCGCTCGACGCGACCGAAGGCTGACCGTCGACCTCGCTGTCGATCGTGGCGCCGAGGTGCACCCCGGCGACCACCCGGTGGCGGGCGCCGTCGTTGGCGAGCAGCGTGGGGTACTCACCGCCCGTGGCGACGAGCGGATCCGGCGCGTCGCCGAAATCGAGCAGCTGGACGATGTCGATCGCATGATCCTCCACCTCGCCGTCGAAGACGATGCCGCCGGGGTGGGCGATGCCGAACGAGTCGACGCGGAAACGGGCCACCGAGGCGCCTGCTTCCGCGTCCGTCGGCACCGGCACCGTGAGGAGGTGGGTGCCGACAGCCAGGAAACGGTTGCGCACCACGTGCTCGGTCTCGGCGTACCAGTAGCCGTCGCCGTCCCAGTCGATCCACACGTTCAGGCGCGCTGGCGCCGCCATGGTGACGGAGAAGGTCGCGTCCTCCCCGACGGCGACGGTGGAGGTGAAGACGACACCGTCCTCGTCGTCCAGGCCGCCCAGATCGTCGCCGTCGGCCCCAGGCGTTGGCTGTCCGTCGGGATCGGCGTCGCGCTCGGTGCCCAGACGGATCGTGTTCTCGGCGATGCGGTGGCACGCCCCCGCGTCGGCGAGCAGCGTCGGCAGGTCGGGACCTTGGGCATCGCCGCAGTCGGCCTGGCCGAAGCTCCACAGCTCCTGGCCGCTCCCCACCACGGTGGCGGCGAAGACGATCTGCGAGCCGAGGTCGGCGAAGGCCTCCGGATTGCCGCTGTCGTCCGGCACCAGGTCGGCGACCTTGGCAGTGCCGCCGGGGGTGCCGTCGGTGTGCCAGAGCTCGCCGCCGCCACCGCTGCCGTCGTCGGCCGAGAAGTAGGCTCCGGCGCCGACGCCGGAGGCGAAGAAGTCGCGCGGGTTCGACGAGCCACCCGGGTTGACGTCGAAGAGCTGGCTGGCGCTGCCGCCCTGCACGATCCACGGCTCGCGACCGTCGTTGCCGTCGTCGGCCGAAAAGAGCAGGTTGCCGCCGGCCACCGCGAAGTCGCGCGGCGAGCTGGAGCCCGAGCCGCTGCGGATGTCCTCCACCAGCACCGTGCCGCCGGCGGTGCCGTCGGTGCGCCACAGCTCGTTGCCGGTCGAGCCGTCGTTGCCCTCGAAGTAGGCCAGCGAGCCGATCACGGTGAAGCCGCTCCGCAGGCCCGACGAGGAGCCGTCCTGGATGTCCTTCAGCAGCACCGTGCCGCCCGCTGAGCCGTCGCTCACCCACAGCTCCTCGCCCTCGTCGGCGGTCGTCGCGGCGAAGATCACCACGCTGCCGAGGGCGGCGTAGTCGCCGGGGTAGGAGCCGGCGATTCCCGAGACGATGTCCTTCAGCAGCACGGTCCCGGCGGCGGTGCCGTCGGAGACGAAGGGCTCGAGATCGGCGGTGTTGTTGCCACCGCTCCAGCGCCGTCCGGTGAAGTAGAGCAACGATCCGGCCGAGGTCAGATGTGACGGGCTGGTCGAGATGCTGCCCGGATAGCCGTCCTCGATCATGAAGGTGCCGCCGGCAGTGCCGTTGCTGCGCCACAGCTCCTCGCCGAAACCGCCGCCATCGTTGCCGGCGAAGAAGAGCAGGCCAGCGTGCGCGGTGAGCTCTCTCGGCTTGGTCTGGAAGGTCTGCAGAAGGGTCGCCGCGCCGGGCGCGCCACTGGTCGCCCAGAGCCCGTGGGCGGATCCGGTCCAACCGGTGAAGAAGATCAGGCCCGCAGCGAGAGTCACCTGCTCGCAACCCGCCGGGCCACCGACGGGCGCCACGTCCTCGAGCCGCACGGTGCCGGCGCTGGTGCCGTCGGTGCGCCACAGCTCGGTGCCGGTGACGCCATCGAAGGCACAGAAGTAGCCGAAGCCTCCCGCCGAGACGATCTCGTCGATGTCGGATCCCGAGCTCATCGTGCCGAGCTCTGTGAGCTTGAGCGCCGAAGCGCCGTCGCTGCGCCACAGCTCCTCGCCGTCGTCGAGCGCGCTCGACGGGAAGTAGGCCCAGCCCGACGCCGCGACGACCGGGGTGCCGATCCCCCAGTCCGGTCCCGTCGCCAGATCGCCGACCATGGTGGTGCCGCCTGGCGTGCCGTCGCTGACCCAGGGCTCGCGACCGGTGCCGCTGCCGTCGTCGGCGGCGAAGAAGAGGCGCTGTCCGTCGAGGTTGGTGAAGCTGCCCAGGAAGGAGGGTGCGCCGCCGCCGGGAACGATCTCGAGCGGCAGCGTCGTCCCTCCGTCGCCGTTGACGCTGATCCACAGCTCGCGGCCGCCGGTGCCGTCGTCGGCGGTGAAGAAGATCGACGAGCCGACCGGCGTCAGCTGCTGCGGCTCCGAGCCCGTGCTCCCCGGATGGATGTCGAGGATCGGAGCGGTACCAGCCGTGGTGCCGTTGCTGATCCACAGCTCGCGCCCCAGCGATTCGCCGCAGCAGCCGTCGAAGTAGGCGAGGTTGCCGGCGACGACCAGCTCGAACAGGCCGGAGAAGTCCTGCAGGCTGCCGGCGATCTTGGTGTTGGTCGCGCCGTCGCTGACCCACAGGCCGACCTCGCCGAAGTTGGCCTGGAAGATCAGGTTGCCGTTCAGCGCCGCGAGGTTCGACGGAAAGGCGGCGCCGGCGGGATTCACCTCGAGCGGGGTCACCGCACCTGCCTCGTACTTCCAAAGATCGCGGCCGCTGCCGTCGTCGGCGACGAAGAAGACCCGGTTGCCGGCGGTGGTGAAGAAGAGGGGGTTGGCGTCACACGCTCCCGGGCAGATGTCGAACCCGGTGGTGGTCACGCCGTCGCTGACCCAGACCTCGCCCTCGATGCCGAGGTGATCCGCCTTGAACACCACCTGGTTGCCGAGCACCGCCATCTCCTCGCCGACACCGAGCGGTAGCTGGATGAACGGCTCGACGAGCTGGGTGCCGGCGGCGGTGCCGTCGCTCTTGTAGAGGCTCTGCAGGCCGCGGAAGAAGAGGGTGCCACCGGCGGTGACGAAACCGGTGGGGTTCGAGCTCGGACTGCCCGCCCTGATGTCCTTGACCAGCTCGGCGCCGGTGCCCGCCACCGGAGTCCGGTAGAGCTCGCAGCCGAGCACGTCCTCGCAGGCCCGGTAGTAGAAGAAGCTCCCGAGCTGGGCGCCGAGGTCGAACGAGCTGCCGCCCGTCACCGTGTTGATGTTCTTGATCGGCACCGGCAGGTCCGGTCCCGGACCGGCCGATGCGGGGATCGCGGCGAACCCGCAGAGCACTGCGAGAGCGAGGGGCCGGCAGGCGTTGCGAGCGGCGGGGCGTGACGTCATGGGATCGATCTCCTTCGTTTGGAGATTCGACCGTCCGGCAGGGTGCCGGTCCATGACGAGAACTCGTCAGTTGTCGGCGGACTGCCTCGACGAGGACCCTGCCACGCCGGATCGTCTCCGAGCTTCGGCGGCGCGCCGCACCGATTCGAAGTCGAAGAGACCGCAGCCGCCTGTGGGCAGACGCCGCTGTCAGACCAGGTCCTCGCGCAGCGCCTTGGCCATGGCACTGGCGCGGCTGCGCACGTGGAGCTTGTGGTAGATGTTGCGCAGGTGGTTGCCGACCGTGTGATAGCTCAGATTCAGCTCGGCGGCGATCTGCTTCATGGTCAGGCAGTCCACCAGAAGACGCAGGATCTCGCGCTCGCGCGCCGTGAGGCCGTAGTCCTCCTCGCGCGGCGGCGGAGACAGGCGCGAGAACATCGACAGCATCTTGCTGGCGATGTAGGCGTTGATCGGCGCCGCGCCGCGCTGCACGTCGTGGATCGCCTCGAGGATCTTCTCCGGCGGCGAGGGCTTCAGCAGGTACCCCGAGGCGCCGGCGCAGATCGCCTCGAAGACCTGCTCGTCCTCCTCGTGGATGGTCAGCACGATGACCTTGGTCGCCGGTGAGATCGAGCGCATGCGCACGATCCCCTCGACGCCGCTCTTGCCGGGCAGACCGAGGTCCATCAGCACCACGTCGGGCACCTGGCCGGAATCGAGCGCGAGCAGGAACTCCTCGCAGGAGGAGGCGGCGAGCGGGCACGTCATCGCCTCCTGCTCCTCGATCAGCTCGGCGAGATTGCGCCGCAGCATGCGGTTGTCTTCGACGATCCAGACGCCCAGCGGTTCCCGGGTCATGGCGACCCCCTGCTTCGCGAGTTGGCTGTCGTGGGCGAGGAGCACGGGTCGAGGCTAGAACGCGCACGCCGCCGCGCGCCCTGACGTGTTCTCGTCATTCGCGATCGCGTCACGAGGCGGAGCCCTCCCTCTCGAGACGCACCCTCGTGCCGCGGCCAGGAGCGCTGTCGATCTCGAGCTCGGCGCCGATGCGGCGGGCACGACGCCGCACGCTGCTCAGCCCCGTGCCGTCCGAAGCGGCGGCCGGCTCGAAGCCGGCGCCGTCGTCGGCGACCACCAGCCGCAATCCGCCGCCGGCCGTCGAGAGGCAGATCTCCACCTCGCTGGCACCGGCATGGCGCACGACGTTGTGCAGAAACTCCTTGTAGATGAGCAGCAGATCGCGCCGCGTCTGCATGTCGAGCTTCGCCGCGCGCTCCGGTTCGGAGGCGCCCCGCCCCGATCTCTCGCCGACGACCGGATCGCCGACGAAGCGGTGCTCGATGCCGGCGAGTTGGGTGGCGGCGATGGCCCGCATGCGCCGCGACAGCGACTGCACCGTGTCGTGCTCCGGGTTGACGTACCAGACGATGTCGCGAAGCCCCTCCATGACCTGTAGCGCCGTCGTCTGCATCTCCGAGAGATGCTGGCGATCGCGTTCCTCCAGGTAGTCGTGGCCACCGATCCGCGCGGCGGCGAGCGCGATCCCCGAGAGGTCGCTGCCCAGCTCGTCGTGTAGGTCTCCGGCGATGCGCAGTCGCATGCGCTCCATCTCGATCAGGCGCGTCACGCGCAGGCGGTAGGCGACGGTCAGGCCGGCGACGATGGCGGCGAGCACCAGGGCGCGAAACCACCAGGTGCGCCAGAACGGCGGCAGCACTTCGATCGCCAGCGAGGCCCCCTCGTCGTTCCAGACCCCGTCGTTGTTGGCGGCTCGCACCCTGAACACGTATTCGCCCGGCTGCAGTGCGGTATAGCGGGCATGGCGCTCGTTCCCCGCCTCGACCCACTCCCGGTCGACTCCCTCCAGCCGGTAGGCGTGGCGGTTGCGCGAGGGGTGGGTGAAGCCGAGGGCCACGAACCCGATCGTGATGGCGCTGTCGGACGGCGCCATCACCACCCGCTCGAGCCCGTACGGCTCGATCCTCCGCGGCCCGTCCTCGCCCAGCACCTCGACCTCGGTCAGGGCGACGCCGGGAGCATGAGGGTTGTCGACGATCTCCGCGGGGTGCAACTCGGTGATGCCCAGGAGGCCGCCGAAGAGCAGCCGGCCGTCGGACACCTCGAGCCGGGCGTTGCGGTTGTACTCGACGTTGACCACTCCCTCCGCGGCAGCGAAGGTGCGCAGGCGCGCCTCGGGCGAGGCGTCCGGATCCAGCCGCACCAGGCCGCGGTTCGTTCCCAGCCACAGCAGGCCGTCGCCCGCGCCGAGCACGCTGTAGACGTTGGCTCCGGGAAGGCCGTCGCTGGGCACGAAGTGAGTGAAACCCTCTTCGCGCGAGTAGCGGCTCAACCCGTCGCCGGTGCCCAGCCAGAGCACGCCGCGCTGGTCGCGGTGCAGGTCGAGCACCGGGCTGGTCTGCTCCCAGCCCTCGGCGTCGCGCCTGGGCACGGTCTCGAAGACCTCGCGCTCGAGATCGAAACGACGCAGCGGCCCGCCCCAGGTGGCGACCCAGAGCGAGCCGGCGTCGGCGAGCAGCTGCACCACCTCGGCTTCGGCCGGAAGGGTCGAGCTCGGCGTGTAGCGGTGCTCACGCCACCGCTCGCGCCCGCCCTCCCCCACCACCACGCCCTCGTCGAGGACCATCAGCGAAGACGGCCCCGAGCGCCAGAGCCGCCCGCGCGCGTCGCGCAGCATCGCCTGACACGGGATCTCGGTGCGCTCGCAACGCACAGTCCCTCCATCCAGAGGCACGGCGCAGAGCGCTCGCGAGAGGCCGACCAGGAGCTCGTCGCCGTCGGCCAGCAGCGCCCAGACCTGCTGCGGCGGCAGGGCAGTCTCCACCGGCACCAGACCGCGATCGCCGTCCCGATCCTCGAGCCGGAAGAGGCCTCCGCGCACGAAGGCACCAGCCCACACCCGGCCGTGCCGATCCTCCGCCAGTGCCGAGACCGGCGGTCCTCCCGCCTCCGAGCGCGCCGGCCGCGCGTAGCCCAGATGACGGAAGGTCTTGGCGTGAGGATCGTGGAAGAAGAGACCGTTCTCGGTGCCCAGCCAGACGATGCCGGTGCGGTCCTCGAATACCGCCGTCACGTGGCTGCTGAGCATCTCCGGCGCCTCGTCGAGGAAACGTGCGATCTCGGGCGATCCATCGGGTCGCCACTCGACCCCCTGGCTGGTGCCCACCCAGACCCCGCCGTCGGCGGTCAGCACCACGTCCTTGACCTCGCGGCGCTCTCCCGCCGCCACGGGCCCGGCGCTGGCGAAGGGCTCGAGCGACGACGGCCCAGCCGCGTCGAGCCAGGGGCGACCGTGTGCATCGAGGTCGAGGCCGACGGCGACTCCCGCCGCGTAGCTCTGCCGATCGCCGTCCCGGCCCAGGCGCAAGAGCCGGTTCTGGCCCGGCCGCGCGTCTTCCACCAGCAGCCAGACGGTCCCGTCGGCCGCTTCGCGCACCCGACGCACGACCCCCACCGATGCCGCCTGGGGGTGCTCGAGCGTCGCCAGCTCCAGGGCCCAGGACCAGCGCTCGTCGGCCGCCCCGCGACGCAGCAGGCCGACGCTGGTCGCCGCCCACAGCGTCCCGCTCGGGCCCTCGACCAGCTCGAGCACGTCGACTCTGCCTCCGGGTCTTCCTGCATCTCCGCGGCCGCCCCCTCCCTGGCCATCGCCCATCGCCTCCGGCGGCGGCACGACGGCGTGTTCGAAGCGCTGCCGGGCGCGATCCAGCCGATCGATACCGGCCGAGGTTCCGATCCACAGCCGGCCCGCCGAATCCTCGAGCACGGCACGCACGCGATTCGAGGACAACGAGTGGGGATCGCGAGGATCGTGCCGATAGACCCTGAACTCGTAGCCGTCGAAGCGGTTCAAGCCGTCCTGCGTGCCCACCCAGAGGAAGCCCTGGCGATCCTGCGTCACCGCGAAGATCGTGTTGTGGGACGGCCCGGTCTCGGTGGCCACGCGGGAGAACTCGAGCTCCGGCGGGGGCGCGGCGAAGGCCGGTGCCATCGAGGTCGCCACGGCGAGCGCCGCCTGCCCACCGCTCCGCCGCAGCCGCCGCGAGAACGGACGCGGCGCGACGTCGACACCGTCGCGGGCTGCTGAGCGGCGCTTCACGAGACCTGGTGGATCTGCCGACCTCTGGGACTGAGCCCGCTTCGACACCAGCTCGGGGCCCTGCGGGGCTGCGGGGCCTGCGTTGCCGACACTCGCCGGCGGCGACGATCGCGAGACGCAGGGGGACGACCGGATTCTGGCACGTCGCTTTCCGGGCATCCGCCCGTCGGGTCGGAGCGCCCGCTGCCGTGCCCCGAGGCCCGCGCTGGCTTAAACTGATCCAGGCCCATCACAGCCCCGTCCCTCCAGATCCCTAGGAGCCCCGCAGGAGCAGCGCCATGTCCCCACTCCAGTGCTCGACCCGGTCCCTCGCCTCGCGCAGCTCTTCCGCGACGCCGATCCTCGCCCCGGCCCTCGCCCTCGCCGTCTGCTCGCTGACGCTCCTCGCCGACGCGGCCGGCGCCCGGAGCGACGCGGCGACGGCCCAGCTCGTCGAAGGCGCCGTGCGCGGCGAGCTGCTGGACCCGCCCAGCGGTCTGCGCGTCTTCCGCGGCATCCCCTACGCGGCGGCGCCGGTCGGCGAGCTGCGCTGGCGCCCGCCCGCGGCGCCCGCCGGCTGGGACGGCGTGCGCGACGCGACCGCGTTCGCTCCCGCCTGCCCGCAGCTGCCGATGCTGGCGATGATGATGGGCGAGACGATGCCGCCGACCGACGAGGACTGCCTCTACCTCAACGTCTGGACCACCGGCTCGGCCGGCGACGACACCGCCCGCCCGGTCATGGTGTGGATCCACGGCGGTGGCCTCAGCCTCGGCTGGAGCCATCAGAGGTTCTACGACGGCAGCGCCCTGGCCCGCAGCGGCGTCGTGCTGGTGTCGATCAACTACCGGCTCGGCCCGCTCGGCTTCCTCGCCCACCCGGCGCTGTCGGCCGAGTCCGAGCAGGGCGCCTCGGGCAACTACGGTTTCCTCGACCAGATCGCGGCACTGCAGTGGGTGCAGCGCAACGCCCGCGCCTTCGGCGGCGACCCCGGCAACGTGACGATCTTCGGCGAGTCGGCGGGCGGCACCAGCGTGCACGCCCTGCTCGCCAGCCCGCTGGCACGCGGTCTCTTCCACCGCGCCATCGCGCAGAGCCCGTGGGTCAACCAGACCAACGTGCGCCAGCTGCGGGTCGACCGCAGCCGCCTGCCCAGCGCCGAGGACGTCGGCGCCGGCTGGGCGGAGAAGCTGCTGCAGGGCGGCGAGCAGACGGTCGCCGCACTGCGCGGCCTCGACGCCCAGGCGATCGTCACCCGCACCGGCATGGCCGGCTTCGAGCCGCACCTGACCGTCGAAGGGCGCTTCCTGCCGGAGCCCAGCGAGCAGCTCTTCGCGTCCGGCAGCCACGCCGACGTGCCGCTGATCGTCGGCACCAACCGCGACGAAGGCACGATGTTCGCGCCCTCCCTCGGGATCGCCGACCGCGCATCGTTCGAGAAGCTGATGGCGGCCGACTTCGCACCCCACGGCGACGAGCTCGTGGCGCTCTACCCCGACGACGGCGCGTTGCGCGACCAGCTCAACCGATACCTCACCGACAGCTGGTTCCTGCGCGCCTCGCGCGCCATGCTGCTCGGCCACCAGAAGGTGCCTTCGCCGGCCTTCCAGTACCACTTCACCCGCACCAATCCCAGCGACCCCGGACTCGGCGCCCACCACGCCGCCGAGCTGCCCTACGTCTTCGCCACGCTCGAGGACGAGGCTTACGGCGAGCTCGACGAGTCGCTCTCCGAGACCATGCTTGCCTACTGGGTGCAGTTCGCCACCACCGGCGACCCGAACCGCGACGGCCTGCCCGAGTGGCCGCGCTTCGACGCCGAGGCGCAGGCCTACCTCGAGCTCGGCGACGAGGTGAAGCCGGGCTCCGCTCTGCAGCGTGAGATCAACGATCGGCTCGAGGCTCTGCGCCGGCGCTGACCGCGGCTCGAAGAACCCGCCCCGTCGAACCCCGTCTCGGGTCGGGCGTGCGCCTCGCGCCTGCCGGAGGTCGAGGCGTCCCACGGCCGGCCAGTCGCCGCCGCGCCAACCGAGGCGCCCGGCCGACGCCTGCGTGATGGCGGCGAGGGTCGCGCCATGCCCGGGGCGATCCGTCCGGCGCCGGCACTCCCTGCGAGGCCGGAAATCCGCTCGCCGCCTGAACGTTCTCTGGGAGGAGATCCGACACTCCGCGGATCGCCACGCCAGCTCAGCCTCCGCCGCGATGCCGCTCCACCACTCCCGCCACCCGCTGCCGCTCGCGGCGCGCCGGCCACGCCTCGCCTCGCCGAGGCGATCTCGGCTCGCCGGCCGTCTCGGGCGCGCTGTGGGTGCACACCCTCCCCTGCGCCCGCTGCAGATCCTGGCCACCCTCCTGCTCGTCTGCATCGCCGCCTCGCCGACGAGCGCAACGCGCCTCGAGCTGCGACACACCACACTCGAGCTGCCCGGCCCGGCGGCGAGCCTCCTCTCGGCCGACGTCGACGCCGACACGCTGCCCGACCTCATCGTGGTCGTCGCCTCGGTGCGCTGGGAGCAGATCGGCATCGAGGAGCAGGTCGAGCTCGACGACGAGTCGCTGGTCGAAGGGGTGGTCGAGGTGATGACCGTGGTGCCGGCCCTGTTCGACAGGCGCGAGCTGTTCGTCTTCCTGGCCCGGTCGGAGGGAGGGTACGACGCCTCGCTGCCGCCCCTCGAGCTCGGCCCGGAGGTCCTCTCGCTCGAGAGAGGGCCCGACCCGCTGGCGGTCGTCGCGCTCACCGACGCCGGGCTCTCACGCCTCGTCGTCGATCGAGGCGCCGGAGCTCTCCGCCTCGAGCCCTTCCTCGTCGCGCCTTCGGTGCTCAGCCACTCGGCGAGCTTCCTGCCCCGCCTCGACCTGCTGCTGGACGTCGACGGCGACGGCGAGCTCGACCTGCTGCTGCCCTCGGGCGAGGAGCACCTGCTCTACCGCGCCGCCGACCTGCGTGCGACCCTGGGCGAGGCCGAGGGGACGGGAACCGCGGGCTCACTCCCTCCGCACGCCCGCCTGTCGCTGTGGGAAGAGCCGATGCCCGGCACGGTGCGCCACGTGCCGCTGCCGCTGGTGCGCGACCTCGACGGCGACGGTCTGCCCGAGCTGCTGGTGCGCGAGCGGGACGGCGACTGGCGCGAAGTCCGCATCCACCGCAACCTCGGCGAGGGCCGCTTCGCCGACGCCGTGCAGCCGTTCGCACACTGGTCGCTGCTCGACCGCGGCGAGGTCGGCGTCACCTTCGTCGGCAATCTCGACGGCGATCGCAACGCCGAGGTGGTGACCCAGCTCGATCTCTCGGACCCCGACGCCGGCATGCGCAAGTCGATGCGCGAGGCCAAGGTGCCGCCGATGCTGCACCGGGTGCACCGCCTCGACGCATCGCTGCTGCCGGCCGAGGCCGCCGCCACCGAGTTCCGCTCGCTCGGCTACGCCCGAGCCGACGGGGAGGGCGAGGAGATCCCCGTGCCGGGCGGCTTCCAGGACCTCGACGGCGACGGCCGCCTCGACCTGGTCAGCGTCACCCTGGACTTCAGCCTGCTGCAGGCGGTGCGCATCCTGGCGACCCGCAGTCTCAGCCTCGGCATGGACTTCCATGTGCACTGCCAGAGCGAGGACGGAGCCTTCGAAGCGGTCTCCGGGCTCGATCTCTCCGGCAAGTTCAAGCTGCGGCTCGACGACCTGCGCATCGGCCAGCTGTCGCAGTTCGCCGGCGACTTCGACGGCGACGGTCGGCGCGATTTCGTGCAGATGGGACGCGGCCGCGACGTCACCATCCACCTCGGCCGTGACGGCTGCCGCTATCCCGCCGCGCCGGACCTCACCCTGCGGCTCGACGAGGAGCCGAAGAACCTCGCCCTGGTGCGCATCGACGACTACGACGGAGACGGCCTCTCCGATCTCGTGGTCCTGCAGCCGCGGCGACCCGCCGAGGCGGGGGTCACTCCCACCGTCACCGTGCACCTCTACCAGTCGGCGGGAGCCGGGCGATGAAGCACGCCCTCGCCCGCGACGTTCTCACCGCTTCCACTGTTCTCACCATGGCGCTCGCCGCACCGGTGCTGCACGCGTCCGGCGGCGCCCTGCCTGCCGACGCCGTCACCATGTACCACGACGTCGCCGGCTGGGTCGACGACTGGGTCGCGACCTGCCCGAGGCACGGTGAGGTCCGCGCCGCCGGGCCAGCGGCGCAGGCCACGCAGGTCACGGCTCCGGGATGCGAGCTCTTCCTGCTGGTGCGCGATCCGATCGATCTCGACGAAGTGCTCGAGGACGCGTCCGCGGCTTCGGCCCGAGGTGGGGAAGGCGCTGCTGTCGGGAGCGATGGTGCCGACGGCGAGGAAGCCGACGAGGACCGCCTCGGTGACGCGCCCGCGCCGGACCTCACCCTGCGGCTCGACGAGAGCGCGCCGCGCCGGCTGCTGCGCCTGATGCTGCCGGCCGCTGGCCCGGAGGCGGCGGCCGCGGCGGCCGCGCACCGGCTCGAGCACGTCGTCGGCGGCCTCGAGCACGGAGCCCGTCTCGCCGCGCTCGATGTCGACCTCGACGGCGTCTCCGAGCTGCTCCTCGTGCGCCACGGAAAGGCCCACCGCCTGGTGCAGGGCGAGCGTGGCGCACGCTTCGAGCCGTGGCTCGAGCAGCCCGGTGCGCCGCCGCGCGGCCTGGTCGATGCGCTGGAGCCGTTCGACGACGTCTTCGCCTGGGCCGGCGTCGGGTCGGTCAGCCTCTACCGCCTGCACCCGGGCGACGCAGCGCCGCAGCGCATCGCCAGCGTGCCGCTCCCGGTGCAGGCATCCATCGGCGGCCCGACCCTGCGTCTCGAGACGCCGCCGATCCAACGCGTGCGCACGATCCAGGCGACGGATCCCGGTGACGGTCCTTCCCGGTCCGCGGCACGGTGGGCGATCGGCCCCTGGGAGGCCGGACCGCTGCGCTGGCAGGTGCGCCTGCTCGAGCTGCCGCCCGCCGGCACCGAGGAAGCCACGGTGGAGACGGTCGGCGACACAGGCGCCGGCGAAGCGTCGACTCCCGGCGACGGCGGAGGCGCCCTCCCGGAGCTGGTGACCTACTGGTTGCGCACCCCGGAGAACGAGCGCCCGATCGGCGCCGAGTTCTTCGCCATCCGCGAGAAGGGCGACGAGAGGGGCGACGAGGAGGTCTACGTGGCGGCACAGGCGCTGCGCGCCGACCGCGTAGGCATCCTCGAGCGCAAGAAGGTGCGGCTCTGGCGCCTCGCCGACGACCGCACCCGCCGTGGCTCGACTCCCCTCCTCGCCGAGGCGACGCGCAGCCGCATCTGGCAGGACCTCGGGGTGCGCGCCGCCGACGTCGACCGCGACGGCGCCGTCGAGCTCCTGCTGCTGCAGCGCGAGGGCTTCTCCGGCAAGGAGCTCTATGCCGAGCGCCTCGACCCCACGTCGGGACATGCCGTCCCGGGTGACTCCCGGATGACCAAGGTGAGCATCAAGATCGAGCAACCCTTCGCCGACTGGACCTTCGTGCGCGACCTCACCGGCGACGGGATCGAGGACCTGGTGCTGCAGTCGCGCGGCCTCTACCTGCTGCCCGGTCTGGCGGCCGACGGGCGCGGCCGACGCGGGCCCTACGGCGTGCCTCTGTGGAGCCACGGGCTGCCGGCGGCAAGGGACCAAGGCATGCGGGTCGACTTCGAGGACGACGGCGCCAGTGGCGGCCCGGCCGAGACCTCGGGAGAAGGCGACTGGGAAGAAGACGACGCGACGGGCGATGCCGGCGGTGACCACCGGGGCATCGCATGGGGCGCCGCCCGAGCGGTCGAAGGCGCCGACGGCACCGTGCACCTGGTGGTGCTGGGAAGCGTCGGCGGGCGCGGCAGCGGTGGTGGGCACCGGCTGTACCTGCTCAGCTTGCGGTAGAGCTCATCGCTCGCCCGGCACGGCGTGCTCGCAGCCTCACGCACTCGTTTCGGCAACCCGACGGCGCCTCCTCACTCCTCCAGCAGCCGCTCCAGCGACGCCAGCCGCCGCTCGATCGCCGTCAGGTTCGCGGTGCGTGGCCGGTACATCCAGCGCAGCGAAGAAAGCATGGCGATGACGACGCTGGCGCTGCCGATGCCGAAGAGCACGATCAGAGCAGCGCGCACGGCCTCGACCACGAAGCCGCCCTGGTTGCGGATCAGGAAGAAGCACAGTGCAGTGAGCATCAGGCAGGCGAGGGCCGAGGCCCAGCCCCACTCGGCGAGCCGGCGTACCTGGGCCTCGTGCTGCAGCTCACGCTCGAGCAGGTGCTCGAAGCTCTCGCGAGCAGTGCTCGCGGACGGTTTTCCGTCCGGCGCGGGGATCGGGCTGCCGTTGTCGAGGCTGGTCTTCTCATGCTGGCTCATCTCTGTTTCTCCAGGTGTCGTTTGAGGGTCTTCTTGGCGTAGTGCAATCGAGAGCGCACGGTGCCGACGCCGCAGCCGAGCAGGTCGGCGATCTCGCGGTAGGAGAGCTCGTCGAGGAAGCGCAGGGTCAGCACCTCGCGATGGAGGTGCGACAGGCGCTGCAGTGCCTGCTCGAGGACCGCGGGATCGAACTGCTCGAGCCAGGAGTCGTCCTCGCTCACCGGATCGACCTCCTCCTCGACGTCGGCGCCGCTCGGCTCGCGTCTTTGCCGACGCAGCGCCGAGACGGCGCCGTTGTGGGCGATGCGGTAGAGCCAGGACCCGAAGGCCTCCGGCTGCTCGAGGCTGGCGAGTCTGCGGATCATGGTGATCCAGACCTCCTGCAGCACATCCTCGGCCTGGTCGGCGCGCGGTCCCAGCAGACGCCGCAGGTAGCCGAGCAGGCGCTCGCGGTAGAGGTCGTGCAGACGGCCGTAGGCCTCGCGGTCGCCGGTCTGCGCCCGCAGCACCAGCAGCGGCTCGCGCGCGAGGGCGCGCCGGCGGCTCAGCGCCGCCGAGCGTTCTGAGGCTGCACGGTCGTCCAGCCGGTCAGGGGAGGCAGGGGCGGCGAGCTCGCGGCCGGCTTCGGTGTCGGTTCGCTCGGAGCGCAGATCGCCGAGCCGCGAGTGTGTTCGCTGGGACGGCGGCGTCACGGTCGGGAGTCTCATTTCGCCCCTGGGACGCTCGCGGGCCGGAAAAGGTTCAACGCGTCACATCGACCCAGCTGACGGCTCTCCGCGCCCCCTTCAGACCTCGGCCTCTCCCCGCTTCAGGTCGTGGCCGTGCTCGTCGCCACCTCTGCCCCAGCCGATCCAGTTCATCGTCAACACCGCGTCGTCCGCGCCGAGCTCGACGCGGACCACCTGACGGCCGTTCGGCCTCAGCGGCATCTCTCCGACGAGGATCAGCTCCCGCGTCTTCACACCGTCCTGGGTGTGGGACACCAGGCAGACGTGGTTGTCGACGCCGCGCCAGAAGGTGTACGCGCACTCGAAGCTCTCTCCCGTCCGGCTGTCGTGGACCGCGGTCCGGATCCGGCGCAGCCGGGCTCGTTCGTGCGCCGGCACGAGCTGCCAGGGATGATCGTGACGAGTCGTCGACGAGGGCCCGATCTCGTCATTCGGATCGTCCGCATCGCACGAAAGATAGTCGGCGGCGGCGATCTCGACCTCCGACCACGTCGGCTCGTCCAGCTGGTACCTGAACTGCACACTCAGCATCGACCACCCCCTCAGAGCCAGGGCTCATCTCGGTCGTCCGGGCCTCCCGGCCCAAGGGCTCACAGCCGGAGCCCTGCGATGCTCGCAGAGGTTGGCGCACGACGCATCACCGCGGCAGCGCGGAGACACGCTCCTACCTCCCCGTCGCGTCGACGAACGATCGGCAGGAGGGGGACGCTCCGGCTCGAAGACGCCCCATGGCAGGCGACCGGCCAAGCATCCCTGGAGGCCCCTCGGCCGCAGTCTCACTCCTCGCGCAGAACCCGCATCGGATCGATGCGTGAAGCGCGCAGCGCCGGCGCCAGGCCGGCGCCGAAGGTGACCGTCAGCAGCAGCAGCAAGGCGAGCGCGAACACCGACGGGTCGTGCCCCTGCATGTCGTAGAGCAGGGAGCTGGCGACGCGCCCGAGCCCCAGGGCGGCGAGCAGACCGATCAGGGCGCCGGGAACCGCCATCCAGGCGAGCTCCTTGAACACCAGGCGCCGCACCCGCTGTCCGTCGGCGCCGAGGGCCATGCGCAGGCCGATCTCCTGGTTGCGCTGGGTGATGGCGTAGGCGAGCACGCCGTAGAGACCGATCGCGGCGAGCAGGGTGGCGAGAGCGGCGAACGCAGCCGACATGGTGGTCATCAGGCGCTCGAGGAAGAGGCTCTCGCGCACCTGCAGCTCCATCGTCCGCAACCGCTCGATCGGCAGCGCCGGATCGAGCGCCCGCACCTTCTCGCGGATGCTCGCCAGCAGCGTCTCGGGGTCGCCGCTGGCGCGCACGTAGAAGTTGTTGAAGCCGAGGTCGTCGTTCTGCTTGTACGGCAGATAGAAGAGGGGCGGCACCTCCTCCTGCACGCCGGAGTACTTGGCGTTCTGCACCACGCCGACGATCTCGAGGTCGAACTCGCCGCCCGAGCCGACCTGCATGCGGCGGCCCACCGCGGCGCTGCCGCCGAGCTCGAACTTCTCGGCGAAGCGCTCGTTGACGATCGCCACCCCCGGCGCGCCGAGCACGTCGGCAAGGGTGAACTCACGTCCGGCGAGCAGCGGGATGCCGACGGTGGCGAAGAAGCCGGGGCCGACCTCGCTGAAGTTGGAGTGGGTGTCGCTGTCGGGCGTCGTGTCAAACCCATCCACCGACACGTTGCTGCCCCAGTTGTTGCCCGAGATCAATCCCACCATCGACGCCGAAACGCTGCGCACGCCAGGAAGCGCCGACAGCTCCTCCTCGACGCGCTGGAAGTAGGCCTGGGCCTGCTCCGGCCTGTAGCCGTTCAGCTCCGGCGCCACGCCGAAGGTGGCCAGGTGGTCGACCTCGATGCCGAGATCGACCTGCGAGACGTTGATCAGGCTGCGCACGAAGAGGCCGGCGCCGATCAGCAGCGCGGTCGACATGGCGATCTGCCCGGTCGCCATGACGGCGCGGAAACGCGCCGCGGCGCGGGTCGACGACGCTTTGGTGGTCTGGTTCTTGAGTGCCCCGGCGAGATCGGTGCGAGTGCAGTGCAGCGCCGGGTAGAGGCCGACGAAGCCGACCAGCAGCGACAGCGCCGCCATGAACAGCCAGACGCTCGGCCCGAGCGCGAACTCGAAGGTCGGCCCGGCGTCGCTGGGCAGCGCCGAGACGAAGAACTGCAGCGTGCCGTAGGCGACCGCGATGCCGACGACGCCGCCCGCCGCCGCGATGAGGAACGACTCGGCGAGCAGCTGACGCACCACCTGGGCGCGGCGGGCGCCGAGCGACATGCGCAGCGCGATCTCGCCCGCCCGCTGGCTCGCCTTGTTGAGCAGCAGGTTGGCGATGTTGGCGCAGGCGATCAGCAGCACCAGGAAGGTCACCCCGAGCAGCAGCAGCAGCGGCGTGCCCGCCTCCTCGCCGATGTTGCTCTGGCCGCGCTGACCGGGCACCAGCACCAGCTGCTTGTCGCGGAAGTCCGCCAGGTAGCGCTCCGAGCTGCTGTGCTGCTCGGGCAGCTCGATCTCCTGGATGATCGAGCGGTAGGGGACGTTGAGGGCGCTCTGCGCCTCCTCCAGGGACACCCCGTCACGCAGCCGGGCGAAGGCGTAGACCCAGTAGTTCTGGCGGTTGTCGAAGGCGTTCCAGCCGGGGTCGATCTGGCCGCGCATCGACAGCGGCACGAAGAGGTCCGCCTCGTCGCCCACCGTGGTGCCCCGGAAGCCGCGCGGACCGACGCCGACGACGGTCATCGGGTGGCCGTTGACCACGATCTGCCGGTTCAGCACCAGCGGATCGGCGTCGAAGCGCTCGCTCCAGAAGCGGTGCGTGAGCACCACCGCCATGTGGCTGCCGGGCACCCGGTCGTCGGCCGGGCCGAACAACCGGCCGATCTCCGGGCGCATGCCGAGCACCGGGAAGTAGGAGCCCGAGACCAGCAGCGCGTTGCCGCCCATCGTCTGGTCGTCGAAGGCCAGGTTGGCGCCGAAGGAGCGGTGGCCGGCGATGCCGGTGAACGAGCTCTGCTCGCGCTCGAGGTCGCGGAACATCGGGTAGCTGAAGATCGACTCGGTGCCACCCGGGCTGCTGGTCGAGATCGATCCCGACATCGGCCCGGTGTGGGTGAGGTTGACCAGCTCACCGGGCGCCTGCACCGGCAGCGAGCGCAGCAGCAGCGTCTCGAAGATCGAGAAGATCGCGGCGTTGGCGCCGATGCCGAGCGCCAGCGACAGAACGGCCACCAGGGTGACCAACGGGGTCTTGGCGGCGGACCGCAGCGCCGGCTTCAGCAGGTTTCTCATCAGTCAGCTCCGTGCGCGATGGCGCCTGGCAGTCTCCAACGAACTCCGCTCGACAGATTCTCGGATCGTCACGTTCTCTAACGTGGCAGCCAATCGTTTCGTTGCGCCAGGGAAGCACGGCAGGCGGGATTTCTCCGCCCAGGCCGTCGCTCGCGGCCGCAGGCCCTCACTCGGCGCGCAGCGTCTTCATCGGTTCGAGGCTCGCGGAGCGGCGCGCCGGCAGGTAGCTGGCCAGCAGTCCCACCAGCGACAGGATCACCACGCCCGCGGCCAGCGAGATCGGCTCGCGCGGCGTCACCTGGTAGAGCAGGCTCTCGAGGTAGCGGGTGAGGCCCAGCGAGGCGAGCACGCCGATCACCGCCCCGGCGCCGACGAGGAACATGCCGCGGCCGATCATCATCCACAGGATCTGGCGGCGCAGCGCGCCGAGCGCCATGCGGATGCCGACCTCGCGTCGCCGGGTGCCGACGACGAAGAGCAGCGCCGCGTAGACGCCTCCCGCCGCGAGCAGCAGGGCCACTGCCGCGAAGCCGGCGAAGAGCAGCGAGAAGAACTTGGGCTCGCGCACCGACTGGGCGACCCGCTGGCGCATGGTCTCGATCTCGAGCACCGGCAGCTCGGGGTCCAGCCTCCAGATCGCCTGGCGCAGGCTGTCGCCGAGCTGCTCGGCGGGCAGCGGCGTGGAGACCAGGAGCGAGATCAACGGCACGCCGCCGCCCAGGGCCGAGAACGGCACGTAGATCGCGGGACTGGCCTCGGAGTCGAGGCCGTAGTGGTGCACCGAACCGACGACGCCGACGATCTGCATCTGGGCGTCACCGGTGCTGTAGAGGGTCTCACCGACGGCCGAGCGCCCCGGGTCGTCCGGGAACAGCTGCTCCGCCAGGGCCTGGTTGATCACCGTCACCGCCGGCTCGCGATCGCGGTCGCGGGCGTCGAAGAGGCGACCCTCGAGCAGCGGCATGCCGAGCAGCTCGAAGACCCCGGGGGTCATCGGGTGCACGATCGTGCGCACCTTGTGGTCGGTGTCCGTAGGGGTGACCCCCATGCGGGTGAACCAGCAGCAGCGGCCGCCGCCGGTGAAGTCGAACGGCATCGTCCAGCCGGCCGCGGCGCCTTCGACGCCGGGAAGCGCCGCGACCTCGTCGACCAGCTGCTCGACGAAACGCACCTGCTCCTCGTCCTGGCTCTCGTTGTCGACGCGGCCGCGCTCGAGGCCGATGCGCAGGAGGTTGTCGGTGTCGAAGCCCGGATCGACCGAGGTCAGCGCCATGACGCTGCGGAAGAGCAGCCCGGCGCCGGTGAGCAGCACCACTGCCATCGCCACCTCGGCGACGACGAGCGCCGAGCGCAGGCGCTGCTTCGGCACCGCGCTGCCGGTGCCGGTGTCGCGGAAGGCGCGCGCCGGATCGGTGCGCGCCGCTCCGAGCGCCGGCACCACTCCGCAGGCGACGCCGGCGATCAGCGACAGCAGGAAGGCGAAGGCGAAGACCCGCAGATCGACGACCACCGCGTCGAGGCGCGGCATCGGGATCGGCGCGTAGGCCCGGAAGGCCGACACGGCGAGGTGGGCGAGGCCGAACCCGAGCAGGCCGCCGGCAACCGACAGCAGCGAGCTCTCGGCCAGCATCTGGGTCATCACCCGCCGTCGGCTGGCGCCCAGCGCGGCGAGCACGGCGACCTCGCGCTCGCGCTGGGTGGCGCGGGCCAGGAACAGGCAGGCGACGTTGGCGATCGCGATCAGCATCAGCAGCCCCACCGCCCCCAGCAGCAGGCCGAGGCTGCCGGCGGCGCGCTGCGTCGTCGCCTGCTGCAGCGGCACCAGCGGCGTGATCGCGGGCTCTCCGTCGGGTGAGGCGTCGCTGTCGGGATACGCCTTGGCGTTGTGCTCGGCGAGGGCGTCGAGCCGCGCCTGCGCCGTCTCGATCGCGGCGCCGTCCCGCAGCCGGGCCGCCACCTCGAGCACGTAGACGTTGCGGCTCTCGGCGAAGCGGTGGTCGATCGGCAGCGGCACCCAGAGGTCGACCTCACGCCCGGTCAGCGCCTCCGGCGGCCTGAAGTCCGCTGCCATCACGCCGACCACCTCGTAGGGAGTGCCGTTGAGGGTGAGCACCTCCCCGAGCACCTGGGCTTCGGCGTCGAGCTGGCGTGCCAGGCCGCTGCTCAGCACCACCGGCCGGGCGCCCTCCCGCCAGTCGCTCTCGACCAGCAGGCGGCCGCTCGCCGGCCTTGCCGCGAAGACCTCCAGGAAGCCCGGCGTCAGCTGGGCGCCGCGCACCTGGAGCGGGCGCTCGCCGCCGCTCAGGGCGAAGTTCTCCATCCACACCGCGCCGATCTGCTCGAACTCGCCGGTTTCCCGCCACTCGCGGAAGCGAGGCATCGGATGGCTCGAGTTGTCGAAGTAGACGATGCGGTCGGCCTCGGGGTAGGGGAGGGCCCGCAGCAGCACGCCGTCGACGACCGAGAAGACCGAGGTCACCGCCGCCACGCCGAGCGCCACCAAGGCGACGACGCCGAGCGAGAAGCCGGGGCGTTTGTTGATCGAGCGCCAGGCGAGCCGAAGGGTCTGGGACAAGGCGGCCTCCTCTACTGTGGGAGATCCAGGCGGCAAGCGATGGGGGTGAGAGCGCGGCTGGGGTAGGGCAGGGCAGTGCGGCGCGGTATGCGGCCCGGTGCATGGAGCCGGCAGCGGACGCTGGAGCCGCGAGGCCGGACCAGCCGGACGCAGCATCAGTCACCACCTCCGGCCACGTCGGCGACCACACACCGGAGATCGGCGGCGTCGACGAGTTACTTCGCCTAGAACGCGGAAGCCGGGCTCAGGGTTGCGCGACGCCTGCCCGCTCCTCCAGCCAGGCGCGCGCCGCCGGCTCCTCGGTGAGGCCGGCGGCTCGGCGCCACGACGTCGCGGCTTCGTGGCCCCGACCGAGGGTCGCCAGCGCCTCGGCGAGCGCTGCGTGGTACGGCGCGTAGGCATCGAGCTCGCGCCGCACCTCGTCCTCCTGCAGCAGGGCGAGCGAAGCACGCGGATCGCCGGCGTAGCGGAGGGCGACGGCGCGGTTCAGGCGCACCACCGGGGTCGGCTGCATGCGTTCGAGCACCTCGTAGAGGCCGACGATCTGCGGCCAGTCGGTGTCCTCCCAGCGCGCCGCCTCGGCGTGCACCGCCTGGATCGCCGCCTGCACCTGGAACGGTCCGACCCGGCCGCGACGCAGCGCCGATTCGACCCGCGCGCAGGCACGCTCGATCGCGGCCCGGTCCCAGAGCCCACGGTCCTGGCGCGCCAGCTCGACGTACGAGCCGTCGGCGTCGCGGCGGGCCGCTCGGCGCGCCTCGCACAGCTCGATCAGAGCCAGCAGGCCCTCGATCTCCCCCTCCTCGGGCATCAGCTCGCGCAGCAGCCCGGCCAGGCGGTGCGCCTCGCGGCAGAGCTCGGCGCCTCCCGGCGAGGTCGAGCCGTGCCCCTCGTTGAAGATCAGGTAGACGGTGAGCAGCACCTGATCGAGACGCTCGTGCAGCAGGCTGCGCGGCGGCACCTGGAACGGGATGCCGGCGTCGCGGATCTTGCGTTTGGCGCGCACCAGGCGCTGCGCCAGCGTCGCCCGCGGCAGCAGGAAGGCGCGGGCGATCTCCTCGGTGCGCAGGCCACACACCGTGTGCAGCATCAGGGCCACCTGCGCCTCGCGCGCCAGCGCCGGATGGCAGCAGGTGAAGAGCAGGCACAGCACCTCGTCGTCGACCACGTCGAGGAGATCGCGACTCGCGTCCGCCGCCGGCTCCTCGTACTGCGGCGACTCGTGCAGCAGCAACTCCTGCTTGGCGCGCCAGCGGCCCAAGCGGCGCAGCTGGTCGACAGCGCGGCGATGTGCTGCCGTGGCCAGCCACGCCGCCGGGCGCTCCGGCAGGCCACGCCGCGGCCACTGCTCGAGCGCCTCCTCGAAGGCCGAGTGCAGCGCGTCCTCGGCGATCTCGAGGTCGCGGAAGCGGGCCATCAGACCCGCGATCAGGCGCGGGCGCTCCAGGGCCGCCTCCTCCAGCGCCCGACGCAGGGCCTGCCGCGCACCGGCGGCTGTCCCAGGTCGCTCGAGGCGCGCCTCGAGGTCGATGCTGTCGTCGATGGCCATCGGTGGGCACGGGTCAGGGTGCGATCCTGCCCCCGTCGTCGGAATCGCCCGGATCCTCATCGTAGCCCGCACCGTGACCCCCGTTGGCTGTTCGATCGACGACCCGGAGACGTGGAGCGGCGACTCCTCGTCCTCCGGGCCGCCCGGCCGCCGCTGCGCTCAGTCGAAGTCGATGATCGGCCGCACCTCGATGAAGCCGTGCTTGGCTCCCGGGATCTTCGCCGCCGCCGCGATCGCCCCGTCGATCGAGTCGGTCTCCACCAGGTAGAAGCCTCCGAGCTGCTCCTTGGTCTCGGCGTAGGGGCCGTCGGTGGTGATCACCTTGCCGCCTCGCACACTGACGGTGGTCGCCGTGGCCACCGGCTGCAGCGCCTCGCCGGCACGGTGGATGCCCTGCTTCTGGATCGCCTCGGTGAAGCCGAAGTACTCGCCGTACATCGCCTGCTTCTCCTCCTCGCTCATGCCGTTCTCGAGCTCCTCGTTGGTGTAGATCATCAGCAGGTAGCGCATGTTCTGGTCCTCCTTCGTCGCTTCGTGTAGCAGCGGAGGGATTTCCTCCGCAGGTGATGGTGGGGGCCACTCGACCACCCTCGCGGCGTCCCCGAGCCGTCTCGCGCCCGCCGCCTCGACCTCTCGTCGAACGGGGAGAGCCGATTTCGACATCGATCGGAGAGAAAGTGACCCAGAGGCCGTCCGGCCTTCACCTGCACCGAGGCATTGCGGCCGTCGTTCCCGGAGGCCGGCTTCTTGCATGACCTGATCGCCACCGTGTTTCCGTACGCAGAGGAGGAGCCGCTTCAGGCTGCTGCCTCTGGGCCGCGGGACGTCCATTGTCGCCGGGCGTGCCAACGCCAGGCACGGCCAGCTGCCCACCGACCTCCGGTGGAGCGAAGCGAAACTCTCGCTCCCGGACAGCTGTTCCAACGAGGGACGCCGCTGACCGATCCGCAGGACGGGACGCGTCCCGATCGCCCAGTGAGCCCACCCTCCCAGGCTCCACATTCGTCACCTCATCCTTCCGACCGACGTCGCTCGGTTTCCCTGACATCCATCCCCTCGAACCTCAGACCCACGGGAGTGCTCACCCAATGCTCCGAAGCACCGACTCGCCTTCCGCTCTCCGATGTCCTGCCGTCTTCGCTCGCCCGATCGGCGGCCCCGCACGCGGGCTCCGCGCGGCCCTGCTCTGCGCAGCGGCCTGCCTGCTGTTCCTCACCTCGACTCTGCTCGCCCAGAGCTCGATCGGCCGTGAGGTCTCGATGCCGTCGCGCCTCGCCGACGGTCAGGAGTACGAGGTCTCGGTGCCGCAGCTCTTCGCCATCGGGGGCCAGCTCTTCGACGCCCGCTGGACCGATCAGGAGGGCGGCGGACGCCCGCTCACCAAGGGCACCGGTGCGCCGCTGAGCGACCCGTCGAACCCGCTGCACTTCCCGCGCAACTTCAACCGCCTGTCGGCGCCGGACGCCAACGGCTGCGTCTCGTGCCACAACCTGCCCGCGAGCGGCGGTGGCGGCGACTTCACCACCAACGTCTTCGTGCTGGCGCAGCGCTTCGACAGCATCAACTTCGGCGACCTGTCGCTGGATCCGACGGTCGACGGCTTCGACGAGTCGGGCAACCCGATCACCCTCTCCTCGGTCGCCAACAGCCGCGCCACCGTCGGCATGAACGGCTCCGGCTACATCGAGATGCTGGCCCGCCAGATGACCGACGAGCTGGTGGCGATCCGCGCAGCGATGCAGCCCGGCGAGTCGCGCGAGCTGATCGCCAAGGGTGTCTCCTTCGGGACGCTGCACCGCAACCCGAGCGGCACCTTCGACACCTCCGACGTCGTCGGCCTGCCGGCTCCCAGCCTGGGCGAGAACCCGTCGCTGGTGATCATGCCGTTCCACCAGGCCGGCGCCGTGGTGTCGCTGCGGCAGTTCTCCAACAACGCCATGAACCACCACCACGGCATCCAACCCGACGAGCGCTTCGGCGACGACCTCGACCCCGACGGCGACACCTTCGTCAACGAGATGTCGCGCGCCGAGGTCACCGCGATCTCGGTCTACCAGGCGGCTCTCTCGGCGCCGGGCCGCATGATCCCGCGGGTGCCGGCGATCGAGCAGGCCGTCCTGCTCGGCGAGCAGACCTTCGACGCCGTCGGATGCACCCGCTGCCACGTCTCGGCTCTGCCGCTGGAGGACTTCGGCTGGTACTTCAGCGAGCCCAACCCCTACAACCCGCCCGGCAACCTGCAGTTCGGCGAAGCCGAGCCGCTCTACGTCAACCTCAACAGCGACGTGCTGCCGGCGCCACGCCTGCGCGAGCGCGACGGCGTCACCTGGGTGCCGGCGTTCACCGACCTCAAGCTGCACGACATCACCTCCGGTCCGGACGATCCCAACCGCGAGGTGCTCAACATGCACTACCCGGCCGGGTCCGACGAGTTCTTCGGCGGCAACGGGAGATTCCTCACCAAGAAGCTGTGGGGCGCGGCGAACGAGCCGCCGTACTACCACCACGGCCTCTACACCACGATGCGCCAGGCGATCCACGCCCACGCCGGCGAGGCCGAGGCCGAGCGCCTCGCCTTCGAGGCACTCACCGAGCACGAGCGCGACGCCGTGATCGAGTTCCTCAAGACCCTCCAGGTCCTGCCCCCCGGTGTGACCTCGCGCTTCGTCGACGAGAACTACCAGCCGCGTCGTTGGCCGCCCGCCGGCCAGGAGACGCCACTGCTCGACCGCAGCGACCTCACCGGCTGGAGCGTGCCAGGGCAGTAGGGCTGCTGCCCCGACCGCAAGGCTCGGGGATCGCGACCATCTGGCCTCCTCCCCCTGCAGGGGGAGGATAGAGGTGGGGGTTTCCCAATCATCCGGCTCGTCGCTGAACGACACGCTACCGCTTCACGCAACGCGTGGATTCCCGCCTTCGCGGGAATGACGATGCAGTGAAGCGGTGCTCTCGACCCGGGACCGGATCGGCCCATCGGGGAGGCTCTCGCTGCCCCTCCTGCCACTGAGCTGACCGACGCTTCACTCGGCATCAGGCTTCCCAGCAAAGGAGCTCGTCGCCGCACTCCAGGTCAGGCTCCACGCGACGCGTGGACTCCGGATCAAGTCCGGAGTGACGGATGCTGGGTGCTGGCTGACAAGAGGCGCGGCGCAACATCCGACCTCCTCCCCCTGCAGGGGGAGGATAGAGGTGGGGGTTTCCCAGCCATCCAGCTCGTGGCGAGCGACACGCTGCGGCTTCAGCTTCACCCAACGCATGGCTTCACGCCTCCGCGGCAATGACGACGCAGTGCAACGCGGCTTTGCGAGCGCTCCGGGCCGCCCAACCCGCAGCCCTCCCCTCGCCCACCCATGTGCAAAGCTCCGGCACATCCCTACAGAACAGCCGGAGCCCAACGTGACCCCGACGCGATTCCCCTCCGCCGCGAAGCTCCCCCTCCGCCCGACGCGATCGCGGCGCCTCGATCTCGGCGCCCTGCCACTGCCGCGGCGCCGCGCGTCGCGACGCGGTCTGCCACTCACAGCGGTGCTCGCGCTCGCCCTCCCCCTCGCGCTGGCGCTGACCAGCACCGCTACCGGCGCCCAGACCCGCGCCGTCACCCTCGAGCGGCTGCTGGCGCCGCCCTTCCCGTCCGACATGGTCGCGGCGCCGGCCTCGGCCGGCGTCGACCGGCTGGCCTGGGTGAGCAACGACGAAGGAGTGCGCAACATCCTCTGCGCCCAGGCGCCGGAATGGAACCCGACGCCGCTCACCCGCTACGGCGACGACGACGGCCAGGAGATCACCTCGCTGGTGTTCAGCCCCGACGGCGGCCGCCTCGTCTTCCTGCGCGGCGGTCCGCCGAACCGAGCCGGCGAGATCCCCAACCCCACCAGCCATCCCGAAGGGGCGCAGCGCACCCTGTGGCTGGTCTCGGCGACCTCGTGCGGCGGGCCGACGATGCAGGGCGCCGCGCCGTCCCTGGAGGAGATCTCCGACGGCGCGACGAGCCCTCTGTTCGAGTCCTCCGACTCGCTGCTCTATCTGCAGGCGGGCAAGCTGCACCGGGTGCGCGAGGTCAGGCCGGGGACCTCGGCCGGGGCCTCCGTCGACGCCGCCGCCTCCCCAGGCGCCGCACGTGCCGAGAGCTCTGCCTCCTCAGACGACTCCTCAGACGACTCCTCAGACGACTCCTCAGACGACTCCCCAGCCGGCTCCTCGAGCCAGGAAGACCGCGAGCTCGAGCGCGAGGTGCTGCTCTCGGCGCGCGGCGCGCTCGCCGACCTGGCGATCTCGCCCGACCGCCAGAAGATCGCCCTGGTCAGCGACCGCGGCACCCACTCTTACGTCGGCGTGTTCGATCTCGCGAGCCGCGAGCTGCGCTGGATGGATCCGTCGGTCGACCGCGACGGTGCGCCGGCCTTCTCGCCCGACGGCGAGCAGATCGCCTTCCTGCGTCTGCCGACCCGCAACCGGCTGCCGGAGATCTTCGGCCCGGTGCGTGAGGCACCACCCTGGTCGATCCGCGTCGCCGACGTCGCGTCGGGCCGCGGCGCCGAGGTCTGGCGTGCGCAGGACGGTGTCGGCAGCGCCTACCGTGGCGTCGTCGCCGACCGCCAGATCGCCTGGACCAGCGACGGCCATCTGATCTTCCCGTGGGAGGGAGACGGCTGGACCCATCTCTACTCGGTGCGCGCCACGCGCCGCCACGCCGAGGCCTCGGCCGGCGACCTGGCGCGTCCGTTGACCCCCGGTGACTTCGAGGTCGAGTACGTGGCGCCGTCCGCCGACGGCAGCGGCGTCGTCTTCTCGTCGAACCAGAACGACATCGACCGCCGCCACCTCTGGCAGGTCGACGCCGCCGGCCGGCTGACCCAGCTCACCCACGGCAACGGAGTCGAGAACGTCCCGGTGGTGCTGCCGTCCGGGGCGATCGGCTACGTCGGCGCCACCGGGCGGGTGCCGCTGCAGCCGTTCGTGCTGCTGAGCGAAGGCGACACCTTCACCGGCACCAACGCCGCCGGCGACGGCCCGGCCGAGCGCCGCATCCGCTGGCGCGGCTCGCGCGTCCTCTCCCCGGCCGGGGCGCTCGACGGCTATCCGTCCGCCGCGCTCGCCGAACCGCAGCAGGTGATCTTCCCGGCCAGCGACGGCCTGGAGATCCACGGCCAGCTCTTCCTGCCGCCCAGTGCGAGCTCAGCGGCCGCAGCCGGCGGGGAGCCGCGCCGGCATCCGGCGCTCATCTTCCTGCACGGCGGCTCGCGCCGTCACATGATGCTCGGCTTCCACTACTCGAGCTACTACCACAACACCTTCACCTTCAATCAGTTCATGGCGTCGCAGGGCTGGGTGGTGCTGTCGGTCAACTACCGCTCCGGCATCGGCTACGGCATGGAGTTCCGCGAGGCGCTCGACTACGGCGCCACCGGCGCCTCCGAGCTGCAGGACGTGCTCGGCGCCGGCCTCTACCTGCGCGCCCGTCCCGACGTCGATCCAGAGCGCATCGCGCTCTACGGCGGCTCCTACGGCGGCTACCTCACCGCGCTCGGCCTGGCGCGCGCCAGCGAGCTGTTCGCCGCCGGGGTCGACATCCACGGCGTGCACGACTGGAACCGCACGATCCAGAACTTCCTGCCCAGCTACGACCCCCTCGAAGTGCCCGAGCAGGCCCGCCTCGCCTTCGAGAGCTCGCCGCTGGCGCACGTCGAGGACTGGCGCTCGCCGGTGCTGCTGATCCACGGCGACGACGACCGCAACGTGCCCTTCGCCGAGACCACCGAGCTGGTCGAGAAGCTGCGCGAGCACGGCGTGCACCACGAGATCCTCGTCTTCCCCGACGAGGTGCACGGCTTCCTGCGCCACGCCACCTGGCTGGAGCTGTTCGAGCGCAGCGCCGAGTTCCTGCAGCGGCAGCTGGAGAGGTAGTCGCGTAGCCGAAGTTGGAGTGAGGCGAGCGATCCGCCCACCAGATGCAGCCACAATAGCTGCTGACGCACCCCCTGCGGCCCTCGGACGCAGTGCAGCTGGCCTCGGCCCTCTTCCTCGAGAGCGAGCTCGGTGAGGACGTCACCTTCCTCTGCTTTGACGCCCGGATTGCACCGCGCAGCGATGAACGAGGGCCTTCGAGCTGCTCCGGGCGGTCGAGACACCATCCAGTGAGCGCTTGGCAAGGCGGGCCACCACCGCCTAGAATCTCCAGCTCTGCAGCCCGTTCCGGCCGCGCCCTCCTCGCGAGACCACGCCCGCCGGAACCGCCGCCCTGCCACCGACAGCGCGGCGCACGAGGGGCCAAGGCCTCGAAGCCGATGTAGCTCAGCGGTAGAGCAGCTGATTCGTAATCAGCAGGTCAGCGGTTCAAGTCCGCTCATCGGCTCCAGCGCCCAGACCACAGAGACTACGCTGAGGCCCGTAAAATAAGGGCTCGGAGCCGCTCGGGCGCCGGCACACTGGTCCGCTCGGCTGCGCCGGCTTACCGGCTGATACGCTGCCGCCCGCTTACTATCCGCTTACACGGGCGGGGGAGGGGCGAGGCGATGAAGCTCACCAAGCGGGCGGTGGACGCTGCGACGGTTCCCGAGGGCCGCAACCAGGTCTTCTTCTGGGATGCTGAGCTGAAGGGATTCGGCCTGCGCGTCAGCGCCGGCGGTACTAAGGCCTACGTGGTCCAGTACCGCACCCGCAACGGGCGCACACGAAGGCTCACACTGGGACGTCACGGCCAGCTGACTCCACAGCAGGCACGGACACAGGCTCAACGGGTGCTCGGCGATATCGCCGGAGGGAGTGATCCGGCCGAAGATCGCAGGCAGGGCGCGAAGGCTCCCACGATCGGCGACTTGGCTCGCCACTACATCGAGGAGCACCTGAGGCCGAAGGCCAAGGCGTCGACCCTGCGCGAAGCCGAGCGCTGCATCAACGCCGAGATCCTCGGCAACCGTATCGGGAGGCTCAAGGCGGAGGACCTCACCCGCACCGATGTCGAGCGCTTCCACCAAGCCATCGGGAAGACCCGCCCGACGATGGCGAATCGGGCACTCGCTTACCTCCAGAGCATGCTCAACCATGCCGCCGAGCGTGGCCGGTTCGATGGCACCAACCCATGCACACGGGTGAAGCGGTACCGCGAGACTCGGCGCGAGCGCTACCTGACCCGAGGGGAAGTGGAGCGGGTCGCCGAAGCTCTCAGAAGCGCCGAGCGTGACGCAAGCGCCCCAGCCAGCGCAGTCCTCGCACTGCGCATCCTGCTACTGACCGGCATGCGCGTCGGGGAGGTTCTTGGCCTTCGGTGGCAGGACGTCGACTTCGAGCGCCGTGAGATCCGGCTGCCGGACTCGAAGACCGGAGCGAAGGCCCTACCTCTCACCGCACCCGTAGCGCAGCTCCTGGCCGCTGCTGAGCACCTCGAGGGCAATCCCTACGTGATCACCGGGAAGAGACCGGGAGCGGCCCTGGTGGGCCTGCCGAAGGTGTGGGGCCGCATCCGCGCCGCGGCGGGCCTCGAGGACGTGAGGCTCCACGATCTGCGGCACAACTTCGGGTCCTCCGCGGTGAGTTCCGGCCAGAGCCTCTACATCACCGGAAAGCTCTTGGGCCACAAGCAGCAGTCGACGACGCAACGCTACGCCCACCTGAGAGAGGACCCGGTGCGAGACGCGGCCGAGAGCATCGCCGGCGACATAGCGGCTGCATTGGGTCCCACTCGCTAGTCCCTTCAAGAAGCCCGACTTCGAGGGCGTGATCTTCACGTCTGCGATCCTCAACACCGAGATCTACAAGATAACCTCGGGCAAAGACTAAAGAATGTCGGTAGAAAGTAGCTTCGCGAGCACTTGAGGATGCACTTGTACACGCTCTGTGTACACACCCAAGGAAACCGTACGCGAATCGCGCAGACCCTTGCGCCACGGTCGCTTGCGGAATTCCAAGCGACCTTGTGGTGTGCTTGCGGGCACTACGATCACGTGGTAAGAATTGCGCTCGGGAACGCTCTGTTGCGATCCCAAAACGAAGAAAGCCGACCCACCAAGTGGCAGGTCGGCCGAGCGACGAGACCAGCGGCGAACAGTTTGGCGACCAGACGCCGTTGACCTCGGAAGCCCCCAAATCGTAGCGGAAAGCCCCGCCCGGTCAAGGGATTTCGCCCGGCAGTTGACCAACGCCCTGCGGCCGGGTCGGCAGGCTCTACAGGAGTACTGCCGAATGATCGAGCGCAGGAATGCCTTCCTAAGCACCAAGGAGGCCGCCGCCTTCCTCGGTGTCTCGCCCCGCACCTTCGAGAACTGGAGACTGACCGGCTCAGGACCTCGATACTCGAAGGTCGGGCGTCTGGTGCGCTACCGACTAGCGGACCTCGAGGACTACGTCGAGCGCAACGCTCGACTCTCGACGAGTGAGGCGAGCTGACCCGTGGAACAGCCGCAGGCGAGCCGGGGCGCGGCCTTCCGGTCGACGACCGCTGTTCGTTTTCCGTCCTTGCCAGCCTCCACCGGTCTCGTCAGCACCGAAATCACGTGCCCCGCTTGCAAGGTGCACGGTGCCGACTACATCCAGGACCCAACAGTACGAGCTTGGAGTTGCGCCGGCTGCGGATGTCTCGGAAACGCGGAGACGCAGCAGGCCTTTGCAAGGCGCGACGAGCGCATCTTCGACCTGGCCACCGGTTGGATGTTCGAGGCCGCCAACTTGGACGCGCAGCGTCTCTTCGTCGAGGCACTTGGACCTCTCCTAAGGGGTGGTGCGAGCCCGGAAGCACTCATCCAGGCGCTCGACATCGCTACTCAGCTCCGTCCGCGGCCTCGCGGCGCGGACCAGTGGCTACCCTTCCTCGAGCAGTGCTCCGATACGAAAGGGCGCGACCGATGAGCGTGACCGCTGCTCGACTCGCAGCCGTCTCTCGGGCGTTCACGCCGGAAACCGCTGAGCCCGACGACTCCAGCGTCGAACTCCGACTGGACGACGCAGCGCTCATCGGACTCGCCGGCGAGTACGTGCGTCTTCGAGCCAGCCAGACCGAAGCCGACCCGGCGGCCATCTTGGCGATCTTCCTGGCCTTCTTCGGCAACGCCATCGGCAGAAGCGCGCACTATCGAGTCGGCCAAGAGCGTCACTACGCCAACCTCTTCGTCCTGGTCGTAGGCGACTCAGCCGCACGCAAGGGCACTGCCCTCACCGAGGCTAGAAGGCCGTACGAGCTTGCCTGCGAGGCGCTGGACGACCCTTGGTATAGGGAGAGGGTGTGTAGCGGCTTGAACTCGGGCGAGGGCCTCCTGTGGAAGGTGCGAGACCCGAGAGGGGCCGATCCGGGGGAAGGCGACAAGCGCCTGCTCGCCGTGGAGGAAGAGTTCGCGAGAGTGCTCGGCAACGCCCGGCGCGACGGCAACTCCCTTTCTCCGATGCTCCGAGAGGCGTTCGATCGCGACACGCTCCAGAACATGGTCAAGGCCTCCGGAGGTGGAGACGAAAAAGCGACGGGAGTACATCTCTCCATCGTCGCCCAAGTCACCCCAGTCGACCTCAATCGCTATCTCACCCCGGAACACGCCGGAAACGGCTTCGCCAACCGCTTCCTCTGGGTCTTCGCCCGAAGACATGGCGAGCTGCCCTACCCGGAGCCTCCGGCCTGGGATTCCCTCAAGGACTTCGCCGACCGCTTGTCGGAGGCCATCGAGTACGGCAAGACGGCCGAAACACTCGACCATGGCGCCGCGACGCGTGAACTCTGGAAGGCCGTGTACCCGCGCCTGTCCAGCGTCGGGGACAGCATGGTGGGCTGCATTACCAAGCGAGGTCCCGTCCAGGTCCACAGGCTGGCTCTGATCTACGCGCTGCTGGATCAAGACACCACGATCCAACAACACCACCTCGAGGCGGCCTTGGCCCTCTGGCGGTACTCCACGGCGACCGCTGAGCGGGTCTTCGGCGACCGATTGGGGAGCCCCGATCTCGATCTCCTGCTCGAGGTGCTGCGCGACGCGTACCCGAACCCCGTGTCCAAGACTGAGTTTCGGCACCACGAACAGGGACCTTGGCGGCGCTCGGGTGAGCACTTCTTCCGCATCGCGATCTGCTCCGGTTTCGCTCGGTTGCAGCGAGCCGAGACAGGCGGGCGACCCGTCGAGTCACTGGTCTTCATACCGCCGGCCATGCGGATGCGGTGAGTCTCCAGAAGCCCTACCAGGAACACCAAGAAGCCCCTTTCTGGTGTTCTTGGTGGCGAGTTTGGGACCAGTGCGGCTTCGGCCCGGCTTCGTGGGCTCTCCCGGCCTTAGACTCGAGCAACCGAATCCAGGGAAGAGGGGCTGAGGATGTCTGGACATCGCGAACTCGATCGCGTCTTGAGGGAGATCCGCGAGCTTTCGCTCTCGGAGCACGAGAAGGGCAAGCGCTTCGAGCGCCTGATGCTGGGCTTCCTGCGGGTCGCGCCGCAGTGGGCGACGAAGTTCCGGCAAGTGTGGCTATGGGAGGACTGGACCGGGAACGCCGGCGAAGTCGACACGGGGATCGATCTCATCGCCGAACACGCCGACGGCTCGGGCTTCACGGCGATCCAGTGCAAGTTCTATACGGAGTCGTCTTCCCTGACGCTCCAAGACACCGGAACCTTCTTCGCTCGATCGGGCAAACCGCCGTTCACCGAGCGAATGCTGATCGCGACGACCTCGAACTGGTCGACGCACTTGATCAACGCGATCGAGGACCAGGACAAGCCGACCCTGCGCCTCACCCTGCCAGACCTCGCCGAGTCCGGAGTCGACTGGGGCGCCTGGCGGGCGGATAGTCCGGGGCCGCTGCGGCGGAAGACCCGCAAGCCTCTGCCCCACCAACAGACCGCGATCGAGGACGTGATCGCCGGCTTCGGCCAGCACGACCGCGGCAAGCTCATCATGGCCTGCGGCACGGGCAAGACGTTCACTGGCCAACTCATCGCCGAACGCATCGCCGGCGAAGGCGGTCTGGTGCTCGTGCTCCTGCCTTCGATCTCTCTGCTCTCTCAGACCGTCAAAGAGTGGGCGGCCTGGTCGTCCCTGCCGATGACGCCCTTCGCGGTCTGCTCGGACACCAAGGCGGGCACCAGAGGCGACCAGGAAGACATCTCACCCTTCGACCTAGTTGTGCCGGCGACGACCGACGCAGAGGTCCTGCTGGCGAACCTCGGACGCGCACCCGAGGGCCACCTACGGGCGATCTTCTCGACTTACCAGTCCACATCGGTCATCGCGGACGCACAGAGGCTCGGGCTCGAACCCTTCGACCTGGTGATCTGCGACGAAGCGCACAGGACGACGGGCGTCACCCTCGTTGGCGACGAGGACTCCAACTTCACCCGGGTGCACGACAACGAGCAGATCGGAGCGGCCAAGCGCCTCTACATGACCGCTACGCCGCGGGTCTACAGCGACGGCACGAAGGCCAAGGCGGACGCCGAGTCGGCCGTCCTGGCCTCGATGGACGACGACGGCACCTTCGGTCCCGAGTTCCACCGGGTCGGCTTTCGAGAGGCCGTGGATCGCGGCCTGCTGACCGACTACAAGGTGCTCGTGCTCGCGGTCGACGAGGGATCGGTTTCGACTGCCTTCCAGGACCTCATCTCAGACGAGGACCACGACTTGCGGCTCGAGGGAGCCGCGAAGATGGTCGGTTGCCTGAACGCCCTGACCAAGAGGAACGCCAGAGGGAAGGCGTTCTCACAGACCGACGCGACGCCGATGCAGACGGCGCTAGCGTTCAACAACACCATCGCGCAGTCGCAGGAGTTCGCGGCCCTCTTCAGCGAGGTTGCCGACCGCTTCGACCTCGCCGTTTCCGATCTGGACGTCACCGTGGAGGTAGACCACGTCGACGGAGGGCACAACGCGCTCGAACGCGAACAGAAGCTAGCTTGGCTCGCACAGGACGTCGGCGAGGATCGGATCCGGATCCTCTCGAACGCTCGATGCCTCACCGAAGGCGTCGACGTGCCGGCGCTCGACGCCGTGATCTTCCTCGAGCCTCGGAACTCGATGGTCGACGTGATCCAGGCGGTCGGCCGCGTCATGAGACGGGATCCCTCGGGTCGCAAGAAGCTCGGCTACGTCATCCTGCCGATCGGCATCCCAGCCAACCTCAAGCCCGAGGAAGCCCTGGCCGACAATCAGGCCTACAAGGTGGTCTGGCAGGTTCTGAACGCGCTGCGCTCCCACGACGAGCGGCTCAACGCCGTCGTCAACCAGCTCGAAGTCAACAACGAGCGCCCCGACATGATCGAAGTCGAGCACGGCGGCATGGGCGAGCCCCAGAGCCTCGACTTGGGCGACGAAGAAGAGGAGGGCGGCGCCGGAGCCCACCAGCTCACGCTCGGCTTCCCCATTGGCGAGGTCTCCGACGCCATCTATGCCCAACTGGTCAAGAAGGTCGGCACCCGGCACTACTGGGAAGACTGGGCAACGGACATCGCGGCGATCGCCGCCAGACACGAGACCCGCATTCACAGTCTCATCGATGACCCGAGCCTCAACGTAGGCGAAGCCTTCGAGGGCTTCGTGGCCGGCCTGCGGGCCAACCTCAACGACTCGATCGATACGGACGACGCGATCGGCATGCTCTCACAGCACCTGATCACCCGGCCCGTCTTCGAGGCCCTCTTCGAGGACTACGACTTCATCGGCTCCAACCCTGTGTCCAGAGCCATGCAGCGCATGATCGACCGTCTCGACGAGCACAGCCTCGACAAGGATCGGGACACGTTGGCTGGCTTCTACCGAGACGTGAAGCTCCGCGCAGAAGGCATCGACAACGCGGAGGGCAAGCAGCGCATCATCACCGAGCTGTACGAGCGCTTCTTCGCCAAGGCGCTTCCGAAGACCGCCGACCAGCTGGGCATCGTCTACACGCCGATCGAGGTCGTGGACTTCATCGTTCAGGCGACAGACGGCGCCTTGAGAAGACATCTCAACTGCTCCCTCACCGACGAGGACGTGCACATCCTCGACCCGTTCACTGGCACCGGCACCTTCCTCGTGCGCCTGCTGCAGTCGGGACTGATCTCGCCACATGACCTGGCGCGCAAGTACGCCACCGAGCTACACGCCAACGAGATCCTCCTGCTCGCCTACTACATCGCGGCGATCAACATCGAAGCGTCCTACCACGACCTGACGGCCGGAGTGGGAGCTGATCGGCCGTACCAGGCCTTCCCCGGGATCGTGCTCACCGACACCTTCCAACTCAGCGAAGAAGGCTCCGGCAGCAACATCGATCTCTTCGGATCGAACAACAAGCGCGCCGATCGGCAGCGATCGCTACCGATTCGGGTGGTTCTCGGCAATCCGCCATGGTCCGTCGGGCAGACATCGGCCAACGACAACACCCAGAACCTCAAGTACCCGAGGCTCGACGAGCGCATCGCGGACACCTACGCGGCACGATCTACGGCCACGCTCAAGAACAGCCTCTACGACAGCTACATCCGGGCGATTCGCTGGGCTTCCGACCGGATCCTCGAGAACGGTGCCGGCGGCATCGTGGCCTACGTCTCGAACGGCGGCTACATCGACTCGAACGTCGCCGATGGTCTCCGGCTCTCGCTTGGTGGCGAGTTCCACCATCTCTACGTGTACAACCTGCGCGGGAATCAGAGGACCGCCGGCGAACGGTCACGCAGAGAAGGCGGCAAGATCTTCGGACAAGGGAGCCGCGCCACGGTCGCTATTCTGCTGGCGGTCCGTGGATCTGGCGACGTGCCGCCGGCCGGCGCGAAGCTCCACTACCGGGACATCGGCGACTACCTCACGCGCTCGCAGAAGCTCTCGCAGCTCCGATCGGATGCGGCGGCCGAGTCGACATTGGAGGCGGTTCCCTGGCGGACCGTGAAGCCCAACGAACACGGAGACTGGATCAACCAGCGGTCGGACCGCTTCTTCGACTACCCGCCCCTCTGCGAACCCGGCGACGACCAGAGCATCTTCGCGATGCGTACGAGTGGGCTGGTGACCTCAAGAGATGCTTGGAACTACAACAGCAGTCAGGCCAAGCTACGGGCCAACGTGCGCCGCATGGTGGAGTTCTTCAACGATGAGCTTCGCCGGTTCAGGGCGGCACATCCTCAGCTTGGCGGCAAGGCCCCGGCCAAGAGGCAGGCGGCGAAGGAGTTTGTCAGCTACGACGAGAGGTCGTTTAGCTGGGATCACTCAGACTTCGTTCGTATCGTCAGCGGTGAGGCACACTCCGTAGACGAGTCCGCATTCCACGTGGCGACTTATCGGCCGTTCGAGAGGCGCTTCGTGCTCGCGCAGCCGGCACTAAACAACCGCACATATCAGTTACCTCGCCTCTTCCCGTCCTCGGACTCGCGAACTCCGACCATCACGCTTACCGAGGCCGGATCTCGAGTTCCCTTCTCGGTCTTGATCGTCGACAGGATCCCTGACAGCAAGATCTACATAGACGCGATCCGATGTTTCCCGCTCCGAACGTTCGAGGGCGACGCCAGCGCGTTCGATCCGGGGCTCTTCGATGACCAACAGCCAACGGGCTGGCAACCCAACGTCTCGGACGCAGCGATCGGCCGCTACCGCCGGCTCGACCCCTCGATCACAGACGAGGATGTCTTCTTCCATGTCTACGGCATCCTGCACTCGCCGCGGTACCGTAAAGCGTTCGCTGCCGACCTGAAGAAGGCGTTGCCGCGCATACCTCCCGTCGAGTCGGCGGAGACCTTCTGGGCCTTCGCGACGGCAGGGCGAGCCCTCGCGGATCTGCACCTGCGCTATGAGGAAGTCGAGGCGTGGCCGGATCTGGAGACGACCTTCGCCGAGGACTTCGATGCCCGCAACCCGAAGCACTGGCGAGTCGAGAAGATGCGCTACCCGAAGGTCACCGACCCTATGTCCAAGAAGAAGGTCGACGACAAGACGCGGGTCGTGGTCAACCGGCGCATCGCCGTCGGCGGCATCCCTGAGCGTGCCCACGAGTACCAGCTCGGCTCACGCTCCGCGGTCGACTGGATCCTCAACCAGTACCAGGTCAAGACGCACAAGAAGTCCGGCATCACCAACGACCCCAACGACTGGGCGATCGAGCACGACCAACCGAGCTACATCTACGACCTGCTGTGCTCCGTCGTCACGGTCTCGATGCGAACACTCGAGATCATCGACGAACTGCCCCTTTTAGACCTCTGAGCCCTTAAAAACTCGACGCCCCAGCTGACAGCTCCTACGCGCACGCGAGGGCCGGTCGCAGGATCCTCGCTAGCGGGATCGGCCTCCGCCAACGACCTCCGAGAACTGGATAGTTGAGCCGGCTTGCCTGGCCGCTTCACCGCACGGTCTACGCGCACGCGAGGCGGTCCCTGGCGAGGTCGATGCGAGAGTCCCGGAAGGTCGGCCAACACCGCGAATGACGGGCGGGCCTTTGGTCCTTCCGTTGGCGCCGGCCGGGGAAACCCTATGGCTCGATGGATACCCTATGGCAGGCACAACCTCGCTTACGGAGGCGGCTGGAGCCGTGGGTCCCATTTTCCGGCCCCGCATCCTGGCGGACCGCACCCTGCCGCCGTCGCCGCGTCGGCAGTTGAGGTTTCCTGAGGTCCGCGATTTCGTCCCTGGCGCTTACTATGCGCTTACACGCCCCCCGCTGCCCGATTCTTGTCCCGGCTGAGAACCTAATAAAACCTGATTCTTGAGCCGGATCTGGCATCGCCGACCTCCCGATTCGTAATCAGCAGGTCAGCGGTTCAAGTCCGCTCATCGGCTCCAACAGATTCAAAGGTTTGCGACGAATCGCACCAGCGACCGCCCAGCACGTACCATCACGGTACCATCACGGCGACGCCCCCTATTGGTCGCTGGTAGAACGCTGGGAGCGCTCTTCGAGCCACCGATCAAGCTCTTCGCGTCGATAGACGACGCGTCGCCCGAGCTTCGAGAAGCGAGGCCCTCCGCCCCTAGATCGCATGGTTTCCAGGGTTGCTGGACTCAGTCCCAGATAGCTCGCAGCCATTGGCGTATCGAGGACGCCGCCCTCCAGGACGATCGGCACAGGCTGCGGGCGAGCCTGCTTGGCCTGGCGTCGGCGCCGGCTACCACCTGGTTCTTTGTTCTGGTTCGGCGGTGCTGGGGATTCGAGAACAGATTCGAATTCCCGGAGATCCGCGACCGCGACGGTCGCGGTTTCGAGGTCGCTGACCGCAGCGCGGACAGAGTCAGCGACCTCGAAACCGTCGACCAAGCTCACGATGTGCTTGAACCCAGCTTCGGCGTCCTTACGGACGTTGTGAATGGCTTGCTCTTGCCGGAAGTCGATCTCGACTGCGGTCCTCTTCCGATCGATCATGGCTAGTAGGTCGACTCGAGCACCCATGGACTCGTCCTCGGTCGTTGCCTTCACGCCGCGCTCGGCTAGGTGTGAGGCAACATGCTGGACCCACCACTGGTGGGCGACGCCTCCACGACCGAGACCGGTAGTGGTCTGGATCTCGTACTTCGAAAGAACGTCGCGCCCCTTGGTGGTCAGCTCGAGGAGCTTGAACTGGCTCCCGCGGCCGCCGGGGTTGATTTCGACCTCGCGCACGAGCTCGTCCTCGAGTAGCTCGCTCTTTCGCTGACTGCCGTCCCAAGCGCTGAGGCCCAGCCGAGCGTTGCGTTCGCGAACCCCCAGCAGTGGTTCTCGTGCAACCGACTCCAGAAAGTCGAGCAGCGCCTTCGAGAGACTTGGCTCTTCCTCCGGTTCGGGCGATGACTTCCTCGGTGGACGGTCTTTCGATTCCGCAGGCGGATCTGGATTGCTGCCCCGCGATTCCGACCTGGCGTCACTGGTCTCCTCTGCGGGTTGATCCCGAAGCGCAACCTCTTCAACTCCCCACCGGCCTTGCGAGTGCGAGTGGACACGCTCGACTCGATCCGCAGCCTCCTCGCGGCTCACTCTCGGTAGCCGCTCCGTCGCGAGATTGAAGTCGTCGTTCCGCATCCCGACCCGGCAGATCGCCTGACCGACCTTCAGGTTCATGAGGTCATCTGCGGTGAAGAACGAGAAGCCCTTGTCCATGGCGCGAGCGTCGTCATCCCCGAGCCGGAAACAGATGCGGGTGTGAGCGTTCGCGAGCAGCGACCGTTCAAGCTCTCGCGCAGCGGACTTGAGCTGGTAGAGATCCTGGTGCGCCAGGGTCAGCCCAAGGCGGAACTTTCGCGCGCCCGAGAACAACGACGCCATCGAAGAGGTCGCAACGTGATGAAACTCGTCGATGTAGAGGAAGAACGGACGGCGATCGCCCTCGCCCTGCTGTCCGCGCATCAAGCTCACCTGATGGAAGCGCGAGACCAAGAGCGATCCGAGCAGCGCCGCGTTGTCCTCACCGATCGAGCCCATGCTCAGATTCGCGAGGAAGACGCCCCCGTCATCGAGGAGCCTCTGAAAGTCCAGCTTGGGCTGCCTGACGTTGAGGACGCGCCGCACCGCCCGGGAGCGCAGGAAGGCGTCCAAGCGCGTCAGGATCGGAGCCTGTGGTCGCCGCTTTTCGATCAGTGGGAATTCGGTCTCCCAGAAGCTCCGGACCATCGGATCGCTGACCTGTCCGAGAACGCTTCGCCGGATGCTCGGATCTGCCAGGAACTGACGGAGGTCGACCAACGTTCCGTCGACCTCCTCCTCCAAGAAGACCATCATCGCGTTCGCCAGGACGGCGTTCATCTGGTCGCCCCACGAGGTGCTCAGTCGTCGAAAGACTCCGACCAGGTCGGAGGTGAGCATCTCGCGCTCCGTGTCCGATCGCGCCTCCAGGACGTTCCAGCCAACGACCGGCCCACTCGAACTCGGATCGAAGAGGGCTGTATCCCGCAGCCGCGTCTCGGGCAACCGCGAGGCAACTTCCCGAACGAGGTCGCCGTGGGGATCAAGAACGCCGACCCCGTGGCCAGCCTCCAGGTCGTTGAGGATCATTCGAACCAGCAGCGTCGACTTCCCGACGCCCGAGGCGCCGAGCACGTGGACGTGCTTGGTGCGGTCCGAATCGCTCAGCCGTACATCGCTGAGTGCGTCCAGGTGCTCATTGGCGCCAACGAGGTTGCCAGAGCCTGTCACCATGCTCGGGGCCGCTTTGGTGCGCTCCAGAGGCCGTACAAGCGCTTCGAGAGCAACGTCCTTGCCCGGCATCTTGGTCAGAATCCCGAGTTCCTCCGCGGAGAGAAGCATCCCGGACCAAGTAGTCACTCGGTCCACGATTTCCATGAGCGGTTCCACATCGCGCTCGACCGAGACGATGATCAACTCGTTGGAGCCGAGATCTCGAGCGAAAGACAAGCTGCCAGCGACACGAGAAAGCCGGCTCACGAGCTCCTCGTGCGTGTCCGAGGCAACTGCGACCCGCAGCGCGGCCGCGAACAGCGGCGATGCGACCTTGGAACGCGCCTCGCTGGTGACCTCAGGAGCATCCTTGAAGAACGGTTTGCCGGATGGGGTCTCCACCGCGGAGAGGATCTGCTCTCGCCAGGGCTGATCGACCGGCTCGAACAGTAGCTGCACGACTCCGACGCCGCCGGCAGTGACGAGATCCGCCATCGTCGCAAGCAGTGATTCGAGCGGCTCATCCGAGATCGGTTTTGCGATCGGCACCATGAACTCCGAAGCCAAACCGAGGCGCGCAACCAGCCAATCGCCGATCGGTCGCGAGCCGACCAGCTCCGGCAGATCATGCTTCGGGGATCGGAGCACAACGCCGGGAACGGCGAGCGAGAGTTGGCTCGCCGCGAAGCGAAGGTCGTCGGCAGATCCCGAGAGGTAGATCTCGATGCCTCGCTCAGAACACTCGATCTCCAGCGCCATCGCGCTCCGAACGCCCGACAGACTGTGGAGCCAGGACAAGATGCCGGGCAGGCCGACTCCAGTACCAACTGGAAGCAGGACCTGAGTGCGCTCGGAGGCCAAGGCTTCCGCTTCCTGAGGCACCTCCTCGTCGAACGAGTCCTCGACGGGAGCAATCTGCCGACGCGTGAACGATTCGACCCACGACGAAAGCGGCGAGTGCCGCTGACCGTCGTCGATGACCCTGGTCTGTCCGGCGACAAGGCCACCGACCCGGTACGGCCGATAGGGAGGCTCTAGACGAACCGGATAGTCCCACCTCAGCCAGCCCCGACCACGAATCTCCCAGTCGTAGAAAGCGGCCGTGCGGACAGCAGCATCCATGCGCGCCGAACGGAGCTACCCAAGGAGACCTAGGAGCGCAGAAAGATCCGTTCGATCACCACCCTTCTGCGGTCGTCGGTCCTCGGGAGCGAGAGCGCGGAGGCCCTGCTCGGAGATCTTTGCATCGACCACCTCCAGCAGAGCGTTGTGTACGGCTTTCTCGAACATCTTCTGTGTGTCGGAGCGGTAGTACGTCTCGGGTGCGAAAAATGCCCGGTATATGGATGAAACCACTGGGATCCTCAAAGCGACACCTTCGTCGAAGATAGCTCCGATACGCATGAGGAACAGTAGGCCGATACCCGCGCCGAAGGGGAGGAACGGCAAGAGGAGGTAACCGAAACACGATCCCCGGAACGGCCAAAAGATCGCTGCAGTCGCAATGACGATCGCGGCGAAGTAGCCAACTGTGTAGAGGATGGCAAACGGGAGCTGAGGGATGGACATCCACCAGCTGAAGAAGAACGACCTTCCAAACGGCGCCGCACACACATCGAACACGTAGTCCTTGCGAGTGATCCGCATGTACTCCCGTTGAGCGGAACCGACGCCGGCCTCCGAGTACTCTACGCGCGAGAAAGTGAGCTCAGGAACCTCTCTGGCGTTGAGTGCACTTTCCAGCTCTGCATACGAATCTTGGACCGATGTCGAAAGACCTTCTACTAGACAGGCCCAATGTGAACGTGTAGACACGCTAGGTCCCCCTTCTAGGATTACAAAACACTTCGACGGTACTAGACGGACGCTAGCGTCGGAATCGCCCCCGGTTCCAAGTATTCACACACTCTGAACAGTCGAATCGTCCACCTGCGTCCGTCTCTATCTGTCACCACACCAGCTCCAAAGGGGGAAAGATTGAAGCAGCGCACGAGAGACCAACTTCCCGGCACGGGCATCCTCGCGAAGTCGCAAATTGCGTCACTACTGATCGCGGCCGCTGTAGCACTGGTAGCGTGCGGAAAGATTCCGATTCTCCAAGACACCTTCGTGGGCTGCTACGCCCACGAGGAAGACGGCGACGCCACGGTCCGTGTCACAAACGAGTCGGACGGCTACGTTCTAGCGATCCGCGATGGCGGTGAGTGGGAGACGGTTCTCGAATCGATGAACCCGACGGAACCAGCAGATCTCCGTGACGACTGGGGTGAAGACGCTGAAATGGTGGAGAAAGCCTTGGTGCTTGAAGGAGCCGCATTCGTGCGGCTCCGCAAGGACGCTGTGCTCGATGGCGAACAGGTGCCAAGCCGTTACTTCCTTGCCGCCTTCCTGATCGGTGGCCCGATGTACGAAACGGAGTGCTCAGGGTAGGTCAGTGGAACCGCACCGGCTCAGGACTCGCCCAGAGTTTCCATCGAGAACGCCTTAGACGGTGCTCCGGCTATCGCGATGCGAACCTTCGCGTGCCAGTTCGGTGTCTCCATCAGATCCAGGAGTGCGAAGCGAGGACCAAACTCAGCCGCCATGTGCTGCGCATCGTCCGATCCGATCCGGAAGACGAGTTTGGAACCTACGTTGCCGCTAACGCTGTCGCGCACGTCTCGACGCATCTGCGTCATGAACTGCGCGGCAAGCACAACACCGACGCGGTACTTCCGAAGCTCGGAGAGCATCGAGGCCACAGTACCCGTGGTGAACTGGTGGAACTCGTCAGCGTAGACGATGAAGTCTCGCCGGTCCCATTCAGCCTCATCGGCCCGAGTGAACGCCAGGCGAGCACATTCCGTCAGTAGCAACGATCCAATCAAGGACGCCGGGCCGGATCCGACCCTCCCCTTAGCCAGATTCACGACTACGATCCCGTCGGAGTCCATCTCGCGACGCAGGTCGATGCGCCCCTTCCCATCGGCGAGGACCTGGCGAAGCCTGGGATCCGTCAGAAGCGCTCCGATCTTGTTCTGCAGCGGAGCGACCACGACCGCCCGGAACTTGGCGCTGTAGCCGTCGTACTCGTCGCGCCAGAACCGAAGGACCTCCTCGTTCTCGACGCGGCGCAGGATCCTCCGGCGGAAAGCCTTGTCGGCCAGGATCTCGGGGATGAGGTGAAGCGACGGCCTCTCGTGTGCAAGTAGCGCGAAAAGCACGTTGCGAAGCAGGTGCTCGAAGCGGGGCGCGTCGTCCAGGGTCCACAGGTGGCGGAACACGTCGACGATGGAGTTGACGACGAAGGATTCGTTGTCGGGTTCGACATCGGCGAGCGGGTTGTACGAGAAATTGGGCCGCAGTTGGCCGAGGTCGAGGTAGCGGTGTCGGCGGCCCATCGCGATGAGCTCCTGATGCAGATCCTCCGCAAGATCCCCATGCGGGTCGAGGACCATGAACCCTCGGCCCGCGGCGGCATCCTGAAGCGCCATGGACCGGATCAGCGTCGTCTTTCCGGTCCCGGTCTGACCCAAGATCAGCATGTGGAGGAAGCGGTCGTCCTGCAGCATGCCGACCGGACGCCCTTCGCGCCGCCAGGTCGACTTCCCGAGATAGATGCTTGCCCGCTCCATTCACGTCAGCATCGCCCCTACGTGGCGACCGGCCAAGGAGCACTGCGTTGCCGCGAGCAGCAAAGAAGCCCGGAACTCGAAGTTCCGGGCCTGCTCTCACTTGAGAGCACCAGTTCGGTGAAGCGACGTAAAGCGGTCAGCGCTCCCGCAGATCACGTGGTCCGCCAGCACGAGGCTGAGCGTCCTCGTTGCCGCGTGCAGCTTCTCGGTGAACAAGATGTCTTGCGCGCTCGGCGACGGATCGCCAGACGGATGCGTGTGGAACAGGACGATCGTCGAAGCTCCGCACTCGATCGCGCCGCGCAAGATCGGTCGCACGTCGACGCTGCACTTGCCGACGGTTCCGCGAAAGACTTCACGGTCCTCGATCAGCCGGCTTCGAACATCGAGATAGAGCGCTCCCAAGACCTCCTGATCGTCCCTCGCGTAGCGAAGGGCGACCCAGCGAGCGACCAGTTCGGGCTGATCGAGGAGTTCTCGTGTCTCGAGGCTCCTCTTCGTAACGCGGCGAGCGATCTCGCGCGCAAGTTCATCGGTGCTCGCATGGACCTGCAGCCGTTCTGCGCGAGGTTCCTCGACGAAGCTACCTCCGGCGAGAACCACGAGCTCCGCCATGGAGAGGCCTTCGAGATTCGTCATCTCAATATTCCTCGGGAAGCAGGATGCACGTGGAGGAGCGATCGGCTTCGGTGATGATCCAAAGCCGCTCACCCTTTGTCGTCTGGTACACGCTGAGCAGGCGAGTACCTTGCTCGAGCGCCAGATCGTTCGCCTTGGCGTCGTCCTCTGGCAACTCACCCCAGTCTCGAGACCGGTGGCGGGAGAGAAACGCGGCCGGTTGCTGCCGAGCATCTTCGAGCGCATGCAGAGCGCCTGGGGTCGCGACCACGCGACCGAGTGGAAACGACATCGGATTCCTCCTTGGTCGCCCTCGATGCGTGTGCCGAACCCCTCGGCACGACGAGTACCGAGAGCTGGTTGTTGATGGAACGTGTCCACCTTCAGTGTGCGCCGAACTCCGGCTTCTTCCAAGAAGGCGCAATGTGCCGCACCCGGCACATCAGCCACCCCGGTAGCTCGCCAGACCGCGGCCGATGGCGACGAACGCTCCCAGCATCGGGCGCTCCGATTCCCATCGCCTCCGCTTGTCCGGGAGGTGAAGTCTAAGCTCCTCGAAGAGCGCGGCTACCCGCCGCGCGATCTCGTAGCGACCAGAGACGCCGAAATAGCGCTCCATCTGATCGCGTTCGACAACCGACACAGGTAGGTCGAAGTCAGAAGCCCACTGCTCGATCCACGCCAATAGCGATCGTCCAGCCCGTTTCTTGGGCGAGCCCGCTGGCTCTTCGAGAACAAGTCGATCTGGCCGATAGCGCTCGGTGACCGACCGGAGCGCCGGAAGCACACGAGCAACGTCTCTGCCGCACTCGCGAGTCCCCCAATCGATCAACCGCTCTTCACCCTCGAGGACCCCGAACGCGAAGCCCTTCCTGGTGAGCTCCAGAGCAACTACTCGTTCGCACCCTCGCATGGAACGAGATAGGGCTCTGGAGACTCCAGGAGCTGTCGGAGCGTCTCTACCTTCCGTCGCGTGAGTTCGTCTCCGTCGACTTCGGAGATCATCTGTCGGAGCACCTCGGCCTGAGCCACGACATCGGCGATCCGGTCCTCATAGTGGCCAGCGAACAGATCGCGCACATCGACGCCGTAGATCGCGGCGTAGGCCAACGCGGTCTCCAATGAAGGGACCCGAGCCCCCGTCTCGTGACGAACGACCGTCGTGCGGCTCGAACCTCCCAGCAGCCGCGCGACATCCGCTTGCGAGAGATGAACTCGACGTCGAAAGGTGCGGAGGTAGTTGGGCAGGGATCGGGCCATAGGCATTCACGGTACACCGCCTACCCGATCTGAGAGAGACTACGTGAGCTGCCGGAAGCGGCACGATCGGCGGCCCATATCGTCTTCTTATCTCTTTCTATATCTTCATATACCCGAGACGTTTTGTCAGGTGGATTGTGACGGATTGGCTGGAGCGTCAAGCGCTCTTGCCGCCTGCCAGCGCTCGCTGGCTCGAAGCTCCAATCCGCGTCGCCCTTGCTTCCGCTCGACGAGACCGCGCTCATCGAGCTTTTCGATCATGCGCATCACTGATCGCTCGGAGACACCCAGAGTCGACGCCAGGTAGCGCTTGCTCGCAAACGACCAGCCGGTCCGTCGACTCAGGGTGTCGATCACGTCGGTGAGCAACGCTTCGCTCGCCGTCAGCTGGAACTGCCGGCGGAGGTTGAAGTAGACGCGACCGTAGCGGCACGCAGGTCGCGTCTGGTTGTCGCGTTTGTACTCGGTCATAGGGCGAGGAAGTCCTCAGCGGACCGGCCGTCACGACCGAAGAACTCGAAGGCACCCTCGTCTCGACCGATCGAGGTCGGCCACTCGATCCGTCGAGCCTGCGACAGCGCGACGAGCATCTTGGTCACGAGTTCATCGCGACTGAGCACGTACTTGCGCCGTGAACGTTTCTCGCCGCACCGCAATGCGATCAGCACCTCCGAAATGCCGTTGAGGAGTGGCTTCCAGTCCCTCGTCTTGAACACGAGCCCTCGACCGCTCGCTGCGACCGCCGGGATGCCCATACTCTCGAAGATGAGGCACTCATGAATGCCCTCCGCGAACACGAGGGTCTCGTGCTCCTCGTTGAACCGGTCACTTGGGTAGCGCGCCACGAAGCCGACTTCGTCTACAGGCACGCCGATGGCGTCGAGCGACCAACGCTCGAAGAAACTCAGGCTCCTGCCGCGCCAAACCGGGACAGTGATGTGCTCGCCGTCCCAACCGATGCCTCGACGGGCGATCACTTCCTCTGCAATCCCATGGTCGACGAGGTGTGCTCGGAGGTAGCCGTTGAGGGCGGCCTGGTACTCGAGAGCGCGTTTCGTGAAGTCGTACATGACCCCACCGTACGTGCTGCCCGAGTACGCTGGAAGCGGCCGCGAAGTGCCACTCCGGCAGCCCGGTGCCTCTGGCTCACTGAGCTACACCGCATCACGATAAGGACATGACCGGCATCACCGATGAAGAACGACGTAGAACCCTAATCAGAGCCCTTGCTCGCGGCGCAATTGCACTTGCGCTGCAACGACTTGACAGCGCCGAGCCGGAGGCGCATTCTGAAGTATTACCAGATTCACAAAACGGTTCATGAGTTCGTACTTTGCCTACACGAGAGTCTCAACCGAGAAACAAGGAGAGGGCGTATCCCTAGTTGAACAGCGAGCCGCCATTCAGGCGCTCGCAGCCCGAATGGGTGTAGAAATCACCCGCTGGTTCGAGGAACGGCAAACCGCCGCGAAGAAGGGACGACCAGTCTTCGGCGAGATGATGAGGCTCCTGCGCTCGGGTCGAGCCGACGGACTTCTGATGCATCGGATCGACCGCTCGGCGCGGAACCTGCGGGACTGGGTTGCTGTTGGCGATTTGGCCGACGACGGCATCGACGTCCGCTTCGTTATTGACCAAGTCGACCTGAACACACGTGGCGGGAGGATCACCGCCGACATCCAGGCAGTCATCGCGGCGGACTACGTCAGGAATCTCCGCGAGGAGTCACTCAAGGGAATCTACGGCCGATACAAGCAGGGCCTCCTACCGTTGCCAGCCCCAATCGGATACCTGGACTGCGGTGGAGGAAAGCCCAAAGAGATTGACCCCCTGAAGGGGCCACTCGTGGAGGAAGCCTTCGAGCTCTATGCCACTGGCGAGTACAGCCTGGAGTCCCTCAGGCAGAAGATGCACGAACGAGGCCTACGCAACACACGGGACGGACCGATTACCAAGAACAACATCGCACACATCCTTCGGAATCGCTTCTACGCCGGGACTCTGGTGTACAAGCGAACAGGCGAACTCTTCGATGGGCAGCATGCCGCACTCGTCACGAAGAAGCTCTTCGAGACGGTTCAGGGACGGCTGAACCGTAAGGCGGTTAAAGGGATCTCGAAGCACAACTTCCTCTACCGCCGACTGTTGCGCTGCGCTCTGTGCAGCCGTTTCATGGTCGGCGAGAGACAGAAGGGGCGTGTGTACTACCGATGCCACAACCGCGCGTGTGAGACGACGACCGTTCGAGAAGACGTGCTCGAAAGCCACATCCAACAGCGCCTGCGGAGCATCAAGCTCGACGACGAGCTGGTCGACGAGATAGTCCGAGAAGCTGAATCCCTCGTCCAGGCCGAGAAACGTGAATCGGAGACGAACCGGCGTACTCAGGCGGCAAGCTTGGCCAAGGCCAAGTCGCAACTATCGAGCCTCACTGCAGCCTTCGTGTCTCGCGAGATCGACCAGCTCAGCTATGACGTGACCAAGGCTGACTTGATCGAGCGAATCGAAGCGCTTGACGGCACGGACGGCAAGCCAGAGGCGGACCTTCTGGATGAGGTGAGGTCCGTGCTCGAACTTTTTCGGAGCGCTCAGCTGAGCTACGAATCGGGAGACCGCGAGTCGAAGCTCGATACCGTGAAATCCACGTGTTCGAACTTGACCGTCGCTCGACGAGAGCCCTCTGTTGAGCTGCGGAACCCTTTTCGAAGGGCCGCTAGTTCGTCGTGCGTCCTATCTGGTGCACCGGATCGTGGCGGTTCTCGAACTTTGTGCCCGAAACAGCTCGCCCGACTGGCAATCGACGAGGCTATTCGTCGTGAGGAAGAGCGTCGTCAGAACGACGATCTTTGATGTCGTCGATGATCGCTCGAGCCACTTCCTTGCAGTACTCTCGCTGACGCACCTTGAAATCTGGGTACTGCTCGGCAAGACCGTTCTCGAATCCCGACTGCATGAACTGCTTCGTCGCTGGGATCTCGATCAGCTGACTCGACATCACTCGCGGCGGGTTGGTGCTCACTGGATGTGGGTGCTCGTCGTGCCAGTGCACGAACGGGAGCATGTGGATCGCGGTGCGGATGACCTCGGACCGGGAGATCTGGCGGGACTCGGCCAAGTAGTCGAGGAAGAGCAAGTCCCGCTGCGGGAGCGTGAAGCTTGTGCGCACAAGGTTTTCGTTTGTCATTGTGTTGTATATCTAGAGACTCGTAAGTGACCGCGCCCGAAACGCGGTCGCAGTCCCTAGAATGGAATGTCGTCCTCGTCAATCTCTGTCGCAGCTGAGATCGGCCGGTCGCCCAGGAGAGTTGGGAAAGTGCCTTGCGTGAACTCTCCGCGAACGTCAATTGCGATGGGATTCTCGCAGCTGAAAGCGTCGCCGATCAGGAGTGCCTGTCGCGGTGGAATCTGTGGTGCGATGCTCTTGATTCCGTCTCCGGCAATCATCGCCATGTAATCGAGCCCGGTATGGTCGACCGTCCGGAACGCGACCAGGTTCTCGCACTGAGAGAGAGCGGTCTTCGAGACAACTGCGGTCCGCTGACTCACGAAGATGATGGACACACCGTACTTTCGGATCTGCATCAGCTTCTTGCCGATCTCAAGCGACTGATCGTGTCCGATTCCCTTGTAGCCAATAACGGCTGGTTCAGGAATGAACTGATGGGCCTCCTCGATGAGGATGACGCGGGTCGTCGGCTTCTCTCCACCGGCAATGTCCAGGGTTCGGTATTCGGCCATCGCTTGCTGCTCGATCTCATTCAGCACACCAAGAGCAGCTCCCGGAGGACCGAAGGTGTGCGGACCCGGCTCCCAGATCGAGAGTCCTGGGGCCGTCCAGTCAATGCCTGGTTGGTAGGTCCCAGCTGACGGCATCCGTCTCCGGTATTCACCCGTCTGGTCCATGACTAGCACGTGACCATCCTGTGCAAGCCGTTCGACCAGAAGTCGAGCAAAGTGCGACTTTCCCATCTTCGTCATGCCGAGTATCGCTGTGTGTCCTTCGCACAGGCGCTCAAGATCGACGCTAACCGGCACAGTCGTCCCGCGAACATGACCGAGTTCAAAGGGGCTTGTCTCGAGCGCGGGCCATTCATCTCGGTTCTCTGGCGGCGCTGGAAAACTGCGAACCTCTGAGTCAAGAGCCGGCAGTGAAAGGTAGCGCGAAAGCTCGCGTCTCCCGGTCCTGAGTAGGCCCAGCTGCATGGCCTGAACAAGTGGGACCGCAGTCTCTGAGCCATCGGCGCGAAGTACCCCGGCACGCACACCGATGACCTGATACAGGACCTTGTCACCGCTACTCTCAACGAAGACGACAGCACCGATCTCTGGCGCCTCTGCAGGCGAGTAGAGAAGTTCACCCACGGACGAACCTGCTGCAACATGACCAACGATGTCGCCTGGCTCATCTACGGGAGTCACCGACAGCTCACGAGCCGCGACCAGATCATCGGCGACGTCGTTCTTGTGCAGGAAAAGCTCAGTGAGGATCGAATCGGAACGAGGGATTCGAGCGACGACAGTCGCGCGACAATTCGCTCCAGCACCGGAGACCTCAACATGCATGCCAACTGCTGGTAGCCCTTGACCTTTGACGCGGAGACGGGATGGCCCGACGAGTTCGACAGGTGTCGCGCCCTTCCGAGCAGGTCGAAGAGAGATGAACAGATTCTCCCACTTGACTGCATGGAGGAAGACCAAGGTCACCCAGATCGCGGCGAGGTTCCAGAACTCAACCGACTCGATCGGGAAACTCTCGGCAATGGAGATCCAGAAGACTGCCGAGTAGAGGACCATCGCACTCGATAGAGCTGTGATTCGTCTCGACACGGTGGACAGGAATGAGCCCTCCTCACCGACGATGGTGAGAGCCGCGGCGCCTCCAACAAGAACCAGCGGGATCCTGAGATAGAGCCAGCCGAGTTCGAGTTCACCGCCGAGCGATACGGTGGCGAGGAAGAAGGCTAGAACCGAGTTCCCGAGAACGTCTCCCCGCTTCGGGAAGAGAGGCTCGAACATCGCTGGATTGATTACGACGGCGAGAAGGCCGGCCAAGTACCACGGCGCGGTTGAAATGTATGCGCCCGTGGTCAACCACACCCCGACGACCAGGATCGTCAGCTGAATCAGCACAAGCCAGAATCGCCAAGTAATACTCATGCCTTCAGAATACGTCTCTGCAGGTACTCACGCAACACGACCTCAGCGAGCAAAGTAATACTCCCGCGGACAACGATCTAACACCGCTCAGCTGAGCGGTGCTAGGGCGTGTTTGGTGCCGGAAACGGCATCGGTGTGCACCGGATCGTGGCGGTTCTCGAACTTTGTGCCCGAAACACCTCGCCCGGCTGACCATCGACGAGGCCATTCGTCGTGAGGAAGAGCGTCGTCAGAACGACGATCTTTGATGTCGTCAATGATCGCCCGAGCCACTTCCTTGCAGTACTCTTGCTGACGCACCTTGAAATCCGGGTACTGCTCGGCGAGTCCGTTCTCGGATCTCGACTGCATGAACTGCTTTGTCGCTGGAATCTCGATCAGCTGACTCGACATCACTCGAGGCGGGTTGGTACTCACTGGATGTAGGTGCTCGTCGTGCCTGCCGCTACGGTGGCCGCCTTCTACTCAGCGATCAAGAACCATAGTGTGGCCGTCTCATCGTACGCCTCTGTAAACCAATAGAGCGTTCCGTCAGAGAAGCGTAGATAAGCTGGATCGATCAAGTCCGAAGCGAGAGTAGTCGCCGCACCACCGTCGTGCGGGTGCCGAAGAATGCGACCAGTGAAGTTCATCGAGTCCAGGACAAGTTTGCACAGGAACACGGACATCCAGTCCTACCATGGCAACTGGGCAGCGCGATTCGGGCAATCGGCGAGGCATGGGGAGAATCGAACAATGGCGTCCAGCGGCAGCTACTCAGGAACCTTCGCGTGCTGGTTGAGACGGCGACCTGACCGCTTCTCGCCACTCGAACTTCGACTCTTAGGTGTCCGCTCCTGGACCGACCTGTGGATAAGGCGTGTTGTGTACCCAAGCGAGGCGATGTTACGCTTAATTTACGCCGCGACTCAACACTGGAGGTCTCTACCGATGAAGCAGCGATCAGCGCTATTGCTTCTCTTCTGCCAGATTCTGGCTCTGTGGTGTGCCCTGTTCTTTCTCGCTAGCCCCTCACCGAGGGCAACAGCTCTCCTCGGAGCAGGTGTCGCATCGTGCATCGCCTCTCTTGGAGCGGTCCTGATCTTCTCGCCGATACGCGAGTAGAACTACGCGGTGGAAGCTAAGCTTCTGCCGCTTTTCCTATGGTGAGTTGGCCGGAGTTGCCGTTGTCGACTGCGGAGTTGCCGCCCGAGCGTCGCTGTCCTCAGAACCAAGACTCTTGATCCCCTCAACCATCAGGAAGATGATTACGCCAGAAACCACTACGAAGATCACCGCCGACACCGCGTAGATGATTTTCATCCGTGTGTCGAGTGAGTGTGCTCGTTCCCCGACGGACACAACGGCCTTCGAAAGGCGGTCTTCGCCCGCCAGGCGCTGCTCTCGCTCAGCTTGGATCGTGCCGGTCAGATCGTGAATGGACGTCTGTAGCCCCGTCACGATGTCCTTCATATCGTCGAACCACTCTTCTCGCTGCCGAAGATCCTCTCGCATCGCCGCCACCGCCGCCTCCAACTCAATGAGTTTGCGGTCGATTGCCCGTGTGGACGCTCCAGCAAAGCGCTGGATCGAACGAACGATGTCGCGAGGAAACGAGTTCATCGGCTCGGGCGCTCGCGCATCCGGATCAATCTCACTCTCATCGAGCCGGTAGAACTGCGCCGCGATTAGCTTCTTCCCAGGCTCCAGAATGAACGGCTCGGAACTGATGTTGTGAATCCCGAAGATCAAAACACCTCGGTAGAGCGGGTCGACGCAGAACCCGCCCATCACCAGGACCCCCTCGTGAGCGAGTTTTCGCTTGTGACTCAGCTCAGCCTTTATGTCTCGAGGAAGCTGCAATCGCTCTTGGCTTAGCACGAACACAGTTTCCCCGGGCTGTACGGCGAAACTGGAGGTTTCACCTGGCGGGAACTGGTCTACCGTTACCTCTCGCTCTCCGTGGACCGCCTTCAGGAAGCGCCCACCAAACCGGAAGTCATACTTAATGCCTTCAAGGCAGTCGTGCGATCCACGGAAGATGATGTGCTCACTGGATCCTTCGTCTTCAAGGCATACCATGTCACGCAGTTCCGCCTCTGCGATCAGTTCCCCCATTTTCGACTCGACCTCCTGCTGTTTGAGTTACTACTAGCTAGCAGGCTAGCACGCGCGATCTGGACCTCGTGGAACCGCCGTGGTCCCACGGTGGGCGAGCGAGTTTGGGTCCTCGTCGGTCAGTCCTCCTGCTATGATCCCAAGATGCGCTTCGCCCCCGCACAACTCCTCGTGGCCGTCCTCATTTGGTCCCTGACGCCGGGTCTCAACGAGTTCGCGGAAAACGTATGGCACCTTGCGGTGTCGGGCCACACAGCACACGCGATCGAGCAGGGTGAAGACCACGCACCCGAGGGCGACGAGCACGGCTGCTCCGGCACCTTCCATCTGTGCGGCTGCCACCACTCGCCCCCGACTGAGCTGGTCCGTCAACCTGACGCCTTCGATCCAGCGGCGGGCGCTCGACAGAGTGGACGGGCGACGACTCCGCCGGCCGAGCCGTTCCTAGCCGGCCTGTTGCGTCCTCCCCAAGCCTAGGTCCCGGGGCGGAGCTGGAGCTCTCCCTCTAGCGGAGCCTCCGCCCCGGACAGCGACCTTCGAGTCGAGGTGTGATCGCGCACCTCGTTCTTGCCATGGCTCTCGCCGATCCGGCGAGGGAGGAATCACGCATGCCACGCAGTCCCAGACTGGTCTGGGTGAAGGCGTTGTTGGTGGTCGTCTCGACCACCGCGACGGCGTCTGCCCAGACCTCAGCCCCTGAACACAACACCCCTACCACCATCACGCTCGAGCAAGCGTTGGAGAAGGCACGGGGCGAGAGCCCGGCACTCCGGAACGCGCAGGCGACGCTCGAGCTCGCCCGCGCGGATCAGACTCGAGCCCGTACGTACCCGCACAACCCACAACTCAGCCTGACAGGAGCCGACCGCTCCGGTGGAGGTGACTCGACCACCGATCGCGGAGTCGAGATCGGCCAGGAGATCGAAACCGGCGGCCAACGCGGGAGACGGATCGCCACCGCCGAGGCACTTCTGCAGTCCGCCGAGGAAGACTTCCGCTACGCCGAGCTGCAGCTCGTGAACCGGGTCGAGCGCGCTTTTGCCCGAGCCGTCGCCGAGGAGCGCCGTGTCGCCATCGCCGCGTCGGAACAGGCACTGGCCGAGCATCTCCTCACCTTCGAGGAGCGACGGCTCGAAGCCGGCGCGGGCACCCAACTCGACCTGAACCTGGCTCGGGCAGCTGCGGCGCGAGGCCGTCAACGAGTGGAGGTCGCTCTCGCGCAGCGCGCCGTCGCCCGTGCCGATCTCGCCGAGGTGATCGGCGTGGACCCAGCTCGCCCACTCGTGCCAGTCGCGAGTGAGCGACCCGCACGCCGGGAGCTACCGTCGCTCGAAGCCCTGGTCGCGCGCGCGACGGCTTCGCGCCCCGACCTCGTTGCACGGCAACGTTCGGTCGAGGCCGCGCGACGCCGCGTCGAGCTCGAACGACGCAAGGCACGCCCGAATCTCCGCGCCAGTCTCTTCAGCCGTCGCGAGGAGGGTGACGACATCCTCGGAGGAACGATCGGAATCGCAATCCCTCTGTTCGACCGCAACCAGGGCGCTATCCAAGCGGCACTTGCCGAGTCTGCGCAGGCTGAAGCTGAGCTGGACCGCGCCGAGCTTGCGGTGCGCCGCTCAGTCGTCGACGCCCACGCCCGCTATGTCGCCGCAGCCAACGCGGTCACCGGCCTGGAGTCGCTGGTCGTGGGCACTCTCGAGGAGAGTCTCGAGCTTCTCGAGACCGCGCTGGAAGCCGGCAAGGTGAACGCGGCAGACGTCCTCGTCCTCCGTCGCGAGCTGGTCGAAGCACAACGCCTCTTCGTCGACGCGCAGCTCGACCTCGCCGAGGCGCGCTCTGACCTTCGCCTGGCCGTTGGGACCCCAATTCCGAATACACGGGCCAACGATTCGGCCTCTGGAGATTCATGATGCAGACTCTTCGACACCAAGGACCGACGACTGCCGCTGCTACCGCCGGGACCTTCCTGTTCCTGGTCCTCTTCGCCCTCGCCATTGCTTGCGCACCTTCGCGAGAGTCGATAGGCGCGGAAAGTGGAGAAAAGCACGCCGACGCAAACCACGAAGAGGGTGAGAACCCGCACGATGAAGGCGTTGTCGAGCTGACGCCGGCAAAGCTGGAAGCAGTAGAGATCGAGTATGCGCTCGTCGAGTACCGACCACTGCGGCCCCAGCTCGAAACGACCGGTCAGGTCGACTACGAACAGAGTCTCCGGGCTCACGTCAGTCCCCGCATTCCGGGTCGGGTCATCAATGTCCAGGCAAACCTTGGAGACGAGGTCTCACGCGGCAACACTCTGGTGACAATCGACTCGGTTGAGCTGGGCGAGGCGAAAGCGCAATACCTCGCCGCCCGCAGCCGCGAGAGCGTGACGCGCGAAACCTACGAGCGGGAGCAGAAGCTCTACGAAGACCGGATCACCTCACAGAGAGAAGTGCTCGATGCCAAGGCCGAGTTTCTCGAGGCCGAGGCGATCCGGCAAAGCGCACGCGAGACGCTACGGCTCTTCGGCCTGTCTGGTGGTCAGATCGATGGACTCGAAGCGGGAGACCTCAGGGCCTCTTCTCTCCCGGTGCGCGCTCCCATCTCCGGTCGAATTGTCGAACGGCACGTGACGATCGGTGAGCTGGTGAGTCCTTCGGACAACCTCTTCACCATCGCGGACCTGAGCAACGTATGGATCTGGATCGACGTCTTCGAACGCGACCTCGCCAAGGTGCACGAAGGCGACGAGGTCGAGGTGCGTGTGGACGCATACCCCGATCGGGTCTTTGCCGGCGAGGTTTCCTACCTCTCTCCCGATGTGGCGACAGAAACGCGCACGGTCCGCGCGCGAATCGACGCAGCCAATCCCGCCCGACTGTTGCGACCAGGGATGTTCGCCAGCGTGCGGCTGAGCGACCCGCACACGGACGGCACCGAGAGCTTGGTGGTGCCCTCGGCAGCCGTCGTCCGCGCAGAAGGCCGGGAAATCGCATTCGTGCCACTCGGAAACGGCCGATTCGACGCTCGACCCGTTGAGGTCGGCCGTCGGGAAGGCGAGTGGGTGGAGATTCTGTCCGGGCTCGAAGCGGGCATGGAAGTCGTCAGCGAAGGAGCATTCGTCCTCAAATCGGAACTCGCCCGCGACGAGCTCGGCGGCGAGCACGGGCACTGAGGAGACGACCATGATCCGACGCATCATCGATTTCTCCCTCGACCATCGTCTCTTGGTGGTCGTCCTATGGCTGCTCATTGCCGTGCTGGGCGTGCGCGCCATGCTGCAGCTACCAATCGACGCCGTGCCGGACGTGACCAACGTCCAGGTCCAGGTCCTAACCAACTCCCCCGGTCTCGCTCCCGAAGAAGTCGAGCGTTTTGTCACCTTTCCGGTGGAGACCGCGATGAGTGGTCTTCCGCGGATCGAGGAACTGCGCTCGGTCTCCAAGTTCGGCCTCTCGGCGGTGACCCTCGTGTTCCAGGAGGGGACCGACATCTACTGGGCCAGGCAGCTCGTCTCCGAGCGTCTGAGCGAAGCGCGCGAGGCCATCCCCGAAGGCTACGGCGAGCCGGCAATGGGACCGATCTCCACCGGGCTGGGTGAGATCTACCAATTCGAGGTGCGGGCGGAGAACCCGTGCCCGAGCGATGCTCCCGACACGGATGCTTGTTACAGCCCGATGGAACTGCGCTCCATCCTCGACTGGTTCATCAATTATCAGCTCCGCTCGGTGCCCGGGATCGTCGAGGTCAACTCCTTTGGCGGCATGCTGAGGACGTACCAGGTGACGCTCGATCCCGCGGCTCTCACGTCCTACGGGCTCTCGGTCGGAGCCGTGCTGGACGCGGTGCGGTCGAGCAATCGTGCCGTCGGCGGCGGCTACATCGCGCACGAGGGTGAGCAGTACCTGATCCGCGGCGAGGCGCTGATCGAGAACCTCGAAGATTTGGGTCGCGTCGTCCTCGCCAACGACGCCGACGGAACCCCCGTCACCGTCGACGACGTCGGCACCGTAGAACTCGCACCGTTGATTCGACAAGGAGCCGTGACCCGCGACGGGCGGGGCGAAGCGGTCGTCGGGATCGCTCTCATGCTGATGGGCGAGAACTCTCGCGTTGTGGTCGATCGGGTGAAGGAGAAGATGGATCAGATCGAAAGCACACTGCCCGACGGGGTCACCATCGACACCTACTACGACCGGACCGACCTGGTGCGCAGAACGATCAAGACGGTCGCAAAGAACCTGGGCGAAGGCGGGCTCCTCGTCATCCTCGTGCTGCTCCTTCTGCTCGGGAACCTGCGCGGCGGCCTGATCGTCGCGTCGGCCATTCCGTTCTCGATGCTCGCTGCGTTCATCGTGATGAAGAACGCCGGCATTTCGGGCAACCTGATGAGCCTCGGCGCCATCGACTTCGGCCTCATCGTCGATGGGTCGGTGGTGATGATCGAGAACATCGTCCGCACGCTCCACGAGCGCCGCAAAGACGATTCGGTGCCGCATCTCGAGAAGGTGCGTTCGGCAGCCCATCAGGTCGCAAGACCCGTGGTCTTCGCGGTCGGCATCATCATCATCGTCTACCTGCCGATCCTCGCGCTTCGCGGGGTCGAAGGAAAAATGTTCCGGCCGATGGCGATGACGGTGGTGTTCGCTCTGGCTGCCTCGCTGGCGCTCGCCCTGACGCTCATGCCCGTGCTCGCGAGCCTGTTCCTCAAGAACGTCTCCGAGAAGGAACCGATGCTGTTCCGCTGGGCCAAGCGAATCTACGTACCGGTCCTCGACAAGTCGCTCGCGCACAGGCGTGTGACCGTCGGTGTCGCACTGGGAGTGTTCCTCGCGAGCCTCCTGCTCGTCCCGTTCATGGGTGCGGAGTTCATCCCTCGACTCGACGAAGGAGCGATCGCCATGCAGATTTGGCGTCTGCCATCGATCTCGCTGGAACAGTCCAATGAGATTTCGACCGAAGCGGAGCGCGTTGTTCTGGAGGAGTTCGGCACCGAGGTGCGCACGATCGTCTCGCGCACCGGCCGGCCGGAAATCGCAACCGACCCGATGGGTGTCGAGATCAGCGATACCTACCTCATGCTGCGACCGAAGGCCGAGTGGCGCTTCGGCACGAAGGAGGAACTGGTCGAGGCGCTGGAAGAGACCATGAACGAGCGGGTGCCGGGTGCGATCTTCAGTTTCTCGCAGCCCATCGAACTGCGAGTCGCCGAGCTCATTTCCGGCGTACGCTCGGATGTCGCCGTCAAGATTTACGGCGACGACTTGGAAGGGCTCGCCAAGACCGCGAACGAGATCGTCGGCGTTCTACAGGGAATCCCCGGCGCTGCGGACGTGAAGGCGGAGCAGACCGCCGGACTGCCGATGATGCGCATCCGTATCGACCGCCGGGCGGCAGCTCGTCTCGGTGTTCACGCCGAAGAGATTCTGCAGGTCGTCGAGGCAGTCGGAGGGATTCCAGCCGGCGTCGTCCTCGAAGGCCAGCAGCGCTATCTGCTGCAGGTCCGCTTCGACGACGCCATTCGATCGGACCTCGAACGGGTCCGAGATCTGCGGGTGGCTGCCCCTCCGGCGATGCCGGGCGGACTACCCCGGCTAGTTCCCTTGTCGCAGGTGGCCGAGGTCACCATCGAGGACGGACCTGCGCAGATCAGTCGAGAGAACATCAGCCGCAAGATCACAGTCGAGACCAACGTTCGCGGGCGCGATCTGGGCTCGTTCGTTGCCGATGCGCAGGAAGCCGTTCGGACCGGAGTCGACCTCCCAGCCGGCTGGACGCTGGAGTGGGGCGGCCAGTTCGAGAACCTCGAGTCGGCGTCTCGAAGGCTGGCACTGCTCGTGCCGCTCGCCCTGGTCTTGATCTTCCTGCTCCTCTACACCATCTTCGCGTCGGCGCGGCTAGCGGCCTTGATCTACCTCAACGTGCCCCTCGCGATCACGGGTGGCCTCCTGGCCCTGGCGGCTCGGGGATACCCGTTCTCGATCTCCGCCGGCGTTGGTTTCATTGCACTCTTCGGCATCGCAGTGCTCAACGGAGTGGTCTTGATCTCGTACGTCGTCGAACGGCACGAGCGAGGAGGGGCCGCGCTCGAAGCGGCGCGAGCGGGCGCTCTGGTCCGTCTGCGCCCGGTGCTGATGACAGCCCTAGTGGCTTCGTTCGGTTTCGTGCCCATGGCACTGGCGACGAGCGCGGGTGCAGAGGTTCAGCGCCCGCTTGCTACCGTGGTCATCGGAGGGCTCGTCACCTCTACGCTGCTCACGCTGCTGGTGCTGCCGACCCTCTACTCATGGGTCGCCAGAGGAAGCGGTCGCGAACCGATCAGCAACCAGCAGGACCGATCCGGGCAAGCGAAGACTCAGCCGGAGCAAGACGATGATGGGTGAGCGTTGGCAGGTGACTGCTCCCGCGCCGCAGCTGCGCCATGACTTGAAAGTCGTTTCTTGGAACTCATGAGGAAGTGCCTGTGAGTTCCCTGAAACGAACGACCTATCATGTCGCCGCGTTGGATTGCGCGGCCGAGGAGCAGATGATTCGCATGCGTCTGAGCGGCTGGGAGGGAATCGAAAGTCTCGCCTTCGACCTTTCGGGCCATCGCCTCGAGGTCTACCACCGTCGGGACCGGACCACGATCACCCAAGAGCTCGAGGCCCTCGGGTTGGGCGCACGCGAAATCGCACACGAAGTCGACGTCGTCGAGCCCGAAGCAGCCATCACGGGCTCAGCTTCCGGTAGCGAGGAGCGGAGACCACTCGTGGTGGCACTCGCGATCAACGCGACCTTCTTCGTCGGAGAGTTGACCGCCGGTCTCGTCTCGGGCTCGATGGGGCTGGTGGCCGATTCCCTCGACATGCTTGCCGACGCGCTCGTTTACACGCTGAGCCTGGTCGCCGTGGGCGGTTCGGTCGCACGCAAGAAACGGCTCGCGCGCTCCAGCGGCTTTCTGCAGCTCGGTCTCGCGATTCTCGGTCTCGTCGAGGTCATACGCCGCTTCGCGATGGACGAGGAACCGCCCGATGTCCTCACCATGGTCGTCGTGGCGCTGCTCGCTCTCGCCGGGAACGTCCTGACTCTCTGGCTCTTGAGCAAAACAGAACGCGGGGAAGCGCACGTCGAGGCCTCGTGGATCTTCACGTCCAACGACATCAAGGTCAACGGAATCGTGATCCTGGCGGCGCTACTCGTCTGGTTCACCTCGTCTGCGGTCCCAGATCTGATCGCCGGCGCGCTTGTTTTCCTGATCGTGGCGAACGGAGCGCGCAGGATTTTCGCTCTCTCCAGTTGAGGCCAACTCGAAAGAAGCTTTGATCGAACCGATGGCAGAAGAACGTTGCCCAAACGAGTCGCCGCGCGGGCCACGTTCGGAGCGAGGCACCCAGACGGCTGCTCTGCGCAGCTTCAAAACCACAGGTAGACCAAGAAGGCGCAATCCAATGGCCGAACCAATTCGACTCGACCTCGATGTACTACTCCCAAACTCTGTGGATGCCTGTGACGCGTGTACGATGCGCCTCACGGACGAACTCTCCGCAGCAGCAGGTGTGGACAAGATCCACCTCGTACCGGCAGAAGGGCGTGCTGCTCAGGTGTGCATCCACTACGAACCAACCCACGTGGACCTGCCGCGCATTCGCCGGATCGCCGAACGGGCTGGCGCGCGGATCACCGGCCGATACGGGCACGCGCTCTGGGAGACCGATGACCTCGGACACCAGCGGCGGGCGCGGACCGTTGCCACCAGGGTGAGGCGCCTTCCCGGCGTCGTCGAGGCAGAGGCGGACGCAGGTGGCCCGATTCGGATCGAGTTCGACCGACAGATCACGGACGAGGACTCCATCCGGGCGCATCTCAACAGGCTTGGCGTCTCCATCAGGGAAGCAGGACCGCAAAGCGCCGAAGCGCGGCCAAGCGATCACGAACCCCATGACGCCGAGCACGGCGCGGCCCACGACCACGAAACCAGCGAACCGCATGACCATGAACACGGCGGCGTCTTCGGGCGGGCGACGGAGCTCGTGTTCTCCATCCTCGCTGGCGTCGCCACCCTCGTGGGGTGGCTGCTCGATCGGTGGGATGTCGATCTCGCACGGTGGCTGCTGATCGCTCCTTTCGTCGTCGCCTACCTCTTCGGGGGATGGTTCACCGTTCGCGAGGCGATCGGCGCGCTGCGAGCTCGACGCCTGGAGATCGACTCGCTGATGCTGGTAGCCGCGGCGGGCGCGGCCGTACTCGGCGAGTGGTTTGAGGGTGCGCTTCTCCTCTTTCTGTTCAGCCTCGGTCACGCCCTCGAGGGCTACGCCATGGGCCGAGCCAAACGAGCGATCGAAGCACTTGCCGAACTCGCTCCACGGACTGCTCTTCGGCTCCTGCCGGGTGGCCAGGAAGAAGAGGTCGCGGTCGAGGAGCTGGCCCTAGGCGACCGCTTGCTGATCAAGCCCAATAGCCGCGTTCCTGCCGACGGCTTCGTCGTCGACGGCACGAGTGCCGTCAACCAGGCCCCGATCACCGGCGAGAGCATCCCGGTCGACAAGAAGCCGGTCGCGGACCCCGAAGCCAGTCTCCGAGAGACAGCGTCAATCGACGACGCATCGAAGGTCTTTGCAGGCACGATCAACGGCCCTTCGAGTCTGGAGGTCGTGGTCACGCGTCCGGCGGCCGACAGCACTCTCGCTCGCGTCGTGAAGATGGTCAGGGAGGCGCAGACGCAGCGTTCGCCCACACAGCGCTTCACCGATCGGTTCGAGCGCATCTTCGTCCCGTCGGTGCTCGCTCTCGCCACACTGTGCATGTTCGCTTGGGTCGTGCTCGACGAGCCGTTCTCCGCGAGCTTCTACCGGGCGATGGCGGTGCTCGTGGCGGCCAGTCCATGCGCATTGGCCATTGCGACCCCCAGCGCAGTCCTCAGCGGCGTGGCCCGGGCTGCTCGCGGCGGCGTGCTGATCAAGGGCGGTAGTCACCTGGAGACTCTCGGTGCCGCCAACGTCATCGCCTTCGACAAGACCGGAACCCTCACCAAGGGCGAGCCGCGGCTCACCAGCGTGGTCGAAGCACCAGGTGTCGATCACGGGATCCTGGCTCGGCTCACCGTGGCCGTGGAACGTGAGAGCGATCACCCACTGGCGACAGCGATCGTCGACGGCCTTCGAGAGGACCTCGGGGGTTCGGTTGCCGAAGCATCCTCCGTCGAGTCGATCACGGGCTACGGGGTGAAGGCGCAGGTCGAAGGCCAGGAGGTCTGGATCGGCAAGCGAGGATTGTTCGAGGAGCGCCTCGACCGCCGGCTTCCAGATGAGGTGGCGAGCGCGGAGCAACGGCTGGCCGACGCTGGCGAGACAACCGTCGTGGTCGCGACGCGCGAAGAGTTCCTCGGCGTACTCGGCCTGCTCGACACGCCCCGTGAGTCAGCAAAGGACACGCTTCAGCGTCTCAAGAGGCTCGGTGTCCGCCGCACGATCATGCTTACCGGCGATCACCAACGAGCCGGCGACGCGGTCGCCAGCCTGGTCGGGATCGACGAGGCACGAGGAGGCCTGTTGCCGGAGCAGAAGGTCGAAGCGATCCGCGAACTCGGTTCAGGAGACTCAGTGGTCGCGATGGTGGGCGACGGCGTGAACGACGCGCCCGCAATGGCCCAAGCCGATGTCGGGATCGCCATGGGAGCCAGCGGCTCGGACGTCGCGTTGGAAACAGCAGACGTTGCGCTCATGGCCGACAACCTGGCGACGCTTCCGTTCGCGGTGGGACTGAGCCGGGCGAGCCGCCGAATCATTCGGCAGAACCTGTGGGCCAGTCTCGGCATGGTGGCGTTCCTGATTCCGGCAACCCTGTTCGGCTTCGCTGGAATCGGTCTTGCCGTCGTCTTGCACGAGGGCTCGACCCTGATCGTCGTCGCCAATGCACTTCGGCTGCTGGCCTATCGGAGTGCAACCTGATCTCGACGCACTACACCAACGAGTGGTTCGCGCTGTCGCCCCAAGTTGGGCTGTGACTCTTTGCGAAACTAGGCAAGCTGCGTTGGTCCGCTGCAGGCCTCCGCTTCGAGGATGTCTCGGAGGACGGCCGCCCAGCTGCACCCGTTCCGTACGTCGTCGCCTCGCTACCGAATCGCTCAGACACGCTCCTGCTCCAAGCTCAATAGAAGAGCCGGAATGGGGCCGACAACTTCGTCGTGGATCTCACTGCTGTTCTGACGTCGACTGCGGCGAAGCCAGCTTGCGACTCACCAGGACAGTTCAGCAGCCAGCTGCTCGTGACCAGCATGAACGGCCCACTCCGCCGCTGTCTTCTCGATGGTCAGATCTCTGGCCCCGGGGTCTGCGCCCAATGTCAACAGGGTGCGGCAGGTCTGCTGGTGGCCTCGATGGGCCGCCCAGTGCAGCGGCGCCCCTCGATAGTGAAACCCTGCAGGAAACGAGGCCGCATTCGCGCCGCGCGCGCAGAGTGTCTCGGCGACCTCACAGTGACCTCCCATTGCCGCGTAGACCAAGGCATTGTCGAGCACTTCCTGCTCAACGGCGTCGCCCTCACGGCCGAGCGCACCGAAGGGTGAGTGCACTGAAGCTCTCACATCTGCCTGGTCGATGTTCTCCGCCATGCGCTTCGTCTGTTCGACTTGGCCCAGCCCGGCGGCCGTTCGGAGGTTCCGGATTCGGGCTCCGCGGGCGAGCAGAACCGCTGCCATCTCCTGCTGCCCCCAGTAGAGAGCCTCTTCGAGCGGGCTCCAACCTTCGATTAGATCCACTCGACCGTCGAGACACGCGCCGGCCTCGATCAAGAACTGACCAACGACCAGATTCCCCACGCTGGCGCAGGCAATCAAGGGCTCGTCGATTGGAGAACCGCGCTCGAGGAGTGCCCTTGCCATTGTCCGCTGGGTCGCCAGCGGCAGGTCCACACCATCCAGCGCGAGGCACTGCATCAGCGTGGGGTGGCTGCAGGTCGATCTGTCCGCGGCTAGGGCGGGAGATCGGGAGAGTTCCGCGAGGAGGGCATCGACTTCACCCTCTCTGATCGCCGCCACGCTGGGAAGAAACTTGGCATTCATCTCCGCCACCCTAGCGCGGGCGTTCGCGCAATCCCAGCTTGCACACTTCGTCGCACCGGTCTCGGGAAAACCGGAATCAGCCACTCCACGGCTCACCCAAGCTTGACTCCGTACCAGGGTACGGGTTCTAGAATCCAGTCATGGAAGCGATGACCATCGGCCAGCTCGCGCAACAAGCCAGCGTGGGAGTCGAAACGATCCGGTTCTACGAGCGGCAGGGCCTCCTCCCGGAGCCGCCGCGTAGTGCCGCTGGCTACCGGCGATACTCCAGCGAAGAGTTGGATCGCCTGCGCTTTATCCGTGGCGCCAAACAGCTGGGCTTTTCGCTCTCCGAGATCGGCGAGCTACTCGAACTTCGCCACGAACCGTCGACCGCCTGCGATTCCGTGCGCGAGCGCGTCGAAGGAAAGCTCGCCGATATCCGATCTCGCATTCGGTCTCTCGAGGAGATTCAGCAGGACCTCGAGCAGCTTCACGCGGCCTGCGATGCGAACGCAGCAGATGACTGCCCAACTCTGGATCAGATCAACCACCGACGGATCTGACTTTTCGATGGAACAAGCGAACGAACTAGCCGCTGCATGCTGCGTCGAGAAGACGCAGGTGCGCTCACCTCCGGTCTGCCCGAACTCCGCCACTCGCGGTCGCTCCGTCTCCTGGGAGACCGTGGCGGCCCTTACCTCTGGCCCCTTGCCCCTGAAGACCGCCTACCTGGTGTGTGAGGACCCCGACTGCGATGTCGTCTACTTCAGCGTGGATGGGCGTAGCGTGGTCAACCGGAGCAACGTGCGCCATTTACCGCTGGCAAAGGCCGGTCTCCAGGGGCAGGCCTGCTTCTGCTTTGACCATCGACTGACCGATATCCTCGACGAGATCGACCGCGGCCGGCAGAGCCGCATCGTCGAGTCCATCCGTACCGCCACGAGAGAGAAGAAATGCGCCTGCTCGGTGAGAAACCCCACGGGCCGATGTTGTCTGGGAGACATCAAGAAAGCGCTCGCGCATGCCAACTCCACGAAGGGAGCATGAACTGATGAGAACGAACTGCCGAACCCTCTGCCGCACGACATGCGTCCTGTGTTCCGCGACGTGCTTAGGCCTCTTGGCGCTGTTCGGAGGGCCTGCTCTTTGACTCAGGATTCGAACGCCAGAACGTGGGGTGCTGTGACCACAAGCGCGGGCGCCGCTGCGCTAGCGACGGCCGCTAGCGCTTGTTGTGTTCCAGTCTTCGCGCCTCTCTTTGTGAGTGTGCTCGGCGTGAGCGGCGCCGTTTGGGCAGCGGGGCTCGCCCCATATGCGTTTCCAATCCTTCTTCTCTCTGGACTTCTTCTTGGCTACGGATTCTGGACGGTCTACCGGCCGCGCCCAGGCAGCGACGATGCCACCTGTCCGGTTCGACGGCCACTGCCGGTCCGCGCCGTGCTGTGGTGCTCCGCCGCCTTCTGGGCTCTAGCGCTCGGGCTCAACGTCCTGCAGTTCCTTCGAAGTATGGTGTAAATGGCCATGGTTCGACGCGTCTTGTCTATCGATCTCTTCACCGTCAGCATCCTCCTCACGGGAACCCTCGTGGCTGCTACTACTTCCACGCAAACCGACTACCGAGTGCTAGATGGCAGCGTGGAGACCCTCGAGTCCGCCTTCAATGAAGCTGCTGGATACCCACGAGCCATCTTGCTCGTGGGACCCACGTGAGGAGTCTGTCTTCGGGGGGTCTCCGAAGTCGCCAAGGCCCTTGAGGCCGCAAATCAAACCGATGTCCGGCTGTTCGTCGTCTCGACACCCGATCTGGGTGCCAAAGAGAAGCACGTTGCCAACGCGATCCAGCTCATGAGTGGAGACCGAGTGCAGCACTTCTGGGATCCTGGTCGACTCGTCGGAAGCGAAGTGCGGAGGTTTGTTCCGGAGCTCGAGATGCCGGCCTGGGACTTCTGGATGGTCTACGGGCCAGACGCCAAATGGTCCGACGAGCTTCCGGAACCCACCTGGTGGGAACATCAACTCGACCGGCTCCGGCGGAGCTATCCGGACCGCCGTCTTGATCCAGATCGGCTCGTCGCAAAGATGAGCGAAGTGGGCAACTCCCGCTAGAACAAGCCGACTGCGACCTCTCTCGTGACCTTCCTCATCGCCCGCACCGTCCACGGGCGCTGCGCTTCGGTGCATCGAGGACCGAGAGTGTTTCGATTTTCAGAGACTCGACTAGTTCCCGAGAACCCAAAGCTGTTCCGGCAGCAGCTTGTAGCGGATATCCACATCGAGTACCCCGAAGATCAGCGCTGTCCCCAGGCCGGCCGACAACGATGCGACCAGGATGAGCGCCATGAGACGAAGGGCACCTCGAGAACCGAACAGCCTCGCGTATAGGGGCCAGCGATAAGGGGCCAAGGTCGCTGCGCAGAGATACGCCACGATGCCGGCCTGACCTAGCCCCGTCTTCCAGAGATAGGTCGCGACGACCATGTTGGCGACCGGCGGGACGCCCAGCAGTCCGAGTGAAGCGCCGATCACGCCACTGACCAACTGGGTCTCGAACCCACCGTTCCCAACCTCGGCAGGCGCCCAGGCGGCTCGAGAGAAGCCCCAGGCAGCGACCAAGCCGCCCAGTACGAGGCCGAGGCTCATGTAGACGACGACCCGCGAGCCTTCGAGTAGTGCGACACGGGCTGTGCCCTGCTCACGAGGTGGGTCTTCGAAACCGGCCCGTTCAAAGCGGATGCCCGAGAATCGGGAGATGATTCAAGCAAAGCTCACGAACAGCGCCATTCCGATCACGTGCGACAGCAGAAAGTCCTTACCGAGCAACGGACCGAGCAGGATCCAGAACGGGGCCGTGAGCGTGTGAGCGACAGACAGGTACACGATCACGGCGCTGGGCGTGCCGAAAGCTCCGACGTTACGGCCCAACCGGACGCCGGAGAGCGGTCCCGCAAGCCCCCAGAAGAAGGCTCGCAGCCACCCCCGCTCGCCACGGGCACCTTGCTTTGCCGACCCGAGCGCAACGAGAAGCACGTGCGCCACCGGAGCAAGGACGAGGACATAGTTGTAGGCGAGCAGGTAGCGCGCGGTCGACACCGCGTTCTGCCAAGCGTTGGCAAACACCTCGCTCACGATCAGAATGCGAATCGGAGTTCGACGAGCAGGCTCCAGTCGCTCTCGATCGACTGCAACTCGAGATCCGACCAGACCGGGAACTGCAGAGACAGGGAGAGGAGCATCTGTTCCGAAGCGATGTGCTGCACGCCGGGAGCGAGGAGCAGTTCCGTTCCGCCGGTCGAGATCGCCGCACCGACGAACTCGTCGTCGGAACGATGGACCAGCGCACCTTCCAAGAGGAGAAAGACCTCTTTCCCCGGGGTTTTGTATTCCCGGGGAAAGGCGATGTACTCGAGGTCGAAGGACAACCTGGCGACATCCCCGAAGCGATAGCCCTCCTCGCCCGTGCCGTTCCGCCGGTACTGGAGGCCTCCTCCCCACACGAATCGTCCCTGGCCCTGTTGATAGATCAACTCAGCGAAGTAGTCCGTGGATCCCGTGCCGGGGGCCAGACGATGGGCGAGCGTGGCCGGTAGAGAACCGTCCTCGATGCGGCTCTCACCGGTGGGCAGCTTCGCTCCGACTTCGATGGCAGCATGACGATCGAACCACGGGCCGACCTGTCGGAAGAACCGGTATTTGGTCGACAGTTCGACATCGCCGACACCGCTTCGAGACCATCCGCGTCCCTGGTGTGACACCTCCCGCTCGACGTACAGCGGTGCGCGGACCCCGAGGACCCAATGTGTCGCCGGCGTATAGCGGAAGTCTCCCAGCAGCGTGCAGCCGCTGAGCGTACTCCCGACTTGGGACGATTCCTCGCAGAGGATCTGACTGACGAGGCCGGTGCCGATGAAGACACCCGTCCCCGGGGTGTTCGTACGAATCGGGCGAGCCTCGAGGGCCGCTACCGACCCCACCGAGATCACCAGCGCGAGGACGATCGATCTCAATGCCCGTCTTCTCCGCCGTCCACCTCAGGCGCGGCCGGTTCCAGGAACTCGACGACGTCGATGGTGTCGGTTCCAGCACGAAACAGCCAGTCCCCACGAACTCGGAGAGCCGCACCTGGCTCGATCTCCTCAAGGCGGCCTTTCAGTTCATCCGCAGACGCGGCGAGTTGAAACACCTGCCCCTCGGCGGTCTCCAGGTGCCGCTCCTCCGTCATGGTCCCCGAGACCACGACCTTCGCATCTTCGATCTCGTATCCAGCGTCCGTGATGGCCTTCTCGAGTGCCTCGTAGGACACCTTCTCTTCACGAACGGGCGAGAACACGAAGTGCCCCGAGGCGATGTCCGTCACCTCCATCTCCTTGGGCTTCGGACCGAATGGTAGACGGCTCACGGCCGCCTTCACGTTGTACACTCAAAAGCCGCAGAGATAGCCTGCGATATCGAGATCGACGCGTTCGACCTGCGCTCCTGCGCTCGTCGACAGGGCGATGGCGAGTAGGTTCGTGGCAAGGATTCTGTGAAGGGTCATGATTGCTCTCCCGGTTGTCTTCCGCCTTCCGATGACGCGCGATCCTCAGGCGTTCATGAGAGTGTAGAGTCTGAAGTCGCTTCAGGGTCAACCAGAGATTTCGCCGCTGCCGTCCAGTGCATCGAGAATCGAGCACTCGCGCACCAACCCCGACCCATCGCAGGAGCAGGACGCCGCGAGCAGAGCGTCACGAACCCGCTCGAGGTCCGAGAGCTTCTCTTCGATCTCGGCGAGCTTGAGACTGGCGAGCTCCCGAACTTCGGTTGCCGAGGCATCCGGATGACCCTGGAGTTCGAGGAGCCTGCGGGTCTCGTCAAGCGAAAAACCAACGTTCTGGGCACGGCGGACGAAACGTAGGCGCCGCACGATCTCTGCAGAGAACACACGGTAGCCCGAAGATGAGCGTTCGGCCTCCGGGATGAGGCCGATGCTCTCGTAGTAGCGGATCGTCTCCACTGTGAATCCGGTCGCCCGCGCGACCTGGCCGATCTTCAGCATGGTCATGGTTTCTCCTTCACCGCATCGCTGAACTGACGCTGCTGGTATTCGTCCGTGTGGTCATCGAGGCAGGCTCAACCTCTCGGTACGGGGCGCCTCACGTTCTGGCTCTCAACCCTCCACGTCTGCGAACCCGTGACGAGACAGCTCAGTCAGAATCCTCTGCGCCCACCACGCGTGGCCTGCATCGCTGAGGTGGAAGTTGTCGACATCGCTGACCGTGTCCTCGATCTGCTGATCGGTCAATGAATCCATGTCGCCGCAAGGGTCGACGTAGGTCGCCCCGGCCTCGGCAGCGGCCCTCCGCAGCGCCTCCACGTAGGCCGGGCGCCGCAGCCAGTGCACGAGCCGGAGCACCAACGGGTCGGCCGGTGCTCCGTGAATCATCCCCGGGCCGATCACCGCGACCTGCCGGGCGACCTCGCCGTACCGCTCGAGAACTTCGACCGCGGATCGTTCCAAGTCCTCGGCTCCGGTGAGGTGGAACAGATCGTTCGACCCCGCCGAGAGGAGGACGAGATCGACGGGGTTCTCTGGAAGCGAGTGTGCCGAGAGATCGGCCATCTTGGCTCCGGAGACGCTCGTGTTGCGCACCTCCACGTGCCGGCCGGTCGCCAAGCTAAGGGCCACACGTCCTACGAACGAAGTCTGCCAGGACGTGGCTCCAAGACCCGCCCCCGCGCTATCGCCGGTGACGAACATCGACAGAACCGGTCCACCACTGCCAATCGCTCTACTGCCGACAGCAACCGGTTCGAGACTCCTCGACCGCAGAATGTTCCATCCCGTCCAAGCGGTCTGCAGGACGATGTACGCGAGAACCGCCGCCAGGAGCGTAGTCAGCACCGGCCGGCTCTCGAACAGTGACCGGATCATGGTTCGACGCGTCGCAGGCGCAACGAGTTGCCGATCACCGAGACCGAGCTCAAACTCATCGCTGCGGCGGCGATGATCGGGCTGAGCAGGAGTCCAAACACCGGATAGAGCACACCTGCAGCGATGGGTACGCCCAGCGAGTTGTAGGCGAAGGCGAAGAACAGATTCTGCTTGATGTTGCGCATGGTCGCGCGCGACAGTCGGAGCGCCCGCACGATGCCGCGCAGGTCGCCCTTGACCAGCGTCACCCCGGCGCTCTCCATGGCGACGTCGGTGCCGGTTCCCATAGCGATGCCGACGTCGGCTCGAGCGAGCGCAGGAGCGTCGTTGATGCCATCGCCAGCCATGGCGACCACCCTACCTTCGGCCTGCAGTGACTCGATCTTCGCGGCCTTCTCCGCGGGCAGCACCCCGGCGATCACCTGGTCGATATCCAAACGTTCTGCCACCGCGCGCGCCGTGGTCTCGTTGTCGCCAGTGAGCATCACCACGGTCAAGCCCTCCTCCTTCAGCCACGTGATCGCCTCCGGGGTGCTGTCCTTGATGGGATCCGCCACCCCGACGATTCCTGCAAAGTCGCCGTCGACAGCGACCAGCATCACCGTCTGACCCTCGCCCCGCAAGGCCTCGGCTCGCTCCTCGAGCGGTGTTGGATCGACAGCCACACTTTCCATCATCGCGCGATTGCCGATCGCGATGCGCTTGCCGTCGACGAGACCGCGAACCCCTTTGCCGGTGACCGACTCGAAGTCCGCGGCGTCCGTGAACCGGGCATCGCGTTGTTCGGCTCCCCGAACGATGGCCTCGGCCAGCGGATGCTCGCTCGCACGTTCGAGCGATGCCACGGCGCTCAGCATGTCCTGCTCGCTGATGCCACCGTGCGTCTGCACCGTCACCAGCGCAGGCCTTCCCTCGGTCAGAGTTCCAGTCTTGTCGACCACCAGCGTGTCGATGTCGCGCAGGCGTTCAATCGCTTCGGCGTTGCGGAAGAGAACACCCACCGAGGCGCCCTTGCCGGTCGCCACCATGATCGACATCGGCGTCGCCAGCCCGAGGGCGCAAGGACACGCGATAATGAGCACCGCAATCGCGTTCACCAACCCGTACGTCAGACGCGGTTCGGGCCCGATCAGGGCCCAGATCGTGAAGGTCGCCACCGCGATCACAATTACCGCCGGCACGAACCAAGCGGACACGCGGTCAGCGAGCTTCTGGATCGGAGCCCGGCTCCTCTGCGCTTCCGCGACCATGGTTACGATTCGCGACAGAAGGGTGTCCGAACCAACTCGCTCTGCCTCCATCAGCAGCGATCCGGTACCATTCACTGTCGCTCCGATGACCGCATCACCGCTCTGCTTCTTCACTGGGATGGGCTCGCCGGTCACCATCGATTCGTCGACCGAGCTCTCTCCCTCGACCACCGACCCGTCCACCGGCACCTTCTCGCCCGGACGCACGCGTAGACGGTCGCCGATCTGGACGACGTCGAGCGGCACATCCTCCTCGATGCCGTCCGGGCGAATGCGCCGCGCGGTCTTGGCAGCCAAACCGAGGAGCGCGCGGATCGCCGCCCCTGTCCGGCTGCGCGCCCTCAGTTCGAGGACCTGACCGAGCAGTATCAGCGCCACGATCACCACCGCCGCTTCGAAGTAGACGCCAACCGTCCCGTGTTCGTCTCGCAACGATTCTGGGAAGAGGCCCGGCGCGACGGCGGCAACGACACTGTAGGCGTAGGCAATCGCCACCCCGAGACCGATCAACGTGAACATGTTGAGGCTTCGGTTGACCAGCGACTGCCACGCCCGCTGGTAGAAGGGCCACGCCGACCACAGACACACTGGCGTCGCTAGGAGCATCTCAACCAGCACGCGCCGATGTGGCGAGAGAAATCTCGACACCGGGTCACCCGGCAACATGTGGCCCATGGCGAGCGCGAGAACTGGGACGGCCATTGCCGCAGCGAACCAGAAACGGCGCGTCATGTCGCGCAGCTCGGGGTTCTCCTCCTCGAGGGTCACGATCCGGGGCTCCAGGGCCATGCCGCAGATCGGGCACGATCCAGGTTCGTTCCGGACGATCTCCGGGTGCATAGGGCAGGTGTACTCGGTGCGCGATCCTAGGGCAGGCGTCTCCGGCTCCAAGGCCATACCGCATTTGGGGCAGTTGCCAGGTCCTTGTTGACGAACCTCCGGATCCATTGGGCAAACGTAGGTCGCAAGGGAGTCTCCATGTGCCGACATAGGTGCCGTGGCCCCTAGATAGCGTTCGGGATCAAGCTCGAATTTCGCGAGGCAGCCATCGGAGCAGAAGTAGAACACTTGCCCTGCAGCCTCCGTCCGTCGTGAGGCCGTGCGAGGATCGACCTCCATGCCGCAGACAGGGTCCTGCTCTTGGCTTGCCGGTTGATCGCTGGTCGAAGTAGGTTGCATCACTGACTCGCCTCTACCTCGTCGTCGCCGAGGGCAGCAAGAATAGGGCACGGATCTAGATCTCCGCCCTCGGCGCAGTCCCGGACCAGCGCGGAGAGCGCGCGACGAATCCGCTCGAGGTCGGCGACTCGTCGTTCGATGTCGGCGATTTTGGTTTTCGCCCGTCTGCGGACGAGATCGCGGCTCGACGCCGGCGACGTGCTCAGCTCGAGGAGCTTCCGGATCTCGTCCAACGTGAATCCGAGGACCTTGGCACGGCGGATGAAACGGAGCCTTTCCAGAGCCGTTGGTGGATACTGTCTGTAGCCTGAGGCTCGTCTCGGCGGTTCGGGGATCAACCCCTTCCGCTCGTAGAAGCGGACGGTCTCCACCCCGACATCCGCCCCGGCCGCCAACTGTCCAATGGTGAGTGCTTGCATGGGAACCTCCTCTCACGAGAAGTGTAGACCCCGTACCCAGATACGGAGTCAAGACCCATCGCGAGGAAATCCCTCAGGAGCCCCACCTGTGACTCTCGATCGCGCGCGTTTCTCAACCCGTGGCTAGTCGCGCGTGCCCGGAAATTCCGGCACCGGTCTGGCGCCGGCTTCGGCCTTCGTCGCGGCGACACCATTCCTCCGAATGTCCTCGATCAACCACTCCATTTCCTTGATCTCGCGCCGCTGCGCTTCGATGATCGCATCTGCCAACTCGCGGACGCGGACATCGTCGATCCCGGCGCGTTCGCTGGTGAGGATCGCAATCGAGTGGTGCGGGATCATTCCCTCCATGTAGTCCACGCCGTCCACCGTGATCTGGCTGCGGACCAGCCAGAGTGACAGCGCGAAGAGGACTCCAGCCACCAGATAGATCAGGCCGTTCTTCCTAGCGTCCCGATACATCTGCAGCATGAACGAAAGCATGACGACCATCATGCCGGCAGCCATGATCAACGTCATGAACAGACGGGTCTCGCTGAAACGGGCATGGTCGATCAGCTGGTACGAGTGGAGGTACATCAGCACGAACATCACCACAGTCGAGGTTCCGATCATGGCGAAAAAACGCTTGTAGCTTCCGTGGTTGTTCTGTCCGCTCTGCACGTTGGTTCCTCCTAAATTGGATAGATCTTTCTGGGAGACGGCGCGCGATCCCATCCGGATATTCGGCGACCGGCCTTCCACACCGTCAAGGTAGGTAGCACTAGCGTGGTGTAGGGAGCGCTCGCGCCACCCGCAGTTCGCTGATGGGCCTGTGTCCTGGGCGCTGAAGTCGGCGAGGTCCTTGCCTATCATGCTCCACTGAGCAAACTGTGTGCCAGTGCTGCTGGGGCAGAGATCATCCCGAACTAATGCAAAATCAACCGTTTGCGGTGTCGTGCCACGCTCCGAGGTGTACTTCTTGCCGCTCTTCCGGAAAATGCTTTCGACGACTGTCCCTAGCTGGCGCCTACCAAGAAGGTCGCAGCGGAGGCGCGAGAGCGTTGGCGACGACCGTGTCATATTCGCTCCGCTGGCACACCTGAGATGGACGGGGATCTTTCCTGATCCGCTTGCAATCTGTGGTCGGGTGCGTCCACCGATCCCAGACAAGCGGGTTCATCGTTCGCTCACCGCCTCATTCAAGCGCAGTACCGCACCCCGAACCCGAACTTCCTCGGCCGTCTCGACCCACACGAGCAGAGCGCCATCGTCAACGGCCTCGATTCTCGGGTAGCCGCTGATCCTCGCATCCTCACGTGGCCCTGCAATACCGACTGGCCCGAGCGTGCCGTCGGCACGGACGAGGCGCCAGACGACCTCTGTGGTTGTCTCAGCGCGACGGAGCCAAGTGATCACCACCCCCTGCTGCGCCAGGGTCACATCGACCTGACCACGGGGGCCGTCCTCATCGACCACGAGGGGCTCGGCGAACGATGCGCCGGCGTCGTCAGACAGCGCGATCAGCACGCGTGCATCAGCTGCGGCCGCGGTGAACCAGGCAACGGCCACCGAGCGGCCCGAGGCTGCTACCGCAGGCCCATTCACTGGGCAACCGTTGATCTGCCAGCCGTCGTCGTGGATGCTCTGCGGCGGACTCCAGCCATCTGCTGATCTGCGTACGACGCCGATGTCGCGTATCTCGTCGGCACTGCGGTCCCGGTACACCACCAGCGGGCCATCTGCCGTGAGCGCGGCATCTGTGGAACAGCACTCGCATACGCGATCGTCCAAAACCGCGGATGGCGGCGAACCCTCGGAGTGGACTGCAGCAGTACGGAACGCCGTGGCGCCTCCTGTCGGGTGGGCCCGTCCATCGAGCCAGTAGGCCTCGATGGCGCCGCTCTCTGCCGGCACGAAGGAAACGAATCCGTGCTCCACCGGCGAGAGATCGTCGTGCAACCAACCAATCGGTACCCATGACGAGCCGCTGTCGGTCGATTTCGCAATGCGCGCCCCGTACGCATGGCCGTCGCCACCTAGCTTCTCGAGCCAGTGCGCGAACAGGGTGCCATCCGCAGCAACCGCCAGCTCGGGCACGTCGGAGCGGTTGACGACCAGTCGGCTCCCGCGGGCAACCTCGCGGGGTACCAGCCACCGCCCGTCGACGAACTGCGCGACCTTCAGAACATCCTCCTCGCCGTCGGGCTCGAGCCAACTCATCCAGACGCTACCGTCGCCTCCGGACACCAGGTTTGGTGCCGCAGCTCTTGGCGAGGCGGGCGGGTCGGCCGGGAACACCTTTGTCTGAGCTGTCGCGGGAAGCACAAACAGTAGCCCGCAGAGCGTCATCAACCGAACTGAGAGCCGCCCAGGACGGGCGCGGCCGCGTTTCATCGTAGACATCGTCGTCTCCATACTGCTCGTGCAAGCCAGGCCAGTTCGCTGCAGTTGCCTGGCCCGTAGCCGCCTTCTTCAATCATCTTGACCGCGCCTGGCCTTCTCCAGCGTCAGGAGGAAGCCGAGTGCGGGATCCTTGATTTGTGCATGATGTAGCTCCGACCAGCGGTCCCGTAGCAGACGCTCTAGAAATGAAGCTATGTGGCCAAGTGCAACCTGCCGATAGCCGGACGTTCGCTGCTCAACCTGTGACCCGAAGGCGAAAAGGCGCACGCGATGGCCCGCAGCGACCTGCACCTCTCCTCGACGCCTGAGTTCTCGCGAAGCCGAATCGGCCTCCTCCGGGGAACAGCAACCGAACCGCCGCATGGCCGCAGCAAGCACGCTCGGGTTTCGAGCCCCCTTGTTGAGGCTGGCCCGCCCCTCCTTGATTTCACCGATCAACATCTCGTTCCTTCCTCGGTCGCAGGCGAGTACCGGATCCGGCCTCACGGATCGATCACTCACGATGCGCCGCGTGCCGGCCTTCGCGTGCTCATCCGCAAGCCGAAAGGCGAGCACATCGAGATCGGTCACCGCGCGATTCTGCGTCCGAAGAACCTCGATCATCGGCACCTCGGTGATGGTGAAGTACCCGTTGACACGGAGATACGCCTGAACGAGGGCGACCGCGTTATCCATCGCCGTACCTCATGTACCGAAGAAGCCGGCCGTGCGCGATCCCCAGTCGAGCCCAGGAATCACTGGCCAGACCAGCGGGTTGGGAGCGGTCTGCCATCGGCAAACATCCCGATTCGAGCCCGCGTACATACCTTCGGACTGCCTGAGTCAGTTGGTACCCCGGCCAGCCGTGCATGCGCCGGAGCATCGGCAGGCGCAACATGCGACCAACCTGAACGACCAAGGCCCTTTCGTGATCGACAGGCCGGAAGTAGTGCAGCACCGGATACTGACCGTGGGCCTGAGCGATCTCGAAGAATCGGCGGGAAGCCGTCTGGGCCCAAGCTGCCACTTCCGGCGACTCGAACCCGACTCGATCACCGTCCTCCGTGCCTCGAGAGTATTCAAGAAGGGTCGCGAGCTCGACTGCGAGGACCTGCTCCTTCGCGACATGCTGGTACACCGCTAGTAGGTAGGCCGTTGCCACCGCGAACAGTGCGAAGCCACTCATGGCAGCAACGACAGTCAGCAGACGAAGGCCTGGCGACGACGGAACGACGTCGCCCACTCCCAAGGTCGACACGACGTAGCCGCTGAAGTAGAGGACATCAGACCAGCCCAGTTCCTCGATGAGGCCGGAGGAGAGATCTGCTCTGTATGGGAAACAGACGAACGCGAACCCCAGGACGAGCCACAAGCCCCAAGATCCGACACTCAGCACGGCGATCAGAGGACCGCCGAGCGACAGCATCCTCTGGTTCAGCGGCTCTGGGAGATACCCGCTGGCCCAGCGGAAGAGGTGCCACAGGGCTCGGTTTTGCCTCCGATGAACAGGTCCGCCGTGGCGTCGCGGATGAAAGACGGTGAGCAGAACGTCATAGAAAAGAAGCGCAAGGACTCCCGCGCCGACCACCGCGAAGAGTGACTCAATTCCGACCGATGTCACGAAGAATCCTCCATTTCGAGCGCCGACATGGTCGGGCCGCCGCCGCACTCTTCGTGTCGGATCTCGAGCGGATACCCTCTGACCACAGGCGGAACCAACTACTCCGGGCCAGCGCCGATCCCACTCACCAAGAGCGCTCCACCCGCGACGCCGAGGAGGGCCGGCACAAACGAGCCCGCGCCGAGGAGCAGCGACGCCGCTGAGAGGGCGACGACCAAGACAGACCATCCGCGTCGCTGGCGAGGGCGCTTCCAGGCCAAGACAGTGCTCGCCAGGATTGCGAGTCCGAAGAAGAAGCAGGGCCATGGACGTCCCATGTGGCCCAGCACGGGTGCCGCCATGAGCCACAGAGATCCAAGGCCCGCCAGTACCACTCCCACAGCAACCGGCGCTGCTCTTCGCGTCTCGTCCATTGCTACCTCCTAGACTCCCATTTCAAGATCTTAGTAGTCGGGCATTGACCGCAACGATGACTGTCGACAGGGACATCAGACCGGCACCCAGCGCAGGCGAGAGCACGATCCCCCACGGCTGGAGGACTCCCGCCGCAAGGGGAATGGCAACGATGTTGTACCCAGTGGCCCACCAGAGGTTCTGCACCATCTTGCGGTAGGTCGCGGCGGCCAGCGCCACGATGCTCGCGACATCTCTTGGATCCGACCGAACGAGGACAATGTCGGCCGACTCGATGGCGACGTCGGTGCCGGCGCCGATGGCGATCCCGACATCGGCGACGGTAAGGGCCGGCGCGTCGTTCACACCGTCACCCGTCATTGCCACGATCCGGCCGCTCTCCTGGACCTCGCGAACCTTCTCGGCCTTCTCGTGCGGCAGAACCTCGGCAAAGTACCCATCGAGGCCCAGGTCTTCGGAGACCCATCGCGCCACTGCCTCGGCATCCCCTGTGAGCATCATCGAACGGATCCCCAACGACTCGAGCCGAGCCAGCGCCTCGCGTGACTCCTCTCGGATCACATCAGCCAAAGCGATCGCTCCGATCGGCCGGTCATCCTCGAGGAGGTGGACCACGGTCTTTCCTTGATCGGCTACCTGCTGGACTCTTGGATCGCCGAGCTCCACGCCATGTTCCCGCAGGTAGCCCGGGCTGACGACTTTCAGGCTCCGCCCCTCAACGAGGGCCCCGGCGCCCTTCCCAGGAATTGCGGTGAAGTTCTTCGGGGCGGCGAACTCGAGCTGCCGCTCCTCTGCAGCGCGGACGATCCCGGCGGCAATCGGATGTTCCGACTGGCTTTCCAGCGAGGCGGCGAGCCGGACCAGCTCATCCTCCTCGAGGCCGCCAATGGGAATGACATCCGTAACGCCGAAACGCCCTTCGGTCAGTGTTCCGGTCTTGTCGAAGATCACGGTCTGGAGCTCGCGCGCTCGCTCGAAAGCCGAGCGATCTCGAATCAGGAGACCGCTCGAGGCCGAGAGTGCCGTCGAGACCGCAACCACTAGCGGGACGGCAAGGCCGAGGGCGTGGGGACAGGCGATGACCATCACGGTGACCATCCGCTCCAACGCGAAGTCGAACCCCTGTCCCACCACGAGCCAGGTAGCGAGGGTGAGCAGACCGACTCCCAAAGCAGTGTAGGTCAGCCACGAAGCCGCACGGTTCGCCAGATCTTGTGTCCGAGACCGAGACTCCTGCGCCTCACGGACCATCGCGACTACTTGGGAGAGGTACGTTTCTTCCCCCGTCCTTGCGATCTCGAACGTAAAGGACGAATCGCCATTCACAGATCCGCCGATCACCTCATCCCCGACGCCACGCTCCACCAGTCGACTCTCTCCAGTCAACATCGACTGATCGAGCGAAGACTGGCCTTCAACCACCACGCCGTCCGTCGGTACCTTCTCACCAGGCTTCACCAGAACTCTCTGTCCCGCCACCAGACTCGCTACCGCGACCTCTCGCGTCGAACCGTCGTCTTGCACGAGATGAGCCGTAGAGGGCATGAGCTGGACGAGTGCCTCGAGAGCCCGGGAGGCCCCCATCACCGAGCGCATCTCGATCCAGTGCCCCAACAGCATGATGTCGATCAGGGTGACCAGTTCCCAGTAGAAAACCTGGCCCGCAAGCCCCAAGGCAACCGCGGTGCTGTACGCCCAGGCCACCGAGATCGCCATGGCGATCAGCGTCATCATTCCTGGGCTGCGCTTGCCGACCTCTCGGAAGAAGCCACGGAGAAATGGCCACCCGCCGTAAAAGAAGACGACACTCGCGATGAGAGCCTGGACGTAGCCGTCGGCTGGAAACGCGAGGGCCTCTTCGAGGCCGAGCAGCCTCTGAATCATCGGCGCCAGCAAAAGCACCGGAAGGGACAGAGCCAAGGACACCCAGAAGCGACGCCTGAAGTCGGCGATCATCTGACCGTGATCATGTCCCTGGCTCGCTCCGGAGCCGTGCTGGTGTCCTGCTGCGCCGGGAGACTGACCGTCGCTGTGATGCCCGTGGGCGCCAACCGGTTCCGCTTCGCTCGGTCCGACTCTTCGATCGTTCATGCTGCTCCTTCCGGTGTTGTGTCCGCGGAGACGGATCGGTGCCAGGTGAAGTGCTCGTAGACTCCCGCCCAGTAGCCGCCGAAGCCGGCCGCGAACAGGAGTTCCTCCAACGGGAGTCCAAGAACGAAGATGCCCGAGAGCACGTCGAGTTTCCAGACGCGCTCGATGAAACCCGGCGCCATCGCCTCGAGCCCCAAGAGGTAGATGAGGTAGTAGCAGGTGAAAATGAGGGCTCCGAGCACGGAGTTCCGCAGCAGATCCGGGCGACAGAGAATGGTTGCGGCTACCCCAACGAACATCGAGCCGATGCCCGCATAGATCGCGTTCCAGGGCAAGAGCCACAGAAACGGAAAGGCAATGAAGGGCATCGCCATCGCCCAACGATGAAAACGGTGCCTGGCGGAGCCCCGCTCCTGTTTCGATACCGCTTGGGCCCGTCGTCGGGTCGCCACGTTGACCACAACCGCCGCCACGCCTCCGATTCCGAAGCAGAAGATCAGGCTCTCGATGTCGAAGCCGGTGGTTTGCGCGAGTCCGAAGAGGCTGGGAGGATTCCAGTATTCCGGTACGAACAGCGGTTCAGTCAATCCGAAGGGCATCGTGAAGAGGCTCGCCCACAACATCGCCTTTCTCTGCGTTGAGAACGAGACCCAAAGAAACGCCCACGGAATCAGGAACGCGACCGACCACGCGAACCACACATAGGAATCAGAAATCATTCGTCCTCCTCCGCGACGGAAATAGGGTGGGAGCGACAGCACTCTGGAAGCTGGCTGCGAACCCACTCGAGCGCAGCGAGCGCCTTGACCGAAAAGTCGCCCTCGCTGACGACTTCGTGGCGTTGCGGGTGACCTTCCCAGGCCTGCCAGATCTCTTGATCGATCTTCGCTGCCTCTTCCGCACTTTCGATGCGAAGCGCGCTATTCACGTAGCCGCCCTTCGCTGCGGGTGTGCGTAGATGAATCACCGCGCGATATCTCGCCAGCTCCTGCGCTCGAGTGACTTCGAGCCTCTCGAAGTAGCCGGAATGCGCACCGGGCCAATAGGCGAGTCCGTCAAGCGTGCCGCGGTCACAAAGAACGATTGCGGCTTGCCGCTCCTCCGCAACCCAGGTCTCCAACTGGCGCTGCACATGAAAGATTGCTTGCTGGGCGGCACGCCGGGCCGGCGTAGAATCTAGCCGCGGAAACCCGCCGCCGAACACGATGCTTGCTGCCTCGGGCAGAATCGTCACGTGCTCACAGAAGACCCGTCTCGCCAATTCGAGGATCGCCGTCTTGCCGGCCCCGGGCCCGCCGGTGATGACGATGAACACCGGCGAGTGTTCCTCGCTTGCGCAACCACAGGCCAAGTAGCCAGCGCCTGGGAGCTTCATACCAACCTCATCCCTCGCACCAGCGAGTCAAAACCGAGGCTTCCGGCCCCCCCACTAGGGGCTTGCCGTGTCATGTGCTGCTCGCGGTCTTGGACCTACGTTCCGCGCGGTGAAGGAAGACGTTGTAGAGCGGAACCCAAACGAGCGCGAAGTACCAGCCATAGGCGTAGGTCTCGACCAAACCCAAGACGAAGGTGCCAGGGCTCAACCAGGAGAAGCCCGGCAGGAATCCCTGCCAGTGCTCATACATCGCGAACTTCGGCACGAGCAGATCAAAGCCGACACAGACCACGAACGTCAGAACGAGCAGGATGCTCGTCGAGTGACCAACGGCGGATATCGAGATTCGATTGCGCACGACAAAACTCCTCTTCGCGCCATGCGGCGCGTCAGTGGTTACAGATAGGACTCGGGGTGACGCTTGAAGCGCTCCCGGCAGTCCTCCGAACAGAATCGGATGATTCGCGTCTCATGTTCCAGCAGGAACGCATCGTCGCTGCCCACACGCATGCCACAAACTGGGTCGGAATCTTGCAGCTGTAGCCTGCGCACTTCGGTGTCGCCTTCCTGCGGCGCAAGGCCGTGGACCATGCGACCACCGCAACCCAAGCGCATGAAGACGTAGAACACAAAGGCTAGAACCAGTAAAGTAGCGACAAACTCCATTCTCGTTTCTCCCAACTACCAATTGCAGATCGGCTCCTCGCGGCTTCATGAGAGGAGCGAAGATTCGACTCTTCTGAGTGGCCGTGGAAACCAGCGCGGAGTTTGTTCCGCGTACCTGCTCCATTCCTCACCGAAACCTCGCGCGGCCTCCCGCTCCTCGCGATGCGCAAGACGGACGTACACAGCCACGAGCACCGGGAACATCAGCAGCGTGACGAGCGTCGGCCACTGGAGTAGAAATCCGAGCATGATCACGACAAAGGCCACATATTGAGGATGGCGGACCCTCGCGTACGGCCCAGACGTAGCTAGGCGACCTTCCGTCTGCGCCCGATAGAGCACCCTCCAGGAAGCCGAAAGAAGGAAGAACCCGGACACGATCACCACGGTGCTCAAGACATGAATCGGATTCCAGTGAGGATCTCCATCGAATCCTAGGAGCCGGAACCAGAGGTGGCCTGCGTCGTGGCTGAGGAAGTCCACACCCGGATACCTGGCCTGCAGCCATCCCGACAGCAGGTAGATCGTCAGCGGGAAGCCGTACATCTCCGTAAACAGCGCGACCACGAAGGCGGAGAATGAGCCGAGAGTTCGCCAGTCCCTCCGAGAGCGAGGCTTGAAGAAGCTGAAGGCAAAGAAGATGAAGATCGCCGAGTTCAAGACCACCAATGGCCAGAGTCCGTACGCCGGCACAGCTTGAGCGTGACTCATGACGGACGATCCCCAGGATCGTCGCCCTCCGGTCTCTCTCTGTGGTGAGCATGCCCACCGTGCATACCGAAGTGCAGGAGCGGGCACGCCAGGAGGAGCAGCCACGGCCAATTGCCAAGCAAGTGGACTCGATGTTCGCCCCACAAGAAGAAGCCGGCAACGGTTGCGAAGGTCAAAGCACCCAACCAGAGGTAGACCGCATTCCTCGGCCTCGTGGGGCCGGAATCATGATGTTTCAAGGACGTTCCTCCTCGTCTTGGTCGTCAATTTCGTCCTTCCCGCCGAGCGCTGCAGAGCCAGAATCCCCCCGAACGTCCTGCCAGCGCAGCCGGATCTCAGCGGCGGAACAGTAGAGAACGGGCACCATCAACACGGTCACGAGCGCCAGGACCATGCCGCCAAACGACGGGATCGCCATCGGCACCATGATGTCGGCACCTCGGCCTGACGACGTGAGCACGGGAAGCAGGGCCAACATCGTTGCCGCCGACGACATCAAGGTCGCGCGCAAGCGGCCCTGGGCCCCATCCAAGGTTGCCTGTCGGATCTCCTCGACAGTTCCCGGTCTACGAGTGCGGAAGACCTGCTCGAGGTTGCTCGCCACCACCACTCCGTTGTCCGAAGCAATTCCGAAGAGCGCAAGGAACCCGACCCAGATCGCGACGCTCAGGTTGATCGACTGCATCTGGAAGAGCTCTCGCATGCCGACACCGAACGCCGAGAAGTCGAGAAACCACGGCTGCGCGTAGAGCCAAAGCATGAGAAAGCCTCCGGACCACGCGACCGCGATCGTCGAGAAGACAATCAAGGTTGTCGACACCGATTTGAACTGGAAGTACAGAACGAAGAAGATCGCAACCAGCGCGATCGGCAACACGATGGCAAGGCGCTTCGCGGACCGAATCTGGTTCTCGTAGCTGCCGGCGAAGGCGTAGCTCACACCTGCAGGGAGAACGAACTCTCCAGATTCGATCTTCTGCGACAGGTAGCTCTGACACTGCTCGACAACATCCACCTCCGCGTAGCCAGGCTTCATGTCGAACACGACGTAGCCCACGAGGAATGTGTCCTCGCTCTTGATGTTTTGCGGCCCTCGCACGAACTCGATGTTGGCCAGCTGGCGCAGCGGGACCTGAGCGCCGTCGGCTGCTGGTACGAGGATCTGCTCCAACGACTCGACCTGGTCTCTGAGCTCGCGCAGATAGCGCACCCGTACCGGGAAGCGCTCGCGTCCTTCCACGGTCGTTGTCACCCCCATGCCGCCGATCGCGACCTCGATGACATGCTGCACCGACCGCACGTCAACGCCGTGGCGAGCAATGGCTCTTCGGTCGATATCGATTTCGAGATAGGGCTTGCCGATGATTCGGTCAGCGACCACGGCGCCAGCTTCGACGGAGGGCACCTCCTTCAGGTAGCGCTCGATCTCGAGCCCCACCTTCTCGATCGCTTCCAGGCTGGGGCCCTTGACCTTGACACCCATCGGCGCGCGCATTCCGCTCTGCAACATGACAATGCGTGCGTTGATTGGCTGCAGCTTCGGTGCAGTCGTGACGCCCGGCATCTCGGACACGTGGACGATCTCGTCCCAGATGTCGTCCGGTCGACGAATGTGATCGCGCCACTGACGGAACGGCCGCCCTCGACGATCGGGTATCAGCTCACCGTTCTCGTCTCGAAGAAACTCTTGCTGTTCAGTATCGAACGCAAACCGAAGACGGCGTCCGTCTTTGTCCGTCCTGTACTCGGGTAGATAGTTGATGATTGTCTCGAGCATGGCGATCGGCGCCGGATCGAGAGCACTGTCGACTCTGCCCAGCTTCCCAGCGACCGTTTCGACCTCGGGAATTGCGGCGACCGCGCGATTCTGTTTCTGCAGGACATCGAGGGCTTCGCCGATCGAAGCATGTGGCATCAGCGCCGGCATGTAGAGGAAGGACCCCTCATCGAGCGGCGGCATGAACTCTTCGCCCAGACCCGGAAAAGTGCGTGACACGGCTCCAACCAGTCGGGATTCGCTCACCATGTCGGGCAGCCAGCCTAGGAAGGCGTCGGACCCGCGCCAGACCATCATGCCCACCAGAAAGACACCGAGCGAGCCGACGAGAAACGGCGCTTTGCGGCGGAGACACCAACGCAGCAACGAAGGGAAGGAGCGCTTGTACCACTCGATCAGCAGAAGCATCGAGCCGATGATGAGCACGACGAAGAGAAAGTTGCGTGCGAACCCACGGTCTACTCCCAGAGGGAGCCAGTGCCGGGTCAAGAAGAGACTCACCACGAGTGCCGTCAGAACATTCAGCCCGCTGGTGAAGTGCGATCGTGCACCGTCGGGAATCCTCTCGTAGAGGAAGCCAACGGCGGCTGCCGCGATGAGGATTGCTCCGATCCACCACTCGAGAAGGAGGGCAGCCACCAGACCGGCAAGACCGAGAGCTCCTAGCAGGAACTGCCGCGTGGCACGTAGCCGTATGCGCGCGGTGAAAAGAACATGTGCAGCCGGTGGCAACATCGCCAGAGCGACCACCAGCGACGCAATCATCGCGAACGTCTTGGTGAAGGCGAGAGGCTTGAACAGCTTGCCCTCCGCCGCCTGCATCGTGAACACCGGCAGAAAACTGATCACGGTGGTCAGTAGCGCGGTCAACACTGCACTTCCCACTTCTGTCGAGGCCTGGTACACGACGGCACTGGTGTCTGCCTCTGGCCCTGCCTTCTCTAGGTGCCGGAGAATGTTTTCGCAGAGGAAGATGCCCATCGTCACCATCGAGCCGATGGCGATCGCGATACCAGAGAGAGCCACCAGGTTGGCCTCGACACCGAAGATCTTCATCGCGATGAAGGTCATCAGTACCGAAAGGGGCAGCATGGCGGAGATCAACAGAGAGCTGCGCAGGTGCATGACCATTAGAAGGATGACGATCATGGTGACGAAGATCTCGTCGATCAACGCGCCGCTCAGCGTTCCGAGAGTCTCGTAGATGAGGCCTGATCGGTCGTAGAAGGGGACGATTCGTACCTGACTCAGGGTGCCGTCATCGAGCGTCTTTCGCGGCAAGCCTGGCGCAATCTCGGCGATCTTTTCCTTCAGGCTGTTGATGGTTGCCAGAGGATTCTCGCCGTACCGCACAACGACCACACCACCAACCGTCTCCGCCCCGCCCTTGTCCAGGGCGCCGCGGCGTCCTGCTGGTCCTAGGTGGACCTCGGCAACATCCTTGATGTACAGCGGTACGTTGTCCGTCATCCTGATGACGCTGTACTGGATGTCCTCGAGACTCTCGATGAATCCGAGACCGCGAATCACGTACTCGACTCGATTGATTTCGATACTGCGAGCGCCGACATCGATGTTCGAGCGCTGCACGGCCTGGAAGACCTGCTGCAATTTCACGCCGTGAGCGCGCATCGCGTCGGGATCGACGTCGATCTGATACTCCTGAACGAAGCCTCCGATCGATGCCACCTCCGACACACCGGGCACTGACATCAACGAATAGCGCACATACCAGTCCTGAATCGTGCGTAGTTCGTGCAGGTCCCAACCGCCCGTCGGTCGTCCCTCGGAGTCCGCCCCTTCGAGCGTGTACCAGAAGATCTGGCCCAGGGAGGTCGCATCTGGACCGAGCGAGGGCTGCACCTCTGCAGGGAGAGTTCCCGTGGGCAGGCGGTTCAGTTTCTCCAGGATGCGTGACCTCGACCAGTAGAACTCGACGTCATCTTCGAAGATGATCAAGATGGTCGAGAAGCCGAACATCGAGTAGCTGCGTATCGTCTTCACCTGCGGCAGACCCAGCAACGAGACCGTCAGCGGATATGTGATCTGATCTTCGACGTCCTGCGGTGACCGGCCCATCCACCTCGTGAAAACGATCTGCTGGTTCTCACCGATGTCCGGGATGGCATCCGTGGCCACAGGATTGCGCGGGAGACCGCCGAGCTGCCAGTCGAAAGGAGCAACTGCGGCTCCCCAAACGATCACGGCCAACACCCCGAGGCCGACGACTAGCTTGTTCTTCAGACACGCCGCGACCGTGCCGGCAACGAGGCCATCGAAGACCGAGCCGCTACCACCGGCGCCGGGACTAGGTGACGACTGCGTCATCGATCCCCCTCACCGTGGGCATGAGCAGGCGAAGGGCCGCCGCCCTCCGGATTCATCATGCTGGGCTTGGCCTGAATCTGCAGCGCACTGTCGAGCTTGAAGTTGCCGTTGACAACGACTCTCTCGCCCTCCACCAGCCCGTCCTCGACGAGGTAATAGCCACCCGCACGGGGTCCCAGAGTCACTTCGCGTCCCTCGTAGCTCCCCGGGCGACCCTCGACCTGAACGTAGACGACCGCGCGTCTTCCGGTCAGGAGCGGAGCTGATGCCGGGATCACGAGCGGCGTCTCGTCCGCATCGCTCCCGTCCTCGACGTAACCGAGCCTTTCGGCGGGAACGAGAGGAGTACCGCAGATAGGGCAGACACCGGGCCGGGAGCGAACGATCTCGGGATGCATCGGGCTGATCCACTTGCCCACGAGATCCGAGCTCGTCACCTTGCCGCTGGCAGTGAGCTGCGGCTGGACAACCGCGCGCACGAACATCTCCGGCTTGAGCCGGCCATCCGGGTTGGCCACCTGCACCCGCACCTTCACGGTCCGCGTCGCGGGATCGAGAACGGGGTCGATGAACGAAATCCGACCTCGAAAGATCTCTCCGGCAAATGCTTCGATCTCGAGGTCTACGGGCTGGCCGTAGCGCAGCCACTCGAGATCAGACTCGTAGGCATCCAATAGCACCCAGAGGTGCGAGAGATCTGCGATGGTGTAGATGCGCGTGCCAGTTTGCACGTACATCCCTTCCTGGGCGTTCTTGTGGATGACGATCCCAGTCAACGGTGAATAGATCGTGAGATGCTCCTGCGGCACGCCTCCCGCTTCGATGCGAGCGATCTGCTCGTTCGTCAGCCCCCAGAGTCTTAGCTTCTCGCGAGATGATTCCACCGTAGTCTGAACGCGCTCACGAAGGACCGACACATTGCTGTTCTCCAAACTCTTGGCCGTCCGAATCGCCTGAATCATCTCTTCCTGAGCGGCGAGCAGCTCAGGACTGTAGAGGTAGACCAAGTGGTCCCCCTTGTTGACCCTGGCTCCCGTAAAGTCGATGTACAGGCGGTCGAGTCGACCCGGGACATAGGCCGAGATGTATGCCAATCGGGTCTCGTCGTAGGCCAGTTTGCCGACCATGCGGACCTCGGCCCCGACGTGCCGCCGCTCAACTCGAGCCGTCTGGATCTCAGCGAGTTTCTCCGCTGCCGCCGTCAGGCGGATCTCGCGTGGCCCGAGTTCGCCGTGTTCTCCGGGGGACCCGTCTGCACTGTGCTCTTGGGCCCCTCCTGGACCAGCCGCGTGATCAGGCGGCTCCGTCGTGTAGCCTCCGCGCAGGAAGTAGCCGAGAGTCAGTGCCGTCACGAAGACGATGGCGAATACACCCACTTGGCGATTCATGGCTGGTCTCCTTGCGCGGGCCTAGAGGCCAGAGGCCGGCCCGCGAGCATCTCGATCTCGGCGAGGCGCTGTTCACGATCTACGCGGCTCCGTTCGAGCGCCAACTGGAGCTCGAGAAGCTGGCGTTGCGCGTCGATGACGTCGAGGAAGCTCTCGTTGCCAGCTTCGTATCCCTGTTGCGCCACTTCGAGCGACGCTTCAGCCAGCGGGACCAGAGTGTCGCGGAAGAGGTCGATCTTCCGCTCCGCGTCGTGAAACTTGAAGAGCACCAGTTCGAGGCGTGATTCGAGCGCAAATCCGAGGCCTTCTCGCTTCTGACGCGCCTCTTCGCGTCGATGTTCAGAGTCGCGAACCGCCGCCCTGTACTTGGATCTCCAAATGGGCACCGTCATAGAAACCTTGGCGACCAATGGGTCCTTGCCACTGTCAGCAAGGAGGGGGTTGATGGCTTCGCCAGTGTCGACCCAGTCGAGACCAAACGCGAAGTCCGGCCGAAAACTCAGGCGGGCCAGGTCAACAACCCGCGCGTTGCGATCGACCTCATGGTCGAGAGCAAGCAACTCGGGGTTCCCGTCCGATAGAGACGCAAGAGCCTCTTCATCATCGACTTCGAGCGTCCCCGGAATCAGCTCTCCCGGCCAGCTGACAGGCGACGAGGCCGGCCTGCCCAACGCAGCATTCAAGCGGGCAACCGCCGGGCTCCGCAGAGCACTGAGCGATTTCAGTTGATCATCCAGTCTGCCCAGCTCAACCTGAGCCTTGACGACCCCTGAAACCGGAGCGCCAACGGTGAAGTTGGCCTGCGCCACGCTCTCGAGGTGCAGCAGCAAAGCAATGTTGTCTTCGGTAGTCGCGATCGCTCGTGCCAGGTAATACAGCTCGTAGTAGGCATCTTTCACGGCGAAGAGAACCTGAACCCGCGCGGCATCGTAGGCCTTTTCAGCGACTCGAGCGGCTTCGCGAGCGACCTGCCGCCGCACTCGGAGCTTGCTCGGCCAAGGCACGCCTTGGGTCACGCCAAGCCGGTTTTTCTGCGGACCGACCCGCGTTTCAACCGACTCGATGAAGTGACCGAAGTGGAGTCTCGGATCAGGGAGCACCCCCACCTGATCGACCCGTTGAAGCGCCGCCTTCCACCTTTCTCGTGCAGCCTCCAGCCGAGGGCTGCAGGTCGTGGCGAAGCTAATGAAGTCGTCAACTCGCGTGCTCACCGCGAGCTCGTCACTTCCGCAACGGTCTTCTGAGGACCCAGCCTCCGCCTCGGAGGTGCCTTGTGCCCAGATGCCAGTCGAGACAACGAGGAGGGCCAGCATTCCTGCAGTCGCCGGGCGCCTCACGACGGACCATCCGCCACGACGACTGAGGTCGGGCCGAAAGAAGTCGTGCTGCTATCCAATCCATGTGCCTGGAACCGTACGACCTTCGACCGCGAGGGCAGCAACCTCACCAGCCCAACGATGCCCTCTTCCGGCGCGAGAAGTCGAACGCTCACTTGCGCCTCCGGGGTCCCGTTCTTGGACCGCCGACCGCATGGCGCTCGATCGTCTCTGCCACGGCCACAAGGAAACCTGGCGTGACATCCGCGTCGCCAAGCTCCGTGGCTGCAAGTAGGTAGAGCTCCATAGCTAGCCTTCGAGGATCCAAACATGTTGCTGTGCCTTCGAACTCATCTCGTAGAGACTCCGCAAGGGCGCGTCGTAGCCGGCTGTAGACCGCCGCCACGAATCGACCTTCGACTCCGCGCTGGCCGAGATGGGACCTGAAATCAACCTCGAGTGCTTTCATCAGCTCGCGGGTACTTCTCTCCAACCCGCTATTCGGCGAGCGCGACATCTCGCTCGGTGAGTGCAAGGACCAGGCCACCGATGCCGTAACGACCGGATACACGAGTTTCCTGACCGTCGGCGGCATCGCAAGGAGGCTCAGGGCAGCTTCACCTCGCAGAGATGCACGAAAGTCCCGCTCGAGCCTTGCAAGAGTGCAAGAAGCTCGGGCTACAGCGAGCCGCCGTCAAGGCTCGACGCGGTCGGCTCAGTCCTCACCCTCGGCGTTCTGCAGTCGGCGATAGAGCGTCGATGGATTGATGCCGAGGGCTCGCGCGGCTTCTTCGCGGTTCCCCCCAGTTGTCGCCAACACCCGTCGGATGTGCCCGAGCTCGAACTCTCGGACGCGCGACTTCAACTCCAGGTTCTGGGCAGTACCCCTCTCGGCCTCTCCGAGGTTGAGAAAGTCAACGCTGGTGAGTGGGCCCGAATCCGCGAGGAGCACAGCCCGCTCGAGAGCGTTCTCGAGCTCTCGCACGTTGCCCGGCCACGACGCCTCGCTGAGCCTTCGCAGAGCACTGTCGTCAACGTCGATCTGTCGCTTCAGTCGGGCTCGAATACCGACCATCAGATGATCGACCAGCTCAGGAACATCGGAAAGGTGCGCGCGGAGCGGTGGGAGTTCGATTTCGACGACAGCGAGCCGATAGTAGAGGTCCTGCCGGAACTTGCCCGACTCCATCAGCTCGCTCAGGTCTCGGTGGGTTGCGGCCAGCAACCGGAAGCGGGTCGGGATCGGTCGAGTCCCGCCAATCGGCAACAGCTCGCCACTTTCGAGTACGCGGAGAAGCTTCGGCTGCAGATCGAGCGGCAGGTCGCCGATTTCGTCCAGAAAAAGGGTCCCACCTCGTGCAACCTCCAACAGGCCTGGCTTGTCGCTGGTTGCTCCGCTGAAGGCTCCCTTCCGGTAGCCAAAGAGCTCGCTCTCAACCAGGTCTCGGGGAAGCGCCGCACAGTTCACCGCGACGAAAGGAGCCGTATCGGCATGGCCTGCTTCGTGAATCGATCTCGCCACAACCTCCTTGCCGGTGCCGGTCTCTCCAGTGATCAGAACGGGACTCTCCACCGCCGCAACTCGACGAATCAGGTCCCGGACGGATCTCATTTCGGGACTGCTTCCGACGAGTCGGGTGGATTCCTCAGCCTGCGACACGGCGCGGCGGAGGAAACGCAATTCACGGTTGGTCTTGCGATGGTTCAGCGCCCTGCCGATCTTCGCGAGGAGCTCTTCTTGCTGAAGTGGCTTGAGCAAGTAGTCCACCGCGCCGTTTCGAAACGCTGCGAGTGCCGTATCGAGCGATCCATACGCCGTCATCATCAGAATGGCCACGGTCGGGTTGTCCTCTACGACCCGTTCGACCAGCTCCACGCCATCCATCCCCGGCATCGACAGATCACAAAGAACCAAGTCCGGCTCATCAGCACGGATCTCCTCGAGCGCCGCCTCGCCGCAATCCGCTGTTCGGCAGTCGAATCCCAGATCAGACAGGAGTTCGGCCAGATCCTCGCGCAGATCCTCTTCGTCATCGACGATCAAGAGCGAGTGGCTCATGGCATCACCTCGGACGTGTGCTGCACACCACTGCCCTCCAGCGGAAGGATGATCCGGAAGCAGCTCCCGCCGGCCGGGAGGGTCTCCACCTCCAGTGACCCGCCGTGTCCATGAACGAGGCTTCTCGAAATCGCCAAACCAAGCCCGACCCCGCTCTCCTTGGTGGTCACGAACGGATCGAAAATCTGCTCCTGGAGCTCGAGTGGGACTCCGCTACCCGAGTCACGAACCTCGATCACGGCGTTCCCTCCGCTCACAGAGGACGTGACTGAAACTCGTCCACCATCTGGAGTGGCCTCAACCGCGTTGAGAAGCAGATTCAACACCGCTTGCACGATCTGATCGCGGACTGCCCACACTGTGGCGGATGGCTCGGCCAAGTCATCCTCTATCTCGACCTTCAGCCCTCGCTCGTCGTAGCGAACCAGACCCAAAGCCTCCGCGATGATGGCGTTCAGCGAACACGCTCTCCAGTCTGCTGGGGGCATCCGAGAGAAGCCGGAGACGTTCTTGATGGTCCGGTCGATGCGCTCGACCTGAGCTTTCAGCACATCGAGGCTCTCGTGGACGAACTGGTCGTCGCGACGCCGCTCCAGGCGGTTCAGCCGAGCCATCAGCGAAGCGAGGGGATTCCCGATCTCGTGAGCAATACCCGCAGCGAGTTGCCCGAGAAGCGCAAGCTTGCCGGCACGAAGTGCATCTGCTTCCAGCGTCTTCCTCTCGGTGATTTCCTCCATGACCTCCACGACCTGGACACAGCGCCCCGTCTCGTCCAGCAGCGGCTCCGCCAAGTGCCTGAAGACGCGGGTTGTCGCTCCCGAGACGGTCCGCTCGACTTCGCTCGGCTTGCCGGTCTCGAAGGTCAACTGCGCGACGCAAACGGAACAACCGCCCTTGGCAGCCAGTAGGGGGCAGGTCTCTCCAGCCAGCTCGCTGCCGCCTACCCATCTCTTGGCGCGTCGGCTCCGCCAGGACAAGGTGACCTCGGGATCCACGACGAGCATGCCCAGCCCCGCAGCGTCGACCACACGCTCCAGGCGTTCATGTTCCCTCACGGCCTCGTTTGCAGCATGGAAGGCTCGCGCTTCGCTCGCCCGCAGCCGGCTCGTCAGAAGCGCCGTCAGGTAAAAGGACACGAGCATCAAGACCAACAGCGACGCGGTCTTCCCAGCAACGAACGCAGGCTGGTGAGCCGCATGACCCGGAGACATCGAGGTCTCGTGCGGAAAGAGATCGAACGTTACGTGCGGCAGCAGCCCGGTCGCCTCGCCCGCAGCCAGTAGGCAGAAAAGTGCACACCCAAACACGGTCAGCAGGAACGCCTTTCGGGCGGAGAGCAGCGTGGCTCCCACAATGGTCGGGAAGACGTACGAAAGGTAGAGCGGATTTTCCACCCCTCCGGAGGCGCTGAGAAGTCCCGTGACGACCACGAAGTCGAGCGCCAGATGGCGGCTCAGGCGTCTTTCCAGCTCCTGGGCATCGCCAGCGCTTCTCGCTAGGACAGCGTTGGATGTCGTCAAAACTGCGATCCAGAACAAGAGAGGGAGCAAAGACGAGACCGGGAGTGCCTCGAGAACGAAGACTGCGAGCAAGCTCAAGCTGAGCACGACAACTGCCACGAGCCACCTGAGCCGGACCACCCACGTCAGTTGATCCACGATCCCAAGTCCCAACGGGCTGATCTCCTTCTCCGCGGAGGCCTCGACCTTCTTGCTGTCCCTGAGCAGCAGCGCGAACGCCACGCAACTCGCCAGTGCCAGCACAGCGAACGAGAGGATGTGGTCTAGGAGAGACATTCGGAGATCTTCATCGCACCAACGAAACGGAACACCGAGCCATGCCTACAGAGTCCGCGTGCGCTAACAAAGCCCGGTCGCCGACGGCTCGTGGCCACGCAAGCGGCGCCGTTGAACGACGTCCGCAGATTGAATTCTTCTTCACAGGCAGCTCTCCCATGACTTGAGGGGGCGGCTCCTCGCTGCCGAGCGAGGACCTAGAACCTGACTGAGACACCCGCGCCCAATCCGTAGTCGGAATGCCACTGGCCAACCAGGTCGAAGCTTCGGCTCAGCGTGTAGGAGAGCCTTGCCGCCCCCTCCCATTCCTCCGCCGTGTCGTACTCCGCCTCGAGTGCGAGACCAAGTCGTGGCGTCAGATGCAGCATCTTCTCGACACCGACTCGGAACTCGCCATCGCTGTCCACCCAAGCAAAAGATTCGACGTTGAGCGGAAGCACATAACGCAAGCCCAGGACTCCGCGGGGATCCTCGATCTCCTCGGCGTTCCCCTCGGCATCGACTCCGACAAACCATCGAAGGAAGCGATTCCGATAGCGATCCCATGTGAGAGTGGCCTCGCCCGACGTCTCCGCAACCCGTTCCCAGCCGATTTCCCAACCCAGAGTCAGAATGTTCCGCGAGTCGGACGTGGTGACCATGCCGACGTTCATGTGACTCAACGAATCGGACGAACCCCAAGCGTACCACGGATCGGCATACATGCGGTCTCGGATCGAGGCCACGTCTGGAGACGGCTCGAAGCTCTCATAGGAGACGATCCGCGCCATCCCGGCCTTCATGTGGTAGAGCAGGTGGCAGTGGAAGAACCAGTCTCCGACTTCGTTGGCGTCGAATTCGATCACCGTCGTCGACATCGGAGCGACGTTGACGGTGTGCTTGAGGGGAGACCGCTCCCCCTGACCGTTGACCACACGAAAGAAGTGTCCGTGCAGATGCATCGGATGATGCATCATCGTCCGGTTGATCATGATGAATCGAGCCACTTCGCCTTCCCGGATCCGAATGTCGTCGGACGCGGAGAGCGGCTTGTTGTTGAGGAACCACACGTAGCGTTCCATATCTCCATCGAGAGTGAGTCGCACCTCCCGAACCGGCTGATCGGCATCTAGGGCCGTAGGCTCGACGGCCCTCAAGCGATCGTAGGGTGGCCAAGGACGCTCAGTCCCGCCGTCCGTGGCGAGAGCCTTCCTGGAAGCGAGGTCGGTCCCGAGCCACCCGAACGCCTTTCCGAAGCGCTTCCCAGACCGATCTACGCTCCTGCCGTCGTGCTTCGAATCCTGCTCGAGATCTCCTGATGCATCGTGTGCGTGTGACGCCGAAGCGGGCCCATGCGTCTTCGAAGCCGGCCTTTGCGAGGCTTCATGATCCATGGATGCATGGTCGTGCTGACCCTCGGCGTCCTGTACCTGCATCGGGTCGGCCGAGGACGGCGTGCTGTCGGCTACACCGTGGTGGTCCATCGTGCCGCTTTCGATCTCACCGTGATCCTCGGACCGGGGTTCTCCCGCGCGATGGTGCATTGATTCGTGATCCGCTGCACCGTGGTCCATTGCACCGTGGTCCTCTGAGCCGTGATCCATCTGAGACGTCTGGGGCGCCTCGCCGTCGTCCACACGATCATGGTCGGACGCAGCGTGTGGGCTCTCGCCATGTCCCATCGACCCGTGGTCCATCGCACCGTCACCCATCGAACCAGAGCCCATGGAGCCGTGCCCCATCTCGCCATGCCCGTCCATGTTCATGCCGGGTTGATCGAAGCGCCCCTCTTCAACCCATCGATCAGGCATTCCCATCGACCCCGCAGGCGTCCAGGCGAAGATCCTCCGTGGATTCAGCTCAGTCATCATCGGCTCGTAGGAGTTTGGGTACGGGACGGTGGCGGCGTGGTGGCGCGAGCCGTCGCCCAGCCAGACGCTGGCGAAGCCCGACGCATCGTGCGACGTGGCTCGCAACTCCCACGACCCCTCCTCGGGCACCTTCACCAAGACGTCATAGGTCTCGGCCACGCCGACCAGCAGCCGTTGGATTTCAAAAGGCTCGACATCGATCCCATCCGCGCTGACCACGGTCATGGGGCCACCCGCGAACTCGACGTGGAAGTAGGTCGTTGCCGAACCGTCGATCAAGCGGAGGCGCACGGTCTCTCCTGCTTGTCCCGGCAGGCTGGACTCCGGCAGGCCGTTCGCCAGGAACCGGTCGTAGGAGACATCCGCGATGTCCATAGCGGGCATTCGCTGCAGTTCTCGTCGAAAGTAGTCGCCCAGTCGGCCAGCTCTTGCCGCGCCGAGAATGCTCTGGCCGATACCTCTCTGAAGCGCTGGCCATTCGTTGCCTCGACGAAGGTCACGCAGGACGCGATGCGGGTCGATGTCTGTCCAGTCGGAGAGCAGGACGACGTGATCCCGATCGGCCTCATCTTCGAGTCCTCCGGCAGGAAGGATCACGATCGAACCATAGACACCTCGCTGTTCCTGCAGAGACGTGTGTGAGTGGTACCAGTAGGTACCGCTCTGGCGGATCGGAAACTCGTAGACGAAGGTGCTCCCCGGTGCGATCGGAGGGAAGGACAGGTTGGGAACCCCGTCCATGCCCGGTGGAACCAGCAGGCCATGCCAGTGGATCGACGTCTCGACATCCATCCGGTTGTGCACCTTGATCCTTGCGGTATCGCCCTCGTTGAATCGAAGCGTCGGCCCCGGAATCCCTCTGTTGATCGTCATTGCACGCGCGGGGACCCCTGAGAGATTCACTTCACTCCAAGCGATCTCGAGCCCGATCTCTCGCACCTCGGCTCGCAGTGAGGAAGAGCTGAGGAACATCCACGCAAGCATCGTGGCGGCAAGCCCGACGGTCCTGGTTCCAGGCGAGGGCATCCCCATCACGGCTTCCTCCTCGATGACCAGTGCATGTGTCGAACACGATAGGTCCCGTCAGCCTCGATCAGCACGAAGGTGATCGTGCCCACGCTCTCAATTCGGGTCCCATCGTGCAACTCGATCAGGTACTCGATCGGCCAGGCCACCATGACCAGACTCTCATCGGACGCGCTGACGACTTCTGGATCCGACGTTGAGATCTCGAAGACATGAAACTCGGCCAACTCAGCACCGATGTGGTGAGCTCGGTAGTTCTGCCAGTCGCCCTCGGCCTTCCCGGATTCGAAGACCGAGGACTCAGAGGCGAACAACGCATCTGCTGCGTCGAGATCCTTGTTCTCTAGGGCCTCGAGGACCTGCCGAGAGACTGACACTGCGGAATCTTGAGAGGCTCGCACTGGAGCGGCGACGTTCAGGCAGGCGGCAACGACAACTGCTGCCACTATTCGTGTTTTGTTGGTGCTCATGTTGTTTCCTTTCGTTGAAAAATGCTGGAACTGCATCCCGTCCATGCTCAGGCCAGCGGTTGCACGAGAACTCGCACGATGCGAATCGTCCCCGTGCCGTTGAGCCGCAGCCCGCACGAACCGTCGGCCCCGGCCGCGATGTGACCGTGGGTGACCGTTCTTCCATCGATCAGGCCTTTCAAGTGTCGACCTGCGGACGACACCGCGATCGTGAAACGCTGGCCCGGTACTTCGGCCCGCTGCCGGTCTAATTCCTTCTCCTCACCTTCTCGTCGGTCCACGAGTACGGCGTCGCCTTCGTTCGAGAGTGAGAACCACCCGGCGTCATCGCCGGCTGCGTGATGGACGACGGCAACCGAGCCCTCGAAATCCAGCCACTCGATCTCAGCTTCCACCTGCACGTCGCCGAACGCTTCCGGAAACAGCAGGGTGATCGGCTCGTGCACGGACACCGTGAGTCCTTCGCCTTCGTCATCGAGGGGTATGAGGTGCTCGAAACCTTCATCAGGTATCGCCCGGAAGAACGAACTGAGGGCCGGACCGTCTCCACTCAGCGGTCGCCACTCCAGCGCACCGTCGTTGCGTGCGATCAGCCGGTCGCTCGCGGAATCCTTGGCCGCGACGGCCATGGCTTCCTCCGCATCGGACTCTGCGCCAACCTCCTGTTCGATTGGCGCGCGCACACCCACACCGTGCTCGTACACGAGAGCGCCTCCATGGTCTGCAGCGACCGCAACCAACCCCAACGCCGCTAGCCCGAGGACGAGCACCGTGCACCTCGCTCCGGTGTGAGCACCCAGAGAGGGCCGCAAGTGCACAAACAGTCGGATCGCCGCCACGGCCAGTAGCAGGTAGAGCGCATAGTGCGCCCAGTCGCTGTGCTCACCGATTCGTGGCTGGACCCTTGGTGGAACTCCCACCAAGCCATCGGCGGCGCGCCGACCCGCCCAAACCGCCACTGCTGCCGTGACAGCCGCGAGGGAGTACACCGTCGTAGCGGCGGAGCGCAGCCATTCCGTGCGCGCTGAAACCAGACCAGCGATTTCAAAACCGAGCGCGAGCGGCAGCAGCGCGATCGGAAAGTGCACGACCGCAGGATGAAGGTTCGGAAGCGCGGTCATCTCGAGAATCGAGTTGATCATCGGGCGGCCCTACTTGCTCTTGTCCGGCAGCAGATCACCGCAGGTGAGCATCGACTGGCCGTAGTAGGGGTTGCTGACCTCACCTTCCGGCTGCAGCCACGATCGCTTCGCCATGGGGCAGTACGCCACAGCCGGAAGCTCGACGACTGCCGCGGAGCGCCAGCGCACGAGAGGCTTTGTGAGTTCGTAAAAGGCCGTGCGCGCCGATTCGAGGTCCGTCGCGGACGCCAAGGCTTCGGCCGCGCTTCGAAGCGAAGGAATCAGCGACCGGATCTCCGCGACGTTTTCGGGCTTGACGCCAGCTCTCGTAGCGGACAAGTCAGTCTTCAACTCGTCGAGTGTGTCGATCATCGCCCTCGCATGGGCCACGATGCCGTCAGTGGTGTCGTTGATCAGCGCAAGGCGCGCCTCTTCGTATTGTCGTACGAGGTTCTCGAAGGCCGTTCCATCGCTGGCTGAGGCAGGCGGCAGCAACAGGAAGAGTGCCGAGATACAGACAAGAGTGCAAATCCGAAACTTGGTAGCGGTGCGAGACATCATTCTGGTTCCTTCGTCGGCGCCAGCTGGAAGTCGGCGTGGCGCCGTTGGTCATTTGGTCGTGTGTCGTCAGGTCGTTGTGCACGAGCGGTCGATCTGCGTCCGCCTCCAGTGGGATCGGGAAGCTGAACGAACACTAGGAGTCTCCGACCCTCAAGCGGCTAGGCAGCCGAGAACGGGGCCGCAAACGCAAGCCCATGCCGCGCGGCGGAACATGGCCACGAGACACCGCGCGACGGGCTCGCGCTGTCGGGCCGAGCTAGGTCAGGCCGAGGATCGACTGCAGAACCAGCGCCGCTTCTGCGAGGCCGGTGTCTGCTTGTAGGTGAGCTTCAAGCGCCACGAGAAGGATCGGCGCGCTCGGCTCACTCCCCAAGACTCAAAGCAACAGTGCGCCGTGAAGTCTGAAGAGGGGAGGGCCTGGATTCGCGAGGCCGGCTTGCAGATTGAGAAGTACCGCTGTCCTGGCGAACTCCTCCAGCTTGGCCCTCGGGCCCTCGGTGATGAGCGGATCGTACCCTCCGCTCCCCGCGCGAGCCAGCTCGCCTGACACCGCAGGGGACTCCGCCGAACAGCAGTTGTCCGTCAGCTCGGCCTTCGGGCCACTCGCAGCTAGGCCGAGAGACACTTCGGCGGGGTCGCTGCGCTGATCACAGTGTTCCGCCATACGAGAGTCGGTGGCGGCGCCGCGACTTGGGTGTGAATCGGCGCCCCTGACGAAGCCCCCCGGCTGCGAGCAAACGCCAAACACGCACTCATGGCACCAAGCGATTCCGGGCACGACAAGCAACAGCAGCACAGCAAGGGCGCCAACCTTGCGGTGCGCCTGCCTGCCCTGTATCGAAGTGCGTCGAACTCTCATGACTCAAATAGTACCAGTGGACGACCTGTCACCCGCTGCGAAGCCGTTCGAGTGGTACGGCTCCCCGTCCGGAACCGGATCTACATACGAGCGCGTCAACACCGAGTCAACGGGAGTTGATCGCCTTGCGCATTGCAGCCGCACGTTCGTTCGCGCTGCGGCGCAGCGCATCAGGCGCGAAGTGGGCGTACACCTCCGTCGCTTGGCGTGATCGGTGCCCGACGGCCTTACCGGCCATTTCGAGGGACGTACCTCGGCTTACGTCCCAAGACACAGTGTTGTGGCGTAGGTCGTGAAGACGCAGAGGACCGAGGCCCTCCAACCCATCGAGATCGGCCAGCTTCCGAATTCGCTCCCACGGTCTCTTCACCGTCGTGAGCGCGGCTCTCCCATCGCGCCCGACGAACACGTGCGGAGACACCGCCGAACGAGCAACCTTCAGCAGGACAGCTGAGGCTTCGGCAGGCAGCACTCGATACTCCTCTTCTGAGGTCTTCGTCTCTCGGAGTCGAGCGACAGATCGCTCGACGTCCACGTCATCCCACCGCAGCGCGAGCACCTCGTTGATCCTCCATCCAGTCCAGAACACGAACTCGATCGCAGCAGCCGCATAGGGATCGCCCTCGTCGCCTCGGAAGTCCTCAATCGCCCGCAGCAGGAGCCGCATCTGCTCGGGGGTCAGCATGACCTCCTTCTTTGCGCCTCTTCGTTCCTCTGGATACTTCTCGATTGCATTCACCGGATTCGAGTTGTTGGGACGCCATCCCAACCGCTCTGCGTGGACGAAGAGTTGCCGGGCAGAGGACAGCATCCTGTTGGCTTGGTAGGGCGTCTCCCGCATCGAGAGATGGAGCCGCTCGATGTCCTGCCGCTCGATGTCGGCAACCTGCCGACCGCCCAACGCGGGCAGCAAGTGACGTTCGACGAGAATCCTGTAGTTGCGGATCGTCGCCGGCCGGGGCACTTTCTTGCGACGAGGAAGGTGTTCTTCGAGATAGTGCGAAGCCAGGTCTGCCACGGTGCGATTCTGCTGGCCGCCCCATTTCTCCTTCGGATCCTTCCCACCTCGCACATCGAGTAGGAGATCGCGCGCAATGGCTCTCGCCTGGTCCGGGGTCACGTCTCCGAACTTGCCGATGGTAATGCGCTTAGGAGCAGTGCCTCGTGCCTGCCCCTTGAGCCGATACTGGAAGATGAAGGACTTGGTGCCAGCCTTGGTGGCGAGACAACCGAAGCCCGTAACGTCGGTGTCCCAGAGGCGGTTCGGCGCTCTCGAACCATCCTCTCGGATTGTGGGTTCGAGCTTGTCTACGGCTGTCTTCGTGATCTTTCCGCGCATGTGGGCCAGCTCCTCAGTGTCGCTTGTACCATCACGGTACCATCACGACGGCGCAAAGCCAGACAAACTCAGCCCAACCGAACGAGAACGCATCCCAGTATTTCCAGCACTTCCCAAGCTTCCGCAAGCTCAGGCACACTCTGTATTTCTGATTCGTAATCAGCAGGTCAGCGGTTCAAGTCCGCTCATCGGCTCCAGTCTCGCCCATCGTTACTCGGGCCATCGCACGGCGCGCGGCTCGGCGAACGGTGGCTACGGCTGCTCTCGGAGCAGATCCTTCGCCCGCCCGGTGCGTGCGCAAGTCCTGGTGCAGGACGGGTTCGCTCAACGGGGATCGCCCGGCCGGATCAGCTTTCCCGGCGATCCCGACGGGGGTAGTCCGGGATCGGACGGCCTGCGAGTCGCCAGCTCCTATGGTGAGCGGCCACACCATGGCGAGGCGCTCGGCGGCGGTCGTGACCGCGGTCAGATCGTCGGTTGGTTCGGATCCGAGATCGAAACGCCGGTTCGGCCACTGGCTGGGCTCCAAACGTCGCTGCTTGCGCCGCTTCTCGCGCTCTGAATGGCTGTCGGCCTGTGCCATCGCTCTGCGATTTTACCAGCCCGCTCCGCCGCCCTTCCTATGGTCGGGAACGTCGTTGTGCCGGGTCGACCGACAGAACGAGGAGCCCAGGCCTCGAGCCTCAGAGGAGGGTGAATCGTTCGTTGTCGCGTAAAGCCCGATCGAAGGTGTACGTCGTCCGTGTACCCGAACGTTCGGCACGATCGCCGATCAGGTAGTCCGAGAGGTCGGCGGTGCCGTTCTCGTATCTGGCGATCGCGCGAGTCAGGTCCTCTTGGATGCTCGAACGCGAAGCGACCGTCCGCCAAGAGGGCACTGGTCCGAGCCCGATCATCGGGTTCGCGGCGACGATCGGCGGCGGACCCGACCCCGAACGGCGGTGCGCATCTCCTCGACCGAGACCGGGTCTTCCGGAGCGTAGTCGCGCAGCACTCCGGAGGCACCCCGGTTCAGCCGCGGCCGGAGGCGAATGCTCCCGTCCAGGTCGACGGTGAACTCGAGCACATCTCCCTCGACCAGCCCCAAGCGGTCTCGGATCGCTTTGGGCAGCGTGATCTGCCCTTTCGAACTGAGTGTCGACGTCGGCATGTCGGGATCGATCCGTTGTTGACGCTGACTACCGTACGGACGGCTTCATGAGGAAGTCAACGGCCAGCCCCTTAGCCCTTTCCTACGGATAGAACGTCGGCGTGCCCGGGCCGACGGGCAGGTCGAGCACGAAGACCCAGCCGTAGAAGAGCACCACCCAGCCGGCGAGGTAGCAGATCGAGTACGGGATCATCGTTGCGATCAGGGTGCCGATGCCGAGCTTCTTGTCGTAGCGGATCGCGAAGGCGAGGATGAGGCCGAAGTAGCTCATCATCGGCGTGATGATGTTGGTGGTCGAGTCGCCGATCCGGTACGCGGCCTGGATCACCTGGGGCGAGTAGCCGATGGTCATCAGCATCGGCACGAAGATCGGTGCGGTCACCGCCCACTGCGCCGACGCCGAGCCGAGCATCAGGTTGACGAAGCAGCACATCAGGATGAAGGGGATGAAGACCAGGGGTCCGGTGAGGTTCCAGTCCCGGAGCAGATCGGCGCCGGTCACCGCCAGGATGGTGCCAAGGTTCGTCCAGCGGAAGAACGCCACGAACTGGGCGGCGAAGAACACCAGCACCATGTAGAGCCCGAGGGTGCTCATCGACTTCGCCATGCCGTCGATCACGTCGCGGTCGCTGCGGATCGAACGGGTGATGCGGCCGTAGACGACGCCCGGCACGACGAAGAAGACGAAGATCAGCGACACCACGCTGCGCAGCAGGGGACGGATCTCCTGCAGCAGGGCGCCGTCGACCTCTGGATCGCGGAACCAGCCGCCGGGCATTGCGGTGAAGATCAGTCCCGCCACCAGCGCCAGCACCGTGATGCCGGCCCACAGCAGCCCCTTGCGCTCGAGCGCCGACATCTCGCCCATGCCCCGGGTGCTCTCCTCGATCCCCTCCTCGGCGTTGCCAGGGTCGTAGGTCCCCAGCTTCGGCTCGACGATCTTGGTGGTCACCAGGGTGCCGACGATGGTGATCATGACGGTGCTGATCATCATGAAGAACCAGTTGGCGGTCGGCAGCACCTCCCTGGCACCACCCACCGCGTAGGCCGGATCGATGATCGCGGCCGCCTCGGTGGTGATCCCCGAGAGAAGCGGGTCGACGGTGCCGATCAGCAGGTTGGCCGAGTAGCCGCCGGAGACGCCGGCGAAGGCCGCGGCGAGGCCGGCCAGGGGGTGCCTGCCCACCGAGTGGAAGACCACCGCGGCCAGCGGGATGAGCACCACGTAGCCCATCTCGGACGCAGTGTTCGAGACCACCGCGGCGAACACGACCACCATCGTCAGCAGGTTGCGCGGCGCGCCGAGCACCATCGCCCGCACCGCCGCACCGAGCAGGCCCGAGCGCTCGGCAACGCCGACGCCGAGCATCGCGACCAGCACCGTGCCGAGCGGCGCGAAGCCGGTGAAGTTGGTGACCACGCCCATCGCGATACGGCGGAAGCCCTCGGCGTTCAACAGGCTCACCGCGCGGATCACCCCGTCGGCGCTGCGCCCCGCGGCGCCCGGGGGGCGCGGATCCTGCACCTGCCAGCCGAGCAGACCCGCCAGGCCCGAGACCAGCAGCACCGCCACACAGATCAGCGCGAACAGAGTCACCGGGTGCGGCAGCAGGTTGCCGAGCCACTCGACGAAGTCGAGGAAGCGGGTGAAGACCCCCTTGCGAGACTGGGGCGCGGTGCTCGCGCGCTGCGGCGCTGGGCCGTCCCCGTCCTCTCCGGTCTCCGCAGGGGCTTGCGACCCCGCCGCGCCTTTCGCGGCAGACGTGCCGCGCGTGTCGTCGTGATCTCGGTCCTTCGAGCTCATGGAAGTCCTCGGTCTGTGCTGCTCTCGGTACAGGACGCCACGAAGCTCTCGGATTCGTTGCGCCGCTCCGGTGATCTCTCGAAGTCGGAATCTACCCGGCGCATGCTGTGGGCGCAGACGCGCACCGTGCGTGCTGCATCACGCTCCGACTGCACCGGGCCTGCTTCCGGCTTCGGACCGCCTCGGACTTGGTGGACCTGCGCTCGTCGAATCGCCAGCCGAAAGGTCGTACAAAAGGCGCCGGGTGACCGGCGAGCTCGAGATGCAGAACCACCAGAAGGCTGGCGACCACTGCGGCCGGTTCACCGAGACCGACGTTCGCACCTCCCCGGAATCTCCGGGGCGCACGAACCGCCTCTCGCGGCTAGGGACTGACTGCCCGAGACCAGTCGGTGAGATCGCCTGACTCGAAGCCGTCGACGAAGACGGCATCCCGTGAGTAGATGGCAGCTCCATAGACATCCAGGTTCATCTCGATGAACCCGCTCCAAACAGCGAGCGAAGAATCACCAGAGTGATCACCCAGCGAGATGTCACGCACATAGGTCTGCGCGTCACTGACGGCGAACTCGGAACCGATGGGGCGCCCGAGAGAACCGAAACGGCGACCGACCACCTGCCAGCCGCCATCGACTTCGATCGCCCACGCTGCGAGGAAACCACCTTCAGGAGTGGCAGTGACATCAGCCGGCGCGACGATCCCACTGCCGGGCCTCGAGGTAGCAAGAGCGCGAGGCGGGCTCAGTGGCGTTCCATCGGTCCGATGGAGTCTGAAACGGATCCCGAGCGCTCCCAACGATGACCCTGAGGTCCACACAACGACCAGTCGATCGTCGGTGAGCGAGGCCACTGTGGGCCGCCTGACCAGCAGGTCCATATCGGCACTCACTGTCGTCACTGGATCCAGATGCGCCGCCTTGCCATCGTACGTCTGCAGCGACACCACCCCATGCCCGGAAGCGACTGCTGCAAAACCGCCGCTACCCGTCCCGACTACATCGAGCTCGGCTCCGCTCAGTTGAGTAGCGATCGGCAGCGCCTCCCCTCCGGCACCGGCCTCGAACCGCCGAACCGAGAAATGAGAACCGGAGCGGTAGGCAAGCAAAGTGTCGTCGCCAGTCGCCGCCATCGCGAACGGAGGGTCACTCGGAACGATGTCGGCCACATCCCGCAGTATGAAGTCGTCTCGGTGCGCAACCCCCACGCGGAGCAGACCCGAGGCCTCCCAGACGACCAGGATCTCATCTGAGCCGCTCCGGGCAGCAGCAAGGTCGGCGATCCGGAACCCGCAACAATCAGCTGCCCCCAGTACGGCCTCCGGCGTCGTTGGTGCACCCGACGGGGAGACGCCGCGAGCGGGCAAAGCCAATGAGATGATCCCGATGATTGGATCGTTCTGGCCCCGAACCCAGAGGACAGACGCTCCGCCGTCGGAATGGCTCGCGACCTGCGGGTCGAAGGTCCACCGGTTGCCGAACTGCGGCATGAACGGGCTACTGATCATGTGAACCGATCCGACCACAGCTTGTCCGTCGAGGCGTCCCACACCCCCTACAGACAGCAGCAGTACGAGGGTCATCGCCCCGCCACCCCTCATCAGCCGCTGCCCGGACGACAGCCTCGCGCCGAGAGCGAGCCGTTGTCCTACAGGAACCTTGATCCTCACGGTATTGAACTTCCTCTGCTCTTGATTGCGAGCGCGATCTCCAAGCCCAGTCTAGAGGGAATGAGGTTTCTGCGGGCACTCGGCAGCATCGCGACTGCTATCGTCGAGTCACATCCCATCGCTGAGGACCGAAGGGGGAAGCAGATGAACTGGACTCGATGCGTCGAGCTCGGTGCGATCGCACTGGCTATGACCCTGGGCTTCGTATCGGGCACCGCGCACGCTGCCGGCGCCTCACCCGACGGCGAGCTCACCTGGCTCACCGAGTGGAAGCAGGCGAAGGAGCTGGCGCTGGCCGAGCAGCGGCCGATCCTGCTCGACTTCGCCGCCGACTGGTGCGCGCCGTGCCGGGCGATGGACCGCGACTTCTGGCCGCGCCCGCAGGTGCGCGAGCAGGCGGAGCGCTTCGTGCTGGTGCGGGTCGACTTCGACAGCCAGGCCGGGCTGCGGCGCGAGTTCATGGTCAACACCATTCCCAATGTCGTCGTTCTGGATCCCTGGATCAATACCCTGGGATTGATGTCGGGCTGGGGCGGCGACCCGACGCGGCACCTGGCGATGCTGCGTGCGGTGCCGGCCGACTTCGGCCCGCTCGCCGCCGACGCCGAGGCGGCCAGCCAGGGCAAGGCGAGCGGCGACGCCTACGAGCGCCTCGGTGAGCACTACTTCCCCACCATCCTCTCCGGGGTGAGCAAGGAGTTCTTCGAGAAGGCGGCGAAGAGCCGCGAGCTGCGGAGCGATCCCGCGCGGCGCGCGATGGCGATGGCGAAGATCGGCTGGTGCGAGCTACGCCTCGACGACGTGGCGTCGGCGCGCAAGTCGTTCGAGAAGGCGCTGAAGCTCTCCGAAGCGAACGACGTCGCCCTCGGCGGGCTCGTCGTGGCGTGGGCGCGGCTGGGCAAGCTCGACAAGGCCGAACAGACCCTCGCCGAGCTGCGCGAGGCCTTCCCCGACAGCAGCGTCGTCTCCACCGCCGCAAAGGTGGTCGAGGCCGTCACGCTGGCGCAGGGCGACTGAACGCCGGCCACCGCTTCCAGCGCAGGGCCGGAGCTTCGATCGGACCTGCCGCCCGGCTAACCCCGCCAGTACCTCAGGGCAGGGCCATGCCTGCGCGCGACGGCGCCTGCCGGCAGCTCGGTCCGGCTGCGCAGCTGCTGGCTGCCGAAGGAGTCGTGCGATCCGGCCAGGCCGGCGCTGCCGAGAGTGGCGCCGAAGGGGCCACGGGCGAGGTTGCCGCGCACCGGTCGGCGCTCCTCGGAATCCACCGGCTCGCCGCCTCGCCGGCTCTTCTCGGCCGCGCGGCGGCGGGCAATGGCCCGGCGATACTCCGTCGGCGTCACTCCGTGCGCCTCACGGAAGATGCGGTAGAACGTGGCCTTGCTGCTGAAGCCGGCCTCGCTGGCGAGCTCGATCACCGCACGACGGCGGTTCGAGGGGTCCTCGACCAGGCGCTCGAACTCGGCGAGGCGGTAGTTGTTCAGCAGCGCGTAGAAGCCGACCCCGAGGCCGTCGTTGATGACCTTGGAGAGGCGCTGCGGCGAGCTGTCGAGGGAGTGCGCCAGGTCGTGCAGACTGAGCTCGGCGTCGAGCCAGGGCCGCTGCTCGCGAAGGTGCGCTTCGAGGAGGCGCGCCTCGTCGCCCAGACTCTCGTCGGGCGGTTTCACCTCGTCCTGGGCAGTGTCGGCGAGCTCCTCGTGAGCAGCGGGCGTCGCCGACGCATCGGGGCGAGTCCGGCGCAGCCTCGAGGCCACCGCCACCAGCGCCAGGGCGGCGAAGACGACGAGGCCTCCCGTGAGGAGGGTCCAGAGGATCACACTGCTCTGCATCAGCTGGAGAATCTAGAGATGAGGGTGGTGCGGCTCAGGGAGTGTTCCGTGGAGCACCGTAGGCCGGCTGAGGGGAGCGGCTGCGAGGTGTGGGCGCCAACAAGAGGGTGACCAGCCGTCCCCGGCCGCGGCCGCTTCTCCTCGACCCGCTCGCCCGCTGGGGCTGCCGAGTTCGCTCTCGTCATGCTTTGGTGTCTGGCCCTCGCCGGGATCGCGTGGCGATGCACGGACTCCGATCGGATTCCCGTTCGGCTACGCCGACTTCGCCGGCGAGGTTGCGCGGCGCACCGGCGCTTTGGGACGAGCCGCCTGGAATCTGGTGTATTCAGCGTCGACGAGCGTCCGGAGCCCGGCCGTCGATGCCGCGCGACGCCACGGTCGCAGAGCCCGAAGAAGAGAAAGGGCCCCGACTGCGCGGTCCGCTCGCAGCGGGTCGTGCAGTCGGGGCCACCCTCGAACGAGGTCGGCTTCAGGGGCGGGAGCACCAACCACAGCGGGCTGTCGAACGGCCGCTCGAGGCGTTCGCGCGACAGGCAGTCCCCGCGAGAAGATTCTCCGACTCGCCGCACCCGGCGCAGACCTCCATCGGGGCCACGAGCCGTCCCGCGCGGGGCGGGACGGCTGATGGGTCTCAGGCGACGCTGTCACTGTCAGCGTCGCCGCTCACCACTACTTCCAGCCCAGCCGCACGCCGAGGCGGTAGATCCGCGGCGCCACGTTGTCCTGGAGATAGCCACGAGTGCCCGAGTCGGTGCGGGTCTGCACCGACAGCGGGGTCTGCTCGTTGGTGATGTTGAAGGCGTCGATGCCGAAGGTGAAGTTGACCGCGCTGGAGAGCGCGAACTCCTTCTCGACCCGCAGGTCGAACGTGATCACGTCGTCGAGACGGAACCGATCGAGCGGGGTCTCGCCGTTGAACACGTCGACGTTGCCGATGCCGCCGCCGACGTTGTCGTAGAACGGCACCGGGTGGCCTTCACGGGCCTGCATGCTGCCCGAGATGTTGAAGCCCCACGGGCGATCCGGCGCCACCTGGTACATGCCGTTCAGGTTGGCGGTCCAGGTCGACTGCAGGAAACGCTCGCCCTTGCCGGAGCCGGTCGACCGCTCGAGGTAGATCTGGCCGTCACGCTGACCACCGCCACGGAAGACGGTGGGGCTGTTCAGAGCCGTCCACTCGGCCGGCACGTCCCACTCGGACTCACCGGTGCTGTAGAAACCGCGGGCCATCCAGCGGTTCGACAGGCGCTTGGTGAAGTTCACCGAGATGCCCTCGTAGTTGCGCTCGCGCGCACCGTTCGAGAGGTGGTTGCCTCCGGCGTAGCAGCCAGGCGTCGGATCGAACGCGTCGAAGCACGCCAACCGGTAGCCGCGCGCTCCGTACGGCACGCCGCCGAAGTTGTCGGCCAGGTTGCCGTTCACGGTGCGGTTGAGCACGTAGTCGGCTGCCGTCGAGGGACGCAGGCCGCCGCCGGCGGTGCGCACGTTCTCACGCTGGTCGAGGATGTCGGTGATGTTGCGGATGGTCACCGTCGCGCCGACCACCAGCTCGGGCAGGATCGAGTGCTCGACCTGGGCGATGAACTCGGTGGTGACCGGGGCGTCGAGGCCAGGGTCGACCGTGTTCGGCGAGGTGTTCGGGTTGAGCGGGTCGAAGCCGACCGCCGCGTAGAAGCCCGACTCGATGCCGTCGTAGAAGTAGCCGTAGACCTCGGCCGTCGGCGCCGTCCAGGCGGCATTGGCGACCGAGAGCTGATCGGCGAACTGCGAGAAGCTCGCCCGCAGGAGGGTGTCGCGGTCCTGGCCGAGGGCGTACGTCACGCCGATGCGGGGCAGGACGGAGTTCCAGCTGAAATCGCTGTACGGCTGGGTGATCGACACGGCCGGCATGGTGCTCGAGAACACAGGGTGAGCCGGCACGCTGACCGCCTCGTTGGTGCCCTGCTGGTCGTCGAAACGCAGACCGACGTTGATCGTCGCCTTGCCGACGGTGATGGTGTCCTGCGCCCAGAGGGAGAAGTACTCCATCGTCGTCGGTCCCGCCACACCGCGCTGGGCGATCGAGACGCCCCAGAAGACATCGAACGTGTTGTCCGGGCCCCACGCGAAGTCCGAGAAGGACTCGTAGTTGCGGTAGCGGCCGCCGACCTTCAGCTCGTGGCTGGCGCCACCGGTGTTGAAGAAGTACGAACCGTCGATCTTCAACTCGTCGTTCGGCGCCGACGCGTACCCGGAGAGGAAGTTCTGCTGCCAGACCGCGTTGCTGTCGTAGATCGGCCGCGGAGCGCCGGGTGACAGGCCGTTCTCGAAGCCCGGCACGGTGCGGGAGATCAGCGCGAAGCCGAAGTCGCCGTACGAGTAGGTGCCGGTGAGGAAGAAGTTCGACGAGAACACGTGGGTGTCCTCGGCCTTGTAGATGG
>QQVD01000068.1 GCA_003388555.1 Acidobacteriota bacterium | reverse complement strand
GGCCAGGGATCAGGGAAGAGGGCCGACGGGAAGACTGCGGAGCATCAGAGGTGGTGGTCAGGGATCGAGATTCGGGTTCGGGAAGAAACGGCAACGACGGAGAGGTCGAACCAACCCCCAACCCCCAACCCCCAACCCCCAACCCCCAACCCCCAACCCCCAATCCCCAACCCCTAGCCCCCTTCCTCACCGTCCCGGCGCCAGCGCCTCGAGCGCGGTCTCGTCGGGCCCCAGGCCGCCGTCGGGCCGGAAGGGCTGGATGCAGACGTGGTCGGCGCCGGCGTCCCAGTGCTGCTGCAGGCGCTGGCGGATGGCGGCTTCGTCGCCCCAGGCGACGAGCGCGTCGACGAGGCGGTCGGAGGGCTTCTTGGGATCGGCGAAGTCGCTCTCGTCGAAGCCCTGCTCGAGCAGGCTGCGCTGGTAGTTCGGCGCCCGCAGGTAGACGGTGAGGTGGCCTCTGGCCAGGGTGCGCGCCTTCTCCGCGTCGGTCTCGAGCAGCACCATCTGCTCGGGGCACAGCCAGGGCCCGTCGCCGAGGATCGCTCGCGCCTGCTCGGTGTGCCTGGGCGTGACCAGGTAGGGGTGGGCGCCGGCGCACAGCTCGCCGGCGAGCTCGAGCATCTTGGGACCCAGTGCGGCGATCACGATCGGCGGCTCGAGCTCGGGCTCGCGGCCGAGGTAGCGGGCCTCGGCGATGCCTTCGAGCACCGCGCGCATCTTGCCCAACGGCTTCTCCCACTCGTGGCCGCGGAAGCCCTTCACCAGGTGCGGATGGGAGACGCCGAGGCCGAGGATGAAGCGCCCGGGCAGCACGTCGCCGAGGGTCTTGGCGATCGACTTGAAGAGCACCGCGTCGCGGGCGTAGATGTTGGCGATGCCGGTGGAGAAGGCGAGCCGTTCGGTGTGCGCGGCGAGGAAACCGATCAGGCTGAAGGGGTCGCGGCCGACGGCTTCGGGCAGCCAGAGAGTCGAGTAGCCCCAGCGGTCGATGCGCGCCGCGAGGGCGGCGGCATCTGGCGCCGCGAGGGTGTCGAGCGAGGTCCAGACACCGAGTTTCCCGGGGTGGGCGGGCTTGCCGTTCGGTGTGGCGTCGGCTTCGGGCATGGCGTTTCCTCCGGTGTCCAGGTCGGCGCCGTGGGCGCGGACCGCGGCAGCTTATCGGCAGCCGGTGGGACGCCGCGCGGCGCCTGACTCGATGGGTTCAGCTGGTGACGCCGCGGTAGACCTTCGGCAGCTCGCCCGGCAGCGCCGCGACGTCGTCGATCACCAGGTAGCGCCGCTCCGGGCACATCTGGCGCAGGTAGTCGTGACCGGCCGGATCGACGGTGATGCAGAAGGTGTGCACTCCGCGCTGCTCGGCTTCGCGCAGGGCGACCATGGTGTCCTGGATTCCATAGGTGCGGTCGCCACGCTCCGGACCGTAGTCGCAGTCCTGCGGGTAGCCGTCGCTGAGCACCAGCAGGGCCTTCACCCTGGCGTCGGTGCGCACCAGCTTGTCGACTGCGTGGCGGATCGCCGGCCCCATGCGGGTGCTCTGGCGCGGCTCGAACGCCGCCAGGCGGTGCTCGGCGGCGCGGTCGTAGGGCTGATCGAACTCCTTGGCGACGAAGAAGTCGTTGGCGTCCCGGCCGTAGCCGGAGAAACCGTAGACCGCGTACTGGTCGCCGAGGATGCGCAACGCCTCGGCCATCAGCACGATCGCCTCCTTCTCGACGTCGATCACCCGGCGCTTGCGCGGTCCCTGGCGCAGCGGCGGTGGCCAGGTCCAGAAGGCGTCGAGCTGCGGATCGGGCGCGCCGCCGCCCGAGCTCGAGCGCGGCTCGAAGTCGGCGAAGCGCGCGTCGATGGCGCCGGAGTAGCGGGTCGCGGCGCCAGCGGCCGCCGGGTCGGCGGAAGGTGAGGCGACCTCTTCCATGACCTCGTCCATGCTCTCCGGGTCGTCGTCGCCGGCGACTTCGGTGTCGGTGGAGGCGCTCATGTCGATCAGGAAGGCAGCCGCCACCGAGCGCTCCTGACGGTCGCGCCGTGCGTAGACGCGATCGCTCGCCGGCACGCCGCAGCGACGGTCGACCGCGGCCTCGATCAACCGGTCGAGATCGAGCTCCTCGCCGTCGATCAGACCGCGCAGGCGGCGCTGCACGTCGGGCTTGAGCAGCTCGAACTGACGCCGCACCTGGTTGAGCAGGGTGCGATGGCGACGCAGGGTGCGGCGCACGAAGTCGTCGTCGCGCTGGTCGTCGCGCGGCTCGACCGGCTGCTTCTCGACCAGCCGACACCAGTCGAGCCGGTAGTCGCGAATGCGATGGTCCCACTCGTCGTAGAAGAAGGTCGCGAGCTCCTCGTGCTCGCCTAGGGCTTCGTCCTCGCGGCGTGCGGCGCGATCGGCGGCGATCCGCTCGGCTGCCTCGGCCAGATCGGAGTCGTCCCACTGCGACAGATCGAGGTCTGAGCGGCCGGAGCTGGCGCGGTCGAGGAACTCGAGGTCGTGCAGGAAGAGCCCGGCTGCGGCCGAGAGGTCGCCGTCCTGGATCGACAGCACGCCGAGGCGATCCGGCTCGACGCCGCCGAGGGAGCTCGACTGGGGCGGCGTGGCGCTACGCGCAGCGAGCTCCTCGCGCAGGGCGTCGAGGGCGCGACGCCGTGCCGCATCGTCGGCCTGGGCCTGCGCCACCTCCTCGCGCAGCTCCCCCTGCAGGGCGCGGGCGCCGGAGAGCTCGACGGCGCCGGGGATCGCCTGCTCGCTGTCGTCCGCCGCGACGGAGTCGTGGCTCTCGGCGCTGTCGCCGGCTCGGTCCGGTCCACTCGCGTGGCGCGGGCCGCTCTCGGCGTCGCGCACCGCCGCGCTCATCTCGCGGTGCAGGACCTGCAGCAGTTCGTTCGCCTCGAGCAACCGCCAGAGGGCGACCGTGGCGGCGGCGCTGTCGTGCACCTCGGCGCCCTCGGCGGCGACCCGCGCGAAGAGGCGCCGCACCTCGACGCCCGGTGCATCGGTGCGGTCCGCGGTGCGGACGCCATCGCCCTCTTCTGCCGCGGCGCCGAGCGACAGCCGCTCGAGGCGGGCCAGCAGCGTCGTCCCCGAAGGCAGCAGCGCCGGAACCAGCCGTTGCAGGTCGCGCCGGTAGCCGGGGAAGCGGCGCATCAGCGCCGCGTCGATGCGGCGGTGCTCGAGCAGCGCGAAGCAGAGTCGGGCGACGTCGGGCAGGGCGAAGGCGCGGTAGAACTCGGCGAAGCCGGGGCCGCTCGGCGAGCGGGAGGCCGGGTCAACGGCCGCTTCGCCGTGCCGGAAGCCGCGCGTCGGAGCGAAACGCGGGTCGCCCGGATCCCAGCGGAAGGCGTGCGTCCCGCACAGGTGCACCCCGACCTGGTGCAGCAGAGTGGCGCGCAGCAGCCGCCGGTTGTCGCCTCGCTCGGCGAAGCGGGCGACGACCGGGGGCAGGGCGATCGAGTGGGCGTCGGTCGACGACGCGGCCTGTGCGGGTGGGCGGCGCGGGTCGCGGCCTCGGCGCAGCAGCGGTGTGCCCGGCGGGCCGCCGGCGTCGTGCAGCGTCACCGTCCGGCCGAGGAAGGCCTCGGCGTAGAGCTCGAGTGCCGCGCGGTGCGCTTCGAGATGCACCGCGATCTCGTACTCGTCGAGCAGCTCGAGCGCCCGCCGGGTGTCGAGCGCGAAGTACGGAGCCGCCGCCTCCGGCCGTCCCACGAGCTCGTCGAGGCTGCGGCGCAGCCACTCCAGCAGGCGGTGGCCGAGGCGGAGGCGCAGCTCCGGCAGCGACTCGGCGAGCGCCTGCCGCGCCTCCTCGGGTTGACGATCGAGCGCACGGGCCAGGCTGTCGGCTCCGGCCGCGGCGGCGAGCCGCCGGAGCTCGTCGAGCCGCGCTGAGATCCCGCCGATCGCGTCGATGCCGTCGATGCCGTCGATTCCGTCGCGCCCGATCGAGCTCAGAGCAGCGTCTCCACCAGGTCGACGATCGCCTGCTGCACGTCGGGCTGGTCGGTGACGGACTGGGCGATGGCGGTCTCGCAGGCGCGCACTGGATCGATGCCGCCGGCGATCAGCTGCCCGGCGTAGATCAGCAGCCTGGTGCTGACGCCGTCCTCGAAGCCGCTGCGGTGCAGGGCGCGGATGCGCTCGCCGAGCCGCGCCAGCGACTCCGCCATCGGCGCGTCGATGTCGGCCTCGTGGGCGATGATCTCGGCCTCGGCGTCGGCCGGCGGGTAGTCGAACTCGATCGCCACGAAACGCTGCCGGGTGCTCGTCTTGAGGTCCTTGAGCACGCTCTGGTAGCCGGGGTTGTACGACAGGACGAGCAGGAAGTCGGGGTGCGCGGTGAGCATCTCGCTGCGCTTCTCGACCGGCAGCAGTCGCCGATGGTCGGTGAGCGCGTGGATCAGCACCGTGGTGTCCTTGCGCGCCTCGACGATCTCGTCGAGGTAGCAGATCGAGCCCTGACGCACGCTGCGGGTGAGCGGTCCGTCGATCCACACCGTCTCGTCGCCGCGCAGCAGATAGCGGCCGACCAGGTCGGTGGCGGTGAGGTCCTCGTGGCAGGCGATGGTGAGCAGGGGCTCGGCCACCTCGAGACGGCCTTCGCTGGCGAGGTCGCCGCGGTAGAGGCGCTGCGCCATCGCCTCGACGAAACGGGTCTTGCCGCACCCGGTGGGACCCTTCAGCAGCACCGGCAGGCGGGCCCGGTAGGCGGCGAGGAAGAGCTCCACCTCGTCGCGGATCGGGCGATAGAACGGGATCGTGTCGTCGCCGTCCGCCGTCACCGGTTCGACGGCCGTGGCGGCGATCCCGTCGCGGGATCCGGAGCTGGGGGAGTGCAGGCTCATCGGTGTGGTGCGCTCGTCGCCTCGCCGTCGCCCCGATCCTTCGGCCGTCGGCCGCGGCGCCGGCTTCCGGGCCTTCGGCGGCTGGGCAGAGGCGGATGCTACCAGTGGGGCTCGCAGCGTCTCTCTCCCGGCCGAGGTCGCACGGTGGCTGCGCCGCTGCGACCTCTCACGAGCGCAGCGAGAGGATGTCGCGCAGCTCCTCGCCGAGGGTCTTGGAGCGGTCGAGAGCGGTGCGGAAGTCCTCCTGCCCCAGAGCCAGCAGCTCGCACGGCTCGACCACCCGCACGGTGGCGTTACGGGGCTCGCGGGTGAGCAGGGCGGTCTCGCCGAAGACGTCGCCCTCGCCCAGCCGGGCCAGCACCTTCTCGCCTCCGTCCTGCCTGCCGTCGTGCCGCGTCAGCACCTCCACCGCTCCGCTGCGCACCAGGTAGAAGCGATCGCCGGCGTCGCCCTGCTCGAAGACGGTCTCGCCCGCCGCCAGCTCGAGGCGCTGCATCTGCTCGGCGATCTCGGCCAGCGCGCCCGGCGTCTGGCCGCGGAACAGCTCGGTGCGGGCGAGGAACTCGCAGATGCGCACCGACTCGGCGACGCGCACGTCCGACGCGATGCGCCCGTCGACCATGCTGACGATGCGGTCGGCGACGTCGAGGATGCGGTGGTCGTGGGTCACCAGCAGGGTGGTCGTGCCGTGCTCGCGGCCGAGACGCTGCAGCAGGTCGACGACCAGCCTGCCCGAGTCGCGGTCGAGCGCCGCGGTCGGCTCGTCGGCGAGCACCAGGCGGGGCGAGGCGACCAGGGCGCGCGCCACCGCCACCCGTTGACGCTGACCGCCGCTCAGCTCGCCCGGTTTGGAGTCGAGCTTGTCGCCGAGGCCGACTGCGGCGAGCGTCTCGCTGGCCAGACGGTCGGCGTCGGGCAGCAGCTCGCGGTGCAGCTCGGCGCCGAGACGCACGTTCTGGCGCGCCGTCAGCGATGCGAAGAGGTTGTGGGACTGGAAGATGAAGCCGATGCGCCGGCGCACCGCCACCAGCCGCTCGTCGTCGAGACCGGCGAGCGCATGGCCGAGAACGGCGAGCTCGCCCTGCTGCAGGCGCCTCAGCGCCCCGATCAGCGTCAGCAGAGTGGTCTTGCCGGAGCCGGAGGGGCCGGTGAGGATGACGATCTCGCCGGGCTCGAGATCGAGGTCGATGTCGCGCAGCACCGGCCCGTCGTCGGCAGCTTCGCCGTAGGTGTGGGTGACACCGCGGGCGCGCACCGCGAGGGACTCGCCGGACTCCGTCGACGCAGGCCGCATCAGAAGAGCTCCGCCGGGTCGGCCCGCTCGACCCGCACCACCGCGATGCGGGCGGCGAGCAGGCACATCGTCACCGTCAGCAGCGCGATGATCCCGACGCGCGCGGCGGTGAGGTCCATGGTCAGTCCGGTCAGGCGCTGCAGCAGGCCGTAGCCGGCGACGCTCCAGAGCAGACCCAGGGCGAAGCTGCCGACGCCGAGCAGCAGGCCTTGCGACAGGGCGACGCGTCGCAGGTAGCCGTTGCCGTGGCCGATCGCCTTGAGTGTGGCGAGCTCGCGCAGCTGGTCGGAGATCAGGTTGAACAGCACCTGGTAGCAGATCAGGGTGCCGATGGCGCAACCGACGGCGAGGCCGATGGTGAACACCGCGCCGACCGGCTGGTTGCGCAGCCAGAACCACTGGATGCGTTGCGCCAGCCGGCCCGGGGGCTGTACCACGACGTCGCCGGGCAAGGCGTCGGCCAGGGCGCTCGCGACCGCCTCCGGCGCGGCCCGCGGTTGCAGCCTGACGACGCCGAACTCGACCCGGTCGAGGCGGTCGCCACCGTCGGGCGAGGGGTAGCGCCGGGCCAGCTCCTGCATGCCGAGGATCAGCGAACCGTTCATCTGCAGGTCCGGACCGAGCGCGAAGGTGCCGACGACTTCGGCACGCCGGCCGTCGAGCTCGCCACGTCGACCGACGTGCATGCCGGCGAAGTGGGCTCGGCCGAGGCGATCGGCGAGCACCGCCTCGGGCCTCTGCAGGGCGCGACGCGCCTGCTCGCGGCCGAGGCCGGGCGGCAGCAGGCCGGGGTCGTCCGGATCGACCGCGAAGACCCGCATCAGGTCGGCGGGTGGGCCTCCCGGCGTGCGCCACTGGCCCGACTGCAGGTAGACCGGCGTCACCGACTCGACGCCGGTCACGCCACGCGCCTGCGCCAGACGCGATCGCGGGAAGGGCTTTTCGATGTTCATGTCGTCCTTGAGACGGCTGGCGATCACCAGGTCGCCGTCGAGGGCGCGGATCGGCAGCACCAGCGAATCGTGCACGCCGCCGAGGAAGCCGAGCTCGGCGAACATCACCGCGACTGCCACCGAGACGCCGAGCAGCGCGGCAGCGAGCCGGCCGGTGCGGTGCACCAGCATCGAGCGCGCCAACGGCACCCGGCGCCCCCGGCCGCCACCCGAGCCGGACCCGATCATGGAAACAGCTCCGCCGGATCGGCCCGCTCGAGGCGACGGATGGCGAGCAGGGCCGAGGCGCCGCACATGGCCAGGGTCAGCCCCAGCACCAGGAGCAGGCGCCCCGGGCTCATCGCCAGCGGCAGCCCGGCGACGCGGCTGGTGAGCGCGTAGAGCAACGCCGCGAGCAGCGCCGCCGGTACGAAACCGAGCAGCCCGAAGAGAGCGCCCTGCTCGAGCACCTGAAGGCGCAGCGCGGTGGTGCGGTAGCCGATCGCCTTCAGGGTGGCGAACTCGCCGAGGTGGTGGGAGATGTCGCTGGCGAGGATCTGGAAGAGGACGAGGGCGCCGACGCCGAGGGCCATCGCGACACCGGAGGTGAAGATCAGGCCGAGCGGGCGATCGCTGAGATAGAAGCGGCGGTCGCGGCGCTCGAGCTGGGCGCGGCTGAGGGCGACGACGTCCTCGGGCAGACGGCGCGCGATCTCCGCCAGGGTGCGCTCCGGATCGGAGCCGTGATGGTAGGAGATCAGCCCGAGGTGGGCGGTGCGCCCGGCGGCCTCGGGGAAGACTCGCCGGAAGGTCGCCGGGTTGACCAGCACGGTGCCGTTGGCGACGAAGCCGGTGCCGTGCTCGAAGTCGGCGACGACCTCGAGGCGCTGATCGCGCAGCTCGGACCGGGTGCCCACCTCGAGCGGTCCGAGGATCGGCTTGCCGGCGCGATCGACCACCGCGTGCAGCGGCGAGGAGAGCCGCTCCAGGGCTCCATTGCGGCTCGGGTCGCGGAACAGGTCGTGGTCCGGAGCGACCCCGATCGCGAGCACGTCGTAGAAGTTGCCGGTCGCCGCGTTGCGCCACGGCGCGCGGCCGACCAGCAGCGGCTCGGCGCTGGCGACGCCCGGGGCCGAGCGCGCCAGGGCCAGACGACCGTCGGGGAAGGAGCCGGGCTGGAGCAGGAACACGTAGTGGGTCGAGACCACCACGGCGTCGAACTCGAGCATCTCGTGCACTCTCGTCGCCGAGACGACGCAGGCGTCGTAGAAGCCGATCTGCATGAACAGCAGCAGGATGGTGAAGCCGACGCCGGCCAGCGCCGCGACGGTGCGCCAGCGACGGTGGACCAGGTTGCGCCAGGCGAGTGAGGTGCGAGACCCGAAGTGGGAGCCGGTTCGCGGCAGCAGGCCCATGACGCAGCTCAGCCTCCAGTGGGCCGCCGCGCCGCTGCCTGGTCGGCGGATGCGTCCGGCGCCGATGGCGCATCGCCGTCGACGTCCCTGCGGCCGCCGGCGTCGCCCTCGATCTCGATCTCGACGTCGACCTGAAGGTGTACGAAGCGCGCCGCGACCTCGTGATCGTCGGGGTCGAGGGCGATGCGCACCTCGAGGACCCGAGCGTCGCGCACCGCCGCCGGATCGAGATCGAGGATCGCGTTGGGCTGAACGAGGCGGCCGATGCGCACCACGCTGCCGTGCAGGTCGGCGGGCAGCGCTGGCGAGGAGATCAGCGCCCGCTGGCCGAGACGGATGCGGCGCGCGTCGCTCTCCCACACCTCGCACGCCGCCATCATCGACTGGGTCTCGCCGAGGCGCAGGATGGGCCCTGTCGGCAGCTCACTCGGGTAGGCCAGCACCTCGAGCACGGTGCCGTCGATTGGCGAGCGCACCAGCGATCGCTGCCAGCGGGCCTCGGCGGCATCGCGCTGCGCCGCCGCGGCGTCGACGGCGGCCTGGGCCTCGGCGCGATCCCGCGCCAGCCGCTCGCGTTCGCGCTCGAGGATGGCGCGGGCGGAAGCGGCGGCCTCCGCCAGCGTGTCGCGCTGGCGCTCGGCACGCTCGACCTCCTGCTGCGGCGAGATCTCACCGGCGAGCAGCGAGCGCGCCCGTTCCAGATCGCGTTCCGCCTGCGCCACCTCGGCCTCGAGCCGCCGCACCTCGGCTGCCTGCGCCTCGACCTCGAGTGGACCGAGGCGCTCGGCTCGTTGCGCCGCGGTGCGCGCCTGCGCCAGCTGCTGCTCGGCCACCGCCAGCTCGGCTTGCCTCTCGGCCGAGCCCACGAGGGTGGCGAGGATCTGGCCGGCCTGGACTGAGTCGCCCTCGCCGACCGAGAGGCTGTGGACCGCCTCGCCGGTCGGGCTGACCAGGTCGACCACGCCGTCGCCGGGCTCGAGGCGGCCGAGGCCTCCGACGGCCGCCGGTTGCTGAGACCCGCCGCGGTACGTGACTTCCCGGTCGGCGCGATCGGTGCCATCTCCGGCGCAGGCCGAGAGCAGGAGGGCCACCGTCGCGACGAGGGCCAGGCCGGTATCGACTGGGCGGCGGAGTCGTGGGTGCCGGGGGAGGATCATCGAGGTCGGGAGGTGCGGCAGAGGGGTGGCGCAACGAGGGCTTGGGGCGTCATCCTAACCAGCCCCGTCGGTGCAGCTTGGGTATGGCTCGATCTCGCCGGAGAGTCGCGGCGGGCGCCGTCGCGAGCGCAGTCACTCAAGGTCCGGGCACCTCGATCCCCTGCTCGCGGAGTTGGCGCGTAGCGGCCTCGGCCCAGCCGCGGTTGGCGAGCGGCGACGCCGGGCTCGGGTGCAGCACCCTTCCGACCGCGGTGTCGAGGCCGAGCCCCTCGACGATGCGTCGCGCGCACTGCTCGGCGAAGACGCCGATGCCGACGATGCGCACCGGACGCTCGGCTTCGACGAAGCGCGACACAGCCTCGTCGCAAGCTTCCAGGAGCGGGCCGCGCTCGTCGGCACGGAGCTTGTCGGGCGTGAGGTTGCGTCCGCCGCGATCGAGGAAGAGGAGTGGGCAGTAGTTGAGGACGAAGTGCGACGCGAAGAAGCTCTCCGGCGTGCCGAAGCGCTCCTGAGCCCAACCCCAGAAGCGGCTTCCCGAGACCTCCTCGCGCGGACACTCGAAGCCGAGGACCGGGCGCTTCGGGTGCTCGCCGTCGGGCCGCTCGATGCGCGCTCCACCCAGGCCGAGCCAGTCCCGCGCGTTGGAGACGGTGCCGAACGGTACCCCGGTCTGGGCCATGCCCCAGGGGCCGGGGTTCATGCCGAGGAAGAGGCTGCGGCCGCGGGGCGTCTTCGCCGAGGCTCCACGTCGCGGCGCCGCGGCGTAGCGCTCGAGGTAGCCGAAGAAGCCCTCGCGGGCGTAGCGCAGCGGGTTGTAGACGTGTGCGACGGGCGACGAGAATTCGAGGCCGTCGACCCGTCGGGCGAGGTCCTCGAAGACAGAGCAGATGGAATCGGGATCGGCGGCTCGGCTGACGCTCATCGTCGGCGCAGCGTATCGTCCGAGGCTCCCGGGCGACGTACCGGTCGGCCCGGCGTCGGCTCGAGCCCTCGGCGGAGATGCCGGAGCGACGGATCCACCGCCGCGGGAGCGACGAACCGCAGGAGCGGCGACGCGCCGTACGCGACGTGATGAGCGCTCGCCCGTCGCTTCGCGCCGGCCCAGCTCGGAGAAGCGAGAGACGACGACTTTCAGGAGGAGGGACGAAGATGAAGTACCTGCACACCATGGTCCGGGTCAACGACCTCGAAGAGGCGCTGAGCTTCTACTGCGACGTGCTCGGCCTCGAGGAAGTGAGGCGGTACGACAACGAGAAGGGACGCTTCACACTCGTCTTCCTGGCGGCACCGGAGGACCGCGCCAGGGCCGAGGAGGACCGGGCACCGCTGCTCGAGCTGACCCACAACTGGGACCCCGAGGAGCTCGAGGGCGGCCGCAACTTCGGGCACCTCGCCTACGAGGTCGAGCAGATCTACGACACCTGCGAGCGCATCGAGGCGGCCGGCGTGACCATCCGTCGGCCTCCCCGCGACGGTCGCATGGCGTTCCTGCGCTCTCCCGACGGGATCTCGATCGAGCTGCTCCAGCGCGGCGACGCGCTGCCCGCGAAGGAGCCGTGGGCGAGTCGGGAGAACCGCGGCTCCTGGTGAAGCCGACCGCTGCGCGTGTGGGCGGGGAGAAGCCGCGTCGTGCGGCTCCGGCACCACCGTCGGAGGATTCCTACGCCGGGCAAGTGGCGCCACCGACAGCGCTGGGGTGACGGTGGCTCCTAGGCTGTGCAGGCCGCCGGCAGGTGGCCGCTCCCGGAGATCGGCTCGCGAGGGTCGGGACCCGGGCGATCACCCACAGGTGACCGTGGCCGACGGCCTCGCCCCAGAACACCGGCCAGGAGCCCTGCGATGCAAACTGTCGCACGCCTCGACGACGAGCTCGCCGCCGACCAGCGCCGCGAGCCCGGAGACTCGCCTCGATCGCGCCCGATCGCCTCGGAGCCCCCCGCCGCCGTCGCCGCGGGGCCCGCGTCTCTCGGCGAGCGCGAGCTCCAGTCGGTGCTCGACGGCTGGCTCGACGCGATGCTGGTGGTCGACTCGCAGACCCTGCGCATCGTCTACGCCAACGCGGCCTGCGAGCTGCTGCTCGGCCACCGCGCGTGCGACCTGCGGGGAACCTGCTTCGGCGACCTGTTCGACGACGGCGAAGGCGAGCCGGCGGCGACGCACGAGGCGGAGAGCTCGATGGCCTTCGATCAGGTGATCGCGGCGCAGCGCTTCCGGCGCAAGGACGGCACCGGCCTGCCGGTCGACGTCATCGCCAGGATGATGGAGCTCGGCGATCCTCCGTCGCCGTTCGTGGTGATGGGGCTGCGTGACGCCACCGAGAGGCTGCGCGCCCAACGCGAGCGCGAGCGCCTGCTGGCCGAGCTGCGCTCCGCGCTCGACACCGTGCAGATGCTCGAGGGCCTGTTGCCGATCTGTTGTGTCTGCAAGCAGATCCGTGACGAAGGCGGCGCCTGGAGCCAGGTGGAGGAGTACATCTCGCAGCACACCCGGGTGCACTTCAGCCACGGCCTCTGCCCGACCTGCTTCGACCACATGAAGAGCCAGGTCTGAGCCGCCGGCGCGCCGGCTCAGCGGTAGCGGGTGACCGCCACGCGAGCGCCGAAGCGAGGCTTGCGCCTTCCGTGCAGCTCGAGGAGGCGCGCCACGCGCGCCCGGTGACCGCGATACGGCTCGAGCAGCTCGAGCATGCGCTCGTCACTGCCGCGGGCCTCGCCGGCGAGATTCCAGGCGACGTGGTCGGCGAGGTGGGCGTCGTCGACCCAGACCGCGTCCGGGTCGCCGAGCGCGCAGAGCATCAGCTTGGCCGCCGACCACGGGCCGATGCCGGAGAGGGACAGCAGCCGACGGTAGGCGTCCTCACGGCTGAGCGCGGCGAGGCCCTCGAGGGCTCGCGCCTGGCGCGCGACGCCGACGAGCACCCTGGCGCGGCGCGGATCGATGCCCAGCGCGGTGAGCTCGTCGACGTCGATCCGCGCCAGGGCGGCCGGTTCCGGCGCGATCCAGGTCGGCGCCGGGCCCGGGCCCGGCCGGCCCCAGCGACGCAGCAGCGCGCGATATCCGCGCCACGCTTCCTTGCCGGTCACCCGCTGGGCGACGACGATCGCCAGCAGCGTCTCGTACGGCGTCGAGGAACGGCCGAGCCGCCAGGCGAGCCGTGACGGGCTGCGGCCGCCGCAGGCCGCGAGCAGGGGTGCGTCGGGGACGAAGCTGTCGGCGCTCTCGTCGCGTCGGCCGAGCAGTTCCTCCGCGGCGTCGATCGACCAGGCGGCTCCCGCGCCCCAGGCGCACACCTGCAGCGTCTCTGCCTCCGGCCGTAGACGCAGCGTCGCGTCGCCCTCCGGGGTCCTCAGAGAGCGCCAGAAGGTGCCGTCCTCCTCCAGCAGGTAGGCGGCGTCGGCGGGCGACTCGGCAGTGCGGCCGGCGATGCCGATCTCGGCTCGCGGCGCCGGCGAGGTCAGGGTTCGTTCGGCGGCTGGCGGCGTCGTCGGCGCCGTCGGCGCGACCAGCGGCGTGCGGTTGCACCCCGCCGGCACTCAGCGCTCCCCGGGGCGGTCCTCGCTCACTCCGCCGACAGCCGGACCAGTGCGTCGCGGACCTCGGCGAGCTCCGGGAAGCGACCGGTCTTGCGCTTGGAGAAGACCTCCCGACCGTCCGCCGCCACCTCGAAGACTCCGCCGGAGGAGCGGATCAGCTCGATCTCGAGCGCCCCGAGCTCCTCGTCTTCCTTCAGCTGCGCCGCCAGACCGACGGCGCGAGGTTTGTAGTTTCAAGATCCGCAGTAGGTGATGGTGACTTGCACGCTCGACTCCTGGTTCGGTTCGCAGGCATCGCTGTCCGCACGGCGCCGCGCTCTCCCTGAGACTGCGCGGTTTCGCCGCAGCCGCGGCGCTGGATGCGGTCTCGGAAGCGGCCGTCGGCCCCTCAGCCTATCGCGCTAAGCTGGTGCCGGTGGAGGATCTCGACGAGGTGGTGCGGCGCCTGGCGTCGGCTGTGGAGTCGGCTGGCGGTGCCGCAACCGACGACGGCTCGGCCGATCCGGCAGGTTCCAGCGCGCAGGGCGCGGCGGCCGCAGTCGCCGCGGTGCTGCGTCCCGGCGACGACACCGTCGAGCTGCTGATCATCGAGCGCGCCGAGCGGCGCGGCGACCCCTGGTCGGGGCAGCTCGCCTTCCCGGGTGGCCGTCGCGAACCGCAGGACGCTGACGACCGCGCCACCGCCGAGCGCGAGACGCGCGAGGAGCTCGGCCTGGATCTCGGCGCTGCCCGCTGGCTCACCCGGCTGTCGACGGTGAGCGGCCGCCGTGCGACCGGGCGACGCCTCGAGGTCGCGGCCCACGTCTACGGGCTCGACGCCGATGCCGCGGTCGAGCTACGTCCCAACGAGGAGGTGGCCGACGCCTTCTGGGTGCCGCTGCGCCACCTGGTGACGGCGGAGAACGCGATGCGTTACCGCTACGCGGGGCTGCCGCTGCAGCGCTTCGACGCCATCCGCGTGCACGGCCAGCTGGGGGAGCGGGTGCTGTGGGGCCTCACGCTGCGCTTCGTCGAGGACCTGCTGGAACGGCTCGGCGAGCGGCTGCCGCGGGTCGGCGGCTGAAGGTCGAACCAGGCGTGCGGGTCGCGTCGCCGCGACGACGCTCACATTGCCGCGACGATGGCGTCGCACATGGCGCGGGTGCCGGCGTCACCGCCGAGATCGGGAGTGACGTTCTCGCCACTCTCCAACACCTCCTCGACCGCGGCGTGCACCCTCTGGGCCTGCTCGTGACGGCCGAGGTGACGGCCCAGCTCGAGCGCCGGCATGAGCAGCGGCAGGGGGTTGGCGCGGCCGGTGCCGACCAGGGCGGGCGCGTCGCCGTGGATCGCCTCGAAGACGTAGATCTCCTCCGAACGGCTGATCGCATTGGCGGTCGAGATGCCCCCCACGAGGCCCGTACCGAGCGAGCCGAGGATGTCGCCGTAGAGGTTGCCGGTGAGGATGACGTCGAAGGACTCCGGCTTCAGCACCATGTTCATGCAGGCGGCGTCGACGATCATCTCCTCGTAGGCGATCGCCGGGTACTGCTCGGCGACCTGACGCACGGTGCGCATGAACAGGCCGTCGGACATCTTCATGATGTTGCCCTTGTGCACGAAGGTCAGCTTCTTGCGGTCGTATTCGGCGGCGATGCGGAAGGCGTAGCGGGCGATGCGGTCGCAGGCGGCGCGGGTGACCACCTTCATGCTCTGCACGATGCCGGGCACCACCTCGTGCTCGATGCCCTTGTAGATGTCCTCGCTGTTCTCGCGGATCAGGATCAGGTCGAGACCGGGGTAGCGGGTCGGCAGTCCGCGCAGGCAACGGATCGGCCGGATGCCGGCGAACAGCTCGAGGCGCAGCCTGAGGTCGACGTTGGGGTTGGGCAGCGGCGGGCCGTCGTCGCGCAGCGCCCGCGTCGGCGGCAGGAACTTGGTCTTCAGCGCCACCTTGTGCCTGCGCGTGGCGGCGATCGCCTCGTCGAGGTAGGTGTCGACAGTGGAGCGGCGGGGCACCTGGACGTCGACGCGTTCGAAGTCGAGTCGGAAGTCGGCCGCGTCGAGCACCGAGAGCACGGGAGCGAGGATCTCGGGGCCGACCGAGCCGCCGACCAGGAGCGCCACCGTGGTGCGGTCGTCGGAGGTACCGCGATCGTCGACCGGTTTCGGATCCGAAGACATCACGCCGCCTCCTCGCGGTCGATGAGCCGCAACAACGCCTCGGTCAGCTCCTCGGTTCCGGCGCGGCCGCCGAGGTCACGGGTGACGTGCGTGCCTTCACGGAGCAGGGCCTCGACGGCGCCTCGCACCCGCTGCGCCGCCTTCGCCTCGCCGATGTGACGCAGCATGAGCTCGGCCGAGAGGATCAGCGCGATCGGATTCGCCAGACCCTGGCCGGCGATGTCGGGGGCCGTGCCGTGCACCGCCTCGAACACCGCGTGGCCGTCGCCGATGTTGGCGCCCGGGACCATGCCGAGCCCGCCGACCAGGCCGGCGCACAGATCGCTGACCACGTCGCCGTCGAGGTTGCCCATCACCAGCATGTCGAAGCGCGTCGGATCCTGCACCAGCTCCATCGCCAGATTGTCGAGCGGCAGGTAGTCGACCTGGAGGAACGGGTAGTCGCGCGCGGTGTGGCGGGCGCAGTCGAGGAACAACCCGTCGCTCAGCGGGGTCACCGAGGCCTTGTGCACGATGGTCAGGCGCTTGCGGCCCTGGTTGCGGGCGTACTCGAAGGAGAAGCGGTTGATGCGGCGGGAAGCCGATTCGGTGACGATCTTCAGCGCCTCGACGACGCCGTCGACGACCTGGTGCTCGCGACCGGAGTAGAGACCTTCGGTGTTCTCGCGGATCACGATCAGATCGACGTCCTCGTAGCGGGACCGCGTCTGGCCGGGCATCGACTTGACCGGCCGCACGCAGGCGTAGAGGTCGAGCTCCTGGCGCAGCGACACGTTGACCGAGCGCCAGCCGCCGCCAACCGGCGTCTGCAGCGGCCCCTTGATGGCGATGCGGTTGCGCCGGATCGAATCGAGAGCCTCCTGTGGCAGCGGGGTCATCCCGTGCTGCACGGCGGTGCTGCCGGCGAGCACCCGCTCCCACTCGATGACGCCGCCGGTGGCGTGGTCGACCACGCGCACCATCGACTCGGTGACCTCGGGGCCGATGCCGTCTCCCGGCAGCAGTGTGATGGCGTACTTCATCGCTGCGACCTCTCAGCCTTTCTCGCTTCTCCTGCCGGATGCGGCGCTGGTCAGCCCGCTCACGGGACCGCGACCGCGCCGCGGCCGACCTTGACCTCGATCAGATGGGGACCCGGCTCGCCGACCGACCTGGCGAAGGCGGTGGCGAGATCCTCGGCCGACTCGACCCGGGTCGCCGGGACACCGAGCGAGCCGCTGAGCGCCACCCAGTCGATCGTCGGCCGCGACAGGTCGGTGAGGCCGAGGCTCTCGGGCCCCGGCTCGCTGACGCCGCTGCGCGCCAGCTCGATCTGCAGGATCTGGTAGACGTCGTTGGCGAACACCAGCGTGGTCACGTCGAGCCCTTCGCGAGCCTGGGTCCACAGGGCCTGGGCAGTGTACAGGCCCGAGCCGTCACCCTCGAGCACCACCACACGCCGATCCGGGCAGGCGAGCGCGGCTCCGACCGAGCAGGGCAGCCCCCAGCCGATGGCGCCGCCGGTGAGGTTGAGGTAGCTGTGGGCGGGGGCGCCGGTCGACATCGGGTAGAAGGCGCCGGCCGAGGTGATGCCCTCGTCGACGACGATCGCGTTCTCGGGCAGGTGGGCCAGCACCGCCTGGGCGATGTTGGCGGGATTCAGGGCACCGCTGGGAGCCGGCGGCCGGGAGGGCTCCGGCAGGTCGATCTCCGGACCGGCGTCGAGAGCCGCGGCGACGTCCTCGAGCGCCGCGGCGCCGTCGTCGTGCGGGGTTGCCAGCAGCTGCACCTCGACACCGTCGGGGATCAGTCGGCTGGGCCCGTCCTGGTAGCCGAAGAAGGCCACCGGGTCGAGCGCGCCGGCCAGCACCACGACGTCGAGGCCGGCGAAGAAGTCGGCTCCCTGCTCGGGGAAGTAGGGCACCCGGGCGATCGCCGGCAGATGGGGGCCGCGCTCGAGACGGGCGGCGAAGGTCTCGCCGGCGAGGCGCACGCCGGCGTGCTTGGCGATCCTGCCGGCGGCGCGCAGGCCGCGCTCGCCGAGGGCGCTGCCGCCGAGCAGCAGGAGCGCCTTGCGATCACGCAGGCTGGCGGCGGCCCGCTCGACCGAGGCCACGCAGACCCGCGCGCCGCGGACCCCCGAGACCGGCACGATCCTGTCTCCGGCCTCGTCCCACTGGCAGTCGGCCGGCACCACGAGGGTGGCGATCTGTCCGGGGTGCTGCCGCGTGGCGGCGATCGCGTCGGCGGTGTCGCGCGAGATCTGGCGCGCGGTCGCGGTGGTGCGCTGCCAGTGCGAGACCGGCGCTGCCCAGGTCTCGACGTCCGAGTTGAGGGGCGGATCGAAGTTGCGCTGCCAGGTGGCGTGGTGGCCGACGACGTTGAGCACCGGAGTGCGGGCGCGGCGCGCGTTGTGCAGGTTGGCCATCCCGTTCGCCATGCCGGGGCCGAGATGGAGCAGGGTCATCGCCGCCTTGCCGGACATCCGCGCATAACCGTCGGCGGCGCCGGTGACGACACCCTCGAAGAGCGCCAGCACTCCGCGGATTCCGTCGCTGTGGTCGAGGGCGTCGACCAGGTGCATCTCGGTGGTGCCGGGGTTGGCGAAGCAGAGCTCGACCCCTGCGGTCGCGGCGGTGCGCATCAGGCTCTCGGCGCCGTTCATCGGATCTCCTGGGAAGGGAAAAGGGTAGGGGAAGCGGAAGGGGTCAGGGGAAGCGGAAGGGGTTGGGGGTCAGGGGTCAGGGGATAGGGAAAGGGAAGAGGGAAAGGGAAAGGGAATGAGGGAAGAAGGAAAAGGTCAGGGACCTGAGGATCCGGGGGGGATAAGGGGCAACAGGGAGGTAAGAAGAGGAGTCGGGTCCTTGTCCCTTGTCCCTTGTCCCTTGTCCCTTGTCCCTTGTCCCTTGTCCCTTGTCCCTTGTCCCTTGTCCCTTGTCCCTTGTCCCTTGTCCCTACTCCGCCTCCGGCAGCGGCAGCTGGGTGGTGTGCTTGATCTCGTTGAGCACGATGGTGGTGCGGATCTTGTCGACGCCTACGGTCGGCGTCAGGCGCTCGACCAGGAAGTGCTCGAGGGTGCGGTGGTTCGTCGCCACCACCTTGAGCAGGTAGTCGAACTCGCCGGTCGCCAGGTGGCACTCGAGCACCTCGGGCATCTCGCGGATGGCCTCGCGGAATCCCTGCACGGTGCGCGGCTGATGATGGCTCAGGGTGACCTGGACGAAGCAGAGCAGGTCGAGGCCGAGCTGCTCGCGGTCGATGAGCGCCACCTCGCCGCGGATCACGCCGGCCTCGCGCAGCTTGGAGAGCCGCTTCTGCAGGCCTGGGGGTGACAGGTCGACGCGGCGCGCCAGCTCGGTGTTGGTGATCCGCGCGTCGCTCTGCAGGTGTCCGAGGATCGCCAGGTCGAGGCGGTCGAGCCGGGCGGTTCTGGTTTCGTTCTGGTCCTCGTCGCGGGCCATGGGCTTTGATTCCGTCCGCCAGGTTGCGCTATAGTTCCATTTGTCATCGAGACGGGGCTCGCTGACCGCCGCCCGGCCGATCACGCACCGAGCCGTCGACCCTGGCGGTCTCCGGACCCCGGCGCAGAGTACCGCACAGAGCGCTCTGCGCGCTCGGCGCGGAGTGCTTCGGTCGACGCCAACCACGGTGCAGGCGCCTGCCCGCCCACCGCTCCACTGGGCGGCGAGCGCGAGACGGCGGCCCCCGTCGGCACCGACAGGGGCGCGGCGAGCCGCCGGAAGGCCGGCAGAAGAACCGATCATGCAGACCTCATCCGACATCGCCCGCGACGGCGCCACAGGGCGTAACGCTTCCCTGGTGGGTGCTCCCGAGCCGGCGCTCGCCGCCTGGATCCGTGACGCCCGGCGTTCGGTGCTGCGCCAGATGGTCGAGCTGGTCGCGAGGCCCGGGGTCGTCTCGATGGCCGGCGGCCTCCCGGCTCCTGAGCTGTTCCCGCGCGCCGAGCTGGCCTCGGCCTACGAGCGGGTGCTGGGCCGCGAGGTGAAGGCGCTGCAGTATCTGCCGCCGTTCATGCCGCTCAAGGAGCAGATCCAGGACCTGATGCGGGCGCGCGGAGTCGTCTGCGATCTCGACCAGATCGTGTTGACCACCGGCGCCCAGCAGGCGCTCGACGTCCTCGCACGCCTGCTCGTCGATCGGGGGACGACGGTGATCGCCGAGGCGCAGGCCTACACCGGGATCCATCAGGTGGTGGCCCCGCGGGGCGCCCGGATCCGCACCGTCGGCGCCGATCTCGACCACGGAATCGATCCGGAGGCGGTCGAGGCGCGTCTCGGCGAAGGCGATGCGCGGATGATCTACACCGTGCCGGAAGGTCACAATCCGCTCGGCGTCACTCTGGCGCCGGAGCGCCGTCGCCGGCTGGTCGAGGTCGCCGCTCGCCACGGTGTGCCGATCGTCGAGGACGATCCGTACGGCTTCCTCGCCTACGACGGAGCCGCGCAGCCCGCACTCGCCGCCGCCGACGAGGTGTCGGAAGGCGGAGGCGTCGTCTACGTGGGCTCGTTCTCCAAGATCCTCGGACCGGCGCTGCGCCTCGGCTGGATGGTGCTGCCGAAGCCTCTGGTCGCCCGTGCCTCGATCATCAAGGAGGGCATGGATCTGGAGTGCTCGTCGCTCACCCAGAGGGTGGTCAGCGAGCTGCTCGCCGACCGCGAGTTCTTCGCCTCCCACCTGCGGCGCCTGCGTGACACCTACCGTGAGCGCCGCGACGCGGTGCTCGGGGAGCTGCGGCAGGTCGCCCTCGAGGGAGCCAGCTGGAGCCGACCGAGCAGCGGCATGTTCGTCTACCTGCGCTTCGCGCCGGACGCGGTGCCAGAGGGCTTCGAGACCCGCAGCCTGCTGCAGCGCGCGCTCGACGAGGAGCAGCTCGCCTTCATACCCGGATCGGCCTTCGACTGCGTGCCCGGAGCCGGCGGCGACCTCGGCTTGCGGCTCAGCTTCTCGCTGCTCGAGCCGGAGGCCCTGCGCGACGCGGTGCGCCGGCTGGCGCGCTCGGTCGCCAGCCACCGTCAAGCGCTGAGCGTGGCGGACGGCTGAAGCCGTTTCCCGGGGCGCCGGCGCCGCGCCAGGGCGGACGATGCGGGGTCCGCGCGGCCGTGACGAGCTCGGCGCGGCGAAGTCGTCAGAGGGTTGCGGCGATAGCCGCCCGTTCACTCGGCCTCGAGCCACCGGGGATTCGACGAGAGACAGACCCAGAAGGAGGAAAGACCTTGAGACACCGAACCAGGAAGCCGCAGCGCTCTCCGCGCCCGATCGCGGTGCGACGTCGCGCCACGCTCGCCGCGTCGCGCCCCGCCCCGACTCCGGTGGCGGTCCGCCGCGCCTTCGTGCCGAGCACGGAATGCACCCCGTCCCCCCGCCGCGTTCTCTGAATCAGAGACGCTGCATCAACCTGTACCGAAGTCCGACGGTCAGCGCGGGGAGGTCACGCCGGCACTCTTCACCGACTAGGCCTGCACTGCACGACCCGCTGACGATCCACCCCACGACAGCACGAGCCGGAGAGCGATCGAACGATCGACAGATCCACGCGGCACCATCGGAGGGCTCGCCTGGAGCGGAGACCGACCCGGCGCCTCCGACGCGCCGGCGGTCGAAGACCACCGCCACCGACCGATCACCCGACCGATCACCCGACCGATCACCCGAACGATCACCTCATGCCGACAGCCGAAGCCCGCAGGCAGCAGACAGCGGGCCGACAGAGAATTGGAGTTCCAGATGAGCCAGAGCACCCTGACCCCGACCGCCCCGAAACCGACCTCGCCGGCCAGCCAAGCCAGCCAGCAGACCGAGGAGGACTTCTGCCCGATCCAGGGCTTCGACCACGTCGAGCTCTACGTCGGCAACGCCAAGCAGTCGGCGCTCTACTACCAGCACTGCTTCGGCTTCACCGTGATGGCCTACCGCGGACTGGAGACGGGCTCCCGTGACGTCGCGTCGTACGTGCTGCAGCAGGGCAAGATCCGCCTCGTGCTCAGCACCGCTCTGCAGGCCGACCACCCGATCTCCGAGCACGTGCTGCGCCACGGCGACGGCGTGAAGGCGATCGGGCTGGCGGTCCCCGACGCCCGGGCCGCCTTCGAGGCGGCGACCAGCCGCGGCGCCGAGCCGGTTCGCGAGCCCTGGGAGGAGACCGACGACGACGGCACCCTGCGCCTGGCCGAGATCCAGGCCTACGGCGAGACCGTCATCCGCTTCGTCGAGCGAGGCTCCTACGACGGCGCCTTCGCGCCGCGCTTCGAGCGGCGCAGCGATGCGCCCGGCGAGGGCTTCGGCTTCAAGTACCTCGACCACATGGTGGGCAACGTCGAGCTGGGGAAGATGAACCAGTGGGTCGACTTCTTCGCCCGCACGATGGGCTTCTCGCAGCTCGTGCACTTCGACGACAAGGCGATCTCCACCGAGTACTCGGCCCTGATGTCGAAGGTGATGCAGGACGGCACCGGCAAGGTGAAGTTCCCGATCAACGAGCCGGCTCAGGGGCGCAAGAAGTCGCAGATCGAGGAGTACCTCGACTTCTACGGCGGCCCCGGGGTCCAGCACCTGGCCTGTGCGACGAGCAACATCATCGAGACGGTGACCAAGCTGCGTGCCGCCGGAGTCGAGTTCCTCGACGTGCCGGGCACCTACTACGAGCAGCTCGAGCAGCGCGTCGGCAAGATCGACGAGCCGATCGAGGATCTCGCCCGCCTCGGCATCCTGGTCGATCGCGACGAGGACGGCTACCTGCTGCAGATCTTCACCAAGCCGATCCAGGACCGCCCGACGGTCTTCTTCGAGGTCATCGAGCGGCACGGAGCCCGGGGCTTCGGCGAGGGCAACTTCAAGGCCCTGTTCGAGTCGCTCGAGCGCGAGCAGGCGCGGCGCGGCAACCTGTGATCCTCGGCTCGGGGCGACGCACCGCAGTGTCATCGAGCGCCCTGAGCCAGGGCGCCCGGTGTAGCGAGAGAACCACCAGCACGTTCGAGTCAGGAGTCCTTCCCCAGTGACCTACTACATGCAGAAGGGGCAGATCCCCCACAAGCGCCACACCCAGTTCCGCAAGCCCGATGGATCGCTGCATCACGAAGAGGTGATGGGGATCCACGGCTTCGCCGGCATCCAGTCGATCCTCTACCACCTGCATCCGCCGACCCGGGTGCGCGAGGTGGACACCGTGCGGCTGCCGGACGAGCTGGCGCACGACTTCGAATCCCAGGGAGCGCTGCGTCACCGTCACCTCCTCGGCGCCAAGCTCGAGGGAGGCGGTGACGCGATCGAGGGCCGGGTGGCGCTGATGGGCAATCAGGACGTGGTGCTGTCGCTGGTGCGGCCGGACCGGCCGATGGACTACTGGTACCGCTTCGCCCACGGTGACGAGGTGCTGTTCGTGCACGACGGCACCGGGGTCCTGGAAAGCCAGTTCGGCGTCATGCGGTACCGTCCCGGCGACTACCTGGTGCTGCCCACCGGAGTGCTCTGGCGCCTGCTGCCCGACGAGAGCGTGGCGCAGCGCATCCTGGTGATCGAGGCCTACGGGCACATCGAGCCGCCGAAGCGCTACCTCAACCGCTACGGACAGTTCCTCGAGCACTCGCCCTACTGCGAGCGCGACATCCGCGGGCCGGAGGAGCTGGTCACCCACGACGAGAAGGGCGAGTTCGAGGTGCGGGTCAAGGCCCGCGGCGCCATCTCGCGCTACGAGTTCGGCCACCATCCGCTCGACGTCGTCGGCTGGGACGGCCATCTGTGGCCGTTCGCCTTCAACATCGAGGACTTCGAGCCGATCACGGGCCGGGTGCACCAGCCGCCCCCGGTGCACCAGACGTTCGACGGCCCCGGCTTCGTCGTCTGCTCGTTCGTGCCGCGCCTGTTCGACTACCACCCGGAGGCCATCCCGGCGCCGTACAACCACTCGAACGTCGACTCGGACGAGGTCCTGTACTACGTCGAGGGGGACTTCATGTCGCGCAAGGGGATCGAGCGCGGCTCGTTCACCGTGCACCCCAACGGCATCCCGCACGGCCCGCATCCTGGGACCTACGAGGGCTCGATCGGCAAGGAGAAGACCGAGGAGCTCGCGGTGATGGTCGACACCTTCCGGCCGCTGCGGCTGACCAAGGCCGCCCTGGCGCTCGAGGACGAGGCCTACCCGCTGAGCTGGAACCACTGAAGCACCGAACGAGAGACGACGGTCGGCACCGGAAGAGAGAGAGGAGCCGCACATGACGATCACCGAGACAGCACCGGCGAGCAACGACCTGACGACCACCCGTGCGCCGTTCATCGAAGAGGCCAAGGGGCGCGGTGACCTGTTCATCCATCAGCCCTACGAGCTCTACTCGGAGGAGAACCACGAGACCTGGCGCCGCCTCTATGCGGCACTGGTGCCGCAGTGGCAGCGTTTCGCACACCCGCGCTTCATCGAGGGCCTGAACAATCTGGCGCTGACCTCCGAGCGGGTGCCGCGGCTCGAGGAGATCAACGAGTTCCTCGAGCCGCTGTCGGCGTTCGAGTCGAAGGCGGTGAGTGGCTACGTGCCGGCCTACCTGTTCTTCGATTGCCTGCGTCAGCGGGAGTTCCCGACCACCATCACCATCCGCGACGCCCGCTCGCTCGACTACCTGCCCGAGCCCGACATCTTCCACGACCTCGCCGGCCACGTGCCGATGCACACCGACCGCACCTTCTCGGACATCCTGGTGCGCTTCGGCGAGGTGGCCGCGACGGCGGCGAAGATGAGCCGGGACCTCGACAGCTCGCGGCGCACCAAGGTGACCTCGAGCGTGATCAAGGCGATGGCGCGTTTCTTCTGGTTCACGGTCGAGTTCGGCCTGATGAAGCGGCCCAAGGGCGGCGCGGCGCGCCTCGAGACCGTCGACGAGCCGGTGGCGCCGGCCGACACCGAGCTGTGCGTCTACGGCTCGGGCCTGCTCAGCTCGCGGGAGGAGATCGAGTACTCGATCGTCTCGGACGAGGTTCAGCGCTACCCGTTCCGCCTCGAGTGGGTCGCCAACCAGTACTTCGAGATCGACCACGTGCAGCCGCTGCTGTTCTACGTCGACGATTTCGACCACCTGTTCGCGGAGGTCGAGCGCCTCGAGGAGTGGGTGCTTTCGGGGCGTCTCGACAACGTCGCCCCCGGCGAGCCACTGGTCAACGAGCAGGATCTACAGTCGTTCCTCGACGCCGGGTGAGACACACGCCGGGTAGAGAAGCGCCGGCGTCGAGAGCGCCGAGGACGAGCGCCGAGATCCGCGGCGCGTTCGCGAAACCTGCCGGCAGCCGACGGAGCCGATAGGCTCCGGCGTCGGGAACAGGGAGGACGTCGGGCAGGCGCGACCTGGTCGCTACGCTGTGAGCATCGGCGAGGCCGAAGCCGAGCCCGTCCCGACCTTCGAGAGGAGACCGATGGCGACACCGACCACACCCGCGACTGAAGCGTTGCTGCGCTCGCTGCTCGACTACGCCGGGCTCTTTCCGCCGGCGCGGCTCGACATGTCCGAGGCCGTCTCGCGCTATCTGCGCGCGCTCGACGGCTCCGACCACACCATGCTCGGCACCTTCGTACTGCCGCTGGGTCGGCTGGACGAGTTCGCCGAGGTCGTCGGGCGCTCGAGCACGCCGGGTCGTGAGCGCCTCCCGGTTTCGCTGATCGTTCCTGCGGAGAAGGGCTCGGAGGTGCGCTCGGCGCGCGAGCGCCTCGCCGGGGTCGGCGTCATCGGAGCCCTCGAAGTGCCGCCCAGCGACGCGAGCGCTGTCACCGCGTTCGCCGATCAGGTGCCCGACGACGTGCAGGTCTTTCACGAGGTGCCGCATGCTCTGGCGCAGCCCGGCTCTCTGGTGCTCGACGACGAGGCGCTGCGACTGCTCGACGCGATCGCGCTCGCCGGCGATTGCGCCAAGATCCGGACCGGAGGCCTGGAGGCGACGGCCTTCCCGAGCGTCTTCGAGCTCGCGGCGTTCGTCGAGGCGTGCCGAGAGCGCGGGGTACCGTTCAAGGCCACCGCAGGCCTGCACCATGCCGTGCGCGGCCCCCACCGCACCGAAGGAGACCACGGGCCGCGGGTGTGGATGCACGGCTTCCTCAACCTGGCGATCGGGTCGGCGCTGCTGTGGGCGGGCAAAGTCACCCGCGAGGAGCTGGTCGAGGTGCTCAGCGAGTCGTCGATCCAGGTCTTCGCCTTCGATCGCCGCAGCCTGCGCTGGCGCGACCGGGAGCTGGCGACGGACGAGATCCACCGCTGCCGCCGGGGCTTCTATCAGTCCTTCGGATCCTGCTCCTTCCGCGAGCCGACGGGCGAGCTCGCCGCGGCCGGATGGCTCGAGGCGATGCGGCGCCCGGAGGTCCGGGTCTGAGTCGCGAGGTCGGGGCCGGGGGCGATCCGAGCAACCTGAAAGGCGTGCCGCCGTGCGGCGGGCGCAGTGTGAGGAGAGTGTGGAGGAGAGCGTGCAGCAGCAGACCGACGGAACCCACAGCACCAAGCTGATCTCGTGGGTCGAGAGTGCCAACTCCGACCACACCGACTTCCCGATCCAGAACCTGCCCTACGGCAGCTTCCGCCGACGCGGCGCCAAGCAGGCCGAGGGAGCGGCGATCGGCGTCGCGATCGGCGAGTGCGTGCTCGACGTCGGCTCGCTGGCCACCGCCGGCCTGCTTTCGGGACTGTCCGCTGCCACCGAGCGGGCGGCCCGCCTGCCGGTGCTCAACCGGCTCGCTGCGCTCTCGAAGAGCGAGCGGGTGGCGCTGCGGGCGCGGATCAGCCGGCTCCTCTCCGACGCCGGGGAGCGGGCCGTCGTCGAGCCGCACCTGCACCCGATGGAGGAGGTGGAGATGCTGCTGCCGTTCGAGGTCGGCGACTACACCGATTTCTACGCCTCGATCGAGCACGCGACGAACGTCGGCAGCCTCTTCCGACCCGACAATCCACTGCTGCCGAACTACCGCTGGGTGCCGATCGGCTACCACGGCCGCGCCTCCTCTGTGATCGTCAGCGGAACCGACGTGCGTCGTCCGCTCGGCCAACGCAAGGCTCCCGACGCCGAAGCGCCGTCGTTCGGGCCGTGCCGCATGCTCGACTACGAGCTCGAGGTGGGCTGTTGGATCGCCGGAGCCAACCCGCTCGGCGAACCGACCCCGATCGCCGAAGCCGAGGACCGTATCTTCGGCCTCAGCCTGGTGAACGACTGGTCGGCGCGTGACATCCAGGCGTGGGAGTACCAGCCCCTGGGACCCTTCCTCGCCAAGAGCTTCGCCACCACCACGTCACCCTGGGTGGTCACCGCCGAGGCGCTGGCCCCGTTCCGCTGCGCGATGCGCCAGCGAGGCGAGGACGAGCCCGAGCCGCTCGAGTATCTCAGCCACGCCGACGGCGCCCGACCCGCATTCGACATCGAGCTCGAGGTGCTGATCAGCAGTCGCGCGATGCGGGAGGCTGGCGGTGATCCGGTGCGGCTCAGTGCGACGAACTTCCGTCACATGTACTGGAGCTTCGGCCAGATGATCGCCCACCACAGCAGCAACGGCTGCGATCTGCGTCCCGGCGACCTGCTGGCCAGCGGTACCGTCTCGGGCGAGAGCCGCGACCAGTTCGGAGCGCTGCTCGAGATCACCAGGCGCGGCGCCGAGCCGATCGAGCTGCCCGGTGGAGAGACCCGCGCCATGCTCGAAGACGGTGACGAGATCACCTTGCGCGGGCGCTGCCGGCGCGAGGGTGTGCGCTCGATCGGCTTCGGGTCGGCGCGAGGTACCGTTCTGCCGGCCCGGGCCTGAGGCGCGGTACGCCCGAAGTCGGGCGGAGCGCCGGAGCCGCTTGGCCACCTTGCCGCCGCGAGGCTGTCGCCCGGAGGCCGTCAGCCTTCCTCGGCGTCGCGGTTTGGGCAGGTGGCGCAGAGCAGCGACTCGCCGTTCGGCCCGAGGATGTCGGGGCCACCGCACGATCCGCGCAGGCAGCGGCCGTTGACCATGACGCCGACGGCCATGGCCAGCATGACGATGGCCATCAGGCCGATGACGAGGAGTGCGAGCTGCATGGGAGTTCTGTCTGAGGTCTCGCCCGAAGCGGCCTGCGGGCCGTGGTCCGAAACGGAAAGGTGATTCGCGTCGACGCCGAGCTGTGGCGCTCTCAGTGGGCAAGCAGGTCGAAGGCGGTCGTGGTGCGCTCCTCGACTGCGGTGACGTCGTCGCCGTCGCCGTGTATCAGGAACAGTGCCGCGAGGCCGAGTTCTTCCGCCAGCGCATGGCCTTCGTCGGGGCCGAGCGCGAGAAGGGCGGTGGCCCAGGCGTCAGCCGTGGCGCAGTTCTCGGCGAGAACCGACACCGAGGCGCCGTCGTGGCTCACCGGCCGGCCGCTGCGAGGGTCGAGCGTGTGCGTGTAGCGCCGTCCCTCGACGATGTAGAAGTTGCGGTAGTCGCCCGAGGTGGCGAGGGCTACCGGTGACGTCACCCTCAACAGGCGCTGTACGGCGCGGGCTCCCGGGATCGGGCGCTCGATCGCCAGCACCCAGGGTTGGCGCTCACGGTTGAGCCCGATGGCGGCGATCTCACCGCCGATCTCGACCAGCACGTCGGTGTGGCCGAGGTCCGCGCTGCGCTCGAGCACCCGGTCGACCGCGTAGCCCTTGGCCACCGCCGAGAGGTCGACCTGCACCCGCGGATCGAGCTTGCGCAGGGTGGCGCTTCCGTCGGGCCGACGCTCGAGCTCGAGCAGACGGCTGCCGACCGCCGGCCGCAGCTCGGCGAGCGTGCGCTCGTCGGGCAGGCTCGGGGTGCGTCCGAGAGCGCGGGCGCGGCCGAAACCCCACAGCTCGACGAGAGGCCCGACCGTCACGTCGAAGGCGCCGCCGCTGCTGCGCCAGACGTCGAGGGAGAGGGCCAGCACCTCGGCGAATCGCTCGGGGACCGGGACCGGTTCGGTGCCCGACGACGCGTTGAAGCGCATCAGGTCCGAGTCGTCGCGCCAGGTCGACATCTCGGCGTCGATCCCCTCGAGCTCTTCGCTGATCGCAAGGCGCAGGTCGATGAGCGCCTCCTCGCGGAGGGGTTCGCGACCCACCACCTTGACGCTCCAGGTGGTGCCGAAGATCTCGCCGCGGAGCTCGCTCTCGGCCCACTCGTCGCCGCCCTGAGGCGCGCAGGCGGAGCCAGCCACCGAGGCCCAGAGCAGAGCAGCGACGCAGGCACGCCGGGCCGTGGCGCGACGGGCGCCTGCGCGGCGACGCTCGCACGGCCGCCTCCGCGGGCCGAACGGCGGGCGACCGAAGGCCATGACGCCCTCCGCGACGGCCACCAGAGGCCCGCCGTCCGCGATCAACCGAAGTCGTCGAAGAGGATGTTCTCTGGCTCGACTCCGAGGTCGTCGAGCATCTTCATGCAGGCCTGGAGCATCATCGGAGGACCGCACAGGTAGTACTCGATGTCCTCGGGCGCCGGGTGGTCCTTGAGGTAGTTGTCGAGCACCACCTGGTGGATGAAGCCGGTGTAGCCCTCCCAGTTGTCCTCCGGCAGCGGTTCGCTCAGAGCCAGGTGCCACTCGAAGTTGGGGAACTCGGCGGCGATCGAGTTGAAATCCTCCTCGTAGAACGACTCGCGCCGCGAACGGGCGCCGTACCAGAAGGAGACCTTGCGCTTGGAGTCGAGCCGCTTGAACTGGTCGAAGATGTGCGAGCGCATCGGAGCCATGCCGGCGCCGCCACCGATGAAGAGCATCTCGTTGTCGGTGTCCTTGGCGTAGAACTCGCCGTACGGCCCCGAGATGGTGACCTTGTCGCCGGGCTTGAGGCCGAAGATGTACGACGACATCTGGCCGGGAGGCAGCTCCATCTGGCGTGGCGGAGGCGTGGCGATGCGCACGTTGAGCATGATCATCCCGTACTCTTCGGGGTAGTTCGCCATCGAGTAGGCGCGCGAGACCTCCTCGTCGACCTTCGAGGTCAGGTCCCAGAGCTTGAACTTCGTCCAGTCCTCCTGGAAGCGCTCCTCGATCTCGAAGTCCTTGTAGTGCACGACGTGGGGCGGGCACTCGATCTGGATGTAGCCGCCGGCACGGAACGGCACCTCCTCGCCCTCCGGGAGATCGAGGATGAGCTCCTTGATGAACGTAGCGACGTTCTTGTTCGAGCGCACCGTGCACTCCCACTTGCGGACGCCGAAGACCTCGGGCTCGAGCTCGATCTTCATGTCGTCCTTGACCTTCACCTGACAGCTCAGGCGGCAGCCTTCGCGGGCTTCACGCCGCGAGACGTGGCCGGTCTCGGTGGGCAGGAGGGCGCCGCCGCCCTCGTGCACGTCGACCTTGCAGACGCCGCAGGTGCCCTGGCCGCCGCAGGCCGAGGGGATGAAGATCTTGTTCTCGGCCAGCGTGTTGAGCAGCGTGTTGCCGGCGCGGGCCTTGATCGCCTTGTCCGGATCGTCGTTGATGAGGATGGTCACCTCACCGCTGGGGACGAGGCGGTTGCGCGCCACCATCAGGATCGAGACCAGGGCCAGGATCACCGTGGTGAACATCACGACGCCGACGAGGACGGTTTCCATATCTGCAGTGCCTTTCGTGTTGCTCGGGGCGTTCGATCGAAGGGAGCTTCGGGGCGAGCAGGCTGCGGGGCCGAAAGCGCGCGAGGCCGGCGGCACCGACGCTCGAATCTCGCCTTGAGGTTCGGTGTCGCGCCTACAGCTGGATGCCGCCGAAGGCCAGGAAGCCGATGCCGATGAGGCCGGTGATCACGAAGGTCATCCCGAGGCCACGCAGGCCCATCGGGACGTTGGAGTAGCGCAGGCGCTCGCGGATCGAGGCCAGCGCGACGATGGCGAGGAACCAGCCCACTCCGGCACTGAACCCGTAGACGGCGCTCTCGGCGAGGTCGTAGTCGCGCTCGACCATGAACAGCGAGCCGCCGAGGATGGCGCAGTTGACCGCGATCAAGGGCAGGAAGATGCCCAGCGTCCCGTGCAGCGCGGGGAAGAACTTCTCCATGGTCATCTCGACCAGCTGCACCATCGCCGCGATCGAGCCGATGAACAGCAGCAGGTTGAGGAAGGTGAGGTCGTAGGTGGCGAACTGGGGCGAGATCCAGGTCAGCGCGCCTTCGTTGAGCAGGTAGGCCTGCACCAGGTAGTTCACCGGCACCGTGATGGTGAGCACGAAGATCACCGCGATGCCGAGACCGACGGCGGTCTGCACCCGCTTCGACACGGCGAGGAACGAGCACATGCCGAGGAAGAAGGTGAGCGCCAGGTTCTCGATGAAGATCGCCTTGACGGCGAGGCTGAGGTAGTGCTCCAACATGGTCTTTCTCCTGCTTCCTGGGCTCTAGCCGTCGACCTCGACCTGCTCCGGCTTCCAGATGCGCAGCACCCAGATCAGGCCGCCGATGATGAAGAAGGCGGCGGGGGAGAGCAGCATCATGCCGTTCGGGTTGTACCAGCCGCCCTCGTTGATCAGCGGCAGAACGCTGATGCCGAACACCTTGCCCGAGCCGAGCAGCTCACGCAGGAAGGCGGTGATCAGCAGGATCAGCGAGTAGCCGACGCCGTTGCCGAGCCCGTCGAGGATGCTGAGCAGCGGGCCGTTCTGCATCGCGAAGGCCTCGGCCCGGCCCATGATGATGCAGTTGGTGATGATCAGGCCGACGAACACCGACAGCTGCTTGCTGGTCTCGAACAGGAACGCCTTGAGGATCTGGTCGGTGATGATGACCAGAGAGGCGATCACCGTGAGCTGAACGATGATGCGGATGCTGCTCGGGATCTGGTTGCGCAGCAGGCTGATGGTCAGGTTCGACAGGGTCAGCACCGCGACCACCGCGACGCACATCACCAGGGCCGTCTGCAGCTTGGTGGTCACCGCGAGGGCGGAGCAGATGCCGAGCACCTGCAGGGCGATCGGGTTGTTGTTGAACAACGGGTCGATCAGCGCTTCTTGTTTCTTGGCGGCCATCTTCCGGGGTCCTTTGGGACTTTGGTTCTGTCGAGGCGGGTCGAGGGGCGGGTTGCGGGAACTGACTCGTCGATCCGGAGATCCGGATCAGGCGGCGCTGCGGGTGGCGCCCTCGAGGTTGTCGAGGTAGCGGCCGTAGAGGTCGTCGGCGAACCAGAACTGCAGCATGTTGGTGACGCCGTTCGCGGTCAGCGTGGCGCCGCTGAGCCCGTCGACCTTGTAGGGATCCTCGGACGGCGGTCCCGCCGGGCCCTTGATCACCCGCAGCGCCGTGTCGCCCTGCTCGTCGAACAGTCGGCGGTTGGGCCACAGGTCCTTCCAGCGCGGGTTGTCGACTTCGCCGCCGAGACCCGGGGTCTCCTTGTGGCGGTAGTAGGTCAGTCCGCGCACGGTCACCAGGTCCGAGTCGAGCGCGATGAAGCCGTAGAGCGTTCCCCACAGGCCCAGGCCCTCGATCGGCAGCACCAGCATGTCGAGCTGGCCGCTGTCGTCGAGCACCTTGAACACCTGGGCGTGGTTCGGCACCCGCTGCACCGCGGACGGGTTGGGCTCGGCCCTGAAGCTGCGTGCCGGGTCTCCGGCGGCCTTCTCCTGGTCGTACTCGGTGGCGTCGACCTGAGGGTCCTCCTCGCCGGTGCGCAGGTCGACGGCGACCACCTCGATGTTCTGGAACAGCTCGTCGACGCGCTCGGCGGTGACCGGCTCGCCGGCCTGGATCAGGCCGGCGGCCTCGAGCACCTTCTTGCGCTTGTCGAGCTTCTCGTTGACCACCTGGCGCTCCTTCAGCGACACCGCGGCGTAGGAGACGAAGACGCCGCAGAAGACGCAGATGAGCGCCGCGAAGAGGATCGTGTAGACGGTGCTATGTCGCATAGCGGAGCCTCCGGCGTCGCACGTTGGCCTGAACCACGTAGTGGTCGATCGTCGGCGCGAAGATGTTCATGAACAGGATCGCCAGCATCCAGCCCTCGGGGTACGCCGGGTTGATCGTGCGGATGACGATGCCGAGCACGCCGATCAGGATGCCGTAGATCCAACGGCCGCGGGCGGTCTGCGAAGCGCTGACCGGATCCGTTGCCATGAAGACGGCGGCGAACCCGAGGCTGCCGAGGACCATGTGCCAGTGGAACGGGATCTCGAACATCGGATTCGAGACGTAGGGAGCGAGCAGGTTGAGCAGCTGCGCGCAGCCGAAGGCTCCGATCCCGACGCCGGCCATGATCTGCCAGCTTCCGACCCCGGTGACGATCAGGATCGCGGTGCCGATCAGCACCGCCACCATGGAGGTCTCGCCGAGCGAGCCGGGGATGTCGCCGAGGAACGCCTGCATCCAGCTGACGGTGCCCGTCTCCAGCGCCGCGTAGCCGTCGAGTGCCGCCTGACCGAGCCAGGTGGCGCCGGAGTAGGTGTCGGGGGTGGTCTGGGCCGCGATCCACACCTTGTCGCCCGAGATCTCGGCCGGGTAGGCGAAGAAGAGGAAGACGCGTGCGGTGAGCGCCGGGTTGAGGAAGTTCATCCCGGTGCCGCCGAAGATCTCCTTGCCGATCACCACGCCGAAGGCGATGCCGATCGCCACCTGCCAGAGGGGGATCGTCGCCGGCAGGGTGAGAGGGAAGAGCATCCCGGTGACCAGGAAGCCCTCGTTGATCTCGTGCTTGCGCACCACCGCGAAGATGGCCTCGATGTTGCCGCCGACGACGAAGGTGACGATCAGGATCGGCAGGTAGTAGAGCGCGCCGTGCACTGTGTTGGCGATCAGGCTGGTGGGGTCGAACTCGCCCAGCCGCAGCAGCTCCATCGCCCGCGTCTGCCAGTTGTCGAGCGGCAGCGCTCCGGCCTGGATCGCCAGGTGCGCCTGGCGACCGGTGTTCCACATCGCCATCAGGATGCACGGCACGAGCGCCGCGACCACGGTCCCCATCAGGCGCTTGAGGTCGACCGCGTCGCGCACGTGCGCCGGCCCGGTGGTGACCTGGCCGGGCGTGTAGAGGAAGGTGTCGCCCGCCTCGTAGAGCGGATACAGCTTCTCCAGCTTGCCGCCCTTCTCGAACTGCTTTTCCTGCTGATCGAGCAGCGTTCGGAGGAATCTCATCCGTCGACCTAGCCTTCCTTCTCGAGGATCGTCAGGGTTTCGCGCAGGTGCGGCGCATAGTCCGTCTTGCCCGGGCAGACGAAGCTGTACAGCCCGACGTCCTCCTCGGCCAGCTCGAGCACGCCGAACTCCTCGGCACGCTCGACGTCGGACATCACCAGCGCCTTGAGCAGGAAGGTCGGCTCGAGATCGAACGGAGTGACCTTCTCGTAGAGGCCGATCGGCACGATCGCGCGGGGCGATCCGTTGGTGCTGGTGGTGAAGTCGAACCGCTTGCCCATCATCAGCTTGGACAGGAACAGGTTGGTGACCGAGAACTTGCCGGCGCCCGGGCCCATCCAGCCGAGGAATTCGCGCTCGGCGTCCTCCTCGATGACCGCGATCGACTGGTGGTAGCGCCCCAGATAGCCGGTGTGCTCGCCGGCCGCGCGTCCCGCCAGCACAGAACCGGAGATCATCCGCACCGCCGGTGCCTCACCCGCCTCGCGGATGCGCGAGCCGTCGTCGATCCACTGGGCGAGAGGATTGTCCTCGCCGGGGACCTCGATCTCACCGTCCAGCACCTCCGCGAGGGCGGCGCCGACCCGGGTGCGCAGCAGCCTGGGCCGCGCGACGCAGGGGCCGCCGATCGAGACGACCCGCTCGAGGTCGAGCTCGCCGGTGCCGAAGAGCTTGCCCATGGCCAGCACCTCCTGCAGCCCGACGTGCCACACCAGCTTGGTGCGGTTCACCGGGTCGAGGGTGTGGATGTGCAGGCCGACGTTGCCGGAGGGGTGAGGACCCGAGAAGCTCTCGACGCTCAGGCCTTCGATCTCGGGGAGATCGAACCGCGCCCCCTTCGCCTTGCAGAAGTAGATCTTCCCGTCGGTCAGCTTGCGCAGCGCCGCGAGGCCGCGTTCGAGGTCGCCGGCGCGGCCCTCGGCGACCTTCGCCAGGTCGGGAGCGAGCGGATGCGAGTCGACCGCGGTGACGAAGATCGACTTCGGCACCGACTCTGGAACCGCCACGCGGTCGTAGGGCCGGGCGCGGATCGCCGGCCAGCTGCCCGACTCGACGAGAAGCTCACGCACCTCCTCCCGGCTCAGTGAGCTCGGATGGCGCCCGGTGTAGCTCGAGAAGCCGACGTGCTGGTCGCCGCCGTCGAGCCTGATGACCACCGACAGCAGCCTGCGCTTGGCGCCACGGTGGATGCCGGTGACCTGGCCGCTGCCGGGGGCGGTGTAGAAGACGCCGGGGTTCTTCTTGTCCTCGAACAGCTTCTGGCCGGTGCGCACGGCGTCGCCGACGTCGACCATCATGGTCGGTCGCATGCCGGCGAAGTCGAGGGCCACGACCGCCACCTCGCTGGTCGATGAAGCCTGCGAGACGATCTGCTCGGGCACGCCCTTGATCGGCAGGTCGAGCCCCTTCCTGAAGTGATGCGAACCCATCGCTGTGAGTCCCCTGTCTGTTTCTCGAGCGGTCGTCCGCAGCAGGCCGCGGCTGGCGCGGCGCGTCGTCGGAGAGCGCGATGAATCGCGAGGCCCGTGCCTCGTTACTGCTTTGGGCGGCGGCGTCCCCGGAAGCTCTCGGCTGGGAGGAAGGTGTGGATCGCGGGGGAGCTTCTCGGCTCCCCTGGCGTGCGCCGCGGGCCGCTTGTGAATCATTTCACAAAGTGCCGTCCAGTCCAACCGGCTCGAGGCAGCGCCGGCAGCCGGGCGTCGGGCTGGAGGCGGGTGGTAGGATCGCGGGTCCGACAAGCCGTTCCCGGAGCTCCGGTACCTCGCCGCAGGGGTGCGGGGCTCGAGGTCTTCACTGCGACGACGGGCTCCCTGGAGGTACGGGGACGCCGGTCGCCGGCGCCGGTCGCTCCCCACGAGCTCCCGTCGCCACTGGCCTCGGAGCGAGTTCCGTCAGACGGGCGCTTTCGGGCGCGACGCGTGAGATCTCGGCGCGCCACGGGTCTCCGGCTCCGCTCTCCCAGGTCCCGTCGAACGGGGTGAGGCGGGAACCGGGCTCGGGACGAAGACCTCCAGCCGGAGAATCGGCAGATCGGAGTGCAGGTGAGGGCAGGCGACGCAACGACGACTCCGGGAACGGGAGGGCAGCCAGTGCAGCGAGACGAACCGACGATCACGATCGTCAGCCCCTTCCGGTCGGGAGTCCTCGACTTCAATCGCGAGGCGGTCCTGCGGGACTACAGGATCGGCGTCCGCAGCCGCCACGCGAGTGTCATCGGCCGGCAGGAGGTGCTCACCGGCCGGGCGAAGTTCGGCGCCTTCGGCGACGGCAAGGAGGTGCCTCAGCTGGCGATGGCCTACGCCTTCCGGCCCGGCGACGTGCGCTCGGGCTACTACCGCGATCAGACCTTCATGATGGCCCTCGAGCTGATGGACGTGCGGCAGATGTTCTCGCAGCTCTACGGCCACGCCGATCCCGAGCTCGAGCCGATGTTCTCCGGGCGCTCGATGCCCGGCCACTTCGCCACCCGCACGGTCGACGGCGGCGGGCGTTTCCTCTCCCAGGTGGAGCGCTACAACTCGTCGGCCGACATCTCGCCGACCGCCAGTCAGATGCCGCGCCTGGTCGGTCTCGGCTACGCATCGCGCCTCTACCGCGAGCTGCGTGAGCTCGACGACGTCGCCAGCCGCTTCTCGGACAACGGCAACGAGGTGGCGTTCGGCACCATCGGCAACGCCAGCTGCGCCGAGGGCCTGTTCTGGGAGTCGATCAACGCCATCGGCGTGCTCGGGGCGCCGGTCATCGTGTCGATCTGGGACGACGAGTACGGGATCTCGGTTCCCAACGAGTACCAGATGACCAAGGGTGACGTCGGTCAGGTGGTGCAGGGCTTCCAGCGCTCCGGCAGCGATCGGCCCGGATTCGATCTCTACGTGGTTCCCGGCTGGGACTATCCGCTGCTCTGCGAGACCTATCTGCGGGCGGCCGATTCCTGCCGTCGCGACCACATCCCGGCCCTCATCCACGTCACCGAGCTGACCCAGCCGCAGGGCCACTCGACCTCGGGCAGCCACGAGCGCTACAAGAGCTCCGAGCGTCTCCAGTGGGAGCGGGACAACGACTGCCTGGTGAAGATGAAGCAGTGGATCGAGAGCGAGGGCCTGGCCAGCGCCGACGAGCTCGAGGCGATCGACCAGGAGGAGCGCGGCCACGTCGAGCGTCAGCGCGACGCGGCGTGGAAGATCTTCCGTGCCGAGATCGACGCCGAGCGCGAAGAGCTCCTGCGCCGTCTCGACTCGCTGCAGCAGGCCTCGGCGGCGGACGAGGCGGTGGCCGGTCGGCTGCACGAGCTGCGCCGCCGCATCGAGCGTCGGCCGGCGCCGCTGCGCCGTCAGCTCCTGGCCGCCGCCCACGAGGGACTGCGGGAGACTCTCGGCCGCGGCGGCTCCGAGCGGGCGGCTCTGGCGCAGTGGCTCGAGGAACGCCGTTCGGAGAACGAGGGCCGCTACGGCTCACACCTGCACAGCGAGAGCCCCGACTCGGCTCTGCTGGTGGCGGAGACGGCGCCCGAGTACCCCGAAGAGCCGGAGACGATCAACGGCTACGAGGTGCTCAACCGGTGCTTCGACAGCGCCTTCGCGCGCCACCCGCAGCTGTTCGCCTTCGGCGAGGACGTCGGCCACCTGGGCGACGTCAACCAGGCGATGGCCAACCTGCAGGAGAGGTACGGCGTGCTGCGCATCACCGACACCGGGATCCGCGAGGCGACCATCCTGGGGCAGGCGATCGGCATGGCGATGCGAGGGCTGCGACCGATCGCCGAGATGCAGTACCTCGACTACATCCTCTACGCGCTGCAGCTGATGTCCGACGACCTGGCGACCCTGCGCTGGCGCACCCGCGGCGGCCAGGCGGCGCCGGTCATCGTGCGCACCCGAGGACACCGCCTCGAAGGCATCTGGCACTCGGGGTCGCCGATGGCGGGGATCCTCAACCTCTGCCGGGGGCTGTACGTCTGCGTGCCGCGCGACATGACGCGCGCGGCCGGCTTCTACAACACGCTGCTGCGCTCGGACGACGCCGCGCTGGTCGTCGAGGTGCTCAACGGCTACCGGCGCAAGGAGCCGCTGCCGAGCAACCTCGACCGCTTCACGGTGCCGCTGGGCAGGCCCGAGATCCTGCGCCGGGGCGATGACGCGACCGTGGTGACCTACGGGCCGCTGTGCTGGATCGCCCTCGAGGCGGCCGGGGACCTGGCGGCGGCGGGGGTCGAGGTCGAGGTGATCGACGTGCAGACGCTGCTGCCGTTCGACACCGAGGGCGCGATCGTCGCGTCGCTGGAACGCACCGGCCGCATCCTCTTCCTCGACGAGGACGTGCCCGGTGGCGCCACCGCCTACATGATGCAGCAGGTGCTCGAGCGGCAGGGCGGCTTCTCCTGGCTCGACGCGCCGCCGCGCACGCTGACCGCCAAGGAGCACCGGCCGGCCTACGGCTCCGACGGCGACTACTTCTCCAAGCCCAGTCGCGAGCAGATCTTCGATGCGCTCTACGAGCTGGTGCGCGAGGGCAGACCGCGCGAGCTGCCGCGCTTCTGAGTCGCTTGCCGCGCCGGCAGGTCGCGGTGCGGCGTGACTCGGCGGACGCGGCTCAGCCGACGTAGTAGGGGTTGGTGCCGGCAGCGTGGTCGGTGGTGTCGAGCACCTGCGAGATCGACGGCACCGCCTCGCGGATCATCCCTTCGATGCCGTGCTTGAGCGTGACGTCGGCCATGCCGCAGCCCTGGCAGCCGCCGCCCATCTGGATGTACGCGACACCCTCCTTGACGTCGAGCAGGGTGACGAAGCCACCGTGGGAGGCGATCGAGGGGTTGATACGGCTCTCGATCACCTGCTGCACTTCGGGCGCGGCCGGGTCGCTCCAGGCCGAGTTCGGATTGTCGAACTTGAAGCCGCTCTCCTGCAGCCGGGTGACGAAGTCGATCGTGGCGCCCTCGAGGTCGGGTGCGGACTCGGAGTCGACGAGCACGTCGAAACCGCCCTGGGAGATCACCCGATCGGTGTCGAGGATCTCGTCTCGGCCGACCAGGTCCATCTTGTACTGGAAGCCGCCGCCGGAGCGGCCGACGATCGCCACACGCAGGGCGAGGTCGTCTCGCTCCTCGTCCTCGATGGCGAGCTCCACCTGCTTCTTCGCCAGGTCCGTCAGGGTGATCATTGCGAGCTCTCTCCGCTGGTGATTCGAGAAAAGGCTGGGTGATTCGAGAAGGGTCGGGCAGCGGCCGCGCGGCCACCCAGCCGGTCGCCGGCTCGTCTTCGTCCGAGCGACTCGGGCTCGGGGGGCGATATGGCACTAGATGCTAACAACCTGCGACGGCGGCGGCAGTCTTCCCGCGTCCGCCATCGGCCCGCCGAGGGGCTAGCATGCGGGACCTTCGGACTTCGATCCACCGTTCGCACGAGGAGCCAGCGCATGCCCGATCCGACTGCCACTTTCGACGACTTCGAGAACCTGCGGGTCGAGGTCCGCGATCACGTCGCCCACGTCACTCTCGATCAGCCCGAGCAACGCAACGCGATGTCGCCCGAGATGGGCGCCGAGATCCAGAGCCTGGTGCCGCGGCTGAACGCCGCCCCCGACCTGCGGGTGGTGGTCTTCCGCGGCGCCGGCAAGGCGTTCAGCGCCGGCGGCAACCTGGACCGCCTGGAGGAGGACGCGCTGAGTGGCAACAGCGGCGAGAAGAAGGGGCAGGGGATCGGAGGGGGTCGCAGCTTCTACAGCATGTTCCTGTCGATCCGCGATCTCGCGATGCCGACCATCGCGGCGATCAACGGCCACGCGATCGGCGCCGGCTTCTGCTTCGCGCTCGGCGCCGACCTGCGGGTGGTGCACGAGAAGGCGCTGCTCGGCATGACCTTCGTGCGGCTCGGCATCCATCCCGGCATGGCGGCGACCTGGAACCTTCCGCGCCTGGTCGGACCGGCCGCCGCCGCCGACCTGCTCTTCACCGGACGGCTGGTCGGCGCCGAGGAGGCGCTGCGACTCGGCATCGCGGCGCGCATCGCCGGCGACGACTTCGACGCCGTGGTCGACGAGATGGCGGAGCAGATCGCCACCGCCGCGCCAGTGGCCGTGCGGGCGGTGAAGCAGACCCTGCGCGGCACCTACGAGCGCTCGATCGACGAGGCGATCGGCATCGAGGCCGACGAACAGGCGCGCACCTTCACCACGCGCGACGCTCTCGAGGGGATCCGGGCGATCAAGGAGAAGCGCTCGCCGAGCTTCGAGAACCGCTGACCGGGTGGTCGCGCCGCGGGCGGCCGCAGCGGCTCCGGCCGATCAGGCGCGTCTCGCGGCATCCCGCGGCGGCGGCTCCTCGGGATCAGTGACGATGCTCTCGCACGGTAGGCGCGCCAGCAGGTCCTCGACCGCGCGGTCGATGGCTGAGCTGTCCTTGCCGTCGAAGGTCAGGCGCACCCGGTACGAGGCGCCGACCACGGGGTACGAGCCGATGCGGACCGCGGGGTGGGCCGCATCGACGAGATCGAGCTCCTCGGCCAGGTCGGTCTCGCGGCAGGTGGTGTAGACGGCTCGGGTGCGGAAGGGGCCGTCCGACTTGATGTGCTCGCGCAGCAGCGGCATCTTGAGCTGGAAGATGTCGGGCAGCCCGGGCAGCACGAAGACGTTGCCCATCAGGATCGTAGGCCAGGGCACGTCGGGTGTGCTGAGCAGCAACGCTCCCTCCGGCACGTCGGCCATGCGCAGGTGGGTGTCACGGACCCGTTCGCCGACGAACTCGCGGATCTGCCTCTCGAGCTCCTGCGAGCGCACGACGGCTCGGCCGAAGGTGCGGGCCACCGCCTTGATCGTGACGTCGTCGTGGGTCGGTCCGACACCACCGCTGGTGATCACGTAGTCGTGACGGGTGCGCAGCTCCTCGAGGTCGGCCGCGATGGTGTCGATGTCGTCCTGGCACACCACCACTCGGCACAGCTCGGCGCCGATGGCGAAGAGCTCGCGCGCCAGCAGCTCGACGTTGCTCTCACGCACCTTGCCGGAGAGGATCTCGTTGCCGATCACCAGGGCTGCGACGCGTGCGTTCATGGAGGCGTGGATTCTATCCAGTCGTTCGCGACGGGATCGTCGTCCTGGGGGCAGCGCCCGGAAGGCGCCGCTTCGCTTCGCACCTGCGTCATGACAGAATCGGTGTCGGCGCCGCCTCTCCGGCCCTTCGCCTCCTTCGCCTCCGGTCCGGCGTCTCGTGGGCAGTGGAGGGCCGAAGCCGACGAGCGCCTGCCGCGGTTCCGCTCGCGGCGTCGTCGGGACTCCGGCGCCACCCGGGCCGCACGTCCCCTGCCTCTCCTGCGACCCGGCGGTGCACAGCGTCGCCGCGACTCCCCGGGGGAGGCTGCGCCAGCGGGGTACCGGCGGTCCCCGCACGGCGTCGTCGCCTGCGCCGCCGGCGCGGCGCTCCGTCCCCGATCGGGGCTGTCGCAGTCGCAACGAACCACCGAAGAACCGAGACTTGCAGCCGAAGCCCCTGACCAGCAGCCCTGACCAGCCGCCCTGACCAGCCATGAAGACCACGACGAGCTCGAGCGAGCACGAAGCCTCCCAGCGGGACCGTCCCGCCGCTCCCGCCGGCAGGGTGGGGATCATCAGTCTCGGCTGTCCCAAGAACCTGGTCGACACCGAGGTGATGCTCGGCAGGCTGCGCTCCCAGGGCTTCGAGATCGTCGCCGACGCGGACCAGGCAGACACGGTGATCGTCAACACCTGCGGTTTCATCGACGAGGCGAAGCAGGAGTCGATCGACACCATCCTGGAGGTCGCGGCGCGCAAGAACGAACGCCGTACCGGCGCTGCCGGCGCCGCGCCACAGCGCCTCTTCGTCGCCGGATGCATGGTCAACCGCTACGCCGAGGAGCTGTCGGCGGAGATCCCCGAGATCGACGGTTTCGTCGGCCTCGACGATCTCGAGCAGGTGGGGGGGCTGGTCTCGCTAGGGCGCAACGCCGCTCCCCGACGCTCGGCCTCACATCTGCTCTTCGACCACACCGCACCCCGGGTGCTGACGACCAGCGGCTACGCCTACCTGAAGGTCGCCGAGGGCTGCAACAACCCGTGCACCTTCTGCGCCATCCCGGTTTGGCGGGGCCGCTTCCGCAGTCGCGATCTCGACAGCCTGGTCGCCGAGGCCCGGGCGCTCGAGCGCAGCGGCGTGCGCGAGCTCTGCCTGCTGGCGCAGGACACCACCCGCTACGGCGAGGATCTCGGCTACGGCCGCGAGGGCCTGCGGCGGCTGGTGGAGGAGCTGCTCGCGCGCACCTCGATCCCCTGGATCCGTTTCCTCTACGCTTACCCGTCGACCCTCGATCGAGGCCTGTTCCGCCTGATGCGCGACGAGCAGCGCTTCGTCTCCTACCTCGACATCCCCCTCCAGCACGCCGATCGGGGGATGCTGCGGCGGATGAAGCGGGCCGGCTCCGCCGAGCGTTACCTCGAGCTGCTCGCCGAGGCGCGGGAAACGGTCCCGGACCTGTTCGTCCGCACGACGTTCATCGTCGGCTTCCCGGGCGAGGGGCCTGGCGAGTTCGACGCTCTGGTCGACTTCGTGCAGGAGGCCCGCTTCGACCATCTCGGCGCCTTCACCTACTCGCCCGAGGAGGACACTCCGTCGGCGGCGATGCCCGATCGCCCCTCGGCCGAGGAGGCGAGCGCGCGCAAGTCCGAGCTGCTCGAGGTGCAGCGGCCGATCGCTCTCGAGCGCCGTCAGAGGCTGGTCGGCAGCGAGATGACCGTGTTGATGGAGGGCGTCTGCGACGAGACCGAGCACCTGCTGGTGGCCAGACACCACGGCATGGCTCCCGAGATCGACGGGCGCATCCTGATCAACGACGGCACCGCGCCGCGCGGCACCCTGGCGCGGGCGTTGATCACCGAGGCCCACGCCGACGACCTGATCGCCACGGTCGTCGCCGGCGAGGCGGGTGTCGCTCAGGCCGGTCCCGCCAGAGCACCGCGCGAGCTGCACGAGCTGCGTCTCGCGCCGGGTCCTGGCGTGAGTTCCGGAGAGTGATCGGTGCAGGTGATCCGCGACGCGCTGAACGCGCCCGACCTGCCTTCCGGCTGCGTCGCCACGATCGGCAACTACGACGGCGTGCACCGCGGCCAGCAGGCGGTGTTGCAGCGGGTTCGCGAGCGGGCCACGGAGCTCGGTCTGCAGGCGGTCGTGGTCTCCTTCGACCCCCATCCACTGGCGGTGCTGCGACCGGATGCGGTCCCAGCGCGACTGACCACCGACGAGCAGAAGGTCGACCTGCTGCGCGAGCAGGGAGTCGACACCCTGGCGGTGGTGCGCTTCACGCCAGAGTTCGCCCGCACCACGGCGCGCCAGTTCGCGGTCGACTTCCTGCACCGTCGTCTCGGCGTCGCCGAGGTCTACGTCGGTAGCGACTTCAGCTTCGGCCACCGCCGTGAGGGCGACCTGGCGATGCTGCGAGAGCTCGGCGCCGAGCTCGGATTCGAGGCCCTGCAGATCGACGAGGTGCGGCAGGCGGGGGAGCGCGTCTCGTCGACCGCGATCCGCGAGATGCTGAGGCGCGGCGACGTCTCCGGCGCGTCCGAGGCGCTCGGCCGGCCCTACGCCATCCGCGGCGTGATCGCACGCGGCGACCGGATGGGTCAGCGGCTCGGCTGGCCGACGATCAATCTCGATCCCGACAACGAGCTCGTGCCACTCGGCGGCGTCTACACCTCGCAGGTGTACTTCCCGAGCTTCGAGCAGACCTTCCACTCGGTGACCAACATCGGCCGACGGCCGACCGTCTACGAGAACTACGAGCAGGTGGTCGAGAGCCACATCCTGGACTTCCGCAGCGATGTCTACGGCGAGATCGTCGAGCTGTCGTTCCACCGCCGGCTGCGCGACGAGATGCAGTTCGATTCGATGATGGACCTCTCGGCCCAGATCGCCCTCGACGTCGAGGCGACGCGGGAGTACTTCGCCGCCCAGGCTCCCGACGACGGTGGCCTCTCGGTGATCGACCGATTCCAGTTCTGAGCCGCCGGCGCCTCGGCGGGGAGAGCCGGTGGCGCCGCAGGCCGGTGCCGGCAACGCTGGAGGGAATCCCATCCACCGGATTCGTGCTCTCGTATAGTGAGGACGGGCCATCGACGCCCGTTCACCGTACGATCCGGACCTTGCACCCGAGAGAGGTGGCACAGGCCCGCGACCGATATCCAACGCCTGAGAGTTTCGAGAAACAGGAGATCACGCGATGGCCGACAACGACAAGATCATCGAGCTGACACCGGACAACTTCGAGCAGGTGCTCGGCGGGGACAGCCCGGTGCTGGTGGACTTCTGGGCCCCGTGGTGCGGCCCGTGCCGCCAGGTGGCGCCGGTCCTCGAGCAGCTCGCCGACGAGCTCGAGGGCAAGGTTCGGATCGCCAAGCTGGACGTCGACCAGGCGCCCGAGCTGGCCGGTCGCTTCCAGGTGCAGAGCATCCCGACCTTCATCCTGTTCAAGAACGGCGAGGCGCACGACCGCACCATGGGCGCCCTGCCCAAGGCCGGCTTCCAGCAGTTCCTCGACCGCAACCTCTGATCTGACAGCCCGGCCGCGCTGCGGACCGCGCCGGGCCGCAGCAGCGCGAAGGGCGCCCGGTCGCCGCGTGCGACCGAGGCGTCGACGGGCGAGGCAGCCGGCCAACTCCCGGCCACCGCCGTCACTCCCGGTCCGGCTCGTCCACGGAGCTCGGGGAGCGCCGGCCAACGGAGCCGCCGAGTCGAGGAGCGGTTCCGCCTCGATCGGATCAGGTCTCTTGAGAGAGCCGCGGGCCTCCGCCTGTCTACTCCGACCCCTCGGCTGGTAACCGCGGGCCTCTTTCCCGAGGATCCGAGGCTTCAACCCGAGTGGCGTCGCCACCACGGGCGTGGGTCGTTGCAAGCCGAAACGAGGTGGCTTTCAGCTCTCTGCCCTCTGTCCCTCTTGCCTTCTGCCTTGTCCCTCGTCCCTGGCCCCTGACCCCTGACCCCTGGGCTCCGCTCTCGTCGGCTGAGTTGCGGGCGGCACCTCGTGCACGAGGTGCCGAGCCGTCGACTCCAGCCGACGCTGTTATTTCTCCACCCAGTAGTTCGGCGCCTCTTTGGTGATCACCACGTCGTGGGCGTGGCTCTCCCGGTCGCCGGCCGAGGTGATGCGGATCATCTTCGCCTCGGTGCGCAGCTCGTGGATGTTGGCGCATCCGGCGAGCCCCATGCCCTGGCGCAGGCCACCGACGAGCTGGGTGATCATCTGGTGCACGCTGCCCTTGTACGGGACCATGCCTTCGATGCCCTCGGGCACCAGCTTCGCCAGCGGCTCCGAGCTCTCCTGGAAGTAGCGATCGGCCGATCCGGCGCTCATCGCCGACAGCGAGCCCATGCCGCGATAGGCCTTGTAGGTGCGGCCCTGGTAGAGGATGGTCTCGCCGGTCGACTCCTCGGTGCCGGCGAGCAGCGATCCGATCATCACCGAGTCGGCGCCGGCGGCGAGCGCCTTGGTGACGTCGCCGGAGAAGCGGATGCCGCCGTCCGCGATCACCGGGACGTCGTGCTCCTGGGCCTCTCGGCACGCCTCGACGATGGCGTGGATCTGAGGCACGCCTGCGCCGGTGACGATCCGGGTGGTGCAGATGCTGCCGGCACCGATGCCGACCTTGACCGCGTCGACGCCACGCTCGATCAGTGCCCTGGCGCCTTCGGCGGTGGCGACGTTGCCGACCACCAGCTTGGTGTCGGGCAGCGCTTCACGCAGACGCTCGGTGGCGTCGAGAACGCCGCGGCTGTGGCCGTGGGAGGAGTCGAGCGCCAGCAGGTCGACCTTGGCGGCGACGAGGGCACGGGCCCGATCCAGGTAGTCGCCGCTGGCGCCGACGGCGGCGCCGACGCGCAGGCGCCCGAGCTCGTCCTTGCAGGCGTTCGGGTACTGCTGCATCTTCTGGATGTCCTTGACCGTGATCAGGCCCGTCAGGTTGCCCTCGGCGTCGACCACCAGCAGCTTCTCGATGCGGTGCTTGTGCAGCGCCGCCTTGGCCTCCTCGAGGGTCGTGCCCTCCGGAACGGTGACCAGGTTCTTCTTGGTCATCAGCTCCTGGATCTCGAGCTCCGGGTTGTTCTCGAAGCGCAGATCGCGGTTGGTGAGGATGCCGACGAGGTGCCCTTCGTCGTCGGTGACCGGGACGCCGGAGATCTTGTAGCTCGACATCACCTGCAGCGCCTCGCGGATCTTCTGGTGCGGGCGCATGGTGATCGGATCGACGATCATGCCGGCTTCGGAGCGCTTGACCCGGTCGATCTCCTCCGCCTGACGCTCGATCGACAGGTTCTTGTGCACGATGCCGATGCCGCCGGCCTGGGCGATCGCGATCGCCAGGCGCGACTCGGTCACCGTGTCCATCGCTGCCGAGAGCAGCGGGATGCGCAGGTCGATGCCGCGACAGAGGCGGGTGCGCAGGTCGATCTTGTTCGGGTGCACCTCCGACATGCCGGGCAGCAGCAGCACGTCGTCGAAGGTGAGAGCCAGCGGCAGGTCGGATCGGATGCTCATGGCGGCTGGAGTCCTGGGGGATCGGAGCCAGCGCCAGGGCCCACTCGCCCTGAGTTGGCTCGGAGATGAAGGGAATCGAACGCGTCGGCTGTGGAGACCGTAACCGGAAGCCGCCGAGATGAGAAGAGAGCGGCTCCGATCCGATGCCGAAGCGCCGGTAGTCGCCGAGGAGTCCGTGCCCCGACCCGACCTCAGGCCCGCTTCGCCGCCATGCCGTGGCAGCGCTTGTACTTCTTCCCGGATCCGCAGGGGCAGGGATCGTTGCGGCCGACCTTGGGCGCCTGACGCACCACCGTCTGTGGCTTGCCGGGCCGCGGCGGCGGTCCGGGTGAGGGCGGCGGCGCCCCGGGGATCGCGGCAGGGCCGCCGATCGCCTCGGGACCGCCCGGGGCGGCCGCGGCGGCGGGCTGGGAGAGACGCATCTGGTCCGCCGCCGCAGGCCGGCGGCGGCGCCGCTCGAGCTCGGCGAGCTGCTCCGAGGTCATCGGCTGGACCCGGAACAGGGTCTTGAGGATGCTGTCCTCGACCCGGTCCTTCATCGCCTGGAAGAGCTCGTAGGACTCCCGCTTGTACTCGTTCTTGGGGTCCTTCTGGGCATACCCGCGCAGGTTGACCCCCTCCTTGAGGTGATCGAGAGACAGCAGGTGGTCCTTCCAGGCCGCGTCCACCGAGCTCAGCATGATGTGCCGGGCGAGGCCGGCGAACGTTTCGGAGCCGTTCTTCTCCTCCTGCTCACTGAACCGGCGCTCCATCACCTGCACCAGGTCGTCGTGCAGCGCGTCGCGACCGAGTGTGCGCAGGTCGATGCCGGCCTCGGAGAGGTCGACGTCGAAGTAGGCCTTGAACTCGTGCTCGAGATCGTCCAGCTGCCACTCCGAAGGGTCGACCTTGCGGTCGCAGGTCCCGTCGACCAGGTAGCCGATGACGTCGCGGGCGACGCCGAGCACGTACTCGCGCCCCTCGGTGCCGTCGAGAATGTCGCGGCGCAGGCGGTAGATCGCCTCGCGCTGCTTGTTCATCACGTCGTCGTACTCGAGGAGGTGCTTGCGGATCTCGAAGTTGCGACCCTCGACCTGCTTCTGCGCCCGCTCGATCGCGCGCGAGACCATGTTGGCCTCGATCGGCACGCCGTCCTCCATCCCGAGGCGGCGCATCAGGCCCTGGATGCGGTCGGTGCCCATGAAGATGCGCATCAGGTCGTCTTCGAGCGACAGGAAGAAGCGGGACGAGCCCGGATCACCCTGGCGCCCGGAGCGGCCGCGCAGCTGGTTGTCGATGCGGCGCGACTCGTGGCGCTCGGTGCCCAGGATGTGCAGACCGCCGGCAGCCAGGACCTCCTGGCGCTCGGCCCGGCACTGCTGCTTGTACTTCGCCAGCGCGGCGGCGTACGCCTCGGCGTCCTGCTCCGGATCCGCCTCGGCGTGCGCCATCTGCTCGGCGTTGCCGCCGAGCACGATGTCGGTGCCTCGTCCGGCCATGTTCGTCGCGATGGTCACTGCGCTGCGGCGACCCGCCTGGGCGACGATCTGCGCCTCCTTCTGGTGGTACTTGGCGTTGAGTACCACGTGCGGGATGCGTGCGCGCTTGAGCAGCTTCGAGAGCATCTCGCTCTTCTCGATCGAGATCGTGCCGACCAGGGTCGGCTGACCGCGCTCGACGCAGTCGGCGATCTCTTCGACCACGGCGTCCCACTTCTCGCGCGCCGTGCGGTACACGAGATCCGGACGGTCGTCGCGCGCCATCGGCCGGTTGGTGGGGATGACGACCACGTCGAGCTTGTAGATTTGCCCGAACTCGGATGCCTCGGTGTCGGCCGTGCCGGTCATCCCGGCCAGCTTGTCGTACATCCGGAAGTAGTTCTGGAAGGTGATCGTCGCGAGGGTCTGGCTCTCGCGCTCGATCTTGACCCCCTCCTTGGCTTCGACCGCCTGGTGCAGACCGTCCGACCAGCGGCGGCCGGGCATCATGCGACCGGTGAACTCGTCGACGATGACGATCTGGCCGTCCTTGACCATGTAGTCGACGTCGCGCTTGAAGAGGTGGTGGGCGCGCAGGCCCTGGTTGACGCCGTGCAGGATCTCGATGTTCTCGGCGTCGTACAGGTTCTTGATGCCGATCAGGCGCTCGACCTTGGTGACGCCGTCGTCGGTGAGCGCTACCGAGTTCGCCTTCTCGTCGACGAGGAAGTCGCCGGTGGTGTACTTGCTGTCGCCGTCCTGGATCTCCTCGCCGCGCTCGAGCTTGGGGATGATCCGGTCGATGTCGTAGTACTTCTCGGTCGACTGCTCGGACGGACCCGAGATGATCAGCGGGGTGCGCGCTTCGTCGATGAGGATCGAGTCGACCTCGTCGACGATGGCGAAGCTGTGCTGGCGCTGCACCATCGTCTCGAGCCGGAACTTCATGTTGTCGCGCAGGTAGTCGAAGCCGAGCTCGTTGTTGGTGCCGTAAGTGACGTCGCAGCGGTACGCGTCGTGGCGCTGCTGGTCCGAGAGCCCGTGCTGGATGACGCCGACCGTCATGCCGAGGAACTCGTAGACGACTCCCATCCACTCGGCATCGCGCCGCGCCAGGTAGTCGTTCACCGTGACCACGTGCACGCCACGGCCGGCGAGAGCGTTGAGGTAGACCGGCAGCGTCGCCATGAGGGTCTTGCCCTCGCCGGTCTTCATCTCGGCGATCTTGCCCTGGTGGAGCACCACGCCGCCGATCAGCTGCACGTCGTAGTGACGCATACCGAGGGTGCGCTTGCTCGCTTCGCGGACCACCGCGAAGGCCTCGTGCAGCAGGTCGTCGAGGGTCTCGCCGTCGGACAGCCGGCGGCGGAACTCCTCCGTCTTCGCCTTCAGCTGCTCGTCGTCGAGGGCGGCGTACGTGTCCTCGAGCTGGTTGATGGCGTCGACGGTCGGCTGCAGGCGCTTGATGTCCCGCTCGTGCTGGCTGCCGAAGACTTTGGTGAGGACTTTCCCGATCATCGTTCGTTCCGCGCCTGGAGTTAGCCCTCAGGAGGGCTGGAGCCTCGAGAAGGGCTGAGGCCTTGAAGGTGGGATTGCCGCAGCCGGTTCGCCGGACCGCGGAGAGGCGTCGATGCGCCGGCGAGCGCCCGAGATGTCGTCGCGTTTCCCCTGCTGCGATCGGGATCGGCCGGGCCGGGGCATTGCCGCCTCAGCGCTGGAAAGCGCCGGGCGTGGGCATCGATTCCCGCCACGACGCGGCGCCGCCGGCTGGAGCGCGGCGCCTCGGCGCACGGCGGCCCGGATCTCGCCCGTGCGCTGGCTCGACTCTACCAGAGCGGAGTCACCCGGCAGGTCGGCCGCCAGGCGACGCGCAAACCGGTGAGGCGTGTGGTCGTCCTTGGCCGCAGCCGCCGCGGTCAGCGGTCGACCATGAACATGCGCGGGTCCTTGGAGTCGCCGGCTTCGCGCACCTCGTAGTGCAGGTGGTAGCCGGTGGCCCGCCCCGAGTTGCCGACGTAGCCGATGACGTCGCCGCGCTTGACGGTGGCGCCTGGCTCGACCTCGATCTTCGACAGATGGCCGTAGCGGGTGGTGACGCCGAAGCGGTGCGAGAGGTAGACGGCGCGGCCGAGGCTGCCGATGCGCCCGGCCCGCAGGACGACGCCGTCGGCGGTGGCGAAGACCGGAGTCCCGGGCCTGGCGGAGATGTCGACTCCGTGGTGGAAGGCGCGCCGCGCGGTGATCGGGTCGGCGCGGATGCCGAAGTTGCTGGTCAGGATGCCGCGGGTCGGCATGATCGCCGGGCGTGACGCGATCCACTGCTCGCGCTTCTCGAGGCCGCCGGCGACATCGGCGAGCTGACTCTGCAGCCGCTCGGAGCGGCGGGCCAGCGACTCGACGTCGAGGTACGAGGCGGGGGGATCGATGAAGGCGCCGCCGACGCCGGCGCCGGCGCGGCTGTCGACGGTGGAGACGATCTCTTCGACACCGGCGAGGATCGCCAGGCTGTTGGTGCGATCCTCGAAATCGCTGAGCTGGCTCTGCAGCTCGCGGAAGCTCTGTTCGAACTCCCGGTTCATCTCGCGCAGCTGCTCGTTCTCGCTGCGCAGGTCACCGACCTCTTCGAGAGTCACCGTGGTGGTGAAGGCCCGCCAGGTGACGAACAGGGCGCCGAGCGTGAACAACGCGACCAGCGCGCTCGCGAGCTTGACCTGCCGGTTGCTGATCCGCCACTTCCGGAATCGCGCCCTGGAATGGGGGACGAAGATGATCGTGTGGTGTTTGAGACCCATCCGGTGGAGCCCTCTCGGGGAGGCGACGCGAGCCGCTGGGTCGAAAGGGTGCGCGGTGGCCCGGGCGCACCGACTCGTCCTACGTTGCGACTGCGACGAATAGAGAAAAAGCGATTCTTGGCTCGCCGCGGGGCGAGCTGCCTCGTGGAGGTGCTGGCATTCTGGGTGCTGAGCGCTGCTCTGTCAAGGCGACAGGAATGCCCCGGTGTCCGGGTTCGGGGCGCCGGCTCGTTGACTCTCCGGGCCGCTGCGAGTCGCTGCAAGTCCCTGCGAGTCGACGCCTCGCCGAGCGCCACGCCGGCGCGTCCGCAGTCGATCGTGCTCCTCGGGGCCCCGATCCGGTCACGCGGGAGCCTCGCCGGCGGCGTCTTCGGCAGGCCCCCCCGTCGACAGTGCACGTCGTCGCGAAGCCCGCGCCGCGCTCCTCAGATCGAGCGTGAACAGCGCCAGCGCAGTCCAGATCCAGAGGAACGCGACGAGCCGGCCGCGGTCGAAGGGCTCGGCGAACAGGAGCACCGCGAGCAGGAACTGGCAGGTCGGCGCGAGGTACTGCAGGAAGCCGATCGAGCTCAGCGGCAGGATGCGCGCGGCGCGGGTGAAGAGCAGCAGTGGGCTGACGGTGATCAGGCCCGAGACCGAGAGCAGCAGCCAGCCGCCGACGTCGAGCGCGGCGAGCACGGCGAGGTCGTCGGGCCCGACCAGGGCCAGCCCGGCGACTGCCAGCGGCACCAGGAAGAGCATCTCGAGCGCGGAGCCCTCGAGCGCCCCGGCGGGTGCGGTCTTGCGCACCAGCCCGTAGAGCCCGAACGAGCCGGCCAGCACCAGCGAGATCCAGGGCAGGCCGCCGGTCGTCCAGGCGAAGATGCCGACACCGATCGCGGCGAGGACGATGGCGGTCCACTGCAGCGGGCGCAGCCGCTCGCCGAGCACCAGGGTGCCGAGCGCGACGTTGACCAGCGGGTTGACGAAGTAGCCGAGCGCCGCCTCGACCACGCGGTCGGTGAGTACCGCCCACAGGAAGACGAACCAGTTGGTGCCGATGAGCAGCGCCGCGACGAGGAAGAAGGCGAGCGTGCGACGGTTGAGGTGACGCCGCAGACGGAGGCGCTGGGGCGATCCCCCGGCGTCCTGGCGTCGGCGAAGCCAGAAGAGCAGCAGGGCGAGCATCGCCGCCGCGAAGAGCACCCTGAGGGCCAGCAGCGTGACGGCGGGCAGGTCTCGTACGAGGCGCCAGTAGAGCGGCGCGAACCCCCAGATCAGGTAGGCGGCGATGCCGCAGAGCCAACCCTGGCGCGGCGAAGCCCCGGCGTGGGCCTCGCCTGCACCGTCAGCGCTCAACGCCCGCCCGTGTAGCCGAGGCTCTCGAGCTGCTTGCGGTCTTCTTCCGAGAGCGGACCTTCGTCGGCGTCGTGCTTGGGGAGGCCTCGGTACCAGTTGGCCAGGCGCCTGCGCAGGGGCGGTTTGAGCTCCAGCGGAGGGTTGATGTCGCTCTCGAGCTCGAGCGGATCCCGCCGCAGATCGTAGTAGCGGGTCTGCCGCATGTCGAAGTCGAAGATCGTCTTCACCGAGCGCGTCTGCATCGCGATCTGCAGGGGGTCTGCGTACTCCTCCTTCGCCTTCTCGAACAGCGCGGTGCTCCGGTCTGCGACGGCGAATCGTTGCCTGGCGTCGTCGGGCGTCTGCCAGTGCTGCAGCAGGTCGAGGCCCTCGATCGCCTCGGGCGCTGGGATCCGGAGGGCTCCGAGCACGGTCGGCAGCACGTCGATGATCGAGGCCGGCATGGTGCTGCGGCGCTGCTGCGGCACACCGGGACCGACGATGGCCAGCGGGATGTCGAGGTTCGGCCAGTGCACGTTGCGACCGTGACCCCAGTAGTCGTGCTCGCCGATGCTCTCGCCGTGATCGGCGAAGAAGAGGATCAGCGTGCGATCCAGGTCGATATGCGATTCGAGGCGCCGCAGCAGCTCGCCGATCTTGGCGTCGGTGTAGGCCACTTCGCTGGCGTAGCGCAGCCGCTTGGCGACCTGTGGCGTGCGCCTCTCGCCCGGCTCGACCCGGAAACGGAAGCCGTCGTGCTCGTCGTAGGGAGTGTGCGGCTCGCTGAAGTGGGCCCAGATCAGTAGCGGCCCGGGGCTGGCGGCTGCCTTCTTGGTCCACTTCACCGTGGCGGCGATGACGCTGTCGGCGCGACGCTCGCTGGGGCCGACGCCGTAACGTCGCTTGCTGAAATCCTCGTCCCAGACGTCGAAGCCTCGGGCCAGACCCGACAGATGGTCGCGTAGCGTCCAGTTCGAGATGAACGCCGCCGTGCGGTAGCCGTTCTGCGCCAGGATCTCGGCGAGCAGGGGCACGTCGTCGCGCACCGGCACGCCGTTGCGACGCGCGCCGTGTGTCGGCGGGTGCAGCGAGGAGAAGGCGGAGGCGAAGGCGGGACCGGTCTTGCCGATCGTCGTCAGTGCGTCCTCGAAGAGCAGGCCGCGACGGGCCAGCGCGTCGATGTGCGGCGTGCGCGGCTGCTTCGAGCCGTAGATCGAGAGGTGGTCGGCGCGCAGGGTGTCGACGGTCAGCAGCAGCACGTGAGGGCGCGGCGACTCCGGGCCGGGCGGCGCGGCGGACGACTGCTGGGCTCCAGTCGCGGCGGGGAGGAGCCCCAGCAGCAGCCCGGAGAGGATGCAGGAGGTGGCGAGGCGACGCGTCGGTGACGCGACGCCGGTCGGTGTCGAGCGAGACGTCGGAGGGAACGGCATCGAATCGGTGTCGGTTTCGGTGTCGGTGGATCTCATGACGAGCTGGGGGCGGCGGTGACGCCGATCGACTCCGCCTCTTCGAGGGTGTCGATGTCGCGCGCCAGGGAGAGTGCGTGGAGGATCGGGATCCGCACCCGACGCTCCGGGAAGCGTCGCCGGTGGGATCGCTTCACGAAGAGCTTGCGCAGAGTGCGCTGCAGCTCCTCCCGCGTCAGCGTCTGGTCGCGCAGACGTCGTGTCCCCCGCAGTCCGGCGATGACAGTATCCCAGGTGAGCGTCGGCAGGCGCAGGCGGAAGAGGTGCAGCACGTCGTGAAAGAGGATGTCGGCGAGCATCCGGCGTAGCAGGGCGCTGCGCCTCGTGCCGATCGAGCGGTTGCGGGTCTGGTAGGCGGTGCGCAGCAGCCGGTACATGAAGCGCAGGCGCACCGCGTCGGGGTCGACCACCGCCAGGTGCCCAGGCAGAACGGCGACCGTTCTGCCGCCGTCGTTGAGCAGGTAGCGGGGCTTCCACGAGGAGGCGCCGAGCGCCTTCGAGTCTTCCGGCGCTTCGACGATCGGGAACCAGATGTCGGCGTCAGGCTCGCGGTCGAAGTCCTGCAGGCTCTTCTCGAGGTCGCTGGCCGTGGGCAGGATGTCGCAGGTCGAGAAGGCGATCGGCCCCTCCTCGTGGCGGGCCCGCACCGCCTCGACGGCGGCGCGGATGTTGGTACCGAAGTCGGCGTCGGTGTCGACCAGGGCGGCGCCGGGGACGACGTCGCGGTAGGCGTGTGCCGGGCCTGCGATGAACACTTCGGCGAAGCGGCCGGTGGCCCGCAGGCGGTCGACGATCTCGCGGATCAGGGGGCGGCCGGAGATCTCGAGGTCGACGCCCTTGCAACCGGTGAGCGGCCGGCTGGAGCGGCCGCTGGGAGGCAACCGCGCCGGTGCGCGATCGCTGCCTCCGAGCACCACGAGCGGTAGCGGGGGATGCGGGTTGGCGACGGTCAAGATGAGTGGGGCAGGGCCGCAACGGCCATGCCTGTGGCGTCGCGGGATCGTGGGCGGCGTATTGTACGATGCGCCCCCGGCCGGCGACCGATTCGCGGCAACACGCCGCGTCCGTGTGGCGCTCCGATCCCTGGCGCCGGTCCGAAGGCGAACGCGGCGGCATCAGTCCCGCCGCACCCATCTCCCGGCGGACCGCGGCCGACCGGCCGCGACGACCCGGGATCGCCTGCGACCCCGTCGCCGACGGACAGCTCGCGCCACCGTGTCCGAAGCGCCGAGGCCCTGCGGTTCCGCCGCGCCGCGGTCGCCGCACCTCGCGAGACCGAAGTCCCGATGCCCAGGTCAGTCCCGATTCCCACCCCGATTCCCACCCCGATTCCCACCATCCGACGCATGATGCACGCCGCCAGCCCCACGGGAGCTCCGCGCTGAGCACCGACCGACTCCGATCCGCTCCGAGGCAGGTCGACGCGCGCCTGGTCGACCGCGACGAGGACCTCGCCGCGCTTTGCGAGCAGCTGCGGCACGAACCGGCGATCGGTCTCGACACCGAGTTCGTGCGCACGCGCACCTTCTATCCCCGTCTCGGGCTCGTCCAGGTTTCTTGGGCCGACCGCGTGGTGCTGCTCGACGCGGTGCGGCTGGAGCGCTGGGAGCCGTGGATCGAGCTGATCACGGCTTCCGAGCCGGTCAAGATCCTGCACTCGCCGAGCGAGGATCTCGAGGTCTTCCAGCATCTCGCCGATGTGCTGCCCGATCCCCTCTTCGACACCCAGGTGGCGGCGACGCTGGCGGGTCTGGGCGGCACCATGGGATACCAGAAACTGGTGGCGGAGGTGGTCGGCGTCGACCTACCGAAGGGCGAGCAGCGATCCAACTGGCTGCGTCGTCCTCTGACCGACTCGCAGCGCCTCTACGCGGCTCTCGACGTGGTGTACCTGCTCGAGATCGCCGAGCACGTCGGGCGCAAACTGGTCGACATGGGGCGCTGGTCGTGGCTGGAAGAGGAGATGGACCGTCAGCGCGAGCAGGCGGTCCAGCGCCAGCGTCCCGAGCTGCAGTACGAGCGCCTGGCGCGCCCGTCGATGAAGCTCGAGGAGCTGCGCGTGCTCTGGAGCCTGAATCTCTGGCGCGAGCACCAGGCCCGCCGCCGCGATCTTCCTCGTCGCTTCGTGCTCGGCGACGACGTCCTGCTCGAGATCGCCCGCAAGCGGCCGCGGACCGCGGCGCGCCTGCGTTCGGTCTCGTCGCTGCAGGCGGCCGACCGCAAGCGCTACGGCAGTGCCCTGGTCGAGGCGGTCGAGGAGGGCATCGCGTCGGAGGCCGATCTCGAGCCGCCAGCCAGCGTCTCCGGCCGCCGCAGCTCGACCCATCGTCGGCTGGTCGACCGCGCGCGCGCGGTGCTGGAGGAGTGCGGCGGGCGCCTCGACCTGCCGGTCGACTTCCTGCTCACCCGGCGCGAGATCGACCGCCTGGCCGACTCGGTGCGCGCCGGGCAGCCGTGGCGCGACGAGCTCGGCGGATGGCGCCGTGAGGTGCTCGAGCAGCCTCTCGCGGCAGCCCTCGACGGGTAGCCCTGGCTCGGGCGGGGCGCGCGTTTCGGCTCGGTGGCGCGCGTCTCCGCTCGGCGGGGCCGATGCGTCGAGCCGAGGCGATCAGGTTGCCTGGGCCAGATGGGGCGCCAGGATCTCGACCAGATCGACGGCCGGCCGGTCGTCGCAGTGGATCGACGCCAGGCGTCCCCACAGCGGTCGAGCGTCGAGATCTCCGGGCACCCGCCAGGTCGCTTCGGGGTCGTTGGCGCCGTACCACTGGCGCAGCGCGGAGCCGCTCGGCAGGCGGATGAGGCGGTGCAGGTGCACCGTGCGCAGCGCTCCCGAGGCGATCAGGATGCGTCCGAGCGGTGTTCCCCCGGCGAGGATCTCGGCTCTGGTCTCGCTCGAGCAGGCGCGGAAGTCGAAGCGCATGACGCCGAAGAGCGCCAGCTCGTCGGTGCGCGCCGCATGCAGACGGATGCGCCGCGAGTAGTGAGGCTCGCGGTGGCGACTCTCGACCACAGCGAGGCGCAGGGCGCTCTCCAGTCGGCGCTCCAGTGTCACCGTCATGTGACGGCGGTGCGCCAGCAGTCGCGCCGCCGCCGCGGGCATCTGCTCGCGTCGAATGACTTCGTGCGCCGGCGCCTGGATCCCGAACGGCTCGAGCAGCTCGGCGAACGAGGCGACGTCGCCCGGCTCCGCTCGCCCGGTCGCTGGCGTGGACCCTTCGCTGCTGGCGCCGGGGGCCTCGAGGCTCTGCGGCGACGGTGCGCGAGCTGATTCGTCGTCGGCGTGCACGGGGCCTCGGGGCTGTGGCTGCGGAGCGGTGGCTACGGAGGTCGGTCGGGGAGGACTCGGAGTCTGCTGCCGCTCGCGCCGCTCTCGGGAGGTACGACGAGAGGAGACGGGGAACTCGGTCCGAGGTTGCACCCACCTTGGCGAGCGCGTCGGTGCGAGCGCGCCGGTGTGGCCTGACAGACGCCGCACGGGGCGGAGCTGTTTCCGGCATTGGCTCGGCGGCGCACTCTCCGCTACTCTGCCTCCTGCCATCTCACACCTGAAGGCCTTTCCGATGCCGTCGAATTCCTCGTCGCGGAACGGTGCCCGGTCCGGAGCTGGCGGCGGGGCTCCGTCGCTCGCCTCGCTGGCTCGCGCCGCCTGGCGGGCGCTGCCTCGCATCGCCGACCGCATCCGCCGCACGCCGATCGAGCGCTCGGCCTGGCTCAGCGAGGAGGTCGGCTGCGAGGTCTACTTCAAGCTCGAGAACCACCAGCTGACCGGTTCGTTCAAGCTGCGCGGCGCCACCAACAAGGCGATCCTGATCGGGCTGCAGGGAGGTGGCGAGCGTCTGGTCGGGGCTTCGACCGGCAACCACGGCCTGGCTCTGGCGACAGCCGGCCGGCAGGGCGGCTCGGCGGTCACGATCCACGCTCCGAGCACGGCCGAGCCGCGGAAGCTGGAGGCGATCCGGCGGGCCGGCGCCGAGGTCGTCGTGTCGGGCGACGACTGCGTCGAGGCCGAGGTCGCGGCGCGACGAGCCGCCGACGAGAGCGGCGCGGTCTACGTCTCGCCCTACAACGACCTGGAGGTGGTCGCGGGGCAGGGCACGCTGGCGGTGGAGCTGGTCGAGCAGCTGCCCGAGGTGGGCACCGTCTACCTGGCGCTGGGTGGCGGCGGCCTGTGTGGCGGCGTCGGCGCGGTGCTCGCCGAGCACGCCAGGAGGCGTGGCTCCGAGGTCGAGCTGGTGGCCTGCTCGCCGGCGGCCTCGGCGGTGATGCTGCGCTCGCTGGCTGCTGGCGCGATCCTCGAGCTCGAGTCGGCGCCCACCCTCTCCGACGGCACCGCCGGCGGGGTGGAGAGCGGCGCCGTGACCTTCGAGCTCTGTCGGCGCACCGTCACCCGCGGGATCGAGGTGGAGGAGGACGCGATCGCCGCGGCGTTGCGCGACGTCATCGCCGAGCACCACACTCTGGTCGAGGGTGCCGCGGCGGCGGCCGTCGCGGGACTGCGCGCCGATGTGGCGGCCCGGGGCAGGCCGGCCGGCCCCGCGGTGGTGGTGCTGTGCGGTGGCAACGTCTCGCTCGACGTGCTGCGTCGGGTGCTCTGAGCCCGCCTCGCGAGTCCGCGCTCAGACCTTCGCGCGCCGCGCGCCGACGCTCCCGTCGAGCCACCACCAGCCGAGCGCGGTGAGCGCCGAGGCGGCGGTGAGGAAGAGCAGCCGGACCATCACGCCGGCGTGGGTGATCGAGTGCTCCAGGAAGGTCAGGTACCAGGCCGGGACAGCGATCCAGCAGCACAGCAGCGTCGTCCACCGGGCCGGGTCGCCGCCGCGGAGCAGGCGCCAGACGGCGATCAGTGGCGTCGCGGTCAGAGCCGCAACGGAGACGACGCGCCCGACCGCCTGGCTGCCGAAGCCGAGGCGCCAGAGCTGTGAGTCGAGGCGCTCGAACAGCGCCCTCAGGCTGACGTGCTCGCCGGTGTAGCGGGGGTTGAGCAGCGGGTCCATCGTGGTCCGTGGATCGCCGGTCATGCGGTGGTGGAGCTGGTCGAGGATGGCGGCGAAGGCGCCGTCGAAGACGGCAGCGGCGAGCGCCGCGTGCAGCGCCAGGGAGCCGACGATGCCGACGGCGCAGGCGATCGCGGCCTCGCCGACGAGGCGCCAGCGCAGGCCGGACGGCGTCGCCGGCGGGAGGGGTGAGGCGGCGGCCAGCAGGAGCACCGCCACCAGGCCGATCAACACGGTGCCGAAGAAGAGAGCGAAGTAACCGAGCAGGGCCCCGAAAGCCGCCAGGACCAGCAGCCTCGAGCGCCTCGGCAGGGCCGCCAGGCCGCCCGCCGACAGAGCGCAGCCGAGCATCAGCGCGAGCACCAGGAGGTTCGACGGGGCGGTGGTGAAACTGGCTGCCCGGCGGGTCAGGTCGCCGCAGGTGGCGAAGGCGACGGCGAAGGCGAGGAGCGCCACGTCGAGCGGTCGCGGTCCGGCGCGCAGGGCGCGCGATGCGGCGAGCAGGGCGATCGCTGCGAGCAGCCCCCAGGTCGCTGTGACGGCAGAGCGCTGCAGCCCTACGACTCCCAACCGCGGAGCGAGCGCGCGGAGCGGTACCCGATGGCCGTTCCAGTACTGGTGGTAGGGCACGACCAGGTAGTCAGCGGGGTCGATCGCGCCTCGATAGAGCAGCTGTTCGAGCGCGTCGCAGGGCCGCTGCGGTCCTTCGCCGCGGCGATACACGCGCTGTGCGGAGATCAGCCGTTCGAGCGGCGGGCCATCGGTGGCCAGGGCCATGATCGGGATCAGACAGTCGTTGAACGGCTCTGCGCCGTCGCGCAGCGATCGGGGGTCGGTCGCCGACGCGGCAGGCGCGGCGGCGGATCCCTCCACGGTGAAGGTCGGGGGCAGGGCCTCGCGCAGTGCTGCGGCGAGAGGCTCGGGATCGCGGCCGAGCCACCAGGCATTGCCGGCCAGGAAGGCGACCGTGGCCACCGCCGTCGCGGCGGCCGCCCACCCCGCCGCACTCAGCAACGTTCCCGCGGTCGGCCTCGTCGGAGCGGAGCTCTCCGTCGGGTGGCGGTCGAAGGCCGCCGCAGAATCGACGAAGGCGCGCACGAGGATTGCGACGCCGTCGCGCAGGGTACGCAGCTTGCTGCTCGAGCCCGGTGGGCGGGAGGCGTAGGGCGCGGCGACCTCGCACCACGAGGCACTGGTGGCGAGGGCGAAGACGTCCATCTCGGTTTCGACGGTGAAGCCGCTCGATCGGCAGGGAAAGCGGCGGGCGAAGTCGGCGGAGAGCGCCCGGTAGCCGGTCAACGGGTCGCGCGGGGCGCGGCCGAAGCCGAGGCGCAGCAGCGTCCGGAGCAGCCGGTTGCCGAGCTGGTGGCCCGGGCGGTAGCGGCCGCCGCCGCTGCCCACCCGCCGAGCCAGTACGAGGTCGTGGCCGTCGTGCACCGCGGCCACCAGGCGTGGCGCGGCGGCGGCGTCGTAGGTCGCGTCGCCGTCGACCATGATCACCACCGAGCTGCCCTCGTCGACGAGGCGCCGCAGCGCCGCGCGGAGAACGTTGCCCTTGCCCCGCGGCGTCACCGACGCGACTTCGGCGCCGGCCTGAGCGGCTCGCTGGGCGGTGGCGTCGGCCGAGGTGTTGTCGAAGACCACGATCCGCGCCGCCGGCAGAGCGGCGCGGAAGTCACGCACCACCCCGGCGACCGTGGTCGCCTCGTCGAGGCAGGGGATGACGACCGCGACACCTTCTCCGTCGTCGCCCGGGATCGTCGCGGCGACTGCGCCAGGCGAGGTCAACTCCGGTCGGCGACGCGCAGCAGCTGCTTGCCCCGGTTGGCGCCGGTGAACAGGCGGTTGAGGGTCTGCGGCGCGTTCTCGAAGCCCTCGACGATGTCCTCCTGGAAGGCGATACGGCCTTCGCCGACCCAGCCGGCGAGGGCGGCGATCGCCTCGCCGAAGCGGGGAGCGAAGTCGAGCACCAGGAAGCCCTCCATGCGTGCCCGCTGGATCACCAGCTGCATGATGTTGCGCGGTCCTGGCGGCAGCTCGGTGCCGTAGCCGGAGGAGATCCCGCCGCACATCGCCACCCGCGCCCCGATCGCGAGATGGAGCAGCAGCGTGTCGAGGGTCGGTCCGCCGACGTTGTCGAAGTAGACGTCGACGCGGTCGGGGCAGAGCGCCCGGAGCCGCTCGCCCACGTCCTCGTTCTTGTAGTCGACGGCGGCGTCGAAGTGGGCTTCGTCGGTGAGCCAGGCGCACTTCTCGGGCCCGCCGGCGATGCCGACGACGCGGCACCCCTGGATCTTGGCGATCTGACCCGCGACGGATCCGGTGGCGCCGGCGGCTCCGGAGACCACCACGGTCTCACCGGAACGCGGCTTGCCGACGTCGAGCATGCCGAAGTAGGCGGTGAGGCCGGTGGTGCCGAAGACGCTGAGGGCGTTCGAGGGGGAGACGCCGGGCGGCAACTTGCGCGCCGGGAGCAGGCCGCCGCCGTCGGTGGCGATCCACTCCTGCCATCCGAAACCGCCGACCACGAGATCGCCCTCGGAGAAGCCGGGATGGCGACTGGCGACCACCTCGCCGACGCCGCTGGCGCGCATCACCTCACCGATCTGGACCGGTGGAACGTAGCCGCGGACGTCGTTGAGCCAGCCCCGCTGGGTGGGATCGAACGAGAGCATCAGCAGCCGCACCAGGAACTCGCCGTCGGCCGGCTCGGGGATCGCCGCTTCGCGCAGCTCGAAGGTGTGCTCGTCGACCAACCCCTCGGGTCGCTTGGCCAGCGTCCACTGGCGGTTCGTCGCTTCGCTCATCGGTTCCCTCGCGTGGTCGTACTATGGAGCGGGAGGCGCTGGCGCCACCGTGCGACCGCGGCGCCTCTCCGAGAGGCACTCGGGATGGCGACGAGCCGCCGGCGGCGCCGGGCAGTCTAACCGCAGCGTGCGGCCGCAGCCCGCCGGCGCGGCGCCACCTCCGGGCCAAAGGGTGCGAAGGCGTCTCGAGGCCGGATCGCAGGGCCTCACGGAGAACGGAGCGACATGAGCAGGATCGACCCCGACGAGCTGCAGCGGCTGCGCTCGGAGTACATCGGAGAGCCCTTTCGTCGACACGACCTGCCCGAGGACCCGCTGGTGCTCTTCCGACGCTGGTTCGACGCCGCCGTCGACTCGGGCGCGCCGCAGCCGAACGCGATGGTGCTGGCGACCAGCGATCGGGCGGGGGTGCCGCAGGCGAGGGTGGTGCTGCTCAAGTCCGCCGACCGCGACGGCTTCTCCTTCTTCACCAACTACACCAGCTCGAAAGCCCGGCAGCTCGACGCCTGTGGCATCGCGTGCCTGCTCTTCTTCTGGCACGAGCTGCACCGCCAGGTGCGTATCGAGGGGTTGGTCGAGCGGGTTCCGGAGGAGGAGTCCGACGCCTACTTCGCATCCCGCCCGCGGGGTGCGCAGATCGGCGCCTGGGCATCGCCTCAGAGCCAGCCGCTCGAGAGCCGCGAGGTGCTCGAGCAGCGGGTCGGCGAGATCTCCGCCCGCTTCGCCGACGCAGAGGTCCCACGTCCCGACCACTGGGGCGGCTACCGTCTGCGCCCGCGCAGCTACGAGTTCTGGCAGGGACGCGAGAACCGACTCCACGACCGGTTCCGCTACGCCGCCGAAGAGGTCGGTCACGGCGCACTCTGGCGGCTCGCGCGACTGGCGCCGTGACTCTCGGGTCGCCCCGGTTCTCCTCCGATCGCGCCGGGAATCCCGCTGCTGCCTCCAGCCGGGACTGCTAGGATCTCGTGCTCCCAGCAACGCGAGGAGCCGGTTTCGTCGAGGGCTCGCCGTCCGAGGCCTGCAGTGATCGGTGTCGGCGAACGGAGGGAACGACAATGGGCGCCAGGCAGGAGTTTCGGGACCGCGACCAGCCGACGGCCCGCGGTCGGCAGCCTCACGGCATCGACCGCCGCGTGGTGCTGGCCGGAGCCGGCGTGGTGGCCCTCGGTCAGGCACTGCGCGGGGCGGCAGGAGCGAGGATCCTGCAGGACGACTGGCGACCGAGCCTGTTCTCGCCGCAGCAGGTCGCCGCGGTGCGTCGCCTCGCCGACACGCTGATCCCGCCCACCGACACACCGGGTGCGGCCGATGCGCGAGTGGAGCGCTTCCTCGATCTGGCGCTCTCGCTCGAGCCGGAGGGAACCCGGAAGCGCTTCCTCGACGGCCTCGCCTGGCTCGAAGCCAGGGCGTCGAGGCGCTTCGGCGGTGCGATCGCCTCCCTGCCCGGGGAACAGCTGGTGGCCCTGCTCGAGGAGATCGACGACCGTGATCCGCCGCCTTCCGGCTCGGAGCTGACCGAGGGGACGCGCTTCTTCTCGGATCTCAAGCAGCGCACGGTGTTCGCGTACTACACCTCGCGCGAGGGTTGGGTCGAAGAGCTGGGGCAGCCCGACGGGCCGTACACCACCCGCCACCGAGGCTGCCGGCACGAGGACGACCCCGAACATGCGGCGGATGAGGGCGGCCACGACGCCGGTGGCGGAGCGGTGGGAGAAGGTCGCGCTTGATCTCTCCCTGGCCCTGCTGGCCCAAGGTCTTGGTCGCGGCGTCGGGCCCGAGGGTTCCATCACAGCTGCTAGTCTCCGGCAGGAACAGAGGTTGGGACCCCCGCGGCGCACGCCGTCCGGGTGACCGACCGGTCGTGATCTCGAGATGGAGCGGAGGGACCTCGTGAACACGGCGAGCCGCCGGGAGTCGCCGCATAGGCCCCGCTTCGAAGGGGTTCGCAGACTGCTGCTCGCGGCACTGATGCTCTCGCCCGGCGCCCTGCTCGGCCAGGCCGGCGAGCGGCTCGACATCTCCCAGGTACGCCAGCTGGCCAGTGGCGAGACCGAGGTCCGGGTGTACGCCGACCTCGAGGGCACCGTGGGAGAGGCGGCCGAGCCGACTCTCGGGGTCGAGGACGTCGCCGCGACCCTGGGCCAGGAGGTCGCCCTGGTGCGCGGTGTGCGCCCCTTCACCGACTCGCAGGAGGGGGTCGGCTACGTCTTCCTGGTCGACGTCTCGGCGTCGCTCAACGACGAGCTGTTCGCGCAGATCCGTTCGGCGCTGGACGACTGGGTGTCGCGCCTGCGGCCCCAGGACCGGGCCGCGATCGTCGCCTTCGGGTCGCAGAGCCGGGTGGTCGTCGATTGGACCGACGATCTCGCGCTGCTGCGTGAGGCGCTCGACCGGCTCGAGCCCACCGATCGCGACACCTTGCTCTACCAGGCGATCTTCGACGCGTTGGACCTCGGGGAGCGGCGCGACGAGGGGTTGCCGGGTCGGCGTGTCGTCGTCGTCCTCAGCGACGGTCGCGACGAGGGCAGCGGGCAGGCTCTCGACGACGTGCTCGACGAGCTGCGCCGTCGCCCGCTGCCGATCTACGCGATCGGCTTCAGCCAGCTCCAGGGCGCCCAGCGGGTGACCTATCTCGACGTGTTGCGACGCTTGGCGACGAACTCCGGCGGCGCCTTCTTCGAGGCCGACAGGACCCAGCTGGCGGAAGCCTACGAACGCATCGCCGAGGCGGTGAACAGAGTCTGGGTGATCGATCTCGAGTGTCCGCAGTGCATTCCGGACGGTCGGGCGCTGCGCCTCCAGCTGAGCATCCGCTCGGGCAACCGGGTGCTGTCGAAGGGCACCGACGTCCGACTGCTGCCGCTGGCGGCGCTCTCCGGCCGGCGCACGGCGCCTTCCGCGGAGAGCGGGACCGTCGTCGCCGAATCAGACCTGGCCGACGTCGATGCTCCGTCGGCGCAGCCCGAAGAGGCGGCCGGGCCCGGCGCCGGTGGTGATCCGGTGGCTGGGACGAGCGATCCGGGTGCCAGCGCCGATAGCGAGGCGGAGCCCGCCGCCGAGGGAGTCGGCGGGGCTGGTGCCGACGGTGGACGGGAGCGTCGCTTCGAGGGTCAGCCGCTCCTGCTGATGGGCATCGCCGTCGTCATGGTGGCCCTGATCGTCATCGGCCTGCTGGCGCGTCGTGCGGCTTCGTCGTCGGAGATCACCGCCGAGATGGTGCGCACGGAGCTCAACAAGGCGCTGGGGCGCAAGCCGGCGGAGGAGTCGGTCGACGAAGAGACCGGCGGCGTGAGCTCCGCGGATACCAGCTCCAGTGGCAGGTCCGGGAGCGCGATGTCGGGAGCCGCGGCGGCGGCAGCGGCGGCCCGAGAGGCGGTGCGCGCCGAGGAGGAGGCCGAGAGAGTCAGGCAGCGCGAGCAGCTGGTCGAGCGCGCTCTGCGCGAGGGGGGAGCGAGCCCTCAACGCAAGCAGGGTGCCGGGCAGGCGCTCTTCGTGCCGCGCACGGTGCGTCTGGTGACGGTGCGCGGCATCCAGAAGGGCAAGCAGTACCGTGCCATCGTGCGCGAGTCTCTCAGCGTCGGTGCACGCTCGAGCAACGACGTCGTGCTGGTCGACGAGCCGGGCGCGCCGCCCGAGCTGCTGCGCATCGTGCAGGACGAGTACCGCCTGCAGCTGCAGGCTGGCGACAAGCAGACGGTGCTGTGCAACGGCCTGCCGCCAGAGGCTGGCGACGAGCTGCGTAGCGGCGACCTGATCGGTACCCGCGATCTGATCTTCCGCATCGTGCTCGACGACTGAGGCCCGGCGCCGGGCAAGCCGCCGCCCGGGCTGGCCGTGGCCGGCAGGCGACGCGAGCGCGTCAGGGCGTCGTCGGGGCCTGCGCCGCCTTGCTCAGGGCCACCAGGTGGCCGCGGGTGCGGTAGAGCAGCAGGTCGCCGGCGATGGCCGGAGTCGCCATCACCACCTCGCCGAGCTCGTTGAGCGCCAGCTGCCGGAACTCGCGGCCCGGCGCGACGACGTAGACCTCGCCGTCCTCGCTGGTGAAGTAGATCGCTTCCCGGGTCGCCACCGGCGAGGCGGTGAAGCCGCTGCGACCGCTGCCGAGGCGCGTCTTGTAGAGCTCCTCGCCGCTGGTGAGGTCGTAGGCCGTGAGTAGGCCGTTGTCCATGCAGAAGTAGCCGATGTCGCCGACCACGATCGGCGTCTGCATGTAGTTGCCGGCCCGTTCGTGCTCCCAGGCCAGTGCGCCGCTTTCGCGCACCTCGCCCGTCGCGTCCTGCCTCACCGCGTAGATCGGGCGCTCCTGGCCGTGGGCGCTGGTGATCAGGATCAGGTCCTTCCACACCACCGGCGTCGGCGTCGGGATGTCGCCGCCGCCGCTCATCCGCCACAGCTCGGCACCGGTGGTCGGATCGTAGCCGCCGATGTGCTTCCAGCCGTTGACCACGATCTGCTCGCCTTCTCCACGCGGCACCAGGGTGGGCGTGCTCCAGGTCGGCACCTCCTCGCGGCCGGTGCGCCAGACCTCACGGCCGTCCTCGAGCGAGAAGGCGGCGAGGAACGAGGGCCCCTGGACGTCGGCCTGCACGATCACCTTGCCGTCGTGGAGGATCGGCGACGAGGCGAAACCCCACTGCGCGGTGGGCGCCAGGAAGAAACCCGAATCGAGGGTCCCGAGGTCCTTCGACCACAGCTTCTCGCCGCTGGTGTCGAAGGCGTGCAGCCCCTCGGAGCCGAGCATCACCACGATCGTCTCCCCGTCGGTCGCCGGGGTCGAGTTGGCGTGCGTCGCCTTGGTGTGGCGCTTGATCTTCGGCACTCCTCGGTGCACCACGCGCTTCCAGACCTCTCGCCCCTCGAGATCGAAGGCGGAGAGCGTCCACGTCACCACGCCTTCGTCGGCGGCCGGCTTGATGTCGCCGTACAGGCCGACCTTCAGCTCCGCCTCGTTCTCCGCCTCGGCGGATGTCAGGTAGATGCGGTCACCCCATACGATCGGGCTGGAGTGCGCCAGTCCGGCCACCGGGGTCTTCCACGCCACGCCTTCACCGGTGCCCACGTTCCAGGCGATCGGTAGCTTCGCGTCGGCAACCACCCCCGAGGCACGGACACCGCGGAACGTCGGCCAGAGCGCCGCGTCGGAGGTCTCGCCGGGGTTGGTGCCGGCGGTGCCCGGGTGCGTCACCAGGACGGCTGCGATCGCCAGCAGCAGCGATCGGGTGAGGGGGTGTCTTCGGCTCAGGGGCTTCGGGTGGTTCATGACGTCTCCGGCGGGAATCGCGGCGCGACCTGGAACCGGCCGGCCTCACTTCGGGGATGCTCACCGTGCAGCGGCGCTCTGTCAACGCATTCGGCGTCGCGTCCGGTCGCCGGAGCAGGCGACGGGTGCCGGTGGCTGAGCGATCGGAACTGTTGCAGAAGCGGCAGTTCCGCCGACGGACCCTGGCTGGGCCTCTGATACTGTGCCGCTTTCTCCGACCCGGTCGGCTGCAGCGCGGTCGAGCGCCGATCTTCTCCGGCGTCAGGGCCCAAATCAGCATGAGTGAAGAGAACTCCCCCGTCGAGGACGGCTCGGTGGTCGTCGCCACCGACGACGACCAGATCCGGCTCTGCTACCCGGTGATGGCGCAACTGCGTCCGGCGTTCAACGAGCACGAGTTCGTGGAGTTGGTGACGATGATGCAGCGGGAGCAGGGATACTCCCTGGTCTACGTGCTGGTGAACGGCAGGGCGGGAGCGGCGGCTGGGTTTCGTACCGGGATCTCGTTGGCCTGGGGCCGCTACCTCTATGTCGACGACCTGGTCACCGATTCGGGCATGCGCTCGCTGGGCCTGGGGCAGAGACTGATCAACTGGCTCTTCGACGAGACGACGCGGCGTGGCTGCGAGGCGATCCATCTCGACTCCGGCGTGCATCGTTTCGACGCCCACCGTTTCTACATGCGCAACGGGCTGGAGATCCGCAGCCACCACTTCTCGCGCATCGTCGGCTGAAGCCGGAGGCCGGCACTGCCGCCTGGCCGGCGCTGCGGCGGCGGTGGCGTCAGCGGTGGGTGCGCCGTCGGCGCGCCCGGGTGCTTTCGATCCAGGCGGCGACCATCGCCGCGGCTCGCTCTGCGGCGAGCTCGCCTTCGAGACCCCGTCGTGCAAGGCGCTCGCGCATGCGTTGCTCGACGTGGAAGAGGGAGATCGCGGCGCTCACCGAGACGTTGAAGCTCTCGGTGAAGCCGGCCATCGGCACGGTGAAGCGCAGATCTGCGCCGCTTCGTGCCGCTTCGCTGAGGCCGTGCTTCTCGCTGCCCAGAACGATCGCCAGCGGTCGGTCGCAGGGCAGGTGCCCGAGCTCGACGCAGCCCTCGCCGACGTCGGCACAGGCCAGCAGGAAGCCGGCGTCGCGGAGCTTCGCCCGGCACTCGACGAAGCTGCCGTGGCGACGGACCGGCAGCCAGCGGTCGGCGCCGTGGGTGACGCCGGCCTTGCTGCGGTAGCGGCTCAGCGCCTCGACCACGTGCGCCTCACACAGCCCGAGGGCCTCGGCGGTGCGCACGATGGCCGAGAAGTTGTGTGCGCTCCACAGGTTGTCGAGCACCACGGTGAGCGAGCTGAGCCGCCGCGCCGCGACGGCGATCATCCGCTCGACGCGGTCGTCGCGGATCTCCGCGGCCCAGGGGTGCGCCCGAACGAGCTCCCAGATCTGCTCTCGCCGCCGCCGGGCCGGCGCCGTCAGGGCCTCTGGGCGGTCGGCCGCGGGCGCCCGTTGGCTCAGGGCTCCGGCTCTTCCATGGCACCCGGGATGCTGCCCTTGGCCATCTCCTGATCGACGATCAGGAGGCCGAGAGAGCTGTCCCCGGCCAACCGCAGCCTGCCGAGCAACGCGCGCACGGCATTCTCCTCCTCGACCTGCTCGGCGACGAACCAGTCGAGCATCAGGGAGGCCGCTCGGTCGCCCGTACGCGTCGCCTTCTCCTGCAGGCGGTCGATCGAGCGGGTGACGCGCTGCTCGCTCTGCATCACCGACTGCACCGCCTCGACCGTCGAGGGCCAGGAGGTCGGTGGGCTCTCGATCGCCGGCAATGTGACTTCGAGGTCGCGCTCGAGGAGATGGTCGATGATGCGCTGAGCGTGCCCCAGCTCGTCCTGGGACTGCTGCTTCATCCACGAGGCGAATCCGGGTAGATCGTTGAGCTCGAACCAGATCGACAGCGCCAGGTAGTGGTGGGCGGCGGCGAACTCGAGGGTCAGGTGCTCGTTGAGAGCGCGGTGCAGGTCTTCGTTCAAGGCATCTTCCTCCGTATCTCCGCCCTGTGGCGGTCCTCGCCCCTGCGCGGCGACCCGGCTGTCCGATCGCGGACGCGACCGAATCAGAGGGGGCGACTGTTCTCTTCGACGATGCGCCAGGCACCCCTATCTTCGCGCAGAGTCAGGGTCTTGCGCACCCGATCGGCGTAACCGGGGGCTTCGTACTCCTGCACGAAGGTGGCGACGGCGGTGGCGCTCTCCGGATCGATCGAGACCTCGAGCTGCTCGACCGTCACGCGCACGAACGAGGGAGAGGTGATGCGCTCGCGCCGCTGTGTCTCCCAGGCCTCCCGGCTGCTCCCTCCTCCCGGGTCGAAGCGCTCGGCGTAGGAGGCGAGGTAGCCGTCGACGTCCTGTGAGCTCCAGGCCGCCGCCCAGCGGCGCACCGCCAGGCGCACCGCCCGCCGCTCGTCGTCGTCGCCAGGGGGCTGGTCGCGATCGACGGTGGCGCCCGCCGGATCCGGATCCGGCCCGGGCGCCGTCTGCGGCGCGGATCCGGTCGCCTCGGGACCCGCTGCGGCCGCCGCCGGGGATTCGGCCACGGCGGCGTCGTCTCCCGTCGCGACACGGTTCGGCTCGGCCTGGGTGGCGTCCGGCGGCGGTGTCGCGGCGGACCGCTGCGTCGTGTCGGTGCGCCACGGCTGGAAGAAGGCGAGCAGGATCGTGGCGAGGAGTCCGACGACGGCCAGGGCCAGGGCGAGCCGCCGCCCCCGGCCGCCGCGGGTTCCGTCCGCGACGCCGCTGCCGGACTCCGGCAGGGAGGGCTCGGTGTCTCGCATCGCGGCCGAGACCTTGTAACGCGCCAGCTCGGTGGTCAGGGTGCTGCGGTCCGGCACGCTCCTCGGAATGCGTCGATCGGCGTGGCTCTCGTTCCATTCGCGCAGGCGCTGCCGCCCGTCGCCTCGGATCTCGAGGAAGGCGCATCCCATCCCCGCCGGACGGCTGCGTCCAGCCGCCAGCTGGCGACGCCACTCGATCTGCATCGTCCCTTCGAGCGCTCCGAGGCCGGGCTCCTTCGGGTCGACCTGGAAGCGGACGCGCGTGCCGGCGGGGTAGGTCGTGGCGCAGGCCACGAACAGTCCCTTCAGGGAGATGTCGTGCAGCGAGCCCTCGATCGCCGGATAGCCCTCGCGCAGCAGTCGTACCGCCGCGTCGAGCCGGTAGCGCTGGGATTCGAACGGGATCTCGTTCATGGCTTTCTCGTGCGGTGCTCGATTCGGGAGTCGCGTCGTCCGCCGGGGTTCAGGGGCGGCATCGCCTTCGGCTTCACTCCTCTTTCAGGATCTCCGCCGGATCGAGGCGGCTGGCGCGCACCAGGGGACCGACGCTGGCGATCACCGAGCAGAGCAGGACGACCACGGCCGACGCGGCGATCAGATCCGGTCTGGTGGAGACCAGGGTCCGAAGTGGACCGGACAGAAGACGTCCGGAGAAGTACGCAAACACGATGCCGAGGGCGATTCCAGCCAGCACCGTGCGGGCCTCCGAAGCCAGCAGCAGCCGCGCCACCCGGGACGACGAGGCGCCGAGAGCGCGATGGATCGACAGCGCGCGGGCCTGGCGGTGCAGTTGCAGACGCAGCGAGCTGAGCAGCCCGAAGGCGGCCACCAGCAGAGCGACACAGGTGAAGGTCGCGGTGAGCAGGGCGATGAAGCGCTCGTGCGACGAGGTGCGCACGAAGCGACTGGCCAGCGTCTCGGAGGGATAGAGCAACGCCGACGGCAGCGCCTGGGCGATGCCGGAGGCGGGCTCGCGGATCCCTCGCGTCGGATCGTCGAGCACGAAGAGCGAGGTCTCGGGCGCCTGGCGCAAGGCGACGTACAGGTCGTCGTCGGAGAGCCCCGTGTTTCCCGGCCCCCTGGACTTGACGTCCGCGGCGACCCCGATGACCGAGAGACGGTCGTGACCGCCGATCGGTGGCTCGACGACGATCTCGGCCGAGAGCGGCGAGCGTTCTCCGGACAGGCGCCTGGCGGCGCTCGCGCTGAGCACCGCGACCGGCGTGGTTTCCGCCTGGTCACGCGAGTCGAAACCGCGGCCCTCGACCAGCTCGATGTCGAGCAGCGTGAAGTAGGCGTCGCTGACTGCGGTGCGGAACAGCTGCACCGATCGTTCCGCCGAGTCGCCGGGACGCCGCGCGACGACGCTCAGGGTCGCCTCGGGGGCGAGGTGAGGACCTGCCAGGGCCCGCGAGCCGGGCGGCGTCGAGCCTCCCTCCAACAGCCGGGCGTAGGCGACTTCCGGCGCCGTCTCCTCGAGCACCACCCTGGTCGCGATCACCCGCAGATCGAGCCCTGGATCGACGGCGAGGATCTGCCGCACCGCGCCGAAGGCGCTCAGGGCGCTGGCGACGATGACCAGGCTGGTGGCGAGCTGGGCGACGTTGAGCGCGCTGCGCACCGGTCGGCGCAGACCGCCCACCGCAGAGCCACGCACGATCGAGCTCGCCGGCACTGCGCAGGCGGCGCGCCAGGTCAACATCCAGAGCAGCAGGAAGACGACCAAGGCGCTGGCGACGACCAGCGCCAGCTGGAGGGCCTGAGGCTGGTCGAGCACGCTGGAGGCGGCCGCGAGCTCGGCGCGCCGCATCAGCCAGGGACCCACATACCGGGTGGCGAGCACCGCGATCGCCACCGCCCCGAGGGTCGGCGGCGCCACCAGGCGAACCGTGAGGCGCAGCATCGTCAGCCGATCCGCACCGAGCGCGCGCCGGATGGCGAGAGCCGGAGCCAGGCCCCTCACCGTCGAGACGAGCAGCAGCGCGGCGTTGGCGACGCACATCGCGAGGACCAGGGTCGCCGCGGCGGCGAGCAGGCGCAGCGCCTGCGGCGCGCTGTCGCCGAGCAGGAAGCTCTCGAGGGGATAGGCGTCGAGCTGCAGGCCCTCGTTCGCCTGCGGATCGATCTCGCGCAGGCGCTCACCCAGCGAGCCCAGCTCACCGGCCAGCGCCGGCCCGGCATCCGAACGCAACAGGCCGATCAGCCAGGTTGTGGAGCGGTTGTCGAGGTGGTCGCCCTGCTCGATCGCCTCGATGGCCGAGAGCGGCATCGCCAGGTCGATGCCGCCACTCAGGGTGCCGGCGAAGCTCCCCGGCGCCAGGCCGACGATGGTCACCGATCGGTGCTGGACCTCGAGCCGCTGTCCGACGAGATCGGGAGGCTCGCCGAGGCGGCGCCACAGAGACCGAGTGGCGAGGGCAACCAGCTCGCTGCCGCGCTGGTCGTCCAGTGCCTGCAGCGCGCGACCGGATTCGGGTTCGACGCCGAGGAAGCCGGTCAGCGCCGGATCCTGGTACTCGACGGTCAACGACAGCAGGCGGCCGGCGTAGCGGCCGGGATACTCACGGCCGGCCGAGGCGATACCGAGTGGCGTGGCGGTGGCGCTGGCGGCGTCGCGCAGGTTCGCCAGCGACAGGAAGGACATCGGGATGCCGCGGTCCGGATAGCTCGCGAGCACCAGGTGCAGGTCGGCCGCGTCGGCGAACTCGAGATGCCCGGTCCTGGCGCGATGATCGACGCCGACGGAGAAGGCAAAACTCGACAGACCGAGCGCGAGAGAGACGCACACCGGCAGCCAGCCCGCCGGCCGCGTCAGCGCTGCGCGCCACGTTGGACCCATGCCGCGAAGCTATCGAAGCGGCGCCTCGGCCGGCAAACCGGCGCTTCTTGGTATCCGCGCCAGCGGCGAGAAGCCGGGCCCCGCGATGGCCGCGACGCCTGCAAGGGCATTGCTCGGGATCGCTTCGTCCACCACCGGCCGCCTCGGCCTCGGAGACGAAGACGGGCCGGTCACTCCATACTGTCTAGGACCGGGAGCCCTCGACCACCCTCAACGTCTCGCGGAGCAGCTCCAGAGAAAGGCGGTTGCGCAGGGTCGCCTCGCGGAACACCAGCATCGCCGCCACGGCTTCGTTCTCGAGTCCGGCGAGCTGGAGGATCGGAAGCGTCTGCTCGGCGACCCGGCGGGCGTCGCCCGAGCGCCGGTGGCGCATGTAGAAGATCGCCAGCTCGAGGCTCGTCATGGCCGCCTCGGGCGCCATGTCGGCCGAGAAGAACCCGTTGCGCGCCTCGAGGTAGGCGCGCTCGGCGGCGGCGTACTGGCCGAGGCTCTCGCAGAGCTTCGCTTCGACTCCACGCAGCCGGAGGCGGTTCAGTCGGTTGCCGTCGCGGTCGTACAGCGGCAGCACGCGGCGCAACTCGTCCAACGCCTCGTGCACTCTGCCGAGCTCCTGCAGCAGCAGGACGCGGTTGTGGTGCACGCCGAGGACGAGGTGGGGATCGAGCTCCGGATCGAGCTTCTCGATCGATCGGTCGAGCAGATCCATCGCCTCGGCCTGCTCGTCCTGGTCCATCCTCATCGCGGCGAGCACCAGGAGCGTCTCGCCGACGGAGTGCTGGTCGCCGCACCGCTCGAAGAGGTTGATTGCCCGGTCGGCGTGCGCGAGCGCCTCGTCGAAGCGTCGCTGGCGGAAGGCCGCGGCGATCCGCAGCTTGAGCGAGTTGGCCAGCTCGAGGGGATCCTCGCTGCCCAAGGCCAGGAGGCGGTCTGCCTCATGGAAGTGTCTCGCGCTGGCGCTGAAGTCGCGCAGGATGCCGCGTCCGTTGCCGAGGTGCGAGTGGGCGCGGGCCGCGAAGTCGTTGAGCAGCGCCTCGTCGACGCGGCCGACGGCGCGAAGGTGGCAGACCAGCTCGAGCGCCAGCTCGTTGAGCGCGACCAGCTCGTGCACGTCCTCGAAGCGGAGCTCGTAGGCGCGCCCGATCAGACCGTCGACGACCCGCAGGTCGTGACACTGGCGGGCGTTCAAGGCGAAGAGGCGACGCTGGCCGGCGGGCAACTCGAGGAGAGAGTCGACGACGACGGCGGCGCTGTGCGCGCGGGCCTCGGCCTCGTTCGCCAAGGCAATCGTCGAGGTCGATCCTGCTCCGGGGTCGGACGCCTCGGGAACCGGGTCGACGTAGCGATCGGACTGCTTCCACAGGATCGCCGAGTGCTCCTGGCATTCGGGACATGCCGACAGCAGGTGCGAGACGATCGGCGCCGCCTGCTCGCTGCTCATGCGGCCGGCGAAGAAGTCGCACAGCGACTCGTAGCTGGGGTGGGCCTCCCTCACGATCGGCGCCCCAGGATGCGCTGAGAGAGGGCGGCGACGCAGCGCGAGGCGACCTTGCGCACGCTCTCGACTTTGTAGCCGAGCTGGGCGCCGATCTCGCGGGCTTCGAGTCCGAGCCGGTAGCGCAGAGTCAGCACCTGCTGACAGCGCTCAGGGGTGTGCGCGATGGCCTGGGCGAGCTCGCGAGAGAGCTGTTCGTCGTCCTGGGTCGAGTCTTCGCTCAGACTGTCGAGGAGGACGGCGTCCAGCTGGCGGTCGAAACGGCGGCGCTGGCGGCGAAGGTGCTGCAGGCACTTGCGGCGCGCGACGCACGACAGCCAGGCCTCGGCGTTGTGGATGGTCGAGCGTTTCTCAAGAAACAGCAGCGCGGTCTGCTGAACGATGTCGTCGCCATCGGGACCCGGCACCAGGTAAGAGACCTGACGCTGGAGCACAGGGAGCAGGCGCTCGATCTCGAGGGCGAGATCGGCGCGGGACCTGGTCTGGTGCTGCCGCGATTCCATTGATGCGTCCTGGACGCACCAATTCTACGGGGAGGCGACGGTTTTGTCGACAGCTCTCCCCAGGGGCGCTCCGAGCGGCGCCGAAAGTTCGGACGGGCCTTGGGCTCGGCGGACTGTGCGGAGGTCGCCCGAGGCCTCCGGCCGCTCCGGACTAGCCCGTTCCGACGATCTTGAAGGTGGCCGCGAGCACGCTCGAAGAGGCCGCGGCGGCGAGCAGCAGGGAGGTGAACAGGACGCGGACGGTCTGGCGGGTGGACTTCATCAGTCTCTCCTCGGTTGGGGTTCCGGGCGAAGGGCAGGACAGCAGACGAGATCCCGGACTAAACCCGGGAAGACGAACAAGAGGATCGGAGAGGAGGTTCTCGCCGATCTGTACTCTTAGTGTTCCCAGGCCGGGAAACCGGGACAAGATTCTCGAAAAAAGTTCACGGCCGGCGCCGAAGCCGCGTCGTGGGCGGGACGGGCGGTGGCGCGCTCCCGGCGTCCGGCTGGGACAGACCTGCACCGGCCGGGTCGAACGGCGACGACCCGTCGGCGCGGCATGTCGCGTCGTTGGCGGAGACGCGAGGTCCTCGCGGTGGTCGGCGGCGACCGGCGCCTCGGTGCCCCGGCAAAGGGAGCAGAGGACTTCGAGCTCGAGGAGATCGAGAGCCGCTGGCGGGGACTGCTAGAACTCGGTGCGCTCCAGGGCCTGGATGCCCAGCCGCAGCGGCAGCAGCGTCGTGGCGACGGTGAGGAGCACCAGTGCCGCGAGCACTGCCAGCGTCCAGCCGTCGCGTGTCGACGGCGGTACGTCGGCCACCGAGCGCCAGTTGACCAGGAAGGCCTGGCCGGCGGTGACGACAAGGATGAAGGCGAGGCTGAGGATGAAGTTCAACGTGCCGCCGAGGCCCGAGATGATCCGGGCCGGATTGTCCTCGCTGAACGAGGGGTAGAGGCTCCCCAGTCCGACCGCCAGCCCAGAGAGCGCTGCGGTCGCCGCGACCACACCGAAGACGGTGATCGCCGCCTCGAAGGGACCGAGCTGCAGTCGGCGGGCCGAGATCAGGGCCAGCGACAGGGTGATCGCCAGCGTGGCGCCGACGCTGAGGCGGAACTTCTGCATCACCAGCCGCCGACGAGCCACCGGAGCCAGGCCGAGGATCCAGAACCGCCGACCCTCGAGGCTGATCAGAGGGAAGACGAAGCGCGTCGTGAGGGTGGCCAGGATCAGCATCGTCGCCGCCATGTTGAGGATCGCCACCCACGAGCGCATGGTCGGCAGGGCGCTGGATCGCATGTTCGCCAGATAGACGGCGAGCAGACCGAAGAAGATCAGGAACTGCGACCACTGCGCCGGATCGCGCCAGAAGAGACGCAGGTCCTTGAGCGCGAGACTGCGCTCGGGCTCCGGAAGTGGGCGGAGCAGGCGCTCGAGCCATCCGGCGCCGACTCCGTGGGTGCGACGCTGGCGCTGCTCATCGGCGGCGAGCAGCCGGGTCCAGCCGATGTAGAAGCAGCGCCGAGCGACCCAGGCAGCCACGCAGACCAGGCTGGCGGCCCACGAGAAGAGGAGAAGCCAGTAGAAGAGCGCATCGCCGAGATCGCCGACCGCCGAATGCAGCAGGCCCTGAGAGAACCAGTGGCTGGGCAGGAACGGCGACTGGCTGCGCCCCATCGCCGCGAACACCGCCTCGAAGGTCTCGGCCCGTGACAGCTCCGGGCCCCGGCCGCCGCTCCGGGCGAGCAGCAGGCTGACGGCGGCGACGCCGGCGGCGAACAACCAGGCGGGACGCCAGCGGCGACCGGCGACCAGGCGCACGAGCAGCATCGCGACGATCGCTCCGAGCGCCGCAGGCACCACCACGAAGGGCAGGAAGAAGAGGGCCGCGGCGAGGAAGAAGAGTGGCGACAGGCCGCGCTCGAGACCGTAGGCGAGGAGGATCGGTGCGCCGAGGAAGGCGACTCCCCAGCTGCTGAAGGTCACGCACTCGACGAAGCGTCCGAGGAAGAAGTCGGTGGTCGGGATCGGCGCCTGGACGAGGGTGGCGACCTCACGCGCCCGGTAGAGGGTCGCGAAGCAGACCAGGACGTTCGAGACCACGAGCAGGAAGAAGAGGGTCAACGACAGGATCGACAGCATGCGGTTCAGCAGCACGTCGGTGAAGTCGATACCGGCGGTGAATCCGAACAGCTCGCCGCTGAACTCGCGGAAGGTCGCCAGCAGCATCCACGTGATGCCGAAGCTGCCGCCGGCGAGGGCGACAGTCGACAGGGCGATGAAACCCACCTTGAGGCGCGATTCGCGACGCACCGAGGAGACCCAGTGACGCGACATCCGCGCCTTGGCCCACAGCATCGTGCTCAGGGGGTGGAGGGTGCGGTGCATCCGGGTTCGCGACTCTTCGGCTTCGAGCTGACCGGCGGGTGGCCGGCGCACGCAGTCAGGCCGGAGCCGCCTCCTCCTCTTCCTCCTCGGTGAGCTCGAGGAAGACGTCCTCGAGTGTGCCCGGTCGGCGCGCGAGCCGCTTGATGTCGTCGACCGAACCGAGGCGCAGGAGGCGTCCCGAGCGGATGATCCCGATGCGGTCGGCGATCTCCTCCGCGATCGAGAGCGTGTGGGTCGACATGAACACCGTCAGGCCCTCCTCGTCGGCCTGTCGGCGCAGGAAACGCTTCACCCGGTGAATGTTCTTGGGATCGAGACCGACCCACGGCTCGTCGACCACCACGACCTCCGGCTCGTGCAGGAAGCAGGCGGCGAAGGAGAGCTTCTGGCGCATCCCGTGGCTGTAGTTCTCGATCAGCTGGTCGGCGACCCGATCGACCTCGAAGAGCTCGAGGTAGTGGCCGGCGAGCTCCCGGGCCCGGGCCTCCTCCATGCGGTAGAGACCGGCGACGAAGCGGAGGAACTCACGCCCGGTGAGCTTGTCGTAGAGGAACGGGGTGTCCGGCACGTAGCCCAGCCGCCGCCTCGCCTCGAGTGGCTCCAGCTGGGCGTCGAAACCGGCGATGCGGACGCTGCCAGCGGTCGGACGGACCAGGCCGGTCATCATCTTGATGGTGGTCGTCTTCCCGGCTCCGTTCGGTCCGAGGAAGCAGAAGAACTCGCCGCGCCCGATCTCGAGATCGAGTCCGTCGACGGCGAGCTTGTCGCCGAAGCGCTTGCTCAGGGCGGTGAGCTCGATGCTCGGCTCGCGTGCAGCGCCCGGAGCAGCGTCGGCGGTGTCGGTCGAGCCACTCGGGCGGCCCGTGTGATCCCTCTTCATTCGATCTCCAGGACCTCGATCTGCAGACGGCCGAGGAAGGCGAGCAGCTGCGGCCAACGCTCGATGCCGCCCTCGAGCAGCTTGATGTGGGTGGCGTCGGCCCGCTGCTGGCCGAGGGTGGGGTCGTAGCGCCGCCACGCGTCGCCGAGCCAGACCTCGGGCCAGGCGTGGTAGTAGAAGCCGGCCAGCTCCTCGCTCCACACGAGGCCGATGGCGATGCGTGTCGGCAGGCCGGCGGCGCGGGCGAGCGCGGTGTAGAGGATGGTGTGCTCGTTGCAGTCGCCGCGCAGCGTGCCGAGGACCTCGAGCGCGGAAGGCACTCCGAGCACCGGCTGCTTGTCGATCCGCGTCCACACCCACTCGTAGATGGCGAGGGCCCGCTCGGCGTCGGTGGCGTCCTCGGGGAGCGCCGACAGCACCTCGCGCGAAGCCGCCACGATACGCGGGTGGTCGCTCTGCACGAACGGGTCGGCCGCCAGGTGGGACGGCTCCGGGGGTGCGTGGTCGCCGTCGCCCGATGCCGAGAAGCGCCAGACCGTCCCGGCGCCGGTTGCCCCGGTGTCGGCCGACCCCTCGACGCTCGGCCCCGTTGCCGGCGGCTCGGGTGTGGCTTCGGAGACCGTTTGCTGGAAGGCGTCGCGCGGCGGCTGCACGGTGACGTCGAAGGCGCCCGCGACGTCTGCCTCGGCTCCGTCTCGCGCCGACTCGGCGCCGTCGTCGGAAAGCTCACGTCCCCACTGCGAGGGATCGCTTTCGATCCGCAGACGCGCCACCAGCCGCACCAGGCCGCGCTGCACCTGCGGCCCGCTCGGCGCTGGCACCACCGCGGTCCGGCGCAGCAGATCGGTGCCCTGCAGGGCCGCGCCGCGCGAGGGAGCACCGCCGACCGGACCCTCGGGACCCTGCTCGAGCGCCAGGGTCAGGCCGAGCGGCGTCGTGGCGCGGACGATCTCGCCGCGCTCATCGACCCAGGCTTCGCTGGTGAAGCCGCTGGTCTCGACCCGGTAGACCCTCACCGGCCGTGGGCCGGAGCCGAGATCCATCTGCTGTCGGCGAATGGCGCGCACCCGCGCCCGGCCGGGTCCGAGGGTGATCGGATCGAAGGTCGGCACCACGGCGCTCTGGCCCACCTCGAGCACCGGGAAGCTCAACGCCGTGCCGAGGCTGGGCTGCAGGAGGGCGTCCGGCGGTAGGGGGATCTCGAGCGGGAACTCCTCGCCGGCACTGTGCACGACCGCCTGCAGGCGGCCCTCCTCGACCTCGCCGACGAGCCGGAACTCGCTGCCCGCCGAGCGCACGGCGAAGTCGAAGTCCCGGCCGCCGCCGCGCCACGCGCCCCAGCTGGTGCCTTCGAGCGACAGGCGGGTGGCGCGCCCGAAGAGCTGGAGGTCGAGGCCCAGATCCACCTCGAGCAGGGTTCCCTCGCTGCGCTCCCGTATCTCCGGCAGCTGGCGCAGGGTCACGTGGCCGACGCGGTTGCCGTCTTCGGGCTCGCCGACGTAGATGCCGAGGTGCGATTCGCGCGGCTCGTCGAGGCGAAGATTCTCGTCGACCACCAGCTGACCCTGCGAGCTGCCGAGCTCGCGGTGCAGCAGCCATGCGGTCATCAGGGCGCAGAGAGAGAAGGCGGCGACGGAGAGGATCCAGCGCGCGGTGGTCCGCCCGCCGACCTTCGGCGCGGGGCGCGGCGGCGGACCAGTCGTGGATGGCTGGAGGTCGCTCATGGTTCTCGGGAGAGAACGGACGGCAGCGGGAGGGCGTCCAAAGCCGGCCGGGCGAAGCCACCGCCGTTACCCCGTGGTCCGCGCTCGGAGGGGCGCTCGTTCAGTCGCCGTCCTCCCCGTCGGGCGGTTTCTCGATCCACTCCGGCTCGTCGCCGAGCCCCAGCCCTTCGGCGAGGCGGTTGTAGTACGCGAAGAGTGCCACGACCTGAACCGCGTCGTGGATCGCGACGTCGTCGAAGCCCACCTGGCGCAGGCGTTCGACGTCCTCGGCGCCCACCGCGGCCGGCCGCAGCGTCAGCTCGATGGCGAAGTCGTAGAGGGCGCGATCCGCTTCCCCCAGGCGCTCCCTCGCACCACCGGCGGCGACGAGATCGGCGAGCTCCGGATCGACGGCACTCTCCTCGCTGCCGCCCGACCGCGGCCCCTCGTTCCGTCTCGCGATCTCGGCCCGGAGATCGTCGGCGTGCGCGCGGGTTCAGTAGTGGCAGTCGTTGGCCTGCGACACGGCGGTAGCCAGCATCTCGCGCTGCAGGCGCGTCAGCGGGCTGTCGGTCGCCAGCATGACCTCACCGTACAGCCGGGTCGAGGCGTCGAGCGTCCTCGGACGCAGACTCTGGATGCGCAGGACGTGGAACACCTTGCCGGCGCGCCGCATCGCCTGGCGGTAGATCCGCGCCAGCAGGCCCGTGGCCTGCTCCGGCGCCACGGTGGTGATCCAACCCACGGAGGAGCCGCGGCTCGTGGCGCTGCCAGCCTTCGCAGAACGGCGTTCGGGAGACTGCTGCTGGCCTGGTGAGGTGGGCGGCATGTCGGATTCTCCGGTCGGGTCCCGCGGCAGTCGGCCGGATCGGCCCGGGGGCGCCGCGGCAGCTTACGGTATCGCTTCGAAGGGCTCATCCGTCGGCCCGTAGCCTGTCGTAGGATGGCAGGGAGGATGGGCTGCGGAGTCCACGCGACGCCCGGGCGCCAGCTCGCGCGCGGCCGCAGGGGAGTCGTGGGTCGCCTGCCAGGTGCCGGGCCAGATCGCTCTGGCGCTCCGACCGCCCGGGTCCGCTTGCCGAGAACTGAACACCGCTCTGGAGATGGGATCCAAGATGAGGATAGGAACGACAGCCGCAGCAGCAATCGTCGCGCTCGCCCTGGTCGCCGGCGGAGACCGCGCCGCCGGGCAGGAGGCCGCGGCGGACCTGCCGGTGGCCTCGCCTGGCGCCGCGGCCACCACCAGCACCGATCCGACGGTCGAGCGCGGCCGCTATCTGGTGCACGAGGCGGCACTCTGCGTGCAGTGCCATTCGCCGCGCGACCGGCGCGGCGAGCTCGACACGAGCCGTCTGCTCACCGGCGGGGCGATCCCGTTCAAGAGCCCATGGACGGGCGCCCGTCGCTGGGCCTTCCAGGCGCCCAACCTGCGCAACGCGCTCGGCTACACCGAGGAGGAATGGGTTCGCTTCCTCGGAACGGGAGTCCGCCGCTCGGGCGACACGCCGCGGCCGCCGATGCCGCCCTACCGCCTCAGTGAGCAGGACGCGCGCGCCATCTACGAATACCTGAAGTCGCTCTGACCGGCCGAGCAGCCAACCCGAGCCCGCCGTCCCACGTACTCTCTGGGGCGACCACCGGCTGCGCCGGTCTCCCAGAGGCCCTCCGCTGGTCGCCGATCGCGACGCGGCCAGGAGCCGTCGCCGGCCGGTGTGGGGCGCAGCGCGTCCGTGGCCGGCAGGCGCGCCGACCGTCCGCCGAGAGGGCCCGAGGATCGAGGTGACCAGCGAATGAAGCAAACGAGATCGTCCCACCCGACCGGGCGCCCCGTCCCGGCGACCGACACCGCATCCCTCCTGCTGCTGTGCGCCCTGATCGCATCGATGTTGCCCGGCGGCGCCGTAGCGTCGATGCCGCCGGCCGCTGCGACCGGCGCCGGCGCCGTGGCCGACTCGTCGCCGGGCTCGAGCGGCATCGACTTCGAGACCTTCGAGCTGGCCAACGGGATGCGCTTCCTGATGGTCCAGCGGCCCGAGATGGCGACCGTCGGCGGTGCCTGGGTCGCCCACGTCGGGGCAGCCAACGAGCGCCCCGGCATCACCGGCATGGCGCACCTCTTCGAGCACATGATGTTCAAAGGCTCGACGACGATCGGCACCCGGGACATCGAGCGCGACCTCGAGATCATCGCGCAGCAGGAAGAGGTGCAGGAGCAGATCCGGGGCATCTACCGCGATCTGCGCCGCCGCGCCCGGCAGGGCGAGATCGACGATCCCTACGCGGCCGAGAACCGGCCGCCGGAGCTGGTGGCGCTCGAGGAGCGCTTCGCCGAGCTGGTGCAGGCGCAGCGCGAGGTGATGGTCAAGGACGAGTTCGACCAGATCTACACCGCCGAAGGCGCCACCTTCATGAACGCCTTCACCAACAACGACAACACGGTGTATTTCATCAGCGTGCCGGCGAACAAGCTGGAGCTGTGGTTCTGGATGGAGTCGGAGCGGCTCCTCAATCCGGTGTTCCGGGAGTTCTACTCCGAGCGCGACGTGGTCTACGAGGAGCGTCGGCTGCGCACCGAGTCGACGCCCACCGGCGAGTTCGACGAGCTGGTCGAGGCGATGTTCTGGCAGTCGCATCCGTACAGCTGGCCGGTGGTCGGCTGGCCCTCGGACCTACGGGTGATCAGCAAGGCGCAGGCCGACGCCTTCTACGACACCTACTACGCTCCCAACAACCTCTCCGCGGTGCTGGTCGGCAACTTCGATCCCGCCGCCGTGCGCACCCTCGCCGAGCGCTACTTCGGGCGTCTCGAGCGAGGCCCGGCGGTGCCCGACGTGGTCACGCTCGAGATGGAACAGCGCGCCGAGAAGCGGATGAACGGCGAGTGCGACTGTCAGCCGCAGGTCGAGGTGCGCTACCACACGGTCGCCTTCCTGCATCCCGACAGCTACGCGCTCGACATCCTGCAGGGGGTGCTCAACGGTCGCGCCGGCAGGCTCTACGGCGAGCTCGTCGACGGGCGTGAGATCGCCTCGAGCGCCCGCTCGCTGCAGGCCTCCGACAAGTATGCGGGCTATTTCAGCTTCACCGCCGAAGCCAAGGGCGACGCCACCCCGGCGCAGCTGGAGCAGGCCTGGTACGACGTGCTGCGCCAGCTGCAGCAGGAGCCGGTCGCCGCCGAGGAGCTGCGGCGGGTGAAGAACGTGCAGCAGGCCAGCGTCTTCCGGAGCTTGCAGAACCCTCTGTTCATGATGCTGCAGCTGGCGATCCTCGAAGGTCTCGGTGACGCCACTTACTACAACACCCTCGCCGACCGGCTCGAAGCGGTGACCGCGGAGGACGTGCAGCGGGTCGCTCGCCAGTACTTCGAACCGAGCAACCGACTCGTCGCCAGCTACACGCGGAAGGCGGGAACGAGCGACGAGCCGGTTGCCGAGGAGCTCGCCGGACTGCCCGACCAGGTGCGTCGCCAGGTCGAGGCGCAGATCGCGCAGCTGGCGCAGATCGACGACGTCGAGCGGCTGCGCGGCTTCCTGGCGCAGATGACGGCCAACGCCGCCTCGGTGCCCGAGGAGATGCGGGCCGGCTTCGAGTACGTGCGCCAGAAGCTCGAAGCGAGGATCGCCGAGCTGACGGAGGAATGAGATGAGAGCGACGCGTGTGACCAGCATCTCCTGCCCGCCGGGCGACCCGGCGCCCGGCAGCCTCCGTGTCTCCCGGCCGCTGCGCTGGCGCCGGCCCTGCGCCGCCGCGCCGATTGTCACCGCCCTGCCGTTGCTCGCCCTGCTCGCGACCGCAGCCTCCCAGGCCGCGACGAGCGACGAGATCCCGGCCCACCCCACCGAGCTCGAATACGAGCCGCTGCAGTTCGAGCTGCCCGATCCCGACGCGATCCGCCACCAGTTGCCAGGCGGGCAGGTGGCCTTCGTCGCCGAGGACCACACCCTGCCTCTGGTCGACATCACGGTGTCGACCAGGGTGGGCAGCTTCCTCGATCCCGACGACCGGGTCGGCCTGGCGCAGCTCACCGCGATCATGATGCGCCGCGGCGGCGCGGGGGATCTCGACCCGGACGGCTTCGAGGAGCGCGCCGACTTCCTGGCCGCGGAGCTGCGCAGCTCCGCTTCGGACTACCAGTCCTCGGCGTCGGTGAACTGCGTGCGAGCCGCCCTCGACGGCTGCCTCGATCTCTTCTTCGCCATGCTCGCGACGCCGCGCTTCGACGACGCCCAGCTGCGGATCGAGAAGCAGAACCTCCTCGAGAGCCTCAAGCAGCGCAACGACGATCCCGCCGACGTCGCGGCGCGCGAATGGGAGTGGCTGCTCTTCGGCCGCGAGCACCACTCGACTCGCCGCGTCACCGGCTCGGACCTCGACCGCATCGATCGCGACGCGCTGGCCGCCTTCCACCGCGACTACTGGCGGCCTGGGAAGCTGGTGTTCAGCGTCTCGGGCGACGTCGAGACGCCGGCGATCCTCGCGCAGCTCGCCGAACGCCTCGCCACGTGGCGGCCCGGGGGCGAGGCCGCCGACACTCCCTGGCCGCCGCCGCCGATCCGTCACCGGCCGACCCCGGGCGTCTACTACGTCGAGAAGGAGATCCCCCAGGGCCGGGTGTACATCGGCCTGCCGACCGCCCAGCTCGACGGCTGGGACGATCCCGACTACTTCCCGACCCTGCTGATGAACGACATCCTCGGTGGCGGCGGGTTCACCTCGAGGATCACCAAGCGCATCCGCTCCGACGAGGGCCTGGCCTATTCTGCGGGCTCGCAGTTCAACCTCGGCCTCTACTGGCAGGGGAGATTCCAGATCGGCTTCCAGTCGAAGAGCGAGACCGTCGCCTTCGCGACGCAGATCGCCTTCGAGGAGATCGACAGGCTGCGCAACGAGCTGGTCAGCGAGCAGGAGCTGGCGACGGCGAAGGCGGCCTTCATCGACACCTTCCCCGGCAACTTCGACTCCGCCGAGGCGGTGGCGTCGATCTACGCCTCCGACGTGCTCGTCGATCGCCCGCCGAGCTTCTGGCGCCAGTACCGCTCACGGGTCGGCGCCGTGACCCGCGAGGACATCCGACGAGTCGCCCGGGAGTACCTGGTGCCGGAGGAGATGTCGATCCTCGTGGTCGGTGACTGGGAGGAGATCGCGCCCGGCGATCCCGAGGGTCGTGCAAAGATGGGCCAGTTCGAATCGATCCTCGGAGAACGGCCGGCGCGCGAGCTGCCGGCTCGCGATCCGGTGAGCCTCGAGGTGGTCGAGCGTCGCCCCTGAAGAGAACGTCGGGCGCACCCCGGCAGTCCGGTCAGGGATGACGCCCCAGCCGACGGCGCCTCTGGCGGCGCGGCGGGTGGCGACCGTGCGCCACCTCCGCTGATCCCGCGAAACCGTCAGGAGCTCCCTCATCGTGCAGACCCTCGACGCCATCGTACAGAGCGCCGTAGACCTCGCATGGGGCCTGCCGCTCGTCCTGCTGCTGATCGTCGGCGGCCTCGCGCTCACCATCTACTCGCGTTTCGTGCCGCTGCGCCGCGGCTGGCACGCGGTCCAGATCCTCACCGGTCGCTTCGACAAGGCCGACGATCCGGGCCAGATCACCCACTTCCAGGCGCTGGCGACGGCGCTGGCGGCGACGATCGGGGTCGGCAACATCGGAGGCGTGGCGATCGCACTGACCCAGGGCGGCCCCGGCGCCGTCTTCTGGATGTGGGTTGCCGCGGCGGTGGGCATGACCACCAAGTTCTTCGACTGCACCCTGTCGCAGCTCTACCGTGCGCCCGACGAGAAGGGCGTCATGCAGGGCGGTGCGATGTACACCATCGAGGTCGGCCTCGGCCGGCGTTGGAAGCCGCTGGCGGTGCTCTTCGCCACCTTCGGCATGATCGGCTGCCTGCCGATGTTCCAGACCAACCAGGTCGCCGAGATCCTCGCCCTGGAGGGAATTGCGCCGTGGGTCACCGCATCGGCCGCGACGGCGCTGGTCGCGCTGGTCGCCTTCGGTGGCGTCGAGCGGATCGGCACCGTGACCGCTCGCCTGGTGCCGGCGATGTGCGTGCTCTACCTGCTGCTCGCGCTGGCCGTCCTGGTGATCCGGATCGAGGCGGTGCCGCGGGTCTTCTCGGACATCTTCTCGAGCGCCTTCACCGGGCGGGCGGCGGTCGGCGGTGCGGCGGGGCTGACCTTCATCCAGGTCGTGTTGATCGGGGTCAAGCGCGGCGCCTTCTCGAACGAGGCCGGCATCGGCACCGCGACGCTGGCGCACGGCGCGGCTCGAACCAAGGAGCCGGTCCGCGAGGGTCTGGTGGCGATGCTGGGACCGTTCATCGACACCATCCTGGTCTGCTCGTTGACGGCGTTCGTGATCCTCGTCGCCGTCGACCCCAGCGTCGGGGACGTCGCCGGGGTGTCGCTGACGGCGCAGGCGTTCGCCGAGACCCTGGGACCGTGGGCGCAGTACGCCCTGATCCTCATCGTCCTGATGTTCGCGCTGTCGACGATGATTTCGTACTCCTACTACGGCAAGAAGTGCTTCGGCTACCTGTTCGGTGCGCGGCGCGCCAACCTGTACACCTGGTTCTATCTGGTCGGCCTGTTCCTCGGTGGAGTCTGGAGCGCCGCGCTGGTGATCAACGTCATCGACACCGCCTTCGCGCTGATGGCCTTTCCCAACATGATCGCGACGCTGATCCTGGCGCCCAAGGTGATCGCGGCGACGCGCGACTACTTCGAGCGGGCGCGCCGCGGCGAGACCCACTGAGGCAGCCGCGCCCACATCCGGCGGGCGCCGGCCGGGGTCTCAGCTGCCGCCGTCGGCGGTGAGCCCGCCGGGGTGCAGCAGCCGTCCCTCCATGCCGCCGGACACCGGCAGGGCGACGCCGGTCAGGTGGCCGGCCAGCCGCGGTGAGAGGAGGAAGCACACCGCGGCGGCGACGTCGTCGGGCGTGGCCACCTTGCGCAGGGCCATCGTCGCCGTCACCCTCTCGACGACGCCCGGCTCGGCCAGCGTCGCTTCGGCCATCGGTGTGCGTACCCAGCCCGGATGCACCAGGTTGACCCTGCCGGCGGGAGTGACTCGCACCATCTCGTTCTTGAGCGACAGCATCAGACCGTGCAGCGCCGCCTTCGAGGCGGCATAGTCGGCGTGATCGGCCTCGCCGTGGAGAGCGGCGGTGGATCCGATAAGCACGATGCTCGCGTCGCCGCCGCCGCCGTCGGTCTCGGCCCGCCGCGCCAGCAGGCGCAGGAAGGCGCGGCAGCACAGGAAGGCGCCGGTGAGGTTGACTTCGATCGTGCGCCGCCATCGGTGCAGATCCATGTCGGTGATCGCGACGTCGTCCCGTGGCCAGATGCCGGCGTTGACGACCAGTCCGAAGGGCTGTGGGCTCCACTCTGCGAACGCCTCGAAGAGCGCGTCGATGGCCGCCTCGTCGCACAGGTCGGCGCCGCCGCCGGCGAGCCGTGCGAAGGGATGACGTCGCTCGAGTCGGGCCACCAGCCGGGCGGCCGCACCGCTGCCGCGGTTGTAGTGGAGGAAGCAGTGCGCACCTTCCTCGACCAGGACCTCGACGAGTCGCTGGCCGATGCCGCCGCTGGCGCCGGTGACGAGGATCGAACGTCCTTCGAGATCGGAGTTCATCGCGCTCGGGTGGAGTCGGCAGTCGTCCAGGCGGAGGGTGTCGGACAGGTGTGCGCGTCGCAGCGGAAGATCACAGCCCGTTGCGAGGACAGTGGTCGGCCAGCCCACAGTCGCCGCACTGGGGGCGTCGAGCATGGCAGACACGGCGGCCGTGCCAGATCAGGGCGTGGGCGGCGAAGATCCACTCGTCGCGGGGGATCCGCGCCATCAGGTCGCTCTCGATCTTCTCCGGCCTGGTCTCGGCGCTGAGTCCGAGACGATGGGCGAGGCGCTTGACGTGGGTGTCGACGACGAATCCGGAGGGGATCCCGTAGGCCGTGCCGAGGACCACGTTCGCGGTCTTGCGCGCCGCGCCTGGGACCTCGGTCAGCTCGTCGATCGTGCGCGGCACCTCGCCGGCGAACCTGTCGCGCAGGATCTCGCCGGCGCCGATCAGGTTCTTCGCCTTCTGGCGGTAGAAGCCGGTGGAGCGGATCTCCTCCTCGAGCTCTGCGACGTCGGCATCGGCGTAGTCGGAGGCGGTGCGGTAGCGGCTGAAGAGATCGCGGGTGACCTGGTTGACGCGCGCATCGGTCGACTGTGCCGAGAGGATGGTGGCGATCAGGAGATCCAGCGGCGTCTCCCAGGCGAGCTCGCAGTCGGCGTCCGGGTAGAGCTCGTGCAGAGCCGCGACCACCGCGTCGATCTGCTGCCGGGTCGCGGCGTCGAAGGTGCCGTTCGGCTCCGCGGCCTCGGGCGAAGGGCGGCTGCGCGGTGAGCGGCGGGTTGGGGGAGACATCTGACGGCTCGATGGAGGAGGTTGCGGCGAAGACGCCCATCGCCCCTTGGCTGTTGCTCGGGCGCAGGGCGAGACGCGCGCTGTGCCGGTGTCGTGGTTTCGGCCCGCGATCCTAAGTCAATCGCGTATGCAGCCGAAGGTGTGGGCCTGGCTGACAGATCCGGCGGCACGGCAGTGGCCTCCCGGGCCGGGTAGCCGTCGGCGCACAGCACGGGTGCGAGCTCCCTTCGCCGCCGCCGGGTCCTCGCGCTCGAGCCAGGCCTCACTCGCTGGCCGTGTCGTCGTGCCGCTCCGGCCGCCGTCTCGTCTTGCGGGCCTTGCGCTTGCGCGAGCGCAGGGACTCCTGGGCGCGCTCCCGCTCTCGTCGGCGCTCCGCCTGCTGCTGCGACTCCTGCTCCAGCTTGAGGAAGCTGTCGAGACGCTGCTCATCGATGGATCCCCGTTCGAGCGCCTCGCGCACGGCACAACCCGGCTCCTGCTGGTGACGGCAGTCGCGGAAGCGGCAGTCGGCGGCGATGGACCGGATCTCCTCGAAGGTCTCCTCGATTCCCTCGTCGACCAGCCAGCCCTGGAGCTCGCGCACGCCGGGGTTGTCGATCAGCAGGGTGCCGCCGGGCAGCCGCACGAGCTCGCGATGGCTGGTGGTGTGCTGGCCTCGCTCGTCGCGTTCGCGGACCGAACGCACCCTCATCACCTGCTCGCCGAAGAGGGTGTTGACGAGGGTCGACTTGCCGACCCCCGAGGAACCGACGAAAGCGATCGTCCTGCCCGGTTCGAGCGCCCGGCGCAGCTCCGTCAGCCCGTCGACCGAGAGCTGCAGGAGCTGCTCACCGAGATCGCGCTTGGAGCTCGTCACGTAGAGGGCTGCTCCGTGCAACTGGTCTCGCACGGCGGCGATGCGCTGCGCCAGGTCGGAGGCGAGGTCGGCCTTGTTGAGCACCACGACGGGCCGCGCGCCGCCGTCGCGCGCAGCGGCGAGGAAACGCTCCAGGCGGCGCAGGTTGAAGCCGCCGTCGAGGCCCATGACGATGAAGAGATCGTCGACGTTGGCGGCGACGACCTGCTCGACGGTCTGGTTGCCCGCCACCTTGCGGGAGAACTTCGAGCTCCTCGGCAGCACCCGCTCGATCCAGCAGTCGCCGGGCGGTCGTTCCCTGGGCACCAGCACCCAATCGCCAACCGTCGGCACCTCGGCGGGATCCGAGCCCGGTTGGAAGTAGCGACCGGGAATGCGCGTGTCGATCCGTTCGCTCGCCGTCTGCACCTCGAGCACTCCGCGCAGCTCCTTGACGACCCGGCCGGGCTCGAGGCGGCTGCGGTCCTCCTCCTGCTGACCGTCCCACCACAACTCGCGGTGGCGCGTCCATCCCCACGCGGCGAGTCGTGGATCGGAGGATCGGGCGCCGAGCGGCGTCAGGTCGGTGGGATCGGGCGGCATCGGGATCTCGGGGACGGCAGACGACCGCCCTCCATGCCGGTCGGCGCAGGGGAGTCAGGCACGATGAGCCGATGGCTCGGCGACCCGCGCCGCGGCGTTGCGTCGTCGACCGCTGCCGGATCTTGACCGGTCGCCGTCCCGGCGTCGAGGACGGTGCCGTGGCGCCCTCCGCGGTGCAGCGCTCAGACCGCTCGGGAGCTCGGTTCGAGCGCTCGCTGGGCGGCGGCGACCAGCTCGTCGCTGCGGTAGGGCTTGCCGAGGAAGCCGAGGTGGGGGTCGGCCGCCAGCGCCTGCTCGAGGTCGTGGCGGGGGATGCCCGAGCAGAGCAGCACCGGCACCTCGCGGCTGCGCTGGCGGATCGCGCGCAACAGCTCGTCGCCATTCATCTTCGGCATGGTCAGGTCGAGGACCACGAGGCGGTAGTGCGATGGGTTGGCGGAGAAGATGCGCAGCGCTTCGCCGCCGTCGCGGGCGGTGCGGACGAGATAGCCAGCCTGCTCCAGGGAGCGTCTTGCGTGGGTACGGTCGACGATGTCGTCATCGGCGAGCAGTACCTGTCCGATCTCGAGACGCAACCGCTCGACGGTCAGCTCGTCGGTGACCGGCAGCAGCTTGGAGGCGACCGGGAAGATCACCTCGACCGTCGTGCCGCGGCGCAGCTCAGAGCGGATACGGATGCCGCCGCCGTGGATCTTGACGATGCCGTGCGTAGCGGCGAGTCCGAGACCGCGACCGGCGAAGCGGGTCGAGTAGAAGGGCTCGAAGATCCGCCCCATGTGCTCCGCGGCGATGCCCTCGCCGTCGTCCCGGACCTCGAGCACCACGTAGCGCCCCGTCGGCAGGTAGGGTCCCAGGCGGGCCTGCTTGAGCTCCTCGGTCTCGAGGGCGGCGACCCTGGTGGTGAGAGAGATCGTGCCGCGGGCGCTGCGCTGTGCCTCGGCGGCGTTCGCCACCAGCTGACAGATCACCCGTTCGATCTGGGAACGGTCGCCGCGGAACGGCGCCATCTGCGGCGACAGGCTGAGCTGCAGCGAGGCGCTGTCGCCGATCTGCTCCCGCAGCGCAGGCACCAGATCCTCGATCAGGCGGTTGAGGTCGATCCGCTTCGGCTGCATCCGGGCCTGGCCGGCGTAGGCCAGCATCTGGTAGCAGAGCTCGCTGGCGCGGTGGGCGGCCTGCTCGATGCTGCAGACCAGCTCGTGCTCCATCGAGCCCGGCTCGATCCTCTCGCGCAGCATGTCGGCGTTGCCGAGGACGCCGACCATCAGGTTGTTGAAGTCGTGCGCGACGCCGCCGGCCAGCACGCCGATGCTCTCCATCTTCTTCGACCGTTCGATGCGGTCGTGGAGAGCGCGGCGGTCGCTCTCGAGGCGCTTGTTCTCGGCGATGTCCGTGAGGATCACAGAGATCGTCGCGGCTCCGTCCTGCGGGCCGTTGGGCGCCGCTCTGAGCGACAGCGGAAGATCCGGCCGGCCGGCGAAGGTCACCTCCACAGTGTGCGGGCTCCTGCCGTCGAGAGCCTCCTTGCGCATCACCGCCTCGAGGTCGCGGCTCGTGGGGTCGAGCCAGTCGCCCAGCCGGGTCCCGACCAGGCGGCTCGGCTGCGCCTCGGGCGCGCTCTGCTCCGTTCCGGTCGCCGCGGCCTCAGAGGCGGATTCCGGCCCGGCGTCGTCGGAAGGGCCGAGCTCGCGGTTGGAGTAGAGGATCGTGCCCTCGGCGTCGAGCTCGAGGATCCAGGCCGGCAGCGTGGAGAGCAAGGCGCCCAGATCTGCCGCGACGGCCGGCCGCGGATCGATGAGGTCGGTCGTCGGGGGGGCGGGCGAGGACTCGCCTGGCAGGGTTCCGGGTTCGTTCTTGGAGTTCATGAGGATCACCAGCGAAAACTCGTTTTACTAGTTTAACCACGCAGGCAGCCGACTGTCCAGTGGAATCTCCGCCTGCGCAGGGCCCGCAGAACCCGGCGCTGGCCTCGTCGTGGCCAGGGAACCAGCCGCGCCTTCGTTCGTTCCACCCTACGAGCCGAGGCTCGTGGGCCACGACGGCGGCTCTCCAACGGCGCCGTGGCGAAGTCCACGCAACGAGCTCCCGGCGCCGGCTCGGAGCATCGGCCGGCGCGACGCCGGAGGGGGTCGTCCTACAGCGGCCGCGAGATCACCAGAGTCACCTGGTCACCCAGTCACCCAGAAACCCGGTCACTAAAACAGTCAGTGACCAAAGACACCACAGGACAGGAGTCGAGAGATGCTGAATGAACCTTCGATCCGCCGCATCGAGGCGATGCCCCTTCCGGCCGGTGCGCGATCTCGATCCATCGTCACCGTGATGATCGCCCTGCTCGCACTGATCGCCCCGGTCGGCGCGGGCGGCATCCTCGCCCAGAGTGCCGCCGAGAGTGCCGGCGGAGAGCACGAGCGGGTCGTCGTCGAAGTCCGGCGGGGCACCGGTTCCGATGGCGTGCGTGTGCACGAGCTCGAGGCGCTCGGTTGTGAGCCGGGCGAGCAGGACTGCGAGCGCCGAAGGGTCCTCTTCGTCGGCGAGGACGGCGCCGTCGAGCTGCCGCACGGCGCCCACAGCTGGGTCTCGTCCGACGGCGATGCGAACACCTTCGTGGTCCGCGGCGGCTCCTGGGACTTCGCCCTCGGCAAGCGGACGATGCTCGGTGTCGAGCTCAGTGAGATCACCGACCAGCTGCGCGAGACCTTCGGCGTCCCCGCCGGTGAAGGCGCCATGGTCAGCAGAGTCGTCGAAGGATCGCCGGCGGAGCGCGCCGGGATCCGGGCTGGCGACGTGATCACCTCGGTGAACGGCGAGCGAGTCGCCTCGGCGCGCGCCATCGGGGCCGAAGTGCGCCGGATGGAGGATGGTGAGACGGCCGCTCTCGAGGTGTGGCGTGACGGCACGGTGCGGCAGATGTCGGCCCAGGTCGAGGTGAAGGAGCTCGGCTCTGGCGCCGGGCCGCACGTGATCCGGCTGCATCAACTCGGCGAGGAGTGCGAGGACGGCGACGACTGCCAGGTGCGGGTTCGGGTGCTCGAAGGAGGCGATCTCGGCTCGTTCGATCCCAGCGCCCTCTGCGGTGGCTCCGGACAGTGCCGAGTGCAGGTCGAGTGTGACGGTGGCTCGTGCGAGTGCACCGTGAACGACGAGCCGCACGACTGCAGCGGCATCCCAGGCCTGCCCGAGTAGTCCGCGGCCGGCGGCGGCACGTCGGCGCTTCCACCGCTGCAGCGCGCTTCGGTGGAAGCGCCGTCGTGCGGGTCCCGCCGGCCCCGCCGTCTTCAGGCGGCGAAGCCAGGGAGGGCCTGGAAGCGGTCGACGTGGTGGTCGGCGTCGCCGAAGAGACCCTGCAGCACCCGCACCCGCTTGAAGAAGAGGCCGAGATCCTGCTCGTCGGTCAGTGCGATGCCGCCGTGCAGCTGCAGGGCGTGCTCGAGCACGAACCAACCGCCGTCGGTGAGCTGCACCTTGGCCGCCGAGATCTCCGCCGCCCGTTCGGCAGGATCCTCGAGGTCGGCACTCAACGCCGCCAGGATCATCGTTCCCTTGCACAGCTCGACCTCGGCGAACATCTCCGCCGCGCGATGCTGGAGCGCCTGGAACGAGCCGATCTTGACCCCGAACTGTTCGCGATTCTTCAGGTAGTCGACGGTGCGGTCGAGCAGCTCCTTGAGAGCACCCTGGGCCTCGGCACAAGCCGCTGCGGCGGCGCGGTCGAGCGCCCACTCGAGCGCCGGCAGCGCGCCGCCGACCGGGCCGAGGACCTGCTCCGGGCCGGCCGCGACGCCGTTCAGTGAGAGCATCGCCGAGCGCTGGCCGTCCATCCCGCGCACCGCGGTGCGCTCGAGGCCTTCTGCGTCGGAGGGAACCACGAAGAGGGTGAGGCCGTCGCGATCGAGCTGCTCGCCCGAAGTCCGGGCGACGACCAGGATCGAGTCGGCGGCATGCCCGTTGAGCACCCAGACCTTCTCTCCGGAGATGCGGTAGCCGTCTCCTTCGACGCTGGCGGTGGTCAGACAGTCCTCGAGCCGGTAGCGGCTCTGCCGTTCGGCATAGGCGAGCGCCAGTGAGGCCTCGCCGGCGAGCATGGGCGCCAGCAGCCCGTTCTTCTGGTCGTCGCTGCCGAGCTCGAGCACCAGGCTGCCCGCGAGCACGACCGATGCGATGTACGGCTCGGGAACCAGGCCGCGGCCGAACTGCTCGAGGATCAGCGCCATGTCGAGGAAGCTGCCGTCGATCCCGCCGTACTGCTCGGGGAAGGCGATACCGAGCCAGCCGTACTCGCCCATCGTCCGCCACACCTCGGGGTCCCAGCCGCGCTCGTCCTCGCGCATGTCGCGGAAGCGCTCGACGTTCGACTCGTCCTTGACGAAACCGGCGACCGAGCCGACGATCATCTGCTGTTCTTTGGAGAGCTCGAAGTTCATGTCGGGTCCTATCTCCCTCAGGCGCCGGGGAGGCCGAGGATGTGCTTGGAGATGATGTTCTTCTGGATCTCGTTCGATCCGCCGTAGACGGTCGAGGCGCGCAGATAGTTGAAGCGGCTCGAGATCCAGCGCTGGTATTCGGGCACGACGCCGGCGGGTGCGTCGAACCAGCTCTGCGCCGAGTGGCCGAGAGCGTCCATTGCGAGCTCGGTGAGCTCCTGACCGAGCTCGGTGCCGACGATCTTGAGGATCGAGCTCTCCGGTCCCGGGGCGTGTCCCAGCTGCGCTGCGGCGAGGGTGCGGTAGTTGACCATCGACAGGGCACGGTGGCGGATCTGCAACCTGGCGATGCGGCGCCGGAAGGCCGGATCGTCGGCCAGAGTCGCGGTGCCGACCGGAGTGTCCCTGGCGATGCGCTTGATGCGGGCGATCCAGCGCGCCGCCTCCGAGACCCCGCCGATGCCGGTCCGCTCGTGACCGAGCAGTGCCTTGGCCATCGACCAGCCGCCACCTTCTGGGCCGACACGGTTCGACTGCGGCACCCGGGCATCGGTGAAGTAGGTGTCGGCGAAGGCCGGAGTGCCGTCGATGTTCAGGAACGGCTTGACCTCGATGCCCTCGGTGTTCTTCATGTCGGCGAGCAGGAAGGTGATGCCCTCCTGCTTCTTGCCCGACGAGTCGGTGCGCGCGAGCAGGAAGATCCAGTCGGCGTACTGCGCCGCCGAGGTCCACGTCTTCTGGCCGTTGAGCACGTACTCGTCGCCGTCGCGATCGGCTCGCAGCTGCAGGCTTGCCAGATCGGAGCCGGCGTTGGGCTCGGAGTAACCCTGGCACCACAGCTCCTCCCCCGAGAGGATCTTGGGCAGGAAGCGCTGCTTCTGCTCGTCGCTACCGAACTGGATCAGGAGCGGGCCGACCATTCCGATGCCGAAGGGCGACAGCGTCGGGGCCTGGGCCCGCGCCACCTCCTCGCCGAAGATGAAGCGCTTGGTGACGTCCCAGCCGGGGCCACCGTGTCGTTCCGGCCAGTTCGGGGCGGCCCATCCCTTCGAGTGCAGGATGCGATGCCACTCACGGACGTCGTCGGGCGTGTAGTGGGCGCCGTTGGAGGCCTTCTCCTTGAGCGGCTCGGGCATCGCCTCGGCGAGCCAGCCGCGCACCTCCTGTCGGAAGCGCTCGTCCTCGGCGCTGAAAGTCATGTCCATGGCGAAGAACCTCCCATTCGGGATCTGTGGTGGAGCTGGGGGTGACGGCCTCTGGGGCTTTCGAGGAGCGATGCAGTCGCTGCGGATCGTCTCGACCTAGCGACAGGGTGGGCCGTCGCGGCGAGCCGGACGAGCAGGAGCCTGTCGGGTCACTGGCTGTCGGGTCACTGGCTGTCGGGTCACTGGTTCGGAGACCCGGCATCGGGCGGATGTCGGCTGCACCGAAGGCTTCGCGACCTCGACCGAAGCGCTCAGGATCGACCGACCAGCTCGATTCTACCATCTGGTCGGTAGGTGTCGCGGCCCGCGATCCGTCGGATCTGTGCCGCGGGGCATCCGGTGCGACTCTGGTACGAACGGACGGCGCTCCGGAGTCGGCGATCCTTGTATCCTACGAGGCCTACGATCACGCTCCACACGCGTCGGCCGCGGCGCACCCCTTGCGGTGCGGGACGCCGGTCGTCTGGCCTGGGACGGCGAGGCGTTCGAGGAACGTGGCGGCGCCGGGCCGCGACGGTTCACGAAGGAGTCCCTCTCCTGCAGTTCGGTCGTTCTCAAGGAGTCCAACGTGTCATCACCCAGAGCGGTTCTCCTCGGCACCGGTATCGCGAAACCTCCCATGGTGGTCGCCAACGCGGCCTTCGAACGGGTGATGGAAACGACGGACCAGTGGATCGAGGAGCGCACCGGGATCCGCGAGCGGCGTTTCGTCGATCCCGGCACCGCCGCCTCGGACCTCGGCGTGGAGGCAGCGCGAGCGGCGCTCGAGGACGCCGGCGTCGAGGCCTCCGAGGTCGACTACATCGTCTGCGCAGTGATGACTCCGGACTACTACTTTCCCGGATCCGGAGGGCTGATCCAGCACAAGCTGGGCATCGATCCGGTGCCGTGTCTCGACATCCGTCAGCAGTGCGCCGGCTACGCATTCGGGTTGCAGATGGTCGACGTGCTGATCCGCTCCGGCGCGGCGCGCACCGTGCTCCTGATCGGCACCGACGTGCACTCGAGCATGTTCCCGTTCTCCGAGCGCACCTGGAGTGCCTTGACCTCCTCCGACGGCCGAGGCGAGGCGATCGACCGTGACGAGTACGAGTGGAACAGCCGCTACCGCAACATCCTGGTGCTGTTCGGCGACGGCGCTGGCGCGATGGTCTTCCGCGCCGACGAAGGCGGTGACGACCGCGGCATCCTCGGCCACCGCCTGCGCACCGACGGTGGCGTGATCGAGGCACTGCACATGCCGGGCGTGGGATCGCTGCAGCGTCCGATGATCCGGCCGGGCATGTACGAGACCGGCGAGTGGGTGCCGCAGATGGACGGTCGCACGGTGTTCCGCCTCGCGGTGACCAAGATGCCCGAGGTGACCCTCGAGCTGCTCGCGGGGCTGGAGCTGTCGCTCGATCAGCTCGACCTGCTGGTGATGCACCAGGCCAACCTGCGCATCAACGACGCGGCGCAGAAGGCGCTCGGCCTCCCCGACGACAAGGTCTTCAACAACATCCAGAGCTACGGCAACACGACGTCGGCGACGCTGCCGATCGCCTTCCACGAAGCGCGTCAGGCGGGCAGGGCGCGACAGGGCGACCTGGTCGCGTTCGCCGCACTGGGAGCTGGCCTCAACTGGGGCGCGGTGCTGATGCGGGTCTGAGAGCGCTACCGGGTCGGCTGCGCTTCGCTCAGCTCGATCTCGATCCCGCCCACCACGCCGGCGACGAGGTTGTAGATCAGAGCGCCGAGCGCCATGCCGATGAAGCCCATGAGGCCGTAGACCAGAGGCAGAATGACGATCGCGCCGACGCCGAAGAGGAGACCGAGGGCGCCCTCCTCGCCGGCCAGCCCGGAGGCGGCGGCGCCGATCAGTGAGAAGAGGCTGAAGACGGCCCCGAACAGCAGCCCGAACGCCGCGTAGAGGGCGCCGCCGAGCCGGGCTGCCGAGAACACACCGATCCGCTGGATCTTCTGCATGCGAGTCGAGTCCACGTTCACACCTCCCGTGTCGGTTTCGTTCGATGGGATCTCGATGGGGGAATCCCCGGCGCCGCGGGTGCGATGAGACACGCTCGCGACGACGGTCCCACGCACTGCATCCGCGAGCGGCCGGAAGACTTCCTGGTCGAGGAACTGCCACTCTACTCGCCGCAGGGGAGCGGTGCGCATCTGTGGATCGAGATCGAGAAGCGGGCCAGGACGACAGACGAGGCCGTCGCCGAGCTGGCGCGAGCCTTCGGGCTCGAACGTGGAGCCGTCGGCTACGCCGGCCGCAAGGACCGGCACGCGGTGACCCGTCAGTGGCTCTCGCTGCCCAAGGTGGGTGGCCTGGCCGCCAGCGACTTCGCTGGCTCGGTGCTACCGGGTCTACGGGTGCTGCAGGCGCACGAGCACGCACAGAAGCTGCGTCTCGGAGAGCTGCGCGGCAACCGCTTCCACGTCGTCGTGAGGCCGCTCGGACGAGGGCCGGGGCTGCCCGATCGGCAGTCAGACCCTCCAGGTCTGGAGGACCGGCTGGAAGCGCTGCGACGCTTCGGCCTGCTCAACCGCTTCGGCATGCAGCGCTTCGGCCGTCGCAACGACAACGTCGAGGCCGGCGCTGCGGTGCTGCGCGGTGAGCGCTCGGGAGGCGACCGCAGGCTGGCCCGACTGCTCGTCTCCGCTCTGCAGAGCGAGCTCTTCCACCGAGTCCTCGATCGCCGTGTCGAGCGGGTTGCCGACGCCGATGCCGAGAACCTCGGCGACGACGAGAAGGTGCGCTGGGTGACCAGACTGATCGAGGGAGACGTCCTCCACGAGCACGGTACCGGCTTCCTGCACCGGCTCGAGCTGGGCGGCGAGGAGTCGGGATCGGAAGAGGCGCAGGCGGTCGCTGCGCTGCGGCTCAGCCCGACCGGGCCGCTGTTCGGCCCGGCGATGTGGCGCCCGCGCGGCGCCAGCGCACAGATAGAGGACGAGGTGCTCGCCGAGAGCGGTCTCGATCTCGACGCGCCCGTCGCGCGCCAGGCGCTCGAACGTCTGCGCCTGCGCGGCGCCCGGCGCCCCTTGCGGGTGCCGGTGGCGCGACTGGCCACCGGAGTCGAGCCGGCGCGCTTCGACGCCGGCGGGGGCGACGCCCGGCCGCGACCGGGGCGGTGGTTCTCCTTCGAGCTGCCGCCCGGGTCCTACGCCACCGTGCTGATCGATCAGCTCTACGGCCGCGGCACGGTCGCCGACCGCGGCGTCGGTGAAGGCTCGCAGGCCGACCCGCAGGCAGAATGACGCGGACCCCGGCGGTCCCGACTCAGTTGAGGGCGTGGGGCGCGGCCAGGGTGAACGACGGGATCTCGGCCTCGATCATGTCGTCGTCGCCCGCCGTGTCCGCCGCCCGCGTCACAGCGAGCTGGTAGCTGCCGCGCATCGTGCCCACCTCGGTGGAGAGCGGGCAGAAACTGGTGTATTCGAACTGCGTGCCGGGCTCGAGCACCGGCTGCTGTCCGACGACGCCGTCGCCGCGGACCTCCTGCTGCTCGCCGTTCCCGTCGGTGATCAGCCAGTAGCGGGTCAGCAGCTGCACCGTGCGCTGCGAGACGTTGGTGATGCGGATCGTGTAGGCGAAGAAGAAGTACTGGTCGGCGGGCGAGGAGCGCTCTTCGATGTAGCGTGGCTCGACCTCGACGATGATGCCGTCTGTGTTGACGATGTAGTCCATCGGTCTTCTCTTGCCAGGGAGGGGAACGCCGGCACGCCGTGAGGGGCCAGCGCACTGCGATTCTACGTCGGCGCTGAGCCATGTTTCGCCGCCGCGGACGGTTCGTGACGCGGTCCACTCTCGTCCCGTGCTCGCTGTTCACCGGAGCGGGTGAGAGCGATTCCACGCTACGCTGCGCGCCATGGTTTCGAAGAGTCTCACGACCGTCTCGGGGATCGGTGGCGGGGAGCGGCCGCCGGCGCAGTGCCGACGATCCGCCGCGCACTCGGCGGCTCTGCTCTGCGCGCTGGTCTTCTCCTTCGCCACCGAGGTGGCGGCGCACGACTTCTCGGTCGTCGACACCCGCTTGTCGATCGGTCCGGAGGCGGAGGGCGCCCGGCGTGGCTTCACCGCCGAACTGATCGTCGACCTCGACGCGCTGCTGCTCGGTGCCGGGCCCGGCCACGATCCCGACAGGCTGCTCGAGGCCATCGACTCGCTCGAGCCGGAGGAGCGCCGAAGCCGCGAGGAGCGCCTGCGACAGCTGTTCCTCCGCCGCGCGCGGGTACTCGCCGATGGGGAGCCGGTGGACTTCGAGGTGCGTTTCCCGGGCGAGGCGGCGTCTTCCTGGGCGCAATCGTTCGAGGCCAAGGAGGTCTCGCGTCTCGGCGTCGTCGCCGAGCTCTCCGGAGATCTGCCGCCGGAGGCCGAGACGGTCGGCATCCGCCTGTCGCGCGCCTTCGGCTCGGCTCGACTGCGGGTCGTGGCCGGAGATCGCGAGGCCCCGGAACAGCTGGTGCCTCCCGGAACCGACAGCCTGCCGATCGAGCTCGATGCCCTGGGGAGCTCGGCCGGGCTGGTCAAGACGTCGATCCAGTACGCCCGCCTCGGTTTCCTCCACATCCTGCCGCGCGGCGTCGACCACGTGCTCTTCCTGGTCGGCCTCTGCCTGCTGCCGGCAGCGGCGCGACGCGAAGTCGCCGCCGGCGCCGGTCATGTGCCGCCGGATCGCAGGGCCGCGCTCTGGTCGCTGCTGATCCTGGTGACTCTGTTCACCGCCGCGCACGCTGTCACTCTGGCGCTGTCGATCTACGGCGTCGTCGAGCTTCCCGCACGGGTGGTCGAGCCGTTGATCGCCGCCTCGATCGCGGTGGTGGCGATCGAGACGCTGGCCTCGCGCCGGCCGACGCCGGCGCTGCGTCGATCGGTGGTCTTCGGATTCGGCCTGCTGCACGGTCTCGGCTTCGCCTCGGTGCTCGCCGAGCTCGGACTGCCCGTCGGCCAGCGACTCGTCGGCCTGATCGGATTCCACGTCGGAGTCGAGGCCGGCCAGCTGGTCGTCGTCGCGCTCGCCGTCGCCTTGCTCTGGCCGTGGGTCGATCGCCCTTGGTATCGCAGGCGCGTCGCCTGGCCGCTGGCGATGGCCATCGCGCTCCTGGCGCTCTTCTGGCTGGTGCAGCGTCTCGCCGCCTGAGCGCCGCCGAGGCTGGCTGCCCGGGGTGTGGCGTCGCCTCCCCCCGCCCTGCCGCGTTGCGTCAGTCCGACGGCTCCGGCTCCCAGCTCAGCGGCAGCACCTCGTCGAGATCGCTGGCGCCGACGGCGAACATCAGCAGTCGGTCGAAGCCCAGGGCGACACCCGAGGTCGCCGGAAGCCCGTGGCGCAGGGCGGCCAGGAAGCGCTCGTCGATCCGGCCTGGCCGACCCGCCGCTGCCCGCTGCGCGAGGTCGCGGCGCTGTCGCGCCTCCTGCTCGGTGGGCTCGGTGAGCTCGAGATAGGCGTTCGCCACCTCGAGGCCGCCGAGGTAGAGCTCGAAGCGGCAGGCGACCGGGACGCCGTCGGCGCGCTCGCGCAGGCGTGCCATCGCGGCACTCGAAGCGGGGAAGTCGTGCACGAAGACCGGACCGTCGGTCTGGAGGCCGGGCTCGACCAGCCGGGCCATGAGCAGGCCGAGCAGATCGTCGACCTCGAGGCGCTGCACCAGATCGCGCTCCGCCGGCAGGTGTCGGCAGGCGAGTTGGCGCAGGTCGGGGGCAGTCGCGGTGTGAGGGTCGATGCCGAGGCGAGCTCGCCAGACGTCCTCGTAGCGCACCGTGGCGGTGGCGGCGAGGGGCGATCGCGGCGCGCCCACCGCAACGACGACGGCCCGCACCAGGTCGTCGACCTCGTTCTGCAGCGCCTCGAGGGTGAAGCCCGGTCGATACCACTCGACCATGGTGAACTCGGGCCGGTGACGCGACCCGAGCTCGCCGCGCCGGAACGACTTGCAGACCTGGAAGATCGGGCCGGAGCCGTCGGCGAGCAGGCGCTTCATCGCCGTCTCCGGCGAGGTGGGGAGATAGGCCCGCACCCCCGGCATCGGCTCGCAGGGCACGCTGTCGAGGTGCAGGTCGGTGGCGGCCGTGGTCTGCAGCAGTGGGGTGTCGACCTCGAGCACTCCGCGACGCGCGAAGAAGGAGCGCACCACACCGAGCGCCCGGGCGCGCAGCTCGAGCAGGCGGCGCCCGCCGCGCGGCCGCCAGGCGACCGCGGGCGCTTCGCCTCGGCTCAACTCTTGACGCGGGAGACGTACTCGCCGGTCCGCGTATCGACCTTGATCATCTCACCGACCTGGATGAACAAGGGGACGCGGACCACGGCTCCGGTCTCGAGCGTCGCCGGCTTGTTGCCGCCGCTCGAGGTGTCGCCCTTGAGCCCGGGATCGGTCTCGACGATCTCCCGCTCCACGAAGTTGGGGGGCGAGACGAGGATCGGAGAACCGTTGAACAGCGTGATCTGGCAGACGTCCTCTTCCTTGATCCACTGCGGCGTGTCGCCCATCGCGTCTGCGTTAGCGGCGACCTGGTCGAAGGTGTCCGGGTTCATGAAGATCCAGTTCTCACCGTCGGAGTAGAGGTACTGCATGGAGGTCTCGACGACATCGGCGCCTTCGGCCATGTCGGAGGCCTTGTAGGTCTTCTCGGTGACCCGGCCGGTGAGCATGTTGCGCACCTTGACCTTGGTGAACGCCTGGCCTTTGCCGGGCTTGACCATGTCGGTGTCGACCACCAGGTAGGGGTCTCTGTCGATCAGCAGCTTGAGGCCGTTCCTCAGCTGGTTCATGTTGTAGCTGGGCATCTCGGATCGGATCCTGAGTCTGGAAGTAGGGAAGACGGGGAGGAGCGGGCACAGGGAATTCGGCGTGCCGGGAAGGCCCGCGAGGCCTCCGATGGCACGCGTGCTCCGAAGCCCGCGGCGGCTGCAGATGCTATCAACGAAGTCGGCCGGATCGGCCCCAGGGGCGCGGCGCCGTCGCTGCTACTGTCGCTCGCCGCCCGGACTCTCGGGCGACGCCCCGTCGATCTCCACGGGAGCCCACGACAGCCGTCCCGTCGGCGCCCGCGCCCGCCGTCGCGAAAGGAGCCACCTCTGACTCCCGCACAACGAGGATCGTCGCCCGAAGCGGATCGCTCGGCACTGCTGGTCGATGCGAGCCCCTACATCTTCCGCGCCTTCTTCGCCCTGCCCAGCAGCATGCGGACTCCGGCCGGCGATCCGGTCAACGCCGCCTACGGTTTCGCCGGCTTCCTGCTGCGCCTGCTCGGAGAGGGAGCGGAGCGTCCCCGCAGGGTCGCGGTGGCCTTCGACGGCAGCCTGACCACCAGCTTCCGCAACCAGATCTACCCTGCCTACAAGGCGCAGCGTGAGCTGCCGCCGGCGGACCTCGAGGCGCAGCAGGCGTGGTGCCGGGAGATCGCCGAGGCTCTCGGGCTCGTCACCCTGATCGACTCCGAGTACGAGGCCGACGACCTGCTCGCGACCCTCAGCCGGTGCCTGCGCGAGTCCGATCCCGTCGTTCCCCACCGCATCGTCTCGAGCGACAAGGACCTCTCTCAGCTGGTCGGTCCGCAGGTGCGGTTGTGGGACTTCGCCCGTGACGAGCTCTACGGGCCCTCGGAGGTGCTGGCCAAGTTCGGGGTGCGGCCCGAGCAGATCGTCGACTTCCTGGCCCTGGCGGGAGACCCGGTCGACAACATCCCCGGTGTGCGCGGGATCGGCAGGAAGACCGCGGCGTCCCTGCTCGCCGAGCTGGGCAGCCTCGATGCGGCGCTCGGTGATCTCGAGCGGGTCGCCGCGCTGGAGATCCGCGGCGCGCGGGGCATCGCCCGCAAGCTCGGGGAGCAGCGCGATCAGGCGCTGCTTTCGCGCCGCCTGGCGCGGGTGGTTTCGGAGGTCGAGACCGGCCTCGAGGTCGACCAGCTGATCTGGCGCGGCGTGCGGCCCGAGCGGTGGGCCGCCCTCTGCGAGCGACTCGGCTTCGGGCGTCTGGCGGAGCAGGGGGCGGCGCTCGGCCCATCCGGCTGAAGCGACGATCGGATCGGCCTTCCCGCGTCGACGACGGGCTCCTAGAAGGGCTTGACTCCGGCCATCTTGCAGACCGCTCTCCAGTGCTCGGTCGAGACCGGCTGCACCGACAGGCGCTGGCCCTTGGCGAGCAGCGGCATGCCCTCCAGCTCCGGCCGTTCCTTGAGGAAAGCCAGCGGCAGCGGCTCGTCGAAGGTCCGGACGTGTTCGATGTCGACCAGGAACCATCGCGGCTCCTCCCGGGTGGCCTTGGGATCGTGGTAGCGGCCCTTGGTGAACTGGGTCGGGTCGGGATAGGCCTCGCGACTCACCCGCGCCAGGCCGACGATCGCCATCGGCTTGGTGTTCGAGTGGTAGTAGAGGACCCCGTCGCCGACCTGCATCTCGTCGCGCATGAAGTTGCGGGCCTGGTAGTTGCGCACCCCGTCCCACATCGTCGTGCCGTCCCGACGCAGGTCGTCGATGCCGTAGACGTCGGGCTCGCTCTTCATCAACCAGTAGCGTCGGCCCGACCGGCCCGACCGGCCCGACCGGCCCGACGCCCCGGCGTCCTTCTTCTGCTGTGACTCCTTCTCGGGCTTCTCGTCCGAGGTCTTCTTCCTGCTGGTGGCCATGCGGCACCTCCTCTCGCGTCTCTCCTTCGGCTGGGGTGCAAAGAGAGACGTCGGCCTTCGGTTCGAATCGCTCGGTCGATGGGTCGGTAGATGACTCAGTAGATGACCTTGCCCATCAGGGATGCGACGAGCCCCACCGCCAGCCGAGCGGTCTCGTTGCGGTTGTCGAGGATCGGATTGACCTCGACCAGGTCGGCCGAGTGCACGCGCCCGTCCTGAGCCAGCAGCTCCATCAGCAGGTGCGCTTCGCGGAAGGTGAGGCCTCCGTCGACCGGAGTGCCGACGCCCGGCGCCTCGCTCGGATCGAGCGCGTCCATGTCGAGGCTGACGTGCAGGTGCTCGACTCTGCTGAGGTGATCCAGGGCCCGGCGGGTGACGACGGCGACTCCGAGCTCGTCGAGATCGCGCATGGTGAACACCTGGACGCCGACACGCCGCATCTGCACGCGTTCCGGCTCGTCGAGATCGCGCACGCCGATCAACACGACGTCTTCGGGGCGCACCTTCGGGCCCGGCGTGCCGAGGTCGGTCATGCGCGGGTCGCCGAGCCCGACCAGGGCCGCCAGCGGCATGCCGTGGATGTTGCCGCTGGCCGAGGTCTCCGGCGTGTTGAAGTCGCCGTGCGCGTCGACCCAGAGCACGCCGACGCGGCGCCCGTGGGCGATGCCGGCCACGGTGCCGAGCGAGAGTGAGTGATCGCCGCCGAGGAACAGAGGCATCTCCTCGGCTTCGATCGCGGCTCGCGCCTCGCGGTAGACCCGTTCACAGACGGCGACCACGTGGTCCATGTAGGCGAGGCCGCCGCGGTCGGGCAGGGTGTCGCGGATCGGCGGCTCGACGTTGCCGCCATCGACCACTTCGACTCCGATCCGGCGCAGTCGCTCGGCGAGTCCGGCGTGGCGCAGGGCGGCAGGTCCCATGTCGACGCCGCGGCGCGCCTGCCCGTAGTCCATCGGGATGCCGATCAGACGCACACGACGTGGAGCACGGCCCTCGCCGTCGCGGGGAGCGGTGGGATCGGTGCGGTCTGGCATGGAGGGTCTCGCGTCTCGGGTGGTGTGAGCGGAATCGTCGCCCCCGCCAATCGGCCCGTGTCGTCCCTCGGCGGGGCGGGTGATGGGCGCGAGGCCGGCAAAGCGGGAGGCAGATCCTTGAGAAGCCGACGACGCCGACAGGCTGATCGTCTCGCGGCCCCGGATCGGCGCTGCCCGGCTGGAACGAAAGGTCGTCCGGCGCTGTTGTGCGGAGGGCGACGCGGCCACCGGCGCTGCCGGGCCGGGTTGCGCCTGACGATAGTATCCGAGCGTTTTCGCGCCCCTGCGCGCCCCCTCCGGGCTTCGACCCTCTGCCCGGACCCTCCGAGGACTCCGTTGAAGAACGTCCGCAACTTCTGCATCATCGCCCACATCGACCACGGCAAGTCGACCCTCGCCGACCGGTTGATCCAGAGCTGCGGGGCGATCAGCGATCGCGAGTTCCGCGACCAGGTGCTCGACTCGATGGACATCGAGCGGGAGCGCGGGATCACCATCAAGAGCAACACGATCACCCTGCCCTACACGGCGCAGGACGGGCAGCTCTACGAGCTGAACCTGATCGACACGCCGGGCCACGTCGACTTCTCGCACGAGGTCCGTCGTTCGCTGATGTCCTGCGAAGGCGCTCTGCTGCTGGTCGACGCGTCGCAGGGGGTCGAGGCACAGACGGTGGCGAACCTCTACTTGGCGCTCGAGTACGACCTCGAGCTGCTGCCGGTGATCAACAAGATCGACCTGCCGTCGGCGGACGTCGAGCGCGCCCAGGAGGAGATCGACTCGGACCTCGGGCTCGATCCGTTCGAGGCGGTCCAGGTCAGCGCCAAGACGGGGCAGGGCGTCGACCAGCTGCTCGAGGCGATCGTGCACAAGCTGCCGTCGCCGAAGGGAGATCCCGCCGAGCCGACCCAGGCGCTGATCTTCGACGCCGAGTACGACCCCTATCGGGGAGTGATCATGCTCTGCCGGGTGCTCAACGGCGAGCTCCGGGTGGGCCAGAACATCCGCCTGATGCACACCGAGCGTGACTACGAGATCGAGGAGCTCGGTCGCATCATGATCGAGCGGCGTCCCGAGAAGAAGCTGCCGACCGGTTCGGTGGGCTACGTGATCGCCGGCGTCAAGAACATCAGCGACATCAACGTCGGCGACACCATCACCGACCAGGAGCGCCCGGCGCACCAGCCGATCCCGGGCTATCGCGAGGCCAAGCCGGTGGTCTTCTCGTCGATCTACCCGGTGACCAGCGACGACTACGAGGATCTCGCCAAGGCGCTCGACAAGTTGAAGCTGAACGACGCCGCGCTCACGTTCGACAAGGACTCCTCGACGGCGCTCGGCTTCGGCTTCCGGTGCGGCTTCCTGGGCCTGCTCCACCTCGACGTGGTCCAGGAGCGCCTCGAGCGGGAGTACGACCTGTCGCTGGTGCTCTCGGCGCCCTCGGTGCAGTACAAGGTGAAGATGGCCGACGGCGAGCTGCGCACGATCGACAACCCTTCGCTCTATCCCGAGGCGACCAAGGTCGACCACGTCGAGGAGCCGTTCATCAAGGCATCGGTCATGGTCCCCGAGCGCTACCTCGGCGCCGTGATGGAGCTGTGCATGGAGCGACGCGGCGAGAACACGCAGTTCCGCTACCTCTCCGCCGAGCGGGTCGAGCTGACCTGCGAGATGCCGCTCGCCGAGGTGCTCTACGACTTCTACGACAAGCTCAAGACGGTCACCCAGGGCTACGGGTCGTTCGACTACGAGATGACGGACTACCGCTCGACCGATCTGGTGAAGGTCGACATCCTGGTCAACGGCGACCGGGTCGACGCGCTGTCGCAGCTGGTGCACCGCGACAAGGCGCGGCCGCGGGCGATGAAGTACTGCGAGCGCCTCGCCGAGACGATCCCACGGCAGCAGTTCAAGATCGCCATCCAGGGAGCCATCGGCGGACAGATCATCGCTCGCACCACGATCAACGCCTTCCGCAAGGACGTCACCGCCAAGTGCTACGGCGGCGACATCACCCGCAAGCGCAAGCTGCTGGAGAAGCAGCGCGAGGGCAAGAAGCGGATGAAGATGGTGGGGGCGATCGAGATCCCCCAGGAGGCCTTCGTCAGCGTCCTGCGCTCCGACAAGTAGGCCGAGCACGCCGACGGTTCGCGAGGAAGCTCGGAAGACCCCACGCCGGGGCGAGAGGAGCGATCGAAGCCATGGCTCCAGGCAGCCCTGCCGACGAAGCCGAGCCGCAGACGGCCCCCTGGCCGTGGCGTCCACTCGCTCCTCGGCCAGAGGTGGCGCCGACTCCCGGGCTGTACGTGCACGTGCCGTTCTGCTCGGCCATCTGCCCGTACTGCGATTTCGCCGTGGTACGCGAGCGCCCCGGGGAGAGCGAGCGCTTCGTCGAAGCGGTCCTGGCCGAAGCCGCGAGCTGGCCGATCGCCCCCGAGGCACCGCCGTTCGACACCGTCTACTTCGGCGGCGGCACTCCGTCGGCCCTCGGCTTCGAGCAGCTGGAGAGGCTGGTCGTCGGACTCGGCCGGAGGTTGCCGATCGCGCCCGGCGGCGAGTGGTCGCTCGAGGCCAACCCCGAGGACGTCCGTGGCAGCGAGACCCTGGCGGCCTGGCGGGACCTCGGCTTCGCGGTGCTGTCGCTCGGAGTGCAGTCGCTCGACGACGCGACACTGCGCGACCTGGGCCGACGCCACGACCGCGTCGCGGCACTGGCGGCGGCGCGGTTGGCGGCGGCAACGGGGTTCGACAGGGTCTCGGCCGATCTGATCTACGCCACCGGAGGGCGCCCTCTCGACTCGTGGCGCGAGGAGCTGCGCGAGGCCGCCGCTCTCGGCCTCGATCACCTCTCCTGCTACGAGCTGACCTACCACCGGGGCACCGCCTTCGAGCGCGAACGGCGCCTCGGCCGACGTCGGATGCTCGACGAGGACGCGCGGGCCGAGTGGTTCGAGGCCACCCACGAGACTCTCGCCTCGCAGGGATTCGAAGCCTACGAGGTCTCGAACTTCGCCACCGCTCCACGCCACCAGGCCCGACACAACAGCAAGTACTGGAGCCATCAGCCGTACCTCGGCCTCGGGCCGTCGGCGCACTCGTTCGACGGCGCCGTCCGCTGGTCGAACGTGCGCTCACCGCGGCGCTGGCTGGAGCGCCTGCAGAGCCGCTCCGTCACCGGCGGGCGAGCGGCCGGCGGCGAAGACCTGCCGCCGGCCGTGGCCGAGCTCGAGCGGCTCGACCTCGAGCAGCTGCTGCTCGAGGCGGTGAGCCTGGGCCTGCGCACGCGGGCGGGTCTCGATCTGGTCTCGTTGCGCGAGCGTTTCGCCGTCGATCTGCTGGCCGCCTCGGGCGAGACGGTGCGGCGCCATCGCGAAGCCGGCCTGCTCGAGCTGGTGGGGGAGCCGGGGCGTCCGTGGCTGCGCGCCTCCCTGCGAGGCTGGCTCGTCTCCGAGTCGTTGACGCTCGACCTCGTTCCCTGATCTCCCGGATCAGCCGGCGAGGCGCTGGAAGGTGCGACGGCGCAGCCGATCTGCGAGGATGACGCTCCTCGCCGTGGGCCACTCTCGCCGGGCGAGGGGACGGCGAAGCGATGAACGAGCAGCCCACGATCGAATCGGACGGCGGCGCTGCGTCCGCGCCGCAGGACGGGACGGAGGATCGATCACACGATCCGCCCGGGCTCCCCGCCGAAGAACGGTCCAAGGCTGGCGCCGGCGGAGTCGTCGTCGTCTACGCGATCGTCTTCCTCGACCTGCTCGGCTTCGGCATCATCCTGCCATCGTTGCCCTACTGGGCCCGCACCCTCGGCGCCTCGGGCCTCGAGCTGGGGCTGCTGATGAGCGCCTACTCGGTGGCCCAGTTCGTCGGCTCGCCGGTCTTCGGGCGCATCTCGGACCGCGTCGGCAGGCGTCCGGTGCTGCTCTGGTCGCTCACCGGCTCGGTGCTCACTCTGTCGCTGTCGGCGGTAGCTCCTACGTTGGCCGCGCTCATCGCCGCGCGCTTCCTCGCCGGCTTCTTCGCCGCCACGATCGGAACTGCTCAGGCCTACCTGGTCGACGTCACGCCGGCCAGCGAGAGGACGCGCTACCTCGGGCTGCTCGGTGCGTCGATCGGTCTGGGCTTCGTCTTCGGCCCGGGCCTGGGCGCCGGGCTCGCCGCCTTCGGGCTCGGCTTCCGTAGCGCCGCGCTGGTCGCCGCGGCGCTCTCCCTGATCACGTTGCTCGGTGCCCTGCGCTGGCTGCGCGAGCCGCGGCGGCATCGCGAGCGGATCCCGCGCCGCCTGCCAGAGGGCGATTCGCGTGGCGCCCTCCTGCGCCTCTTCGTTGCCTACTTCGCCATCACTGCCCTGTTCGTGATCTTCGAGACCACCTTCGCCTACCTGGGCGCCGATCTCTTCGGACTCGACGAAGTGGGCTTCGGCGCCACTCTGTTCGCCATCGGGCTGGTGATGGTGTTCGTCCAGGGCTCACTGGTCGGCAGGCTCGCGCGTCGCTTCGGCGCCCGTGCACTCACCCTGGCGGGCGGCGTCGCCATGCTGGTCGGTATCGTCCTGGTACCGACGGCGCCGACCTTCGGTTGGCTGGTGCCGCCGCTGGTCGCGGTGGCGGTAGGTCGCGGTCTGGCGCAGCCCGCCCTGACCACCCTGATCTCCTTCAGGGCGCCGAGCGGTCGCGAAGGCGCCGTGCTCGGAGTCTCGCAGTCGTTCGCGGCGGCGGCTCGGGCGGTGGTGCCGCTGCTCGCCGGTGCGGCGTACGATCTGGAGATCGGACTGCCGTACTGGATCGGTGGCGGCTTCGCCGCGCTCTCGCTCCTGCTCGTGGCAAGCGTGGCGAAGGCCACGAGCGAAGAACACGAGTAGCGGGCCATGATGGATGAGGATGGAGAGTCGATGCAGCGTCTGATGCACGGCGAAGCCGGTGCGACCGCCCGCTCGGGTGTGCGCGTCGCGGTGCTCACCGGCGGCGCGACGCCGGAGCGCGGCGTCGCCCTCAGCGGCGCGCGCCAGGTGGTGGCCGGTCTTCGCGAAGCAGGTTGGAGCGTCATCGTCGCCGACACCTGCGCCGGGCTGCTGCGAGGGGAGGACGAGCAACAACTGTTGGCACGCCCGGTCGGAACGGGCCCACCGGACGCGTCGGAGTTGCGCCGGCTGCGCGACAGCGAGGACCTCCCCGCGGTGCTCGCCGAGCTCCGCGAAGTGGGGGTCGACGTGGTGATGCCGGTGCTGCACGGCAGGGAGGGCGAAGGCGGCTTGGTGCAGGCGGCTCTCGAGCTCTTCGGTCTGACCTTCACCGGCAGCCCAGCGGCCGGATCGTACCTGGCGATGGACAAGGGGCTCTCGAAGCAGCTCTTCACCCAGCTCGGAGTCGCCACGGCCCCCTGGCTGGTCTGGCCGCAGCCGGACGACAAGCTCATCGAGCTCGGCTTCCCGCTGGTGGTCAAGCCGTCGCGAGTCGGCTCCACGGTGGGCCTTTCGGTGGTCGACGATCGCGGCGGGATCGACGAGGCGGTGGGACGCGCACTCACTTTTGACGACGAGGTCCTCCTCGAGGGATTCCTGCCCGGACGTGAGCTCACCGTCGGGGTGCTCGGCGACGAGGCGCTGGCGGTCGGCGAGATCGTCGTGGCCGGCAGGGTCTTCGACTTCGAGAGCAAGTACACGCCGGGAGGAGCGCGAGAGGTCTTCCCGGCGGAGATCGATGCCGAGCTGGCAGATCGGGTCCGGGCCGACGCCCTCACGGTGCACCGCGGTCTGCGGCTGCGCGACTACAGCCGGGTCGACTTCCGCCTCGACGCACAGGGCCGTCCACACTGCCTCGAGGTGAACACCCTGCCGGGGATGACCGCCACCAGCCTGCTGCCGCAGTCCGCGGCGGCGGTGGGGATTCCCTTCGGCACTCTCTGCGGGCGCATCGTCGAGTTGGCACTCGAGCGCGTCTCGTCCTGAGGCTGGCGGCTCGTCACGGCTCGACCCGTGCCTGGGCGCTGTAGGTGCCCTCGGCGAGCTGGGTCGGCAGGCGCGCTTCGAACGCCGCGGTGGCGCCGGCGGCGACCTGCAGCCGCACCTCGCGAACCCCCTCGACGCGCCCGTCGCGCAGCAGCTCGACGACGATCAGCGGCTGGAGATCGCGATCGGCTCTGCTGGTCACGGTTCCGGTGATCCAGGCATCGCTGCCGAGGAACTGCACCTTCACCCGACCGACGCGGAACTGGGCGGCGAAGCCGCGGTCGGTGGCGGTTGGTGGCGACGCGACACCGAGCGCCTCGAGCTGCTGCCCGATCGCCGCGATCGGGTCCCGCGTCGCCCGCCGCCGCGAGGCGGAGCGCGCCCGGCCCCTCTGACCGCGCTCCTCGGCGAGTCCTGCTCGCAGCTGTCGACTCACCGCCCGCGCCTGCACCAGCTCACCTTCTGCTCTCGCCAGCCGCTCGCGCAGCTCGGCGATCTCGCGCTCGGCGTCCTCGAGCAGGTCGACATCGGCCACCGCGGAAGGAGCGAGGGGAGGCGCGGCTCGCGCCGCCTCCTGGCCTGGGGGGTCACAGGCCGGCAGCGTCATCGGCAGCTCGTTCACGACGATCTCGGGCTCGGCGAGCAGAGCCGCGAGCTCGTGCATCTGCGCCCAGAGCCCCGTCTGGCGCGCGACCAGCAGCAGCGACAGGCAGCAGCCGACGGCGAGGAGGGTGGGGAGGCGCCCGCTCCGGCTCCGGCTCCCGCTCCGGCTCCCGCTCTGCGGCGAGAGTTCGGCGGTGTCTCCCGGCCGTGACCTTCTCTGAGACGTGGCGCGGCGGCGCGGCGGCATGGCGTTCATCGCGTCCTCCCTGCGGCAGGGGTCCGTCGATCCGGGACGGCTTGCGTGGCCGTCCGGCGGCGGCGCACTCCGCGACGCCGTTCTGCCAGCTAGATCGTCGCCGCCGCAGTCGGACTGACACCGTCACCGGGGCGCGCGGCGAGCGAGACTACTTGGAGGCCACTCCGCGATCCGGCAGTTTCTCGCCCCCCTCGATGCGGACCGGCAGCCTGTTGCCCGCCGGCGGCAGGGGGCAGGTGGCGTAGGCGGTGAAGACGCAGGGCGGGTTGTAGAGACGGTTGAGGTCGACGACGACGCTGCCGTCGGCGCGCACCTCGGCACTCAGGTAGCGCCCGCCGGAGTAGGTCTCGTCGCCGTTCGTCTGGTCGGCGATGATCAGGAGCAGGGGCTCGTCGCGCGCCGCTCCGACGGCGCCGAGCCTGTAGCCGACGCCCGCGATCTCCACCACGACGTCGCCGACCGAAGGGTGCTCGTAGACCTGGCCGACGACGTTCTCGAGCATCAGGCCGGGGCCGGCGGTCCTCTCCTCGAACCTGCCGACCAGCACGAGATCGCGCCGGTACTCCCAGCTCGGGATCTCCTCGAGAGCCTCCCCGCGCGGGGAATCGAGGTCACGGATGCGCAGAGCCAGCTCGCCTCCGCGGTCGATCAGGCGCAGGCTGAGGCTGCCGGCACTCACGATCGTCGGCGTCGGCGTGGCGTCGCTGTGCAGCTCGCTGCGGCGGATCGAACGGCCGTTGAGCAGGACCTCGGCTTCGGGTTGAACCTCCAGCCAGACTCTGGCCGGCGGGGAGCCCTCCTCGACGACCAGGGTGGCGAAGGTGGGTGGCTGGCCGGCCAGCGACGGCACCTCCGGGAGAACGATCCGATTCTCGGGTCCTGCTCCGATCGAATGGCTGCCCGGCGAGAGCCAGTGCAGACCGACGACCGAAGGCCAGCCCTCCGGGCCGCGCAGGGCCTCGAGACGATCCTGTCGCCACTTCCGGTGTCCGGACTCCCGGAACTCGGCGAGTTGGTCGGGCAGGGGCGGGGCCTCCTCGCCGGGTCGCGCTATCTCGCCAGGTCCGCCGCAGGAAGTGCAGGCGGCCGTCACCAAGAGGGCTGCGAACCGCCGACGGAGCGCTCGTCGCTGGCGCCGTCTCGCCGGCTCCTGCGCCTGCGCCGCGGTGCTGAACGTCGACCTCACCGCTTCACCGCACCAGCAGATCGGCGACGTACCAGAGCGTCAGCGCCAGCCAGCAGACCATGAAGACCGACCCGGTGACGATGCCGAGCAGGGCATCGGAACGTCCGGGCTTTCCCGGCAGGGCCAACGACCGCGACAGCGCGATCGAGCTGACCACGACGGCCACGACCGCGATCGGGAAGAGCGGCAGGATCGCCCAGATCGCCAGCGTCTTGCCGAGCCTGGCGAGCTGATTGGCCGATGCCGCTGCGCGTCGTGGGTGCGGGCGACCGGGCCGCTCCGAGCTCGGCGCCTGCACCGGCTGCGTCTTCTGTCTCGGCTGGTTCGGCCCGCGGCCGGACCCTGTAGTCGGGCGCGATGGTCGTGCAGGGCGGTCGGGGATCAGCGCCCGGCGCTGCTCGGGGGTGAGCAGGATGGTCTCGTTGGACACCGGTGCCTCGGGCGCCACCGGCGCGGCCGTCGCCGTGACCCCGAACACCGGACAGTCGCGGCGCCCGACCGGACAGGATCCGTCCTCCGGATCGACCAGACCTCGGCACCTGGCGCAGGTGATCACGAAGCTGTTCCGCCGGCATCTGCGTCGCCGGCCGGAGTGGGTTCGGATCCCCGTGCTCGGCGCGCCAGGAGCACGGTGCGATCGTCGTGGGCCGGCAGGTTCGCCGTGAAGCGCGTCAGATCTGTGCGCAGCCGCTCGAGGATGTCGTCGAGGGGTTCGTCTCGCCTTGGAGCGACGCTGGCGAGGATTCCCTCGACACCGAACTCCTCGCCCCCCGGGCTCTCCGCCTCGGAGACACCGTCGGTGTAGATCAGCAGCAGGTCTCCGGCCGCCAGCTCGAGGTGCTCCTGCTGGTACTCGGCCCCGTCGACCAGGCCGATCGGCATGCCGGTGGGACCGAGCTCGATGGCGCTGCCGTCGGTACGCAGCAGCAGGGCCGGGTTGTGACCGGCGTTGGCGTAGGTCACTGCACTGGTGGCCAGATCGACGACGGCGATGAAGGCGGTGGCGTACTTCTCCGGCGGACTGCGGCGGAAGAGACGGCGCGAGAGCACGGTGCAGATCTCCGCCGGGGAGGAGCCGTCCTCGATCGGGCCCGCCGAGAGCGCCTCCAGCGAAGCGGTGAGCAGCGACGCAGGAATGCCCTTCCCCGAGACGTCGGAGACCACGAGCACCAGCTCGGCGCCGTCTCTGCGCGGGATGATCTGGTAGTAGTCACCGGAGACTCCGCGCGACGGCAGGTTGCGCGCCTCGAGGTCCCAGCCCCCGACGTCGGGCAGCGAAGAGGGCAGGAGCGAGACCTGGATACGGCGGGCCAGGGCCAGATCCTCCTCGAGCTTGCGACGGGCGACGGCGTCCTCGGTCAGCGCCACGTTGCGGATCTTCAGCGCCGCGATCGAGGCCATGGAGACGAGGAACTCGAGGTCCTCCTCGCGGAACTCCCGCACGGCGACCTTCGAGCTGAGCACGATCATGCCGAGGCTCTCTGATCCGTCGAGCAGCGGAGCGGCGACGATCGAGCGCAGTCCGCTCATGATGATGCTCTGAGCCTCGGAGAAGCGCTCGTCGGTCGCCGCGTCGACGACGATCGCCGCCATCCCCTTCTCGCAGACCTCCTCGATCAGGGCGCGCGACAGCGGGATCTCCCCACCGTCTGGATCTTCATCAACGGCGTCGCGCTCGGAGCGCGAGGCAACCCGCTCGAACTCGCCGCCCGACTGGCGGAGGAAGATGACCCCCTGTTCGGGCCGTAGCTCCTCGAATGCCCGCTTGAGGATCAGCGACAGCAGCTCGTCCTGCGAGATCGATCGTCCCAGCGCTTCGTGCACCTCGTTGATCCGTCGCAGGCGCGCGGCATAGTGGCGCAGGTCGGCCTCGGAGAGGGCGCGGTCGCCGGTGACCTCGGACTCGACCTCACGCAGCACCTCCGAGGCGGGGCGGAAGATCGTGGCGCCGAAGTCGACCGTGGTCGCCGGCTGGTTGCCGCCGAGGTCCTCGAAGGAGATCGTCGATCCCGAGACCTTGATCACGTCGCCGGGATTCACCGCCGTCGGCTTGCGGATCGGCACTCCGTTCAGCTCGGTGCCGTTTCGCGACCCCAGATCCTCGACCAGCACCGTCGCCCCGGCGCGGAAGAGCCTGGCGTGGTGCCGCGACAGGAAGGGATCCGCGAGCGCCAGATCGGACGTGGAGGCCCGCCCGATCACCATCGAGTCGGTGTCGAAGGTGCGGTGGAATGCCGGACCATCTGCCGGCTCGACGTACAGCTTCATCGTAGGGTCGGACGGGCTCGCGACCGGGATCGGGATCGCAGCAAGAGGCGAGGCAGCGCCGTGCGCGCTGCGGTCGCGGAGCAGCGTAACCTCCTCGGAGGCCGCAGTATACGAACGTCCTCGGCCAGCCGTGTGCTCGCCGGTGGGTGTGCCAGGCTGACACACGGGACGGTGGTCGGGAACTTGCAAGTCGAATCATCGGCGGCCAGCCCAAGGGGTGTAGGATCCCGACAGAGGATCCAGTGCCGCCGGGCCACGACCTCCCACGATGACGGGCCCGGCGGCACCACTCCGGTGCCACGGCAGCGTCGTGGCGCCGGGACGCCGGCCGTAAAGGCCGAACGAGAGAGGCGAGCGAGACAGATGAAGAGCAGCGAACCGAAGCCGGAGGCGACCGAGAAGCGCCCCTATCGGCCACCCCGGATCCTGTCGAGGGAGAGCCTGGAGGCGGTTGCGGTGGTGTGCACCGACGCCAGCGCCAAGGCGGATCCGTACGCCTGCCCGTCCGGTCCGTTGAATTCGTAGTCGCCCGGTCGGCCGCGCGAGCGCTCAGCGCAGCTCGTACTTCTGCAGCTTGCGATACAGCGTCGTGCGGCCGATGCCGAGCTCACGACACACCTGGGAGACGTTGCCGTCCAGGCGTTGCATCGCCTGACGGATCGCTTCCTTCTCGAGCTCCTCGAGGGTCACCTCGCCGAAGTCCGGCCAGGCGTCTCCGTCGGAGGGCTCGGGTGCCGTTTCGCCGTTCACCGCCTCGCCGTCGGCCGCCGCCGGACGATCGGCTGCCGGCGTCGGCTCGGGGCTGGCCGGTGGCTCCGGGATCTCGACGCCCTGCCCACGGAGCGCTTCGACGATCCGGGGTGGCAGGTTGTGGGGGTGGATCTCACCTCCCTCCGCGACCACGGCGGCGCGCTGCATGGCGTTCTGCAACTCGCGCACGTTGCCGGGCCAGGTGTAGCGCTCGAGGATGCCCATGGTCGTCTCGGTCAGCGCGAGCGGTCCCAGCTCCTCGCTCTTGGCGAACTGCTCGACGAAGCTGGTGGCGAGCTCGCGAAGGTCGTCGAGCCGCTCGCGCAGCGGCGGGATCTCCAGCTCGAAGACGGCGACGCGGAAGTAGAGATCCTCGCGGAAACGGCCGGCATCCACTTCCTGCTGGAGGTCGCGGTGAGTCGCTGCGAGCAGTCGGAAGTCGGAGCTCAGCTCCTGATTGCCTCCGACCCTGAGGAAGAGGCGCTCCTGGAGTACCCGCAGCAGTTTCGCCTGGGCCGACAACGAGAGCTCGGCGATCTCGTCGAGGAAGATGGAGCCGCGGTTGGCCTGCTCGAACTTGCCGATACGCCGCGTCGTGGCGCCGGTGAACGAGCCCTTCTCGTGACCGAAGAGCTCGGACTCCTGCAGCGTCTCGGGAATCGCGGCGCAGTTCACCGCGACGAAGGGCCCCTCCTTGCGGGCACTCTGGAAGTGGATGGCGCGAGCCACCAGCTCCTTGCCGGTGCCACTCTCGCCGTGTGCCAGCACTGTGATGTCGCTCTCGGTGAGCCGGTCCATCTGGCGGTAGAGCTGACGCATCGGAGCGCTGCGACCGATGATCCCCGGGAAGGTGCGGCCGGCTGCCTCGCGCTCGAGGTGCTGCAGCCGAAGGTGCATGCGGTAGTGCTCGACGGCGTGGGTCAGGCGATTCAGCAGGTCGTTGCGGTTGATGGGTTTGGCGAGGTAGTCCCAGGCGCCCTCGCGCATCGCTCCGACGATGCTGTCGATCTGGGTGTCGCTGGTCATGATCAGCACCGGCAGCGACGGCTGCGCATGGCGGATGCGGCGCAGCACCTCGATGCCGTCGAGCCCCGGCATGTGCAGGTCGAGGCAGACCGCGTCTGGGAGCGAGTGGGCGAGCGCGGCGACGCTCGACTCGCCCTCCTGGAAGCTCTGCACCCGGTATCCCTCGCGGGTCAGCCAGCTCTGCAGGAGGTGGAGCTGGGTGCGGTCGTCGTCGACCAGGAGGATCAAGGGTTCGCCGTCTTCGTGCATCGCTTCGTGTGAACTTCCGGGATCGGTTCATGTAGCACCGGGCGCCTCGTGGAGCCCGGGATCGGCCTCGGATGGGCTGCGCGCATCGGCGCCGTGATCCCTTCCGGAACACCCTCGGCCGATCTTGGCGACGAGATTACTACGTTCTGGAGTTTTCGCCGGTGCCCACCGAGGGACCTCGTTGCCGTCTCTCGGCCCGCCCGCCCGCTGGACGCTCTCACCTCGGACCTCGGACCTCGGACCTCGGCGACGGCGTCGACTGACCGCTCCTCGTTGCTAGACTGCGCGCCGTCCTGCGGCGACCCGACGGCGACTCCGCCTGCCGGTCTGCGCCGAGATCGCTCGGTCTGCGAGCGGGCTCCGGGCGGCGGACCGGCGCCGGCCGCGAGGGAACGCCGAGGGAACAAGGCCGCATCGCCGTTCGTTGGTCCGGCGCAGGGGAGGCCGAGTGACGACGGCGGTGCGTTCGGCCCGTCTCGGGGTGCCGGCCAAGGCCCGGTGAAACGGCCCTCCACCGACCATCTACCGTCCACACTCCCTTCGCTCTCCGCCCCGACGGGTCTGCACAGAGCATTCGCGAACCGCACCCGCGATCCCCTCCTCGAACCGAAGCTCTCGCCACCGTCCGTGCCGCGCGTCCCCGGGGCGTCGGCCCGCGGCACGTCGGCGCCGCTGATGGCGCGACGTACGAGACTCCCGGAGCACCCAACCCCATGAACAAGACCGTCGAAGAACTGAAACCGGAGATCGACGCCCTCGTGCCGGCGCTGCAGCGGGTCCGCAGCGAGGTCGGCAAGGTGCTCGTCGGCCAGGGCATCATGGTCGAGCGGCTGCTGCTGGCGCTGGTCGCCGACGGGCACATCCTGCTCGAGGGGATCCCCGGCCTGGCGAAGACGACCGGCATCCGCAGTCTCGCGGCAGCGGTGCACGCCGACTTCTCGCGCATCCAGTTCACGCCCGACCTGCTCCCCGCCGATCTCGTCGGCACCCAGATCTATCGTCCCCAGGACCATCAGTTCGTGGTCAAGCAGGGGCCGATCTTCGCCAACCTGCTGCTCGCCGACGAGATCAACCGCGCGCCGGCGAAGGTGCAGAGCGCCCTTCTCGAGGCGATGCAGGAGCGTCAGGTGACGCTCGGCGACCGTAGCCACCGCCTGCCCGACCCCTTCCTGGTGCTGGCGACCCAGAACCCGATCGAACAGGAAGGCACCTATCCGCTTCCCGAGGCGCAGGTCGATCGCTTCATGCTCAAGCTGCGTGTCGACTATCCGTCGCGGGAGGACGAGCGGGAGATCATGCGCCGGATGTCCAGGCGCGAGCAGCCGCGCGTCGAGCCGGTGGTCGATCTCGACGAGGTGCGCCGTGCCCGCGACGTGGCGGACGCGGTCTACGTCGACGCCAAGGTCGAGGACTACATCGTCGAGCTGGTGTTCGCGACCCGCCAGCCGGAGAAGGTCGGGCTGGAGCGTTTCGAGCGCCTGATCGAGTACGGGGCGTCGCCGCGCGCCACCATCTACCTGGCACGGGCCGCCAAGGCGCAGGCCTTCCTCGCCGGCAGGGCGTACGTGACCCCGCAGGACGTCAAGAACGTCGGGCTCGACGTGCTGCGCCACCGCGTGCTGCTCTCGTACGAGGCCGAGGCCCAGGAGCTGACCTCCGAAGAGCTGATCCTCGAGATCTTCAACACCGTCGACGTTCCGTGAGGACGGGGCGTGGTGAGCGGTAACAGAGACGTCTCGCCGAACCGGTCACCGCGCCGGTCGCCGGCGATCGTCGATGGCTCCCAGGTCGGCGAGGCCCTGCTCGCCCGGCGCCGCAGCGTGCGACGCGAGCGCGAGCCGGTGGAGGTGCTGCAGGGAGAGCTGTTCCAGAAGATCAAGCAGATCCAGATCCGCACCCAGCGCCTGGTGACGGACGCCATGGCTGGGGAGTACGAGAGCGCCTTCAAGGGGCGCGGCATGGAGTTCGAGCAGGTGCGCGAGTACCAGCCCGGTGACGACATCCGCCACATCGACTGGAACGTCACCGCGCGGATGAACGCGCCCTTCGTCAAGGAGCATCGCGAGGAACGCGAGCTGACGGTGATGCTGCTGGTCGACGTCAGCGCTTCGGGCGCTTTCGGCAGTCGGGGTCAGCTCAAGAACGAGGTCGCGGCGGAGATCGCCGCGGTGCTCGCCTACGTCGCGGTGCACAGCAACGACCGAGTCGGCCTGGTGCTCTTCTCGGATGCGGTGGAGAAGTACATACCGCCGAAGAAGGGCCGCTCGCACGTGTGGCGGGTGATCCGCGAGATCCTCAACTTCGAGCCTGAGGGCCACGCCACCGACCTGCAGGGAGCGCTCGAGTTCCTCACCAAGGTGGCGCGGCGCCGGGTCGTCTCGTTCGTCATCTCGGACTTCCTCGACCGCGGCTTCGACGACCGGCTGAAGATCGCCGCGAGACGTCACGACCTCACCGCCGTGTCGATCTCGGATCGTCGCGAGGCCGAGCTGCCGTCGATCGGTCTGATCGAGCTGGAGGACGCCGAGACGGGCGAGGTGTTGCGCATCGACAGCTCGGATCGTCGGGTGCGAGAGCAGCTCGCGTCTCTCCATCGCGATGAGGCGAACCGTCTTCGCGACCTCTTCCGCGCCGCCGGTGTCGGACAGATCCGGGTCTCGGCCGGCGAGCCGTACGTCGACACCATCGTCCGCTTCTTCCGTTCCCGTGAACGCGCCTGAATCGATTCGCGACGGTTCGGCGCCGCCGCGCGACGGTGGCCGCCGCCATCGGGCCGTCGGCCGGCGCTGCCCCAGGTCGCGCGCCGCGGCCCTCGTGGCGTTCGCCGCGCTGGTCGCCACCTGCGCCGCCTGCGGCGGTGAGCGGGCCGGCGATTCGCCGCGTGACGTCTCGGGGCCGCCGCCGCCGATCGAGGTGCGCAGCGCGCTCGAGCCGGCCACCGGCACGATCGGAGACCGCTTCACCTACGTCGTCGAGCTCGAGCGGGATCCGGGCGTCGAGGCGCAGCTGCCGCCGCTGGTCGATTCCCCGGGCGACGGTGCGCGCGATCCGTCGGGCGCTTCGTCGGGCGCTGCGTCGGGCGATGCGTCGGGCAGACTCCCGACCGAGGAACGCCTGGCCGGGGTGCCGGTCCTCGAGCGTCGCCAGCGGCTCGACGAGCTGCCGGGGGGACGTCTGCTGCAGCGCGTCGAGCTTGTGCTGCGGCCTACCCGGGTCGGCACCTGGGAGCTGCCGGCGGTCGTCGCCGAGGTGGGCGAGGACGTCGGGCAGGAGGCCGCGGCCGCTGCGAGGTCCGAAGCGCGCCGGCTGGAGGTGACCTCGGTGCTGCCGACGGACGTCGCCGAACTGGACATCCGTGACGTCAAGCCGGTCCGCGAGCTGCGCGATCCGTGGTGGTGGCGGGCGGTGCTGCTGGCGGCCGCCGGTGCGCTGCTGCTGATCGCAGTGCTGCGGGTCGCGCGCCGCAGGAGGCTCGAAGAGGCACGCGCGGCCTCCGAGGAGCGGCAGATGAGCGCCCACGAGTGGGCCTTCGCCAGGCTCGAGGAGCTGCGCCGCAGCGAATTCGTCGATCTCGACGAGCTACGCACCTACTACTTCTCCCTCTCCGGAGTCCTGCGCGAGTACATCGAACGGCGGTTCGTGGTGAACGCCACCGACCTGACGAGCGAGGAGATCCTCGCCAGGGTGCGCACGCTGAACCTGGGCTCGGCGCTGCAGCGCCGGCTCGCCGCCTTCCTGTCCGAGACCGACAGGGTCAAGTACGCGGCCCAGGTGCCGGCCAGGTCCGAGATCGAGCAGACCTGGGAGGCAGCCGTCGGCTTCGTCGAGAGCACGCTGCCGCAGGTCGGGGCGGCGGCTGACGCGAGCCAGCCCGAGGCAGAGGGCCCGGCGGCCGCGAACGGCGGGTCGTCGCGCCTGTCGCCGCCCGACGAGCCGGGAGGGTCGCCCTCCGCCGCCCGCGGAGAGGGGGAGCACTCCAGCCGATGAACGGTTCCCTGCACTTCGCCGATCTCTGGATGCTCGCCTACCTCGGTCCGGCGCTGCTGACCTGGGCGCTGCTGGTCCTGGCCCGGCGCTGGTGGAGCCGCCGGGCGAGGCCTGCCGCGGTGCGCTTCTCGAGCCTGCATCACGTGCGCCATCTGCGTCGCTCGCCGACGCTCTGGATGCGTCGCGCCGTCGCTGCCCTGCGCTGGTTGGTGCTGTTGCTGCTGCTCGTCGCGCTGCTGCGCCCGCAGACCGGGCGCAAGCTCACCGAAGTGAGCACCGAGGGGATCGACATCGTGCTGGTGATGGACACCTCGGGCAGCATGCAGGCGCTCGATCTCGACGCAGACGAGCGATCCCTGGTGCGCCGTCGCAACCGTCTCGAAGTCGCGAAGGACGTCGTCGAGGAGTTCGTCGATGCTCGCGTCAACGATCAGATCGGACTGGTCGTGTTCGGCGAGAACGCGTTCACCCAGTGCCCGTTGACGCTCGATCACGGGATCCTCAAGACCTTCCTCGAGCGGCTGGAGATCGGCATGGCCGGGGACGCGACGGCGATCGGATCCGCGGTCGGCACAGCGGTGAAGCGTCTGCAGGACTCGGAGGCGACGTCGAAGGTCGTCGTGCTGCTGACCGACGGGCGCAGCAACGCCGGCAGCCTGAGCCCGCTGACCGCGGCCGAGATCGCCGCGACGTTGGGCGTCAAGATCTACGCCATCGGCGCCGGCACCCGAGGCGAGGCACCCTTCCTGGTCGAGACCCGGCTCGGGCCGCGGCCGGTGTACGAGAACGTCGAGATCGACGAGGAGACGCTGACCGCGATGGCCGAACGCACCGGCGGCGCGTACTTCCGGGCCGAGGACGAGGGGGCGCTGGCAGAGATCTACGCCCAGATCGACGAGCTCGAGCGCACCGAGATCACCATGGAGTCGTTCATGGAGTACGACGAGGAGTACCCGTGGCTGGTGGTGCCGGCGCTGCTCCTCCTGGTGCTGGAAATGGTGCTGCTGAATACCCGGTTGAGGACCCTGCCGTGATCGTCATCCGCAGATCCCGCGACGGCAACGGCGCGTTCGGCCCTCGGCGACGGCCCGAGCCGAGAACCGTCGTCCAGACGCTGGCGTTGGTGGCCGTGCCGCTGCTCGTCGGTTGCGCCGACGCCCGCATCCAGCGGCCGGGAGCGTTGTGGCTGCTGTGGGTGGTGCCGCTGCTGGTCGCCTTCTTCGTCTGGGCCGGCGCCGCCAGGCGGCGCGCGCTGCAGCGGTTCGCCGACGAGCACCTCCTCGGCCAGCTGCTGCCGGGCCACAGCGCCGCCCGGCGCCGCGTGAAGGCGACGCTCCAGGTGCTTGCGGTGCTCGCTCTGCTGATCTCACTGGCGGGGTTCGAGATGGGATTCGAATGGGAGGAGATCCGCCGCCGCGGCGTCGACATCGTGGTCGCTCTGGACGTCTCCGACTCGATGTTGGTGGGCGACACCGAAGCCGGAGGATCGCTGTCGCGCCTCGAGCGCGCCAAGCGCGAGATCAGCGATCTCCTGGCGCTGCTCGAGGGCGATCGCATCGGGCTCGTCGCGTTCGCCGGAACGGCTTTCCTGGAGTGCCCGCTGACCCTCGACTACGGCGCCGCCGAAATCTTCCTCGACTCGCTGGAGCCCGACCTCATCCCGGTGAAGGGCACGGCGCTCGCGCAGGCGATCCGCACGTCGGTGGAGGCGTTCGAGGAGAGCTCGAGCACCTCCAAGGCGATCGTCCTGATGACCGATGGCGAAGATCATCTCGGTCAGGCCGTAGCGGCAGCGGAGGAGGCGGCCGCCGCCGGGATCCGAATCTTCACCATCGGCATCGGACGCGAGGAAGGGTCGCCGATCCCCGATCCGGGCGGCGGCTTCCGGCGCGACGCGAGAGGAGAGATCATCCTCAGTCGGCTCGACGAGCCGACCCTGCAGCGCATCGCGCTGGCGACGGGCGGTCGGTATGTGCGCTCGGTGACCGGTGACGTCGACCTGGAGCAGGTGTACTCGTTGGGGATCAAGGCGACGATGCAGGATCAGGATCTGGGCACGACGCGCCAACGGCGCTGGAAGGAGCGCTTTCAGTGGCTGGTCGGTGCGGCCATCGTGCTGCTCCTCGTCGAGGCGTCGATCGCCGAACGTCGGTCGCTGAACCGCGCGCCGCACCTGGCCGAGGAGATCGGCTCGTGAACGGCGCGGTGCGAACGCCGCTGTCGCGGTTCTTCCGGGTCTCGGCCCTGGTCGTTCTGCTCGCTGCTCCGCTGGCTGGCCAGGCGGCGAATGATCCGGTCGAGGCCTACCGCGAGCAGAGGTACGAAGAGGCGCTCCGCGGTTTCGAGCGTTGGAAGAGCGAACGTCCCGACGAGCCGCTCATCGATCTCAACCTGGGCAGCGCCCGCTACAAGCTCGGGCAGCTCGATGCGGCGACTCAGAGCTACCAGAGCGCTGCGAAGGCAGCGGAGGAGGCGGGCGAAGCCGACCTGCGCTCCGAGGCGCTGTACAACCTCGGCAATGCGGCGTTCCGGGCCGGCCGTCTTGCCGAGGCGGAGCAGCTCTTCCTGCAGGCACTCGACCTGGCGCCGGGCGACGTCGATGCAAAACACAACCTGGAGGTCGTGCAGCGTCGCCTCGAGGAGCAGCAGCAGAACCAGGACGGCGGCCAGGACCAGGACCAGGACCAGGAGCAGGACGGCGGTGATCAGGACTCGGACGCGGAGCAGCGCGGCGACGCCCCGCAAGCCGGCGGTGGCGAGCAGGAACGAGACGACTCCGAGGCCGACGGAGCGCCCGACCACAGCGAGTCCTCTTCCGACGGCGCTCCGGGAGCCGACGAAGACGAGGACGGCCTGTCCGACGAGCAGGAGCGCAGCGCCGAGAACCCCACCGACCCGAGCAATCCGGACAGCGACGGCGACGGCCGCCTCGACGGTGAGGAGGACGCCAACCGCAACGGCCGCGTCGATCCCGGCGAGACCGACCCCAACCAGCCCGATCCGCCGCAGTCGGAGCCTTCCGAGCCGCGCCAGGGTGACGGCCGGCCGCAGTCGTCGGAGCCAGCCGGGATGACGCCCGAGGAGGCGCAGCGCTTCCTGCAGGCGCTGCAGGAGGAGCGACCCGCCGGCGAGCGCCGGGCGCGCGCCGGCCAGCTGCGCCAGGAGAAGGACTGGTGAGCCACCGCGCGACACGCTCCGCTGCCGAATCCAGGCGCCGGCTGTCGCGCCTGGCCGGCGCGTTGTTGAGCGCCCTGGCGATCGCCGACGCGGTCTCGGCGCAGCGCATCCAGGCGACGGTCGACCGCAACCAGACCACCCTCGGCCGGCCGATCGAGCTGACCGTGCGGACCTGGGACGTGGCCGGAGCCCGGCCGCGTCTCCCGGACCTCTCCGCCTTCCGCGCCCAGGCCGGGCCGGTCGGGCAGCAGGTCTCTCTGGTGAACAACAAGATGTCGGCCAGCCTGAGCTACACCTACTACCTGACCGCGCGCGAACCAGGCGAGTTCGTGATCGGTCCGGTCAGCCTCGAGGTCGAGGGCGAGACGCTGGAGACCGAACCGATCAGGATCCGGGTGCTGGCGGACGACGAGGCGCCGGCGGCGGAGGACGACCGCGACACCTTCGTCACCGTCTCGATCTCCGAGGAGCGGCCCTACGTCGGCCAGCAGGTGGTCTACGTGTGGCGCTTCTACCGCCGGGTCCAGGTGGCCGACGCTCAGCTCGAGGAGATGAGTTTCGGCGACCTGGTGGCCGAGAACCTGGGCGACGTGCGCGAGTTCCGCACCACCGAGAACGGCGTCGAGTACCTGGTCAACGAGATCCGCAAGGCGCTCTTCCCACAGCGACCCGGGCCGGTGGTCATTCCGCCGTCGGTGCTCTCCTTCCAGGTCGCCGTGCGCTCGCGCCGCTCGCGCAGCGTGTTCGACTTCGGCAGGGTGGCGATGGAGCCGAGGTCGCTGCGCTCGCGCCCGCTCGAGCTCGAGGTGCTGCCGCTGCCTCCGGCGCCGCCGGGCTTCCGTGGGCTGGTGGGAGACTTCGACATCGACGCTTCGCTGGCTCGAGCGCAGGTGGCCGTCGGCGAGTCCGCCACCTTCGCGGTGACGGTGAGCGGTCGCGGCAACGTCCAGATGATCGGACCTCCCGAGCTGCCCGAGTTGCAGGGCTTCAAGGTCTATGACGACAAACCGTCCAGCCGTATCGAACGTGCCGAAGGCGGCCTCTCGGGCAGCAAGACCTTCCGCTCGGCGCTGGTCCCCCTGCAGCCGGGCGAGACCGAAGTCGCGCCGCTGCGGCTCGTCTACTTCGATCCAGCCGCCGAGGAGTTCCGGGTCAAGACGACGACGGCGCTGACCCTCGACGTCGTCCCGGGAGAGGGCCGCGAGGATCTGATGCTGACCGAGTCGGTGGCGCCGACCACCGGCAAGGTCGCGGTGAAGATCCTCGCCGACGACATCCTCCCCCTCCATCGTGGACTCCGCTCGCTGCGCCCCGGTGGGCTCGACGGCTGGAGGGCGCCGGTGGCCGCGCTCGGGTTCGCGCTGCCTCCGCTGGCGGTCTTCGCCCTCTGGCTGTGGGCGCGCCGCGAGTCGCGATTCGCACAGGACCGGGGCCTGCGCCGCCGTCAGGGCGCCCTGCGCGTGGCGCGTCGCACCCTTCGCGATCTCGCCGAAGACGCCGAGGCACGTCACGATCCCGAGATCCTGATCGAGCGCTGTTCGCGTTGTCTTCGCCACTACGTCGGCGACAAGCTGGATCTCGAGGGCTCTTCGCTGACCACCGCCGAGGTGGAGGCGGCGCTGCGCGAGACTGCGGCGACCGACGCCACCGTGCGGCGGGTGCGAGAGCTCTTCGACCGACTCGACGCCGCCCAGTACGGTGCTGCCAGCGACCGCAACCTGCAGCGGGATCGGATCGTCAAGAACCTCGACCAGCTGGTCACCACTCTCGACGCGGAGCTCTCCGCCAGGCGGGGCCGCAGGTGATGCCCCGAGGTATGCATCGGGTGATGTCGCGGGTGATCACGCAGGTCGTCGCCGGCGACGACCGCAGGAGGGTGCTCGTCCTGCTCGCGGCGCTGTCGGCCGGCATGCTGACGGCGTTGGCTCCGACGACGCCGGCTTCCGCGCTGGTCGGGCAGGAGCCGAGCGAGGAGCCGCTACGCATCGGCGGTGCCGCCGCGCCGGTCGAGGGAGAGGCCGGAGAGGCCGAAGGGATGGAGCCCGACACTCCCTCGGCGACGTCGGGACCGGAGCGCGGCGAGGTCGGCGGCGACGCCGGTGGCTCGCTGCAGCCGCCAGGCGCGGGTCGCCAGGAGACGGCCGCGGATCCCGATCCGGCGACCCTGTTCGGCGAGGCGGTGCAGGCGTACGAGTCGGGCGAGTACGGTCTCGCCGTCTCGCGTTTCCGACAGCTGGCCGAGATCGGGCCGGAGAACGCCTCCGCTCAGTACAACCTGGGCAACGCGCTGCTGCGCAGCGGCGAGCTGGGCGGCGCCATCGCGGCGTACCGCCGGGCCCGTTCGCTGGCGCCTCGCGACGAGGACGTGTTGGCGAATCTCCAGTTCGCGCGCACCTCGGCACGCGACGCCATCGCCGCTCCCGATCCCGGCGCCGTACCGCGGACGCTCGTCTTCTGGCACTTCGGCTTCAGCCGCGTCGAGCGGATCTGGATCGCGGTGGTGGCCGGACTCGCGTTCTGGTCGGCGATCGCCCTGGTCCTGCTGCGGCGGGCTGCGGCGACGCGGCGCTGGCTCGCGGCGGTCGGCGGAGTCGTGCTGATCGCGATGCTGGCCTCGCTGGCGTTCGACTGGTGGCGCGGGGCCTCGGTGGCCGTCGTGCTGGCGCCGCAGGTCGACGCGCGCACCGCACCAGAGGCCTCGGGCGTGGTGCGATTCAAGCTCCACGCCGGCACCGAGGTGCGGGCGCTGGAGGAGCGGGGCGACTGGATCCTGATCGCTCTGCCCGACGGCGAGCGGGGCTGGATCGAGAGTCGGTTCGTCGAGCGAACCGTCTGAGGCCGAGGGACCACCCGTCGCGGCGCAGGCCGACAGCCGTGGCGAGGGCCGCGGCCGCCGAGCCGTGGATCAGGACCTGAGGCCGCGCCGGAACGAGCTCGGCGTGCAGCCGAGGAAGCGCTTGAAGTTGCGCTCGAAGGTGCGCAGGTCGCGGTAGCCGACCTGCTCGGCGACCTCCGAGATGCTCATCTCGCGGTTGCGCAGGAAGGAGATCGAACGCGAGATGCGCAGGGCGTTCAGCCAGCGCACGTAGGTGACCCCGGTCTTCTTGTGGAAGTAGTGGGAGAAGTAGGTGCGCTCGAAGCCGGCGACGTCGGCAGCCTCGGCGAGCGGTACCTGACGCTCGAAGTTGTCCTCGACGTGCTCGCGCACCGAGCGCAGGGCCTCGTCTGCGTCCAGGGCCGGCGACGAGCGCTTGAGGGCGCCGATCGTCGCGGCCGCGCGGTTCCGTTTCGCCATGGCTGGTCCCCTAGTGCAGATCGGAACGAGAAACGAGATCGCCGTTGACGGCGAGGTAGGGCGAGGGGCCTGCTCTCCGCGTTCCCGGCCTGGCTGTCCGGTGACCGTCCGGCTTCCCCGCGCCGGCCCACTGCGGAGAGGGAGCCGGCTTCGAGAGGCCCCCGCTCCCTCGCGATCTTAGCCGCGAAAACCTAGAAGCGCCGGATTTCCAAAGAAATGCCGGGTGTCGCGCAGTCTCCCTCGCCGTCCCACTGACCGCGAAGACGGGTGGTCGGGGCGATCCGGGCCGGGCGCACGGCCCTCGCCGTGGCGGCTCAATCCAGCGGCCGCCGCTGCACCATCGGTTCGACGGCGGCGTCGAGCCCGCTCACCACCAAGGTCTCCTCGCCGGAGGCGACGTCGATCTCGAGGGCGCGGGCGATCGCCGCCGGGGAATCCGAGAGCTGCAGCTGGTGGAGGCCGGGAGCCACCCTCCTCGATTCGAGCGGGGTCCAACCGAGTGGCGCGTCTCCGAGTCGCACGAAGAGGTCGCGGCTGGTGGAGGGTGCCCGCACGGTGAGGCGGCCGGGCTCCGCCAGAGGCGGCTCGATCGCCAGGCGCTGGCCTGGCTCGAGCTCGACCGCGACGGTCTCGAACGCCTGGTAGTCGTCGAGCAGGATGCTGTACTCCAGCAGGTGGCCGCCCGCCTCGATCTCCTCGATCACCTCGCCGTCGAGGATCAGTGCGTTGTCGCCGTCGATCGAGACCCGGATCGACGGATCCCAGCCGGGAAGCAGCCGCAGCGTCGCGGCGGACCGTCGTGGGTCCGCGCCGGCGGTGCCGGTGGCGGGCGCGGAGGTCGTCTCGGCGCGGCGCTGGTCGCCGGTCTCCGGACGGGCGACGACACCCTGACCCTCCGACTCCTGGCCGCCGGCGGACCACAGCAGCGCCGCGGCGATCAGGGCCACGACCACCAGCCCCGCCGCTGCGGCGGGTCGCAGCCAGGTGGCCGGGGAGCGTTCCGAGGGGTCGCTGCCGCCGGCCAGGGTGCGCAGTCCGGATCCCGACCGTGGGGCGCGGCGGATCGGCTCGACCTCGGCGGTGTCGAAGTCGGGATTGGTGTCGAACTCGTCGTCGTCGCGGCGCGGAGTCCGAGGGCGCGAGGATACCGGGCGCTGCACCTTGCCCAGGGGCATGGCGTCGCCGACCTCGGCGGTTTCCCGGTCGCCGCCGCCGAGGCCGGCCTGGCCGGCTGCCGCCGCCGGGAGGGCTTCGGCCCGCCCGGCGAGGGCGCGGGGTGCCGCCACCGGATCGGTGTCGCCGGCTCTCGGTACGGTGCGGAACTCCCAGGTCGGTCCCGAGAGGGAGGCCGAGGCGCGCGGTCTGCTCGCCGCTGTCTGGTTGAGCTCCATCAGCAGCTCGCTGCAGTTCGCGTAGCGCAGGTCGCGGTCCTTCTGCAGGCAGCGACGGACGACGGCGCGCAGGCGCTCGGGGGAGTCGGGCGCCAGCTCGTCGACGTCGGGCGGCGGCTCCCGCACGATCTGGTAGATCAGTCGCTGCGGAGATGTCGGTGCGTAGAGGGGTCTGCCGGTCAGCAGCTCGAAGGCGACGGCTCCGAAGGCGTAGATGTCGCAGCGCGCGTCGAGCGTCTGGTCGCCGCGGATCTGCTCCGGGGACAGGTAGGTCGAGGTGCCGACGGTCTCGCCGGTGGCGGTGAGCGAGGTGTCGCTGCGGTTGCTGCGCGCGATGCCGAAGTCCATGATCTTCAGCAGTCCCTCGTCGAGGACGCGCAGGTTCGAGGGCTTGATGTCGCGATGGATCACACCCTGGCTGTGGGCGTAGCCGAGACCGCGGGCGAGCTGTGTCAGGTAGCCGAGCTGGTCTTCCAGCGGCAGCTCCTCACCGTCGCCGATGACCTCGTCGAGGTCACGACCTTCGAGGTACTCCTGCACCAGGTAGGGAGTGCCGTCCTGCTCGCCGAGATCGAAGACGACGGTGATGTTGCGGTGCTGGAGGTTGCCCGCGATCGACGCCTCACGCAGGAACCTGGCTCGCACCTCGGGATAGTCTGCGAGACAGGTCTTGATCGCCACCCTCCGGCGGATCGCCGGGTCGTACCCTTCGAAGACCTGTCCGAACCCGCCCTCGCCGATCTTGCGCACGACCTCGTACTTGCCGAATCGCTGCATGATCGAGGCGCAAGATAGCACGCGCCCCGAGCGCTTCCGGTGTCCGGTCCCGACCGCGCGCCACGCTCGTCGCGGTGCGGTGCGGTGGGTCGCGGGCGGGGAGTCGCCCTGACCGCGCACCGGGAAGATCTCGGCGACTGGGCGCGGCCGCTGGTCGGCGCGGTGCGACGCGGCAGGCTGCGGGTGGCTGCCGTGCGCTGGGTCAGCGATCGCGGCCATGGCGAATTCACCTCCCTTGCCGGAGGTAGCGGAGCCCGGCTGTTCGATCTGGCGTCGCTCGCCAAGCCGTTCACCGCCACCCTTGCCCTGCGGCTCGACGCTCTCGGGCTGCTGGGCCTCGAGACGCGGGTGGCGGCGATCGGCGAGCCCTCCCGCTGGCCTCCGACGGCAGCCGAGACGACCCTCGAGGACCTGCTGCGTCACCGGGCGGGCAGGGTGCCCTGGCTGCCTCTCTACGCCCTCGACTGGCGCTGGGACGAGCGCCTGGCGCCGCGGCTGCTCGGCGACCACGCCGGCGGCGCACGACGCGGCGTCTACAGCGACCTCGGCTACCTGGCGTGGGGCCGCCTCGCCGAAGAGCGACTGGGGACACCGCTCCGCGATCTGCTCGACGAGCACGTGCTGGAGCCGCTCGGCCTGCTCGCCGAGGTGCTCGCGGCCGACGGGAGCGCTGCACGGGCGGGCGATCGCGTCCTGGCCAGTCCGATGGGAACCTCCGTCGAGGTCCGGCTCGCCGAGGGGCTCGGCCTGAGCGTCGACGACCTCGGACCACCGCGCCGCGGCGAGGCCCAGGACGGCAATGCGCGCTGGCTCTCCCGCTACTGCGGCCACGCCGGCCTCTACGGCAGCGTCGACGCCGTCTTCGAGCTCGGCGACCGCTGGCTGCGCGCGGCGGGCGGCCGAGGCGGTTTCCTGTCGCCGGAGGCGGTGCGCCGCGCCCTCGCGGGGACCGGCACGCGACGGCTCGGCTGGTGGATGCGCACGCTCCGGGGCGCCGGCGGCGCGGCGCTGTCGACGCGCGCCTTCGGTCACACCGGATTCACCGGCGGCAGTCTGTGGATCGATCCCGAGATCGGTCTGGTCGCGGTACTGCTCGCCCACCGCAGCGATCCGGAGGTCGACATGCAGCCGTTGCGGCGGGCGATGCACCGCAGGATCGTCGCCGCGGGCGCCGACGGGAGGGCTGGTGGAGGCTCGGGATAGGATGCCCCGACTTTCTCTCCGGGCGCGAGCGCGATGCTGGCCGGGCAGGCCGCTGAGTGACGGTTGCGCGTCCGCCGCAAGGAGCTCCTCGTGCTAGATCAGATCGCGCGCACCGTATCGACCACCATCAACGAGCTCCTGGGCCCGACCGCCAGCTTCCTCGAGGGGTACGTCTGGAGCTGGCCCGAGCAGGTGCCCCTCCTCGCGGTGCTGCTGCTCGGCACCGGGCTCTTCGTCACCACCCGGCTGGCGCTGATCCAGGTGCGTGGATTCCGCCATGCGATCGACATCGTGCGCGGCAAGTACGACGATCCCGAGGACGCAGGAGATCTCGCCCACTACCAGGCGCTGACCACCGCGCTCTCGGCGACGGTCGGCATCGGCAACATCGCCGGCGTCGCGATCGCCATCCGTATGGGAGGCCCGGGCGCACTCTTCTGGATGTGGGTGACCGCCTTCTTCGGCATGGCGCTCAAGTACGCCGAGTGCACCCTGGCGGTGCGCTACCGCACGGTGCACGCAGACGGCTCGGTCTCCGGCGGGCCGATGTACTACATCGAGCGCGGACTGGGTCCGAAGTGGAAGTGGATGGCGCTGCTGTTCGCCGCTCTGGCGGCGATCTGCTCGTTCGGCACCGGCAACATGAACCAGGCCAACACCATGGCCGACGCGCTGCGAGCGCAGTTCGGTGTGCCGCCGGTCTACACCGCGATGGTCGCGGCGACGATCGTCGCTCTGGTCATCATCGGTGGCATCAAGCGGATCGGACGGGTGACCTCGATCCTGGCGCCGGGCATGGCGCTGCTCTACGTCGGTGGTGCCCTGGTGATCCTGACCATGAACCTGCCTCAGGTGCCCGGCAGCTTCGCGCTGATCGTGCGTGAGGCGTTCGCTCCCACCTCGATGGTGGGCGGCGCGGCGGGCTCCTTCCTGATGACCCTGATGTGGGGCATCCGTCGTGGTCTCTTCTCCAACGAGGCAGGGCAGGGCAGCGCGCCGATCGCCCACGCGGCGGCGAGGACGGACGAGCCCGTGCGCGAAGGCCTGGTGGCCTCGCTCGAGCCGTTCATCGACACTCTGGTGATCTGCACCATGACCGGCCTGGTGATCGTGACTACCGGCGTCTGGAAGGAGAAGGAACAGCGCCTGATCGCTCTCACCGAGCTCGAGGGGGTGCACGCCGTCGTCGACGACCTCGGGCTGCAGGAGGCACTGCGCCAACGGGTCGAACGCGGCGAGCAGACCTACCCGGTGCGTGGTGGCGAGCTCGTCGGCGCCAGCCTGGTGCACCTCGGCGCGACGGTCGAGGACCTGCGTTTCGTCGACGCCGACGGCCAGCCGTGGGAGGGCCAGCTTCGCCTCGCCGCGGACGGCACCCTGGCCGCCGTCGACGCCGCGCTGCCGCCGCGTGTGCTGGGCTCGGGGCTGCTCACCGGCGCGCCGCTGACCGCGCGGGCCTTCAGCGTCGGCCTGCCGGGGCGCCACGGCGACCTGATCGTCACCATCTCGGTGCTCCTGTTCGCCATCTCGACGGCGATCTCGTGGTCGTACTACGGCGACCGGGCAACCGAGTACCTGTTCGGTCCGCGCGCCATCCCGGTGTACCGATGGATCTACGTCGGCTTCTTCTTCCTCGGCTGCCTGCTCTCGGTGTCCACGGTGTGGACCTTCGGCGACGTGGCGCTCGGCCTGATGTCGTTCCCCAATCTGCTGGCGCTCATCCTGCTGTCGGGCACGGTGGTGTCGTTGACCCGCGACTACTTCTCGCGCACGCCGGAGCGCTGATCGGGCGGAGGAGTCGTGCGTGGCTTTCCGGCGCGGCGGCTCCTTGGCTGCGCCGGGGCCGCTCGTCGCCAGAGTGACGTCGCCGTCAGTCGGCGCGCCCCGGCCGCGTTCTGGTGACGAGAGCGACGGTGGAACGTGGGGTGGCCGATCCCGCGTCGCCGCGCTCGCGGCATCGCGCGTCGTCGAGCACCTCGGTCGCGACGGCGGCAGGGAGGCTACGACCAGATGCACACAGCCCCGCAACAGGCCACGATCCACGACCAGGAGGCGGCGAGGCTGCCCGGGCGCGGCGGCCGCCGCCCCGGCGACGGGCCGCGGTCCGGCATGCCTGCCTCTCGCTCCGTCGTCGGCTCGGAACGCCCCCGCGAACGTCTGCTGGAGCACGGCGCCCGCACCCTGAGCGACGGTGAGCTGATCACCCTCCTGGTAGGCACGGGCGCTCCGGGCGTGCCGGCACGCCAGCTGGCCGGTGACGTGCTCGACCATCACGGCGGAGTGCAGGGACTGCGGCATGCGACGCCCGAATCGCTGCGTCGGCGCGGTCTCGGTCCGGCCAAGGTGGCGGTGCTGCTCGCCGCCGGGGAGCTGGCGGTTCGCATGGTGCGCGAGGAGTTACCGCAGCGCACAGCGCTCCATCGGCCCGAGCGCGCTGCCCGCTATCTGGCGATGCGCTACGGGAGCGTCGACCAGGAGGTCATGGGGGCGCTCTACCTCGACGTGCGCAGTCGCCTGATCGAGGATCGGGAGGTCTACCGGGGCACGCTGAACCGCGCTTCGGTGGAGCCCCGTGGCCTGCTCAAGCCGGCGCTGCTGCTGGGCGCCAGCAGCCTACTGCTCTTCCACACCCATCCGTCGGGCGACCCCACGCCGAGCGCCGAGGACCTGGCCTTCACCCGCCGCATGGTGGAGGCGGCGTCCGTCGTCGGTGTGCAGCTGGTCGACCACCTGGTGCTCGGTGGGCCGGACCGCTGGGTTTCGCTGCGTAGCGAAGGAGCGTGGTAGCTTGCGCCCGCCGGGCCCCGGGGCCGGTGCGAGCGCAGAGCATGATCCAGCGAAGCAGAACCGAGACGATTGGAGACGATCCCGAGACGGAGTCGAGTAGCGAGCGCGGTCACCTGCACTTCGACTGCGCCGCCGGCATCGCCGGCGACATGTTCCTCGGCGCCTGCCTCGAGGTGGGTCTGCCCCTCAGGGTGCTCGAGGGCGTGGTCGAGGCGCTGGAGCTCGAAGACGTCGGCGTCGACGTGCGGCGCAGCCGGCGTGGTGGAATCGCCGGCACGCGTTTCCGCGTCCTCCGCGCGGGCGAGCCGATCGACGGTCCGGACCCGGACGAGGAGCAGGGTCTCGCAGCCGGTAATGACTCCGCTGCCGCGGCGGGACACCTCATCGCTCCGGGTGGCGAACACCACGGGGCGGGCGATCGATCCCCGCCCTCGAGCTCACAGGGGCATTCGCACGCCCGCCAGGCATCGCACGGCCACGACTACCGGCAGCTGGCGCGGCAGATCGACAGGTGTCGGCTCGATGCCGCCGTACGCGAGCGGGCCTCGAGCATGCTGCGGCGCCTCGCCGAGGTCGAGGCGCGCATGCACGACGTGACGCTCGATGCGGTGCACTTCCACGAGGTCGGAGCGGTCGACTCGCTGGTCGACATCGTCGGCGCCGCCGCTGCGATGCATCACCTGGCCCCCGCCACGGTGAGCTGCGGACCGCTGGTGCTCGGTTCGGGATCGGTGCGCACAGCGCACGGGGTCCTGCCGGTGCCTTCGCCCGCCGCGGCTGAGCTGCTGCGCGGCACCGGCTGTGCCACGGTGATCGCGTCGAGCGGCGAGCTGGTGACACCGACCGGAGCGCTGATCGTGTCGGAGTTCGTCACCCACTTCGTCGGTGGAGCGCCGGGTGACGCAGGCTTGGCGCCGCTGCGCATCGACGCCGTCGGCTACGGCCTCGGCCGCCGCGAGCTGGCCGACCGGCCCAACGCCTTTCGCCTGACCCTAGGCCGTCGCGCCACCGCCGCACCGATGGACGTGAGGCCGGAGGTCTGCGTCATCGAGTGCCAGGTCGACGATGTCAGTGCCGAGATCGTGGCCCATGCGGCGCAGCGGATGCTCGTCGCCGGCGCGCTCGACGTCCTGTGCAGCGCGGTCCAGATGAAGAAGGGTCGTCCCGGCACCCTCGTCCAGGTGCTCTGCCGGCCTGCGGACCTGGATCGCCTGGCCGGCGTGCTGCTGCTCGAGACCGGATCGTTCGGATGCCGCTTCCAGCGCCTCCAGCGCTTCGAGCTCGAACGCACGTCGCTGAGCGTGCGCTGGCGCCAGCGCGACATCGCGGTGAAGCTGGGGCGGCTGCCCGAGGAGGCGGGGGCGTCGCCACGCTGGATCGTCTCACCCGAGTACGAGGACTGCAGCGCCGCCGCCCTGGCCACTGGTGTCGCGGTGCGCGAGGTGTTCGACGAGGTCCGCTCGCTGGCGCTGCGCGAGCTCGCTTCGGGTGGCCTGCACGGTTCGCCGCCCGCTGCCCCAGGCGATGACCAGGAGGGCGGATGAGGGCGGACGGTCCGTTCCCCTCCGTCGCCGGAGCGGGAGCGACGGTGCTCGCGGGTACCGCGAGCGCCGGCCAGCTGCGCTTCGTCGCCGCGGAGCTGACCTCGGCGGTCGAGGAGGCACGTCGCCGCCTCGACCTCGGGCCGCTGTCGACGCTCGCCTTCTCCCACACGGCGCTGGCTGCGGCGATGCTCCTGCCGCTCGCCGCCAAGCGCCCGCACCGCCTCGAGGTCGAGGTGCTCGGAGACGGCCTGGTCGGCAAGGTGATGGTGGAAGCTCGCTCGGACGGCGGGTTGCGCGGGACGGTGCAGGTTCCCAGGGCGGTCGGGGAGGGCGGCGTCGACGATCTGAGACTCGACGCCGCCTTCGGCAAGGGGCTGTTGAGGGTACGCCGCGTCGACGAACGGGGCAGCCGGTACGAGAGCCAGGTCGGACTGGTGCAGGGTGATCTGGCTCTCGATCTGGCGCACTACCTCGACCAGAGCGAGCAACGTCGGGCTGCGGTGCTCTTCGGAGTGCGGCTCGACGCCCGAGGATTGCGGCGCTGCGGTGGCCTGATCGTCGAGGCGCTGCCGGGCACCTCGGCGAGCGCGGTCGACGAGGTCGAACGGCGAATCCGTGAGCTCGACTCGGTGCACGGGGCGGTGGAGTCGCGGGGGGCCGAGGGAGTGGAGACGCTCCTGGCTGCGGCGATCGGCGAGCATCACCGGGTCCACGACCGCTGGCCCGTGGGCTTCCGCTGCGGATGCAGCCGCGAGGGACTTCGCCAGCGTCTGCTGGAGCTCGGCGGCGATCAGCTGCGCGAGCTGTTCGAGACCGAGGAGACCGTCTCCGCCGAGTGCGCCTACTGCGCCGAGACCTACCTCTTCGAGCGCGAGGACCTGCTCGAGGCCAACTGAGCTCGCCGCGGCTCAGATCACCGAGCGGGTGGGGCCCACGACCTCGCTCTGCAGCCGGGGCCTGCTCTGACCCTGTCGCAGCATCTGCTTCTGGATCAGCGAGAACTTGGCGGCGCAGCGCACGAACGCCTCGACCAGGTGCGGATCGAAGTGACTGCCTGCATCGGCGCGGATGCGCTCGACCGCCTCGTCGTGTGGGGCCGCCACCTTGTAGGGCCGCGAGGCCGTGATCGCGTCGTAGGCATCGGCGACGGCGACCACGCGGGCCCCGAGGGGTATGTCGTCGGCCTTCTTGCCGCTCGGGTAGCCGCTGCCGTCCCAGCGCTCGTGGTGGTCGTAGGCGATCTCCATCGCCATGCGAAGGAACCGTGCCCCCTGGCTGCGGAAGGGCACCTGACTCTCGATGACCTCTCTGAGAGTGTCGCCACCGCGCGTGGTGTGGGTCTTCATGATCGCCCACTCCTCCTCGGTCAGCGTGTCCTCCTTGAGCAGGATCTGGTCGGGGATCGCGACCTTGCCGATGTCGTGCAGCGGTGAGGACTTGAACAGGTGGTCGACGAACTCCGGAGTGGAGATGGCTCGGTAGGGGCCTGAGACGGCCAGCTCCTCGGCCAGCACCCTGCTGTACCACTGCATGCGATCGAGATGCAGGCCGGTCGAGTCGTCGCGGCACTCGGCCAGCTTGGCCACCGCCAGGAGGGCGATGTCGCGTGTCTCGAGGACTTCGCGGGTCTTCTCGCGGACCCGGCGCTCGAGGTCGTTCTGGTACTCGTCGACCTGCAGCCGGAGGCGCCTGCGTTCGAGCGCACGTTCCATGGTCTCGCCGAGGTCCTGGAGGTCGTACGGCTTGATGATGTAGTCGTAGGCCCCCGAGCGCAGGCAGCGGCGGACGTTGTTCAGATCGCTGTTGGCGGTGACCATCACCACCTGGATCTGGGGGTCGATCTTGAGCAGCCGCTCGAGCAGCTCGTCGCCAGGGATCCCCGGCATCTCGACGTCGGAGAGCACCAGGGCCGGATGGGGCTCCATGCTCGCGATGGCCAGCGCCTCGGCGCCAGTCGCGGCACCGACACAATGGTGCCCCATGTAGGTCACCTGGGAGACGAGCAGCTCGCGGATCGCCGTCTCGTCGTCGACCACAAGGACTTTCTCGGCCATGCTCGACTCCTCGCCCTTCGGGTCGGCCGCGCAGGCGGCGCTGGGCTCGCTCCGCCCCCGATCAGCCGGCGATCATCGCTTCTGGGCCGCCAGCAACTCCTGGCACGCGGTCACCAGCTGGTCCCGGGCGTCGGTCTTGGCGATGAACCTGTCGGCTCCCGCCGCCAGGACCTTCTCGCGGGTGGCATCGGTGGTGTCGCCCGAGATCGCGAGCAGGCGCAGCTCGTGGGTGAGGCTCTCGCGCAGCTTGCGGCAGAACTCGAAACCGTCCATGTCCGGCATGTGGATGTCGAACACGACGAGCTGCGGCTGCTCGGAGCCGATCCGCATCAGCGCCTCGACCGGGTGGTCGACCAGGATGGTCTCGATCTCGGGCAGACCCTGACGGAGGATCCTGCCGAAGAGGGCGAGGATCTCCTTCTCGTCGTCGAGCACGACCACCTTCTGGGTCAGCGCCTCGAAGGCCGGTGGGCTCGGCAGCCCGTGGCGCCTGAGGAACTCGAGCACCGCGCGGTGGGTGATACGACGGTGTCCGCCGAGGGTCTTGAAAGCCTCGAGCTTGCCCGCCTCGATCCAGTCGATGACCGTGGTGGGGACGACGCCGAAGTGTTTGGCGAGCTGGTTGGTGGTGTAGAGCCTGTCGGTCATGGGTGGGATCGCATGCGAGGAGATGGGATGGCAGCTGGGCTCGTCTGTGGCTCGCCGGGCTGACGAATTCCTAGATTATAGAGGAGAGCCCTGCGAATGCAGGGCTCTGGGTGTAGGTCGATCAGGAGGTGCGCTGGCGACGGCCTCCGCCCCCTCCCGAGCGTCGGCGCGGAGGCCGACCGCTGTCGCCCTGTCCGCGACCGTCGCGACCACCGTCGCGACCGCGCGGCGGGCCGCCGCCGCGCCGCCGGTCGTCCGAGGAACGGGGCTCCGGATTGCCATAGTCGGCGGGGTCGTAGTCGGGGCTCTCCATGATCACCGCCTTGCGCGACAGCCGGACCCTGCCGGTGTTGTCGATGTCGATGACCTTGACCGTCATCTCGTCGCCCTCGCGCACCACGTCGGTGATCTCCTCGATCCGGTTGGGAGCCATCTCGGAGATGTGCACCAGCCCGTCGGTACCCGGGAGGATCTCGACGAAGCAGCCATAGGGCTCGACCCGACGCACCTGGCCGGTGTAGACCTTGTCGATCTCGGGCACCTCGGTGAGGCGCTCGATCATCGAGATCGCCGCCTTGGCGGCCGCCGAGTCGGGAGCCGCGACGACCACGCGGCCGTCGTCGTCGATCTCGATCTGGCAGCCGGTCTCCTCGGTGATCGAGCGGATGGTCTTGCCGCCTGGGCCGATGACGTCGCGGATCTTGTCCTTGGAGATCATCAGTGTGTGCAGGCGCGGCGCATGGCGCGAGATCTCCTCGCGCGGCGTGCCGATCCGTGCCTCCATGGCCTCCAGGATGTGCAGCCTGCCGGCGCGGGCCTGCTCGAGGGCCTGGCCCATGATCTCCCGGGTCACGCCGGTGATCTTGATGTCCATCTGCAGGGCGGTGATGCCTTCACGGGTCCCGGCGACCTTGAAATCCATGTCGCCGTGGTGGTCCTCCTGGCCTGCGATGTCGGTGAGCACCGCGAAGTCGTCGCCGCTCTTGACCAGTCCCATGGCGACGCCGGCCACCGGCGCCAGCAGTGGGACGCCGGCATCGAACATCGCCAGCGAGCCGCCGCAGACGGTGGCCATCGACGACGAGCCGTTCGACTCGGTGATCTCGGAGACCACGCGGATGGTGTAGGGGAACTCCTCCTCGGTGGGCAGCACCGACATCAGGGCGCGGCGGGCGAGCACGCCGTGACCGATCTCACGCCGGCTGGAGCCGCGCATGAACCGCACCTCACCGACCGAGTAGGGCGGGAAGTTGTAGTGCAGCATGAACTTCTGGTGCGTCTCGCCCTCGTACTCCTCGACGATCTGGGCATCGCGCTTGGTGCCCAGCGTCACGGTGGCGATCGCCTGGGTCTCACCGCGCTGGAAGAGAGCCGAGCCGTGGGTGCGCGGCAGCAGACCGACCTCGATGTCGAGCTCGCGCACCTGGTCGAGCTCGCGACCGTCGAAGCGCTTCTTGGTCTGCAGTACCTGGGTGCGCAGGGCCTCGTCCTCGAGGTGGGAGACCACCGCCTTCACCTGGGCGCGCTGGGTCTCGTCGTCCTCGGGGATCTGCGACATGTAGCTGTCGACCACCGCCGAGACCGCGGCCTTGCGGGCGAACTTGCCCTCGGTGTTCAGCGCCTTGCGGAACGCCTCGCCGATCGAGCGCTTGACGTCTTCGTAGAGCGCCTCGGGGTACTCCTCGACCGGCTTCCAGTCCGGCTTCTCGAGGTTCATCTCCTGGAAGAGGTCGTGCTGCGCCTGGATGATCTTCTGGATCTCTTTGTGCGCGGCGAAGATGCAGTCCAGGACCACGGACTCGGGCAGCTGGTTGGCGGCGGCCTCGACCATCACCACCGCCTCCTGGGTCCCGACGACCACCAGGTCGAGGTCGGAGACGTCACGCTCGCTGCTCGGCGGATTGAACAGCATCTCGCCGTCGACCATGCCGACGCGCACGGCGCCGATCGGGTGGTAGAAGGGGATCTTCGACAACACCAGGGCGGCCGAGGCGCCATTGATCGCCAGGATGTCGGGATCGTTCTCCTGATCGGCCGAGAGCACCGCGGTGATGATCTGGGTCTCGTTGAAGTAGCCCTTCGGGAAGAGCGGCCGCAACGGACGGTCGGTCAGACGGCAGGTGATGATCTCCTTCTCGGACGGCCGGCCCTCGCGCTTGAAGAAGCCGCCGGGAATGCGTCCGGCCGCGAAGGCGAACTCGCGGTAGTCGACCGTCAGGGGGAGGAAGCCGCGCGGGTTGCTGCTCGGCGTCATGCAGGCGGTGGTGAGCACCACGGTGTCGCCGAAGCGCACCATGCAGGCGCCGTCGGCCTGCTTGGCGACGCGTCCGGTCTCGATGGTGAGGGTCTGGTTGCCGATCTGGATCTCTCTGCTGTGCTTCATCTCTCTACTTCTCTTTCTCTCTTCGCTGTCGCTTCGGTCCGCGCTGCGTCTGGGCCCGGCTGTCCATGGTTTCGTCGTCGTGGGTCTCGGACAGGAGTCCAGGGCCGGGTAGATCGCGTGTGCCTGCAGATCGCGGCGGCGCCACGCGGCGCTCTTCGTTCGGGCCGCCGGATCGAAGGCGGCTGGGCTGGAACTGGTGTTTGCGGCGTGACCCGGGGCACGACGCGCTCACTTCGAGCTGCGGCATCGTGCGGCCGGGTCGTTCGCCCGGTCTGGGCCGTCTGGCAGAGCCCGCTCGGCCGAGGCGCCTCGAGTCAGTGGCTGGCGCGCGGCGCACGCCCACGAGTCGAGCCCGCCGGCGGACGCGGTGAACCGGCGCGTCGGCAGGGAGGTCTCGGAGGGCCGGGGCACGCGGCCGCCGCCGGGATCAGCGGCGGATCCCGAGGGTCTCGATGGTGGACTTGTAGCGCTCGAAGCTCTGCGAGCGCAGGTAGTCCAGGAGGCGGCGACGACGACCGACGAGGCGCAGCAGGCCGCGCCGCCCGTGGTGGTCGTGCTTATGGGTCTTGAAGTGCTCGGTGAGCTCGGTGATGCGGTCGGTGAGGAGGGCGATCTGCACCTCCGGCGAGCCGGTGTCGGTAGCGTGCAGACCGTGCTTCTCGATGATCTGCTGTTTCGTTTCCGTGGTCTGAGGCAAGGCTTTCTGCTCCTTCGTTCTTCTTCTTCTTCAACCTTCGGATCTTAGCACGATTGCAGGGATTCTCCGACTTCGGTGTTGTCTTCGCTGCACCGTTCGAGTCGGGTGCGATTCGGCTCCGCTCGGCGGCTCTCGTGGGGGGCGGCGAGGCTCCCTCCGGGCGATCCGAGAGCGACCGGGCGAGCTTCGAGGCTCACGGTCGATCCCTGGTGGTCACGGTCGGTCTCTGTCGGTCTCTGTCGGTCATCTTCGGTCACCGTCGATCACTGCGGGAAGACGATCTTGGGCTGCAGCACGCTCAGGCCGCGCTCACCGATCGACTCCACGACGACCGCGATCGCGACACAGCGGCGGCCCGCGTCGAGCAGCCGCACCCAGTCGCCTTCCTCCAGTCTCTGGTCGGCCTGGAGCACGGTCTGGCCGTTGGCGATGCGTTGGGCCTGCTGGACGTCGATCTGGAGGTCGGGAAAGGGGAGCGGGATCTCGCTGAACGGGATCCAGGCCTCGCCGAGCTCGCCGGGTGGGCGCCGTTCGGTGTCGGTGATCAGCCCCTCGAGGTCCTCGAGCGTCGCCGCCTCGCTCACCCGCAGGGGGCCGATGCCGACGCGGCGCAGCCGGGCCAGGTGGGCGCCGACGCCGACGTCCTCGCCGACGTCGTGGGACAGCGACCGGGCATAGGTGCCGGCGCTGCACTCGAGCTCGAAGTCGATCCTGTCGTTCTCGAGCTCCCCGATCGGGTCGTAGCGGTAGACCTCGATCGACGAGGTGCGGCGCGGCACGGGCTTGCCTTCGCGCGCCAGCTCGTAGCCCTTGCGACCTGCGAACTTCTTGGCCGAGAAGGCGGGCGCCACCTGTTCCTGGGCGCCGATCCTGGCCTGCATGGCGCGCTCGACGGCGCTGCGCTCGAGCCCGTCGGTGGCCTGCCTCGAGGTGACCTCGCCGGCGGCGTCGTAGGTGTCGGTGGCGATGCCGAAGCGGATGGTGCCCTGGTAGATCTTCGGCGCGCCGGTGAGGAAGCGCGACAGGCGCGTCGCCTGGCCCACCGTCAGCACCAGCAGACCGGTGGCCGAGGGATCGAGGGTGCCGGCGTGGCCGATCTTGCGCAGGCCGAGGGCGCGGCGAGCCCGATCGACGACGTCGTGGGAGGTGCAGCCCTTCGGCTTGTCGACCAGGAGCACGCCGCTCGGCGGCTGGTTGGAGCTGGACATCGGTTGGGTATCCGTGGCGGGTGGCGCGGCCGGCCCGAGCTCAGGAGACGCCAGGCGAGGCGGCGTCGACGGCGTCGGCGAGCTCGCTCGCGAGCCGCGCCGCAAGATCCTCGGCGTCGCCCTCCAGCCGGCAGCCGGCTGCGTTGCGGTGTCCGCCGCCGCCGTGGCGCGAAGCCACGCGCTCGACGTCGACGCCACCGCGCGAGCGCAGCGACGCCTTGAACTCACCGTCGCCGATCTGGCGCAGCAGGGCTGTCGCCTCGACGCCGTCGAGCACCCGTAGGCTCTCGACGAAGCCCTCGGTGTCGTCGCCGGTGGCGGCTGTGGAGTCGAACATCTCGTCGGTCAACCATGCCACGGCGACGCGCCCACCGGCAGCGAGTCGGAGGGTCGAGAACATCGCCTGCTGGAGGCGCACGGAGGCGATCGAGCGGCGTTCGTAGACGTGATGGGCGACGCGTTCCGGTGAGGCACCGAGGGCGACCAGCTCGGCGGCGTGACGGAACGCGGCGGGGTCGGAGTTGGAGTAGCGGAAGCTGCCGGTGTCGGTGACCAGACCGAGCAGCAGGGCCTCGGCGGTGACCGCGTCGATCGGCCAGGAGAGGGCCCTGGCGAGCTCCAGCGCCATCTGCGACACCGAGGCGCTGGCGGGCACCACCCAGTCGACGACGCCGTACAGCTGGTTGCCCAGGTGGTGGTCGATGTTCACCGCCGGCAGCCTCTCCAGGGCCGCCAGGCCCGAGCGCGATCGGCTGGGGCACTCCATGTAGACCACCAGGTCGACTGCCTCGAGCCCGCCGAGCTCTTCCGGAGGCTCGGTGCCGTGATGCCAGGGGGTGTCGGCGAGGAAGTCGCGGAAGTGGCGCGGTACGGGGTCGAGGTTCCACACCGTGACCCGGTGGCCGGCGGCGACGAGCAGCCGGTACATCGCGATCTGCGAGCCCACCGCGTCGCCGTCCGGATTGGAGTGCGAGGTCAGCACCAGCCGGGCCGGCCGGGCGAGCAGCCGCAGCAGCTCGGGCGGCGGCGCGTGCAGCGTCGGCTCGCTGGAGGACGCTCCGTCGCGGCGAGATCGGGTGGCGGAAGAGCTCATGGTTCGCCGGTCTCGTCGTCGTCGGCCACCGATTGCCCCTCGTCCGTGTCCGCGCCGACGCCGCGCTCGTCGTCGCCCTGGTGCAACTCGTCGAGCAGATCGGTGATCTGCCGGGAATGCTCGGCGCCGCGGTCGAGCTCGAAGTGCAGCTCGGGCATCCGGCGCAGGCGCAGACGGGCTGCCAGTGTGCGGCGCAGGAATCCGGAGGCGCGGCGCAGAGCCTCGATCGTCTGCGTCCGCTCCTCCTCGTCCGTGGCGAGACTCGACACCATCACCGTGGCGTGCGACAGGTCGCGACTGACCTGGACCGAGCTGGCGCTGGCCAGGCGCACCCGCGGGTCGCGCATCTCGGTGAGCAGGATGTCTCCGAGCTCGGCGCGGATGAGGTCGCCGACGCGGTCTGCACGGTTGCTGGGCATTCTGGTTCGCTCGTTGGAAGGGTTCGAAGGATGCTCGATCCGCCGATCCTCGTCCGCCGGTGGTGGGTCGCGGCGGGAGAGAAGGCGGTCAGGCGAAGTCGATGACCTCGGGCGACCATCGGCTGATGACGCAGCCCAGGGTCTCCAGCTCGACCGTTTGACGCAGGCTCTCGAGCAGCGCCTCCGCCTGGCTGGCGCTCGAGGCGACCAGCGCCAGGCCGATCTCGCTGCGCTGGTGGAGATCGTGCAGACCGACCTCGGCGACGGAGACCCTGTGCCGGCTGTGCAGTCTCTCGATCAGGCTCTTGACGATGCGCCGCTTCTCCTTCAGGCCCCGGGTCTCGGGGAGGTGCAGCTCGAACAGCACCAGCGCAGCGGCTCCGGACATGGAGTTCCTCGTTCGGGTGTCGGGAGGGTGGTGGGGCGGAGGACCCTCGAGTCGATGATGCCTGGTCAGCCCCGCGCCGATCCGTCGGCCGGCGCCGGGGCGAAGGTGCGGCTTCGCGTCAGAGAGTGGGCGCCACGGTCTCCTGCTTGAAGGCCTCGATCACGTCCCCGGGCTTGACGTCCTGGTAGCCCGCCAGCCCGATGCCGCAGTCGAAGCCGCTGCGCACCTCGGCGGCGTCGTCCTTGAAGCGACGCAGCGAGGCGATGCCGCCCTCGAAGACGACGACGTTGTCGCGCAGCAGGCGGACGCTGCTGCCACGCTGGATCACGCCCTCGATGACGTGACAGCCGGCGACGACGCCGACCTTGGGCACCTTGAACGTCTCCCTTACCTCGGCGCGACCCTGCTCGACCTCGCGGAAGGTGGGCTCGAGCAGGCCGGTCATCGCCTGCTTGATCTCGTCGATCAACTCGTAGATGACGGTGTAGGTGCGGATCTCGACCTGTTCCTTCGCTGCGAGATCGGAGGCGTTGCGCTCCGGGCGGACGTTGAAGCCGACGACGATGGCGTCCGAGGCCGACGCGAAGAGCACGTCGTTGGTCGAGATGGCGCCGGCGTTGGCGCCGATCACGCGCACCTTGACCTTGTCGGTGGAGAGCTTGGCGAGGGCGTCCTTGAGCACCTCGACGGAGCCCTGCACGTCGGCCTTGACGATGACCGGAAGCTCCTTGACCTCGCCCTCCTGGATCTTGCTGAACAGGGACTCCAGGGACATGCGACCGGCGGCCGGCGCGAGCTCGCGCTGGCGCAGCTCCTCGCGGCGCAGCTCGGCGATGTCGCGGGCCTGCGACTCCTTGGCCACGATCTGGATCGGGTCGCCGGCGTTGGGCAGCTCGTTGAAACCGGAGACCTCGACCGGCGTGGACGGACCGGCGGAGTCGAGCTTGTTGCCACGGTCGTCGGTCATGGCGCGGATGCGACCCCAGGTCGCGCCGGCCACGAAGGTCTCTCCGACCTCGGCGGTGCCGCTCTGGATCAGCACCGTCGCGACGATGCCGCGGCCGAGCTCCTTGCGCGCCTCGAGCACGACGCCCTGGCCCGGCAAGGTGGGGTCGGCGGTCAGCTCCCTCATCTCGGCGGTCAGGTAGATCATCTCGAGCAGCTCGTCGATGCCTTCGCCCTTGATCGCCGACATCGGCACGCAGACCACGTCGCCGCCCCAGTCCTCGACCAGCAGCTCCTGTTCGGAGAGCTCCTTCTTCACCTTGTCGGGGTTGGCGTTCGGGCGGTCCATCTTGTTCATCGCCACCAGGATGGGCACCTTGGCGGCGCGGGCGTGCTGGATCGCCTCGATCGTCTGGGGCATGACGCCGTCGTCTGCAGCGACGACCAGCACCACGATGTCGGTGACCCGGGCACCGCGGGCGCGCAGCTGAGTGAACGCTTCGTGGCCCGGCGTATCGAGGAAGACGACCTGCTTGCCCTCGCCGAGATCGGCGCGGTAGGCGGCGATGTGCTGGGTGATGCCGCCGTGCTCTCCCTCGGCGACCTTCGACTTGCGGATGGCGTCGAGCAGCGAGGTCTTGCCGTGGTCGACGTGGCCCATGACGGTCACCACGGGTGGGCGGGTCGTGCGGTTGGCGCCGTCGGACTCGGTCTCGATCTCGTGCTGGAGCTGGACCTCCTCCTCGAAGGAGACCACCATCGCCTCGAAGCCCAGGTCCTCGGCGATCTGACGCGCGAGCTCCGGCTCGAGAACGTGGTTGACGCTGGCCATGATGCCGCGCTGGAAGAGCGTCTTCATCAGGTCCTTGGCCTTCATGTCGAGCTTCTCGGCGAGGTCGCGCACGCGCAGCCCCTCGGCGATCGTCACGATGTCGTCCTGCGGCGAGACAGGCGGGTGCTCGGGCACCTCACCCGGCGCCGTGGCGACCGCTTCCTGCTCCTCGGCACTGTCGGCGGCGGTTTCGCGCTCGGCGGCGACGGCCTTCTCGTCGTCGGCGGGGGAGTCCTTGCGCTCGGAGACCGCCTCGGCGGCGTCCTCGTCGGCCCCGGTCGCCTTCTTCTTGCGCTCCTCGAGGGCTCGCTCCTCGGCGGCCGCGGCCGCCGCGGCCTTCTCCTTCTCGGCCATCTCGCGGGCGGCGATCTCCTCGGGCGTCGGCTTGCGAGGCCGCCGTGCAGTCGTCGGGATCGCCCGGATCTTCGCGTCGGTCTTCTGAACGACCTGGCGTCGACGTGGTGGGCGCGGGCCGCCGGTCGGAGGCGGCGGCGAGGGGCGCCGCTGACGCCGCTGAGGCGGTGGCGGAGCGCCCTTGTCGCGCATGATCACCTCGCGTTGCGGTCCCTGCGGCAGGGTACGACCCTGCAGCAACGCGCCGATCACGTCGCTGTCGATGAGCGATTCCTCACCCTCGACCCTGACGCCGATCGACTTCAGCTTGAAGAGGAGGTCCTGCTCGGGGACTCCCATCTTCTTTGCGATGTCCTGGACGCGAATCTTTGCCATGCGTCAACTACCTCCGGGCGCCTCACAGCCCTTCGGGGGCCTGCGAGGCTCGGTGACGAATCTTGCCCGTCACCTGGTCATTCGAGACTCGATGCGTACGAAGCGGGGAGCGGTGCGTCGGTCTGCCCGGCGCCTACTTCTCGCCCTCTTCGTCGGTCTCCTCCGCACCGTCTCCATCCTCTCCGTTCTCTCCGTCCTCGGCGTCGCCGTGCTCGCCGGCCTCGTCGGCGCCGTCGTCATCGGTGGAGTCCTCGGACTCTCCGATCGCGCTCTCCACCGCCGCCTTCTCGGCGGCTGCCTCCTGCTCCGCCTCCTGGAACGCCTTCGAAAGGGCGGCCATGAAGTCGAGCTCGCCGTCGTCGCCGCTGTCGGCCTCGCTCTCCTCCTCCTCGGACCCGGCGGCAGAGCGGGCGGCCTCCTCTTCCTCCTCCATCCGGTCGGTGGCCCAGTCGATCAGACCGGCCGCGGTGAGCATGTCGAGTCCCTCGACCTTGGTCAGCTCGCCCACCGACGACTGAGCGACGCTCTCGTAGGTCTCATAGCCGGCCGCCCTGAGGGCGTCCGCCTGCGCCTGGTCGAGATCGGGAGCCTGACTGAAGTCGGCTTCCTGCGAATCCGGGCCGCCGATGTGCAGCATCTTGGCGAGCGCGTCGGCGACCTCGTCCTTGACGTCGGTCTCGCTCTTGATCTCGATGCGCGCTCCGATCAGCTCCGAGGCCAGGCGGACGTTCTGGCCGCGCTTGCCGATGGCGAGAGAGAGCTGTTCGTCCTCGACGATGACGTCCAGGTGCGGCACGTCGCCGGTGGAGTTGACCGCCACGCGGGTGATGCGGGCGGGAGCCAGCGCGCTCTGGGCGAAGGTCACGAGGTCCTCGCTGTACTCGATGATGTCGATCTTCTCGCCGCGGAGCTCGCGGATGATCGACTGCACGCGCGACCCCTTCATGCCGACACAGGCGCCTACCGGATCGACGTCACGCTCGCGACTCTGCACCGCCACCTTGGCGCGTTCGCCGGGCGCCCTGACGGCAGTCTTGATGACCACAGTGCCGTCGTAGATCTCCGGCACCTCCATCTCGAACAGCTTCATCAGGAGGCGGGGATCGGTCCGCGACAGCACCACCTGCTGGCCCTTCGGCTGGGTGTGCACGTCGACGATCACGGCGCGGATGCGTTCACCCTGCGAGTAGCGCTCGTGGCGCGACTGCTCGCTGCGTGGCACCACCGCCTCGGTACGACCCAGGTCGACGATGATGTCGCCGCGCTCGAACCGGCGCACCGTGCCGTTGACGATGTCGCCGACACGGTCGATGTACTCGTTGTAGATCTTCTCGCGCTCGGCCTCGCGCACCCGCTGGTACAGCACCTGCTTGGCCGACTGCGCGGCGATGCGGCCGAGCCCCTCGGTGGAGAGGGGGCGGAGGATCTCGTCGCCGATCTCGGCGCCGTCCTCGTGCTCGCGGGCCTCCTCGAGGGTCCACTCCGCGTGCGGATCCTCGACCTCCTCGACGACGGTCTTGACGATGAAGGCCTCGAACTGACCGGTCTCGCGATCCATCTTGGCCCGCACCGGCTCCTTGATCCGGTGCTGCTTCTTCGCCGCCGAGGCCACTGCGTCTTCGAGCGCGCTGATCCAGCGGTCCAGGTCGATGTCCTTTTCGTGCGCGACCTGCTTGAGGACCTCGGTGAGGTTGATTTCGGGAGCCTTTGCCTGCGCCATGATGGATTCCTACTGCAGTTGTCGTGGCGACCCGGTAGGGCAGACGGTTGCTCGGGTCGCGGGGCTTGGCGCGAGAATCGCGCCGGTCTTCTGGTTCCTGGTCTGTGGTCTCTCGGGGTCCGTGTTCCTGTCGCGGAGTCGTGGACCGCTCACGCTTCGAAGAGGAGATGCGCCTTGATCACGTCCTCGGTGGAGAAGGTGAGTCGGTCCTCTGGCGTCGGGCCGCCGTCCTCGGGTGCGACGGTCACCTCACCGGTCGCAGCCGGCGGGAGGTCCTCGGCGGAGACGATCCGTGCCTGCACGGTGCGCTTGCCTCCCTGGGGGGTGCGCAGGGTGATGCGCGCCTTCTCGCCGACGAAGCGGCGGAAGTCGTCCAGCCAGTAGAGATGCCGCTCGATGCCGGGCGAGGACACCTCGAGCACGTAGCGACGACTGCCGAAGTCGTCGCGGTCGAGCAGGGCCGAGATCTGCCTGGAGACGTCGGCGCAGTGGTCGACGTCGACGCCGTCCGGGTGATCGATGACGAACTGCAGCGTCGGGCCCTGCATGCCGACGTGGAGCAGCTGGCAGCCGAAGATCGCCGCAGCGTCGGCGAGCTCGTCGAGCTGGCTGGAGGAGAAGCGCACTCCGGCGCCGACGTGCACCGGCGGCATGCCGTGCTCGCCGCGTGCGAGGTCATCGCTGCCGGCCGTCGGCTCGGATGTCGCTTCGGATGCCGCCTCGGAGGATGGGCCGGCAGCCGCTGCCAACTTGCCGTCGTCGGTGGGATCGTTGTGCTCGATGGGCTTCAACGGACTGGTTGCTTCTCGTCGATGCTTCTGCTTCAGAGGGCTTCAGGTGCTTCAGAGGCTGCGGGTCATGCGGGTCATGCGGGTCATGCGATGGGGCAGGAGACGGGTCGGTCTGGTTCGGAGCCTGCGGTCGGTGCGGCCGGTTCGGCCTGCCAGGCCGGCACCCGCGAGCCAGGGCCTCGGCAGCGTCGGCGCCCCGGAGGTCGCTGCCGCCCGTTCGGGCCCGTGAGGGCCAGCGCAGACAGCGAGCCGCGCCCTCCGCGACTGCCCGCCTCGAGCCCGGCCCCCGGCGTCCCGCTCGCAGCGGCGGCAGCGGCTCCGAGGAGGCTTCGTCCGCGATCGGCACCCCGAAGGCCGTTGCGCGCCGGTCTCGGGCGCGGGGAGATTCGGGCAATAAAAAAAGTGGGCTGGAAACCCACTTCTGAGCTTCGCCTGCACGCCTCCTGGTGGGACGCGGGCAAGCGTCAAGCAGCATAGCTCAGTCCGTTGCGGCGTGCAAGAGGCGAGAGGACGATTGGCGGCCGGAAGGCTCGGCGCGGGGGCGGAGCCCGGTCCGGACCGCCCAGCGACTCCAGGGCGCTCAGGTTACGGGGTCCCGATGCAGTTCAGATGTTAGGAGCGCCGCTCGACGGCGACGCACCGGCGGCGCGCCGCCCGACGCTGCGGGCGCGCTGGGACCCGGCCGAGGAGCCGTCCGCCCGTCGGGTGCGCGGGTGCGATACCGAGTCTCCGGGAAGTGTCTCCGGGAAGTGCTGAAATTTCGTCCCCTCGAGAGGACGTTGAGGTACGCGACGTGACAGGGAGCCGCCCCCTGCGCCCTGTTCGCATCGCGACACCGCGAGAACGAAGCGACCCTGTGGCGGCTGCACCCCCAAGGATCGGGACCACGATCGGGCCGGAGACGACGAGAGACGAATCCGGCTCGCCCCGCCGGGATCGACGGCAGGGCAGCGGCCAGCCGCGGAGAGTGCGCCGCCGACGGTTCGGCGGCCGGCGGCGGTGAAGCAGATCGCGCTGCACGAGACACCCGAAGACAGGGCCCGAACGCAATACGATCGAGTCAGATCACGAGCCAGAGCACGAGTCAGAGCAAGAAGAGCCGACGCCGCTTCGAGTCACGGAGAGAATGCGTCGCCCCTCCAGGAGAGTTCGCAAAGCCATGAACGAGACACCCATCCACGACCGCCCTTCGTCCACCCCCGACCGCGATGCCGTTCGCTCCAAGCCCGCCGGCGCGTCGCGTTGGCTGTGGCTGGCTCCCGCACTGCTGCTGGCCTTCGGCGCGACGATCTTCGGCATGGTCCTCGCCGGCGGTCTCGACCTCACCGTCCCGACGCTCGGCGCCACGCGCGACGACTCCCCGGCCGGTGAACGCGTCGCCGCGCACGCCCAGACCTCGATCGCCAGCTTCGCCGATCTCGCCGAGGCGGTGCTGCCGGCGGTGGTGTCGATCCGTTCGACGGTGATCGAGAGCGTCGACCCCGACGCGCCGCAGGACATGCGTGACCTGTTCGAGTTCTTCCAGCAGCGTCAGCCGCGCGGGAACGAGCCTCGGGAACGCCGTCAGGACGGCGGCGGCTCGGGCTTCGTGATCTCGCCGGACGGCTGGATCGTCACCAACTACCACGTCATCGACGGAGCCACCCGGGTCACCGTGGTGAACTCCGAGGGCGAGGAGTTCGACGCCGAGGTGCGCGGCCAGGACGCCGCCACCGACATCGCCCTGCTCAAGATCGAGGCCGAGGATCTGACCTTCCTCGAGCTCGGCGACAGCGACGCTCTTCGCGTCGGCGACTGGGTGATGGCGATCGGCAACCCCTACCAGCTCGCTTCGAGCGTGACGGTCGGCGTGGTCAGCGCCAAGGGGCGTTCCGGCACCGGCCTCGTCGACCGCTCGTTCGAGGACTTCATCCAGACCGACGCGGCGATCAACCGCGGCAACTCCGGTGGCCCGCTGGTCAACACCGCCGGCCAGGTCATCGGCATCGCCACGGCGATGAACTTCGGCGCCGAGAACATCGGGTTCGCGGTGCCGGTACGCATCCTCGAAGACGTGCTGCCGGACCTCAAGAGCGAGGGTCGGGTGACCCGTGGCTACCTGGGGGTCAACATCCGCGAGCTCGAGCGCAACGAGTTCGAGGCCTTCGGACTCGAATCGGCATCGGGCGCCCTGGTGCTCCAGGTGGTCGACGGTACGCCGGCGGCCAAGGCCGGTCTCCAGGCCGGCGACGTGATCCTGCGCGTCGACCGGGTCGAGGTGGTCGACACCGAAGATCTGATCCAGTACGTCTCCTCCAAGCGTCCCGGCACGCGGGTCGAGCTCGAGCTGCTGCGCAACGGCAAGCGGATCGAGCAGGACGTCCTGCTCGAGGAGCGCGACGCGCTGACCGCCGACGCGCCCGACGAGCCGGTCGACGAGACCAGCAGCCTCGAGTGGCTGGGCATGCAGTACCAGGGACTCGATCGCGCCACCCGCTCGCAGTTCGGCATCCCGAGCTCGGCCGACGGCGTGCTCGTGGTCGATCTGCAGCCGTCCAGCCCGCTCTACGACGAGGGAATTCGGCCCGGCGCGCTGATCTCGGAAGTCAACGGACGGGCCGTCGACTCGGTCGAAGCCTTCGAGGAGATCGTCGGCGACGTCGAATCCGGCGGCTATCTGCGCTTCTTCTACCAGTACTACACGCGCCAGGGCGCGGTCTCGAACTTCGCCATCCTGCGCAAGCCCTGACCGGAGTACCTGACTGGCGGATTCCGGCGGGACGACCCGCGCCGGGATCCGCCGTCCGTTCGCAGAGGCTGTCTCGGATCGAGGGTGTCGTCCGCCCGGAACGGCCGGCGTCCGGGGTTGGCGCCTCGGTGGCGAATGAGCTGGTCGCCGCCGCACAGCCGACAGGGGGAGGTGGTTGATGGGCAAGGGTGAACGAGGTGATACGGCCGGCTCGGGGCTCGGTCCCGGTGTGCGCGTCCTGCTGGTCGACGACGACGCGTCGGTGCGGCGTTCGCTGCGCATGATCCTCGAGTACGAGGGCCTGGTGGTCGAAGAGGCCTCCTCCGGGGCCCAGGGCCTGGCGAAAGTCGCGGAGCGCATGCCGGAGGCGATGCTGCTCGACGTCAAGATGCCGGACATGGACGGCCTCGAGGTGCTGCGCAACCTGCAGGAGCGCGGCTACGACTTCCCGGTTCTGGTCATCAGCGGTCACGGTGACGTCTCGACCGCGGTGGAAGCGACCCGTCTCGGAGCCTTCGACTTCCTCGAGAAGCCGCTGCAGAGCGAGCGGGTCATGGTGTCGTTGCGCAACGCGGTACGAGGGCACCGGCTCGCCAGCCGTTACGACGAGCTGCGCGGAGCCACGGGTCGCCTGATCGGTGAGACGCCGGCGATGAAGGCCCTGCGCAAGACGATCGAACGGGCCGGCCCGACGCCCGCCACGGTCCTGATCACCGGCGAGAGCGGCACCGGCAAGGAGCTGGTGGCGCGGGCGATCCACGAGGCCAGTCCGCGTCGCGACCGCCCACTGGTGCAGGTCAACTGCGCCGCGATCCCGGACGAGCTGATCGAGTCCGAGCTGTTCGGACACGAGAAGGGCAGCTTCACCGGCGCGGTGCGCAAGCAGGTCGGCAAGTTCGTCGCCGCCGACGGGGGCACCATCTTCCTCGACGAGATCGGTGACATGTCGGCGCGCACCCAGGCCAAGGTGCTGCGGGTGCTGCAGAGCGGCGAGGTCGAGCCGGTCGGCGCGGCGACCAGCTCGACGGTCGACGTCAGGGTCGTCGCCGCCACCCATCGCGACCTGGTCGAAGAGATCGAGGCGGGCCGCTTCCGGGAGGACCTCTTCTACCGACTCAACGTTCTGCCGATCGAGACCCCTCCCCTGCGAGAGCGCCTGGACGACCTGCCGCTGCTGATCGAGCACTTCGTCGAGCGACTCGCCGCGGAGTCGGGCTACCCGGCCAAGCGGTTCACCGACGAGGCCTACGAGGTGCTGCGCTCGATGCCGTGGAAGGGCAACGTGCGCGAGCTGCGCAACCTGGTGGAGAGACTGCTGATCCTCGGCAACGACGAGGAGATCGGGCGTGGCGAGCTGCTCAGCGGCGCCTCGGTTGGCGGCGGCGAGCTTTCCGGCGCGCTGCTGGCGCTGCCGACTCTGAAGGAGTTCCGCGAGGCCTCCGAGCGGCTCTTCCTGGTCACCAAGCTCGAGGAGAACGGCTGGAACGTCACCCAGACGGCACAGGCGATCCAGACCCCTCGCAGCAACCTCTACAAGAAGCTCGAGAGCTACGACATCCGGCGCGAGGAGTAGCGGCGTCGGATCCGGCTCGGCGCGCCCGACGCCGGAGCCTCCGATCGTCTCGCTCGAGGCGCTTCCGAAGCGCCCGTGACTGCTACGATCACGCGCCATGACGGCACATCGCATCCTGATCGCGAAACCCGGGCTGGACGGACACGATCGCGGCGCCAAGGTGGTCGCGAGAGCGTTGCGCGACGCCGGGTTCGAGGTGATCTACACCGGCCTGCGTCAGAGCCCCGAGCAGATCGCGGCGGCGGCGGTGCAGGAGGACGTGCGGGCGGTCGGGCTGTCGATCCTCTCCGGCGCCCACGGACGCCTGCTGCCGGAGGTGGTGCAGCAGCTGCGCCAACGCGACGCCGACGACATCCTGGTGTTCGCCGGCGGCATCATCCCGGAGAAGGACACCGCGGAGCTGCTCGCCGCCGGAATCGCGGCGGTCTTCGGTCCCGGGTCGTCGACCGAAGCGATCGTCGAATACCTCGAGCGCGAGCTGGACTGAGCTACGCTGGAGCGCGGAGAAGACGGAGGTTGGAGATGCCACGCAAGATCCTGCTCGCCGACGACGGCCCGGCGATCCGCCAGGTGGTCGCCCTGACTTTTCTCGATCGCGACTACGAGATCCTCTCGGTCGACAACGGCGACGAGGCCCTGGCACTGCTGCACCAGGCCTCGCCCGACCTGGTGCTGGCCGACGTGCACATGCCGGGAGCCAGCGGCTACGAGGTCTGTCGACAGACCAAGATGATCGCCGGCGACGTGCCGGTGCTGCTCCTGGTCGGCAACCTCGAACCGTTCAGCGAGGCCGCCGCGCGTGAGTGCGGCGCCGACGGCATGCTGCGCAAGCCCTTCGACTCCAAGGAGTTGCTGACTCGGGTCGACGATCTGCTGGCGGCTTCGCCGGAGCAGCCGCGGGCGAAGCCGGCGACCGCCGCCGAGGGCGAGGAAGCCGGAGGCGTTCGCGACGCCGGTCGCGACGACGTCCTCGTCGCCGCGCCCGGATCTGCGCGCGAGGCATCCTCGCGCGACGCAGCCAACGGCGCCGGAAGCGTCGGGGAGATCACCGCCATCGCGTCGGGCTCCGGCGCAGACGAGCCTCGTCTCTCGAACGAGGACGTCGAGCGCATCGCCCGGCGTGTGCTCGAGCTGATGTCCCAGCGAGCCTTCGAGGAGCTCGCCTGGAGCGTCGTGCCCGACATGGCCGAGGTGGTGGTACGAGACCGCCTGCGCGAGCTCGAGGCACAGCTCGAAGAGCTCGGCTGACGCGGCGACGCGAACGATCGAGGCGCCGCTGCATACCCTCCGCCGAGAGGTCGCGCCTGGCGCGTCCTGGCGCGGTCGTGTGGCGCGATTCGTAGACTCGGCGCCGGCGGCTCGCGGAGGGTGGCGGCGACGTCGCCCGAGGCGCTCGCCGGCCGGCCCGAGGTCGCCCGGTGGCCAGGCCGACCTCGCCTCGAGCCAGGTGCCTGGACGACGCCCGCCTGCTCCGACCACCGCGGTGACCGATCTCGAGACGAGCCGACGAGACAGCACGATGACGACAGCAAGATGACGAAAGCCATGGAAAAGCAGTTCGATCCCGCCGGCTACGAAACACGCTGGCAGAGATTCTGGAGCGAAGAGGAGCTCTTCCGGTGTCCCGACGAGGGAGACGGCCGGCCCTCCTTCTGCATCCTGATCCCGCCGCCGAACGTGACCGGGAAGCTGCACATGGGTCACGCCCTGCAGTCGAGCCTGCAGGACGCGCTGGTGCGCTGGCACAGGATGCGGGGGCACAACGCCCTCTGGCTGCCCGGTACCGATCACGCCGGTATCGCGACCCAGCTGATGGTGGAGAAGCAGCTGGCCAGCGAGGGGACCACGCGGCAGGAGATCGGCCGCGAGGCGTTCCTCGAGCGGGCCTGGCAGTGGAAGGAGCAGTACCACTCGAACATCCGCCGCCAGCTCGAGGCCCTCGGGTCGAGCTGTGACTGGAGCCGCGAGCGCTTCACCCTCGACGAGGGTCTCTCTCGCGCGGTGCGTACGGCCTTCGTGCGGCTCTACCGCGAAGGGCTGATCTACCGTTCCGAGTACCTGGTGAACTGGTCGCCGGTGCTGCAGACGGCGATCTCCGATCTCGAAGTCGAGACCCGTACCGTGCAGGGGCACCTCTACCACCTCGCCTATCCGGTGGAGGGCTCGGACGAGTCGCTCGTCGTCGCCACCACCCGGCCCGAGACGATGCTCGGCGACACCGCTGTGGCGATGCATCCCGACGACGACCGCTACCGCCACCTGATCGGGCGCACCGCCCGGCTGCCGTTGGTCGGACGCCAGCTGCGGATCGTCGCCGACCCTCACGTCGACCCGGAGTTCGGCACCGGTCTGGTGAAGATCACGCCCTACCACGACCCGAACGACTTCGAGATGGCGCGCCGTCACGATCTCGAAGGCGTCCGGGTGATCGGTTTCGACGGCCGGATGACCGCCGAGGCGGGGGACGAGTTCGTCGGTCTGGATCGGTTCGCGGCGCGCGAGAAGATCGTCGCTCTGCTCCGCGAGCAGGGAGTGCTGCAAAAGATCGAGCCCCACCAGCACAACGTCGGGCACAGCCAGCGCGGCGGTGAGCCGGTGGAGCCGATGGTCTCGACCCAGTGGTTCTGCAACGTCGAGGGCATGGCCCGTCAGGCGCTCGAGGCGAACCGGGACGGACGGCTGGAGCTGGTGCCTTCGACCTGGGACAAGACCTGGGAGCACTGGCTGACCAACATCAAGCCCTGGTGCATCTCGCGTCAGCTCTGGTGGGGGCACCAGATCCCTGCCTGGTACGACGAGGACGGCAACGTCTACGTCGCCGACGACGAAGAGGAGGCCCGCGAGCTGGCCGGCGGACGCCAGCTCCGCCAGGACCCGGATGTGCTCGACACCTGGTTCTCCTCGGGCCTGTGGCCGCTGTCCACCCTCGGCTGGCCCGACCGCGACGCGCCCGACCTCGAGACCTTCTTCCCCACCGACGTGCTCGTCACCGGCTTCGACATCCTCTTCTTCTGGGTGGCCCGCATGGCGATGATGAGCCTGCACTTCGAAGGCGAGGTGCCGTTCCGTCAGGTGCACCTGACCGGCCTGGTGCGCGACGCCGAAGGCGAGAAGATGTCGAAGACGCGCGGCAACACGCTCGACCCTCTGGAGCTGGTGGAGCAGTACGGCGCCGACGCGGTGCGCTTCACCCTCTGCGCCCTCGACAGCCCGGGCCGTGACATCCCGCTCGACCCCGAGCGGATCGCCGGCTACCGTGCGTTCGGCAACAAGATCTGGAACGCGGTGCGTTTCGCGCTGTCGCGCATCGGCGACGCCGAGCTGCCAGCCGATCCGGCGGTCGAGCTGGCGGGCGAGCGCCTCGAGGCTCCGGAGAGATGGATCCTGTCGCGCCTCTCCCAAACCGCCGAGGAGGTCGGCGCGCGGCTCGGTACCTTCCGCTTCGACGAGGCGTGCAACCGGCTCTACCACTTCTTCTGGGGCGATCTCTGCGACTGGTACATCGAGTGCGCCAAGCCGGTGTTCTCCGGCGAGGCCGAGCGACCCCACACCGCGGAGGTGCTGCTGCACACCCTCGATCAGAGCCTGCGGCTGCTGCATCCCGTGATGCCGCACCTCACCGAGGAGCTGTGGCAGCGTTTGCCCGGCGTGCGGAAGCTCGGCGTGCGCTCGATCGCCCTGGCGAGCTTCCCCGAGGGCGAGCGGCATCGCCGTGATCCTGCGCTCGAGGACGCGATGCAGCGGGCGCGCGAGGTGGTCACCCGGCTGCGGGCCTGGCGCAAGGAGCGGGGGCTCGGACGCGACGCGAGCATGGTGGCCTACCTGGAGGGCGGCGAAGGCACCGGGTTCCTGGTCGAGCAGAGCGCCTTCGTCTGCCGTCTCGCCGGCGTCGACGAGCTGCGCCGCGGTACCGCTCCCGTCGATGCGGTGCGCGACCGCGTCGCCGGAGTCGACCTGGCGGCGACGATCGACGCCGGGCCGCTCGGCGAGGATCAGAGGCAGCGCCTGCGGGCGGAGGTCGAGAAGATCGAGGCCGAGATGCGCTCCGCAGAGGCGCGGCTGGCCAACCAGGGCTTCCTCGAGCAGGCACCGCCACAGGTCGTGCAGGGCTCCCGGGACCGCCTGGCCGAGCTGACCGAACGTCACCAGCGGCTGCAGCGCGAGCTCGCCGATGGTTGAAGGCCGTTCGGGCTCCGGGACGCCGCATGCGTCGCCGAGGAAGAGCGGCGACACCGGCGCTTTCGAGGGCTACGCGCGGGCGGTGCTGGCGGGCAGCCCGGTGCAGGTCGCCGTCGTCGGCGTGGTCGATTCGACCAACCGGCTGCTGCGAGCCATCGCCCACGACCTCGCCGGCGAGTCGCCTCTGCGTGCTCCATTCGCGCTGATCGCCTGGCGCCAGGAGGCTGGGCGCGGCAGGCTGGGACGCAGCTGGGCCAGCGACGCGGGGATGGGCGTCTACCTGTCGCTGTTCTGGCCGCTCGAGGATCCTCGACCCGAGGTGCTGCATGGCCTGCCGCTGCGGGTCGGCAGCTGCCTGAACCGGGGCCTGGTCGATCTCGGCGTCGTCGGCTGTCGCCTCAAGTGGCCGAACGATCTGCTGGTCTCCGGCCGCAAGCTCGGCGGCATCCTGCTCGAGCTGGTGCGCAGCGCCGACGCTGGGGGCGTGGTCATCGGCGTCGGAGTCAACGTCGCCCAGAGCGAGGCGGAGCTGGTGCACGGTGCCACCTCGATCGCCCTCGAGGCGGCTGGCGAAGCCCCGACCTGTTCGACCGTCGCGCTGTGCTGCCTCTCTTCGCTGCAGCGCGAGCTGGCGACGAGCCGCTCGCTCGAGGAGATCGTCGCCGACTACCGATCGCAGGTGGTGCACCGCGAGGGCGACCCGATCGGCTGGCGATCTCCGGACGGTGAGCGGAGCGGCTCGTTCGCCGGGATCGACGACCAGGGAGCGCTGCTGCTGCGCACCGAGGACGGGGTCGAGACGGTGCATGCCGGCGACGTGGTGCTGCGCGAGCGGCCGGCCGGGGAGGCTTGACGCGCCATGCCCGCCTCGTGGTCGCAGGACGAGACACCGGAGTCGTCTCCGCGCCACGAGTACTTCCAGCGTATCGAGCGTGAGTTCGTCGACCGGCGGGGAGCGCCTCTCCTGCTCAGTCCCAAGGACTGGCAGGTGATCCGGGGCTGGCACGAGCAGGGGATTCCTCTCGAGCTGGTGCTGCGCACCGTGGCCGAGCTGTTCGAGCAGCGGCGGGAGGCGGGCAAGAGCCCACGGGTCAACAGCATCGCCTACTGCGCTCCAGCGGTGCAGAGCGCCTGGCGCGCGGCGCGGGAGATGTTGCTCTACGAGGCTCCCGCGTCGCCCGCCGGGGCGCCGTCGGAGCGGCGGTCGGGCTCGCGTCTGGCGACGGACGGGAGCGCCGGCGAGCACGCTCGCGGCGGCTCGCTGGCCGAGCGCCTGGCGGCGCTCGCCGCGGCGCTGCCGGAGGCGCTCGGCGAGCGCGACGTGTGGCGTCGCCGGATCGAGGAGTGTGGAGAGCTGGGGTCGATCGGCGACGTCGAGGCGGCGCTGAGCGCGCTCGAGCGCGATCTGCTGGAGCAGGCGGGGAGCGATCTCGACGCGGAGCGCTCCGCCCGGGTGGAGGCCGGCGTCGAGCGGGCGACGCGGCAGCTCGAGCGACGCATCGACGCCGGCGAGCTGCGTCTGGCGCGGGACTCGGTGCGACGGCAGGTGCTGCGCGAGGTGCTCGGACTGCCGCGCCTGTCGCTCTTCCACTCGGTGTACTGATCCCGGAGGCGGCTGGGACGTGTTGGCGTCAGTCGGTCGGCGCCGGCGGCGTTCTGCCTGGGCATGGAGGAACGTGCCGGACCCGTCCGGACGAAGTGGCTGGAGCAGCGTTGGCGCCTCGGTGCGCCGGCTTTCGCCTCGGCCTGCGGCGGAGTCGGCGGCACGTTGCTGGCGGCCAACGGCTGCCCGCCCGAAACCGCCGCCTGGATCGGTCTGCTGGCGGCGGGCATGCTGCTCTACGGGTGCGGCGGCGACCAGGCGTCCGGCTGGCGCCGTCCGTTGGCCGGCGTGTTGTTCGGCCTCGGCGGCGCCGGGGCCCTGGCCGGCGCCTTGGTGGGCGAAGAGCAGCGGCGCGGTCCTCAACCGCGTGGCGTCGTCGAGGCGATCGTCGAGCTGTCCGAGCCTCCCACCGCCGGGCCCTGGAGCCTCGAGGCAGCGGCGATCGTGGTGGCGCACCGCCGCCGTCCCGCCGGCTGGGTGCCCGGTGGCGAGGCGGTGCGACTGCGGGTGCCGCTGGGTCTCGCGGCGGTGGCCGACGCGCAACGCGGCGATCGCTTCCGGGTGCGCGGATCGATCGAACGGCGCACGGCGCCGGCGAACGGTCTCGGGGCGGACGACGAGCCTTTGCGCGGACGCGCCGGCGCCTCCGGCCTCGCCCTGGCGGTCAAGTCGGAGCGCCTGCTGCGGCCGGTGCCCGGTCGCAGCGACGAGCGCGTTCTGACCGGCCTGGCGACACGACCGGCGCGGCGAGCGGGCGCGGCGTTGCGCCGGCGCCTGCTCGCCGAGCTGCGGCACGGACCCGCTACCGCCGAGACAGAGGATCGGCCGCCGGGCGGGCGCCTGGCGGCCGCCCTGTGGCTCGGCGACCAGCGTCTGCTCCCGGCCCCCTTCGCCCGTACCGTCCGCGGCGCCGGGTTGGGTCACCTGTTCGCCGCCAGCGGTCTGCACGTCGGCATCGTCGCGCTCGCCGCCGGCGCGGCGTGGGGAGGACGCAGCGGCGGGCTGGCGCGGGGCCTGGTCGTCCTCTCGGCGGTCTGGGTCTACGCCCTGGCGGCGGGGCTCGGCGCCTCGGTGGTGCGCGCCGCTCTCGCCGTCACCTCTTGGCTGGCGGCGGTCGCTGCGCAGCGACGGCCGGCGGCTCTGCAGGTGTTCGGGCTGACCCTGGTCGCGGCCCTGGCCAGCGGTGCCTGGCGGGCTCAGGCGCTCGGCCTGTCGCTGTCGTTCACGGCGGTGTTCGGCATCTGGTGCGGCCTGACGCTCCGGCGGAGCTGGCAGGGTAGGGGCGCCGCCGGCGGCAGGTCGGTTCTCGCCGGCGAGGCGATGACCGTCGTCGCCTGGGCACAGTGGGCGACCTTCCCTCTCGTCGTCGGCGCCTTCGGGCGCTGGAGCCTGCTCTCCTGGGCGGGCAATCTGCTGGCGGCGCCCCTGGTGGCCGCCCTCCTGCCGCTGTCTCTGCTGTTGGCCTGCGTCGGCTCCTCGGCGCCGGCCGCCTGGCCGCTGCTCGGGGTCCTCGAAGCCTTGGTGCAGGCGTTGGTCCTCGTCGCGGCCGCCGCCGATCGGGCTTCGGTGGTGGCGCCGCCGTTCGCGGCCGCGGTCTGGTGGGCGGGCTCGGCGCTGGCGCTGTCGTCGGCGGTGGCGTTGGCACGCCGACGGAGCGGCCGCGATCCACGTCGCCATCCGACCCGCCGCGAACGGCGCCCGACGGCCCTGACTCCGGGCACGGTCTTGGCGCTGCTGCTCGCCTGGACGGCGCTGCCGGGCGCGGTCGTGTCGGCGGCGCTGGTCGCCACGAGCGCGCGTCGCGCCCTCGAGGCGGGGCTGCAAAGCGTCACCGGGGCCGCCAGCGCCACCGTGCAGGCCCTCGACGTCGGGCAGGGAGACGCGACTCTGCTCACCTCCGGGCTGGGCGCTGTCTTGATCGATGGCGGCGGCTGGAGCCCGGCGAGCACCAGCTCGGTCGCGCAGCAGGTGCTCGAGCCGGTGCTGCGACGGCACGGCGTTGGTCGCCTCGCCGCCGCGATCGTCACCCACGACGACACCGACCACTGTCTCGGCATCGTCGAGCTGGCGTCGCGACTGCGCATCGAGGAGCTCTGGGTGTCTGGCGACCTCGGCCGTCGTCTGCGAAGCCCGTCCGCGCCGGCGTCGCCCATGGCGGGCGGGGGCCGCTGCGAGGAGGGGCTGCGCAGAGGGTTCGACGGCCGCATCCGGGTCCTCGCCGAGGGCGAGCGCCGCAGCGCCGCTGGCTGGCGCTTCGAGGTCCTCGGCGGTGGCGCCGCCGCGGGCTCGCGCGGCAACCAGGATTCACTGGTGGTGAGGGCGCGCTGGCGCCGGCGCTGCGTGCTGGTCACCGGCGACCTCGACCGCCGCGGCGAGCTCGCCTTGCTGGGCCGCACCGGCGACCTCTCGTGCGACGTGCTCCAGGTGGGGCACCACGGCTCGGCGACCTCCTCCGATCCGCGCTTCCTCGCGGCGGTGAGGCCACGTTGGGCGTTGGTGTCGGCGGGGCGCAGGAACCGCTACGGTCACCCACATCCGAGGGTCCTGCGCGACCTCTGCGCCACCGGGGCCCTGGTGCTTCGCACCGACCTCGACGGTCGTCTGGTGCTACGGTTCGACGCCGCCGGCCGGTCGAGCTTCGGCAGCCACAGGGATCGTCTCGGCGAGGGCGCTTGGCGCCCCTGCCATCTGCCGGTGGGTGGAGGATCTCGGCCGCTCGCTCCATCGCTGCCGACCGAGCCGATCGAGCCGATCGAGCCGAGCGAGTCGATCGATGCAACAGGTGCGAGCGAAGCCAGGGAGAAGCGAGCGAGTCGGTGAGCGCCGGTCGCGGCGGCCCGTCGTGGTCGCCATCGTCGGTCCGACGGCGGCAGGAAAGACCCGGCTGGCGATCGAGCTGGCCGCACGCCTGGGCGCCGAGATCGTCAACGCCGACGCGCTGCAGGCCTACCGCCGACTCGACATCGGCACCGCCAAGCCCACCGCCGAGGAACGACGCGCGGCGCCTCACCACCTGATCGACCTGCTCGAGCCCGACCAGGCGTTCTCTGCCGGAGCCTTCGCTGCGGTGGCGCGCACGGCCATCGACGAGATCGCGGCACGAGGCCGGGTCGCCATCGTCGTGGGTGGGTCGGGGCTCTACCACCGCGCCCTCTTCGCAGGCCTCGCCGCGACGCCGCGCGTGCCCGCGGTCGTGCGTCGACGGCTCAAGGCACGCCTCGCCCGCGAAGGTGCCGCGGCGCTGCATCGCGAGCTGAGCTCGCGCGACCCGGCGAGCGCCGAACGGATCGCCGCCGCCGACGGTCAACGCATCGTGCGGGCGCTGGAGCTGGTCGAGGCCGGGGCAGTCGCGCAGGCCCGTCGGCTCGGCTCGGCCGGCCACCGCCAACCCGCCGGCACGCCCCTGGCCGGCTGGAGCGCTGCGGCGGGCCAGGCGGTCGCGGCGGCGGTCAGCTTTGGCGTCACGCTGCCGCGCGTCGAGCTCTACGGCCGGATCGCCGGCCGTGTGGAGGCGATGTTCGACGCCGGATGGGAGGAGGAGGTCGCCGATCTGCTGCGGTCCGGGATCGCACCGTCAGCGGCTGCCTTCCAGGCGATCGGCTATCGCCAGATCGTCGCCGGTCTCGAGGGATCGCTGCCGGTCGCCGAGGTGCGGCAGCGGATCGAGCGTGAGACCCGCCGCTATGCCAAGCGTCAGCTCACCTGGTTCCGCGGCACGCCGAGGGTGCGATGGCTCGACGCGGACCGGGCACTGGCGCGGGTCGACCTGCTGGCGCGCGAGGTGAGACTGGCTTCTGAGGCCGAGTCGGCATAGGGTTTCGGTTCTGGACACGGTACGACTGCGGCCGACCGCCCGGCAGTGGGCGTCGGTTCATCGACCTCGGTCGGCGGCTGTCGTCATCGCGTGCGGGCCACAGGTCCTCCGGGGAGGGACCCGCCGGCCGCCTATCGGGCCGACCGTCTCTCCTTTCCTCCGATGCAGTCATTCACATTTGGCCGCATGTAGGCTCCCGAAACGTGTGATCCGTAGCTCGTCCGGACGTCCGGCCTCCGCCCGGCGGAAGCCCCGGTAGTTCCTCGCAGCCGTCGATCCGTTCCAATCCGTTCCCAGGTGAGCAACTCATGAGCAAGCACAACATCAACATCCAGGACGGTTTCCTCTTCCAGAACCTGAAGGACGCGACGACCCTCGAGGTCGTGCTCCTGACGGGCACGACCTTCTCCGGTCGGCTGCGGCGCTTCGATCGTTTCGCCCTGGTCCTCGAGCCGCCGGGCGAGGCCGAGCTCCTGATCTACAAGCACGCCATCGCCACGATCCGGGCGGCCGTCAAGGACTGAGCGCCGGCATCGCCCGGCGAGCGCTCCGACGGGCGGCATCTCCCGCCGCCGCTCCGGCGCTCCGGCGCTTCGGCGATTCGCGACGATCTGGAGCCGCGCCGCGGACCGGGGGCCTGCGGTGCCGCTCGCAGCGGAGCGTCGAAGAACGCACGGCGCTCGTACCGCGAGACCCCGGGCCACGCACCGAAGATCCTCCCAGACCCATGCGCCCAGCTCGCAGCATCGGCCGGCTCGCCGGCCGTTCCGCCACCGTCGGACGCTCGCTCCCGATCCGCGGTGGGCTCTGCGCCGCGGTGCTGGTGCTGGCCTCGGCCTGCGGCTCGACCACCGATCGCGACGTGGTGCGCGATCCGGCGCTGGCGCCCGAGCTGGCGACCTACCTGGCTTCGCCGTGGGAGGGCTACCTGCTGGCGATCGACCCCGCCCTGCGGGCCGACCTGCAGTCGGGGTTCGAAGAGCTGCGCCGCGTCGGCGATGTCGACGCAGCCCGCCGTGCCGCCCAGCGGGTGGAGCAGGTCGCCGGGGCGCTGGTGCCGGCGGAGGTCCTCCGGGCGCAGGCCGACTTCGTCGCCGGCGACAGCAGCGGCGTGCTCGCCCGCCTGGTGCCGGCGGACTCGGGGCTGGCCCCGCGGACCTCGCTGATCGAGGCCACTCTCACCTGGCCGGGAGCCCTGGTGCTGGGGCGCGCCGCCGAGCTGGAGGCGCGGCCTGACGTGGCGCACGCGGCCTACCGGCTCGCTGCGGAGTCGGCGGAGCCGGCGCGACGCGGCGCCGAGCGCACCCTGGAAGCGGCGCTGCAGTTCACCTTGCGCGGACTCGCCGCGGCGCTCGCCGAAGACCGGCTCGAGGCGGCACGGGCCGCGGTGCAGCGCATGGAGGAGTGGGCGCCGGGAGCCGACGTCACGCTGCGGGCGCGACTCGACCTGGCCAGGGCCATCGCCGAGCCGGCCGCTGAGCTGGCGGCGCTGCGGGCCTGGATCCCGCGCCAGCCGACGGTCGGCAACTACAAGCGCCTCGGCCACCTCGAGGTCGAGTACGGCGACGCCGAGCGCGGGCTGCAGGTCTACACCCAGCTCGCCGAACAGCTTCCGAACGACCCCGAGGTCGCCGACGGGCTCGCCGCGGCGCAGTTCGTCTGGCGACTCGACATGCTGCCGGCGGAAGTGCGCCAGATCGTCGACCGCGAGCGACTCAGCCGCGGCGACTTCGCCGAGCTGCTCTACTGGTTGCTGCCGGGGGTCAGAACGCGGCGGCCGGAGAGCGGTCAGATCGTCACCGACCTGCCGCTCGAGCACCCGCAGCGCGCGGCGATCGTCAGGGTCGTCAACCTCGGCCTGATGCCGCTGCAGGACGCCACGCTGCGAGAGTTCGCGGCCGACGAGCCGATCACCCGGCGGCAGGGATTCGCCGTGTTGCTCGAGCTGCCGGAGTACTTCGGCACCGAGGCGCAGTGCACCGCGGAGCTGGCAGGCCGCAGCCGGCCGAGCGGCGAGGAGATCTGCGTCGCGGCGGCGCGTTGCCGGATCGTCGCCGACGTCTCCGAGTGCCGGTTGCCCGATGCGCTCGCCGGGAGGGTGGCGCGCGAGGGCCTGAGGCGTATGCTGGCGCTGCTCGAGCAGGCTCCGTGAGGTCGTCGCCTGGTGTCGCCTGCGCGATGACGCTGCCGGTGCCGACCGCGCCGCAGACTTCGAGGAGAACGAGAGAGGCCACCGACGTCTTGCGCGCCGGCGGCAGTGAACGAACCGAGGAGGGGTGAGATCGTGGCGAACAGAAAGGGACTGCATCCGCTGGCCTGGGTGGGCATCGGTTGCGCCGTGTTGGTGGTGGTGGGTGTTGCCGTTGTCGGATTCGTTGCTTGGCGCGGGAGCACCTGGCTTTGGAACAAAGCAGAATCCGTCGCAGCCGAAGCCTCGGCCAACCCCGTGACCTTCACCGCCAAGGCGATCGCCCTGGCCAACCCGGAGATCGAATTCGTCTCCGCCGACGAGGAGACCCAGGAGGTGGTCTTCCGCCACGTCGAGAAGGGCGAGGAGTACCGGATCAGCTTCGAGGACGTGAAGGCCGGGCGGATCGAGTTCGAGGGACCGGACGGCACGGTGGAGTTCGAGAGCGACGCCGAGGCCGGCGGCCTCACCGTGCGCACCGACGAGGGAGAGACCCGCTACGGCGGCGCGGCGTCCGGCAGCGAGCTGCCCGACTGGCTGCCGATCCCGCCGGGCGCCACCGCCCAGGTGCAGTTCGCGCAGTCGAGCGGCGCCCAGCAGGCCGGGGCCTTCCAGCTCGAGGGCATCGCCGGAGCCGACGCCATCGCCTTCTACAAGCAGGAGCTCGAGGCCGCTGCGTTCGAGGTGCGCAGCCAGGAGCTCTCGGGCGGCGGTGCCAGCCTGCAGTCGCTCACCGGGACCCACGGTGACGGCCGCCAGGTCTCGGTGGTCGCACAGGACGGTGGCATCGTCGTCTCGTTCAACTCGGGGAGCTGATGTCGCTGCTGCTCGATCGCGACCGTTCGCTGGTGGTGGTGATCGACGTCCAGGGTCGCCTCGTCGGGCAGGTCCACCGGCCCGAGCTGATGCTCGCCGGCATCGACCGGCTGCTGCGGATCGCCGATCTGTTCGAGGTCCCGGTGCTGCTCACCGAGCAGTATCCCCAGGGCCTCGGGCCGACCGAAGAGGGCGTGCTGCGTCGCTTCGAGCAGCTGCGAGTGGCCAGCGAGCGGATCGAGAAGACGACCTTCAGCTGCTGTGGCGAGCGCTTCGAGGAGGCGGTGTCGCGGCTGCGGCCCGGCGTGCCGGCGGCCCGCCGCCAGTACGTCGTCGCCGGCATCGAGGCGCACGTCTGCGTCGCCCAGACCGTGCTCGGGCTGCTCGAGGCCGGCTCGGCCGTGCACGTGTGCTGGGAGTGCGTCTCGGGGCGCGGCGAGGAGTACCGTCACTGGGCGCTGGAGCGGATGCGGTCGGCAGGCGCTGTGATCACCAACCACGAGTCGGCGGGCTTCGAGTGGGCCGGCGACAAGGATCACCCGCGGTTCAAGGAGCTGAGCGGACTCCTGCGGTCCGGTCAGATCGCAACGTGATCCGGGCAGCGGAGTGGCCTCGGCGGCGGGGCCGGGCGCTGCCGTTGGCGTGGCCGGTCGGCGGGCTGCTGGTCCTGCTCTCGGTGGCGGCATCCGCGACGGCGGCGTCGGCCGACGACGAGGCGGCGGTGCGCTCGGTCTTCGAGCGCTACCGTGACGCGCTCGCGGCCGGCGAGGGCGCCGCCGCCGCCTCCCTGGTCGACGCTGAGACCTTCGACTACCTCGAAGAGCTGAAGCGCCTGGCGCGCACCGCCCCGCGCGAGGAGCTCTCCGGGCGCTCGTTCGTCGACCGTCTGCTGGTGGTCACGCTGCGCCACACCCTCGACGAGCGCCAGCTGCAGGAGATCACCCTCGCCGAGCTGATCGACCTCGCCATGCAGGCCGGCTGGCTGGCACCGGAGACTCTCGGCGAGCTGACCATCGGCGAGGTGCGCGTCGACGGTGACGCCGCCATGGCGCAGGCCCTGACCGCCCAGGGTCTGCCGCTCGACTCCGAGGGGCTCGAGCCGCTGAGCTACGAGTTCGTCCGCGAGCAGGGAGCCTGGAAGTTCCGCTTCGCCGCTCTGGTCGACAGCCTGGGCCGGCTGGTCTCCGGCTTCACGGCGCAGATCGGCGCCGAGGACGACGCCCTCATCTTCATGCTGGTCGAGAGCTTCTCGGGACGGGCAGTCGTGCCCGAGGTGTGGAGCCCCCCCGAAGCAAGGCCGCAGCAAGCGCCACCGCCTCGCCGCTGAGGGGTATACCTCGATGCACGCCGCCGGTCGGAGGCGTGACCTGACAAGATAGCCGCCTGGACCGGCTCCGGATCGCACCCCACGCGGGGTGGGCGCTTCGCGGATGCCGTGCGATTCATCGGCAGCGTTGTTCGGAGAGCGGCTTGGAGAACCTGGTCGATCAGCTGCGGCAGGCCTTCCTCGGCAAACACCCGGTGGCCTTCGTCGTGTCGTGGGAGGAGCAGCGGGTGCGCCGCGCCCTGCAGCACTTCAGCGGCCGCCTGTTGCGCGACCAGCAGCTCGCCGTGGTCTCCTGGAGCTGCTGCGAGGGTTTCGACGACGAGCCGCCAGAGCAGCGCACCCTGGATCCGGTGCACGCCGTGACGCGGGTCGTGCGCGGCAGTGAGCCGAAGATCTTCCTGCTGCACGACCTGCCGGCCTTCTTCGACCGGCCGCAGGTGGTGCGTGCGGTGCGCGAGGCCTACGGTCAGCTCTACGGCAAGGAGCGCTACCTCTTCTTCACCGCTCCGGAGCTGCGCACGCTTCCGGCGATGCTGGAGCGGGAGGTCAAGGTGGTCGACGACGGGCTTCCCACCGACGAGGAGCTGACCCGCCTGATCGACTCGGTGCGCTCGGGCTACGGCAACCAGTCGCTCGACGAGGAGGGCGTGCGTCAGCTCGGGTTCGCGCTCAAGGGCCTCAGCCTCAACCAGGCGCGCCACACCTTGAATCGGGTGTTCCGCACCCGTGGCCTGAGCAGCGACCGCATCTTCGCCGAAGTGTTCAAGGACAAGGAGGACGCGGTTCGCAAGGCCGGCCTGCTCGAGTTCGTGCCCCAGAAGGTCGAGCTCGGCCAGGTGGGCGGGCTCGAGAACCTCAAGGAGTGGCTGCAGCGGCGCCAGAAGCTGTTCTCGCGAGAGGCGATCGCCGAGGGTCTGCCGGCTCCCAAGGGCATGCTGGTGATGGGCATGAGCGGCTGCGGCAAGAGCCTTGCGGCCAAGGCGGTGGCCTCGCTCTGGCAGGTGCCGCTCTTCCGGCTCGACATGAATCTCGTCAGCTCGGGGCTCTTCGGCTCGCCCGAGGCGTCGTTCGACCGTGCCACCCGCACCGCCGAATCGCTGGCTCCGGCGGTGCTGTGGATTGACGAGATCGAGAACAGCCTCGGTATCGACGAGGGCGGTGTGGCGAGCAGCACCGGCGTCTTCTCGTCGTTCCTGACCTGGATGCAGGAGAAGCCGCCGATGATCTTCGTCGCCGCGACGGCGAACCGCATCGCAGCGCTGCCGGCGGAGGTGATCCGCAAGGGCCGCTTCGACCAGGTGTTCTTCGTCGACCTGCCGACCCCCAACGAGCGCCGCGACATCTTCCGCATCCACCTCGAGCGCAACGGCGCCGATCCCGACCAGTTCGACCTCGACGTGCTGGCGATCGCGTCGCGCGGGTGGAACGGCGCCGAGATCGAGCAGGCGGTGGTGTCGGCTCGGGTCGACGCCTACAGCGAGGGCCGGCCGTTCGTCATGTCGGACGTGACCCGCAGCACCAGCAGCTTCGTCGCCCTGTCGAAGACCATGCACGAGCAGATGAAGGCGATCCGCTCCTGGGCCTTCGGGCGCGCCACCCTGGCGTCGGCGGAGAAGTACACCGAGGCGGAGCGCGGCGCTCTCGGTTGAGCGGGCGCTGCCGCGACAGGCTCCGCCCGGACCGTCGACGCGAGGCGCCGGTGGCGGCCGCCTGTGGTCAGGCCGCCAGTGGTGAGGCCGTCAGTAGGCGAGGGCGTCAGTGGGTGAGGGCGTAGAGCACGATGTTTGCGCCCGCCGCGTAGGCTCGCGACGAGAAGCGCTCGAAGAACCACTCACCGTAGGCCTCGCGCTCCCAGCCGTCGCCGATGTCGGTGTTCAGCGTCGCCACGGCGAGCAGCCTGCCGTCCTCGCCGAGGTAGCCGCGCAGCCGCACCTGCTGGATGCCCCAGGCCGGCTGGCGGTGGATCTCGGGCGGATCGTGCGGCATGTACTCGGCGAAGTCGCGGGCCGGGATCTGCGGCACGCCGTCGAGCGGGAAGAGAGTCGACAGGATGGGATGGTCCATCGGCAGCTCGACCCAGGGCGTGTCGGGCAGGGCGCGCTGCATGGCGCGCTCGAAGGCGCGCCACTCGGCCTCGCCCCAGAAATCGTCGACCCAGAGGAAGCCGCCCCGCCGCAGGTACTCGCCGAGGGCCTGCGCCTCGGCGTCGTCGAGCCGCATCCAACCGACGTCGCAGAAGTAGAGGAAGGGGAAGTCGAACAGTCTCGGGTCGGTCAGCCGGAGCACGATCGAGCGACGGTTGACCTCGATCTTGGTGAGCTCCCCGAGCCGGAAGGCGAAGTTCTCGTCGGCCTGCGGATGGTCGGTCTCCCAGCGCTCCCACAGGCGGCCGTCGTAGACGTAGAAGGACTCCATCGGGCCGCCTTCGCTGTCGTAGCGGGCGCGCGCGAAGCTGAACCAGGAGCCGCTGTCGCGCTCGTCGGGCTCGTGCGCCTCGAGGTCGGGGCGCCGATCGAAATGGTCCGGAGCCACGAAGTCCCGCCTCTGGCTCGACAGCGACGCCGCGAGGGCCAGGAGCCCCAGCGACCAGGCGGCGGCCAGCATCGGCCTGGCGATGCCAGACGAAGTGCGTGGACGGAAGGGAAGCTCGGGCGCGCCAGCCATGTTGCCCGCTATGTTACGTCCGGCGGCGAGGAGCCGCCGCCGGCTCTGTTCCGCCCGCCGCCGCACACGGACGAACGAGCGATCGAAACCATCGAGACGCGATCGAACGCGAACCTCTCCTCGACTGCGTGCGTTCCGAGCTTTCTGCTCCGATTTCGCTCGGCAACGCAAGTCGACGTAGCATCGTAGAGACTGCCAAGGTGATGACCTCTCGCACAGCGCCCCACAGGGCCTCGCGCCCCAGTGACGACGGCCGCGGCCGTCCGGCCCCGAGGCAGCGGTCGCGGCAGAACGCGCCGCCGACCTCGCTCGTCGTGGCGCTGGGACTGGGTGCGATCGGCCTGGCGACTCTGGTGGCGGGCGCCATCGCGACGCGATCGCCCCTCGCATCGACGCTCGCCTCGGCCGCTCCCGTGGCGCAGCCTCGCGGCGTCGACGAGCGACGGGAGATCCTGCCCGCCAGACGGTACCCGGACGCCTCGGCGGCGGTTCCGGCGACCGGCGTGCGCGAGCGGATCGCCGGCTACGACCCCTTCGCCCTGCCGCTGTCGCCGCCCGACCCCGGCGAGCGGCTGGACGACTGCCCGCCGCGAAGACGGCCTTCGGGCTCTCCCTACGAGTTCTACTTCTCGCGCGCCGCCTACTCGGGCTTCGAGACCTTCGGCTACGCCTCGTGGAGCGTCGACTATCCGAAGGCCGATCGCCAGTTCCTCCTCGGCGTCGAGCGCCTGATGGATCGTCTCGATCACTACCCTTGCGAGAACCCGGTGCTGCTCGACGACCCGAGGCTGCGCGAGTATCCGTTCCTCTACGCGGTGGAGGTCGGCAAGATGACGCTGCGCGCGAGCGAGCGCGAGGGGCTGCGCAACTACCTGCTGAGTGGCGGTTTCCTGATGATCGACGACTTCTGGGGCAGCGCCGAGTGGCGGCGCCTGGAGGAGGAATTCCAGCTCGTTCTGCCGGAGTTTCCGATCGAGGAAGTCGACATGGACCACCCGATCTTCCATGGCTTCTACGACATCGAGACCCTCGTCCAGGTGCCCAACGTCGGTCTCGGCCGGCGGGGCGGCAGGACTCACGAGAAGGACGGTTTCGTCCCCCACGTGCGCGGCATCTTCGACCAGGACCGTCGCCTGATGGTGCTGATCAACTGGAACTGCGATCTCGGCGACGCCTGGGAGTGGGCCGAGGACCCCTTTTATCCGCTCGAGTATTCGACCTACGCCTACCAGATCGGCGTCAATGCCATCGTCTATGCGATGACTCACTGAGGCGACGCGCTGAGGCTCCGCGAGCATCCGGTCCGCCACCATCGCCCCGTCGGCTCACCTGTCCAGTCACCCAGTCACCCAGTCACCCAGTCACCCATCAGCTTCCCAACTGCAGAAGCACCCGGCGAGCCTCCTCGTCCACCTCGCGCGGCCGCTTGCCGCACCGTCCACGCGCCGCAGTCCTCTCCTCGAACGCGGCCGGATGGCCGATCGCGACCCTTCTCCGAATGCCCACCGCCGATGAGCCCCCGCCCACACGCCAATCTCCAGACCGCCGCCCTCCCGTGGCGTGCGACGCCGACCTGGGCCCCACCGAACGGAGGCGCTCGTTGAGGCGACCGGGCGCCTCCGAGTGGCCTTCGACCCCACGATCGTCGTGCGCCGCTGAAGACGCTGCGACGTCGCGGCGAGAGGACGGCTGCCGATGGATCTGATCGAGGCTCTGCTCGGCGTGCGCGGCGAGCTGCTGCACCAGGGCTCCTTCGCCTTCGCGGCGGGGCCGGCGCGTCTCGTCGTCGCCGGACTGCTGATCGCCGCGGGGCTGTTCGTGCTGGTGCGCTACACCCGCGCGGTGCCGGGCCGCCTCCGCCTCCCGCTCACCGCCATCCGAGCCGCCGCGCTCGCCCTGGTGGCCGCGATCCTGCTGCACCCGGTCCTCGTTCTCGAGGCGATCGCGCCGATGGAGAGCTTCGTCGCGGTGCTCGTCGACGACTCGCGCAGCATGGCGATCGCCGACCAGCCCGGCGCCGACTCGGGTCCTCCGGCAGAGCGCGGCACCCGGGCCGGTTGGGCGCGTTCGAACCTGCAGACGGACGGCGAGCTGATGGTGCGCCTCGGCGAGCGGTTCAAGACCCGGCTGTTCTCCTTCGCCCGCGATGCGCGGCGACTCGACGATCCTGCCCAGCTCGACTTCTCGGGGTCGCTGACCCGGATCGAGGCCGGGCTGGCGACGGTGGCCGAGGAGATGGCGGGGGTGCCTCTGAGTGGCGTCGTGCTGATCAGCGACGGAGCCCAGACTGGAGGTGGCGACGAGCTCACCGAGCGCCTGCTCGAGCTGCGCGCCCGTGGCATCGCCGTGCACCCGATCGCGCTCGGCCGCGAGCTGTGGCAGCGCGACGTCGAGCTGCGTGAGGTGCGGGTGGCGCAGAGAGTCCTGGAAGGCAGCGCACTGCGCGCCGAGCTGCTGCTCGAGCACAGCGGAGCGACTGGAGAGACGGTCGAGGTGGCGGTGCTCGACGGGGGCCAGCTGATCGCCAGCGAGAGGGTGGAGCTCGGCCCGCCGGGACAGCCGACCGCGGTCAGTCTCACCATCACCCCGCGCGAGGCCGGACCACGCGCGTTGCGCTTCCGGGTGACGCCGCTGGAAGGTGAGCAGCTGGCCGAGAACAACCACCGCGTCGCCCTGGTCGAGGTCACCGGCTCGGCAGAGAAGATCCTCTACTTCGAGGGCGAGCCGCGGCACGAGTTCTCGTTCCTGCGCCGAGCGGTGGCCAGCGACGAGGCGCTGCAGCTGGTGTCGATGGTGCGACTGGCGGAGAACCGCTTCTCGCGGCTGTCGGTCGACTCCGGCGACGAGCTGCAGGACGGCTTCCCGAGCACCCGCGAGGAGCTCTTCGCCTACCGGGCGCTGGTGCTCGGTTCGATCGAGGCCAGCTTCTTCACCTACGAGCAGATGCGCATGCTGCTGGACTTCGTCGGCAAGCGCGGCGGCGGCATGCTCTTCCTCGGTGGCGGCAACGCCTTCGGCGAGGGAGGCTACGCCGGCACGCCGGTCGACGAGGTGGTGCCGGTGGTTCTGCCGGCGCCGGGAAGTCAGGGCGACTTCTTCACCGTGATGAAGGTGCAGCCCACGGCTCTCGGGCGTCGGCATCCGGTGGTGCAGCTGACCGCGGAGCAGGGTGGGGAAGACCTGTGGCAGCGGCTGCCGGCCCTGTCGACGCGCAACCAGGTGACCCGTCTCAAGCCGGGCGCCTCGAGCCTGCTGGTGGGCACCGGCGACGGAGACGACCGCGAGCAGATCGTTCTCGCGCACCAGCGCTACGGTCGTGGACGCTCGGTGGCGATGACCGCTCAGGACTCGTGGAAGTGGCAGATGAGCATGCCGCTCGAGGACCAGACGCACGAGCTCTTCTGGCGTCAGGTGCTGCGCTGGCTGGTCAGCGACGTTCCGGACCGCGTCGAGGTGCAGCCATCGTCGTCGCGGGTGCAGGTCGGCTCCATCGTCGAGCTGCTCGGTCGGGTGCGGGACCTTCAGTTCGAGGAGATCAACGACGCCCGCGTCGTCGCGTTGGTGCAGTCGCCATCGGGTGAGCTGTCCGAGGTCGACCTCGAGTGGAGCGTCAGCGAGGACGGTCTCTACCGTGGCTCGATGGCCGTGGCGGAGGAGGGCATGCACCGGGTCGAGCTGCGGGCGCGCCGAGGTGGCGAGGAGGTCGGCAACGCGATCGCCTTCGTCGACGCCGCCGAGCTCGACGAGGAGTTCTTCCGCTCCGGCCGTCGCAGCGAGCTGCTCGCGCAGATCGCCGAGGAGACCGGCGGCAGGGTGCACGAGCCCGGAGAGGTCGCCGATCTGGTGGAACGCCTGACCTACTCGCAGGACGGCGTCACGGTGCGCGAAGAACGCGATCTGTGGAACGCCCCGATCCTCTACCTGGCGCTTCTCGGTCTGCTGGTCGGTGAGTGGACGCTGCGTCGCACCGGAGGGCTGTCGTGATCGCACGCCGCCCACCCACCGTCGCGGCCGCTCTGGCGGTCTGCCTCCTGCTCGCCGGCGCCGGCGGCGCCGCCGCCGAGCGCACACACCTGCTGGTGATCAGCGGTCTCGGGGGCGATCCGAAGTACGAGTCGGCGTTCCTCGAGTCGGCGCTCGAGATCCGCTCCGCAGCGCTGGCCGCCGGTCTCGCCGACGGTCAGGTCACCGTGCTCACCGAATCGCCGGCCAGCTCGGCGAGCGTCGATGGCCGCTCCGATCGTGAGACGGTGCAGCAGCGCCTGGGCGAGCTGGTGTCGCAGTCGTCGGCAGGGGACACCGTCTGGGTGGTGCTGATCGGTCACGGCAACTTCCGCGACGGCCTGTCGAAGGTCAACCTGCCCGGTCCTGATCTGAGCGACCAGGACTTCGACGCTCTGCTGGAGAGGTTGGAGGGGCGGCGCATCGTCTTCGTCAACACGACCAGCGCCAGCGGCGAGTTCCTGCGCACCCTCGCCGGGCCCGACCGGGTGGTGATCACCGCCACCAAGTCGGCGGCGCAGCGCAACGAGACGCTGTTCGGGGGCTTCTTCGCCGATGCCTTCGTCGGCGCCCGCGCCGACGAGGATCGCGACGGGCGGGTCTCCGCGGTGGAGGCGTTCCGCTACGCCGCGCGCGAGGTGGCGCGTCACTACGAGAACGAGAACCTGCTGGTCACCGAGCAGGCGCTGCTCGACGACAACGGCGATGGTGCCGGGAGCGCCGAGCCCGACGTGCTCGGCGGTCCCGATGGCACCGCCGACGGTGCGCTCGCCGGCCGGCTCTATCTCGCCGCCTCGCTGCAGGCCTCCTCCGACGATCCCGAGGTGGCGGCGCTGCAGCAGCGACGCGGCGAGCTGCGCCGTCAGCTCGAGCAGCTGCGACGACAGAAGGGGTCGATGCCGGACGCGCTGTATCTCGAGGAGCTGCAGCGGGTGCTGGTCGAGATCGCCAAGCTCGATCGCGAGCTGCGCCAGCGCGAAGGGGACGCCGCCGGCCCGACCGGGGAGTCGCGCTGATGATGCGCGGCGAGCTGCGGCGCGACCGCGAGGCGATTGCCGGTCGCTGCGCCCGTGGGCCGAGGCCGTCGGCCTCGGTCGCACCGCTGATCGCCGCGCTGATCGTCGTTGCGGGCTCGTGGTGGACGGCGCAGCCGCTGCTCGGCCAGGACGAAGAGGAGGCCGCTGCCGGACTCGAGCTGGCGATGCAGGACCCGCTCGCCGGCCTGCCGCCCGCCGGCGCCGCGTACCGCGCCGAGCTCGAGCGGCTCCAGGGCCTGAACGAGCCGTCGCCCGGCGACCGCCTGCGCCAGCTCGAGCTGCTGCGCCGGCTGGGCCGGCACGAGGAGATCCTCGAGCGCAGCGCCGAGTGGCTGGAGGGCGACGCTGCGGATCTGCCTGTGGGCGCCGAGCGTGATCGGCTGGCACTCGCCCGGGCCCTCGCCTTCGAGGCCCTCGGACGCTGGCAGGAGGCCGAAGCGCTGCTGGCGAACACCGCCGGCACCGGCAGCGCGGCGGCGCTCTCCGCCACCGTCGAGCTCGGCCTGGCACGGGAGCGCGACGGAGACCGCCAGGCGGCGCACGAGCTGTGGTTCCGACTGATCGACTTCTACAACCAGCGCGATCGGCTCGACGCCGACGAGCTGGTGGCGGTGGGCCGGGCCTGCCGCCTGCTGGGCGGCACCGACCCCAACCTGTTCCAGGACGCGGTCAAGGCGCTCGACGAGGCGCTCAACGCCTCCCCCGGGCACCTCGAGGCGCTCTGGCGCATGGGAGCGCTCTTCGTCGAGAAGTACGACAGCGGTCAGGCGCGACCGGTGATCGAACAGGCGATGGGCATCGATCCCGACCACCCCGAGGTGCTGCTCGCGCTCGCCGAGCTGCGCCACTTCGACGGTGATCCGCGCACCAGGGCGGCGGTCGACCGGGTGCTCGAGCTCGATCCCGGCTCGGTGCCTGCCCTGGTGCTGAGCACCCGGCTGCTGCTCGAGCTCGAGGACCACGAAGAGGCCGAGGCGACGGCGCGTCGCGCTCTCGAGCGTGATCCGCGCTCGCTGCCGGCGCGCTCGGTACTCGCGGCGGCTCTCTTCCTGCAGGGTGATCGAGACGGCTTCCGGGAGCAGGAGAGCCAGGTGCTGGAGTGGAGCCCGCGGTACGCCGATTTCTACAGCCAGCTCGCCGAGACCAGCGTGCAGAACCGTCTCTACGTCGAGGCGCGGGACTTCGCGGATCGGGGCGTCGAGATCGACCCGCAGTCGTGGAGGGCGCTCGGTCTGCGCGGCATGAACCGCCTGCGGCTGGGCGAGATGCAGGCCGGCCGCGGCGACCTCGAGAAGGCGTTCGCGGCCGATCCGTTCCACGTCTGGAACAAGAACACGCTCGACCTGCTGGACGAGATGGACGACTTCGTGACCTCGCGCTTCGAGGCCGCCGGCGCGCGCTTCGAGGTCGTCGTCGACACCCGGGACGCGGAGCTGCTGGTGCCCTACGTCGAGTCCCTCGTCACCGAGGCATACACCACCCTGAGAGAGCGCTACCGCTTCGAGCCGCAGCAGCCGATCCGCATCGAGGTGTTCTCGGACCACCAGGACTTCTCGGTGCGCACCGTGGGCCTCGAGGGGCTCGGCGCCCTCGGCGTCTCGTTCGGCTCGCTGGTGGCGATGGACTCCCCCTCGGCGCGCGGCCCCGGCGACTTCAACTGGGGCACGACGCTCTGGCACGAGCTCGCCCACACCTTCACCCTGGGGGTCACCGACAACCGCATCCCGCGCTGGCTGACCGAGGGGCTGTCGGTGCACGAGGAGAGGCAGAGCCGCTTCACCGGCTGGGGCGACGACGTGCAACCGCAGTTCGTGCAGATGCTGGCCGACGGCGAGCTCTATGGTCTGCGCGAGATCAACTCCGGCTTCGTGCGACCCGAGTTCCCCAACCAGATCGCGCTCTCCTACTTCCAGGCCTCGCTGATCGCAGAGTGGATCGAGCGCAACCGCGGTTGGGACACGATGCTCGACATCCTCGGTGGCTACGCCGACGGCCTCGACACCGAGGAGCTGTGGCAGGAGCACCTCGAGATGACGCTCGAGGAGTTCGACGAGGTCTTCTTCGGCTGGTTGCGCCAGCGCTACGCCGGCGCCCTCGGCGGCTTCTCGGATCCCGACGAAGACGACGAGGCGTCGCAGGTCACGGCATCTGGCGACGGCCCTGCCGTGCACCTTCGCCCGTCGGCGGGCTCTTCTTCGCCCGAGGAGCGCGACGCGGCGCGCGCCGCGGCGCTCGAGCGGCCGGACGATCTGCGGGCGCAGCTGCGCTGGGGGACCATGCTGGTCGAGCAGGCCCGCTACGACGAGGCCGAGCTCTTCCTGTCCCGGGCACGCGACCTCTTTCCCGAGTACGCCGGCCCCGGCAGCGGCTACCATGCGCTGGTCGAGCTCTACGACCGCACCCGGCGCTCCGACGAGCTGCGCCGCGAGCTGCGCAAGATCGTCGACATCAACGAGTTCTCCTACCAGGAGCACGTCCGCTACGCCGGGTTGCTGCGCGACGCCGGCATCGAGCCGGAGGTGGAGGCCGACGTGCTCGAGCGGCTGATGTTCATCTACCCGATGGAGCCGGTGCACCACCGGCGTCTGGCCGAACTCTCGCGCCAGCAGCGGCGCTGGGACCTGGCGGTGCGCGAGCAGCGAGCCTTCCTCGCCCTCGGGCCGCCGTCGGTGCCGCAGGCGCGTTACGACCTCGCGCTGACCCTGCGTGATGCCGGACGACCCGAGGAGGCACGACGCGAGGTGCTGCTGGCGCTCGAGCTGGCTCCGGACTTCGTCGCCGCGCAGGAGCTGCTGCTCGAGCTGCTCGAGGCTTCGGCCGCGGGCTCGAGCGCCGTCGCCGAGCCGCCTCGAACGCCGCTTTCGAGGTCGGGGGGGTGGCAGTGAGCCGCAGGATGACCGTCCCAGGCGGCTTCGCGTCGGCGCTACGCCGGCACCGCACGTTGCTGCTTCCGGCGCTCTTGCTCTGCGGCTCCCTGGCCGCCTGGGCGGCGGCGACCGAGCCGTGGAGCGGCGCCCCGGAGCCGCCTCAGGTGGAGACCCCGAGCTACGAGTACGACGGGCGGTTCACCTTCGTGCGCATCCGTTTCCGACCGCTCGACTGGGGCTTCGGCGAGTACAGCTGGGGCCTCGACCTGAAGTGGAACCACGACTACCCGCAGGCGGAGAAGAACTTCTCGCGCATCGTCGAGGAGATCACCGGCATCGACGTGCAACAGGGCACCGGCAACGTGCTGGAGATCGACGACCCGCGCCTGTTCGACTACCCCTGGGCCTACATGTGCGAGCCCGGCTTCTGGTCGCCGACCGACGAGCAGGTGGAGATCCTCCGTCAGTACCTGCTGCGCGGCGGATTCCTGGTCATCGACGACTTCTTCGATCAGCCCGGCCGCAGCGCCCAGTGGAGCAACTTCCGCCACCAGATCGAGCGGGTCTTCCCGGGCGTGATCCTCTACCCGATGCAGGTCGACCATCCGATCTTCCGCACCTTCTTCGAGCTCGACGACCTCGACTTCTCGGTGCCCGAGATGGGTGACTGGTTCCCGCCGGCGATCTACGGCGTGTTCGAGGACAACGACCCGCAGAAGCGGCTGCTGGCGATCGTCAACTACAACATGGACGTCGGCGACTACTGGGAGTGGTCCGACACCGCGTTCTATCCCGCCCACATGACCCAGAAGGGGTTCAAACTGGGAATCAACTACCTCGCCTACGGCTTGCTGTACTGAGCCGCCAGAAGGCGCAGCGACACCCGAAGCCGAGCATCCCGAACCGAGCTCCAGGCCCCGACTGCAGCGGGCCTGCGCTCCTCACACCAGAGGCCAGCAGACGATGAACGACGACTTCGACACCCCCGGCACCGGCGACGACGACGAGAGCACTGGCGCCGGCGGCGCGGTCGGGCCCGGCCGACAGGAGGCCGTCGCGGCGTCGACTCCGGCGGCAGTCGCGGCGGCGGTCGACGACGGCGAGGAGCAGGTCGGGGACACCGAGCTGGCGCGACGCCTCAAGCAGGGACGCGACGAGATCCTCGCTCAGCTGCGCAAGACGATCATCGGCCAGGACGAGGTGCTCGAGCAGGTGCTGATGACCCTGTTCGTCGGCGGCAACAGCATCATCACCGGCGTGCCTGGACTCGCCAAGACCCTGATCGTGCAGACGATGGCGCGCATCCTGCGCCTCGACTTCAGTCGCATCCAGTTCACCCCGGACCTGATGCCCGCCGACATCACCGGCACCGAGATCATCCAGGAGGACCACGAGACCGGTCGCCGCTCGATGGTCTTCATGCCCGGCCCGATCTTCTCGCAGATCGTGCTCGCCGACGAGATCAACCGCACCCCTCCGAAGACCCAGGCGGCTCTGCTCGAGGCGATGCAGGAGCACCGGGTGACGGTGCAGGGCAAGACCTACGAGCTCGACCAGCCCTTCTTCGTCTTCGCCACGCAGAATCCCATCGAGCTCGAGGGCACCTATCCGCTCCCCGAGGCTCAGCTCGACCGCTTCATGTTCAACATCATCATCGAGCACCTCGACGAGGAACGCGAGATGGAGGTGGTCACCTCGACCACTTCGGCGCGCAAGGTCGAGCTCGGCAGCGCCGTCTCCGGCGAGGAGCTGCGCGCCTTCCACGGCCTGGTGCGGCGGGTGCCGGTGTCCGAGAGCGTGCTGCGCTACGCCGTCCGCCTGGTGCGGCGCACCCGACCCAACACCGAGGAGTCGCCCGACTTCGTCGACCAGTACGTCGAGTACGGCGGCAGCGTGCGCGCCGCCCAGTACCTGATCCTCGGCGGCAAGGCGAGGGCGCTCATGGACGGCCGCTTCTCGGTCGGCTTCGACGACATCAAGGCGCTCGCCCGGCCGGTGCTGCGCCATCGTCTGCTGACCAACTTCCAGGCCGACTCGGAGCGCATCACATCGGACGACCTGATCGAGCGACTGGTGCAGTCGGTGCCGGTCGAGAGCTCCGGAATGTGAGCTGGGCCGCGGTGCGTCGACGCGATGAGCGAACCTCTTCCGAGGGGACGTCGGTGTCGTCCGGCGGCGCCCGGCGCTGCGTGCGGTCGCCGAGGAGGAGCCGTTGAGCGCCCCGGTGCGCGGCTCGGCGAGCGCCCGGTTCCTCGATCCGGCCGTGCTGGGCCGGATCTCGAATCTCGAGCTGCTGGCCAAGACCGTGGTGGAGGGGTTCATCTCCGGGCTGCACCGATCGCCGTTCGTGGGGCGTTCGATGGACTTCGCCGAGTACCGTGCCTACATGCCTGGCGACGACATCCGTCAGATCGACTGGAAGCTCTACTCGCGCAGCGACCGCTACTACGTCAAGGAGTTCGAGGGCGACACCAACACCCAGGTGACGTTGGCGCTCGACATCTCGCGTTCGATGGACTTCGGCACCGCGCCGCTGAGCAAGCTCGACTACGGTCGCACCCTGGCCTCCTGCCTGGCGTACCTGGCGAGTCGACAGCGCGACCGCGTCGGCCTGATGCTCTTCGACGACGAGGTCCGCGAGCAGATCCCACCGGCGGCCAAGCACCTGCAGCGGGCACTGCTCAGCCTGTCGCGGCTCGAACCGGGTGGCGCGGGCGACCTCGAGAAGCCGCTGGTCAGGCTCGCCGACACCTCCCGCCGGCGTGGGATCGTGGTGGTGATCTCCGACTTCTACGAGCCACCGGAGCAGGTGGTGCGGGCGGTGCGCGGGCTCAAGGTGCGCGGCAACGACGTCCTGCTCTTCCACCTCCTCGACCCGGCCGAGATCGAGCTGCCCTACGACGAGACGACCGATCTCGAGGATCTCGAGAGCGGCGTGCGCATCGCCCTCTCGGGGGGCGACTTCGCGCGCCAATACCGGCTGCTCGTGCAGCAGCACATCGAAACGCTACGTACCCGCTTCATCGAGCTGGGGATCGACTACACCCTGATCGACACCAGCGAGCCGCTCGACCGGGCGTTGCACCGCTACCTGGCTGGCCGCCTCTGGTCGATGAAGAGCCGATGAGAGCGGACCCCACGATCGACCTCCGCGCCGGGCTGCAGCCGGCGACCGCCGCGCATCCCGTGCCGACGGCGCCGTCGAGGTGGGCGGCGTGAGCTTCCTCGCCCCTCTCTTCCTGTTCGGTGCGCTGGCGCTGGCGGCGCCGGTGCTCCTGCATCTGCGCCGCCGCCGCGCCAAGACGCCGCAGCCCTTCCCGTCGCTCATGTTCCTCGAGAACGTGCCGGTGCGATCCGTGAAGAGGCGACGACTGCGTGACGTGGCGCTGCTGGTGGCCCGCTGCGCGGCCCTGCTGCTGCTGGCGTTGACCTTCGCCCAGCCGATCGTTCCGTCGCTGGGCGCAGGCAGCGAGGTGGCGGCGGGGGAGCAGGTGGTTCTGCTGCTCGACCGTTCCTTCAGCATGAGCCATGGCGGTCGCTGGGAGCGGGCCCTGGCGGCCGTTTCGGAGCGTCTCGCGGTGGCCGGCGACCGGGTGTCGCTGGTCGGATTCGGGCGCCAGGCAGAGGTGCTCCTGCCGTGGACGGTCTCCGAACAGGCACCGGCGAGCCTGCTCTCCGGGCTCCGTCCGGGGGTCGACGGCACCGACTACGGCGCCGCGGTGCGCGCGGCCAGACGTCTGGTGAATCAGGCCGACACCGACCGTCCGGTGCGGGTGGTGCTGGTCACCGACGTGCAGGCCGGCGGCTGGGACCGGTCCGACCGCAATCCGCTGCCTGCCGGGGTCGAGCTCGAGCTCCTCGACGTGCGGCAGGAGCCGGAGCCGGCCAACCTAGCGGTGCTCGGCGTGCGCCTCGAGCGGCAGCAGACGGGAGATCGAGAGCGGGTCGTGGTCACCGCGCGGGTCGGTCGCTTCTCGCCCGGTCCGGGGACCGACGACGAACCGGGGGCGGCGATTCCGGCGCGTCTCGAGCTCCAGGTCGACGAGCGTGAGGTCGAGACCCTGGACGTTTCCATCGATCCGGCAGAACCGGTCTTCGAGGTGGAGTTCCAGCCGTTCACCGTCGCCTCCGACCGGGAGCACCGCGGCGCGGTGGCGCTTTCGGCCGTGGCGGACAGCATCGGCGTCGACGACGTGCATCGTTTCGTCATGGCGCCCGGAGACGCGCTGTCGGTGCTGCTCGTCGAGCCGCCGGGCCGTCGTTCGCAGGAGGCCTTCTACCTGCGGCGGGCGCTGCAGACTCTCTCGGATCCCCGGATCCGCCTCGAGTCCGCGGTTGCCGGCAGCCTCCAGGAGACGATCCTCGAGCGGGCCGACGTGACCATCGTCCTCGACGCGATCGCCGACCTTCAGGGCGGCGAGTCCGAGGCGCTGCTCGCCCGGATCGGCGCTGGCGCCGGGCTGCTCGTCTCCGTCGGCCCACGCACCGCCTCGGCTCTCGCCTCCGCCGATGCGTTCGCGGCGCTGCCCGAAGGTCTGCGCCCGCCGGCGGCGAGCGAACGTCGCGGCGGCAGCGACGAACGACAGGTGCGCCGTCTCGCCTCCCTGTCCACCGAGCACCCGAGCTTCCGGGCCTTCAGCGACGGCTTCCGGGACGCCTTCACGGGGGTCGCCTTCTTCCGCGCCGAGGCGCTCGAGCCGCGGGCCGGTGATCGGGTGCTGGCCTACCTCGACGACGGCGCGCCGCTGCTCGTCGAGCGGCCGGTAGGCCGCGGTCGGATCCACTGGTACGCCACCAGCCTCGATGCGTCGTGGAGCGACCTGCCGCTGCACAACGCCTACGTGCCCTGGCTCGACGGCGAGGTGCGCACGCTCGCCGGCTACCGGCCGCGTCCACCTTCGTACCGCATCGGCGAGGTCGCCGAGCTGGCTCTGCCGCTGCCGCTCGACGCCTGGACGCTCGAAGCCCCGTCGGGGGATCGCTCGCCCCTCGGCGAGTTCCTCGACCAGCGCCGGGCCGCGGCGGCGACGCTGCCCGCCGCCGCGACGCCGACGGCGCCGGATGCCGACCCGTTGGCGAGCGCCGACCAGGCGCTGATGAGGCTCGACCAGCCCGGCTTCTGGGAGCTCTCGACCGACGCGGGAGAAGCCCCGAGGTTGCTGGCGACCAACGTCGATGCGGCCGAGTCCGATTTCGGTCGCCTCGACGCCGACGAGTTCGCTGCCGGGCTGGTGACGGTCGGCGAGGGCCCTCGCGAGGCCGAGTCCGCGGGCGGCGTGGCCGGCGAGCGCTCGGACGCGCCACGCGGGCGGCTCTGGTGGGCGCTCGCCGTGGCGACCCTCGCCGCGCTCTGCGTCGAAGGAGTGCTCGCCTCGGTGCGCCAGCGCCGCGACGCCTCGTCCGGGGCAGCGCTGTCCTAGGCGTGGGAGAGAACGCGGACCGTGGCAGAGTGGTAGGAGTGTAGAGGCAGGCGCCAGACAGGAGCGATCGCGATGAACCGAGAACCGGCGACACCTACGGCCAGCGAGCTCGTGGCCACCGACGAGTCGACGCGGCGCGAGCTGCGGCGGGTGGTGCGCTCGGTGCGGCGGCGATGGCGCCCCCGCACCGCGCTGCGTGGACTGGCGATCACCGCCGGCGTGGCGTTGGTGGTGGTGCTCGGCTCGGCACTGCTGCTCGATCAGTTCCTCTACACCGAACGGGCCGTGACGCTGCTGCGCTGGTTCTCCTGGATCTTCGTCGGCCTGGTGGCGCTGCGCACCATCGTGCTGCCGCAGTTGCAGCGGGCGCCCGATCGTCGGGTGGCGCTGTACATCGAGGAGCACGAGCCGAGCCTGCAGACCGCCCTGCTCAGCGCGGTCGAGCTCGACTCGCGCGCCGGCGGGAGCCGCGAGCGCTCCAGCGAGCTGGAGCTCAACCTGCTCACCGACGCGATCCGCCGCTGCGAGAGGGTGGACTACGCCCAGGGGATCGAGCGCGGCGCGCTGCGGCGGCTCTCGGGCGCCCTCGCCGGCGTCACCGGAGCGGCACTGCTGGCGATCCTCCTCTCGCCTGCCTTCCTGCAGCACGGAGCGATGCTGTTGCTGATGCCCTGGAAGGCCCTGGCGGCCGACAACCCCTACGTGGTGGAGGTCGACCCCGGCACGATCGAGGTCGCCAAGGGCGCCGACGTGCTGATCACCGCCCGTCTGGTCGGCTTCGACGCGACCCGGGTCACCCTGCGGCTGCGCGAGGGCGACGGTGAGTGGCAGAGCTTCGAGATGGGAGCCGGCGAGCAGGGCTCGGCGATGACCGAACGCGGCATCGAGGTCTTCGGCGTCGCCGACGACGTCTCTGATCGCGAGCTGCTGCTGCTCGACATGCGCACGGACTCCGAGTACTTCGTCGAGGCGGGTGGCATCCGCTCCCCGGTGCACCGCCTGACCGTCGTCGAGCTGCCCTATGTCGAGCGCATCGATCTGCTGTACGACTTCCCGGCCTACACCGGGCTTCCGGATCAGGCGATCCGCGACGGTGGCGACGTCGCCGCCCTGCGCGGCACCGAGGTCACCGTCTCGGTGGCGACGACCGTGGAGGTGGCCGGCGGCCGGCTGAAGCTCGACGACGGCCGGGTGATCGAGCTGGTCGCGATCGCGGCGGCTGCCGCCGAGTCGGCGGCGACGACCGAGGAGGCCGCGCCGACTGACCTGGTCAGCGGCGCCGAGGAGCGCGCGGCGACCTGGAGCGCCGCCTTCGACGTCGATCGGCGCGGCTTCTATTCGGTCGAGCTCGACGACCTCCGCGGCAGGGCGCACCGCGCCTCGCCGGACTACGCCATCGAGCCGCTCCAGGACCAACCGCCGGTGCTGCGGGTGCGACGGCCGGGCCGGGACCTCAAGGTGAACAAGATCGAAGAGGTGTTCGTCGAGGCGGAGGCGGTCGACGACTATGGCGTCGCCAGCCTCGACCTGAGGTACTCGGTCAACGGCGGCGAGGAGCAGAGCGTCGCTCTCGTGCAGGGCGAGCCGCGCGAGAAGGTCTCCGCCGGCCACACCTTCTTCCTCGAGGAGATCGAGCTGCAGGACGGCGATTTCGTCTCGTACTACTTCGAGGCGGAGGACGCGACCGGTGGCAGCGGCCGCGCCGCGGCGAGCGACATCTACTTCCTGGAGATCAGGCCCTTCGGTCAGGAGTACCGTCGCGCCGAGGGCGGCGGCGGCATGCAGGGAGGCGGCGGCACCGACACGGCGCTCTCCGCCCGTCAGCGCGAGATCGTGGCGGCGACCTTCCGCCTGATGCGCGACCGCGAGTCGCTCGACGCCAAGGAGTTCTCGGAGAGCGTCGCCACCGTGGCGCTGTCGCAGGAGCGCCTGCTCGAGCAGGCCGGCACCCTGATCGCCAGGATGCAGAACCGCGTCACCCTGTCGCAGGACGAGGACTTCGCGACCATCATCGCCCACCTCGAGCGCTCGTTGCCCGAGATGCGCGAGGCGATCCGGCTGCTCCACGAGGAGAAGCCCGCGACGGCGATCGGTCCCGAGCAGCGGGCGATGACCCATCTGCAGCGTGCCGAGTCGACCTTCCGCGACGTGCGCGTCTCGTTCGATCCTGGTGGTGGCGGCGGCGGCGAGCAGAGCCAGCTCTCCGAAGACCTCGCCGACCTCTTCGAGCTCGAGCTCGACAAGCTGCGCAACCAGTACGAGGTGGTGCAGCGGGGACAGAACGAGCAGTCGGCGCGCGAGCTCGACGAGGTCGAGCAGCGTCTCAAGGAGCTGGCCCGACGACAGCAGCAGGAGCTCGAGCGCAAGCGCCGCGAGGCCGGTCAGCGCACCCAGCAGGGTGGCGGCGGCCGTCAGGAGCAGATGATCGAGGAGACCGAGGAGCTGGCGCGCCGGCTCGAGCGCCTGGCTCGCGAGCAGTCGCGGCCGGAGCTGCGCCAGACTGCCCAGCAGCTGCGCGAGGCGATCGACCAGATGCAGCGCAGCTCGGCCGGCGGCAGCGGTCGCGAGGGAAACCGGTCGGGCATGCAGGCCCTCGAGTCACTGGAACAGGCGCGGCGGCTGCTCGAGAAGAACCGCGAGACCCGCGTCGACGAGGAGATGCAGGAGCTGGGCGAAAGGTCGCAGCGGCTGCGCGACCTGCAGCAGCGCATCTCGCAGCAGGTCGGTCGCATGGCCGAGGAGGAGCGCCGTGCCGGCGGTCGGGGAGGGCAGGGACGCGAAGGGGAGCCCCGCGCCGACGGTCGCCCCGAGGCTGATCCTGCCGAGCAACGGCAGGAGCTCGAGCGGCTGCTCGAGCGCAAGGACCAGCTGCAGTCCGAGATCACGTCGCTCGAGGAGCAGCTCGACAGGATGGCGCGACAGGCTCGGAGCGAGACTCCGGACGTCGCCCGCAACCTGCAGCAGGCGGCCAACTCGATCCGCAAGAACCAGCTCAAGGAGAAGGTGCGCTACTCCAAGGGCGTGGTGCGTGAGCGCGAGGCGGAGATCGCCGAGGCGTTCGAGCGCGAGATCGAATCGAATCTCGAGGAGCTGCTCGGCGAGCTCGACCAGGCCCAGGGAGCGATGAACGAGGCCCAGGCCGGCGACTCGGAGGACATGCTGGCGCAGGCGCGGGACCTGGTCGAGAACCTGCAGTCGCTCGAGGGACGCCTGCGCGACCGCCTGGAAGACGGTGGAGAGCGTCGCGACGGAACGGGCGAGCGAAGCGAGAGCGGTGAGTCGGGCGAGCCCCGATCCGGAGAGGCCGGCGAGCGCGGCGAAGGCGAGCAGGGCGATGGCGAGCAGGGCGATGGTGAGCGCGGCGACTCACAGCGCCCCGGCGACCGGCCGGGCGCCGAGGGGGCAGAGGGAGAGCAGGGCACCGACGCCGGGCAGGGCCGGCGCGGCACCGGTGAGCGGCCCGGCCAGAACGGCTCCCCGGGCCAGCAGGCGGGCGAGACCGCCGGTGAGTCGCGGGACGGGTCCGAGAGTGGCGGCGGCGAAGGCGCCTCGCGTCGGCTCGGGCAACGCGCTGGCGAGCGCGCCGACTTCGGCGACGGCCGTGGCGTCTCCTCTCGCATCGGCCTCAACGAGCAGGCCCAGTTCCAGCCAGGCATCTTCGGTGCCGAGGAGCTGCGTCAGATGGGGCGCGAGCTGCGCGAACGACTACGCGACGCCGAGACCCTGCGCGAGGACCTGCGCGAGGCCGACCTCGAGACCGCCGATCTGGACGACGTGCTGCGCCAGATGCGCGAGCTCGACATCCGTCAGCTGGTCGGCGATCCACTGGCTCTGCAGGCGCTGCGCGATGCGGTGGTCGAGGGCCTGCGCCAGTTCGAGTTCCGCCTCTGGCGCGATCTCGAGCGCGACCAGCGCCAGGTGCTGGCGCCCGACAGCGAGCGCGTTCCGGCCGGCTACGAGGGCTCTGTGGAGGAGTACTTCCGCTCACTCGCCCGCAGCGACGGTCGCTGAGCCGACGCCGCGCCGCGGTGAGTTGGCGCGCAGCGTGCAGTGACTGTCCGCAGCCGTGAGTCCGCGGCCCCGGGCGCTGTGCGTCCGGTCCTTCTACCAAGCACGGTGGTTCTCGCTCGGCGGTGAAGCAACGTGCCGAGGACCTCTCGATGGCCAAGCTCACTCTCGTCCCCCGTCACATGTCCCGCTACCGGGAGATCGCCAGGCTCTGCATCAAGTTCGGGCGTCGTGACTGGGTGCGCGATGCCGGCCTCGACGAGGTGCTCGGTGACGAAGGTTCGGAGCAGGAGAGCGCGGATGCCGAAGAGCTCGCCGACGAGCTGGAGAAGCTCGGCCCGACCTTCGTCAAGCTCGGGCAGGTGCTCTCGACCCGTGGAGATCTGCTGCCCCCGGCCTACGTCGCTGCGCTCGAGCGGCTGCAGGACGAAGTCGAGCCCTTCCCGTTCGAGGAAGTGCAGTCGATCCTGGCCGATGAGCTCGGGGTTCGCGTCTCGAAGGCCTTCGACTCGTTCGACGCCCGGCCGCTGGCAGCGGCGTCGCTCGGCCAGGTGCACACCGCGGTGTTGCGTGACGGCCGACCGGTGGCGGTCAAGGTACAGCGACCGGGGGTGCGGAAAAAAGTACTGGACGACCTCGACGTGCTCGACTCCCTCGCCGAGCTGCTCGACCGCCATACCTCCGCCGGCCGGCGGTGGCGCTTCGGCGCCATCCTGGAGGGTTTCCGCAAGTCGCTGCTCGCCGAGCTGAATTACGAGCGGGAGGCGCAGAACCTGATCACGTTGGCCGACAACCTCGGTCGGTTCGAGCATCTGGCGGTGCCGCGGCCGATCGGCGACTACACCAGCCAGCGGGTGCTGACCATGGAGCGCATCGACGGCGTCAAGCTCGACGACGTCTCACCGGTGGTGCTCGCCGAGCTCGACGGGGAGGGTCTGGCCGATGAGCTGTTCGAGGCCTACCTGTCGCAGATCCTCATCGACGGCTTCTTCCACGCCGATCCGCACCCGGGCAACGTGCTGCTGTCACGCCACCAGGACGTGCACCGCATCCACCTCATCGACCTGGGCATGGTCGGCAGGGTGGGAACCCAGCTCCGTGATCAGCTGCTCAAGCTGCTGCTGGCGCTGGCGGAGGGCCAGGGCGAGGAGGCTGCCCGCATCACCATCGAAGCCAGCGAGATCGCCGAGGGCGCCGACCTCGACGGCTTCGTCGGCGAGGTCACCGAGCGCGTGCTGCGCTACCGCAGCGATCGGCTCGAGGACCTCCAGGTCGGCCAGATCGTGCTCGAGATGGCGGGTGAGGCCGCCAAGCACGGCGTCTGGGTGCCGCAGGTCTTCAATCTGATCGGCAAGACACTGCTCAGCATCGACCACGTCGGCCGCCGCCTGGCGCCCCGCTTCGATCCCAATGCGGCGATCAGGCGCCACGCCACGCGGTTGATCTCGGAGCGCATGTCGAGCTCGCTGTCGCTGGGTGAGATGTACCGCAGCCTGCTCGAGGCGAGCGAATTCGCTCAGGGGCTGCCGGCCCGCCTCAACCGGCTGCTGACGAACCTCTCCGAGAACCGGCTGCGGGTCGAAGTCGACGCCATCGACGAGCGCCGTCTGATGGTCGGTATGGAGAAGGTGGCGAACCGGATCACCGCCGGCCTGGTCCTGGCGGCGCTGATCGTCGGCGCCGCACTGCTGATGCGGGTCGAGACCAGCTTCCAGATCCTCGGCTATCCCGGATTCGCGATCGTCCTCTTCCTGGTCGCTGCGGCGGGAGGGTTCCGACTGCTCTGGGCGATCCACCGCGACGACCGGCTGGACCAGAGACGCTGACGCGGCCGCGCGCGACGGGTCGAGTCCGGCAGGTTTCGCAGCCGACAGCCTGCGCCCGTCTCGTGGTTCAGTAGCGCGGCACCGAGGGGTCGACCTCGAGACTCCAGGCGTCGATGCCACCCGCCAGGTTGTAGGCGTGGTCGAAGCCGCGCTCGCGCAGCAGCTTGGTGGCGCGGGTGGAGCGTGGTCCGTGGTGGCAGTGGATCACCCAGCGGTCGCCGGGGTCGAGCTCGCCCAGCCGCGCCTCGAGCTCGGCGATCGGCACGTGCAGGGCCGGCGGCACGCCGTCGCCGCCGATGATCGCGATGTCGCGCTCCTCGGCGGTGCGCACGTCGAGCAGGCGGGCTTCGCCCGAGCGCAGCCAGCTCGAGGCTTCGACGACCCCGACGTCGAGGTCGGAGTCGTTCGGCTCGGAGCCGGGCGCCGGCACGCCGCAGAACTGGTGGTAGTCGATCAGCTCGGTGAGGGTCGGCTCCGGGCCGCAGATGGGGCACTGCGGGTTCTTGCGCAGCTTGAGCTCGCGGAAGTCGAGCTTCAGCGCGTCGAACAGCAGCAACCGCCCGAGCATCGACTGTCCGGCGCCGACGATCCACTTGATCGTCTCGTTCGCCTGCAGACAGCCGATGATCCCGGGCAGCACGCCGAGCACGCCGCCTTCGGCGCACGAGGGCACCAGCCCCGGCGGCGGCGGCTCGGCGAAGAGGCAGCGGTAGCAGGGTCCCTCGGCGCCGTGGAAGATCGACACCTGGCCCTCGAAGCGGAAGATCGAGCCGTAGACGTTGGGGCGCCCGGTCAGCACGCAGGCATCGTTGACCAGGTAGCGGGTGGGGAAGTTGTCGGTGCCGTCGACCACCAGGTCGTAGCGCCCTACGATGTCGAGGGCGTTCTCCGAGCTCAGAGCGGTCTCGTGGGCTTCGATCTCCAGGTGCGGGTTGATCAGCCGCAGACGCTCGCTGGCGGCCTCGATCTTCGGCCGCCCGATGTCGTTCTGCCCGTAGAGCAGCTGACGCTGCAGGTTGGACTCGTCGACCCGATCGAACTCGACCAGGCCCAGGGTGCCGACGCCCGCCGCCGCGAGATACATGCCGGTCGGCGAGCCCAGCCCGCCGGCGCCGACCAGCAGCACCCGCGCCGCCTTCAGCCGGCGCTGACCCTCGACGCCGACCTCGGGCAGGATCAGGTGGCGACTGTAGCGACGGATCTCGTCGGGCGAGAGCTCGGGCAGCGTGGAGGGCGCTCGGTCGGTCGGCGCCGCACCCGCGCCGCCGGCGATCGACGGGATGATCGTCAGGGTGTCGCCCGGCGACAGCGACGTCGCGTCGCGTTCGAGGTAGCGCACGTCCTCGTCGTTGCGGAACACGTTGACGAAAGAGCGCAGCCTGCCGTCGCCGTCGTAGAGGTGCTGTCGCAGCTGCGGATGTGCCGCGACCAGTGCCTCCAGGGCGTCGCCGACGGTACTCGCCTGCACCGGCACCTGCGCCTGGTCGTCGGCGAAGCGCCTCAGTGGGGTCGGGATCTGTATCTGCACGCTCATCTCGAGCCTCGCTTCCTCTCAGGGTTCCTCGGAATTTCTCCGTCGTCGGTCGGCCTCGCCCGCCCTGCCGCCGGCGTCGGCGCCGGCGCCGCAGGATCGACGGCCTCCTCGCGGTAGGCGGAGCGGTCGTCGCACAGTCGCCAGCTCCTCGCCTCCGCCGCCTCGGCCCGGCGCACAGCGACGATCAGGTAGCTGGTGTCGGGCCACGCCGCTGCGCGATCGTGCTCCGAGGGCTTGGCCGGACAGTCGGGATGCGAGTGGTAGTAGCCGACCACCTCGAGGCCCTCTGCGTCGGCGCTGCGCTGCGCCGCCAGCAGGTCGCGCGGCGCGATCGAGAAGCGATTGAGACGTGCCGCGGCCTCGCGCTCGTTGGCGACCGGAAGACGCCGGACCACCTCCGTCGACTCAGCCTGCCGCCGTCCGAGCAGCACGCCACAGCACTCCTCGGGATAGGCCTCTTCGCCGTGGCGCCGGATCTCGTCGAGGAGCGCCGGCGCGATCCGCAGACGCTCGCCGCGCGCCGGGCGCACCGGAGCGCCGTAGCGCTCGTCCTCGGCGATGTCGGTGGAGTGCGGCGAGGGATTCACGGCTGCTCCCAGAAGCGGTCGGAGAGGTACTTTGTGGCGTCGTCACACAGCACGGTGACCACGACGCCGCGATCGATGGCCCGAGCCACCTCCAGAGCGGCGGCGACGTTGGCACCGGCGGAGATGCCGACGGCGATGCCGAGCTCGCGGGCCAGTCGCCTGGTCGTGGCGTAGGCGAGCTCGGTGGCCACCGAACGCTCCTCGTCGGCCAGCGTCGGATCGTAGATCGGCGGCACCAGGGCGCTCTCCATGTGCTTCATCCCCTCGAGACCGTGCAGCGGGCCGTCCGGCTGCACCGAGATCAGACGCACCTGGGGGCTGCACCGGCGCAGGAAGCGGCCGACGCCGAGGAAGGTGCCGCTGGTGCCGAGGCCGGTCACGAAGTGGGTCACGGTTCCCGCGCTCTGCTCCCAGATCTCCGGCCCGGTGGTGGCGAAGTGAGCGCGCCAGTTCTGCTCGTTGCCGTACTGGTCGAGATAGACGAACTCGCCTGCACGTTCGGCGGCCAGGCGCCGCGCCTCGCGGATCGCGCCGTCGCTGCCCTCGAGGGGATCGGTCGCCAGGACTTCGGCGCCATAGGCGAGGAGCAGCCGCCGCCGCTCCGGGCTGGCGTTATTCGGTACGCAGAGAGTGACGCCGATTCCGAGGGCGGCGCCGAGCATGGCGTAGGCGATGCCTGTGTTGCCCGAGGTGGCGTCGAGCACCCTCGCACCGTCGTCGAACAGGCCGCGAAGCAGCGCGTGACGCAGCATGAACAGGGCCGGCCGGTCCTTGACCGAGCCGCCGGGGTTGCAGAACTCGGCCTTGGCGAGCAGCCGCACTCCGGCGCCCGCGGGCAGCAGGGCGCCGAGGTCGAGCAGCGGCGTGGCGCCGATGCGCTCGATGACGGGCGCGGCCGCAGCGAGCCTCGCCGACGGCGCGACGCGGTCAGCGGCCGGGAGCGTGGTCATTCGCCGGGCTGCGGCACGTAGCGGAGATAGGGGGTCTCGGCGCGGAAACCGTCCGGATAGCGGCGGTTGGCCTCCTCGTCGCTCACCGCGGGGACGATGATGACCTCTTCGCCCTGCTTCCAGTCGGCCGGGGTCGCCACCTGGTGGCGGGCGGTGAGCTGGAGCGAGTCGATCGCTCGCAGCAGCTCCTGGAAGTTGCGGCCCGTGCTCGCCGGGTAGGTGAGCGTGAGCTTGATCTTCTTGTCGGGCCCGATCACGAACACCGAGCGCACCGTCATGGTGTCGCTGGCGCCGGGATGCACCATGCCGTAGAGGTCGGCGACGCGGCGCTCCGGATCCCCGATCAGCGGGAAATCGGGAGCCTGCCCTTGGGTGCGGGCGATGTCCTCGCTCCAGCGCTCGTGGTCGGAGATCGCGTCGACGCTCAGTCCCACGACCTTGACGTTGCGACGGGTGAACTCGGGCTCGAGTCGCGCCAGGGTGCCGAGCTCGGTGGTGCAGACGGGGGTGAAGTCCTTCGGGTGGGAGAACAGGACGCCCCAGCTGTCGCCGAGCCACTCGTGGAAGCGGATCTCGCCGCGGGTGGTCGGGGCGGTGAAGTCAGGGGCGAGGTCGCCCAACTGCAAATTGCTCGTGGTCATCGGATCGCTTCCTTCCCTGTCGAGAGATCGGATCTCCCGGAGGCCGAAGGGTGGCTCCGGGGGATGGGTCGTGGTCGGCCGGGCGGACCACGAAGAGGTCGTGGAGCACGCTGGCCCGCGATCACGGATTCGTGGCGGGGCGGTGCTCGGTTTGCGCCGCTGTCGTCTCGGGCGGATCCAGGGCCGGTGGCGGAGCCGGCAGGAGATCCGCCTACCTACAAGCGCAGCGGGGAAGGACGGCGACCTTCGTACCGGCGACGTTGCTGCCGTCGGGGCTCTTCGCGGTGCGCTGCGCGCGGCGAGGCATGCGGTCGGCGGGCCGGTCCATGTCGCGACAGTAGTTTCGGTCCCGCGGAGGTGTCAAGCCGGATGGGTCGAGCCGCAGAGCGGTGGCAGACAGGTCGCAGAGCGGCGAGACGTTGTACCGGACCGGAGTGCCGCACGTGAGTCGTCAGGGCGACGGTGGCGCCGGGATCCGCCAACGGTGCACCTGATTCGCCTCGTCGGCAGAGGCGAAGATCTCGATCTCCTCGCCGACTCTGTGGGCAGCGACGCCGCCGAGCAGCATGGTGTCGGGGAAGGCGCCCTGCGAGGCCACGTGCATCGACAGACCGTCGGCGAGAGTGCTCGCCGGCGGCAGCGGCCGCGCCGTCCAGTCGGGCCAGAAGGCGATGCGATCCGCGTCCGCCTCGACGACGAAGAGATGCCCGTCGGAGAGCGCCACACCCTCCGGTCCCGAGAGCCCCTCGGCGATCAGGGACGGCTCGGTCGAACCGGCGGGCAGGTGGTGGATCCGGCCCGACCGGCGTTCCGCGAACAGCACTCCGCCGAGCCCGTCGCCGACCACCCCGGCAGGTCCCTCGAGGTCGGTCACCAGCGTCTCGGTCGCACCGGTCGTGGGGTCGATCCGCAGCAGCGAACCACTGCCCGATGCGCCCCAGCTGGTGACGTAGATGCGATCCCCCTCGGCTGTGGCGTCGATCGGCATCTCGACCGCGAACGAGGCGTCGACCCGTCCCGCAACCGGATCCCACACCCGCACCTGGTTGTCGAACCAGCTGGTGGTCACCACGCGCCCGCCCCATGCCTGGGCGCTCATCGAGGTGCCGAGCTCGGTGAAACCGATGACGTCCCGGACCACCGAGAGCTCCTCGCCGGTCGACGCGTCGAAGGTGCGCAGGGCGAAGAAGTCGGCCAGGACCAGCCGGTCGCCGAGCAGCGTCAGGCCGCCAGGCATGTTGACGCCCGGCTCGGACACGGTCCGCGGCTCGGTTCCCGCAGTGACCTCCCAGACGCCGCCGTCGGCGTAGCTCGAGACGAACAGCCGGCCGTCCTCGGAGAAGGCGAGGTTGTCGAGCCCGGGCTGCAGCCGAGCGACGATGTCGCGCTCGCCGCCGGCGCCGATCCGTACGACGGTTCCGGCCGCGGCGTCGACCACGTGCAGCCTGCCCTGAGCATCGAACTTGACCGCGGCGGGAACCTCGAAGCCGTCCGCCACGGTGCGCATCTCGCCGTTGTCGACGTCGATCGAAACCACCTCGCCGCGGAACCAGCGCGGCCCGTACAGCCTCTGGTCCGGTCCCCAGTCCATGCCGTTGAGGCCGCACTCGGGCCCGAGGTCGTCGCGGATCGAGCGCGCTGGCCGCGCTGCCTCGGGATCGACCTCGAACAGGCCGGAACCGAAGAAGCACTGGGAGACGAAGAGGCGCCCGTCGTCGGAGAAGGTGATCGGGTTGACGCCCGGCCCCAGCTCGGCGATCACCGAGGTCTGGCCGTCGGTTCCGCGGCGCCCGACGGTGCCGAAGGAGATGTTGGTCCAGTAGAGGGCGCCGTCGGGAGCGAAGGCGAGATCGTCGGGTGCGGTGGCGTCGTCGTCGTGGCCCAGCCGCTCGACGATCTCGCCGCTCTCGGGGTCGAGGGCGAGCAGACCGGGCGTGACGACGCTGGCCACCCACAGCCTGCCGTCGGGACCGAAGGCTATGCCGTTGGCGCCGCGTATCGCGGCGCCGGTGAGGAAGACCGATTCTCCGGGCCCGGCCCCTTCGGCCCCCTCGCCTCCGCGCTCCGCAGCCGTCTCCGACTGACATGCCATGGCGGCGGCGAGCAGCGCCGCGAAGGCCACTGGGAGCAACCCGCGCCGCCGGGGACGCAGGCGTCCGCGGCTGCCCCCGGGGGAGCGATTCGGAGAAGGGAGAGCGAGCCGCCGCGCAGGTCGATGTCTCGGCTGGCAGCCGTTTCGGCGGTGCCCCTCGTGGTGCTCCGACCCGGTGATCCGATCGCTCATGCAGCCTCCCTGTCGGCGTTCTCCCCGCCCGAGTGTCCATGTTCCGGTGCGAGGCTGAGCAGGATAACGCGGTCGCGGCGATCCACGGCGTCCTCACGGGGATCCGGCACGAGAGGTCGAACGATCGGCGGAGCGGCGCCTTCGCCGAGGCTCGGCTAGGGTACGCGGCGAACAGAGGTGGCAGGGAGGGAACGGGTGCGATGACAGAGCGAGCGACAGTCGAGGCCGACAGTGGAGGCGGCGGTGCCGGTTCGATGCTGCGCGTCGCGACCTGGAACATCAACGGAATGCGCGCGCGCTTCGACTTCCTGGTCCACTGGCTGCGCGCTCGGCGTCCCGACGTGGTCGGACTGCAGGAGCTCAAGATGCCGGAGGACGCGGTGCCGCGCCGTGAGCTGGAGCAGCTCGGCTACGCGGTCGAGGCGTGCTCGGAGAAGAGCTGGAACGGCGTCGCGGTGCTGTCGCGTTTGCCGATCGAGGTGGTGCAGTCGGGACTTCCGGGTGGTGAGGAGCACGGCGCGCGGCTACTGACTGTGCGTACCGCCGGGCTGCTCTTCACCACCGTCTACTGCCCCAACGGCAAGAGCGTCGAGCACGACGACTTCTCGCGCAAGCTGGAGTGGTTCGATCGCCTCGCGGAACACCTCGCCGAGAGCCGCGACCCGCACGAACCGTACGTGCTCGCCGGCGACTTCAACATCTGCCGGCGGGGCGTCGACAGCTGGGACGCGGCGCGCTTCGAGGGGCGGATCTTCCACACCGCCGAAGAGCGCCGCCGGCTCGACGCCTTGATCGACTGGGGCCTCGAGGACCTCTACCGCAGTCGTGGGCCCGACGACGGCGCCTTCAGCTGGTGGGACTACCGGGGTGGCGCCTTCCATCGCAACCAGGGCCTGCGCATCGACCTGTTGTTGGGCACGCGGGCGGTGGGAGAGCGTACTCGTGACGTGACGATCGACCGCGACTATCGAAAGAAGAAGGACGGCCTGGTCGCCTCGGACCATGCACCGGTCCTGGCGGACCTCGTGCGGCTGGAGTAGCGCGGCGGTCTTCGGGATTCGCCCCAGAACCCGCCTCAGGTCTCGCCTTCGATCGCGGCCATCTGGAGCCGCTTGCACATCGACAGGTGGTTCCCCTCCTCGTCGGAGTGAAAGCACACGTCGTCCATGAGGCTGTCGATCAGGAACATGCCGCGGCCTCCTTCTTCGAACTCCCCCTGCTCCTCGAACCGGAAGCGACCGGATCGCGGCGCCCAGCACCCCGGGATGGCTCGGCCTCGATCGTGCACCCGCACTTCGAGGACGTGCTCTCGCGGCCGCGGCCCGCGGCGGAAGCGAGCGCGCACCCGGACCAGTCCGTCGTGGTCTGCGTCGTAGGCGTGGCGTACGCAGTTGGTCACCGCTTCGACGACGCAGAGCTCGATCTCGAAGCAACACTCTTCCGGCAGCTGGTGGTAGCGCGCCAGGTTGCGGATGCAGGTCCCGACGAGAGCCACGTCCTCGATGCGGTTCTTGATCTCGAGGGTGATCTCGACGTGGCTCATGGCGTCGGCTCCGCGTCGCTGGCGCTGCGGGCGGCGCCGCCGTCCCACTGCAGGGCGAGGAAGGTCACGTCGTCGTCCGCCGCCCGCCCGGCACAGTGTTCCGCGAGGGCCGCCAGCAGCCGCCGGCGCAGGGATTCGAGGTCCGGATCGCGCCCTTCGCCGAGCAGGCTGTGCAGGCGCGCCTCACCGAAGTGCTCCCCGGCAGGGGACTCGGCCTCCACCAGGCCGTCGGTGTAGAGGAAGATCCGGTCGCCCGGCTCGAGCCGCACCACGCCCTCGTCGAAGGGGAGCAGCCCGCCGAGCCCGATCACCGTGCCGCCCTCACAGAGAGTGTCGAGGCGACCGTCAGCGCGCACGAGCACCGGGAAGGGGTGGGCGGCGGCCGAGTAGCGCACTGTTCCAGCCTCTGTGTCCAGCACCAGGTAGACCATGGTCAGGTGCTTCGAGAAGCGGTCGATCGGATAGTGGCGATCGAGCTCGGTGATGACCGCGGCCGGCGAGCGGGTGTGCAGCTCGCCGCGATCCTCGAACAGCGTGCCGGCGCCGCGCGAGAGGAACTGGGTCACCGAGATGGCGACCAGCGAGGAGGGCACCCCGTGGCCGCTGACGTCGAACAGATGGATCGCCAGATCCCGCGGCGTCAGCTGCTGGACGCCGAGCATGTCGCCGCCCAGCGATTCGCAGGGAGCGTAGTGCCACAACACCTGGACGCCCTGGATTCCGGCGCCCGGCGGCAGCGGATCGGGCAGCAGCGAGCGCTGGATCTCGGCTGCCGCACGCAGCTCCGCCTCCATCTCCTGCTGGCGTTGACGCAGCTGACGGTTGGCTCGTTGCAGCTCCAGCTGGGTGCGCACGCGCGCCACCACCTCGGCGCGGTCGAAGGGCTTGGTCACGTAGTCGGCGCCGCCGCACTCGAGTCCCCGCACCCGGTCGGTGGCGCTGTCCAAAGCCGAGAGGAAGACGATCGGGATGTGCGCCGTCGACGGATGCTGCTTGAGCGCGGTGCAGACCTCGTAGCCGTCCAGCTCGGGCATCAGGACGTCGAGCAGCACCAGATCCGGCCGGCGCTCGCGGGCCAGCTCGAGGGCTGCCGCGCCGCTGTCTGCGACCAGCAGCTCGTACCCTTCTCGGCCGAGGATGCCCTGGAGCAGTCGCCGGTTGATCGGAGCGTCGTCGACGATGAGGATCGTCGCCTGCGAGGCCGGCGGGATCTCGACCAGACCCGGGGCGTGGTCGTGGGGGCGGAGGGCGGGTGAGCTCACGGTGGCGGTCGGGTTCCTCGTCGTTCGTTCTGGTGGTTCCGGCCGTTTCGGCCGCTGCCGGCTCTCGTTCGTCCGGGCGGCTCTGACAGCGTACGGCCGACCGCAGGTCCGAAGGGAGTCGCCCTGGTCCGAAGGGGGAGTAGGATTCCTCCCACACGGGCCGCCAGCCCGGGCTCGCGAACCCGTCCTCGGCGCGGCGTCCGGAATTCTGCCGCCGCGACCGGAGGAGATGTTGCACGTCACCGAGGTGGTGATCCTCGCGCTGGTTCAGGGGATCGCCGAGTTCCTGCCGATCAGCTCGTCGGGGCACCTGGTGGTGGTGTCGCAGTTCGTCGGTGACGGGCGCGCCGACGCCGGCCTCAACATCCTGCTGCACGCCGGGACCCTCGGCTCGATTCTGGTGCACTACCGGCGCGATCTCTTCGAGCTGCTCGGGCGGCAGCGCCGTCTCGTACCGCTGCTGGTGCTGGGCACGCTGCCCGCGGTGGCGCTGGGCCTGGTCGCCAAGACCTGGTTCGAGCCGCTGCTCGAGAGCCCGCGGGTCGCCGGCTGGATGCTCCTCGTCACCGCCTCGCTGCTGCTGGCGGCGCGATGGATCGAGGCGCGCGCCGACGGGCTCGACCGCATGACGGTGGGCCGTAGCCTGTTCATCGGCGTCGCCCAGGCACTGGCCCTCCTGCCCGGCGTCTCGCGCAGCGGCTCGACCATCGTCGCCGGGCTCGCCTGCGGCCTCGAGCGCCGCGCCGCCGCGACCTGGGCCTTCCTGCTCGCGGTGCCGGCAATCGCCGGCGCCTCGACGCTCGAGGCGGTCAGCGAGCTGACGGGCGGAGACGGCGGTGCCGAGGGCGCCGCCGCGGCAGGACTGTCGCCCGGGCTGGGCGCTCTCGGTTTCGCTCTCTCCTTCCTCGTCGGTCTCGTCTCGCTGCGCATCGTGCTCCGTGTCGTCGAGGCGGGACACCTGCACTGGTTCGCGCTCTGGTGCGCCGCCGTCGGCGGCTTCGTGCTGATCGCGGTGTGAGGCGTGTGGAAGATCCTCGTGGTGGATGAGAATCACAGCGACGTGCTCGGCGAGAGCCCGGAGGGCGTCTCGCCGCCGGTGCTGATCGCCGGAGGCGAGGGCCAGCTGGGACGCGAGCTGGCGCGTGCCGGCGGGGCCTCGGTGCTCGCCCTCGGGCGCCTTCGCCTGGATCTCGAGGACGCCGCCTCGATCGAACGATGCCTCGACCGCCAACGACCGCAGGCGGTGATCAACTGCGCCGCCTACACCCAGGTCGACCGTGCGGAGAGCGAGCCCGAACGCTGTCGGGCGGTGAACGTCGAGGCGGTGCGCCGACTCGCCGTCGGTTGTGAGAGACGCGGCATCCGACTGGTCCACGTGAGCACCGACTACGTCTTCGGCGGCCCAGGCCGGCGACCCCGTCGCGAGGACGAAGAGCCGAGCCCTCGTGGCGTCTATGCCGTGAGCAAGCGTGACGGCGAGTTGGCGGCGTTGGAGTCGTGCTCGCGCGTATGCGTCGTGCGCACCTGTGGTCTCTACGATCCGGTCTCGGTCGACGGCACCACGAACTTCGTCAAGACGATGCTGCGTCTCGGTCGCGAGCGGCAGAGCCTGCGGATCGTGCGCGACCAGCGCTGCACCCCGACCTACGTGCGCGACCTCGCCCCCGCACTCCTGTACGTCGCCGCCTCGCAGGTTTCCGGCGTGCTGCACGTCACCAACCTCGGCGAGACCACCTGGTACGACTTCGCCGGCGAGATCTTCGGGCTCGCCGGGGTGTCGATCGAGCTGGAGGCGATCACCAGCGAACAGTACGGCGCGCCGGCGCCGCGACCGAGCTACAGCGTTTTGTCGTGCGAGCGTTACGAGAGGCTCGGTGGACCGGCGCTGCGTGGCTGGAAGGAGGCCTTGGCGGCGGCACTGGTCGATCCCGAGGCACCTGGCTGAGCCGTGCCGCAGGCTCGCTGGAGCCTCAGCCGGCCGGCTGATGGGCCGGGTCGACGAGGTCGAACACGGTCTTCACCGGCGCGAAGGTCGAGGCGGGAACCTCGATGAAGGCGGTGTTCCAGTCCGACATCGCGCCGTTCCACAGGCCAGGGCGTTCGAGAGCCCTGACCGGCCGCCCGTCGTGGCTCTTGTCGGCGACGAAGACCCGCCGCGCATCGACATAGCGGTGCAGGTCGTAGGGCCGGCCGTGGCGGTCGCGTGCACAGACTGCCAGATCGACCGGGTTGAAGTGAGTCGACCGCTGCAACACCTCGCGGCTGTCGACGCCGATCTCGGCGGATTCGACGATCTGCAGTCCGCGCTCTGCGACCCAGAACGGGCCGCCGCCCGGCTTGCCTTCGTTGCGCACCATGCCGCAGACCCTCAGTGGGCGGTCGAGCCGGTCGATCCAGCGCCGGGCGAGCTCCCGCTCCGGGTCGCCGACCGCGGCCGACTCGTCGAGGCCCGGCGGCAGGGTGCCGAATCCCCGCAGATAGTCATCGCGCACTGCGGAGATCTCGTCGGCCAGCAGGGCCGGCTCCGCGACTGCTTGGAGCGCCCGCTCCAGCCTCACCAAGGAACGGTGGAGCAGCTCGCGCAGTTCGAGCAGGCGGCCACCGAGCACCTGTTTCCAGGCCACCACCTCGTCGAGGCGGTCGTGCGGCAGCACGTTGTCGATGTTCTTGACGAAGACGCAGTCCGCCGTGGCGGTGGCGGCGGCCAGGTTGTCGAGCAGGGCGCCGTGCCCTCCCGGTCGCAGCAGCAGCGCTCCGAGCCGATCGCGCGCCAGCCGTCCTCCGACGTCGAGGGCTACGGTGTCGGTGGCCGGGCTCTGGACGCTGAACTCCACCCCGAGCGAGGCGTTGGCTGCCACCTCGATAGCCGGCCGCAGCTGCTCGAGGTGGCGAGCGAAGTCATCGCGGTGCTCCGGACTGACGGTGAAGTGGAAGCGCAGTGCTGCTCGGGTCCGAGAGTCTTCGCCGCGCAGGTAGAGCGCACCCTCTCGCAGCTGCTCCTCGAAGGCGCTCGCCGGGCCAGCCGGGTGGCGGTGGAACGGCAGCAGCCCCTTGGGGAGGTGCTGCAGGCCGAGGCCCTCTTCGCCGAGCAGGTGATCGAGCACGCGGGCGACGTCGTCGCTGCCCCGGATCGGCGGCGGGAGGGTGAAGGGCCAGAGGTCGCGGCAGCGGCGCAGGAGCTCGGCGATCTCCCGGTGCTCGCGGGCCAGGGCCGATGACGCCCCCGCGGTGGCCAGCGCCTGGCGCAGGGCGATCAGGGCGGCGAACATCCTGCTCGCCGCTCCCGACGCCGGCACGAACTTGGCGGTGCTGGCGTCGCGCGACCGCCAGCGCTGGCGCAGAGAGTCGACCTGCTGTGCGGTCAGTCGCTCGATGCCGTCACCGACGGTGGCGGGTTTGAGCACCTCCACCGGCGGCGGAGCGTCGCGCAGCAGACCGGCCTGCCGGTGCACCTCTTCGACGGTGAGGCCGCGCCGGGCGAGGAGTTCGAGGTCGGAGGCGGTCAACACGGCCTGTTCGAGCGGCTCGCCGAGCGGGGGACGAGAGGAGAGAGGGTCCTGGGGCGACATGACGCTGACCCGCGGCGGCCCTGGCGACGGACCTCGGCGGCAGCGCGAGTCTTGCACGCCCCGAGCCGCTGCGCCGGCTCCCGGCTCGGCTTGCGGTGACGATCGGCCGGCTCGGGTCAGGCGGCGGCGATCGCCTCCGCCGGATCGGCGTAGATGCGCAGGATCCTGTCGAAGCGAGTGAGCTTGAGCAGCGACTGCACCGGCGGCGAGGGGCCCGCCAGCATCAACTCGCGACCGTCGTCGAGCAGCTTGAGAGTTGCGATCAGGGCCGAGAGGCCGCTCGAGTCGACGAAGTCGACTTCGCTGAGGTCGACGACGACGCGCCGGTGACCGCCGGCGACGAGCTCGGCCATGCGCGCCCTGAACGCACCGGTGTGGGCGGCGTCGAGTCGCGGCGAGTGGAGGTGGACGACGAGCGAGTCGGCGGCCTGATGGGTGCTGAGGTTCATCGGGTCTCCGTGGCGGAGGGGGTGGAGGTGAGACTCGGGTGGACGGAGGACTTGGCCCGTGGGAGGTCAGCGCGACGTGCCGACCAGGCCCTCTTCGATGGCGTAGCGCATGAGCTGCGCGTTGTTCTCGAGGCTCAGTTTCTCGAGGATCCGTGAACGGTAGGTGCTCACTGTCTTGACGCTGAGGCATAGCTCCTCGGCGATCTCCGAGGGACTCTGGCCACTGCCCATGCGGCAGAGGATCTGGAATTCACGGTCGGAGAGACGCTCGTGCGGCGCCTTGGAGTCGTCGAAGCTCGACAGCGAGGTGGCGACGCGCTCGGCGAGCTCCATGCTGATGAACTTCCGCCCGGAGGCGACTTTTCGGATCGCCTGCACCAGCTCCTCCGCTGCCTTCGTCTTGGTGAGGTACCCGTCGGCGCCGCCGCGTAGGCAGCGCATCGCGTAGTGCTCCTCGGGGAAGCCGGTGCAGACGAGGATGTAGGCGCCGCTGCGCTGCTTGAGCTCCTCGGCGACATCGAGTCCGCCGCGGTCGTTCATCGACAGGTCGAGCAGCACGACATCGACCTCGAGGTCTGGGGTGAGGGTGAGCGCCTCGCGCCCGCTGGCGGCCTCGCCGACGATCTCGATGTCGTCGGCCGCGGCGAGCAGGGAGCGTACGCCGTCGCGGAACAGCTGGTGGTCGTCGACCAGGAAGGTTCTGATCATTGCGGGGTACTCCGTTCGGCTTGTCCGTTGTCGGTGTCCGACGCGGCGTCGGCGGGCCGCGGGGGCGGCGTGGAGGAGGGTGGACGACGCGGTGTCGTGTTCTCTCCGACCCGCAGAGTAGCAAAAGCATGAATTCTAGTAAAGCACTTTTTTCGATTCTCTGGCTGCACCTTGTGCCGAGGCAACCGCGCCAGCGGGACCGCCGAGGCCCGGAGGAGCAGATCGGCCGGCCGCGGACCGCACCTCCGGGTCAGCGCTTATGATGCCCGCGTAGCTGGTGACCGCAGGTCGGCAGCAGCTGCAGCCTCCGCGGACGGTCTCGCGCGAGGGCGCCGCCCATGGGGTGGAGTGGAGAGGGGAGGAGAGGCATGACGTCGAGCCAGTCCAGCGTCGGCGCCGCGCACGGTGCATCGCTCAGCGGCGCCGACTGGAGGGCGCTGTCGGACCAGCTGCGGGGCCTGCTGCTGCCGCAGGACGTGCTGGAGGGGGAGGAGCTGGCGCAGCGGCCGGCCGCGTGGGGACACCAGGCGGCCTGCGCCGCGCGCCTGCTGCTGCGGCCCCGTGACACGACTCAGGTCTCGCGCATCCTCGCCGCCTGCCACGCGGCGGGGCAGCCGGTGGTTGTGCACGGTGGCCAGACGGGACTGGTGCAGGGCTCCGTGGCGCGTTCGCACGAGGTGGTTCTGTCGTTGGAGCGGATGACCGCGATCGAGGAGCTCGATGCGACCAGCAGCACCCTGACCGCCCAGGCGGGCGCGACCCTCGAGTCGATCCAGCAGGCGGCCGAGAGCGCCGACCTCCAGTTCGCCCTCGATCTGGGCGCCCGCGGCCAGTGCACCATCGGCGGCAACATCGCCACCAACGCGGGTGGCAACCACGTCATCAAGTTCGGGATGACGCGTGCCCAGGTGCTCGGCCTGGAAGCCGTGCTCGCCGACGGCACCGTGGTCTCCGACCTCAGCAAGATGCTGAAGAACAACGCCGGCTACGACCTCAAGCAGCTGTTCATCGGCAGCGAGGGCACGCTCGGCGTCGTCACCCGTGCGGTGCTGCGCCTGCATCCGAGAGCCCGCTGCGTCTCGACCGCCTTCGCCGCGGTCGAGGACTTCGACCGCCTGACCCGCTTCCTGGCGGCCTGTCGCAGCGGCGTCGGCGGTGCCCTCGCCGCCTTCGAGGTCCTGTGGGAGGGGTTCTACCGCCTGGTGACGACCTCACCGGCGCGCAACGCCCCGCCGCTCGAGTACGGATCGCCGTACTACGTGATCGTCGAGGCCTACGGCAGCGATCCGGCGCGCGATCCGGAGTCGTTCGCCGCCGTGGTCGGTGCCTGCATCGACGACGGTACGATCGTCGACTCGGTGTTGGCGACCACCGCCTCGGAGCGGCGCCGGATCTGGGCGATGCGGGACGACGTCGAACAGCTGGCACGGATGGCGCCGATCTTCACCTTCGACGTCAGCCTGCCGGTGGCGACCATGGAGACGTACGTCGAGGAGGTCGGTCGGGCGCTCGAGGAGCGATTCGAGTCCTTCCAGTGGGTGGTCTTCGGACACCTCGGCGACGGCAATCTGCATCTCGTGGTCGGCGTGGGAGACGCCTCGAAGGAGGCTCGCCGCGCCGTCGAACGTTGTGTCTACGAGCCGCTGCGGCCCCGCGCCGGATCGGTCTCGGCGGAGCACGGCATCGGCCTGGAGAAGCAGCCTTATCTGTCGTGGACGCGGGGCCCGGCGGAGATCGAGCTCATGCGCACGCTGAAACGCGCCCTGGATCCGCGAGGCATCCTCAATCCCGGTCGCGTGGTGCCTCCGGAGAGCGGAGCCTGAAGGAGACCGCGCCGACGCCCTGCGACGCTCGGCCTGCCAGCCTCAGGGGCAGGTGGAGAAGGCGGCGGTGTCCTGGATCGGCTGGAAGGCGGTGCCCAGCGGTCCGAGGTAGACCCGGGTGGCGTCGCGCTCCGTGTCGACGATGCGCAGTCGTGTCTCGACGTCGGTCAGGCCGCCGGCGAACACCCAGATCCGGTCGTTGATGCCACATCCGTCGAGTACCTTGAGCGCCACCTCGACGTTCTCCGGGGCGAAGAACCAGAAATAGCCCGTGTCGTCGGTGAGCGGTACGGCGTTGCCGAGTCCACCACCGCCGGCGGTCGCATACTGGCCGTCGATCCTGAAGCGGCCGCCGAGCAGGCAGAGTGTCCTGGGTCCCTCGACGCAGGGTCCCGGCGCGATCGCCTCCGCCACGTCGAGCACGTGGCGGTCCGGTGCGCCGATCGCCACGCCACCGGTGGGGGCGTGGAGCTCGAGCACGATCGTCTCGACGGGCTCGATCTCCTCGTCGACCAGCAGACCGACGGTCACCGTGCGGACCCCGCCCTGGTTCGGCCCCCAGGCGACGACGGTGTCGGCGAACGTGAAGTCCTCACCACGACGGGCGCTACCGCCGCGCAACCGCACGCCGACGCTGGCCGACGTCGCCGCGGGGCCGATCCGTTCCACCTCGACGAGCACCGCCCCGTCGTTCTCGTCCACCACGGTGGCGCCGGCGCGGAAGCGGACCTGGCCGCCGCCCTGGTCGTCGTCGAGCAGCGTCACAGTGGTCTGTGCCGCCGAGAGGACAGCTCCCACCGCGTTCTGCAGCTGCAGCCGGAAGCGTTCGGGCGGCTCGCTCAGGGCGTCGTCGATCAGTCCCACCAGGACCGTGCGTGTGCCGCCCTCTCCGTCGGCCCAGGAGAGCTGGCCGCTGGCAGCAACGAAGTCGATGCCTGGCAGGGCCTCGACGCCGACGGTGGAGTAGTCGACCGTCGCCTGGCCGGCAGTGCCCAGGCGGCGTTCGACCAGCAGCTCGATGCCGGCCGCCGACTCGCTGACCGAGCGTTGTGCGGCACTGACCGCGATCTCGCCACCGGCGCTCCCCGGCTGGGGGTAGAGGAAGGCGACACCGTCACGGTCGTCGGGGCCGAGACGCGCTCCCCGCCCGTCGCCGTGCGCGGTGCCGCGCATCAGCGACTGCTGTGGCTGTACGTTGGTGTGGCCGAGCCCGAGGGTGTGGCCGAGCTCGTGCGCGAGGATCTCTTCGCCGTCGAGCCCGCCGGCGCCGTCGAAGAAGCAGGCGGCGCCGTCGTTGATCACCACGTCGCCTTCGATGAGGCGCAGAGCGGTGGCGCCGGCGAAGGGCAGCGAACCGAGGGTGAAACCGCCGCCGAGGCCGAGCACGCCACCCTGGCCGCACACGTAGCTGCCGCTCACCTCGCCGTTGGGATCGTTCCACAGCACGGCGCTGACACCGTCGTTCGCGGTGAGCCCGGACGAGGCGGTGGTGCTGCCGCCGAAGGCGAGATCGATGAGGCTGCCGGGGTCGTCGCTCCAGGCGCGCGCCGCACGGCTCAACGAGGCGAAGACGTCCTGGTTGGCGCCGTCGAGGCCGGAGACGTGGCCGCGTACCCGCACGCCGCCGCCCTCGTCGAAGACGAACCAGCGCACCGGGCTGCCGCCGAGGAAGGTGAACGGCTCGGCGATCTGCTGCACCAGGCGAGCCTCGTCGGGCAGCAGGTAGTCGGCGTCGCCGGTCGCGTCCTCGAGCCAGGCGGCGAAGCGGTGCCAGTCCCTCAGTCGCCGCGAAGGTCCCCGGTCGCCCGCGGCGAGCTCGGGATCGGCGAGCACCGTCGCCGCCGAGAGATCGCGCACCGCGGCCGCGCCATGGTCGCTGCTCCGCCGCTCGAACACTCCGAGCGCGGACTGGTGCAGGGGATGACGTCCCAGGCGCTCGGGTCCGAGGAAGAGGATCAGCTCCTGGTCCGGCGAGAAGGAGGGTAGACCCGGTACCACCAGCGCCGCGATGCCGGCGTCGGCCAGGAGGTCGAGCTGCACCCCCGGACGGCGCACCGTCAGCACGCTGGCCGCCGCGGTGCCCTTGAGAGTACGGCGCACCTCGACCTCGATCTCAGTGGCGAGAGCGTCGGTCGATGCCCGCACGGAGACCACCCGGCAGACGACCACCAGGTGGGCCCCTCTCAGCAGATCGGGGTCCGCAGGCTCGACCAGGGTGAGCGCGGCTACGGGCGGCAGCGGAGCCAGCCCGCCGAGAGCCAGCAGCATCGCGACGAGGGTCGAGCCGAACCGGCTCCGCTCTCCGGTGTGGCGCCCGATCGGAGCAGGCGATGTCTCGGCGCGGGTGGCGCGCCGCAAGGCGCGGAGGCGGTGGCGGCCAGCGGGACAGGGCGGCATGGTGTGGTCCGCGCCCGGGCTGCCGGCAGAGAGAGCTCTGCGCGGCCGGCCTGGGAGTCGGCGCGGAGTTTCTATCACCGCCGCCAGCGCCGGCCGCGAGGTCCCCGGGGTTGCCCGCTTCGAGGCAGCGGCGCCGTCCGTCTCCCGCTCAGCAGGCCTGGTGGGTCAGGTCGGGTGTGCCGAGGAACTGCCAGTTGGACACGGCGCGACCGTCGTCGTCGAAGACCAGGACGTTCTCACCGGTCAGGAAGACCTCCTTGCCGTCCCGCGTACCGCTCAGCGTCCAGCGGATCGCCACCGTGTCGTGCGCGCCGAGCAGACTCTCGACACGGAAGAAGAGGTCCGGCATCGCCGAACGCAGCGCCTTCACCCAGGCCTTGAGGCCGTCGGCGCCGCCGGGGGAGCCGTTGTAGGTGTAGCCGGGCGCCAGTGTCTGGTCGATGTAGTCGAGATCGCCGTCGTTGAACACACGGGTCCAGAACTGCTGTGCGGTGCGCTTGTTGCGCAGCACCGTGGCGATGGGGCAGGAGCTTTCACCGATCATGAGCCGTCTCCGTTTCTATGGTTCTTCCGGGTGCGTCGCGGATCGTCCTCTCGTCCGCGGAGACGTGCGCAGCCTTTGGGGCGCCTCGACGCCGAGGAGCGCCGTCTGCGCCGCGCACGCACTGTTGGAGAAACGGATCGCCGGGCAGGAGTTGCCGACGTCGTCCGACGACGCTCCGAGCGCTCCCCTCAGCCGGCCGCGGCGGCTGGCGGTCGCTGGTCGGAGGAGGGGTCGCTGCGCCGCAGGGTCGCGGCTGTGGTCGCCAGCGCGCCCCACAGCGTGCGCGGCAGGCCGAGCGAGCGCAGCAGCGAGCGGAAGCGCCGGTCCCTGCGCAGGGGATGGAAGACGGGCTCCACGCCGGCCCAGAGGACGTTCTCGTCGCGCCGGGCGCTGGCGGTCTCGAGGGCCTCGATCGCCGAGTCGTGGCGGCCGAGCGCGGTGAGGATCATCGCGCTCTGCACATCGAGAGGCCGGCGCCGATCGGTGAGGCGCTGCAGCACGGCCTCCGCGTCGCGCGGACGTCCGGCACCGGCGTACGCGGCGCCGAGGAAGCCAGCGTGCCAGAGAGAGCCTTGATGCTGCTCGAGCAGATCGACCGCCTCCTGGTGGCGTCGCTGCTGCAGCCGCACCTGACCGAGGAAGCCACGCGCGAGCAGGAAATCCGGTTGGAGGTCCAAGGTCTCGAGGATCGGCGCCTCCGCCTCCCGTACCCGCTCGGCGAGCAGCAGTCGTCGGCCCAGATCGAGGCTCGTGATCGGGTTCAGCGGGTCGAGGTCGACCGCTCGTCGTGCGAGCAGCAACGCTTCGTCGTGCCGGCCGAGGCAGCTGTAGAGCAGCGACAGTCCGTGCGACACCATCGGGTAGCTGGGTGAGAGGCGGGCCGCGCGGCGGAAGGCGGCCTCGGCCGAGGCGAAGTCCCACTCGACCAGCCAGAGCACGTTGCCCAGGATGCACTGGAGCTCGCAGGAGTCGGGATCGATCTCCACCGCGCGCAGGGCCCGCTCCCGGATCGTCAGCCGGTCGCGCCGCCGCCCCAGCTGCAGCAGGCTCATCGCCGACCAGCCGTTGGCGCGCGCGGAGTCCGGACCGACCGCGCATGCCCGGTCGAACAGCTCGCTGGCCTGCTCCAGGCTGTCGGGGGTCAGCCGGCGGAAGGCGTAGAGCCCCTTGAGCACCAGCAGATCGGCTTCCGGTGAGCCGACGCCGCTCGCCGGCCTGGCGTCGGGCCTGCGACCGAGGACCCGCGACTGGACCTCCGACACCAGTTCGTCGTACTGCTCTCGCAGCCGGCTCGCCGAGGTCAGCACGACGCGCGTCCACACGGCCTCCTCGGTGCGCACGTCGACCAGCTCGATGCAGAGCTCGAGACGATCGACGGTGCCGGAGAGCGAGCCGACGAGCAGCCACTGGATGCCGAGCATGCGGGCGTCGGCGAAGGAGTCGGCGGTGCGGCCGCGGAGGGCGTCGATCGAGCCCGAGCGCACCTCGATCTCGGGTCCGGAGAGCCGCAGAGAGAGCGCATCGGCGATGCCGAAGGCGAGGAACTCGAGCTCGGGCTGCTGGGCGTGCTCGGGCGGCAGGACCGCGAGGCAGCAGTCCGGCGGGGCCGGTGCGCCCGGGTGCGAGGTCGGGCCGGCCTCTCGCGAGAGGGATCGACGACGCCTCACCAGTCGCTGGAGCCGAACCCCGAGGGCGGCCAGACCGAGACGCGACCTCGGTCGGCGTTGCTGGTCGGCGAGTCGGTCTGCGATCTGCATGGCGGTGATGCGGCGCCGGGCACGGTTCTTCTGCAGGCAGGCCTCGACCAGCGCCGCGAGCGCCCGGGGAGTGTCGGGTCTCAGCTCGCGCACCGGCCGCGGCTCGTCGGTGAGGATCGAGGTCATCAGGGTGAAGGTGGTGGCGCCCTCGAACGGCCTGGTCCCGGTCAGCATCTCGTAGAGCACGACGCCGAACGAGAAGACGTCGGTGCGTGAGTCGACGGGTCGCCCTCGGGCCTGCTCGGGAGACATGTACGGAACGGTGCCGACCACCAGGCCGGCCTGGGAGAGCGAGTCCGAGGACGGCGCCATGCGTCGGGAGGGGCGGAGCTCGTTCTTGGCCAGACCGAAGTCGGCGATCTTCAGCCGCTCGCCGTCGAGCAGCAGGTTGGCCGGCTTGAGATCGCGGTGCACGACCCCGCGCTCGTGCGCCGCCGCGAGCCCCTCGGCCGTCTGCCGCGCGAAGTGCAGGGTCTGGTCGAGACCGAGTCGGCCATCAGCCGCCAGTCGCTCGGCGAGCGAGCTGCCGGCGAGATACTCCATGACCAGGAACCAGCGGTCGTCCTCGTGCTCGAAGCCGTAGATCGGCACGATGTTCTGGTGCGATAGCTGCGCCAACACCCGCGCCTCGCGGCGGAAGCGGTCGAGCAGCGGCCCTTGTCTCGCGACGTGCTCCGAGAGGACCTTGATCGCGACCTGCCGTCCGAGTGCCGGATCGGTCGCCAGCAGCACGCGGCCGGCGCTGCCGTCTCCGAGCACCCCTTCGATCTGGTACCTGCCCATGGTCTCGGGCTCGTCGGAGTCGAACAGCCTGCCGACGCAGCGAGGGCAGAAGGCTCCGCCGTCGGGAGACAGGGCGACTGCGACGCCGCACTCGCTGCAGAGGTCGCGGCGATCGCCCGGCGGCCGATCGACGGGTGCGGTCACGGCTCGCCCGGCGCTCCGTCGGGTCCCAGGCTCTGGTTCGAAGCCTCGATGACTCGCAGCAGATGGCGGACCTCGGCGTCGACGGCGTCGGACTCCGAGACCGTCTCTGCGACCTCCGCGCGCAGGGCTCGGCCGAAGCTCTGGCGCAGTCGGCGTACCGCCACCCGCACCGCGGATTCGGTGATCTCGAGCTGGCTGGCCACGTCGCTGTAGGCAGGACGCGGCCCGGCGCCGGTGACGTAGCCGCGCAGGAGCGCGAAGCGATCCGCCTGGCCGAGCTCCTGCTGCTGTGCGGCGAGACGCTGCAGGGCGCGGCCGATGACGGTGAGCGCCCAGCGGCGCTCGAACACGTCCTCCGGCGTGAGGCCGTCGACCGGCTCGCGCCGGTACCAGACCTCCTCGTCCTCGGCGTCGAGCGAGATCAGCGGTGTGCCCGGCGATCGTTTCTCCGCACGCTCCCTTTGCCACTCGTTGCTGAGGAAGTTGCTCAGGCTGGCGAGCAGGAAGGAGCGGAAGCGTCCCTTCTCGGGATCCACCCGCAGCAGTGCGTCCTTGTCGAGCAGGTGGACGAAGAAGGCCTGGGTGAGATCGGCCGCCGGGTCCGGCTTGAAGCCGCGGCGACGTACGAAGGCGTAGAGCGGCCGCCAGTACCACTCGCAGAGGGCACCGAGGGCGGCTTGCGATTGCTGCAGGTCGTCCTCGCCACAGGCGAGCACGACGCTCCAGCGGGTCTGCGGGAAGTTGGACATGGGGGCTGGGCGCGGCCAGAGCAGCGCGCGCGAGGAGCCGGCGTGCCGCGTGCCTGCGGTGGTCTCGTGGAAGGGCCGCCACGGACTGCTCAGGAGGCGAGTGTAGTCGACGTCGACGCCACCGAAAGAGCTGCAGGAACGACGGTTGTGGCGCATCGGTTGCACACGCCGAAGGCGACCCGACAGATCTTTGGTCACGAAACGACCCGGCTCGACCCTCCGCCGCCTACCGGGGCAATGCGGGAAAGGCCAGGGACGTCATCGTGGGGACGTTCCCAGCCCCCGATTGCGGGCCGCGCTGATCGTCGGCGCAGAGCCCCCGCCGGAGGCTGCGTCGGATGGCGTTGGTCTGCCGAGCGCCAGCCGCAGGGGCAGCGTCGGCGTCCGCCTCGAGAGGGCGACGGCGTCGTTCCCGGGGGCCTACGAGATCGAGCGGGGTCCGGGAGTTCTCACGCGTGCAGCCGCCGCGGCGCCACGAGCAGCCCGTCGGCGTCGCTGTAGACGTAGTGCCCGGCCGTCACCGAAGTCTCCGCGAGGCGCACGGGAACGTCGCGTTCGCCATCTCCCTGCTTGCGGCTCTTGAGCGGCTGGGTACCCAGCGCCTTGACGTGGAAGTCGAGCTCGTCGAGCTGGTCGGCGTCGCGCACGGCTCCGAGCACCACCACGGCGGACCAACCGTTCGTGCGGGCCAGCTCCGCCAGCTGGTCGCCGAGCAGCGCGCGGTGCAGCGAGCCGCCGCCGTCGACGAGCAGCACCCGGTCGTTGCCCGGCTCGGAGAGCACCCGTCGCACCAGCAGGTTGTCCTCGCTGACGCGCAGCGTGGTGACCTCACCGCAGGCGCGCGTCCGGCGGCCGAGCAGGCGCAGCTGGAGCGTGGTTCCCGACACCTCGTCGGGGAAGTCGTCGACCAGGTCGGCGGTCGCCGGCGCGGTGATCGAAGTCATCGTTCCGGCTGAGGCGTCACTCGGTTCCGAGCCGCTCCACGATCTCGCGGGTGATGTCGATCGACTGCCCGGCGAAGATGACGGCCCCGGCGGACTTGTTGAGGATCAGGTCGTACGACCGCTCCTCCTGGATCGCGGTGAGGATCTCCTCGAGCCGCTTTCCGAACAGCTCGCGCTGCTCGGCCTCGGCGCGGCTGGCGCTGCGCTGAGCGGTCTCGCGGATCCGGCGGGCCTCGATCTCGAGGTCCTCCATGCGGCGCTGCAGCGCGACCAGCTCGGCCTGCGACTTCCCCGCCGCCTCGGCCTCGAGGGCCTCGGCCTGCTTCGCCTTCTCGTCGAGCTGCGCGTCGGTGCTCTTCTGCAGCTCGTCGAGGGTGCCCTTCAAGCTCTTGCCGAACGAGGAGGCGAGGAAGGCCACCTCGAGATCGAGCACCGCGGTGCGCGGCGCGCTCTGCGCGGACGGCTCCTGGGCCGCGGCCGCGGTGAGGGTGCCGACCGCCGCGACGGCCACGGCCAGGAGGGCAGCGGTCAACTTGCGCAGGCGGGGGACGACGCCGTCACTTCCGGCTGCCGGTGGGTTGGAAGGGGAGAGGTTGCGGAGGGCGATCGACATGACGACTCCTGACTGAGAGATGCGGTGGGGCGAGGGCGTCGAAGGGGCTTGCCACGACGGCCGTCGACGGGGGCGGAGCGATCGACCGCTCACTTGGGCCCGCTCTTCTTCGGGGGGATCATCGGGAACGGGATCGTCGTCACCGCCGCCGCCATCTCGCTCTTGCCTTCGCGGATCGTCGCGGCGCCCTCCTTCTCGACCTCGTCGATGCGGAGGATGGCGTGCATCGGCAGGTAGGTCCGGCGCACGCCGTCGAACTCGTGCTTGAGGCGTTCTTCCGAGGGATCGACGACGACCTTTGAACGCTCGCCGAAGAGGATCTCTTCCACCTCGACGAAGCCGAACAGGCCGCCCTGCGAGATCTGACGGGCGAAGATCTCGTAGATCTGCCCCTGCGAGGCGAAGATCACCTTGTAGATGCGTTGCGGTTCGGGCATCGGGATTTCGTGGGGACGCGCCGGCGCACCGTGTCGAGGCGTCGCCGGACCGTTCGGAGAGTCATCGCCGCTTGGCGCCCGGCCTTCGGCTCACGAAGACGAGCCCTTGAGGCGTTCGAAGGCGGCCGCCATGGCGTTGAGGCTCGGTCCCGACTCCTCCTTGAGCTTGTTCTGGTAGTCGCGAAGATCGGCCTTGGTGCCCTCGAGCTTCGCCCCCGGCAGGGCCAGCGAGATCCGCTTGCGCTTGGCGTCGATCGAGTCGATGACGATCTTCACGCTGCTTCCCGGCCGGTACATGCGGTCCAGGCGTCCGCCGGCGGCGACGCCGGTGGCGCTGGCGGGAAGCAGTCCGGTGAGGCCGGGCTCGAGCTGCACGAAGACTCCGAAGTTGGCGATCTGCTCGACCATGCCCTCGGCATCCTGGCCCTCGCTGTAGCGGTCGTGGATTCCCTTCCAGGGGTCGGTGGCCGCCACTTCGCGTAGCGACAGCGAGAGGCGGTTGCGTTGTGCGTCGACCTCGCGGATCCAGCCTTCGACCTGCTTGCCCTCGCTGTAGTCGTCGTCGCTCAGCTTCCGGCCGATCGGCAGCTGCGACTCGTGGAGCAGGCCCTCGACACCCGGGAACACCTCGACGAAGACGCCGAAGTCCGCCCTGCGGACCACCGTGCCCTGGAAGGCGTCGCCGATCTTCGCCCGCTCCTCGACGTCCTGCCAGGGATCGGGCTCGAGCGCCTTCATCGACAGCGAGATGCGCTCGCCGTTCTTCTCGACCTTGAGCACGACCACCCGCACCGACTGGCCGGTCGACAACACCTCGCGGGGCTCCGAGAAGCGGTGGCGGGTGATCTGTGAGCGGTGCACCAGTCCCTCGAGTCCGCCGCCGAGGGAGACGAAGCCGCCGAAGTCGGTGACCGAGCGCACGGTGCCTTCGACCGGCTCGCCGCTCTTCGCCTTGTCGCGCAGCTGCTGCAGGATTCCGGATCGGTCCTCGCGCAGCACCGGTACGCGCGAGACGACGACCCGCTTGCCGTCGTCCTTGATGTCGATGATCCGGAACTCGAGCTCGCGGTCGAGGTAGGCGGCGGCCTTCTTCGGATTGGCCAGCTCCATCTGGCTCTTGGGACAGAACGCCGCGACGCCGAACACCGCGACGTGGAAGCCGCCCTTGTTCCAGCCGATGACCTTGCCGGCGACCCTTTCTTTCGCTTCGAGCGCGGCGCTGATGCGGGCCAACTCCGGCGACATCGGCTTCGGCGGCGGTGCGGCGTCGGAGCTGTCGACCACCGTCGAGCCTTCGTCCGCCGACGGCACAGGGCCATCCGTGCCATCCGTGCCATCCGCGCCGTCCGCCGGGGGCGACGAGCTCGCTCGAGGCGACAGCTCCGCCTCCGCGGCGTGGGCTTTCTCGCGGTCGGTTTCGCCATCGGTCTCCGCGTTCTCGGACGTCACTTCACCGCCGTCGGAAAGGGTCTCGGATGTGCGGGGAGACTCGGCTTCGGCGCCAGCCTCCGGTCCCGCCGCGACCGTCTCAGCCGTCTCAGCCGCGACCGTCTCGGTGGTCATCGGCTCGCTCTGGGCGCCGCCGTCGTCGGCGCTTGCTGCCGGCTCGTTCGGTGCGGTTTCGGCGTCGATCTCGGTGGACGCACCTTCGGCGGGCGGCTGGACTGCGTTGGACATCTTCGGCTCCGAGTTCAGAGGATCGCCGGCCCAGCGCTCGGCGCTGGAGGACGAGCGGCGCAGGCCGCTGGCTCCCGGCGGTGTCGCGGCGCCGCGGGGTGGACCGGCGGAGTCCTGGGATGGTGAGGCGCCGGGGTAGAGAGGGTTCCGCGCCTCTTGCGAACCCTGGACTGTATCAGTGACGCGACCACGAGGGACAAGAGGAGAGGTGCGAGGGAAGAGGGAAAAGGGAAGAGGGAAAAGGGAAGAGGGCAGAGGGAAGAGGGCAGAGGGAAGAGGGGAGAGGGAGAAGGGAGGGGAGAGAAAGGAAGAGGGACTGGGGAAGAGGGGCTGGGGGTTGGGGATTGGGGATTGGGGTTCAGGGAATGAGGCGCTTGGCACGGAGAGGGTGATGGGGAGCCAGGGTCGCGGGGCGGAGGATCGCGGGATCCAGGCTCGGCACCGGTGCAGGGAGAGGGCAGAGATGGAGAGGTCGAGACCGACCCCCGACCCCGAAACCCCAGACCCCCAAACCCCGGCCCCCAACCCCTTTGCCCTTGTTCCCTCTTCCCTTGTCCGGGTCAAAGAAGAACAGCCCGGCCGTTGTCGGCCGGGCTGGTGGATCGCTGGCGGGCGCCAGCGGAGGTCTTCGTGCTCGGGGCGTGGGTCGTGCCCCGAGCTTCGGCTCACCCGATGGTGATCTGGCGAGCCTGCGCCTCGGGCGCCTTGGGCACGACGATCGAGAGCACGCCGTCCTCGAAGCTGGCGCTGATGTCGGCGACGCTGGCGTTCTTGGGCAGCTCGAAGGTGCGGGTGAACGACCCGTAGCGACGCTCGACCCGGGTGAAGTTGCGACCCTCCTGCTCGACGAAGCTGCGCTCGCCGCTGATGCGCAGGACGTGGTCCTCGACGCTGAGCGACACCTGGTCCTTCTTGAAGCCCGGCAGCTCGACGTCGATGGTGTACGAGTCGGCCGTCTGGCTGAGATCGACCACCGGCCGCCACTGCTGCGCATCGCTGTCGGCGGCGCGACCCGGGCGGACGAAGAAGCCGTCGTTGAAGAAGCTGTCGAGCAGGCTGGTCATGGTGTTGGGAGCGGTCAGAGAGGTCTGGAGCATGGTCGGTTCCTCCTTGGGATAGGTGGTTCGCGGTCTGTGGTCTCGAAGTCTTTCCAGTCCTGTCGGGGGCCTGGATCGCCGGCTCCGCCCTGCGGCTTCGGCCGGTCCGTGGTCGGGAGCGGCGCCGCCAGCTACCCGGTTCGAGGGAGAGGCGGCGCCTTCGACCGTACGAACGTAGTGTGGCAGGCGCATATTCCAGAGTCAAGAGAATGAGCTGAAGAGAGTCAAGTCAGGATCTGCTTCTCGGCGAAGCATATTATTCGCCTCCGCGAGTGAGGTGCTGGGCGCCCGCCGACGTTGGTCCGCTCTCTCGCCGCCCCCCGCCGACCGGCACACTCCCTCAGAGCGCGGATGAAGTGCCGGGCCAGCGCGACGTGCCGAGCACCGGGCGGCAGGCGGAGTCACCCTCTGGCGCGAGGCCTCGCGGGCAGAGGAGCTCGTCTGCGTCCCCGAGCCGAGACGAGCGTTGACCCTCAGCGGCGCCTTGCCGCCTTCCCGGCTCATTGCACCGATGGCCATGCCCAGGTGTCGTGATGCTCGAGCCCAGCTCCCCCTGAGATCTCACCTCCGGAGGTCTTGAGCCCCTCTAGATCCCAGCGCCACCGGCCGCAGCCTCTGGTATCGGCAGTGGCAGTCGAGCCCCCGGGCCTCGAACGGGCCCGCGGGGGTGGCAAAGGTCGTAGTACACTCCGCCGCGGCACGACCGATCGGTCGGTAGGGAATCCGATTCCCGTGGCCTGCTGCCGACTCGCCCGCCATGCGGTCCACAATGCGGTCCAAGAGGGGTCGCGGAGCGCAGAGGCGTCGGCGACGGAGAAGCTGTCTCCGCGCCCGAGCGTCGCAGGCGTCTCGCCGCGGAGGACGGACGCAGCAGCGGCCGCGGAAGGCGGGGCTGCCGGCGGTCCCGCTCCGACGCGCGCTCGAGTCGGCGGTCTCTCGCCTCCTCTCGGTCGTTCCCGGCCGACCCGGGCGCTGAGCCCGGCGCCTCGGGCCCACCCCGATCTCCCGCCCGAGGCATCCTCGACCCCAGTCGATGCCGACCGTGCTCGAGGCCCCCTCACTCCAATCCCCACCCAGAGGCCCATCCGATGTCCTTCCAGCAGTTCACCGGCACCGACCGATACCTGGTGACTCCCGAGCTTCGCGACGCGGTGAACGTCGCGATCGCGCTGGAGAAGCCGCTCCTGATCCGTGGTGAGCCGGGCACCGGCAAGACCGTGCTGGCCGAGGCGGTGGCGGAGAACCTGGTGATGCAGCTGCTCACCTGGAACGTCAAGTCGACTTCGAAGGCGCAGGAGGGGCTGTACGTCTACGACACCGTGCAGCGACTCAACGACGCCCGTTTCGGCGACAAGGACATCAGCGACATCGGCCTCTACATCAAGTACGGGCCGATGGGTCGCGCCCTGCTCGCCGAACAACGCGTCGTGCTGCTGATCGACGAGATCGACAAGGCCGACATGGAGTTCCCCAACGACCTGCTCCACGAGCTCGACCGGATGAGCTTCTCGGTGCACGAGACCAACGAGCACCACACCGCGAAGCACAGGCCCGTGGTGATCATCACGTCGAACAACGAGAAGGAGCTGCCCGACGCCTTCCTGCGCCGGTGCGTCTTCCACTACATCAGCTTCCCGGATCGCGACACGATGGCCGACATCGTTCGGGTTCACCATCCCGACGTCGAGGACGAGCTGCTCAAACAGGTGCTGCTGCGCTTCTACTGGCTGCGCGATCTGCCCGAGATCCGCAAGCGCCCCTCGACCTCCGAGTTGATCGACTGGATCGCGGCTCTGCGCCGCGGCGGCGTCAGCACCGAGGCGATCGAGTCGGAGTTGCCGTTCCTCGGCGTGCTGATGAAGCGGGAGAATGATCTGCAGGTCACGCTGCAGGCCCACCGACGTGGCCGGGTGAACTGACCGCGGCAGGAGAGGAGCGGGGCGAGGAGCGATGTTCGTCGACTTCTTCTACCACCTGCGAGGCTTTGGTCTGCGGGTGACGATCACCGAGTGGCTGACCCTCATGCGGGCTCTCGCCATGGGGCATGGCCGCGCCGATCTGGGAGTCTTCTACCATCTGGCTCGCTCCCTCGTGATCAAGCGGGAGACGGACTACGACGCCTACGACCGCGCCTTCGCCTCGTTCTTCATGGACATCGAGGCGCAGTTCGACATCGACGACGAGCTGCTCTCCTGGCTCGAGCAGCCCAAGCTGCCCGAGATCACCGACGAGGAGCGCGCCAAGCTCGAGGCTCTCGATCTCGACGAGTTGCGCGAGAAGTTCAAGGAGCGGCTCGCCGAGCAGGACTCGAGGCACGACGGTGGCAACAAGTGGATCGGCACCGGCGGCACCTCGCCGTTCGGACACGGCGGTGAGAATCCCGCCGGCATCCGGGTCGGCGGCAGCGGTGGCGGCCGCTCGGCGGTGCAGGTGGCGGGGTCGCGTCAGTTCCGCAACCTACGCTCGGATCGGGTTCTCGACACCCGGCAGATCGGGGTGGCGCTGCGACGGCTGAAGAAGCTCGACAAGGTCGAAGGGCCCGAGGAGCTGGACCTCGACCGCACCATCGACAAGAGCGCCAGGAACGGCGGCGAGATCGATCTGGTCTTCGGACCGCCGCGGCGCAACCGCATCAAGCTGATGCTGCTGATGGACGTCGGCGGATCGATGGACCCGCACACCATGCTGTGTGAGCGGCTCTTCTCGGCCGCGCACGCCGCCAACCACTTCAAGAAGTTCGAGCATCGGTTCTTCCACAACTGCGTCTACGAGAAGCTCTACACCGACATCGCCCGCTGGCGCGGTGACCTCACCTCGCAGGTGCTGAAGAACCTCGACCACACCTGGTCGGTGGTCTTCGTCGGCGATGCCTGGATGAGCCCCTACGAGCTCACCCACAGCGGCGGCGCGATCGACTACTACCACCGCAACACCGACACCGGCCTGACGTGGCTGCGGCGCATCCGCGAGCGCTGTCCGAATTCGATCTGGCTGAACCCCGAGCCTCGCAAGATCTGGAACGCACCGACGATCCACATCATCCGTCAGGTGTTCCCGATGTTCCAGCTCACCCTCGATGGGCTGACCGAGGCGGTCGACGTGCTCCGCGGCGCCCGGCCGAACCGCGCCCTCGCCGCCTGAGGGGAGTGCTCGGAGCGCAGCGGCGCCGTTCCCCTGTGGCGGGAGGATGCTCGGGGCCGGCAAGCACGGTGAGCGCGGAGGCGGCGGCCGGGAAACAGTGACCCGGTCCTCGACGTTGGTGTGGGAGGTGACGAGAGGAGCCGGGCCGCGACCCGGTGGCCCAGCCGTCACCGGGATCCGCGCGACCCCGACGGGCGGGGTCGAGGAGGTGGCATGAGCAGCAGCGGAGGAGAGCGACCGGACTGGGACCGCCTCGAGCTCGGCGGCGAGGCCGACGGCTGGGAGCCCTCGTTCGAGGAGCGCGGCGACGAGGCCGGCGACGGCCTCTACGATGGTTCGAGCTCGCCGGATCCGTTGGTCGCCGACTCGGAGAGCGACCCGACGAATCGGGGAGCGCTGCGCGGCGCGCTGGCGCTGCTGCTGGTGCTAGCGGTCGCGGGAGTCGGCATCTGGCTCTGGCTGCGCGACGGCGATGCCCTGCCTCCGGAGCTCGCCCAGGGGCCGCCGCCGGACGAACCGGCGCCGGTCGCAGAGGCGCCGCAGGAGCCGCTGCCCGAGGCCGAGCCACAACCGGACGAGGAGCTGCCGCCGCTCGACGCCAGCGACGAGATGGTGCGGCGGCTGGTCGCATCGCTGTCGTCGCATCCGCGCATGGCTCAGCTCCTGGTCACCGACCGGCTGATCGAGAAGGCGGTGCGGGTGGTGGCGAACGTGGCCTACGACGAGAACCCGAGCGGCCACCTGCCTTCCCTGGCTCCGGCGTCCCCGTTCGTCGCCGACCGGGTCGAGGTGGAGGGAGGCGTCGGAGAGAGATTCCTGATCGGAGAGGAGACCACGCGCCGCTACGACGCCGCCGTGGCGATGTTCACCTCGCTCGACAGCGAGGGAACGGCGCGGCTCCACCGGCGGCTGCGCCCGCTGCTCGACGAGGCGTACGCCGACCTCGGGCTGCCGGGCAGCTTCGCCGACGCCGTGCGGCGAGCCGCGGCCAGGCTCCGCGCCACTCCGGACGTGGCCCAGCCGCTGCTCGAGCGCACCCGACCGCGGACCTTCCAGTTCGTCGACCCACGACTGGAAGAGCTGGCGGAGGGCCAGAAGATCCTGCTCCGCATGGGGAGCGAGAACAGGCGACGGCTGCTGGAGAAGATGGAGGACCTGCTGGCCGCCAGCGGTCTCGACTGAGCGGCGCGCACAGCGCTCCACGAACGGCCTCGCTCGGTCGGCGTCGACCGCCGGAGCACGCCCCGGGACGTCCGGTGTGTTGATACGATGAAGGCTTGTTCGACGTGGGGGCTCCGGCGGGCCGCAGGGGCTTCCACGCCGCCTGCGAACTCGCCTCGCTCAGCCTGAAGTCCAGGTCCGCTGATTCGTCCTCCAGCCGTCGCGCCAGCGAACGGGCAGGAGGTGTCCGGGTCGCCGATCCGGATCTGCTTTCCACCGCCGATACCGTCTTGCCCTCTCCAGCACAAGCTCCACCTCCACCCGTCCTCGAACACCTTGCCGCAACCCTGACCCCGGCCCCCCACAGGTCGCCGTGGCGATCCGCCGGCGCCCGGTGGGGCGGGGTCTGTCGAGGCGATCTTCGGTTCCGTGCCGAGCAGAGACTCGTGCCGGGTGCTCGGGGTGACTCGGTGCGGTCTGCGCGACAGGCTCCATCGTGCCTTGCCGGTCGTCCGCGGATGCCTCTGAACCTCCTCGTCGCACCCCGGTCGGGCTGGCTCGACCTCGCATCGCCGCACGAAGCGTCAGGGAGTCTCCGACCTTGACCTCGCCGTGCCAGGAGGTCGATGCGCCACGACGGGCCCGCCTCGGCATCTACCGCGGCCCGGCACCGACTCCGCTCGAGCCCGATCGCCTGCTCGCGGCGCTCCGGCGCGTGCGCGAGCCGGTCTGGGTGCTTGCCCGCTCGGCCGAGCACCGGACGGATTCCACCGTCGAGACCGCTCGTCTCGCCATCGCCACCTCGGGCAGGGTCGAGCTGGACGGCAGAGCCGGCGAAGGTCCCGGTTCGACGGCCGACGGCGACGGCGACTGGGCTCTGGTCGGTCACGCCGATCCGCTGCCGCTCGAAGATCTCGGTGATGCGGGATTTCGCGCCGACCATGGGTTGCGCCTCAACTACGTCGTCGGCGCGATGGCCAACGGGATCGCCTCCGAGGAGCTCGTGGAGACGGCTTCGCGCCGGGGTCTGCTCGCCTTCTTCGGCGCCGGCGGCCTGGCGTACGGAAGGGTCGAACGGGCGATCGCGACGCTGCGGTCGAGGCTGCTGGATCGACCCTGGGGCGCCAACCTGATCCACAGCCCGGCAGAGCCCGATCTCGAGGACGCCGTCTCCCGCCTCTACCAGGAGCGCGGCGTGCAGCGCGTCTCGGCCTCGGCCTACCTGCGGTTGACGCTGCCGATCGTGCGCTATCGGCTCTCGGGCCTACGCCGCGACGGGCAGGGGCGGGTGGTGTGCGACCACCACGTGTTCGCCAAGGTCTCGAGAGTCGAGGTGGCGCGTCAGTTCTGGGCGCCGGCGCCGCGCGCGATGGTCGACGCACTACGCTCCGACGGCTCGATCAGCAGCGAGCAGGCCGAGTTGGCGGCGGCGGTGCCGGTGGCGCGCGAAGTCACCGTCGAGGCCGACTCGGGTGGCCATACCGACAACCGGCCGGCGATCGCCTTGTTGCCGACCTTCGCGGCGCTGCGCGACCGCCTCCAGGACGAGCATCGATTCGAGCGAGCGTTGCGTTTCGGCGCCGCGGGGGGCATCTCGACTCCGGGATCCGTGCTCGCCGCCTTCGAGCTCGGCGCCGCCTACGTTCTCACGGGCTCCGTCAACCAGGGATGCCTGGAGGCCGGAACCTGCGACGCGGTGCGCCGGATGCTGGCCGAGGCCGAGCAGGCCGACGTCGCCATGGCTCCGGCCGCCGACATGTTCGAGATGGGCGTCAAGCTCCAGGTGCTCAAGCGAGGCACTCTGTTCGCGTCCCGGGCCCAGAAGCTCTACGACCTCTATCGGGCTCACGACAGTCTCGACCTCCTGCCCGCAGGCGATCGCGAGAAGATCGAGAAGACGGTCTTCCGGCATCCGATCGATGAGGTCTGGCGACAGACTCGGGAGTTCTGGCAGCAGCGGGACGCGAAGCAGCTGCAGCGGGCCGAGGACGACCCGAAGCACCGCATGGCGCTGGTCTTTCGCTGGTACCTCGGGAAGTCGTCGCACTGGGCCAACTCGGGTGAGCCGGGGCGGCAGGCCGACTACCAGATCTGGTGCGGACCGGCGATGGGCGCCTTCAACGAGTGGGCGCGTGGATCACATCTCGAGGACTGGCGCCAGCGCACGGTCGAGGAGATCGCCCTGAACCTGATGCACGGAGCGGCCGTCCTGGCGCGCTCCAACCAACTTCGCAGGCAGGGGCTCTCGCTTGCCGTGCGGATCCGTCCCGAGCGCCGGGCGCGGATCGAAGGGGAATCGTCATGAGCAGTGTCACATCGCCAGAGAACAGCTCGCCGGAGCGTCGCCGTGTGCGCAGCGAGCCGCTGGCCATCATCGGTCTGGGTGCGATGTTCCCAGGCGCGGCGAGCGTGCGCGAGTTCTGGTGCAACGTGCGCGACGGTGTCGATTCGATCCGCGAGGTCCCTCCCAGCCACTGGTCGCCTGGCGACTACTTCGACGAGGACCCCCGGCGTCCAGACTTCACCTACGGACGGCGCGGAGGATTCCTAGACCCGTACGACTTCGATCCGCTCGAATTCGGGATCTCGCCTGCCGACATCGCGTCCACCGACACCACCCAGCTGCTCGGCCTCGTGGTGGCGAAGGCGGCGCTCGACGACGCCGGCTACGGCTCCGGTGGTCGCCAGCTGGACCGCCGCCGCACCAGCGTCGTGCTCGGCGTCACCGGTGCTCTCGAGCTGGTGATCCCGCTGGGTGCTCGCCTCGGGCATCCGCACTGGAAGCGTGCTCTCGACGCGGCCGGGGTGGACCCCCAGACCAGCCAGGAGGTGCTGCGGCACATCTCCGAGTCCTACGTGCCGTGGACGGAGAGCTCGTTCCCGGGGCTGCTCGGCAACGTCGCGGCGGGTCGGATCGCCGGTCGACTCGACCTGCACGGCACCAACTGCGTCGTCGACGCCGCGTGCGCGTCGTCGATGAGCGCCCTGCACCTGGCGGCGCTCGAGCTCGAGACCGGCCGAGCCGACATGGTGCTCGCCGGCGGGCTCGACACCTTCAACGACATCTTCATGTACATGTGCTTCTCCAAGACTCCGGCCCTGTCGCCGACTGGAGACGCACGTCCGTTCGATCGCGACGGCGACGGCACCATCCTCGGCGAGGGCCTGGGTGTGCTCGCGGTGCGCCGGCTCGCCGACGCCCAGCGCGACGGCGACCGGATCTACGCCGTGATCCGGGGCATCGGCACCGCCAGCGACGGCCGCGGTGTGGCGGTCTACGAGCCGAGCGCCGCGGGTCAGGCGCGGGCCCTGCGCGACGCCTACGAGATCTCGGGCGTCGATCCCGCAACCGTCGAGCTGGTCGAGGCGCACGGCACGGGGACGCGGGTCGGCGATGCCACCGAGGTCCGGGCCCTGAGCGAAGTCTTCGGCGAATCGAGAGCCGAGCCGGCGTGGTGCGCGCTCGGCTCGGTGAAGTCGAACATCGGCCACACCAAGGCGGCGGCCGGCGCCGCGGGCCTGATCAAGGCGGTGCTGGCGCTGCATCACCGCGTGCTGCCCCCGACACTCAAGGTCGAGTCCCCGAACGAGGCACTCGACGGCTCGCCGTTCTACGCCAACCGGGTAGGGCGCCCCTGGCCGCGCCGCGACGGCAAACCGCGCCGCGCGGCGGTGAGCGCCTTCGGCTTCGGCGGCACGAACTTCCACTGTGTGCTCGAGGAGGCGCCCGACGCGGCGGGCCGCGCGGGCTCCGAGGAGTCGATCGAGGCCTCGTGGTCGGGCGCCGTGCAGCTGGTGGCGATCAGTGGCGCGGATCGCCCTGCGATCGCCGCCCAGCTCGCCGAGCTCGAAGAGCAACGCGACTGGCGGGCGCTGCGACTGTGGGCGGCGGCACGGCGCTCTGCCTTCCGCCACGACGATCCGGTGCGCCTGGCCCTGGTACTCGAGCGTCAGCGAGGCGATCACTCCGAGCGAGCCGCCGCGACGCGTCGATGGCTCGAGCGCGGCGATGCATCCTCCGCCCCGGAGTCGGTCTATCTGGGTGAGGGAGCGGCGGCTGCCCGGGTCGCTCTCGTCTTCCCCGGTCAGGGCGCGCAGAAGATCGGCATGCTGCGCGAGCTGCTGGTGCGCTTCCCGGAGGCAGCCGAGGTGCTGCACGCGGCCGAGCGCGAGTACGCGGCGCGCACCGGAGGGTCCCTGATCGACCGCATCTATCCGGCCGCCGGAGTCGGCGATGCCAGCCGGCAGGAGGCCGCACTGCGTGCCACCGACGTCGCTCAACCGGCTTTGGGCGTGGTCGAGCTCGCCGCCTGGCGGGTGCTGCGTCGGTTCGGTCTGCCGGTCGAGGTGGCGTTGGGACACAGCTTCGGCGAGCTGGTCGCGGTGGCCGCCTCCGGACGCATCGCGGAGGACGACCTCCACCGCCTGGCGCTCCGGCGCGGCCAGCTGATGGCGCGCGTCGACGGCGACTCCGGCGCCATGCTGGCGCTGCTCGTCGGCGCCGCAGAGACCGAGCGCCTGCTCGCCGACACCGGCAGCGCATGCCGGATCGCCAACCTGAACGCTCCCCAGCAGGTGGTGGTCAGCGGCGGTCGTGAGGAGATCGACCGGCTGCAGGCCGCTTGTCGCGAGCGCGGGATCGGCTGCGCACGCCTGAACGTCTCCGCCGCGTTCCACTCGCGCTTCGTCGCCGCCGCGGTTCCGGCGTTCAGCGAAGAGGTCGAACGCACCCGATGGCGCGCCGGTGAGTTCCCGGTGCTGGCCAACAGCACCGGCGAGACCTACCCCGAGAACCCTGGCGCCCAGCGCCTGCTGCTGGCACAGCAGCTCGCCGAGCCGGTGCTCTTCCAGCAGTGCGTCGAGAACGCAATCGCCCGTGGCATCACCCACTTCGTGGAGGTCGGTCCCGGACGCCAGATGTGCGGCCTGATCGAGAAGATCGGCGACATGGCCGGCAGCGTGCCGGTCGTCGCTCTGCCGCTCGAGCGCGGCGACGCCGAGGTCGGTCTGGCGCAGCTGCTCGGTCGCCTGGCGGTCGACGGGGTGGAGCTCGAGCTGGCCCGCTGGGATTCCCGTCGCCAGGCCGAGGAGCCTGTCCGGCGGAGGTTCACGGTCCCGGTCTGCGGGGCCAACGCCCGCCCGTCGAAGGCGATCCCGGCGATCCCGTCGATGCCGGCCGCCGCGGCCCCGCCGCGGGCGGCCTCGGGGGCGGGAGGCAGCGGGAGCGGTGAGGGAGCTGCGGCGGGAGTCGACGAGGGAGCGTCTGCGGAGACTGGCTCGGCGTCGCAGGCGACGCCGCCAGAGGACGCAGGTGGAGCGCCGGCGCCAGCGGGCACCGGGTCGCGGCCGGCGCACGGCGTGGCGATGACCGCCCCGCGCGCGCCACGGGACCTGGCGCCGACCGCCGAGCGACCCCAGGGCGGACACCAGGGTGAACCGGTCGTCGCGGCCAGTCGTGGAGGGGTGCCGGCCCAGGGCGACTGGCTGCGCGGCGGCCTGGAGGCGCTGCTGCACCTGCAGGACGTCGCCGCCCAGGCCCACCGCGAGTTCCTCGCCTCGCACGAGGCGGCGGCCGAGCGTGTCGAGCGGCTGCTGGCGGCGTCGGTCCGCTTCTCGCGAGGCAGTGCTGCCCCCGATCACGGCGAGACCGCACCCGCGAGCGCGGTGCGCAGCCGGGAGGAGGACGCGGGATGGGGAGGCGAGGAGGAAGGCGTCGGACCGGTCGCCGCCCCTGCGACTTCGCCGACGCGGTCCCAGCCCGAGGCCACCGAAGGGCCCGTGGCGCCGGCCACCGCGACGAGCGCGCCTGCCGGGGGAGATGCGGCCGCGGCGACTTCGCCGGCGGCTCGCCGGGACACGGCCGCCGATCGCATCGACGAGCTCGTGCTCGCGGTGGTCGCCGAGCGCACCGGCTATCCCGAGGAGATGCTGGAGCTCGAGATGGAGCTCGACGCCGATCTCGGCATCGATTCGATCAAGCGGGTGGAGATCCTCTCGGCGCTGCAGGAGCGCCTGCCCGAAGCGCGGGTGCCGGCGCCGGACGAGCTCGCCGGGCTGACCACCCTGGCGGCGGTCGTGGCGGTGCTGCGAGAGAGCAGCGGGTCGCCGGCCCTCCCCTCGGCGGGCACGGCGGCTTCCGACGCCGCCGTGGCCGAGGCTCCGGTGGAGCACGTCGCGCCTGCGCCCGAGGCGGCCGTCGGGGTGCCGGCCGATGGGGTGGCGGCCCACGGGTTGCCAGAGGCAGAGAGGCCCACGTCGTCGGCGCGTCTCCTGCTCGCGGTGGTCGCCGAGCGCACCGGCTATCCCGAGGAGATGCTGGAGCTCGAGATGGAGCTCGACGCCGACCTCGGCATCGATTCGATCAAGCGGGTGGAGATCCTCTCGGCGCTGCAGGAGCGCCTGCCCGACGTCGCGGTGCCCGGCCCCGAGGCGCTCGCCGGCCTGCGTACGCTCGCCGACGTGGCGCAGGCGCTCGACGGCGTGACGACGGACACGGCCGGGCAGCCGGCGGCGGCCGCCGCTCCGGCTGGCCGGGGCGAGTCGGTGAGCGCCGCGGTCGCGGTCCCTCCGTCCGGCTCGGACCACCCGGCCCGCGACGAGATCGAGGCGCCGGCCGACCAGGGCGGGACTCGAGGCGATTCGGATGCGGTCTACGCCGAGCTCGTCGCGGTGGTCGCGGAGCGCACCGGCTACCCGGCGGAGATGCTCGAGCCCGGCATGGAACTGGACGGTGATCTCGGCATCGACTCGATCAAGCGGGTGGAGATCCTCTCGGCGCTGCAGGATCGATTCCCCGGAGTCGAGATGCCCGAGCCCGACGAGGTGGTCCGCCTGACCACTCTGGCCGCGGTCGCCGAACGTCTGCAGGCCTCTCTCGGCTCCGGCGGCCGGCGCGACGGCACCGGGCCGCGCCCGGAGCCGCAGAGCACGACACCCACGGTCGACGCCCCCCTCGACGCCGCCCGCGATACCGCCGGGGATACCGCCGGGGATACCGCCGGGGATGCAGCCGGCGACGAGGATCCGACGGCGGGCTCGGTCGAGGTCGCGGCCGGCACATCCGCCGGGGAAGCGGCGCCGCAGTCCGGGGTCGTCGGCGCAGTGGATCGCTACACCCTGCGCCTGGCGGCGCTCGAGCCCTCGCGCCGGGAGCCGCTGCTGCCGGCCCGCTCCCGCATCTGGGTCGTCGGCCCCGACGAGGTGTTCGCGACCCGCCTGACTCAGGAGCTGTCGCAGCGCGGCTACCTCGCGGAGGCGGTCGAGATCCACCGTGAGCGACCGGTGCCTGCCGACCTCAACGGCCTGGTCCTGCTCGGCCCGCGTGGCGTCGAAGGCGAGGCGGGCGACCGCTTCGTGCGCGACTCTTTCCACTGGCTGCAGCGTGCGGCGACCTCCCTACGCGCCTCCGGGGACGCCGGCCGTGGCGCCCTGCTCGCCGGCATCGTGCGTCTCGACGGTGGCTTCGGGCTCACCGGCAGCGCCAGCCTCACCGGTGTCGAGGAGGCCGGTGTCGCGGGGCTGATCAAGACCGCGCGGTGGGAGTGGCCGCAGGTGCAGTGCAGGGTGGTCGACTGGTCGCCAGAGCTCTCCGACGACACCGGGGAGATCGTCAGCCTGGCCGATGAGCTGCTGCGGCCCGGCCCGCTCGAGATCGGGCTCGGACCTCACGGTCGCGTGACGCCGACCCTGCGGCGTGACGACCTCGACGCGGGATCTGCCGAGGGCGGCGAGGCTGCCGGTCCGCGGTTGAGCACCGACGATCTGCTGGTGATCACCGGTGGCGCCCGCGGCGTCACCGCCGAGGTCGCCTGTGCGCTGGCGCGCGGCGGGCACCCCCGCATCGTCCTGCTCGGCCGGACCGATCTCGAGCGCGAGGAGCCCGCCGCTCTGGCGGCCCTCGAGGACGCCACCGCGATCCGACGCTGGTTGGCGCGTGAGCGGGGCGGTACCCCGCGCGAGGTCGATGCGGAGTGCGGCCGCGTCCTGGCGGTGCGCGAGGCGCGGCAGAACCTCGAGCGCATCGCAGCGCAGGGGGCGAGAGTGGTCTACCGCTCGGTCGACCTGCGCGACCGCGCGGCGCTGCAGGAGACGGTGCTCGAGCTGGTCGGTGCGCTGGGCCCGATCACGGGGGTGGTTCACGGTGCCGGCGTGCTCGCCGACCGCATGCTCGAGCAGAAGAGCCTCGAGGACTTCGAGCGTGTCTACGAGACCAAGGTGGTCGGCCTGCGCAATCTGTTGGGGGCGCTGCAGGGCCATCCGCTGCGGCTGATCGCTCTGTTCTCGTCGACCACCGCACGTTTCGGACGCCGCGGCCAGGCCGACTATGCCGCAGCCAACGAGGTGCTCAACAAGATCGCCCAGCGCGAGGCACGTCAGCGCCCCGAGTGCCGTTCGGTCGCCTTCTGCTGGGGACCCTGGGACGGCGGCATGGTCGACGATTCGCTCAAGCAGCTCTTCCGCCAGGAGAACATCGAGACCATTCCCCCGGCGGCCGGTGGTGCGGCGTTCCTCGTCGAGCTCGCCACAGCGCGGCCGGAGGTCGAGGTGGTGCTGCTGGGCGCGGGCAGCGCGATCCCCATGGTCGACACCGACGGCGAGACGGCTCAGGCGGCGCCGCCGGAACGGCGCGCCGACCAACGCACGGTGTGCTTTGAGCGGCTGCTGACCGTCGACGATCACGACTTCCTGAGGTCCCACGTCCTCGACGGTCATCCCGTGCTGCCGGCAGCGGTGATGATGGAGTGGATGGCGCACGGAGCGCTGCACGGCCAGCCCGGTCGCCACTTCCACTCGATGCGCGACTTCCGTGTCTTCAAAGGGGTGCGGCTGACCTCCGAGAGCTGTCTGCTGCGGGTGCACTGCGGCGCCGCCCAGCGGGTCACCGGCGGGGTCGAGGTGAAGACCGAGGTCCGGTCCGGGGACCTGAGCGACGTGCTGCACGCTTCCGCCGTGGTGCTGGTCGTCGACGAGCTGACCGCGGTGCAGGGCTCGCCGGAGCGCATCGACGGCGACGCCTATCCGCTGTCTGCCGAGGAGTTCTACGAGAGGTTCCTCTTCCACGGCGAGATGCTGCAGGGCGTCCGCCAGGTGGAGCTGGTCGGGCCCGAGGGAATCCTCGGCAGGGTCGACCGCGCGCCGGTTCCGGCGCGCTGGATGCGCAACCCGGTGCGTGCCCGCTGGCTGGTCGATCCGCTGCTCGTCGACGGCGCTTTCCAGCTGATGATCCTGTGGAGTCAGCGTCACCGCCAGAGTCCGTCGCTGCCGGCCCACATCGAGCGCTACGAGCAGTTCGCCACCGCCAGCTCCGAGGACCCGGTCCAGGTGCAGTGCCGTATCGTCGATCAGGGTCCGAACCGGGCTCGTGCCGACATCGACTTCTTCGCCGGCGACCAGCTGGTGGCTCGGATGCGCGGCTACGAATGCGTCATCGATCGTTCCCTCGCGATGCCCTTCCGTCGCAACCGGGTGGGCGATCGCAACCTGAGCGAGAAGTGAGCTCCGGCAGGCGCAGCTCGCCCAGCGCGCCGCAGCCCGTAGTGACCCGGGAAGGTGACGAGTGAGCAGCCGGAGAGCGCCGGCAGCGGACGACGTCGTCATCGTCGCGTATGGCCACGTGCTGCCGTCGTGTCGCGGCGAGAGCTTCGCTTCCATGGTCGACGGCCGCCTCGATGCCGCCGCCGAGCTGCCGGAGGAGCGACTCCTGGTCTCGCCGGAGACCCTGCGGGGTTGGCAGCGCAGCGGCCTCGAGGTTCCGCGCACGCTCAGGGGCTGCGTCGCCGAGTTGCCGCGATGGGATCCGGCGTTGGCGGCCCGCACCGGCTGTCGCCTCCCGCCGGAGCTCTTCGCCCGACTCGATCGCTCGGCGCGGCTGGCGGTCCGGGCAGCCCTCGAGGCCTGGGATGCCGCTCGCACGGAGCAGATCGATCGCAGCCGCGTCGCCACCGTGCTGGGCCAGATCGCGCTGCCGACCGAGAGCACCAACCGGTTCAACTCGCGCCTGCTCCTCGAGCCCCGGTTCGGCCCTCGGCCGTCCGATCTCGAGCCGGCCCCCCACCGCGCCGGAGCCTGGGCGATGAGCCTGCCGGGTGCGGCGGTGTCGGCGGCGCTCGGCCTGGCAGGCGGTTTCTGCTCGATCGATGCCGCCTGCGCCTCGTCGCTGCACGCGGTGGCTCACGGCGCTCGTCTGCTGCGGCGCGGCGACGTCGACGCGGTGCTCGTCGGCGGAGTCTCGGGCTGCGACCGCCTCTACACGCAACTCGGGTTCTCGGCGCTGCAGGCGTTGTCGCGGTCGGGACGGTGCGCTCCGTTCGATCAGCGGGCCGATGGCCTGCTGGTGGGCGAGGGTGCGGCGGTCTTCGTACTCAAGCGAGCCGCCGAGGCGCTCGAGCAGGGCGACCGCATCCTGGCCCGCCTGCTCGGTTTCGGACTCTCCAACGATCGCGAGGGCGGTCTGCTCGCGCCCAGCGAGGAGGGGCAGGCCCGGTGCCTGACCTCCGCCTACCGCAGCGCCGAAATCGCCCCCGGGGACGTCGACCTGGTGGAATGCCACGCCACCGGGACGCCTCTCGGCGACGCGGTCGAGATCGGCTCTCTGCTGCGGGCGCTCGGCGGCGCGCCGCCGACCGGTCGGCCGATCGTCCTCGGTGCGGTCAAGGGCAACCTCGGCCACCTGCTCACCGGAGCCGGCGCCGCCGGTCTCGTCAACCTGCTGACCGCGCTCGAACGCCGGCTGCTGCCACCGGTCGCCCATTTCGAGAAGGCGCGCGAGTCGCTCGGCATCGGGCACGGCCCGTTGAGGATCCTGCGCACGCCCGAGGAGTGGAGTCGGCCCGTCGATCGGCCCCGCCGGGCCGGCATCAACGGCTTCGGCTTCGGCGGCATCAACGCCCACCTGGTCCTCGAGGAGTGGGAGGAGCCCGCCGATGGGTTCGGCGATGGTGGCCGGAGGCCGTCGGGGCGGTCCGCTTCCGAGGTCCCGAGCCGAGTCGCCGTGGCCTCGGAGGGACCGCAGCGACTCGCCGCAGCCTGCGACGTCGTCGGACTGGCGGCCCGCTTCGGCGACGGCTCGGGCGATGCCCTCTGGGGATCCCTACTCGGGCTCGGCGGCCCGGGATCCGGCGGCGCCGACGCCGCGATCGAGGAGCTCGAGGTCGACCCGACCGAGTTCCGCATCCCTCCCCGCGAGCTGCAGGCCTCGATGGTCCAGCAGCTGCTGGCGCTGGAGGTCTGCAAGGCGGCGCTCCAGGACGCCGGCCTGCTGCCGACGGAGTGTCGTCGTGACGGTCACCGTCTGGCGGAGGGTGAGCGCTGCGGCGTCTACGTGGCGCTCGAGCTCGATCCGTCGGCGTGGGACTTCAGCCTGCGCTGGCTGCTGGCCGATCGGCTGGCCGTGAGCGGGCGCGACGGCGACGCCCCGGACGGGCTGCGGCGCCTCTGCGAGCTGCTCGACGCCGATCGCACCCTCGGATCGCTCGGCGGCATCGTGGCCAGCAGGGTGGCGCGCGAATTCGGCATCGGCGGGCCCGCTCACGGGGTGGCTGCCGCCGAGCTGGGTGGTGCCCAGGCCCTCGACATGGCTCGCCAGGCTCTGGCGGCGGGAGAGATCGACTTCGCCCTGGTCGTCGGTGTCGATCTGGCGTGCGATCCGCGACTCGAGGTCTTGCGCGACTCCGGGGCCAGGGGCGACGGCGCGGCCTGCCTGGTCCTCCACAGCCCTCGGACGACGGCTCGCCGGGAGGGTGGTGCGACGCCGTACGCCCGCCTGAGCGGCCTGGCAGTGTGCGGATCAGGAGAGCTCGACGAAACGCTGGCCAGCCCCTCTCGCCGGGAGCGATCCGTCGCCGCGTCGGTGCGAGCTGCCCGTGCGGCTTGGAGGGAGGCCGGCGCCGAGCCCGACCGCGCGGCCTGGCTCGAGCTGCATGCCGGCGGCGATCCACACCAGGAGGCGCTGGAGCACGCGGCGCTCGAGCGCTGGCTCGGGGCGTCCGGCACGGCCTGGCCACCGGCCGCCCTGCCGGTCGCCAGCGTGCGCGCCACGACGGGGAACGCGCCGATCGCCTCCGGTCTCCTGGCGATCTGTCGCGCGGCGCTGGGGCTGGCCGAGGGGATCGTCCCCGCCGGCGCGGTGCTGCGCGTCGGCAGTGGTGGAGTTCTCGCCGTCTCGCCGCGTCCGTCGAGCCCACTGGTTCCGGCGGGCGGGGCGGGAGCGGCGTCGGCCGGTGTGCAGGTCATGGGCAGTCTCGGAGGCAGCGCCCACCTGGTGCTGCAAGAGGCCCCGCCGGCGACCGCTGCGGCGCGAGGCGCGGCTGCCGCAGGGCAGCGAGGGAGTCGCAGGGCAGCCGGTCACGCGCTCTTCCTGTTCGAGGCGGCCGGAGCGTCGGGAATGGCCGCTGCGGTCGGGCGGCTGCGTGAGCTGTGCGAGACAGCACCCGAGAGCGGGCTGACCGAGCTGTCGTGGCGCTGGCGGAGAGAGCACCCCGTCGCCGACGGCCCCGGAGCCGCCGCCTCTCACGGTGCGTCGTTGCGCGGCGGCGTCGTCGCGCACGATGTCGCCGAGCTGCGCCGGGCCGTGGACGAGCTGCTGCGTGCGGTCGGCAGCTGGCGGGAGGCTGCCGACGGCCAGGCCGGGCTGGGGCGGAGCGGATCGCGCTGGTTTCTCGGTCGCCCCGTCGCCGAACCCGGTGAGCTGGCCTTCGTCTATCCCGGCTCGGGCAACCTCGGTGACCCGCGGCTCGGCGAGCTGCTGGCCTGGTTCCCGGATCTCGTGCACGCGGGGATCGAGGAGAGGCGCTTCGCCGAGATGCTGGTGCCGCCGGTCGCCTTCGGGTGGCGACAGGGCAGCGTCGCCGAGCAGATCCAGGCGCAGGTGCAGCTGGGGGTGCTGCAGCGACGGCTGCTGCGCCGACTCGGCGTGCGCGAACAGGCGGCCGTGGGCTACTCGCTCGGCGAGACCACAGCTCTCTTCGCCAGCGGCGTATGGAGCGATGGCGAGGAGATGCACCGTCGGATGCGGCAGGACGATCTGTTCACGGTGCAGCTCGCCGGTCGCTGCGAGAGCGCTCGGCGCGCCTGGTCGGTCGCCGCCGAGTCCGACTTCGAATGGTTGGCCGGGGTGGTGCCGGTGGGGCGCGAAGAGCTCGATCGCCGACTCGAGTCCTGGGCCGGCGGGGCTCGGTTGGCGCGGCTGGCGCGGCTGATCGTCAACACCGACCGCGACTGCGTGCTCGGGGGCGAGCGCGCCGCCGTCGAGGAGTTCTGCCGCCGCTTCGACCTCCGCCTGCACCCCCTGGGGCCGGTGTCGGCGGTGCACTGCTCGGCGGTGGAGCCGGTGCGCGACCGCTACCGCGCCCTGCACGAGCTCGACTGCGCCGAGGACGTCGAGGTCCGGGTCTACAGCGCCGCCTGGGCCCGTGCCTACGCACCGTCTCGCCAGAGCTGCGCCGACTCGCTGTTGGAGCAGGCAGTGGAAGGCTTCGACTTCCCGGCGGTGATCCGCCGAGCCTGGGAGGACGGCGTGCGAGGCTTCGTCGAGATCGGGCCCGGTGCCAGCTGCACCCGGATGATCCGTTCGATTCTCGACGAGGCTGCCGGCGGCAGTGGGGCCGCCGGGCCGCACCGGGTCGCGCCGCTGGTGAAGGCGCTCTCCCCGCCGACGACCCCGCCCCTACGATCTCTGCTGCAGCTCGTCGCCGACCTCTGGGTCCGCGGGTTCGCGGTCGATCCCTCGGCCACGCTGCGAGCCCTCGGTGGCGTCTCCGCGCCCGCCGAGCACGATCCCGCCTCCGGTGGACGGATGGCGGCTCGCCGCCTGCGGGTGCGCTCGCGCCGCCCGATCGAGGCCTCGCTCGACGCGATCGCGGCCGGGCGCTCGACGGCGCAGCGGTCGGCCACCGCGGCCTCGGCCGAGCCGCCACCCGACGCGACCCGCGAGCCCTCCGAGCCATTCGAGTCATCCGAGTCATCCGAGTCATCTTGCGGCGCCGGCGTGGTCGACGACGGCGCGGCGGGGGTGCCGCGTAGCCTCGATCGATCGAAGTGCCTGGAGTTCGCGCGCGGAGAGATCGGCGCCGTGCTCGGAGCGAGCTTCGCTCACGTCGACGTCTTCCCCACCCGCGTGCGGCTGCCGGACGAGCCCCTCATGCTCGTCGATCGCGTACTGGTGATCGAAGGGCAACCGGGCAGTCTCGAGGCAGGGCGCATCGTTACCGAGCACGACGTGCTCGAAGCCGGCTGGTACCTCGACGAGGGGCGGTTGCCGACCGCGATCGCGGTCGAGGCGGGGCAGGCCGACCTGCTGCTCAGCGCCTTCCTCGGCATCGACTCGCAGACTCGCGGTGAACGCCGCTACCGGCTGCTCGACGCGGTGGTGACCTTCGAGCGCGGTCTGCCGCGGGCCGGCGAGGTGGTGCACTACGACATCCGCATCGAGAGATTCTTCAGGCAGGGCGACAACTGGCTCTTCCGCTTCGCCTTCGACGCGACGATCGACGGCGAGCCGTTGCTCCGCATGCGCGATGGCTGCGCCGGCTTCTTCTCGCCGAGCGAGCTGGCGGCGGGGCGCGGCGTCGTGCGCGGACGCCTGGCCGGGAACGAGGGGAGAGGTGTGTCGCGAGGCTGGAGGCCGCTGCTGCCGGAGACCGTCGAGCACGACGGAGCAACGGGAGACGGGGTCGGCGCTCTCGACGCTGCCGGTCTCGAGGCGCTGCGTCGCGGCGACCTCGTCGCAGCCTTCGGTCCCCGGTACGGTCCGGCGGCTGCCGCGGCGGCGCCGGTCGTCACCCTGCCGCGCGGCGAGCTGGAGTTGATCGACCGCGTCACCCGATTGGAGCCGCTCGGCGGTCGCCACCGACTCGGGCTGGTCGAGGCCGAGGCCGACATCGCCCCCGACGACTGGTTCCTCACCTGCCACTTCGTCGACGATCCGGTGATGCCCGGGACCCTGATGTACGAATGCTGCCTGCACACCCTGCGCGTGCTGCTGCTGCGGCTCGGCTGGGTGGGACGTCGCGGTGAGGTGTGTTGGGAACCGGTCGCCGGGATCGCGTCGCGCCTGCGCTGCAGGGGCCAGGTGCTCCCCGAGACGCGCCGCGCCGGCTACCGGGTGGAGATCAAAGAGATCGGCTACGGCCCCGCTCCGTACGTGCTGGCCGATGCGGTGCTGCTCGCCGACGGTCGCGAGATCGTCGAGATCCAGGATCTCAGCCTGCAGCTCAGCGGCAGCGATCGCGCGTCGTTGGAGCGACTGTGGCGTGGCGCCGCAGCGGCGGTGGAGGACCAGCCCGCGGCTCGATGCGCCGCGCAGTCCGGCGAGTCGTCGCGGCAGGAGGCCGTGGGCGCGGCGAGCGATGACTTCTCGCTCGAGCAGGCGCTGCGCCCGGCGGTCTACGACCACGAGTCGATCGTCGCCTTTGCCTCCGGCGCCCCCTCGCGCGCCTTCGGTGCGCCCTACAGCGTCTTCGACCGTGAACGTCGCATCGCGCGCCTGCCGCGGGCGCCCTACCAGTTCCTCGATCGCGTCGTCGAGGTGCACGGCGAACCGTTCGTTCTGGCCGCCGGAGCGCGCTGCACCGCGCAGTGGCGGCAGCGGCCGGAGGACTGGACGTTCTCGGCCAACCGCCAGGACTCGCTCGCCTTCGCCGCGCTGCTCGAGGTCGCCCTGCAGCCTTGCGGATGGCTCGCGGCCTACTGCGGATCGGCGCTGACCTCGCAGCAGGACCTCAGCTTCCGCAACCTCGGCGGAGAGGCGACGCTCGCAACGGTTCCCGAGCGCCGCGACGACGTGCTGACCACCGAGGTCGAGCTCACCCGCACCTCGGCCTCGGGCGGGATGATCATCCAGCACTTCCGCTTCAGGGTGCTCAGCGCCCGTGTCGGCGAGGTGTACAGCGGCACGACGTACTTCGGCTTCTTCCCGCAGGCGGCGCTCGCCAACCAGGTGGGCTTGAGGGAGGCGCGACCCTGGGAGCCTGCAGCCGACTCGCCCGGGTCGGTGGGCGACGGCTCCGACCCGGTCGCACGGCTGCCGAGCGAGGCCCCGTTCCCGGCGCCGAGCTGGCGCATGATCGACCGCATCGAGGTGCTGTGCGGGGATGGCGGCCGCCACGGTCGCGGCTTCGTGCGTGGCACCATCGACGTCGATCCCGCGGCCTGGTTCTTCGAGGCGCACTTCTTCCAGGATCCGGTCTGGCCCGGATCGCTCGGTCTCGAGGCCTTCCAGCAGCTCCTCAAGCTCTGGGCGACGCGCTACGCTGCCGAGCGGGCCTCGCGGGCTGCCTCCGCGGACGTCGCGCGGCCCGGCGGGGAGTGGCGCTTCACGCCCGCGGCCCGAGGGCGCGCCCACCGCTGGACCTATCGCGGACAGGTGACGCCTCGGGACCGTCGGGTGGTGGTCGAGGCCTCGATCCGCGAGCTGAGCCTCGCGCAGAGCGGGCCGGACGAGCTGGAGACCGAGGGCACGCTGCTCGCCGACGGCCTGCTCTCGGTCGACGGCCGCGTCATTTACCAGATCGAGGAGCTCGGTTTCGACTTCTCGACGTCGCTCGCGACCAGGGACGCTCGCACGGGGAGCGAGGCTGGCCGCGAGGGAACGCGGACGGCGGCGCCGTGAGCCGCTCGGCGGAGGGCGGCGGCGGAGCAGGCACCGGGCCGGCGAGGATGCGATGAGATACGAACGGGTGGTGATCGAGGCGATCGGCTACGAGCTCGCTCCGGTGGTGGTGTCCACCGAGGAGTTGGAGGAGAGGCTGTCTGCCGTCTTCCAGCGCCTGCGCATCCCGAAGGGCCAGCTGGCCACGCTGACCGGCATCCACGAGCGGCGTTGGTGGCAGCGCGGCACGCGGGTCTCGGAGGGAGCGGTCGCCGCCGCCGTCAAGGCGCTCGAGCTCTCGAGCCTGGGAGCCGAGGATCTCGGAGCGCTGATCTACGCTGGCGTCTGCCGCGACCACCACGAGCCCGCCACCGCCTGCGTCGTCGCCGGCGAGCTGGCTGCGCTCGGCCACGAGGTGCCGCTGCACGCCGCGGTCTTCGACCTCTCCAACGCCTGCCTCGGCGTGCTCAACGGGATGCTCGACGTGGCGAACCGCATCGAGCTCGGGCAGATCGAGGCGGGGATGGTGGTGGCCAGCGAGAGCGCTCGCGACATCGTCGAGGCGACCATCGCGGCGCTGCACGAGGACTCCAGCCTGCGTCGCTTCTCGAGCTCGGTGGCGACGATGACCGGAGGCTCCGGAGCGGTGGCGATGATCCTCCGCCGCGGCGGTGAGGACGAGCCCCGACGGTTGCTCGGAGGAGTGCTCGAGACCGCGCCGGAGCACCATCGCCTCTGTCGCTGGGGGACGGAGGTCGTCGGCGAGTCCGCCGGCGGCAGCCGCACCCTGCGCGAGTTCATGGTCACCGACGCCGTCTCCGTGCTCGAGCACGGCGTGGCGCTCGGACGGCGGACCTGGCAGCGGTTCCTCACCGAGCTGCGCTGGCAGGCCGACCGTGTCGACCGCACCATCTGCCACCAGGTCGGCCTGCGCCACCGGCAGGAGATCCTGCGGGCGCTCGAGGTGCCGCCGGAGCGGGATTTCGCCATCTACTCGCATCTCGGCAACACCGGCACGGTGGCCCTGCCGCTCGCCCTCGCCGTCGCCGAGGAGCGCGGTTTCGTCGCCTCCGGGCACCGGGTCGGCCTGCTCGGGATCGGCAGCGGCCTCAACTGTCTGATGCTGGGGGTCGACTGGTGAGTCCGGTCCGGCGTTGCCGCCCCACCGGGAAGGGACGATGACGGTGGCGCCGCGATCGGCAGGCGACCCCGGCAGGACGGCGGCGAGGCCATTCGTCGACGGCACTGCCTCGGCGCTGGCGACTCTCGGTATCGAGCGTCGCCTGTTCCCCTTCGACGGGAGCTGGATCGAGCTCGATGCGGGCCGCATGCACGTCGTCGACGAAGGTGACGGGCCGCCTGTCGTCCTGCTGCACGGTAACCCGACCTGGAGCTTCTTCTACCGCCGGCTGATCTCGCTGCTCGCCGACCGGGGGTTCCGTGCCATCGCTCCCGATCACCTCGGCTGCGGGCTCTCCGATCGGCCCGCCCGCGTCGACTACCCGTACTCGCTCCAGGCGCGTGTGCACGATCTCGATCGGCTGCTCGCGGCACTCGGGATCGATCGCGCCGCCTTCGTGGTGCACGACTGGGGAGGGATGATCGGGCTGTCCTGGATCGTCGACCACCTCGATCGCTGCGATCGCGTCGTGGCGATGAACACGGCGGGCTTCCCGCTGCCCGAGAGCGCCAGGGTGCCGCTCGCGCTGCGTCTCGCGCGCCTGCCCGTCATCGGGTCACTGCTGGTGCGCGGTCTGGGCCTGTTCGAGCGTGGCGCGGCGCGATCGTGCGTCACCCAGGCGCTGTCGGGTGAGGTCCGCCGGGGCTATCTCGCTCCCTACTCCTCGTGGCGGGATCGCCGCGCCGTGCACGAATTCGTGCTCGACATCCCGCTGGGTGAGAACCACCGCTCCTGGCAACGGGTCGCGGCGACGGCGCGTGGTCTGCGAGGGCTCGACGGCGGGCGCCTCCTGGTCGCCTGGGGGGGCCGGGACTTCGTCTTCGACCAGCACTTCCTCGCCGGCTGGAAGCAGCGCCTGCCGGAGGCCACGTACGTCGAGGCCCCCGAAGCCGGCCACTACCTGCTGGAGGACGCCTTCGATCTCGTGGCGGCGCCGATCGTCTCGCACCTGCGCGGAGCCGCGGGCCGATGAAGCCCGGCGATCGCCGCCGCGACGTGGAGGCGAGCTGCGACAACGTTGCACTCGAGCTGGCGGCGCGTGCGCGGGAGCGACCCGACGATCTCGCGGTGGCGGTGGCGCGTCGCCGCGGCGGCTTCGACGAGCTCACCTTCTCCGAGCTCGAGGCCCGCGCCCGCGGGTGGATCGGCGTCATCGAGAGACTCGGCGTGGTGCCGGGCGATCACGTCGTGCTGATGGTGCCGCCCTCGGTCGACTTCTTCGCGCTGACCTTCGCGCTGCTGCGCTCGGGTGCGGTGCTGGTGCTGGTCGACCCAGGCATGGGGCTGCGCAATCTCGGCCGCTGCCTCGCCGAGGCGCGGCCCCGCGCCTTCTTCGGCGTGCGCAAGGCGCTCCTGGCGAGGCGCCTCTTCGGATGGGTCCCGGAGGTGGAGCTGGTGCAGCGGGTGAGCTCGGCGGGCCCGCCGGCCGGCGGACCGCCCGAGGGCAGCGAATGCGAAGCAACCGGGCAGGCGCCCGGCGCGGCCACCGCCGAGCGCGATCGTCCGGCGGCCATCCTGTTCACCAGTGGCAGCACCGGGCCGGCGAAGGGCGCTCTGTACACCCACGGCATGTTCTGTGCCCAGGTCGCGGCGCTACGCTCGCAGTGGGGGATCCAGCCCGGCGAGCGGGATCTCGCGACCTTTCCGCTCTTCGCGCTGTTCGGGCCGGCGCTCGGCATGGCGGCCGTGGTTCCCTGGATGGACGCCTCGCGCCCCGGCCGCGCCGATCCCGCCCGCCTCGTCGAGGCGCTCGACACCTACCGCTGCACCAACCTCTTCGCCTCACCGGCCCTGGTCGAGAAGCTGGGCGCCTACTGCGTCGAGCAGGGCAGGTCGCTGCCGACGCTGCGGCGTGCGCTGTCGGCTGGGGCGCCGGCCTCGCTACCGTCACTGCAGCGCTTCGCCGCCGCCCTCGACGACGCCGCCGAGGTGCACACGCCCTACGGTGCCACCGAGTCGCTGCCGGTGGCGACGATCGGCAGTCGCGAGCTGCTCGACGAGACCCGAGCCGAGACCGAGAAGGGAGCGGGGGTTTGTGTCGGTCGTGCTCTCGAGGGCGTCGAGCTGCGGATCGTGCCGATCGAGGACGGCGAGGTCGCACCGAGCGTGCTGGAGCAGCCTCTGCCGGCCGGCGAGATCGGCGAGATCGTCGTCTCGAGCGCCCAGACCAGCCCGAGCTACTTCGGGCGCCCCGAGGCCACCCGCCACCACAAGCTCCGCGACGCCGCCGGCCGCCTCTGGCACCGCATGGGCGACGTCGGCTGGCTCGACGACCAGGGACGCCTGTGGATGTGCGGTCGCCTGACTCACCGGGTCCGCTGTGAGGGCGGTGACCTGTTCACCATCCCCTGCGAGGCGATCTTCAACCGCCACCCGGACGTACGCCGCACTGCGCTGGTCGGCGTCGGCCCTCCGGACAGGGCGCGGCCGGTTCTCTGCGTCGAGCCGCGGCGACGCCTCGGGCGTGGTCGGCGCACCGCTCTGGTCGGCGAGCTGCTCGAGCTCGGAGCCGGTGACCCGCGCACCAGACGGATCGAGACGGTGCTCTTCCGCCGCAGCTTCCCGGTCGACGTGCGACACAACGCCAAGATCTTCCGCGAGCAGTTGGCGCTCTGGGCGGCGCGGCGTCTCGGCGTCGACGCCGGCAGCGGCCAGGGCGGCGGCTGACGGGGGCGGAGGTCAGCCCCGCAGCGCGGCCTTGAGCTCGCGCACCTGGGGTGATCCGCCGTCGGCTCGGGCGAAAGAGATGCTGCGGCCGGAGGACTCGAGCTGGCGCAGCCGTGCCTCGAGGCGCTCCCAGAGGTCGCGGTTCTTCACCGGGTCGCCGCCCGCGGTGCGCCAGCCGGAGCGCTGCCAGGAGGGCAGCCACTCCAGCACGCCCCGGCGCAGGTAGTCGCCGCAGCGCACCTCGAGCGGCGCCGGCAGTCGCTCGGCGCGCTGGGTCAGCTCGAGGGCGGCGGCGAGCTCCAACCGATTCGCCGACGATGTCGCGCGCTCCTGGGAGACGACCGTCTCGCTCTCCGAGCCGGCGTCGATGTGCAGCGCCCAGGCGCCGCGTCCGCGCGAGAAGCGCACCGCCACGGTCACGATGCAGTCGGGGGCGTCGTCCGCCGCTGCGCTGGCGCTCTCTGCGGCGTCGGCGCGTGCCGTGGCGGGTCGAGACTCGCCGAGGGCGGCGATCGCGGCGCTGGCGAGCTCGTCGGCGCGCTCGTTGAAGCGGTGGCCAGCATGACCCTTGACCCATTCCCAACGGACGTCGCGCTCGCGGTTCAGCGCGTCGAGTCGCCGCCACAGATCGGCGTTCTTGACCGGTTCCAGGCGCGGCGGCCGGCCCCGCATCCAGTCGTTGCGCCGCCACGAGGCGATCCAGCTGGTGATGCCCTGGCGCAGGTACTGCGAATCCGTCACCAACCGCAGCCTGCTCCCGGCCGGCTGGCTGGCCAGTCCCTCGATCGCCGCCGTGAGCTCCATCCGGTTGTTGGTGCTGTCGGGCTCCCCGCCAGAGAGCTCGAAGGCGACTTCGTCGCCGACCACGCCGACGACTCCCCAGCCGCCGGGACCCGGATTGGGACTGGCGCCACCGTCGGTGAACAGGGTGAGGGCCTCGTCCTGCATGGCCGCGCGCTCGCTCATGCGCCGACGCCCTGACCCTTGACCATCGCGGTCTGCTCCTTGGTCTTGAGGAAGCGCACCTGCGGCCACTCCTCTCGCGCCCTGTCGAGGTAGTAGGTCGATGCGGCCATGAACACCGGCGCCCCAGTGTGGTCCTCGGCGATCTTCGCCTCGTTGGCGTCGACGAAGCGACGCAGGGTGCGCTCGTCGTCGGCCGCGACCCAGCGCGCCATGGTCAGGGTGGTGGAGGCGTACTCCGCCTCGAGGTCGTACTCGGTGCCGATGCGCTCGGCGAGCACTTCGAACTGCAGGGCGCCGGCGACACCGACGATCCACTCGCCGCCGAGCCGGGTCTTGAAGGTCTGGGCGGCGCCCTCTTCGGCGAGCTGCTGCAGGGCGCGACCGAGGTGCTTCGAGCGCATCGGATCGACCGCCCGCACCTTGCGCAGCAGCTCGGGGGCGAAACTGGGGATGTCGAGGAAGTGAAGGTCCTCGCCTTCGGTGAGAGCGTCGCCGATCACAAGGTTGCCGTGGTTGGGCACGCCGATGATGTCGCCCGGGAACGCCTCCTCCGCGAGCTCTCGCTCGCGCGCCATGAAGAGCACCGGGTTGTGCACGTTGATGGTCTTGCCGGTGCGCGGGATCTTGAGTCGCGCGCCGCGCTCGAAGCGTCCCGAGCAGAGCCGGACGAAGGCGATGCGGTCGCGATGTTTGGGATCCATGTTCGCCTGGATCTTGAACACGAATCCGCTGACGGCCTCCTCGTGTGGCTCCACGGTGCGCTGCGCCGTGCGCTGGGGCCTGGGCGGCGGCGCCTCGCGGGCGATGCCGCCGAGCAGGTCCTCGACCCCGAAGCTGGTCAGTGCGCTGCCGAAGAAGACCGGGGTCTGGTTGCCTTCGAGGAAGGTCTGGCGGTCGAAGGGCGGGCAGAGCTCGGTGGCCATCGCCACCTCTTCGGCGAGCCGCCTCGCGGCGTCGTCGCCGAGCGCCGCCGCCAGGTCGGGGTCGTCCGGTCCGGAGAGCTCGAGGACCTCGACCGGACCGCTGCGGTGGTTGCGGTCGAAGCGGGCGAAGGTGTGCGCTTCGAGGCTGTACGTGCCGCGGAACCGTTGTCCGCCGCCGAGCGGCCAGGTCGCCGGGGTCACCTCGAGCTGCAGGGTCTGCTCGATCTCGTCGAGCAGCTCGAGGGGGTCGCGCCCTTCGCGGTCCATCTTGTTGATGAAGGTGACGATCGGCACGTCGCGCACCCGGCAGACCTCGAACAGCTTGAGGGTCTGTGCCTCGATGCCCTTGGCCGCGTCGAGCACCATCACCGCCGAATCGACGGCGGTCAGCGTGCGGTAGGTGTCCTCGCTGAAGTCCTCGTGACCCGGGGTGTCGAGCAGGTTGAAGGTGCAGCCGCCGCGCTCGAAGGTCATCACCGAGGCCGAGACGGAGATGCCGCGCTCACGCTCGACCTTCATCCAGTCCGAGCGGGTGCGACGCTGCTCGCCGCGCGCCTTGACCACGCCGGCAGCCTGGATCGCGCCGCCGGCGAGCAGCAGCTTCTCGGTCAGCGTGGTCTTGCCCGCGTCGGGGTGGGAGATGATGGCGAAGGTGCGTCGCCTGGCGACGGCGCGTTCGAGCTGGCTGGACATGAAGTGGTTCGCCTCGCGGCGCAGGCGCCGCGGAGATGGTGGGGTTTTGGGACGGGCACCGCCGCGGCCTCGTCGGCGCGGCAGGGGTCGGAACCGTGGCGCCCGTCGATGCCGCCGCCGCGATCCCTCTGGGGTTGGGCCCCGATGTGCACGGCGACCGCACCGCTGCGGTCGCCGTGCGGCAGCGACAGCGACAGAGACCGCGGCCGCGCGGTCAGGTCGTGGCCCGGTTGCCGAACGTGCCTCGCTGGTGTCGGCGTGGATCGGGAGGTGGCGCGCCAGCGCGCCGGGTCGGCGCCGGGCAGCTTAGCGGAAGGCGAGCATCGCCGGTCGCTCAGTCTCCCGGAGGCGCCTTCTCTGCCGCTGCCGCCTCGTCACGTTCGATGATGCCCCACATGTGGCCGCCGACCGGGCCGTTGCTCCACATCCCGCCGTAGCGGTCGCCATGGAACACGAGGCGCACCGAGAAGGTGCCGAGACCGGGCACCTCCTGTTCGCTCATGGTGAGCAGCGGAGTGTCCTCGACGAACAGCACCCGCACCGGGATCTCGAGCGTGTTCGCCTCGTTGTCGCCGTAGCTCATCGAGTACTCGAACACCCAGACGTCGCCGTCGCCCGGGAGCAGACGCGAAACCGAGTAGAGATCGTCGCGCTGCATCGTCTCGCCGGTGCTCGGGTTGACCACCGTGAACTGGCCGACCAGGCGCGCGCCGTCGAGCAGCTCGGCGAACGCGGCCCGTCGTTCCGAGTCGGTGGCAGACTGCGCGGCAGCCGGTGCGGCCGCGGAGGCGGCGACGAGCAGGAGCAGGACGAGAGGCGACACCATCCGCTGCCGGAGCGTCGGGCGGGAGGCACTCCGCAGTCGGTGGAGCTTCGGACCTTGCTGGGACGAGGGTTTCATGGCTGCATCTCCTTCACACCGTGACGGCGTCGTCTCGACGTCCCGGTATCGACTGGCCAGTGGTTTCGCGGTCTCTCGACCGTGCTCGGTGTGCGTCCACGGTCCGGACCTCCGGACCCCTTCCCGGGGTCTGCGCCGCACGGAGAGTAGCCGCTCAGACGGCGACGCGGTTGCGTCCCGCCTGCTTGGCGCGGTAGAGGGCGGCGTCGGCACGCTCGAAGAACTGTTCGTGGGTGCAGGGGCCGTCGAGCGAAGCGAGTCCGATGCTGAGGGTCGTCTCCACGGCGAGGCCGTCCGAGCTGCGGAAGGGGTGATCCTCGACCCGTCGACGCACCTTCTCGGCGAACATCCGGCAGCCTTCAGGATCGGTGTCGGTGAGCACCGCCGCGAACTCGTCGCCTCCGTAGCGCGCCAGCACCTGCTCCTTGCGCACAACGTCGCGTATCAGCTTCGCGATCTCCTTCAGCACGCGGTCGCCGAAGAGGTGGCCGTGGGTGTCGTTGATCGCTTTGAAGTTGTCGATGTCGACCAGCACCAGACCGAGATCGGAGCCCGATCGCGAGCAGCGCAGCACCTCACGCTCGAGGAACTCGAACAGATAGCGACGGTTGTGCATCTGGGTCAGCCCGTCGATGATGGTGAGGCGGTAGATCTCTTCGAAGTACTGCGCTTCGGTGTTGTCGCTGATGAACTTGAACACCACGCCGCCGATCGTCACCAAGTCGCCGTTGCGCAGCGGTGTCTCCGACTCGACCGGGAAGTCGTTGACCAGGGTGCCGTTGGTGCTGCCGAGATCGGAGACGAAGAAGCCGTCACCGCGACGGTAGAAGAGGGCGTGCTGGCGCGACACGCTGTCGTCGTCGAGAACGATCGAGTTCGACAGCGCACGTCCGACCGACAGCTCGGGATCGATCGAGAACCTGCGCCCCAGCTGGTTGCCGTAGATGAGCACCACCGAGGCCTGCTCCACGACTGCAGGATCGGTCGCGGCGACGCGGGTGATGCGGGTCGTTGTCTCGGAGCTCATGGCAGGCGGTGGAGTCGGCGGACGAGCCACGCGAAGCGGTGCGGCTCCTCGCATGAACGACCCCCGAGTCTAGCAGCCGCGGGGCTCGTGGCTCCGGCCGCTGGGTCGATCGGGGCCCGCCGACCGGCCAGTGAGGCTCGACGACGGCTCGACGGACTGCCGCTCTGATTTCTTGACAGCCTCGGTCGCCGATGCTCTGATGCTCGCCGTCAGTCGCAACCAGAACGGAAGTACCGGGGCGTCGCCGCGCCTCGTCGCCGCCGCGGCCTGGTCGACGGGTGTCGCGCCCGTAGATCGGATTGCGGGCGTTGGAGGGACCCCGACCATGCCCAGCTCGCCGCCCAATCGCCATCGCCCGGTCCGCTCCGCGGCGCCCCTTATCGTCGCGGCAGCCGCCTGCTGGGGCTGCGCCGAACGGCCGGCGACGGAGCCTCTGCAGGAGGCGTCGCTGCCCGCCGGGGCACTCACCGACGCCGAGCGCGAGCAGTACTACCACCTGACCCAGGGAGCCGAGCTGTTCCCGTACGGCCTGTTCACGGTGCTCGAGGATCCGGCCCAGCCGGGCACCCTGCTGAAGGACAACCTCGAGCGCTTCGGCTTCATCGCCGATCCCTCCGAGGGGAACTGCCTGCCGATCGGCATCACCGTGTCGCACGCCTCGGACCTCGACATGGACATGGTGGGATTCAACTGCGCGGTCTGCCACGTCGGCGAGCTGACTTACCAGGGGCAGTCGATGCTGATCGACGGAGCGCCGAACCTCGGCGATCTGTTCGGCTTCCGAGACGCGCTGGTGGAGGCGAGCGCGCACCTGGCGGCACATCCGGTCAAGCTGTGGAAGATGTGGAAGCGGGTGCGCCATCTGGAGGGCAGCGCCTGCGAAGGGACTCCTCACGACGAGTCCGAGCTGAGTCCCGAAGAAGAGCAGCAGGTGGTCGCCGCCGATGCCGATTTCGACGATCGGCTGGACGACCACGGAGACCGCGAGGCGCGCTTCGATTTCCTCGATGGCGTGCTCGACGAGGCGGCGCATCTCGAGCAGGAGGCGCTGCGGCTCGAGCACCTGCTGGCGAGGCTCGAGATGACGGTGTCCTACTTCAAGTGGGCGACCACCGTCGAGACCACCCCGGCCGGTCCTGGCCGCGCCGACGCCTGGGGCGCGTCGCGCAACATGATGTTCACGCCGCAGTCGATGGACGCGCCGGTCACCATTCCCAATCTCTGGCAGTTCGAGGACATCGAGTGGCTGCACTGGATCGCCAACACCAACGGCGTGATGCGGCGCAACATGGCCGAGGCGATGGCCTTCGGCGCGATCTGGGACCGGCGCTCGAACTGGACCAGCGCGGTACTCGAGAACCTGGACACACTGGAGCGGATCTCCTACAAGTTCGAGCCACCGCAGTGGCCGGAGGAGATCCTCGGTCCGATCGATCGCGATCTCGCCGCCCGCGGCGAGGAGATCTTCGCGCGCAGCTGCGCCGGCTGCCACGAGGTGGCGCCGAATCCGGACGGATCGCTGGTTTCGCTGAAGGTGGTGCCGATCGAGAACATCGGTACCGACCGCACCGAGATCGACAACTACAACCGGCCGCTGCTCGGCGAGGGCTGGCAGGGCGAAACGAACTATGCCTCCGCCCTCGCCAGGGCGCTGCAGGGGATCGAGGAGCAGTACTGGGTCGACAACGACGTGCCGCAGGACCTCCGCGATCAGTGGGCCGGGGGTCGACCCAACGTGGTGTGGAAGGAGGCGATCACGGGCTATCCGGCCCGCCGTCTGCACGGTATCTGGTCGACGCCACCGCATCTGCACAACGGTTCGGTGCCGACCCTCGCGGATCTGCTGAAACCCTCCGACTGCTCCGTCTCTCCGGACGACTGCAGACCTCCGCGGTTCGTCGTCGGTACGCGGGAGTACGACCCCGAGTCGGTCGGCCTGGTCCAGGTGCCTTTGGACACCCAGGGCGCCTTCGTCTTCGACGTCTCCGGCAAGGGCAACTCCAACGCCGGGCACGAGGGGCCCGGCTACGGCACCGACCTGGAGCCCGACGACCGCTCGGCGTTGCTAGAATTCCTCAAGACCTACTGACCCGGCGTCGCCGAGTCGTCTCGGCGAGGCTCGAACGCTCCGGCGACCGCGGCCGGCGCGCGGCGCTGCGACACCGCCGAGCTCGCGCGCCGCAGGTCCCGGTGCCCGAGTGGCGCCGCCCGGGCGGCGGATCGACGCGATCCGGGCGCGCGGCAAGCCTCCCTCCGCGCCGACCTGCGCGGTGCTGCCCGTTGACGCCATCGCCTCCCGAACGAGACGACGATCGATGACCCTGCAGGTCGGCACACTCCTCAAGCAGCGCTACCGCGTTCTCGCCCTGCTCGGCGGCGGCGGCATGGGCGAGGTCTATCGGGCCGTCGACCAGAAGCTCGAACGCTCGGTGGCCATCAAGCGCCTGCCGCCGGCCGAGACGAACCAGGAGAAGCGGCTGCGCTTCGAGCGCGAGGCGCGCGCGATCTCGCAGCTCTCGCACCCCAACATCTGCGCGCTCTACGACGTGCTCGACGTCGACGACCAGATCTACCTGGTGATGGAGTATCTCGAGGGTGAGAACCTCGAGGAGCGCCTGCGGGCCGGCGCACTGCCGCCGCAGCAGGTGGTTGAGGTCGGGCTGGGGATCGCCGCGGCGCTGGCGCACGCCCACAGGGCCGGCCTGGTGCACCGCGATCTCAAGCCGGCCAACATCATGCTGACCGAGGCCGGGCCCAAGCTGCTCGACTTCGGCGTCGCCAAGTCGACCCGGCGCGGCGAGCGCGGCTCCTCGGACCTCGACGTCGAGGATCTGCTGGCGTCGGGCACCCTGACCAGCGTCGGCACGGTGCTCGGCACGGTCCAGTACATGTCGCCCGAGCAGCTGCAGGGCAAGACCCTCGACGGCCGCTCCGATCTCTTCTCGTTCGGCGCCGTGCTCTACGAGGCGGCGAGCGGCGTCAAGGCGTTCGACGGCGACACCCAGGCGGACTGGATCGCAGCCATCCTGCGCACCCAGCCGCAGCCGGTGCGCGAGCGCATCGAGACCATTCCGGAGCCGCTCTCCGAGGTGATCGAAGACCTGCTCGAGAAGGACCCTGAGCGTCGCCTCGAAAGCGCCACCGAGCTGATCGAGCGCCTCAGGCCGCTGGCGATGCTCACCACCGGTTCGATGCCTGCGGTGGTGACACGGCCCCGAACGAGTGGCGTGCGGCGCCTCGCCGTGGGCCTCGCCGCGGTGGCGGCGGTCGCGCTGCTCGGGCTCGTCGCCTGGGGGCTCGGCGACCGGGCGGCGGCGCCAGCGGCGGAGCTGCGGCGCATCCCGATGAGCCTGCCGGACTGGGCGCCACTGCCGATCCCGGGAGCCTTCGATCACACCCTCGCCCTCTCTCCCGACGGGTCGCTGCTGGTGTGGGTGGCGGAGATCGACGGCGCCCGGCACCTGGTGCGGCGCAGCAACGAATCGCTGCAGACCGAGCAGATCCCCGGCACGCGCAACGCCCGCCAGCCCTTCTTCTCTCCCGACGGCGAGTGGATCGGCTTCTTCACCCTCCCGGGCGGCAAGTTGAAGCGGGTCCGGGCGACGCCGGGCAGCACGCAACAGCCGATCGAGATCGCCCGGGCGACGCTGCCGCTCGGCGGCGCGTGGGGTCAGGACGACCGCATCTACTACTGGTCCGAGTTCGGCGTCGGCATGCAGGCGGTGGCGGCCGCTGGGGGCGATGTCGAGGAGGTGATCCCCCTCGACGCGCCGACCGGCGAGCTCGGTCACGCGCACCCCCAGCTCCTGCCGGGAGGACGGGCGATCGTCTACAGCAGCGTCTTCGGGCAGGACGTCGACCTCGCCCGGGTGATGGTCTACGACTTCGAGTCCGGCGAGCGCGGCGAGCTGGTCCGCGGCGCCATCCGACCACGCTACCTGCCGAGCGGGCACCTGGTCTTCGCACGCAAGGGCAGGCTGTCGTACGGCCCGCTGGATCTCGAGACGCTGCAGCTCGGCGACGACGTGCGGACGCTCGACGAGCCGAACCTGGCGAGCCCGGGTTCGGTGCCGGTGCAGTACGCCTTCGGGCTCGACGGCAGCTTCGTCTACGTGCCGGTCACCGGCAACAGCGGACGGGGCCGCACCGCAGCAAGGGTCGACTTCGAAGGCCGGCTCGAGCCGCTCGCGCTGCCCGAGCAGCCGTACCTCTCGGCGCGACTGTCGCCGGTCGACGGGCGGGCCTTGGTCAGCCTCGAGGATCTGCTGGACATCTGGCTGCTCGACGAGGCGGGTGTTCTGCGGGAGATCACCGAGCACTCCAAGCTGGACATGTCGCCGGTGTGGAGCCCGGACGGGCGCTCCGTGGCCTTCTCGTCGAGCCGACCGACCTCCGAGGGCGCTCCCGAGGGCGGCCTGAACCTCTTCCGTATCGAGCTCGAGGCCGGAGAACCGGCAACGCCGCTGACCACCGGCACGCGGGTACTGTTCGTCGAGGACTGGTCGCCGGACGGGCGCTTCCTGCTCTTCAACGCCACGGACCCGTCGACCGGCGCCGATCTGTATGCCTACGAGCTCGCCACCGGCGCCGAGACGCCGCTGGTGCGCACCGCCGCCGCGGAGGGCAATGGAGACATCTCGCCCGACGGACGCTGGCTGGTCTTCGCCGCCGAGGAGGCGGACCTTCCAGAGGTCTTCCTGCAGGAGTTCCGACCCGAGGGAGAGCCGGCGCGCTCCCGCTGGCAGGTCTCGGTCGGTGGCGGCAACCAGCCGGTCTTCTCGCGCGATGGCGAGAGGATCTTCTACCGCCGAGACGACTCGATCTGGAGTGTCGAGCTGCGACCCGAGTCGGATCCCCCGATCTCCGCCCCGCAGCAGCTCTTCGAGCTGGATTTCTACCGCCACGGCAGCGAGGGGCGTTCCTTCGACGTCGACGACGAGGGCTTCCTCCTCTTCATCGAGGCGCCACGTCGGGGTGCCGAGATGATCCTGGTCCAGGGCCTGCTGTCGCGCCTGGCGGAAGCGGAGTGAGCGCTCGAACGACTCCGGACGGGGCTGCCGGATGACGCCGCCGAGCCGGGCACTGGTGACCGGCGCCACCGGCTTTCTCGGAGGTGCCCTGGCCCGCCGGCTGCTCGATCTCGGCCACCAGGTGCGCTCCTGTTCCCGCAGTCGGTCGCCGCGGCTCGAGTCCCTCGGGATCGAGCAGTGCACCGTCGACCTGGGAAGCGCCGACGCCGAGGCGGCGTTGCGCGAGGCGGCGCAGGGCTGCGACGTGGTCTTCCACGTCGCCGCACGCACCGGCGCCTGGGGGCGCTGGCGGGACTACGAGCGCACCAACCTGATCGGCACCCGGCAGGTGCTCTCCGCCTGTGCCGAAGCCGGAGTGCCGAGGCTTGTCCACACCTCGACGCCCAGCGTCGCCTTCCGTGGCGAAGACCTCGAGGGCGTCGACGAGGCGGAGGCGCCGCTCGTCCTCGAGCACCATGCGCACTATCCGCGCAGCAAGGCGCTCGCCGAACATTGGCTGCTGCAGCACGCCGCCGGGGCAGGAGTCGCGGCGGTGGCGCTGCGCCCCCACCTGATCTGGGGTCCCGGGGACACCAACCTGATGCCGCGCATCGTCGCCAGGGCGCGCGCCGGGCGCCTGGCGAGGATCGGCGCCGCGCCCGGTCGGCCGCGGATCTCGCCGACCCACATCGAAGACGCGGTCGAGTCGCACGTGGCGGCCTGGCGTGCGCTCGTCGAGCGTCCGCAGCTCGCCGGCAGCGCCTACTTCGTCACCTCGGGGGAGACGATCGCGACCTGGGAGATGATCGACGGCATGCTGGCGAGTCAGGGTCTCGGTCCGGTACGCCGGAGCCTCCCGGTCCCGGTCGCCACGGCGCTCGCCGCGGCCCTCGAGGTCGTCTGGGCCCTCCTGCGCCTCGAACGGGAGCCGCCACTGACCCGCTGGGTGGTTCGCGAGCTGGCGACCTCGCACTGGTTCTCGATCGAAAGCGCCCGGCGCGAGCTCGGCTACCGGCCGCGACGGAGCGTCGCCGACGGCCTCGAGGAGCTGACGCGGTTGCGGCGCCAGCAGGCGGCCGGCGCGCAGCCGGCGGACGGACGGTGAGGCGAGCCCGGTGAGCGCGTCGCGTCGCCGCGTCCCCGACGACGCCTGGCTCGAGCTGTGGAGGGTCGACCTGGCGGCCGAAGGCACCGACGCCGACGTCGGCCTGCTCAGTGCAGCCGAGCGGAACCGCGCCGAGCGCTTCGTCGTCCCGGCTCCGCGTCGTCAGTTCGTGCGCACTCGCGCTGCACTGCGTCGCATCTTGGCGCGCCGTCTCGGCTGTGCGCCGGGCGCCGTGAAGCTGGTCACCGGTGAGCACGGCAAGCCCTCGCTGCCCGGCGGCACGCTGAGCTTCAACGTGTCGCACTCCGCCGACATCGCCCTGGTGGTGGTGGGCGCTGCGTGCTGGGGGGGCCGACTGGGCATCGATGTCGAACGGGCGGCGCCGGAGCGGAGGCTGGAGCGTCTGGCGAGACGCTTCTTCGCCGAGGACGAGGCGGCCTTCTTCCTCGCCGCGCCGCCAGGTCGGCAGACCGACATCTTCTACCGCCTCTGGACGCTCAAGGAGGCGTACCTCAAGTCCTGGGGCACCGGGCTCACCTTCTCGTCGAGACGCTTCTCCGTGGCGCTGGCGGAGGCGGGCCGCAGCGAGGGAGGTCCCCCCGGGCAACCGGCCGGGCCGCGCCTGCTGCGCACCGAGATGCCCGGCGACCGGCCGCAGGCGTGGAGCTTCGTCGAGCTCGACGTCGGCGCGCACTACCGGGCGGCGCTCTGTCTGCCCAGCCTCCGAGGCACGCTCGACTCCCGACCCGAGCCCTACCTCGACGAGGAGGCGACGCGGCTGCGCGACGCGACGGACCTGGCGCCGCCGGATCAGCGCTGATCGATCTGGTCGATGAGATCGAAGTCCTTGTCGGTGATGCCACCAGCATCGTGGGTGGAGAGCGCCATCTTCACCCTGCTGTAGCGGATGTCGATGTCGGGGTGGTGCTGCGCCAGCTCCGCCAGCTCGGCGACATAGGCGACGAATCGGATGGCGGCGGGGAACGAGGGGAACTCATAGGTGCGCACCAGCGCCTCGAGATCGTCGTCGTAGTCCCAGCCCCGGTAGCGGGTGAGCTTCTTGTGCACCCGCTCGAGGCGCAGCACCCTGTCGGCGGGCTCTTCCTTCTTCTTCTGCTGACTCATACGGCTCCTTCCAGTCTCGTCGGGCCCTGGCCGTGCCGCGGGAACTCGGCGGACCTCGGCCCGTCTTCGATCACATCACAGCCGGAGCGTGCCCCGGCCGGGACCTTCGACGCCGCCCGACGGCAGCAGTGCCTGGTGGACGATGGCGAGGGTCCTCAACGGGGTCCTGGAGACCCCAGCTCGAGGCCGTAGCGACGCTCCGCGGCATCGGCCTTCTCGAGCAGCTCCCGGAAGTCGTCCCGCTGCTGCAGTCCGGACCAGCGCGGGTCGGAGGTGAGCGCTTGACGCGAGATGTTCGCCGGCCCGTCGAAGAGTCGATCGAGCAGCGAGACCGCGACGTCGGGCTCGCCGATGAGGACGTGCACCCAGGCGACCGACTGGGCGAGAGAGGGGTTCTCGATCGGCTGCTCGTAGATCGACGTCGTGTCTGCCAGCCGCCTGAGGTCGGCGTGCGCCTCCTGTCGACGCCCCTGCAGGGCGTGGATGCCGGCGAGCGAAGCGTCGAATCGCCAGTCGGCGCGCTCGCGGGCCGCCTGTCGCACCACCGACTCGGCTTCAGCCAGCTCGTCGGTCGCCTCGCGTTCCCTGCCGAGCTGCTGCAGGCAGTAGCCGACGAGCAGCGCCCGCGGCTGGTACAACTCGGCGTCCCAGACCGGTTCGGGAATCGCCTCCAGCTCCTCGATCGCCCGCTCCCACTCACGCTCGATCATCAGGAACCAGGCGCTCAGGTAGTCGCCGCGGGGTTCGCCGGGAGCGCCGTCGAGCACCTCGCGGGCGGCGGCCGGATCGCCGGTCCAGTAGTAGAGGTTGGCGGCGAGCCCGCCGTAGAAGATCGGCACCTCCGGGAAGCGCTCGATGGCGATCCTGTAGGCCTGGTCGGCCCGCTCCCAGTCGCGCAGGACGAGGAACGACCCGGCGGCGAGCTGGAGCAGGATCGGGTTGTAGGGGTCGAGCTGGGCCGCCCGCGCCGACTCCTCGGCAGCGAGCTCCCAGAGATGGGCCTGCTCGAGCAGCTGGGCGCGCAGGGCCCGCACCAGCGCCGATCCCGGCCGCGCGGCGAGGGCGCGCCGGAACGCCTCCTCGGCGGTGATCAGGTCACCCCGCGAACCGGTGACGAAGCCCACCACCGCGTGCGCTTCGCCGAGCTCCGGATCGAGGGCCAGGGCACGCTCCGCCAGCTCCAGCGCCGTGGTGAGCAGATCGGGTCGACCGGCCGCCGGCAGCAGGGCGACGCTGACGTCGCACAGGGCGGCCCACGCCCAGGCCTCGGCGAAGTCCTCGTCGTGCTGTGTCGCGTCGACGAACAGCCGCCGGGCGCGTGAGAGTCCTTCGCGGCGCTGGGCGAGGCCGCCGACGCCGTAGGTCGAATGGAAGAGCTGGTGCCCTCGAGCGAAGCTCCGGAAGGCCTGGAGGTCGTCGGTGCCCGGGCCCCCGTCGAGCCGCCGTTCGGCTGTTGCGGGCCCGGTCTGCGGCCGGATCCACGTCGCCACCTGCTCGGCGATGTCGCCCTGCAGGTCGAAGGCCGTGGCCGCCGGCGCGCGCAGGAGCGGTGCGTCGAGTCGGCGGTCGAGCTCCAGGTCGAGGAGGGAGACCCGCACCTCGATCTCGTCACCGGCCTCGAGGTCGCCACCGGCGTCGGTGCCGGCAGCCGATGCCGCCGACGGCACGGCGGAGACCGTACCCTCGACGACGAAGCGCAGGCCGAGACCGTGTGCGACCGACCTGACGGACCCGGCGCCGCCGCTGGCCAGCTGGGCGGCGAGGACCTCGGCGCTGGCTGGCGACAACACGCCGACCCGAGGCAGCTCGGCGAGCCTGCGCTGCACCGCCTGGCTGAGCCCGTAGGCGAGGAAGCTGGCACTGCCCGAATCGTCGTGGCCGAACGGCAGCACGGCGAGGCGGGACTCCGCCTCGTTGGCGAACGGCCCCTGCGGAGCCGCAGCGCCGGGGGTGACGTCGCCGGCTGCGCCCCGCTCCATCGGCCGGCGTTCGGGTGGTGGCGCCGAGTCGTCGAGCAGGACGACGGAGAACAGGGCGACGATCAGGGAGAACAGGGCGAGCAGAGCGAGGGCGGCTGCCAGCCGGATCGCGGCGCGGCGCTTCGGCGTGCGGTTGGCGAACAGGGCTCGGCCGGAGCCGCCGACGCCGTCCGCGGGCTCGAGAGCGCGCGCGAACTGGCCGGCGCTCGATGGTCGCCGCTCCGGCTCGCGCGCCATGGCACTGGCGATCGCCGAGCGCCAGACCTCGTCGTCGGCTCCGGCCTGCAGCGGTGGCGGGTCGGCGACCAGACGTTGCAGCGCGGTCTCGAACGGCGTCGAGCCCCGGAAGGGGAGGCTGCCCGAGCGCATCTCGTACGCGAGCACGCCGAGGGCGTAGACGTCCGAGGCGACGCTCGCCGGTCTGCCCCGCAGCAGCTCCGGCGCCATGTACGCCGGGGTGCCGGCGATCTCCTCGGTGAGCGTCTCGGCGAGCTCCTCGTCGGTGCTTTCCCAAACACTGCCGGTCGGGTCGCCCGAGAGGCTCGGACGGATCGAGCGTGCCAGGCCGAAGTCGGTGATGACCACCCGGCGCGGCGCGCTCGAGTCTTCCTCGAGGAAGACGTTGCGGGCGCTGAGGTCACCGTGCACGACGCCGGCGGCGTGCGCCGCATCGAGCCCGGCGGCGACCTGGCGGACGATGTCGAGGCTCTCGTCGACTCCCAGCCTTCGGCGCTGTTCGAGGAGACTGCGCAGAGTCTCGCCCGAGAGCAGCTCCATCGACAGCAGCACCAGGGTCTGTCCGTCGTGTGTGGTGGTGACGAGGTCGTGCAGGCGGCAGACGTTGGGGTGGGAGACCCGGCGCGCCAGCTGCAACTCGCGACGCAGCCTGTCCAGTCTCCCGTCGGGGTGCGCCTCGGCGTGCAGTGACTTGAGCGCCACCGGCTCGTCGAGGCTGAGATCGAGGGCGCGGTAGACGACTCCGTCGGCACCACGGCCGACCGTGGTCTCGATGCGGAAGCGCTCCGCCAGCAGCAGGCCGCTCGGCAGGGGGCCTGGCATCGGGCGCTGGACGGAGGGGTCGTTCATCTTCGCTCGAGGAATGGCAGCGAGGCTGTAGCCAGGGAGTGGGGCGGCGACCGTCGGCGAGAGTCGATCTGCCGAGTCTGTTGCCGATTCAAGATCTCTCCTCCCCTCCGCTCCCGCCGGGCCTCGATTCGGGAGCTTCGTAGGCGACGATGTTCTGCCACTCGTCGGCGTCGGAGCGGGCGACCACCGCGACGACGTCTTCATCGTGCGAGAGGTTGTGCACTTCGTGCGGCACTCCGGGTTCGATGTAGATGAAGTCGCCCGCTTCGTTGTCGAGCACCTTGTCGAGGTCGGCGCCGTAGTAGTGACGCACCTTGCCGCGCAGGATGTAGAGCATCAGCTCGAAGTCGACGTGGACGTGGGCGGCGGCGACGGCGCCGGGCGGGATGGTGGCGACGTTCATCGACAACCGGGTCGACCCGACGTTCTGCCGGGCCATGCCGGCCTTGTAGCGGATGCCGTTCCAGCCCCGGCAGTCGGGACTGCGGCGCAGGGTGAGGATGCCCTCGCCGCGCCCCTCGACCATCGCTGCGGTCGACGCCGCGGCGCCGCCTCCGTCGGTGGCGGCGAGGTCGCGGCCGTCATCGTCTGGTGAGCGTCCTTCAGGGCGCTCGAGGGGTCTCGGAGATGCGGGCATGACGACTCCTTCGCTGTTCGTTCGGCAGCGCGCCAGAGCGCTTCCGTTCAGGCCCGACGAACGGTCAGGCCGCCGTCGACGACGATCGAGGCTCCGGTGAGGAACGAGGCCGCCGGCAGGCAGCAGCTCAGAGTCATCTGTGCGACCTCCTCGGCCGAGCCGTAGCGGCCGAGCGCGGTGCGGCGCCTGGCGTAGGTCTGTTTCTGGTCGTCGGGGATGGCTGCCGTCATCGCGGTGTCGATCGGCCCCGGACAGATGCAGTTCACCGTGATGCCCTCGCGGCCGAGCTCGACCGCCAGGGAGCGGGTGAGACCGACCACGCCGTGCTTGGCCGCGGTGTAGGCGGAGATACCGGGCGTCGCGCCGAGGCCCTCGGTGGATGCGATGTTGACGATGCGTGGGTGTGGCGCCCGTCGGAGCAGCGGCAGGGCGGCGCGCACCATCGCGGCCTGGGCCGAGAGCACCACGGCGAGGGTGCGCTCCCAGACCTCGAAGTAGCCTTCGCCATCGATCGCCAGGCGGGCGGAGATGCCCGCGTTGTTGATCAGGATGTCGAGTCGGTCCCAGTGACGCCGGATGGTCCCGACCGCGTCTTCGCCCGCGGCCCGGTCGACGACGTCGAACACCAGGGGGATGGCCTCGCCGCCAGCGGCTTCGATCCGCCCGCAGGTCTCTTCGACGCCGCTTCGATCGAGGTCGCAGACCGCGACACGGGCGCCCTGCTCGGCGAAGACGAATGCGGTGGCGCGGCCCATGCCGCTGGCGGCGCCGGTCACCAGCACCACCGAGCCGCTCACCGAGCGGCTCAGCCGCGTCAGCTGCGTGCGCCCGGCGGGATCGGCTCCTCGGTCGGCCGCCTCATCCATCGGCCCGTGCTCCCGGACTGGGCTCGGCGTGGTGCATCGCTACCTCCCGTTCGACGCATCGAGGACGCATCGGGACCTTCGAGTCTAGCCACAGTCGCGACCCGACGTCGGGCCGCAGCGTTCGCGCTCGCGAACGGCGGTTCGCGGCTGCGAGCGATGCCCAGAGGGTGAGGGTTCCGGGGTACCATCGTGGGCCGCTTCGGGTCGCCGCGGGCAAGGGCCCGGAAGACGAGCAGCAGGGAGGTCTCCGGTGAGCGACAGTCAGGAACAGGCGGCGGACGCCGGCGGACGCGACGTCGATCCGCAGGAGACCCGCGAGTGGCTCGAGTCGCTCCAGGCGGTGCTCGAGCGTGAGGGTCCGGAGCGGGCCCACTTCCTGCTCGAGACGCTGATCGACAAGGCGCGGCGCTCGGGGGCCTACCTGCCGTACAACGCGACGACGGCGTACCGCAACACCATTCCGCCTCACCTCGAGAAGCGTTCGCCGGGCGACGCGGAGCTCGAGTGGCGCATCCGCAGCATCATCCGTTGGAACGCGATGGCGATGGTGGTGCGGGCCAACCGGGACGACTCGGGCCTCGGCGGCCACATCGCCAGCTTCGCCTCGGCGGCGACGCTCTACGACGTCGGATTCAACCACTTCTTCCACGCCCCCAGCGAGGAGCACGGCGGTGACCTGGTTCTCATCCAGGGCCACTCTTCGCCGGGGATCTACGCCCGTGCCTTCCTCGAGGGCCGGGTCAGCGAGGAGGAGATGGCGAACTTCCGTCGCGAGGTCGAGCCCGGCGGCCTGTCTTCGTATCCCCATCCCTGGCTGATGCCGCAGTTCTGGCAGTTCCCGACCGTGTCGATGGGCCTCGGCCCGATGATGGCGATCTACCAGGCGCGCTTCATGAAGTACCTGCACCATCGCAAGGTGGTGGACACCACCGGGCGCAAGGTCTGGGCCTTCATGGGCGACGGCGAGATGGACGAGCCCGAGTCGCTGGGCGCGATCTCGCTGGCGGCGCGGGAGAAGCTCGACAACCTGATCTTCGTCATCAACTGCAACCTGCAGCGCCTCGATGGCCCGGTGCGCGGCAACGGCAAGATCATCCAGGAGCTCGAGGGTGTCTTCCGCGGCGCCGGCTGGAACGTCATCAAGGTGATCTGGGGCTCGTACTGGGATCCGCTCCTGGCACGCGACCACAAGGGTCTGCTGCGCAAGAGGATGGAGGAGACGCTCGACGGCGAGTACCAGTCGTACAAGGCCTCGGGAGACGGCGGCTTCGTGCGCGAGCACTTCTTCGGCAAGTACCCGGAGCTCAAGGAGATGGTCGCCACGATGACCGACGAGGACATCTGGCGCCTCAACCGCGGCGGTCACGATCCGCACAAGCTCTTCGCCGCCTACGCCGCGGCGGTGGCGCACGAGGGGCAGCCGACGGTGATCCTCGCCAAGACGGTCAAGGGCTACGGCATGGGCGTCTCCGGCGAGGGCCAGAACATCACCCACCAGCAGAAGAAGATGGCGGAGAGCAGCGTGCGTGCCTACCGCGACCGCTACAACCTGCCGATCTCCGACGAGCAGCTCGACGACGTGCCGTTCTACAAGCCGGCCGAGGACTCGCCCGAGATGCGCTACCTGCGGGAGCGCCGCGAGGCTCTGGGAGGGTTCCTGCCAGCTCGTGCCGAGCGCGCTCCGGCGCTCGCCATCCCGCCGCTCGAGACCTTCGAGCCGCTCCTCACCGGTAGTGGCGACCGCGACATGTCGACCACGATGGCGTTCGTCCGGGTCCTCACGCTGCTGACCCGCGACCGCGATCTGCGCCCCCACCTGGTGCCGATCGTCGCCGACGAGGCGCGCACCTTCGGCATGGAGGGCATGTTCCGCCAGCTCGGCATCTACGCCCCGTCGGGACAGCTGTACGAGCCGGTCGACGCCGGACAGATCGCCCCCTACAAGGAGGCGGTCGACGGTCAGATCCTGCAGGAGGGGATCAACGAGGCCGGCGCCACCTCCTCGTGGATGGCGGCGGCGACGTCGTACGCCAACCACGGCATCCAGATGGTGCCGTTCTACGCCTTCTACTCGATGTTCGGCTTCCAGCGGGTGGGCGACTTCCTCTGGGCCGCCGGCGACATGCAGGCGCGCGGGTTCCTCATCGGCGGCACCTCCGGACGCACGACGCTCAACGGCGAGGGTCTGCAGCACCAGGACGGCCACAGCCACCTGGTGGCGTCGACCATCCCGAACTGCATCTCCTACGATCCCACCTACGGCTACGAGCTCGCGGTGATCATCCACGACGGCCTGCGGCGGATGAATGCGGAGCAGGAGAACGTCTTCTACTACGTCACCACGCTGAACGAGAACTACGTGCACCCGGCGATGCCGGAGGGAGCCGAGGAGGGCATCCGCCGTGGGCTCTACCTGCTGCGCCCGGCGCCGAAGAGTGGCGACCACCGGGTCCGACTGATCGGTTGCGGCGCGATCCTGCGCGAGGTCGAGGCGGCGGCCGAGATGCTCGCCGACGAGTGGGGCGTCGCCGCCGACGTGTTCAGCGCCACCAGCTTCAACGAGCTCCGCCGCGACGGCATCGCGTGCGAGCGCTGGAACAGGCTGCATCCGGACCAGGAACCGCGGCGGCCCTTCGTCGCCGCGACCCTGGCCGAGGGAGAAGGGCCGGTGATCGCCGCCAGCGACTACATGCGCACCTTCGCCGACCAGATCCGCCCGTGGGTCGACGCTCCGTACGAGGTGCTGGGTACCGACGGCTACGGCCGCTCGGACACCCGCGGCAAGCTGCGCGAGTTCTTCGAGGTCGACCGCCGCCAGGTGGTGGTGGCGGCGCTGCACGGTCTGCACCGGGCAGGTGCTGTGCCGGCGAAGCGGGTGGTGGAGGCGATCGAGAAGTACGGCATCGACGCCGAGGCGGCGCCGCCGTGGACGCGGTGAGCGGCCGGCCGCGGGTCTCCTGGCGAGTCGGTCGTCCCGCCGGCGTTCGCGCAGACTCGGTGGATCGGGTGCGTGCACGACGCACCGCGAGGAGGGAATAGGTGATGGAAGTACGCGTCCCCGACATCGGAGACTTCGACAAGGTCGAGGTGATCGAGGTCCTCGTCGAAGTGGGGCAGGAGATCTCGGCCGAGGATTCGCTGATCACACTCGAGAGCGACAAGGCGTCGATGGAGGTCCCCTCACCGTCGGGCGGAGTGGTGCGCAGCATCGCGGTCTCGATCGGCGACGAGGTCGCCGAGGGCGATCTGATCCTCGAGCTGGAGGCCGGCGAGGCCGGGGGTGACGGAGCCGAGGAGGAGGATTCTCGAGCAGAGGGCAGCGACGAGGGCCACGAGGGCGACGAGGGCGGTGAGGGGGAGTCGACGCGAGAAACGGCTGGCGGCGGAGAGGAGCCGGACGACAGACGGTCGGAAGAGCCCTCGGCTGCCGCGCGGTCCAGCAAAGGAGAACCGGCGCCCGGCGTCGCCTCGGTGGAGCGTGACGAAGACGAGCGGCCGCCCGCCCCGGCGCCCCCGATTGCCAAGGGCAGTGCTGCCGACCTGCCGCACGCCTCGCCGGGAGTGAGGCGGTTCGCCCGCCAGCTCGGCGTCGATCTGAGCCGGGTCGAGGGCAGCGGAGCGAAGGGGCGGATCCTGCAGGAGGACGTGCAGCAGTACGTCAAGCGCAGCCTGAGCGGTGCCCCGCGCGACGCGACCCCGTCGGCCGGCGCCGGGATCCCGCCGGTGCCAGCGGTCGACTTCTCGAAGTTCGGCGAGGTCGAGGAGGTGCCGCTCAGTCGCATCCGCAAGCTGTCGGCGGCGTCGCTGCACCGCAGCTGGCTCAACGTGCCCCACGTCACCCAGTTCGACGAGGCCGACATCACCGAGCTGGAGGAGTTCCGGGCCGCGATGAAGCCGGTGGCGGAGAAGCGCGGCGTCAAGCTGACACCACTCGCCTTCCTGCTCAAGGCGGCGGCGGCGACGCTGGCCGACTTCCCCGATTTCAACTCTTCGTTGCATCCCGAGGGCGACCGCCTGATCCGCAAGCACTACTTCCATCTGGGGGTCGCGGTGGACACCGACAACGGGCTGGTGGTGCCGGTGATCCGCGACGTCGACCGCAAGGGCGTGCTCGAGCTCGCGGCGGAGCTCGGTGAGGTGAGCTCGAGGGCCCGCGATGGCAAGCTGCGCCCGGCCGACATCCAGGGAGCGACGTTCACCATCTCGAGCCTCGGCGGCATCGGCGGCACCGGCTTCACCCCGATCGTCAATGCTCCGGAGGTGGCGATCCTGGGCGTTGCACGTTCGAAGATGCAGCCGGTCTATCGCGACGACGCGGGCGAGGGCGGGTTCGTGCCGCGGCTGATCCTGCCCTTCTCGGTCTCCTACGACCACCGGGTGATCGACGGCGCCGAGGCGGTGCGCTTCACCACCGCGCTGGCGGCGGTGCTCACCGACATCCGTCGCCTGGTCCTCTGACGGTCCGTCGAAGCGACCGACACCGACGCCCGAAACCGACGCCCGAAACCGACGCCCGAAACCGACGCCCGAAACCGACGATCGGCATCACCGCACTGCCGACCCGACCGACACTCCCGACACCGGAGCTCTGACATGGCCGAGACGCGCGACATCAAGGTGCCGGACATCGGCGATCTCGACGAGGTCGAGGTGATCGAGGTCCTGGTCGAGCCGGGCCGAGAGGTCGAGCTCGAGGATCCGCTGATCACCCTGGAGAGCGACAAGGCCTCGATGGACGTACCGAGCCCGCTCGCCGGCAAGATCGTGTCGGTGGAGGTGAAGCTCGGCGACAAGGTCGGTGAGGGGCACGTGATCGCGCGGATCGAGGTGTCGGAGGCGGCAGGCCGGCAGGAGACCTTCGCCGAGCAGCAGCCGGCGGACGAAGCGCCGGCGGACGAAGCGCCGGCGGACGGTGCGAAGAGGCCCGCCGAGGAGCCGAAGCCGAGCCGGGAAGCGAGCGCCGGCGGGCGCGACGAGGACTCTCGGCCGGGTAGCCACCGGGCCGAAGGTCGAGCGCAGCCGCAGAAGCCGCAGACGCCGCAGAAGCCGAGAACGTCGCAGACGGCGCAGGCGCCGGAGAGGCCGAAGGAGCACTCGTACGACTTCGACCTGCTGGTGCTCGGCTCCGGTCCGGGCGGCTACACCGCCGCTTTCCGCGCCGCCGACCTCGGCCTCCGGGTCTGTCTGGTCGAGCGCTACCCGAGCCTCGGAGGGGTCTGCCTGAACGTCGGCTGCATCCCGTCCAAGGCGCTGCTTCACGCGGCGAAGGTGATCGACGAAGCGCGGGCGGCGGAGGAGATCGGCCTGCGCTTCGCCGCTCCCGAGATCGAGCTCGATCGGCTGCGCGGGTGGAAGGACGGCGTCGTGGAGCGGCTCACCAGCGGTCTGGGGGGCATGGCGAAGCGGCGGCAGGTCGAGGTGGTCACCGGGCACGGCGAGCTGGTCGGGTCGCACGAGATCCGCGTCTCGCAGGCCGCCGAGGAGGACGCAGCCGAGGGCGCCGAACGCACGATCACATTCGCCCAGGCGATCCTCGCGGCTGGATCGCACTCGATCGAGCTGCCGTTCCTGCCCAACGACGACCCGCGGGTGTTCGATTCGACCGGGGCGCTGGCCCTCGCCGAGGTGCCGCAACGCCTGCTGGTCGTCGGCGGAGGCATCATCGGACTCGAGATGGCCACGGTCTACGCCGCCCTCGGAGCGCGGGTCTCGGTGGTCGAGCTGCTGGACGGACTGATGACCGGAGCCGACCGCGACCTCGTCAAGCCGCTGCGCAAGGAGCTCGAGCCGCGTCTCGAGAACCTGTGGCTGGCGACGCGGCTCACCGAGGCCAAGGCGCAGAAGAACGGCATCAAGGTCTCTCTCGAGGGCGAAGGCGCGCCCAACGGCGCCCTCTTCGACGCGCTGCTGGTTGCGGTCGGCCGCCGGCCCAACGGCAGGCGCATCGGCGCCGCCGCGGCGGGCGTCGAGGTCGAGGAGAGCGGTTTCATCGCCACAGACGAGCAGATGCGCACCAACGTGCCGCACATCTTCGCCATCGGCGACCTGACCCACGGTCCGATGCTGGCCCACAAGGCGACCCACGAGGGCAAGGTCGCGGCGGAGGTCGCCGCAGGACTGAAGAGCGGCTTCGAGGCGCGGGTGATCCCCAGCGTCGCCTACACCGATCCCGAGGTCGCCTGGGTCGGTCTCACCGAGACCGAGGCGAAGGAGCGCGGTGTCGAATACGAGAAGGGCACCTTCCCCTGGTCGGCGAGCGGTCGTGCCCTCGGCATGGCGCGGGCAGAGGGCCTGACCAAGCTGCTCTTCGACCCCGAGACCGAGAGGGTGATCGGCGGTGGGGTCGTCGGTCCCGGCGCCGGAGACCTGATCGCCGAGATCGGCCTGGCGATCGAGATGGGGGCCGATGCCCAGGACATCGGTCTCACCGTGCACCCGCATCCGACCCTCTCCGAGACGGTCGCCTTCGCCGCCGAGGCGTTCGAGGGCACGATCACCGACCTCTATCTGCCGAAACAGAAGCGGTCGAGACGAAACCGGGTCTAAGGGCCGGCTTGCCGCTGCTACGGAGGGTGAGGAGGCTAGGGGCCTTGCGTGTGTCGACCGTTCCCGCCGGGGCCGCCGGGCCGCGCCCGATCCACGCTCGATCCACGCCGACGCAACCGTCTCCGGTCCGGCTGCGTTGTAGGGCCTGAGCCCCGTTCATCGAAGTCCGAGGTCGGTCGGGCCGCCGCGGCCCCGTCACGCGATCCGGACGGCTGGAGGGGCGTCGTGGAAGGAGCCCCCATGCAGACGATCGAGCGTTTCGTGCGCGACCTCTTCGGTGGCGTCAAGGCCCTGCGCCGCGATCGCGGTGTCACCGTGGTGCTGGTTCTCACACTCGCGGTGGGGATCGGCGCCAACAGCGCCATGTTCAGCGTGCTGCGCGGCGTCGTGCTCGAGCCGCTGCCCTACCCCGAGCCGGACCGGTTGGTGATCATCAGCTCGAGTTTCCCGACGATGGGTTTCGATCGCTTCTGGATCGATCCGCCGGAGTTCATGTCGCTGCGTGAGTGGAGCACCTCCTACAGCGCACTGGGCGCCTACCGGGCCGGCGAGTCGAGCCTGGTGACGCCGGACCGACCCCTGAGGGTGCGCTCGGCGGTGGTCAGTGCCTCGCTGCTCGAGGCTTTCGGCGTCAGGGCGCAGGTTGGCCGGATCTTCACCGAGGAGGAGGACACGGCCGGCGGACCGCCGGTGGCCTTGGTGTCGCACGAGCTCTGGCAGCGAGCGTTCGGCGGCAGGGATTCGTTGGTCGGAGACACCGTGACGGTGAACGGAGAGGTGTGCACGGTCGTCGGTGTGATGCCCCCCGGATTCGACCTCGAGGAGGGCGGCATCGAGATCTGGCGTCCGCTGGCCTTCGGGCCGTCGGATCGCGAGCGCAACGGCAACCACTTCCTGTGGGTCGCCGGTCGCCTGCGCGAGGACGTGACTCTGGAGGAGGCTCGCAGCGAGTTGCAGACGCTGGTTGCCGGCTGGGAGGACCGTGCCGGCGAGCGCCACGGTCCGAGTCCGGACGGGCATCCGCTGCATATCGCAGCGATGCACGAGGAGGTGGTCGGCGGTGCCCGGCCGGCTCTCTTCGCGCTGCTCGGCGCAGTGGGGTTCTTGCTGCTCATCGCCTGCGCCAACGTCGCAGGGCTGTTGATTGCGCGAGCCGACACGCGCCGACGTGAGATGGCAGTCCGCGCCGGGCTCGGTGCGTCCCGCCGCACGCTGCTGCGTCAGCTGCTGACCGAGAATCTCGCCCTGGCGCTCCTCGGCGCGTTGCTCGGTCTGGTCTTCGCTCATCTCGGTCTCGAGCTGCTGGTGCGCGAATTCCCCGACAGCCTGCCGCGGGTCGACGAGATCGGGCTCGACGGCCAGGTCATCGCCTTCACTGCCGCGATCTCGATCGTTTCGGTGGTGCTCTTCGGGCTGTTGCCCGCGGTCAGCCTCTCACGCACCGGAGTCGCCTCCCTGCTGCGCCAGGGAGCTCAGCGCAACACCTCCGACCGGGCCTGGTCGAGGGTCCGGGGCGGCCTGGTGGTACTCGAGGTCGGTCTGGCGCTGGCCCTGGTGGTCGGTTCGGGACTGATGGTGCGCACTCTGTGGGAGCTTCTCCAGGTCGATCGTGGCTTCGATTCCGAACGGCTCTGGACCTTCGAGCTCCGACTGCCGCAGAGCGACTACCCGGAGACCGCTGAGCAGCGGACCTTCTACGACCGCCTGCTCGGGCAGCTGCGGAGCCGGCCCGAGGTCGAGGAGGTCGCGGCGATCAGCGGCCTGCCTCCGCAGCGGGTGCTGAACGCCAACGACATGGAGTTCGAGGGCGTCGAGCGGACCGACGAAGGGCCGGCCCACAACGTCGACTACTGGCAGTTCGTGACCAGTGACGCGCTGGAGGTACTCGACCAGAGAGTGATCGCCGGCCGCGGCTTCCACGCGGCGGACGAGGGCGCCGAGACGCCGGTGGTGCTGATCAATCGCCGCCTCGCCGACGTCTTCTATCCGAACCAGGATGCGGTGGGTCGCCGGTTGCGCCCCGGCTTCGGAGAGATGCCGTGGATGCAGATCGTCGGCGTGCTGGAGGACGTGCCCCAGCGCGGTCTCGAGCAGCGTGCCGGCACCGAGGTCTACTTCAACTATGGGCAGAGCGCCGCTCTCTTCGGCATGGTGCCTCGGACCATGAACGTCATGCTGCGCAGCCGGGCCGAGGGGCCGGCTCTGGCCGAGCTCGTACGCACCACGGTTTGGGGCATGGACCCGCAGCTGCCGATCAGCGGCGTTCGTTCGTTCGACGAGGTGGTCGCCGGAACCCTCGCCAGGCCGCGCCTGCTCACCCGACTGCTCGTGGTCTTCGGCCTGCTGGCCCTCTTCCTGGCCGCCATCGGCCTCTATGCGCTGCTCGGCAAGATGGTCGCCGATCGGCGGCGCGAGCTCGGTATCCGGATGGCCATGGGAGCTCAGCGCCGATCGATCCTGGGCATCGTCGTCGGCCGGGCGGCGGTGCTCGCGGCGGCGGGCCTGGTGCTCGGCGTGGCGCTCGCGAGCCTGGTGACGCGAGTGCTCTCCACCCAGATCTTCGGTGTCGAGCCGGTCGATCCGTGGGTCTATGGCTCGGTCTCGGCGCTGCTCCTCGCGGTCACCGGGATCGGCTGCTTCGTCCCGGCGCTGCGCGCCGTCCGGCTCGAGCCGGCGCGCACGTTGCGGGAGGAGTGAGGGAGGGACGAGGGACAAGGGAAAAGGGACAAGGGACAAGCGAAGAGGGACAAAGGACAGGGAAGAGGAGTGGTTGGATGAGACGCCCCCATCTCGGTCCTCCCGCTGAAGGGGGAGGAGTTGGCGCTCGCGCGATGCAGCCGGCGTCGTTGCGGCGACCGCACTGCAGGTGCGTCGGGGTCGTACGACTTCGGCTCAGAATCCCGGCCGCGGTCTCGAAACCCCTGACGCCTGACCCCTGACCCCTGACCCCCAAACCCCTGACCCCTGACCCCCAAACCCCAGCCCCTACTGAGCCCGACCCGCGGCGATCTCGTACGAGCGGACCCGCGCCGCCGGATCCCAGATCTGGGAGACCAGGATGAGCTCGTCGGCGGCGGTGCGCTCGGCGAAGGAGCTCATCGCCTGGCGGACGTCCTCCGGCCCTCCCACCGCAGAGCAGCTCCTGAAGCCGTCCAGCAGCTGACGCTCGGCGGCGCCGAGGGTGGAGTCGAAGTCGGCTCGCGGTCGCGGCAGCAGGCCGGGCCGGCCGCGGCGCAGGTTCAGCACCGCCTGCAGTCCGGAGGTCCTGAGAAACCGCGCCTCCTCGGCGTCGTCCGCCGCGCAGAGGTTCATGCCCAGCATCACGTGCGGCCGATCGAGCTGGGCCGAGGGCTCGAAGCGGCTGCGGTAGAGGTCGAGCGCCTGGTCGAGGGCGGCGGGTGCGAAATGCGAGGCGAAGGCGTAGGGCAGCCCGAGTGCGGCGGCGAGAGATGCGCCGTAGAGACTCGAGCCCAGGATCCAGAGAGGCACCCCGAGCCCGGCTCCAGGCACTGCCGTGACCGGGGCTCCGTCGTCCGCTGCGGCGAAGTACTGCCGCAGCTCGAGCACGTCGCGGGGGAAGTCGTCGACGTCGCCGTCGCGGCTGCGGCGCAGGGCGTGCGCCGTGATCGGATCGGTCCCCGGAGCGCGGCCGAGGCCCAGGTCGATGCGGCCGGGGAAGATCGAGGCCAGGGTGCCGAACTGCTCGGCGACGACCAGCGGCGCATGGTTGGGCAGCATGACGCCGCCGGCGCCGAGGCGGATCGTGCTCGTGCCCTGGCCGACGTGGCACAGCGCCACCGCTGTCGCGGCACTGGCGATGCCGGGCATGTTGTGGTGCTCCGCCATCCAGAAGCGGCGGTAGCCGAGCTGCTCGGCGACGTGGGCGAGCTGTCGGCTGTTGGCGAGCGCCTGGACCGGGGTCGAGCCCTCGGGCACCGGGCAGAGGTCGAGGATGGAGAGCGGGAGCACGACGAGACGGGCGGCGAGAGGGGCGGAGAGGGGTTGGGGGGCAAGGGGTCAGGGGCGTCAGGGGTCAGGGCTCAGGGACTAGGGAAAAGGGACTAGGGAAAAGGGACTAGGGAAAAGGGACCGGGAGGGAGGGAAAGGCAAGAGGCAAAAGGAGAAGCGACAGAGAGAAGAGCGGTCAGCAGTCGCAGGGAGAACGGGAGTGAGAGCAGGCCACGCGTCGTCCGCGAGGTGACCGGTCTCCCTTCGCGGTTGGATCCCGGGCGGACGAATCGCAAGACTGCGGCGCAGTCTACCGGGGCTCTGCCGCGGTGCCTCGCGCCCGTCGTACCATCAGCGGTCTGCGGGCCGCGATAGCTCCGCTCCCTGACCCCCAACCCCTGTCCCCCAACCCCCAACCCCCATGCCCCTGGACTCGACGTCAGCCCCGCCTCTCTGGACCCACGACCGCGCGGTGCGCTACGTGGTGCCGCTGCGCGAGGGCGGATCGCTGCCGGCCGTGGTGGAGACGGAGGACGGTGCCACCGTCGTGCTGAAGTTCCGCGGCTCCGGCCAGGGGGCGAAGGCGCTGGTCGCCGAGCTGGTGGTCGGGGGGCTGGCGCGTTCCTGGGGACTGCCGGTGCCGGAGCTGCGGGTGGTCGAGCTCGACGACGACTTCGGCCGCCTCGAGCCGGATCCCGAGATCCAGGACGTGTTGCGCGCCAGCCGCGGCGTCAACGTCGGCATGGACTTCCTCGCCGGGGCCTACAACTTCGACGCCGCGGCAGACCTCGACGGGGTCGATCCGCTGCTCGCCAGTCGCATCGTCTGTCTCGACGCGCTGTGCTGGAACATCGACCGCACCGCGCGCAACCCGAACCTGATGGTGCAGGGCGGCGGGCTGTGGATGATCGACCACGGCGCCGCGCTCTACCCGCATCACGACTGGGCCACGGTCGACGAAGCGAAGGCGTCGCGGCGGTTCGCTCAGCTCGCCGACCACGTGCTGCTGCCGCGCGCCAGCGCTCTGCGCAGCACCGCCGACGAGGCAAGAAGAGCACTCGCCGACGACGTGATCGACAGGGTGCTCGATGCTGTGCCCGACGCTCTGCTGCTCGACGCGCCGGCCGGGGTGCAGGCCGATTTCGAGCACGGCGGCGAGGCTCGCGCCGCCTACCGCGGCCTGCTGCGCGCTCGGGTGCGCTCGGTCACCACGGTGTTGGGGTTGACCGCATGAGCGACTCGCTCCGCGGGCCCAGTCGCTCCGCCGACACCCCGGCGGCCTGGCGGACCTACCGCTACGTCGTGGTGCGCGTGGTGCCGCGCGCCGATCGCGAGGAGTCGGTCAACACCGGCGTGCTGCTGCAGCTGGTCGACGAGAAGAAGCGGCTCGAGGTGGCGCTGAGCGATCGCTGGAAGCTCGCGGAACTGCTCGAGCCCGGCTGCGATCTCGCCGAGATGAAGGCCCAACTCGACGCCTTCGTCGCCGTCGCGAGGGGCGTGGCCGAAGCGGGGACCCTCGCCGCTCTGCCAGCCAGCGAGCGATTCCACTGGCTCGCCGCCGTGCGCTCGGCGGTGGTGCGCTGCTCGCAGATCCACGTCGGGCGCACCCGCGACGCGAGGCGAGAGCTGCAGCGCATTCTCGAGCGCGCTGCGCCCGGGCTCGACGAGAACCAGCGGCACGCGTGTGCGGAGGGGAGAGGGGAGTAGGGAAGAGGGAGTGGGGAAGAGGGAAGAGGGAAGAGGGAAGAACGGGAGAAGCTGAAGGCAGAACTTAGAAGGCAGAACCTAGAAGGCAGAACTTAGAAAACAGAGGCAGAGTCTCTGCTGTCCCTCCTTGTCCCTTGTCCCTTGTCCCTTGTCCCTTGTCCCTTGTCCCTCGTCCCCCACTCAGCCCGCGAGCACGCTGCGCAGGGCGGCGACCAGGGCCTCGAGATCGCTGGCGTCGTTGAACACCTGGATCGAGACGCGGACGGCGTCGCCGCGGATCGACACGTGCACCGAGCGCCTGGCGAGCTCCTGGCGCAGTGCCTCGAGGTCGGTTCCCCGCGGCGGCCTCACGCCGACCAGATGGGCGCTGCGCCAGCGCGCGTCTTCGACGTGACAGCCGAGCTCCGCGAGCTCCTCGAGGTGCGGTTCGAGCAGCTGGGCGGCGTAGGCCTGGATCCGGCTCGCGCCCCAGGAGGCGACCAGGCGCAGGGCCTCCTCGAGCATCGGGATCAGGATGGGGCTCGACCGCTCTCCGACGTCGAAGCGCGCCGCGCCCGGACGGTACTGCTCGCTGTAGTCGACCAGCCGCGCGAAGTCCTCGCTGCCGCGGCGGGCGATCCAGGTCTCCTCGAGCGGTCGACCCTCGTACAGCGCCGGCGCCAGCCACGCGAAGGCGGTGCCGTAGGGGGCGAAGAGGCTCTTGTAGGCGGCCGCCACGATCGCCGTCGGCCGTACCCGATCGAGCTCGAGATCGAGCGCGCCGGCGGACTGCGTCACGTCGAGCACCAGATCGGCACCGACCTCGCGCGCCCGGGCGCCGATCGCCGCCAGATCGAAGCGGGTGCCGTCGGACCAGTGGATCTGGGGCAGAGCGACGATCGCGGTGTGCGGACCGATCGCCTCGAGCAGGCGTTGCGACCAGCCGGAGGCGCGCCGGGTCCGATTCTCCGGGGGCTCGACGACCGTCAGGCGGGCACCGACCTCCCTGGCGCGACGCGACCACGGGTAGTAGTTGCTGGGGAACTGACCGGCCGCGACGACGATCTCCCGGTCCGCTTGCAGCGGCAGGTTGTTGGCCACGCAGGCGAGCCCGTACGATACCGACGGCACCAGCGCGACGCCTTCGCTCGGCGCCCCGATCAGCTCGGCGAATCGCGACCGCACCCGGTTCGATGGCGCGAAGAAGTCGTCGGCGACGATGTCGGACGGCAGGCGCGTCCTCTCGAGTCCCGCGAGTCCTGCCTGTTCGACGCTTCGGGCGAGAGGCGCCATGTAGGCGCAGTTCAGGTAGTGGGTGTCGGCCGGCAGGGAGAAGAGCGGACGTTGGCAGTCGAGAGCGGTTTCGTGCATGGAGGGTGTCGGTCGGTGGTTCGTCGGCGAGTCGCCGAGGGCGGCGGACGGTGGCGCTGCACACTACCAACCAGCGCCGCCATGACCCACGCGGCCGCGCCGCCGGCCGGCACGGCGCGCGCGCTGGCGACGCCGACGGCGTCCGAGTCCCACGGGTTCGACGACCGCCGACTCCGGAGCGCTCGGGGCTCGCTGTCCGGACCGGCCCACCGAGTCCTTGCGCGCCGATGGACGGCGCCGCGGTGAGTGGGCCCGCGCCGGGCGAGCCCGAGCTCGACGAGGCGCGGCTGCGCGCCGCACTCGCCGCGGCGCGCAGCATCTTCGTCGCCGGCGGCGCCGCGTGCCCGTCGACGGTCGTGGAGTGGCTGAACCGCCACCCCGAGGCCACCGCGGATCGCGAGTGGATCTTCGCCCAACCCGCCGGCTACGCGCAGCCGCCGCTGCGAGCACCCGGCGGCAGGGTCAGGGTCTTCTTCCACCTGCCCGAGATGGCCGGGGCGCCGGAGGTCGAGCTGGTGCCGATGCAGTATCGCGAGATCGCGCGTTGGCTGGCGGAACCCGATCGGTTGGACCTGGTGATCGCTCAGGTGGCGCCGTCACCGGCGGGTCTGTCGCTGGGCCTCGGCGTCGACTTCCTTCCCGCGGCGCTGAGCGGAGGTCGTCGGCTGCTGGTCGAACGCAACCGCTCGCTACCAGCGGCGATGGGAGCGCCGGTGTTGCCGCTCTCGAGGGCCGAGGTGGTGTGCGATTCGGCCGTCGCCCCGGCCGAGGTGGAGCCGGGCGATGCGAGCCCGACGGTGCAACGCATCGCCGAGCAGGTCGCAGCGCTGATCGACGACGGCGACTGCCTGCAACTCGGGGTCGGTGCGCTGCCCGATGCCGTGCTGTCGCGGCTGCACTCGCGTCGCGATCTCGGAATCCACTCCGGGATGGTCTCCGACGGGGTGCGTCAGCTGGTGCAGTACGGTGCGGTGACCGGTGCCCGCAAGACGATCGACCGCCACCTGCTGGTGACCGGGTTCCTGCTCGGCAGTGCCGACCTCTATCGCTGGGCGACGAATGAGCCGACCCTGAGACTGCGTCCGGTCGGCTACACCCATGACGCCGGTGTTCTCGCGAGCCTGCGCCAGCTGGTCTCGATCAACTCGGCGGTCGAGGTGGATCTGCTCGGTCAGGTGAACGCCGAGCGGATCGGCGGCCGCGCCGTCAGCGGCGTCGGAGGCCAGGTGGACTTCCTGCGCGCCGCCTCGGCGTCGCCGGGCGGCCGCTCGATCCTCGCCCTGCCGGCGACCGCGGCGCGCGGCAGCGCATCACGGATCGTCGCTCGTATCGCCGAGGGAGCCGTGGTGACCTCGTGCCGCACCGACGTCGACTGGGTCGTCACCGAGTGGGGCTCCGCTCGCCTGCGCGGCGCCACCGAATCGGAGCGTCGCGAGCGGCTGATCGCCGTCGCGGCGCCGGAGTTCCGCGACGACCTGACTCGCGGTTCGTCGACCTGAGACCCGAGAGCTCCAGATCCTCGACGGCTCGCGGCAGGCGGGCCTTCGCGCCCCTCTCGGCCTCACTCGACGGCTGGGTCCCAGACCGGTTGTCCGGGCTGGGGACTCGCGGACGAGAGATTCCCGGGACAAAAAAAGAGGGCTCGTGGCGGCCAGCCCGAGCCCTTCAAGGGGTCCTTCTGTGTGCGGGAGGAGGGGATGCCGCCCTCTTTGGAGCGACCCTCCCAAGGACGAGAGAATCGTAACATGCGCAATATCGAATATGCAAGCCTCGGATCGGGGAACCGTCGAAGCCGGCCGCGCGGCGATCGGCAGGCGACCCCGGGCTCGGCAGATCGGTACCACCGCAACTGACGGTGCCCGGGCTCGCCGCACGAGACGGTGCTCCGGACGTCGCCTTCGAGAGGTCGGGGGTTTGGTTAGACTGCGGCGCCATCGGCCTTCGCGGGGCCTCGGGTCCGTCTCGGGCCTGGCCGCTCCGGCGGGCCGCCCGCCCAACCACAGGCACCATGTGGGCACGGGTCCGAACCGGATGACTGCCAGCTCGATCGACACACTGCTCGGATTCACCACCCCGGAGCTCGTCTTCCCGGATCTGGCCGGTCTCGACCGGGATGGCGTTCTGCGCTTCTTCGCCCGCGAGATCGCGCGGGTGCACCCGGACCTCGATGCCGAGACGGTGCTGGCACGGCTCGAGGAGCGCGAGGCTCTCGGCTCGACCGGGATCGGCCACTCGATCGCGGTGCCACACTGCAGGGCCGAGGCGATCCAGGACGCGGTGATCGCGGTCGGCGTCGCCCGGCGGGGAATCGACTTCGCGGCGCTCGACGGCAAGCCGGTCAGGGTCTTCTTCGTCGTCGTCTCGGCTGCCAGCGAGCCGAAGCAGAACCTGCGCTGCCTGGCGGCGATCTCGTCCTGGGCCAAGCGGCCGGAGAACGTCGAGCGGCTGGTCGAGGCGAGGACCAGAGAGGAGATCCTCGAGACCCTGGCCTCTTCGAGCTGATCTGAGGCTCAGGAGCGCCAGAACGGGCGCGTGATCAGCGCCGCGATGGCCAGCATCTCGAGCCGGCCGAGCAGCATCAACAGCACCAGCAGCAGCTTCTCCCACGCCGCGAAGGCCGAGAAGTTGGCGGTCGGTCCGACCTCGCCGAGCCCGGGGCCGATGTTGCTGAGGCAGGCGAGGGCGGCGGTGAAGGCGGTGATGAGGTCGGCGCCGCCGAGCGCCAGGAGCAGGGTGCCGAAGAACAGCGTCATAAGGAACAGCACCAGGAAGCCGGTGACGCTCTGCACCACGTTGTCGGGGACGACCTGCCCGCGCAGGGTGATCGGCAAGACCAGGTTCGGCGAGTAGAGCAGGCGGGCCTCGCGCATGGCGCTCTTGAAGCCGACCAGGATCCGCATCACCTTGATGCCGCCGGCGGTCGATCCTGCCGATCCGCCGATCAGCATCAGGATGACCAGCACCGCCTTGGCTCCGCTCGGCCACTGATCGAAGTCGCGACTGGCGAAGCCGGTGCTGGTCATCAGCGAGACGACCTGGAACGACGCGTCGAGCAGCCGGATTCCGTCGCCGCCCGGCGAAGGCGGCACGTAGGCGAGCACCAGACCGATGGCGAGCAGCAGGATCGCCACGTAGACGGTGAGCTCGCGGTTGCGCCAGACGTTGGCGCGCCCGCGCAGGCCCTCGTGGAGCAGCGAGAAGTTCATCCCCGCGATCACCATGAAGACGAGGATGACCACCTGGGTGCCCGGGGCGAAGGCGGCGGCGCTCGCGTTGTAGGGCGAGAAGCCACCGGTGGAGAGGGTGGTGAAGGTGTGGGCGACGGCATCGTAGAGGCCGACTCCGGTGGCCAGCATCGCCGCGACCATCGCTCCAGTCAGGGCCAGGTAGAGGCGCAGCAAAGCTGCCGCCGTCTCGCGAACCCGTGGGCGGAGGAACTCGGTGGTAGGCCCCGGCACCTCGACGCGGTAGAGGAACCGGGTTCCCGGGCCCAGCTCGGCGAGCAGCGCCACCAGCAGCACGATGATCCCGAGGCCGCCCAGCCACTGGGTGAAGCTGCGCCAGAGCAGGACGCTGCGCGGTAGCGCTTCGATGTCGACCAGGATCGAGGCGCCGGTCGTGGTGAAGCCGCTCGCCGACTCGAAGAGGGCGTCGACCGGAGCGGAGATCGAGCCGTCGAGGAGCAGCGGCACGGCGCCGACGATCGAGGCCACCAGCCAGCCGAGGACCACGAAGAGCACACCTTCGCGTCGGTAGATCGGCTCGTCGGAAGCCGGCAGACGCGACAGCGCGGCGCCGACGACGGCGGTCAGTGTGGCGGATAGCGCGAACAGCGCCAGCGAGCGTGGCTCGCCGGTCAGCAGAGCGCAGATGACGGGCACCAGATGGGCCGCGGCGAGCAGCAGCAGCAGGCGTCCGACCAGCCGGAAGACGGTGCGCAGGTTCACGCAGGGACTCGATCGTGCGGCGGTGGGTGTGCCCGAGGCCGGCTCAGGTCTCGTCGGGCCCGGGGAAGAAGAGGTGCAGGGTGCCGAGCTCGCTCTGGTGCACGAACAGGATCACGTGGTCGTCGGCGGCCAGGCGATCCTCTCCCGTGGGCAGGAAGACACGTTCGCCGCGCACCACCGCTCCGACCAGCAACCCGTCGGGTGGCGCGATCTCCGCCAGGGTGGCGCCGACGACGGCGCTGGCGGGGTGGATCCGGCGGGTGAAGACCCGCAGGGCGCCACCCTCCAGCGAGATCATGTTGGCGCGGTAGCCGCCGCGGATGTAGTGGTCGATGTGCTCCGCGGCGAGGAACCTCGGGGAGACGAGATCGAACGCGCCGACGCGCTGCCACAAGCGCGACGTCTCGCTCCGCCGCACCGTCGAGATCACCTTGCCGACGCCGTTCTCTTGCGCCATCAGTCCGGCCATCAGGTTGGTCTCGTCGTGCCCCATGGCGGCGATGAAGGCGTCCGCCTGATGGATGCCCTCGGCACGCTGGACCCGCAGATCGGTGGCGTCGGCGCACAGCACCTCGACGCCCGGCATCTGACGGGCCAGCCGCTCGGCGCGGCCGCGATCGCGCTCGAAGACTCGCAGCTGGCGGACCTCGTGGCTCAGCGCCTGAGCGATCGCGGACCCCATGAGCCCGCCGCCGGCGACGACCACGTGACGGGGGCTCTCGAGCTGCGCCGCGAACATCTGCTCGACGGCTCGGATCGAGTCGCGGGTGCACAGGACGATGGCCTGGCCACCCGGCGCCGGGTGCAGGTCGGCGGTCGGGATCGCCAGCTCGTGCTGCTCGTCGAGGTAGCCGACGACGAGAGACCCTTCCGGCAGTCTGGCCCGCCGCAGCGAGGTGCGCGTGATCGGGCTGTCGGCCTGGATGCCGATGGTGCGCAGCTGGATCTGGCCCTCGGCGAGGAAGTCGATCTCGTGGGTGTGATGACCGAGCACCAGGTTGAGGATCTCGATGATCGCGAGGCTCTGCGAGGAGAGGATGAGGTCGGCGTGGAAGAGCCGCTCGTAGAGGGAGCGGAAGCGTCCCACCGCTTCGGTGGTCTCCAGTCGCACCACGGCCCGGCGCGCCCCCAGGTCCTTGGCCAGCACGGTGGAGGCGAGATTGGCCTCCTCGTTGTCGGAGGCGGCGATGAACAGGTCGCAGCCGTCGACCCCGGCCTGTTCGAGGGTCGGCACGTGGGTGCCGCTGCCGAGCAGGAACTGCACGTCGAGCTCTTCGTCGACTCGCACCTGCTTCTCCGGGTCGGTGTCGATGACCACCACCCGATGGCCGTCCGCATCGAGCTGGCGCGCCAGGTGGAAGCCGACCTCTCCGGCCCCCATGACGACGAAGCGCTGGCTCTTCAAGGCTGCGATCCGCTGGTTCGCCCGTGCCGCCCTCGCGCGGCGTTCAGGCCCCCCGCGGCACCTCGCGGAAGGGCACGTCGCGGTCGACGCGGACGTCTCCGGGCAGGCCGAGCACGCGTTCGGCGATGATGTTCTTGAGGATCTCGTCGGTTCCGCCCTCGATGCGGGTGCCGAGCGAGCGCATCAGCATGCGTGGGAACTTCGCCCGCAGCGCCAGGCCGGCGTCCTCGACCAGGACCCCGTCGACCTCCTGCAGCTCGAGGGCGCAGGAGGCGATCTCCTGCATCATGTTGCCGGCGACGACCTTGCCGATCGAGTTCTCGGGCCCCGGCAGGCCGCCCTTCGCCAGCGCGGTGATCGAGCGGTAGCCGGTGTAGCGCAGGCCCATCGCGCGCACGTACCAGTCGGCGACCCGGCAGCGCACCTCGCCGTCGTCGAGCGCCGGCCCGCTCTCCAGCGCGAGCTCGCCGAGCAGCGCCAGGAGCTCGTCGAAGCCGGTCGCCATCGAGGTGCCGATGGCGGCTCGTTCGTTCATCAGGGTGGTGATCGAGACGCTCCAGCCGTCGCCGACGCCGCCCAGGCGCTGGGCGTCGGGGACCCGGACGCCGGAGAGGAAGACCTCGTTGAAGGCGGCGTCTCCGGCGGCCTGCCGGATCGGGCGGATCTCGATGCCGGGAGAGCGCATGTCGAGGAAGAAGAAGGTCATGCCCTTGTGCTTCGGCCGGTCCGGGTCGGAGCGCGTGACGATGATCCCCCAGTCGCTGTTCTGTGCCCCGGAAGTCCACACCTTCTGGCCGTCGAGGACCCACTCGTCGCCGTCGCGGCGGGCGCGGGTGGAGATGCCTGCGAGGTCCGAGCCGGCGCCCGGCTCGGAGAAGAGCTGGCACCAGATCTCGTCGCCACGCGCCATCGGCGGCAGGAAGCGTCGTTTCTGCTCCTCGCTGGCGTAGGCCATCAGCGTTGGCGCGCACATTCCGTGACCGATGATGTAGAGGCTGCTCAGGTAGCCGTAGCGGCCCTCCTCCTGCGCCCAGATGACGCGCTGGATCGGCGTCGCGTCGCGGCCTCCGTACTGCTCCGGCCAGTGCAGGCAGGCCCAGCCGGCGTCGGCCTTGCGGGCCTGCCAGGCCTTGGATTCCCGGATGTACTCGTCGGGCTCGAAGGCGCTGCGACCGAACGAGCTGGCGGCCAGCTTCTCGTCGAGGTGACGCGGCGCGTTGGTTGCGATCCACTGCCTCGCCTCCTGTCGGAAGGCGTGCTGCTCGGCGGTGTCTCTGAGGTCCATTCGCTCTTCTCCGTGCTGCGCCGCGAGGACGGTCGTCGGCCGATGTTGTCCGCTTCGCGGTGCGATCTCAAGCGGCCATCCGGGTGGCGGCCGGTGGAGTCTGCGCGGCGGCGGTGCGGTCGCTCGCGAGCTCACGGGCTATACTCGCGCGCCGCGTGCACGCCGCCCCGTGCCGGGCGCCACCCCGGGAGCCGGCGAGAGGCGCCGTTCGGCACGATCCGTCCTCCCGTCGGGGTGCGACGGCGGTCCCGACAGGGTGGTCGGTGGACGCCGAGCGCCGATGGCCACCGGAGGACCCTGCCAGAGGCCCGCGCCGCGGAGCCGAGTCGGCGACGCCGTGCAGGTCGGTCCGTTCGGGACCGGCGGCGGTTGTGATCAGGAGCCAGGCGATGAGCGAAGAAGACGAGGCAGCGATCGGGTCGGATGCACGGAGGGGTAGCGGGCCGGGCGGCGCCGCGGAAGGTGCCGCCGACTCCGCGGCGGCCGACTTCATCCGCGAGCGCATCGCCGCAGATCAGGCATCGGGCAAGTGGGGCGGCGCGGTGCGGACGCGTTTTCCTCCCGAGCCCAACGGCTACCTGCACATCGGCCACGCCAAGTCGATCTGCCTCAACTTCGGTGTCGCCGAGGAGTTCGGGGGCAGCTGCAACCTGCGCTTCGACGACACCAACCCGGTGAAGGAGGACGTCGAGTACGTCGACTCGATCCAGGACGACGTGCGCTGGCTCGGTTTCGATTGGGAGGATCGCCTCTACTTCGCCTCCGATTACTTCGAGCAGCTCTACGAGTTCGCCGAGAGGCTGATCCGCGACGGCAAGGCCTACGTCGACAGCCTGCAGCGGGAGCAGGTCGGTGAGTACCGCGGTCCGTGGAACGAGCCGGGCAAGGAGAGCCCCTACCGCGACCGCTCGGCGGAAGAGAGCCTGGATCTGTTCCGCCGCATGCGCGCCGGCGAGTTCGAAGACGGCGAGCACGTGCTGCGGGCGCGCATCGACATGACTTCCGGCAACATGAACCTGCGCGACCCGGTGCTCTATCGCATCCGTCGTGCGCACCACCATCGCACCGGCGACCGTTGGTGCATCTATCCGATGTACGACTTCGCGCACGCCCTGTCGGACTCGCTGGAAGGCATCACCCACTCGCTCTGCACGCTGGAGTTCGAAGACCACCGTCCGCTCTACGACTGGTTCCTGGAGCAGCTCGAGGTCGATGTGCACTCCCAGCAGATCGAGTTCGCCCGGCTCAACGTCAACTACACGATCCTCAGCAAGCGGCGGTTGCTGCAGCTGGTCGAGGACGGCGACGTGGAAGGCTGGGACGATCCGCGCATGCCGACCCTCCGCGGCATGCGGCGGCGGGGGTACACCCCGGAGGCCATCCGCGACTTCTGCACCAGGGTCGGGATCACCAAGCGCAAAGGCACCGTCGACGTGGGACTGCTCGAGCACTGCCAGCGCGACCACCTGAACCGGGTGGCGCCGCGGGCCATGGCGGTGCTGCGTCCGCTCAAGCTGGTGATCGAGAACTACCCCGAGGACCAGGTCGAGGAGCTCGAGGCGATCAACAACCCCGAGGACCCCTCGGCCGGGACCCGCAAGGTGCCCTTCTCGCGTGAGCTCTTCATCGAGCGTGAGGACTTCATGGAGGATCCGCCGAAGAAGTTCTTCCGTCTGGCGCCCGGTCGGGAGGTGCGGCTGCGCTACGCGTACTTCGTCACCTGTCGCGAGGTGGTCAAGGACGCTGCCGGCGAGATCGTCGAGCTCCGTTGTACCTACGATCCCGAGACCCGCGGTGGGGACGCGCCCGACGGCCGCCGGGTCAAGGCGACCCTGCACTGGGTGAGCGCCGCGCACGCCCGGACCGCCGAGGTGAGGCTCTACGACCGGCTGTTCCAGGTCGAGGACCCTTCGGCCCTCGAGGACTTCAAGCAGGCGCTGAACCCCGACTCGGTCGAGGTGCTCCGAGGCTGTCGGCTCGAGCCTTCGCTCACCGGGCACCCGGTGGGAGCCAACGTGCAGTTCGAGCGTCAGGGGTACTTCTGCCCCGATACCACCAGCACCGCAGAGGAGCCGGTGTGGAACCGGACGGTCTCGCTGCGCGACAGCTGGGCGCGCGCCCAGAAGCGGGGAGGTTGACCCCGGGGGCGACGGGAGCAGCGGGCCTCGACCGGTGGTTCCCGCGGGTGCGACGGGCTCAGCCGTCGCCGTCGTCGTCTGATCCTTCGCCGCCCGATCCACCGCCGAGCGCCTGGTAGCGCTTCTCGAGCTTCTTCAACTTCTTGGCGCCGAGACCGCCGAGTCGCTCGACGGCGGCGCGCAGGCGGGCGCGGGTGAGGTCCCGGCCGAGGATCTCCATGGTGTCGAAGAGCGGCGTCGAGGCCGGCTTGCCGGAGATGGCGACATAGAGCGGTCGGGTGAACTGGCGTAGCTTGAAGCCGAGCTGCTCGGCCAACTCGCGCAGGACGCCGTGGATCCGATCGGCGACGAAGGGGCGCAGGGTGTCGACGCGCCAGGCGACCATCTGCAGCACCTCGGCGACCTGCTCGGGCTCGCATCCCTCGAGCGTGAGCTCCTCGACCGGCGGCTCGACCAGATCGGCGAAGAGGTGGGCTGTGAGCTCGCCCCAGTCGCCGAGCGTCTCGAGGCGCGGCTGCGCCAGCGGGGCGATGCGCTCGAGGGTCGTGTCGTCGAGGCGCCACGAACGCAGCAGCCGGACCAGGCCGGCGGCGTCGAAGTCCTCTCGCAGGTAGCGCGCGTTCAGCCAGCGCAGCTTCTTCTGGTCGAAGACCGGCCCGCCGAGCGAGATCGCCTCGAGATCGAACCCTTCGACGAACTCCTCGAGCGACAGTTTCTCGTCGCCGTCGGCGCGGGAGAGTCCCATCAGGCCGAGGAAGTTGAGTAGCGCCTCGGGCAGGTAGCCGGCGCGCCGGTAGTAGTCGATAGAGGTCGGGTTGCGTCGCTTCGAGAGCTTGCTGCGGTTGGCGTCGTCGTTGCGCAGCAGGGGCAGGTGGCAGAAGAGCGGCGGCTGCCAGCCGAGCTTCTCGTAGAGCAGCAGGTGCTTGGGCAGGGAGCTGATCCACTCCTCGCCCCGGATCACGTGGGTGATCTCCATCAGGTGGTCGTCGACGACGTTGGCCAGGTGGTAGGTGGGGAAGCCGTCCGACTTGAGCAGCACCTGGTCGTCGACCAGGCTCCATTCGCGCTCGATGGCGCCGCGCAGCACGTCGTGCATGGTGCAGACGCCGTCGGTCGGCACCCTGAGACGCACCACGTGCTCCTCGCCGGCGGCCGCCCGCCGCGCCGCCTCCTCGGGATCGAGGTCGCGGTGGCGGCGACTGTGGCCGACGTAGTCGAGCGCGTCCTGGCCGCTCTCGCGCTCCCGCGCGATCTCCTCGCGGGTCGAGAAGTCGCGGTATGCGGCGCCGCTGGCGAGCAGCCGCTCGGCATGCTCGCGGTAGATCTCCAGTCGCTCGCTCTGACGGTAAGGCGCGTGTGGGCCGTCCTGGTCGGGGCCTTCGTCCCATGCCAGTCCCAGCCAGCGCAGGGCGGCGAGGATCTCCTCCTCCGACTCGCGGCTGCTGCGCTGACGGTCGGTGTCCTCGATGCGGAGCACGAACTGACCACCGTGGCGGCGCGCGAAGGCGTAGTTGAACAGTGCCTGGTAGGCGGTACCGAGGTGCGGGTCGCCGGTCGGCGACGGCGCGACCCGGACGCGCACCGGCTTCTCTCTGTCGTCGCTCACGGGGGCTGTCTCCCGGCGGGCCCTGGCTCGGGCCTGGTTCTTCTTCGGAGTGGCTGGTCGGTCGGGACTCGCGACCCGACGGCGGGTCCGGGGCGAGCACCGGTCGGCCATTGTACGGTCAGCCGCTCTGCGTGTCCGGGTCTCCTGTGGCCGGACGCGCCGCCGATCATCGGCCGCCTGCTGCGGCCGACCTGGACCAGGCAAGTAGCCGCCCAGCCCCGGTTCGCGGGGCGCGAGGCGACATTCCTTGGGCTCCCCGAGGCATTGGAGATGCTTGCATGATGTTGTGGTGGCGTTGACGGTGCCCCACAACATGTTGTAGGTTGCCTCGCACCGTCCAACGAGGAAGCGGCGCTCGTCGTGCCGCGAACCGCCGACGGCCTGCGGCTCCAAGTCGAACTGCTGGAACGACTTAGCAGCTCGATCGACTGCCGCGGGCGGTGCGGACTTTGCGAGGGGGTTCGTTTCGTGACCGAAAGGGTGTCCAGAGCTTCGGCGATGCGGTGGCAAGCACCGGTCGGGGCTCTCCGGAGATCCCGACGGGATGACGCGGGCCCGGTCGGGATCCTCGGCCCTAGGCCCGCTCGAACCACCGGTCGAGGGCTTCGCGGACGGAACGATCTGGGGACGAGCCAGGGAGGGCGCCGCGCCGAGACGCAGCGGCCGCCGGGGGCGTGGCGTCGTGCCGCGTGGCCAGATCGGGCTGCCGAGAGCAGCTTCCACCGACGGACTCCGGCCGTGGCCTCCGGCCCCGCGCCAGGGGAGCAGTGCGAGCGTCCAGAGCGAGAGGGAGAGATGCAGTGAGAGTCGTCAAGCGCACGGGTGAGGTCGTCGAGTTCGATCGCGAGCGTATCGCCGTGGCCATCCGCAATGCGGTGCGGGCCACCGGGGCCGGCGTGGCGGCCGAGCAGGTCGACGCGGTGGTCGCCGAGATCGTGGAGGAGATCCGGACCCGGTTCCAGGACTTCTTCCCGAACGTCGAGAACATCCAGGACATCGTCGAGAAGCACCTGGTGCTGGGCGGCCACTACGAAGTGGCCAAGGCCTACATCCTGTATCGCGCCGATCGGCAGAAGGCGCGGGACGCCGCGCGGCAGCGGGCGATCGAGGACGCCCGTCTCGGCAAGCTCACCGCGGTGAAGCGCGACGGCAGGGTGGTGCTGTTCAACGTCAAGAAGGTGGAGGACGCCCTGCGCCGCGCCGCCGACGGGCTCGTCGACGTCGACGTCGACCTGGTGCTGCGCGAGGTGGTGCACAACGTCTACGACCGCATCCCCACGGTGCAGGTCCAGAACGCCATGGTGCTCTCAGCGGCGGCCTACATCGAGCGCGATCCCGCGTACAACAAGCTCGCTGCCCGGCTGCAGCGGCAGATCGTCTGCCGCGAGGTGATCGGGCGCTCGACCTCCCGCAAGGAGCTCGACAAGGCCTACCGTGACGCCTTCAAGCGTTCGATCGTCGACGGTCTCGCGGCCAAGCGCTACGACGAGCGGCTGGGACGCTTCGACCTCGACCTGATGGCCGCGAGCCTCAAGCTGGAGCGCGACGACGAGTTCACCTACCTCGGCATGCAGACCCTCTACGACCGCTATCTGATGCGCAACCAGCGCTCCGAGGTGCTCGAGCTGCCGCAGGGCTTCTGGATGAGGGTGGCGATGGGCCTGTCGATCGAGGAGCCCAACGCCACCGAGCGCGCACTCGAGTTCTACGAGGTCTTCTCGCAGCTGCTCTACGTGGCCTCGACGCCGACGCTCTTCCACTCGGGCACCAGCCATCCCCAGCTGTCGAGCTGCTACTTGACCACCATCGACGACCATCTGGCGCACATCTTCAAGAGCCTCGGCGACAACGCCCAGCTGTCGAAGTGGTCGGGTGGCATCGGCAACGACTGGTCGAACATCCGCGCCACCGGCGCTCACATCCAGAGCACCAACGTCGACAGCCAGGGCGTCGTGCCGTTCCTCAAGATCGCCAACGACGTGACGATGGCGATCAACCGCTCCGGCAAGCGCCGCGGCGCGACGTGTGCCTACCTCGAGACCTGGCACTACGACATCGAGGACTTCCTCGACCTGCGCAAGAACACCGGGGACGACCGGCGGCGCACCCACGACATGAACACCGCCAACTGGATCCCGGATCTGTTCATGAAGCGGGTGCGGGAGGACGCTCACTGGACCCTCTTCTCGCCCGACGAGGTCCCGGATCTGCACCACACCTACGGCCGCGACTTCGAGCGTCGCTACCTCGAGTACGAGGCGCGAGGGGAGCGCGGTGAGATGCGGCTCTACAAGCGGGTCCAGGCCCGCGACCTGTGGCGCAAGATGCTCACCATGCTGTTCGAGACCGGCCATCCATGGATCACCTTCAAGGACGCCTGCAACGTGCGTTCGCCGCAGGACCACGTGGGGGTCATCCACAGCTCCAACCTGTGCACCGAGATCACCCTCAACACCTCCGCCGACGAGACCGCGGTGTGCAATCTGGGGTCGATCAACCTGGCACGGCACATCACCGACGGTCGCATCGACGAGGCCCGCCTGGCGCAGACGGTGGAGTGCGCGATCCGCATGCTCGACAACGTCGTCGACATCAACTTCTACCCGACCCCCGAGGCGCGCAACTCGAACCTGCGCCACCGTCCCGTCGGTCTGGGGGTGATGGGCTTCCAGGACGCGCTCTACCAGCTCGACGTGAACTTCGACAGCGAGGAGGCGATCGAGGTCGCCGATCGCATCGGCGAGATCATCGGCTACCACGCGATCCTGGGCTCCTCGCGGCTCGCCGCCGAGCGGGGAACCTACGAGAGCTACCCCGGCTCGAAGTGGGATCGCGGCCTGTTCCCGCTCGACACCCTGCACCTGCTCGAGCAGGAGCGCGGGGTCCCGGTCACCGTGCCGCGCACCGAGCGGCTCGACTGGAGCATCGTGCGCGAGCACGTCGCCGAGCACGGGATGCGCAACTCGAACACGATGGCGATCGCGCCGACCGCGACGATCTCCAACATCTCCGGCTGCTTCCCGTGTATCGAGCCGATCTACAAGAACATCTACGTCAAGGCGAACATCAGCGGCGAGTTCACCATCGTCAACCGCTACCTGGTGGAGGACCTCAAGCAGCTCGGGCTGTGGGGCGACGAGATGCTCGAGCAGCTCAAGTACTACGACGGCAACGTGCAGATGATCGATGCCATCCCCGAGGCGCTGCGCGCCAAGTACAAGGAGGCTTTCGAGATCGACGCGCTGCACTGCATCAGGCTCTCCGCCGTGCGCAGCAAGTGGATCGACCAGAGCCAGTCGCACAACGTGTTCCTCAAGGGCACCTCGGGCAAGAAGCTCAGCGAGGTCTACATGGCCGCCTGGGAGGCGGGTCTGAAGACGACCTACTACCTGCGTTCGCTGGCGGCGACCCAGGTCGAGAAATCGACGCTGGACGCGGCCAAGTACGGCTTCACCCAGAAGCGCGAGTACCAGAAGCTGGGGGTCGCGGCCGGAGGACTCGGTGGTGGCCTCGTGGCGGACTCCGCCGGCGCCGTACCGGTGCCGGCGGCCTCGGTCCCGGACGGGGGTGAAGTCGAGGGCTCGCCGGCTCCCGAGGGGCGCAAGGTCGAGCCGGGGCTGTGCCGCATCGACGATCCCGACTGCGAGGCCTGCCAGTAAGCCGGGGCGTGCCGCGGCGTGGGGGTTCCCGCGCCGGAACGCAGCGCCGCCCCCGGAAGACCGGGCGGCGGCGAACCCCGCCCGGTCGGCATCCCGGTCTGGCGCCTGAATCTCGTTTCCGACGGCAGCGAAGACGTACAACCAGACAACGATCCGGCATCAGCGACCCGTCTCCGGGGAGCGCGGTGTGGTCGATCCCCCTGAGGCGGGGTGCGGCGGTGATCGAAGACAGGAGAGAGGCCATGCCCATCATCAACAGCTCGAAGACCGATCCCAACAAGATCCTGCCGATCACCTACCCGTGGGCGCGGGAGTACTACAAGAACGGCATCGCCAACAACTGGACGCCGGAAGAGATCTCGATGCAGAAGGACGTCGAGCAGTGGAAGTCGGGCCAGGTGCTGAGCGACACCGAACGGCGGCTGATCCTCTGGAACCTCGGCTTCTTCTCGACCGCCGAGAGCCTCACCGCCAACAACATCGTGCTCGCGGTCTACAACCACGTGACCAACCCCGAGGCACGCCAGTACCTCCTGCGCCAGGCGTTCGAGGAGGCGGTGCACACCGACACCTTCATCTACTGCTGCGACACGCTCGGCCTGGATCCGGACGACGTCTACAACATGTACCTGACGATCCCGTCGATCCGGGAGAAGGACCAGTTCGTCGTCGGGCTGACGCAGTCGGTGTTCGACCCCAACTTCACCACCGAAGGCACCGAGAACATCCGTCGCTTCGTACGCGACCTGATCGGCTTCTACGTGATCATGGAGGGCATCTTCTTCTATGCCGGCTTCGCCATGATGCTGGCGCTGCGACGGCAGAACCGCATGGTCGGCATCGGCGAGCAGTTCGAGTACATCATGCGCGACGAGAGCCTCCACCTCGCCTTCGGTTGCGACCTGATCAAGACGATCTGTGCCGAGAATCCCGAAGTCTGGAACGACGAGTTCCAGGCCGAGGTCGTCGGGCTGATCGTGCAGGCGGTCGAGCTCGAGAAGCAGTACGCGGTCGATGCATGCCCGGAGGGCGTGCTCGGCATCAACGCCGAGAAGTTCTGCCAGTACGTCGAGCACGTCGCCGATCGCCGGCTCGAGCGGCTCGGGCTTCCGAAGCAGTACAACCGCGAGAACCCCTTCCCCTGGATGTCCCAGTCGACCGACCTGGCCAAGGAGAAGAACTTCTTCGAGACCCGGGTCACCGAGTACCAGACCGGCGCCTCCCTGAGTTGGGACTGAGCGGGGGGTGTAGCTCCGCGATCGCCGGACGATCCGGCGCTCGAACCCTGTGCTAGCTTCTTCGGGTCCATTCGATCCGAGCCCTCGGGGCAGGTCGCCCGGCGGCATTCCCCCCGTCGCCGGCTCTGCGTCTGCGGCCGGCGCGCGCGGTTCGGACTCCTGCATCAGATGCCCTTCTCCTTCCTTCCACAGCTCGCACACACGGCGTCGGCCCGAGCGGCGGCGCGCGAGCCGATGCGCGTCGGATGGTCGGCGCTCGCGGCGAGGACCTGGCGCAGGAGGATCGAGAAGGGAGTGCTCGGGCTCGTCGCGGCCACCGGAATCTCGGCCGGTCAGCAGCCGGTCGAGGTCCTGGCGCCGATCGAACGCCAGCAGCCGGTGGCAGGGGAGGACGCTCAGCTGTGGGATCTCGTGGCGCAGGGGCCGACGGCCTCCGCTCTGCTCGCTGGCGACGACGTGTACCAGCTGCACCGTCTGGTCGCGGTCTGGGCTGACGCTTGGGCCAAGCAGGACGTCGACCGCTACCTGTCGTTCTACAGCGAGGACTTCCAGCCCACAGGCAGGTACGCCTCCTACACCAGCGGTGAGTGGCGTCTCTCGCGCCGAGACCGGCTGCGGAATCCCGAGACGATCCGCATCGACGTCAGCGGAGTGCGCGTCGAGCTCGACGGCGCCAACGCCCTGGTCCGCTTCGATCAGAGCTACAGCTCCGACTCGTACTCGGACCACGTGAGCAAGGAGCTCGCAACCCGCCGCGAAGAGGGCGGCTGGCGGATCGTGCGCGAGGAGTCGCTGCCGCGATGAGGGTGTTCCCGCGTTCTTCGTCCCCACCGCCGCGGCGTCAGCCGGTGTTGCTGGCTTCGCTGCTCGGGGCGGCGCTCGGTGTCGTGCTCCTGGTCGCGGGCGCAGCGCCGCCGGTGCCGGCGGCCTCCCGCCCGCCGAGCGCAACCGGCGAGCCGGCGGTGGTGACCGGGGCCTCGATCGTCGCCACCGCCCGGAAGGCACCGCAGCCCTCGGCGGCAGCGCTGGCTGGCGGCACCGACGACGCACTTCTCGGCGACCCGGTGGCCGCCAGGCTGGCCGCGGGCCTGCTGCCGTTGCACGTCCTGTCACTGCCCGCCGCAGGCCGGCAGGACGCGCCGGCGGCACTGCTCTTCGCGACCGAGGACAATCAGCTGGTGCGCATCCTGCCCGGTGACCCGTCGCGAGAGATCGCGACCGGGGGCGGCGAGCTGACCGCGCTGCCGGGTGAGATCTACGTCGCCATCGGCAAGGCGGGCGCCGACAAGGTGCGCGAGGGCGATGAGAAGACGCCGATCGGCGTCTACTGGGTGCGCGACTTCATCCCGGGCTCTAGGCTGCCGGAGATCTACGGCGAGGGCGCCTATCCGATCTCCTACCCGAACCTGTGGGATCGGCGGCTGGGTCGGACCGGCAGCGGGATCTGGATCCACGGCACGGACAAAGCCGACGACGAGCTGCTGCCGCGCTCCAGTCGCGGCTGCCTGACGCTGCGCAACCGGGACTTCCGGGCGCTCGATCCGCTGGTGGAGATCGGTCGCACGCCGGTGGTCATCGCCCACGACCTGCAGTGGGTCTCCCGCTCCGAGTTCGTCAGGGTGCGCGACGACCTGCTCGGCGCGGTCGAGCGTTGGCGGCTCGACTGGGAGAGCCTCGACACGGACGCCTACCTGGCTCACTACGGCGAGGACTTCCGGGCCGAAGGCATGAACCTGGCGACCTGGAGCACGCACAAGCGCCGGGTCAATGCCCACAAGCGGGAGATCCGCGTCGCTCTCGACGAGCTAGCGGCATTCAAGTACCCGGGGGAGGACGACCTGTTCCTGGTCACCTTCCGCCAGGACTACCGCAGCGACAACTACGACTCGACGCGTCACAAGTCGCAGTTCTGGCGCCGTGGTGCCGAGGGCTGGCGGATCGTCCAGGAAGGCGGCGTCTGAGGCCTGGCTCGGCGCCCTTCGCCGGCTTTGTCAGCGGCCTCCGGTCGAAGAAGCTCCGTCGGCCTCGCCGAGGTCGGCCGGAGGGACGGCGTGGACGCCGCGCTGCGACGCGATCTTCTCGCTCAGGTAGTCGACCAGATCGCCGAGGATGCCGAGCTGGTCGCCGGCGCTGGGCATGATCCCGGCATGTGGCAGCTCGATGGTCACCACCGGGATCCGCCGCGAGACGCCGGCGTAGCGCCCCAACGAGCCGGGGTACGTGCCCATCAGGCGCAGCTGCAGCGGACCGAGACGGTCGGGGGCGTCGGGCGGGCCGTCGAAGTCGACGTTGTTGTAGGGCGCGTGCACCGAGACGACGACATCGGGCTGGAAGCGGTCGATCTCCTCGGCGAGCCAGCGTGATTCGGGCTCGCTGACCGGGTAAGGGCCCGGATACCGACGCGGGTCCTTGCCCGTCTGCCTCTCCCAGTAGTCGCGCGACTCGTTGAACCAGTTGGTGGTGGGGAAGTTGCGGTTGAGGTCGACGCCGTGGGCGTTCATACGCACTGCCGGCCGCTGCAGCAGCCCGTCCGGGTTGAGCAGCGGGGCGATACGCCAGTGCAGGGGCAGGTCGTCGTCGCGGTCGTCGCGGTGCTCGCGGCCGGGAGGTCTGCCGGCGCCTGCCTTCTCCAGCTCGGCGATCCAGTGGAAGACGATGCTGGTGGCGGAGAGCTCGTCGCCGTGCATGCCGCCGACGAGCAGTACGCGCCCCGGCTGCTCGACGCGCGGCAGGTCGAGCAGCTCGAGCAGCCAGGCCGGGGTGCGCGGCGCCGGTGGCGAGAAGTCGCGGGTGACGATCGGCCAGCCGCCGACGCTGCTCGCGCCGGTGGCGCTCAGCTCGGCTTCGAGACACTCCGTCATGTCGACGCTGGCCAGGCGGTTGGCGATCGCGGAGCAGAGCTGTTGCGTCGTCCGCGTCGACGTGCCAGGCGCGGAATCCGTGCGCGCGGACGCGGCCAGCGGCGTCCACAGCAGCAGCAACAGGAGAAGTGTCCAGCGCGACGGAGCCGCACCGGCGCCCGGAGGGCTCGAGGCGCGACGGAGTGAGGTTCGGCGGGTGGGCATGGATCCGGATGTGCCGGAGCGAGACCGGCATGCAGCAGGATCCTACGGTAGTCGACGCGAGCGACGCCGGCGCGGTCGTCGTCTGTCCAGGCGATGTGACCGAGGCGGGTGGACGAGCGCGCGACGGCGATCGAGAATCGGGCGCGGCCGGGACGCCACAGGTGCGTGGCTCGTAGGAGGGGCGGAGGCGCCTTGCACGCCGGTAACCACCTCGACCACCTTGTCGCGGATGGAGGAGACGATGGGGGTAGGAAGGAAGAGTCACCAGGGCGAGTCGGGCTCTCGGCGATGAGCGATCGGGAGCAGGATCGCGGTTCCGGGCCGGTGCCCCCCGGGGGACTGCTCGATTCTCCGGAGCTGTCGTCCCTGGTGGCGGAGCTCAACCGCAGCCACGCAGCGGACGCCGAGGCGAAGGCGAAGTTCGAGACAGCGGAGCGGGCGGCGTCGAAGTCCCCACGATCGTCGCCGGACGATGGTCCTGACCGGTGGCCAGCGACCGCTGCGCCCGCTGCTCCTGGCCGGGCGCCCGACGACGGAGGGTGGTCGGAGCGCGCCAGGTCCGCCGACAGGACCGCAGACAGGACCGCAGACAGGACCGCCGACAGGACCGCCGCGGAGTACGGCACCGGACTCTTCGGCGGCTCGCTGCTCGGCGCGCAGCGGCGAGTCGTCGGGATCGACTCTCGACTCGGACGCATCCTCGACGACGTGCGGTCTGCCGGTGCGACCGATCTGCACCTGGTGGCCGGGCAGCGACCGCGGCTACGCATCGACGGCAGCCTGGTGGTGCGCGGCGGCCCGGTCGCGGCGGACACCATCGAGTCCCTCTTCGCAGACCGGTTGACCGTGCGGGAGCGCGACCAGCTGCGCACCGTCGCTGCGACCGACCTGTCGCTGCGACTCGAAGGCGGGCACGGCGGTCGTTTCCGCATCAACCTGCACCGACAGGCGGGCGGCCACGCAGCAGCCATCCGTGCCCTCCCGACGCGGGTGCCGTCGCTCGACGAGCTCGACCTGCCGGCGGAGCTCGCTTCGCTGGTCGAGCGCGACAGCGGACTGGTCCTCGTCTGCGGTCCGACGGGATCGGGGAAGTCCTCGACCCTGGCGGCGCTGGTGGACGGCATCAACCGGCGCCGCGCCGTGCATCTGATCACCATCGAGGAACCGATGGAGTTCGAGCATCTTCCCGACCAGGCCCTGATCGAGCAGGTCGAGATCGGCATCGACGCGCCGTCGTTCCCCGAAGCCCTGCGCTCCGCGTTGCGCCAGGACCCCGACGTCATCCTGCTCGGCGAGATGCGCGACCTCGAGTCACTCTCCACCGCGATGACGGCTGCCGAGACCGGGCACCTGATCCTCGGCACACTGCACACCACGGATGCGGCACAGTCGATCCACCGCATCCTCGACCTGTATCCGGAGAACGCCCAGAATCAGGTGCGTCAGCAGTTGGCGATGAGTCTGGAAGCGGTGGTCTGCCAGCGCCTGGTTCCGCGCCTGGACGGTCGCGGCGTGGTGCCGGCGGTGGAGGTCCTCCGCGCCACCTTCCCGGTGCGGCAGCAGATCCGCGCCGGGCAGATCCAGAAGCTGTACAACGAGATGTTGATGGGCCGCAAGGACGGTATGGTGAGTCTCGAGGCTTCTCTCGCCAAACTCGTGCGTCGCGGCCTGGTGGGCGAGGACCAGGCCCTGCTGCGCAGTCGTCGCCCCGAGGAGCTCAAGAGCCTTCTGGCGCACGGTTGAGGCCGGCTCCCGGCCTGCGGCGGCCCGGGCGTCGCGGCTGGCGAGGCGCGGCTCCTGGGGCGGTCCGACGGGTCGAGAGCAGGGGCTTGGAGCGCTCGGAGCGGGGTTCAGCGCAGCTCGCCGATGAGCTGCTCCAGAGCGTCGAGCCCGTGCTGGAGCAGGTGCATCTCGGAGCCGAAGCTGAACCGCGAGTAGCTGCCGAAGCGCGAGATCGAGCGCCGCCTTCCCGGGTTGACGTCGAAGAACACGCCGGGAACGGTGATCACCCGACGCTCGAGGGCGCGCTCGAAGAAGGCCGTGCCGTCGCGCAGCGGCTCCGGCAGACCGCTGAGCTCGCCCCAGACGTAGAACGCGCCCGTGGGCTCCGATTCGACGCGCACCCCGAGCTGGCGCAGGCGCTGGAGCATGAAGGCGCGCTTGTTGGCGAAGACGCTCTGGATCGCGCGCGTCTCGGCGACGACGTGGTCGGCCTCGAGCAGCGGCAGCGTCGCCTGCTGGGTCGGCCGGGAAGCGCCGCCGTCGAGGAAGGACCCGGCGCTCGCAGTCTGTTCGATCAGCGACCTGGGTCCGACGATCCAGGCGATGCGAAGCCCGGGGTAGCGCCAGTTCTTCGTCAGGCCATCGACCAGCAGCACCGGGTCGCGGTCGACGTCCTCGACGTAGGCTGCTCCAGAGACCGTCGGTGGAACGCCCTCGGGCGAAGTCCGTCCGGAGCCTCGCGTGCCCGTCTCGGCATAGAGATAGTGCGAGTAGAACTCGTCGAGCACCATCGCGCAGCGGCTGCGTTTGGCGGCGGCGAGAAAGCCCTGGAGGCGCTCGCCGAGGACCGTCTGGCCGGTGGGGTTGCTGGGATTGCTGAACAGGACCGCCGCCAAGCCGCGTCCCACCATCTCCCGTTCCAGCGCCTCGACGCCGATACGGTAGCCCTCGGAGGGCTCGAGGAGGATGGGGATGGGGATGAAGCCACGGAAGGTGAAGAGGAGCTCTTCGTAGGCCGTGTAGTCGGGTAGGAAGTGGCCCAGGTTCGCAGGACCGATCGCCGCCGCGACGCGGGTCATCGCCGCGCGCCCGCCCGGCGCGATGCAGACGTTCTCGGCGCTGTACTGCGACGGCAGGCCGCGCCGGTAGGTACGGTTGTACATCGCGGCCACCGCCTCACGCAGCTCGCCCAGCCCCTGGATAGGGGCGTAGGCCCGGTGCGAGGGGTCGACCTCGATCGTCTCGAGGCGAGGCGGTGCCCCCGGCAGCGGGCCGACCTCGGGTGAGCCCTGGCCGAGATTGACCCAGGTCTGGCCGTCGCTGCCGTAGCCGGCCCGCTCGGCGCGGTGCATCACGAAGATGACACCGGTGCGCGGAACGGTCCGGAATCCGGGCAGGATCGGGGCAGCCTGCGCTGGTGCCGGCTCGGCGAGCCGCTCTCCGGTTTCTGGGGTGTCGGTCGCGGCTGTCATGATCCGATCTTCGGTGCAGGCGGTGGAGGGGAGGCGTTCGAGTGGCAGAGGAACCAGCGGCCGAGCGGCAGTCTAGACCAGCACTTCCGAAGTTCCGCGCCGGGGCGGCGCTCGAAGCGCCCGCCCGCCGGTGCGCGACGACGCCGGCAGTGCCGGGCCTGCTCCGCGTCGAGGCGCGGCGGCGGAGCGACCGCAGGCATCGCGAAACGGTCGCGGCGACGCCGCGGTGGCGCTGCGACGATGCCGGGGCCTGCTCTGGTTCCCGGAGGCCCGGTAGGCCGCAGAGCGCGCCGGCGCTGTTCCGGCCCGTCCTCCTCGTGGGTCTCGGGGCGGTGCTCGCCTGTACGGGCGGCAGGCCGTCAACGCAGCCGGGAGGTGAGACGTGGCGGCCCGGCGGCCCGCCGGCCGTTGCCGCGCCGGCCGAGGAGAGCGGCCCTCTGCCGGGCTCGCCGGTGGAAGGTCCGCTGAGAGTGGTGCTGGTCACCTTCGAGGGGCTGCGCCTCGACGCGTTGAGCGCTCACGGCGGCGTCGCGAGCGTGACGCCCAACCTGCACCGCCTGGAGGCCGAGGCCGACTGGGTCGGGCCGGCGATCGCGGCCTCCAGCTTCGCCCCTGCCAGCCTCGCCAGTCTGTGGACGGGCCTGCAGCCCTGGCGGCACGGGGTGCTCCACTGGGCTCAGCGTTCGCTCGATCCGGCGGCCGTGACCCTCGCCGAGAGATTCGCCGAGGAGGGCTTCCACACCGAGGCCTGGCGCGACCTGCTCTGGCTGCAGGACACCGACCACGGCTTCCGGCAGGGGTTTGGATCGTTCCGCTGGTTGCGCAACCTGCGGCGCCTCGGAGACTCGCTCAGCCCGCCGCCGGCCGGCGACGAGTTCTTCTGGATCGGGGTGCGCCGCCCGGCCCTGCCCTACGAACGCGACGCCCGTCTGCTCGAGCAGGTGGCGCCGCACCTACCGGTCGAGGAGTTCGTGGCACTACCGGAGCGGGTCGGCTTCGCCCAGGTGGCCGGATGGTTCGACCCGGAAGCCGAGCTGCCGGCCCCGCGGGCGCGGGAGCTGCGCCGATTGCACGAGATCAACCTGGCGCGGGCCGATCGGGTGCTCGGCGCGGTGCTCGAACAGCTGATCGCCGCCGACGGGCTGGCCTCGACTCTGCTGGTGGTGACCTCGACCAACGGCGAGTCGTTGGGGGAGGGTGAGCCGGCGGGCAACGTGTCGAGCGGCAGCTCGCTGACGCCGGAACAGGTGGTGGTGCCGATCCTGGTGCGTCTGCCGGGGGTGCGGGGCGAGCAGGCGGGCGGAGCGATGGCGAGGTCGGGGTCCTCGCCGGCGCCGATCGTGGGACTGGCAGAGCTCGCCGAGGGGTTGCCGCGACTTGCCCGGGCGGTGCGCGCCGGCGCCCGCAGCAGCGGTGCGATCCCGTGGCCTCCTGCTGCAGGCGCGCCGTTGTTGGCGGAGCTCTACCTTCGCGACGGCGCCAATCAGGTGGCGCTCTACGGCCGCGATTGGTTCCTGCTGCGCAGCGAGCGGTTTGCGCCTCCGCCGGAGGGCGCCTGGCGCCGACGGATCGTCGGTCACGTCGAGCCCGAGCTGCTCCAGAGCTTTCGGGCCGCCCCACCGCTCGGCGCCGGATTCGGGACCGCAGACCGCTCCTGTCGACCACCGCGCTGCAGCGAGCAGGCCTTCGGTTGGCGAGCGGTCGGCCACGGGATCGAACTGTCGGCCGAGCCTGCAGCGTCCTCCGACGGGACCCTGGAGCTCGCCTGGCTGCGACTCAACGGGGTGCCGGCGACGGGTGCCGCGCCAGTGCTGGTGGAGGGGGCGGTCGAGGCGGAGAGATCGCCCGCCAGGGCGTCGCGACGCTGAGCGCTGCCGTCCCGCTCCGCGCGTCTCAGCGGCGATCGCCTGTCCCGTCGCCGAAGTCGCCGCCAGCGAGATGTCGCTCACGGGCCGCCTGTTTGGCGGCGATGAAGTCGGGGTGCGGGAGGTGGAGGAGCCCGGCGACCTTGCGCACCAGCAGCTCCTCCTTGGGATCGATGGCGCCGTCGGCGAAGGCGACGCTCCAGAGCTCGCGAACGAGGGCCGTCTTCGCCTCGAGCTCCCAGTCGCGGTGGATCACCGCGGTGAAGTCGTAGAGCGACACCGAATCCTCGGCCCGCTGCCTCGCCTGGTCGACGAGCCGCTCGATCTCGGTCGGATCGGTGGGGTGCAGGAGACGATGCAGAGTGCGTTCGACCAGCTGCAACTCGACCGGGTCGGCCTCGAAGTCGGCCGAGGCCATCTGCAGCAGCAGGGCCGCGCAGGCCACCTGCGCGGCCTCGGGCCCGGTTTCCGGTGTACTCGGGGAAGCGCCCCCGAGCAGGGTCTTCACGCGATCGAGGAGATGCTGCATGGGGTCTCGGGCTCCGCCGACCGAGGGGATTCGGCCGTCGTCGCGGCCGGTCTGAGCGTTCGACCGGCAGGTACGCCGGAGGAGGGCGCGGTCGAGATCACCGGATCGGCACTGCCGGTCGAGTCTTGGCCTGCCGCGGCTCGTCCGCTCGACGCGCCAGAGGGCGGCTCGCTGTGCTCCCTCACAGGAAGTAGAGCTCGTCGTCGACCGCCGGACGCGCGGCACGGCCGAGAAGGCGCTTCTTGATCTGGAAGAGGTCGGCCAGGTCGTCCTCGTCCTCACCTCCGAGTTGATCCTCGATCTCGTCGAGATCCTCGCCGCGCTCCATGCGCTCGAGGGCGTCCTGCATCCGGTCACCGAGCTGCAGGCCCGTGAGGTCGCTGAACTTCCGGAAGAGCTGTCCCATGGCCCGCGGATCCTCGGCATCTCCCATCCGTTCGAGGTCCCCCGCGAGGGCCTCCATTGCGCCTTCGAGCCGACTCTCGTCGAGGCCGGCGAAGACCTCGTCGTCATCGTCCCCCGCATCTTCGCTGCCGCCGCTGACGAAGGCGAAGCGCGAAGGCCGACGCGACAGCTTCTCGTGGCCGCAGCGCGGGCAATCGGGGCGCCGGCGGTTGGTGGCGCTCTGGGCGAGGAAGCTGAACAGCGTGTGGCAGTCGGGGCAGTAGAACTCGTAGATCGGCATCGGCGGTCGGTGGGGTCGTGCTCGGTCCGCAGCGGGGAAGGGGTCTCGGCGCAGGTCGGCGCTGCGGTCGTAGCGGGCGTCGCGAGACGCCACAAGGTGCAGGCCGCGCCTCGACGATATTTTATCGGCTCGCCGAGGCAGCGGCATCCTGAAGGGGCGAACACCTCGTCAGCGGTTCAACCAGAGGATCGATGCGATGACTGGCAGTGAAGCGGTAGGCACCGAGTCGAAGGCCGGACGGCGCGGGATGGAACGGGATACCGATCCGGAGTTGCATCCGATCGAGCTCTCGTCGCTGCAGGCACGCCGTGAACGGGTGTTCCTGGTCCTGGCCGGACTGTTCCTGGGATCGATGACGATGCTGAACATCCTCGGGGTCACCCGGTTCCTCGACCTCAGCTTCACCCTCTTCGGTCTCACCGTGCCGGTGCCGCTCGCCATCGGTGTGCTGCCCTATCCGATCACGTTCCTGTGCACCGACTTCATCTCGGAGCTCTACGGCAAGCGGCGGGCCAACTTCCTCGTCTGGGTCGGGTTCCTGATCAACGTCTGGCTGGTGATCATCTTCTGGATCGGTGGGATCCTGCCGGGGTTCGACCAGCCGGTGCCCGACGCCGCCGGGCGGCTGCCGGTCTTCTTCGAGCTGCGCACCCTGACCCTGGGGGCCGTCGCCGCCTCGATGATCGCCTACCTGGCCGCGCAGCTCTGCGACGTGCACCTCTTCCACTTCTGGAAACGCCTCACTGGTGGACGGCACCTGTGGCTGCGCAACAACGCGTCGACGATGGTGAGTCAGCTCGTCGACTCGACCGCGGTGATCACCATCACCCACTTCTACGCCAAGGCTCTTCCGGTCGATCTCGCGCAGCCGATCTGGCCGCAGCTCTTCGTGTTCATCGCCACCGGCTACGTGTTCAAGGTCACCGCAGCCGCGATCGACACGGTTCCGTTCTATCTCGGCACCCGCTGGCTGTCCCGCTACCTCGAGATCGACCATCCCCTTCGCGGTCCTCGCTGAGTCGAGGTGCCGTGCCGCCCGCGCCGGCGCAGCGGTAGGCGGAGATCGGAGGTTGAGAGGCGTCCCCCGCCCCTGCTATGGTGGGTTGCTTAAGTGCTTGCCCCACGGTCGTTTAGGCGTCGGGTTGCGGCTTCCGCCAGAGGTCCAGGCCCACGACCACGACCTGCCCGGCAACCCCGACGCTGCATCGAACCCTCTGTACCGCAGAGGCCTCCCGGGATCCCACGAGCCCACTGATGTCCGAAAAGCCCTGGACTCCCGACAGCTGGAAGGGGCGTATAGCCCTGCAGCAGCCGACCTACGCCGATCCGGCCGAGCTCGAGCGTTGCCTCGAGCGCCTGGCCAGGTTGCCGCCCCTGGTCACCTCGTGGGAGATCGAAACGCTCAAGTCCCAGCTGGCTGCCGCCGCGCGCGGTGAGAGCTTCCTGCTGCAGGGCGGCGACTGCGCCGAGAGCTTCGAGAACTGCACCTCGCACGCGATCACCAACAAGCTCAAGATCCTCCTCCAGATGAGCCTGGTGCTGGTGCACAGCGGCCGCCGCCGGGTGATCCGCGTGGGTCGCTTCGCCGGGCAGTACGCCAAGCCGCGTTCCAGCGATACCGAGATCCGCGACGGCGTCACCCTGCCGTCCTACCGCGGCGACCTGGTGAACTCGCTCGAGTTCGACGCCGAGGGACGTGAGCCGGATCCGTATCGGCTGCTGCAGGGCTACAAGCGCGCTGCCCTGACGCTCAACTTCATCCGCGGCCTGATCGACGGAGGTTTCGCCGACCTGCATCACCCGGAGTACTGGGATCTCGACTTCGTCCAGCACTCGCCGAGAGCTCGCGACTATCAACGCATCGTCGAGTCGATCGGCGAGTCGCTGCGCTTCATGGAGACGCTGGTCGGAGTCAACGTCGGCGAGATGGACCGCGTCGACTTCTACGCCAGCCACGAGGGTCTGCACCTGTCCTACGAGCAGGCGCAGACGCGCCAGGTGCCGCGCCGTGTCGGTTGGTACAACCTGTCGACCCATCTGCCCTGGATCGGGCTGCGCACCGCCGCGCCGGACGGTGCACACGTCGAGTTCTTCCGCGGCGTCCGCAACCCGATCGGCCTGAAGGTCGGCGCCTCGACCCGGCTCGAGGACGTCGATCGACTGCTCGACCTGCTCCATCCGGACGACGAGCCCGGTCGCCTGACCCTGATCCACCGATTCGGCGCCGACAAGATCCAGCAGGGCCTGGGACCGCTGGTGCGGCGGGTGCGCGAGAGCGGCAAGACCGTTCTCTGGTGCTGCGACCCGATGCACGGCAACACCCGATCGACGGCGAGCGGTCTCAAGACCCGCCGCTTCGACGACATACTGCGTGAGCTCGAGCTCGCCTTCGAGATCCACGCCGCCGAAGGCAGCCTGCTGGGCGGGGTGCACTTCGAGCTTACCGGCGAGGACGTCACGGAGTGTGTCGGCGGCGCCCGCGGCCTCGACGAGGTCGATCTCCACCGTGCCTACCGCTCACAGGTCGACCCTCGTCTCAACTACGAGCAGGCGCTGGAGATGGCGCTCCTGGTCGGCGAGCGGATCGCCGCTCAGGCCGCGCCGGTAGGCGATGCTGCCAGGCTTGCCGGCACTGCCGGACGGCGGCGCCAGCCGCGAGGAGTGGCATGAGGCCGAGGCGCTGGCAACGGAAGGGTTCGATGTGCAGCAGGCACACAGCGGCATCTTGCTGGAGAGGAACGGTTCACCACGTGGCCGACAGGCGGGATTCGAGATGAGCAGCGACGAAGGCAGGGGATTTCGTTTCCGCGACACCACCCGCGCGCCGTTCCAGTCGATCGTGCGCCTACGTTACGACCGGCAGGAGGGATCGGACTTCGCACGCACCTCGGACCTGTCGATGGAGGGCATGTTCGTCGAGAGTGAGAGCCCCAAGCCGATCGGCACCCTGGTCCAGTTCGAGCTCGAGGTACCCGGCGGCAAGAACGAGCCGATCCAGGGCCTTGGCGACGTCGTCTGGGTGCGGACGGGCGACCTGGTGACCGAGAGCAAGCCGATGGGCATGGGGATCCAGTTCCGCTACGTCGACCCGCGCAGCCGCGACCAGATCTTCCAGATCGTCGGCGACTACCTGCAGCGCTCGAACGCACGCCGGGGGGAGTCCCAGGCGGAAGCCACCGTGCACCCGTCGCAGGGTCCGGGTCCAGGTGATCGACAGCCTTCGACGCCGGTCCCCGACGCGATCAGCGCGCTCACCAGTGGACGGAAACCGGCCGCAGCAGGTCCCAACGTGGCTTCGCTCGCCGACACCGCCGAGCGCGAGGCCCCGTCACCTGAAGCCGCCGACAAGCCGCGCCTGCCGCCTCTGGCGGCGGCGCTCGCCGGCGGCTCTGCGCCGGCGCCAGCGGGCCCCGGTTCCGAAGAGGTCACGGAGATCGGCCTTAGGCCGCCGGGCGCCGGTCCGGCGACCTCGCAGGGGGCCGGTGAGGCGGAGCGGCGGTCCGGGCGGCCGGATGCGGAAGACGACAGCCAGGCGAGCAGGGTGGAGCGAGGCGGGTCGGAACCTGCTTCGCAACCCTTCCGGCTCGATGACAGCGAGCTCTCGCGTGGAGACGAGGTCGCGCCCCCGGAGTCGTCGCGAGGCCCTGTCCCGGCCATGGCGGCGACCGGCAGGAAGAGCTCCGGGCCGGAGGGCGCGGGCGGCGAGGAACAGCTGTTTCGACTCGAGGACGAGGAGGGAGAGACCGCCGCCGGCAGCGAGATCGATCCGCTGGCCACGATCGTCAGTCCTCCCGCGAGGCGTCCGGAGCAGAAGGCCAGGGAGCCGATCCGCTCGATCGACCTCGGCAAGGTCCCGGGAGTCGGGGAGTCGGGCGCCAGCGACCTGGACGAGACCGCGCCGTCGATCGTCCCGCTGCCTCCACTGACCTCCAAGCCCGCGACCTCGCTGCCGGACCCGGCGTCGCAGGCCGCGGTGCCTTCGGCCTCCGATCCAGCGCCCGGCGCACCATCGGAGAAGACCTCACCCGTGCCGTCCTCGGCACCGTCCTCCACGTCGCTGCGGGAGGAGTCGCGACAGGACCCGATCCGTCCACCCGAGCCCACCAGTGGCGGCACCTCGGACCCCGACCGGCCGACCGTCCGACAGTCGGCCTTCGAGCCAGCCACCTCCGGTAGCGGGACCGAGGCCTCCGATCTCGGCTCTGCGGTGCGGGCCGCGTCGAGACCGGCGCCCCCGGCGGTGGAGATGCCGACCCCCGATCAGCTGCGCTCCGCCGGCCAGGGTGGCGCAGCGTACTCCGCCGGGGCGGTGCGCCGGAGCGGGCGGCGCACCGGGGTTCTGATCGCGCTGCTCGCCGTGCTCGGCCTGGCGGCCGTGGGCTGGTGGCAGCGAGGCTGGCTCGTGGACTTCGTCGCCCCCGGAGACGACGCATCCGCGGAGGTGGCCACGGTTCGGTCCACTGCTCCTGACAGATCTATGGATGCTGCCGATCGCCCTGGAGCGATGCCGGTGGACGATGCAGAAGTGGCCACCGGCCTTGCGGACGAGAGCCTCGCAGCCGCTGCCGGCGCCGAAATCGGGTCGGACCTCGAGGAGGCTGCGCGCGAGCCGGATGCCGACGACTCGAGCCTCTTGGCTGAGCCGTCCCCGGTGCCGTCCGCAGCCTCCGCATCCGGCGAAGTGGCTGCCCGCCGCGACGACGGGACCGGCAGTCGTGCACCGACCGCCGCCGACTCCCTGCGCGCCGAAGACGACCCGGGCTCGCCTTCGGCCGGCACCGCGTCGACCAGGGTACGGGGACTGCAGGTCGACGAGCTCGCCCGCTCCACCCTGGTGCGGGTGATTACCGACCGGCCGATCGCGTCCTCGCAGATCCAGGTGGTCTCGCTGTCGAACCCACCGCGCTTCGTGGTCAAGATCCGTGGCATCTCGGAGCCGTTCCGCACCGGTGCGCGCGGCGAGCGGATCCGGCGCATCCGGTCGGGTCTGCACGCCGGACCGGAGCTGCACCTGGTCATCGACCTCGCCTCGGCGGACTACGAGACCACAGCCGACGTCGTCGACGGTGAGCTGCTGATCGGAGTCGAGGACCTCTGAGCGCGGGCGGCGCCGTGGTGCGATCGCTCGTCCCACGCAGCGTGCCGCGCCTGCAGGAGGGCGCCGGATGAGCGACCTCGACGCCGCTCCCGACCTCGAGACGGGCGGAGCTGCAGCGGGGGGCCGCCGCAGCCACAGCCTGTCGGTGGCCGCGGGAGTGATGTCGAGCCGGGTGCTCGGACTGGTGCGCGACCGCCTGCTCGCCCACCTGCTCGGTGTCGGGTTGTGGCGCGATCTGTTCGACGTGCTCTTCCGCGGCGCCAACCTGCTGCAGAACCTGCTCGGCGAACAGGCCCTGTCGGCGGCCTTCCTGCCGATCTACAACCGCTTCCGCGAGGGCGGTCGACCCGAGGAAGCACGGCGCTTCGCCCACGCGGTCCTGCTGATCATGGTGGTCACCGTTGCCGCTCTGGTGCTCGCCCTCTGGTTGGTGGCGCCGTGGACGGCACGGATCCTCGTGCCTGGCTGGGCCGACGAGCCGCAGCGCATGGCGGACGTGGTCCGCGGAGTCCGGATCCTGCTGCCGATGAGCGGCTTCCTGGTGCTCTCGGCCTGGTGCCTCGCAGTGCTGAACTCCCACGACCGATTCTTCCTGCCCTACGCCGCTCCAGTGGCCTGGAACGTGGCCTTGTTGACCGCCCTGGCGGCGGCCTGGTGGACCCTCGCGAGTAGCCGCGGCGACGCCCTGGTGCTCGCCCGTCCGGAGAGCCAGCGGGCGATCGTCCTCTGGGCGTGCTGGGGAGGAGTCGTCGGCGGTGCGCTGCAGCTGCTGGTGCAGCTCGGCCCGGCGTTGCGCGAGGTCGGCGGTCGCATCCTGGGGTCGTGGCGCGCCGCGGGGGTGACCGACTTCGGGCGGGCGTTCGGACCGGCGCTGATGGGGCGAGGTGTCGTGCAGCTCTCGAGCTACCTCGACCTCATGCTCGGCTCGCTGCTCGCGGCGGGAGCCATCGCCGCCATGGGCAATGCGTTCCGCATCTACTTCCTGGCTGCGACCCTGGTCGGAACCACGATCGTGGTTGTGGAGCTGCCGGCGCTGTCGCGCCTGGTGCGGCCCGTCGCGAGCCCCGACGGCGGCAGCCGGCTCGACCCGACCGCGGCGTTGGTCCGCCTGCGTCGTTCGTTCGCCGACGCGGCCTTCCTCAGCCTGCCGTCGGCGGTCGGCCTCGCCGTGCTCGGCGTGCCGATCGTCGGCACGATCTTGCAGACCGGTCGCTTCGGACGCGCCGAGACGTTGCTGGTCGGGACGGTGCTGGGCATCTACGCCGTGGGTCTGGTGCCGGGGATCTCGTCGCGTCTGCTGCAGAACCTCTTCTACGCCCTCGGAGACACCGCGACTCCGGCGCGCATCGCCGCGGGTCGTCTGGCGGTCGGGGCGGCGATCGCGGTGCCGTCGATGCTGGCGCTGGACCGCATCGGGGTCTCCGACGTCTTCGCGGTCGGCGATTCGGCTCTTCGCCTCGGGGCCTGGGGCCTGGCCCTCGGATCCGCTCTCGGCGCCTGGTTCGAGCTGGGCGCGCTGACCGTGGCGAGTCGCCGCCGTGCGGTGCCGCTGGGTTTGCCGTGGAGACGACTGGCGCTCTTCGCCTCGCTGTCGATCGTGGCGGCGGCGTCGGGCGGCGCCGCCTGGTGGGTGCTGCGGAGCCTGCCGCCCCTTGTGCTCGGGCCGCTGGTGGTCGCGGCCTTCGCCGCGGTCTACCTGGTGCTCGCCCGTTTCCTTGGCGTGCCGGAGCTGGCGACAGTCGTGGAGCGGTGGAATCCCCTGCGCCGCGGCCACCGTTCGTAGAAGAGGAGACGTGGCGCCGGAGTCGACGGAAGAGTGGGGGATCGGCTCCCTCCTGGAACAAAGCCGACGCCCCGTCCGTAGGGCCTCACGAGGAGGAAAGCGATGGAATCCGTGTACACGATGGAAGTCCTGATGAGTGTCGGTCTCGGGCTCGGCCTGGCCGCCGCCTGCGGCTTCCGCGTCTTCGTGCCCTTCTTGGCCATGAGCATCGCTTCGCGTGCTGGACACCTGGATCTGTCGGAGCGCTTCGACTGGATCGCCAGCGACGTGGCCCTCGGGGTCCTGGCTCTCGCCACGGTGCTGGAGATCGGCTCCTACTACGTGCCGTGGCTGGACAACCTGCTCGACACGGTGGCCACGCCCGCGGCGGTCGTCGCCGGCACCGTGGCGGCAGCGGCCACGTTCCAGGGCACGAGTCCCCTGCTCGGCTGGACCTTGGCCGCCATCGGCGGCGGCGGCGCTGCGGGCGTGCTGCAGACCGGCACGACGCTGCTGCGCGGTCTGTCGTCGATCTCCACCGCTGGATTCGGCAATCCGATCCTGTCGACCGCCGAGGCGGGCGGCGCTGCATCGCTGGCATCGCTGGCCCTGCTGCTGCCGCTGGTCGCCCTGCTGGTGGTGATGACCCTGGTGCTGACCACTGGGGTCAAGACCGCACGCTTCCTGGGAGCCAGGGAGCAGCGGCGATCCGAGATGCACCGAGCCGCCTGAGGCGTTCAGCGGCCGCCCCAGCGTCCGATCAGGCCGGCGGAATCTTTCGCCTGCCGCCTGACGTAGCATTGATCGTCATGGGTGCACCTCGGCACGGCAGCGATCCGGCACCGCTGGCTCCGTCGCGTCGACCGGCCTCGACGGGGATCGGCAGCCGCGGCAGAGGGTGGCCGGCGCTACTCCTCTGCGCAGCGGTGGTCTGGGCGAGCGCCACCTCTTGCGCTTCGACGGTCTCCCATCGATCGGCTGCGGCCTGGCGCGCGGATCTCGAGAACCTCGGTTTGGCCCGCGTCGTGGTGCCGTTCTCGCTCGATCGCGAGATGCGCGAGTGGCTCGGCGAACGGATCCCCAAGGGCGGCGACGAGATGCTCCGCGTCCAGCGTCTCGTCGAGGTGCTCCTCGACGAGGACCACCTCGGGATCGAATACCGGCGCGAGCCGACGCTGACAGCACGCGAGGTGTTCGACGAGCGGTCGGCCAACTGCCTGGCGTTCACCCACCTCTTCGTCGGCATGGCGCGCGAGATCGGGCTGCCGGTCTACTTCCTCGAGGTTCGCGACCTCGAGAACTACGATCGCGAGGGAGACCTGGTGGTGCACTCCGACCACATCGCGGTCGGGCTCGGGCCCAGTCACAACCTGACGATCATCGACTTCGCCACCGAGCAGAGCTCCTACCGTAGGGTGAGCCCGATCTCGGATCTCGAGGCGACGGCCCTCTTCTACTCGAATCGGGGAGCGGAGGAGCTGCGCAGAGGCGAGAACGCCGCTGCCCAGGGGTGGCTCGAGGACGCGGTACGGATCGCCCCCGGTTCGGCGGGTGCGTGGGTCAACCTCGGCGTGGCGCGGCGCCGCTCCGGCGACGAGACGGGAGCCGAACGTGCCTATCGCCAGGCGCTGACCATCGACGCCAGCGAGACCTCGGCCTACCAGAACCTCGCGACGCTGCTACGCATGCAGGGGAAGCACGGCGAGGCGCTCGAGCTGATGGCCCTGACCGATCACAGCGGCAACCGCAATCCCTTCGCGTTCCTGGCTCTCGGCGACCTGAGCCTGCGCCACGGACGTGCCGACGAGGCGGAGCGCTTCTACCGCCGGGCGATCAGGATGCACGGCGAGCAGGCCGAGCCGATGGCCGCACTCGGCCTGCTGCACGTCGCACGGGGTCAACACCGCGCCGCCGAACGGCTGCTGCGCCGGGCGAGCAAGCTGGACGCCGACCAGGAGCGGGTGCGGCAACTGCGTCGCCGGCTCGACGCCGAGCGCGACGGCAACAGCTGAAGCCTCTCCCGCGCTGCTCGGCGGTGCGGGTCAGCCGAGCGTCTCGACCTTCAGATCGCCGTCGCCGTAGCGGGCGCGCAGCACCTTCTTGTCGAACTTGCCGACACTCGTCTTCGGCACCTCTTCGATGAAGGTCCAACGCTCCGGCAGCCACCACTTGGCGACCCGCTCGGCCAGGTACTGGCGTAGCTCCTCGGCGGAGACCCCGTCGTCGGCGACGACGCAGGCCAGGGGACGCTCGTCCCAGCGTTCGTCGGGCACACCGACCACCGCGGCCTCGCGTACCTTGGGGTGCCCCATGAGCTGGTTCTCGAGGTCGACCGAGGAGATCCATTCGCCGCCCGACTTGATGACGTCCTTCGCCCGGTCGGTGATCTGCACGAAACCCTTGGCGTCGATCGAGCCGACGTCGCCGGTGCGCAGCCAGCCGTCGTGGAACTTCCCGGGGTCCTCGTTCTTGTAGTACGAGCCGGTCACCCAGACTCCACGCGCCTCGATCTCGCCGACCGCCTTTCCGTCGCGGGCCAGCACGTTGCCTTCGTCGTCGACGATGCGCAGCTCGATCCCTGGCAGGATGCGCCCCGTCTTCACCCGCCACTCCATCTGCTCGCCCTCGGGGGTGCCCTTGGGCGGCCGCGCCAGCGAGCCCAGCGGCGACGTCTCGGTCATCCCCCAGCCCTGGAGGATCTCGAGGTCGTAGCGCTCCTCGAACGCCTCCATCAGCGACCGCGGCACGGCCGATCCGCCGCACAGCACGGTGCGGAACGAGCTGAAGTCGACCTTCTTGTCGTCGGCGTAGCGCAACACCTCGTTCCAGATCGTCGGCACGGCGCCACTGATGGTCGGCCGGTACTCGCGGATGATCCGGCACAGCGGCTCGGCCTGCAGGAAGCGATCGGGCATGACGAAGTCGGCGCCCATGAACCAGCCGACGTGGGGCAGCCCCCAGGCGTTGGCGTGGAACATCGGGACGATCGAGAGGATGCGGTCGCGCTCGCTGATCGCGATGGCGTTGCCGCTCGCCACACCCAGGGCGTGCAGCACCGAGGAGCGGTGGCTGTAGACGACGCCCTTCGGCCTGCCGGTGGTGCCGCTGGTGTAGCACATCGCCGCGGCGCTGCGTTCGTCGACATCGGGCCACGGATACTCGGTCTCGCGCCCATCGAGCAACTCGGCGTAGCGGTGCACCTTGGCCTTGGCGCCGTCGAGGAGCGAGGCGTCGCCGGCTCCGACCACGATGATGTGCTCGACGGTGTCGAGCTGATCGGCGACCCGCGCCAGCAGCGGCACCAGGGTGTCGTCGACCAGGATCACCTTGTCCTCGGCGTGGTTGATCACGTAGGACAGGTCCTCCGGGAACAGCCGGATGTTCAGCGTGTGCAGCACCGCCCCCATGCAGGGGATCGCGAAGTAGGCCTCGACGTGCTCCTGGTTGTTCCAGCAGAAGGTCCCGACCCGATCCGACTCGCCGACGCCGAGCTCGGCCAGGGCGTGGGCCAGCTGAGCCGCGTGGTCGGCCACCTCGCGATAGGTGCCGATGCGCGCGCCGTCGGCCTCGCAGGTGATCACCCGGCTGTCGGCGTAGGTGGACAGGCCGTGCCGGAAGATCATGTTGATGTTCAGTTGCACGTCCTGCATGGTGCTCTGCATGGTCAGACCTCTCTGGAACGTTGGCTGGATCGTGAAGCCGTCGCTGCGACTCCTGCCGCGCCTTCACCGCCGGAGTGAGCCGGAGACCGGACCCCGCTACGGAGCTCCGAGTCGGTGCCCCGATGCGGAGAAGGGGGCTATAGGGGCGATGGGCGCCGAGCTCGCGCCGAATCGTAGCCGATGGCGTCTTCGTCGGCGGCCGATGCGAGCGAGGCGCGATCGGCCGCGAATCACCTAAGAGGTCCTGGCCGCAGGACCTTTCCGCCAGGCAGGCAGCCCCAGGGTCAGGGCCCGCGCCGCCATCAACACCGTCATCGCCAGCCACAGGCCGTGCACGCTGTCGAGCCGCCATCCGGCGAGGGCCACCGGCAGGAACCCGGCCAGACTGAGCAGCATCGAATCGCGCAGTCTTCGGCCCGCCGAGAGTCCGAGGAAGTAGCCATCCAGCACGTAGGCGACCGACCCGAGTCCCAGTACCGGCACCAGCCAGGGTGCGATGGTGGCCAGGAGGGCCCGGACCGACTGTTCCTCGATCAGCCAGCCAAGCAGGAGGTCCGGCGCCAGTGCGGTGGGGAGTGCGATCGCAAGGGCACTGCCCAGGCCGGCTGACGCGGCCCATCGCAGCAGTTGGTGGCGGGCCCGCGGATCACCTGCGCCGTGTAACCTGCCGACCAGCGTCTCGGTGGCGTAGGCCAGTCCGTCGATCCAGTAGGAGCCCACCGACACGACACGCAGCAGGACGGCGTTGGCGGCGAGCACGACCGTGCCGAGTCGCGCCGACAGCTCGGTGAACAGCGTGAAGGCCACCAGCAGACAGATGGTGCGGACGAAGATGTCGCGCTGGAGCGAGAACATCGTGATCAGCGCTCGGCGGTCGCGCAGCCGTTCGAGCCGCAGGCCGCCGGCGATCTGTCCACGCAGCAGCGCCAGCGCCACGATCGACCCACACACCTGTCCGAGCGCCGTGGCCAGACCGGCGCCGGCCGCCCCCATCCCGAGAGCGAGGATGAACAGCGCGTTGCCGAGGATGTTGACTGCGTTGGCCACCGCGGTGACCATCAGCGCGCGACCGCTCTGTGAGCGCCCGAGGAACCACCCCAGCAGGACCATGTTGAGCAGCGTGGCCGGGGCCGCCCAGATGCGCGCACGCAGGTACTCGGCACCGGCCTGCTCGACCAGGGCGGTGCCCGAGAGCAGCGAGAAGGTCAGGTGCTCCAGCGGCCGGCTGGCGGCGACGACCAGCAGGCCGAGCACCACCGCCAGCGCTCCGCCACGCGCCAGCAGCTCGGCCTGTGCCCGGTCGTCGCCGCGCCCGTGGGCCTGCGCCACCGGGCCGGTGGTCCCCATGCGCAGGAAGCCCAGCCCGAAGTAGAGCAGGTCGAAGAGGAGACCCGCGAGCGCCACGCCGGCGAGGTCGATGGCGCCGGGCTGGCGGCCGAGCATCGCCGTGTCGGCGAGACCGGCGAGTGGCACGGTGAGATTCGACAGGACGTTGATCAGCGCCAGTCGCCGGAACTCCCTGCGGAGGGCTGGGTCGAGCAAAGGAGGACCTGAGGCGGTAGGGACTGACCGGCGAGCTTCAGCGCGTGAGTGGACGGAGAGGAGCGCCACGTCGAGGCGTGGGTGGAGACGTTCACCGCGAGAAGGACGCGCCCACCTGGCGCGCCCGCTCAGCGGCTAAGCTACGGCGCCATGACCACCCAAACCGCGCGCTGGACGGCGCGCATCGATCGCCTCAGCGAGTGGCTCGGGCGGGCGATCTCCTGGCTCGTCGTGTTGATGATCCTGGTCGGGGCCTTCAATGCGGTGGCTCGATACTCGAGCCGCTTCACCGGCTGGAACCTCAGCTCCAACGCCTACCTGGAGCTGCAGTGGTACCTGTTCAGCGTCGTCTTCCTGCTCGGCGGCTCGTATGCGCTGAAGCGCGGCGCCCACGTCCGTGTCGACGTCTTCTATGCCCGGCTCGGGCCTCGCGGCCAGGGCACGATCGACCTGCTCGGCACCCTCTGCTTCCTGATCCCGTTCGCCGTAGCCGGCGTGCTGCTGTCGCTGCCCTCGGTGCGCAACGCCTGGTCGACCTGGGAGACCTCGCCCGATCCGGGGGGCCTGGCGCGGTACCCGATCAAGACCGTGCTGCCCGTCGGATTCGCACTGCTGCTGCTGCAGGCGTTCGCCGAGCTGGCGCGCTCCGTGGCGGTGCTGCGAGGTCGCTCCGAGGCGCGGCGCGATGGCGGGGGAGACCACAGCCGTGGCTGATCTGCTCGGGCCACTGATGTTCGTGGTCGTCTTCCTGTTCATCTTCGTCGGCTATCCCGTCGCCTTCTCGCTCGGCGGCGCGGCGCTTCTCTTCGCCTTCCTCGGCGTCGAGTTCGGCTACTTCGACTGGCACCTGCTCTACGCCTTCCCCGAGCGGGTCTTCGGCATCATGTCGAACTACACCCTGCTGGCGGTGCCCTTCTTCGTCTTCATGGGCACGATGCTCGAGCGCTCGCGTCTGGCGGAGGACCTGCTGCGCACCATCGGCCTGCACTTCGGGCGGCTGCGCGGCGGCCTCGCGCTGGCGGTGGTGTTCGTCGGCGCCCTGCTCGCGGCGGCGACCGGTGTGGTCGGAGCCTCGGTGGTGGCGATGGGCATGATCAGCCTGCCGATCATGCTGCGCTACCGCTACTCGCCGGAGCTGGCCACCGGCGTCATCACCGCCGCCGGTACCCTGGGCCAGATCATCCCGCCGAGCGTGGTCCTGGTGGTGCTGGCGGATCAGCTCGGCGTGTCGGTCGGCAGCCTGTTCCAGGGATCGTTGATCCCGGGAGTGATGCTGGCCTCGATGTATGCCGTCTTCGTCGTCGGCGTCGCCGTGGTGAAGCCCGAGCTGGCGCCGGCGCTGCCGGCCGGGGAGCGACAGGCGGAGGAGGGACTGTGGCGCAAGACCGTCATCGTGATGCTGCCGCCGCTGGTCCTCATTCTGCTCGTGCTGGGGAGCATCTTCGCCGGCGTCGCGACCCCGACGGAGGCGGGTGCCGTCGGCGCGGTCGGAGCGATCGGTCTGGCGGCGCTCAACGGCCGCCTGTCGTGGAACACCCTGCGCGAGACCGCCGAGGAGACGACGCGTCTCACCGCGATGGTGATGTTCCTGCTCATCGGATCGACCCTCTTCGCGCTCGTCTTCCGCGGCCTCGACGGCGACCTGTGGATCAAGGAGATGTTGACCAACCTGCCCGGCGGGGTGATCGGTCTGCTGATCGTCGCCAACCTGGCCGTCTTCGTGCTGGGCTTCTTCATCGACTTCTTCGAGATCGCCTTCATCATCGTGCCGCTGCTGGCGCCGGCGGCGTCGCACCTCGGCATCGACCTGGTGTGGTTCGGAGTGATGATCGCGATGAACCTGCAGACGTCGTTCCTCACGCCGCCGTTCGGCTTCGCCATCTTCTACCTGCGTGGGGTGACGCCGAGCGAGATCCCGACGACCAGGATCTATCGCGGGGTGATCCCGTTCATCGTCATCCAGCTGGTCGGCCTCGCCCTGGTGATGATCTTCCCGCAGCTGGTGCTCGGACTGGCAGGCTGAGCGCGGCGGGCTGAGCGGAGCATCGCCCTGGTGCGCGCCGCGGCGCCCCCGGGCTGTCGAGGATCAGCGCCGGAACTGCGCCATCGCCAGCTCGGCGGTGCCGAACCAGGCCAGCGAGGTCTTGCGGAACGGCTTCCAGGACTCGAGGATGCGGCGGTAGGACGCCTCCGCCGCGGCGTTCTGCTCCATCAGCTCGAAGGCGATGTCGTGCGCAGCCTGCATCACGTCGGCCGAGAACGGACGCAGCTGCACGCCCTTGGCGAGCAGGCGCTCGAGCGCCGGCGGGTTCAGGGCGTCGTAGCGCGCCTGCATCGTCAGGTGGGCGTGAGAGCTCGCCGCCTCGACCGCCGCCTTGTACTCCGCGGTGAGGGAGTCCCAGGCGCCGCGGTTGACGTAGAGGCTGAGCGAGGGGCCCGGCTCCCACCATCCCGGGTAGTAGTAGAAGTCCGCGATCTCGTGAAAGCCGAGCTTCTCGTCGTCGTAGGGGCCGACCCATTCGGTGGCGTCGATGGCGCCACGTTCGAGGGCGGTGTAGATCTCGCCCCCGGACAGGGTCTGCACGGTGACTCCGAGCTCGGAGAGCACCTGGGCCCCGAGCCCCGGGATGCGCATCTTGAGGCCCCGCAGATCGGCCAGGGTCGGTACTTCCCGGCGGAACCACCCACCCATCTGCACGCCCGTGTTGCCGCTCGGGAAGTTGATGATGTTGAAGTCGGCGAACACGCCACGCAGCAGTTCCAGGCCGCCGCCCTCGACCAGCCAGGCCGTCTGCTGACGCGAATCGAGGCCGAACGGCATGGCGGTGTCGAAGGCCAGTGCCGGGTGTTTTCCGGTGTAGTAGTAGCTGGCCGTGTGGCCCGCCTGCGCCGAGCCCTGCTGCACGGCGTCGAGTACCTGGAGGCCGGGCACGAGCTCTCCGGCCTGGTTGACGCGTACCGTGAAGCGGCCGTCGGTGAGCTCGGCGAGCTTCGTCGCGAAGACCTCGGCGGCGCCGAAGATGGTGTCGAGGGCGGCGGGGAAGCTGGAGACCAGGTTCCAGCGCACCCGCGGACGCGCTTGGACCGCCGGAGCGTCCGTGCCTGGACCGCCGCAGGCGGCGAGCGCTCCGCCGGCGGCCACCGTGCCGAGCCTGCCCAGCGCGGCGCGCCGGTCGATCGCGACACCGGATGCCGTTCGCGCCGGCGACGCCGAGGGGTGGGAGGCGCCGTCCTCCATCGATTGCTGGGGCTGAGGAGGCACGGATCCGGTCGTCGGGCCGGTCTTCGGCGAATGGCTCATACTGGTGTTCCTCTGGCTAGGGTCCCGGTGGGCGGTCGTCGGGCGGGCCCATTCTCCCGGCGGACGAGCCGAAGCTCTCCTCGATTGGGCCTGGCTCTTGCAGAGCGCGTGCGATGTGGATCGTGTGGCACCGTTCGGCGCTGCCGGCCGGTGGCGCCTTCGCGGTGTAGGTTCGGAGGTCGGCGACTCACGCTGACCAGGAGAGCGCCAGAGCGCCTTGCTTTCTAGGTGGAAGCGGTTCGAAGGAGGAGAAGGTATGGGCCAGCTGATGGAGGACAGGCCTCGCGCTCGCCGCGGGTCCGGAGAACTGGATGGATCGGGCGCGGAGAGTGCGCATTGTAGCTCCGCCCGCAGCTCCGCGCGGCTCTCCCGCCGGAGTCTGGCCGCGGTCTCGGCCACCGTCTGTGCGACCGCCTTCCTGACCAGCTGCTCGGTCAATCCTGCCACCGGGGAGCGCGAGCTCTCGCTGGTCAGTGAGGCACAGGAGATCGCCATCGGCCGACAGAACGACGAGGCGATCGTGGCTCAGTACGGGCTCTACCCGGACGAGGAGTGGCAGCGCTACATCCAGGACCTCGGGAGCAGGCTCGCGGCTGCGTCCGAAAGGCCCGACCTGCCGTGGACCTTCCGGGTCCTCGACGATCCCCTGGTCAACGCCTTCGCCCTGCCCGGCGGCTTCATCTACATCACCCGCGGCATCCTCGCCCACCTCAACAGCGAGGCCGAGCTCGTCGGAGTCCTGGGGCACGAGATCGGCCACGTCACGGCGCGGCACGGGGCGAGTCAGATGAGCAAGGCGATGCTCGCCCAGCTCGGCCTCGGAGTCGGAGCGATCCTGGCTCCGGAGGAGGCCCAGTCGTACGGTGGCCTCGCCGTCGCGGCGACGCAGCTGCTCTTCCTCAAGTACGGTCGCGACGACGAGCGCCAAGCCGATGCGCTGGGTGTTCGCTATTCGCTGCGCGAGGGCTTCGACGCTCGCGAGTTGGTCGGCGTCTTCGAGACGCTGGGTCGCGTCTCGGCCGCCTCCGGCCGCAGCGGATTGCCGGGGTGGGCGTCCACCCACCCCTCCTCGGAGGACCGCACCGAACGGATCCAGGCCCTGGTCGCGCGCAGCGAGCTGCCGCCTCGGCTCGAGGTCGGTCGCGACAGCTACCTGCGCCGTCTCGACGGCATCGTCTTCGGCGACAACCCCCGCCACGGCTTCTTCCGCGGCTCGACCTTCCTGCACCCCGACATGGCCTTCCAGCTCGAGTTCCCCGAGGGCTGGCAGACCCAGAACGGCCGTCAGGCCGTGGTGGCCCTGTCGCCGCAGAAGGACGCGGTCGTTCAGCTCACCTTGGCCGCCGGGGATTCTCCCCAGACCGCGGCGAACAGTTTCTTCGAACAGCAGGGGGTGCTCGCCGGTCAGGCCTGGAGCTCGGGCTACAGTCCCGACATCGCGCGCGGTTTCGCGGTCGAGGACCAGCAGGGGCAGCGGGTGGTCGAGGGATGGGTCGCCCACGTCGAGCAGGGCGACCAGCTCTTCCAGCTCCTGGGTTACGCGCGGCCCAACGTGGTGGCGGCACGAGGCCCGGCGCTGAGGGCGTCGCTGTCGTCGCTGCGTCCGCTGCGCGAGAGGCGCTGGCTCGACGTGCAGCCGATGCGCCTGCAGGTCGCTGCCGTCGACCGCACCGAGCCGGTGGAACGGGTCGAAGCCCTGCGTTCCTCGATCCCGCAGGACGAGATCCTGCTGATCAACCGGCTCGACCCGGGGCAGACGTTGCAGCGCGGCACCCTGGTCAAGCGGGTCGAGGGCGTCGATCCCAGCAGCGACTGAGCTGCGCGCCGGCCGGTGTCGCCCGCGGTGGCCGATCGCCGTGGGCGGGACAGCAGGGTGCCCGACGACGGCGCGCCCGAGGCCTGGAACTCCGCTTCAGGGTGCCGGCGCTGTCTCGCGCGTGGTCGCGGCGGCGGCCGAGGCCGGCTCCGCCTCTCCTTCGCCGAGGTGCTCGGCGAGCCAGCGCTCGGCGTCGATCGCCGCCTGACATCCGGTTCCGGCGGCGGTGATCGCCTGACGGTAGGAGGGGTCCATCACGTCGCCGGCTGCGAAGACCCCGTCGACGTCGGTCGCGGTGCCGGGCAGCTTCACCTCGAGGTAACCCACCGGGTCCATCGCCAGCGCACCGCGGAAGAGGTCGGTGTTCGGCTTGTGGCCGATGCCGAGGAACATCCCCTGGCACGGCAGCTCACGTGTCTGTTCGTCGATGGTGCTGCGCAGGCGCACGCCGCGCACGCCCTTCTCGCGGCTGCCCAGCACCTCCTCGACGACGTGGTTCCAGAGGAAGTCGATCTTGGGATTCGCCAGGGCCCGGTCCTGCATGATCTGCGAGGCGCGCAGCGCGTCGCGGCGGTGCACCACAGTGACGCGACTGGCGAACTTGGTCAGGAAGAGCGCCTCTTCCATCGCGGTGTCTCCGCCGCCGACCACGATGACGTGCTTGTCGCGGAAGAAGAAGCCGTCGCAGGTCGCGCAGGCGGAGACGCCGAATCCGAGCAGCCGGCTCTCGGACTCGAGGCCCAGGTACTTGGCCGAGGCGCCGGTGCAGATGATCAGGGCGTCACAGGTGACCGATCGGTCGCCGACGACGAGACGGAAGGGACGTCGATCGAGCTGCACCGCGTCAACGGTCTCGAATCGGACCTCGGCTCCGAAGCGGATCGCCTGCGCCCGCATCCGGTCGATCAGCTCGGGACCGAGGATCCCCTCCGGGAAGGCCGGGTAGTTCTCGACGTCGGTGGTGGTGGTGAGCTGGCCGCCCGGCTGGGCGCCCTCGAAGACGACCGGGGCGAGGTCCGCCCTGGCGGCGTAGAGGGCCGCGGTCAGGCCGGCGGGACCGGAGCCCAGGATCGCCAGGCGTCGGTGCTCCGTGTCTCCGGGCGGGGAACCGTTCTCGGCTGTCGTACTGCTCGTGGAGCTCATCTCGCGTCCTCTGGGGCTTTTCACTGAAGGTGTGTCTCGGCTTGCCGTCAGTTGACCTCGTGGGTCGGTGGCAGACCGATCGACACGGCGTTCCAGGCGCCGACCGTGGTGAGGTTGTCGGCCAGGACCCAGAACCAGCGGCGCCGGCTGCGCGACCCATCCCCTGGCCCGCGCAGCGGAGCCAGGCTGACGTGCACGCTGTGTTCCCCGGCTACGGCCACCGGGTCGCCGGCGGATCCCTTGCGCGAGGTCGCACCGGTCGGATGCAGGTGCAGCCCGGGTCGCACTTCGATCGCCGCCGCGAGCGCCTCGTCACCGACGGGCTGCTCGAACTCGATGCAGGTGCTCAGCGCAACTCCGTGGAACACGCCGGCGCGCACGACCTGCTGCGACGCCGTCTCGAGCTCGACCCCGGTGAGCCGGCGGAGCGCTGCCGCGGTCTCGGTCGCCGCCACCGGCAGCAGATTGAACGCCTGCTGACCGCCGAGCAGATCGGTCGGCATCTCGCCGGAGAAGGCGAGGATCGCTCGCGTCTGACCGAGCAGCTCCTCGACCGCCTCGGCCGACAGCACCGAGACCGGCTCCAGCACGGTGGTCGCGACGCGGCGAGGAACGAGCTCGCGCAGCGCGTCCAGGAGCAGAGCCTGGCAGACGAGGCTGGCGGGCGGCGAGACCAGCACCTGCGCGGATTCCGAGCTCTCGGCGAGGGGGAGCCCGGCCACCACCGGCACCAGGTCGAGGTCGCCCAGCTCGGGCCCGGCGAGCTCGGCGCTCCAGCCGACGGCATCGACCAGCACCAGCACCGCGGTGGGTGGCAGGGCCTCACGCAGGGCCGAGACCACCGCGGCGGAGACGGCGACGGGAACGAAGAAGAGATCGAGGCCGGCCAGCAGCTCCGGATCGGGGCGTTGGAGATCGAGCACCTCGATCAGGGTGGCGGCGCGGCCGAACTCGGCCAGCTCGCCTTCGTCCGCCGGGTCGCCGGAGAAGCCGCGGATCGCCAGGCTCGGGTCGATCGCGAACAGCCGCTCGCCGAGCTCCTTGCCGAGGATCGAGGAGGCGGCGAGGATGCCGACGGTCGTGCTGTCGGAACCGACGTCTGCTGCGCCTTCGTCGCTCAAGGCGAGTCCTCGCCACGTCTCGCGCCCGGTCCGGCCAGCGACGGCGGCTCGAGGCCCTCGGTGCTCGCGCCCGGATCACCGTCACCGTCGTCGGAGTCGGTGCGGCCGCGCCGCAGCTTGCCGCGCAGCCACAGGCCGGGGCCCCAGAGCGCGTAGCCGGTGCTCACGACGAGGAAGAAGGCGGCCGGCTGCAGCAGGGCGAGCAGGCCGACCGCCGCGATCGGCAGGGCGATGCGGAAGGTCCATCGACGCTGGGGGTCGAGCTCCTTGAAGCTGTAGTACCGGAAGCCCGAGACCATCAGCAGGCTGAGGAGGATCGAGCTCGCGAGCAGGATCGATTGGACCGGCAGCGGGCCGAAGCGCTCGGCGGCGCCGATCTCGACACCGAAGTAGATCAGCGAACCGAGGCAACCCGCGGCGGCAGGGACCGGCAGCCCGGCGAAGTACCGCTTGTCGACGATGCGCGTCTGTACGTTGAAGCGGGCGAGTCGGGTGGCGGCGCAGACGAGGAAGAACGAGGGCACGGCCCAGCCGACACGGCCCAGATCGGCGAGGATCCACAGGTAGGCGAGGAGGGGAGGAGTGGTGCCGAAGGTCACGACGTCGGCGAGGGAGTCGTACTCACGACCGAAATCGCTCTCCGTCTGGAGCTTGCGGGCCAGGCGCCCGTCCATCCCGTCGACGAACGCGGCGACGAAGACCAGCAGCACGGCGGTCTGCAACTCGCCCCGCAGTCCCAGGATCACCGCATAGAAGCCGAGCAGCAGGTTGCCGATCGTGATGATGCTCGGCAACAGGTAGGCCCGCCGCCGGAAGCCCTGCCGAATCCGAGGTTGCACCTCGGCGCTGTCGGGCGTCTCGCTCGTCACGACTCGTCTCGGGCGAGCGGCTCCGCGAGCAGGGTGGCGACGGCGCGCACCTTCTGGCCGACGGCCACTCTCGGCACGTATCGATCGGGCAGCAACACGTCGACCCGCGAACCGAACTGGATCAGACCGAGCAGACCGCCGCGCTCGACCGTGTCGCCTGCGCCCAGGTAGGGCACCACGCGGCGCGCCACGAGACCGGCGATCTGCCTGATCGCGACGGTGTCGCCGTCGGCCAGTTGGAGCACGGTGAGGTGGGATTCGTTCACCCGGTCGACGTCTTCGCGGTAGGCGGCGAGTTTGCGCCCGGCGCGCCGCTTGCTGAGCACGACCGTGCCGCTGCACGGAGCGCGCTGCACGTGCACGTTGAATACGTTCAGGAAGATCACGACGCGGCGGCGCGGCTCGGGCGAGACGTCTTCGTCGACCGCCGTGTCGACCGTCGTCACCACCCCGTCGGCGGGGCACACGAACGCCTCTGCGGCGCCTTCGAAGGTGCGATGGGGGTCGCGGAAGAAGGCGAGGACGCAGAGCGTGGCGAGCAGCCCGACGACGGCCAGCCAGATCGGGAGCCAGATCGCTGCGGCGATGCTGGCGATGAGGAGAGGGGCGGCGAAGGGCCAGGCCTGGGGAGCGATGCGCATCGCAGCGATCGTACTACCTCGGCGCAGCGTCCCGGGACCCACCGCTTCCCGACCGGCGGGCGGGGCGACGGTCCGGAAGGCAAGAGGCCGCCCCTGAACGAAAGAGAGCTCCCGTTGGGAGGGGAGCTCAGGTGGCGGAGTGGGAGCGGATGATCGACTCCATGCGGTCCTTCAGGGCCAGCTTGTGCAGCTTGATCGCCTTGGCCTGGGTCTCCTCGTCGGCCGAGAGGTTGCCCTGCTCCTGGATCGATTCGAGTCGCCCCTCGCAGTCCTGGTGCTCCTGGTAGAGGCGCTTGAACTCGGCATCGTTCTTCAGCAGCTCGGCCTTGATGGACTCGTAGCTCATCGTACCCTTCTCCTCTCTGCGCAGCGCCGGTCGGGCCGCCAGGACGCGTTCCTGACTCGGCTGGTGACGGATGGATCTCCGGCAGCGCCCTCGGGGAGGGCGCCGGGCGGGATCGTGCTCGAGCTCGGGCGGGGAGCGGCAGCGGCACGTGGGCCGTTCCCCGCCGACGCTGCTGCGTCGGTGGGCTGCTCGCCGTGAACCGAGGCTCGGGACATCGTCCGCAATGTAGCACTCGCCGAGGAGTGTCTCAAGCGAGGTGGGAGCGGCCTCCGCAGCAGCACGGCGTCAGCGACTGAGAGCTCCATGCTCAGAGCTCCAGGCTCATCAGCACCGCGTCCGATCCGTCGCCGTAGTAGCCGTGCCGTACGCCTCGCTGCTGGAACCCGAGGTCGTGGTAGAGCTGTCGCGCAGCGTCGTTGCCGGCCGCCACCTCGAGGTGGCAGCAGGTGCAGCCGTCGCGCCGCAGAATGGAGAACGCCGCGTCGAGCACCAGGCGCGCCAGGCCGCGCCGGCGTAGCGACGGGTGCACCAGGAGTCGCAGGAGCTCCGCCTCGGGCGGTACGACCTGGAGCACGGCGCACGCGGCGAGACCGGGCACGGCAGTGCGTCCCGATCGGCGCAGGCCGAGCACCAGATGACGTCCGCCGCCGAGCACTGAGCGCCACTGCGCGGCGCTCCAGCCTGGCGGGAAGGACTGCCGGTCGAGCAGCTCCAGCGCCGCCACGGCGCTCGCATCGAGTCTCTCGGCAGCCGGCTTGGCGTCGAAGCCGCCCGAGCCGCGCGACGGCGGTGCGGTCATCGGCGGCGCGGCGCCGGCGCGGCGCCGGAGCGGCGTAGCTCGGGGTCCTGCAGGTAGAGCGGACGCGACAGCGTGTGCGGCTGGTCGACGGTGACTGGAGCCGAGGCTGCGGCGGCGAGCCGGACGACCGCCGGAGCCAGCGCCGACGGTTCCACCAACTCGGCCTTCAAGGCCAGGCTCGAGACGCCGAAGCCGACGACCAGCGGCGCTTCGCGCAGCAGCGGATCGTCCTGCGTCACGCGCACGATGCCCTGGCCGTCGTCGACGCCGCGGTCGGAGTCGGAGCCGCGGTAGAGGTGCTCCGCGTCCGCCCCCCGCTCGTCCACCGCGACCGCGGAGGCGGCGACCGGGTCGCGGGGCGAGGACGGGATCCGCCGCACGAACCACCCTCCGCGCAGCGCGTCGACCGCCGTGAGTGAGCCGTCCGGGAGGTCCGCGACCTGGTCGCGGCTCCACTGCTCGAGTGCGTCGTGGGTGCTGACCGTGCCCGCCCGCGAGCCGAGGCTCTGGTGCAGACCGAGGGCGATCGAGAGGCCGATCCGTACCCCCGTGAAGCTGCCCGGTCCACGCACCGCGACGATCTGCCGCAGGTCGCCGGGCGCGCGTCCAGCTTCGGCGAGCAGCTCGGCGACCCGGTCGAGCAGACTCTCGGACCAGCCTCGCTCGCTCGCGGCGTGCCAGCGCACGACATCCTCGTCGCCTCCGCCGAGGGCGACGCTCGCGGTCGAGGAGGCACAGTCGATGGCGAGGATCATCGGCGGGCAGTGACTGGGCGGGCGGTGACTGGGCGGGCAGGGACCGTAGGTGCGGCCGAGGGTCGTTTTCGCGACCCGCTGGTTAGACTGCGTCGTCGATCGCCTCCTCCCCTCTGGCGGTACGCGGAAGGTGACGGCGGAAGGGCGGAGGTCCCGGGACGGTCGCGCGATGGTGGAGTGCCGGCTGACGCCCCTGGCGCTGGTGCCCAGCGACTTCCGACCGACACACACGATCCTTGCACGTCGGCCGGAGGCCCTGGTGCGGTGAGGCGCCGTCAGCCTCGCGAGGCCGCAGCGCCCGGGTCACCTGCGACACCTCTCCGAAGACCACGAGATGCCTCCTCCAACGCAAAGATCGACCAGCCGGTCCTCAGGAGCCGTGGCGCCGAAGCGTCGCGCAGGCGAGGGCGACAGGCAGGATGACGGCGGACCCGGCGCCGGTTCGGCGAGACCCGAGATCGCCGAGCTCACACCGATGTTGCGGCACTACGTGGAGGTCAAGGCGCAGCATCCCGAAGCGATCCTGCTCTACCGGATGGGCGACTTCTACGAGACCTTCTTCGAGGACGCGGAGATCGCCGCTCCGATCTTCGAGATCCAGCTCACCGCGCGCCAGAAGGGTACCGCGAGCGAGGCGCCGATGTGCGGCGTTCCGCACCACGCGATCGAGGGCTACATCGGCAAGCTGCTACGGGCTGGCCGCAAGGTCGCGATCTGTGACCAGGTCGAGGATCCGGCCACCGCCAAGGGTCTGGTCCGGCGCGAGGTCACCCGGGTGATCAGTCCCGGCACGGTCAGCAGCCTCGATCTGCTCGACCAGAAGGCGGAGAATCCGCTCGTCGCCCTCGTCGTCGGCGAAGGCGCGATCGGCGTCGCATCGCTCGAGGTGAGCACCGGCGCTTTCGAGGTGCGCCAGCTCGCCCGGGTCGACGAAGTCGTCGATCAGCTGATCGCCCTGGCGCCGCGCGAGTTGGTGCTGGTCGAGGAAGACCGGCCGCCGGCAGCGCTCGCCGACTGGATCGCAGCCGAGCCGATCTGCGTCACCCGCGTCGCGGCCGCCAGCGTCGAGCGGGGGCGGGAGGCGAGCAGGGTGCTCACAAGGCAGCTCGGAGTCGACAGCCTCCGCGGCTTCGGCGTCGAGCACGAGGAGGGGCCGGCGATCGAGGCTGCCGCCGTGGCGCTGCGCTATGCACGCGGCAACCTGATGGCCGACCTCGACCACGTGCGCACGCTGCAAGTCGGTCAGCCCGAGCAGTGGGTCGTGCTCGACGAGGCGACGCAGCGCAACCTCGAGCTGTTGCGCAGCCTGCGTGAGGGCGGGCGACGTCACACCCTGCTGGCGACGATCGATCGAACCGCCACGGCGGCCGGCGGCCGCCTGCTGCGATCGTGGCTGCAGCGCCCTTCGCGGCGCTCGGCGGTGATCGAGGCCCGACTGGATGCGGTGGAAGAGCTCCTCCCCGAGTCGCGGCGTTCATCGCTCTCGGGGTCGCTGCGCCGAGTGTCCGATCTCGAGCGCCTCACCGCGCGCGCCGTGTTCGGGTCGCTGCAGCCGCGCGAAGCCGCGGCGCTGCGCGATTCGCTGGACGCGACGCCCGAGGTTCTCGGCGCGCTCCGGGGCTGCTCGGCGCAACGTCTCCGCGAGATCGCGCGAGTGGATCCGCTGGCAGACCTGGCGGATCTCCTCGCTCGGGGTCTGAGCGGGGAGCCCTCGGTCTCGGTCAAGGGCGGCCGGGTGATCGCGGAGGGCTTCGACCAGGAGCTGGACCGGGTGCGCTCTCTCGCCGGCGACGCCAAGGGCCACCTGCTCGCGATCGAAGAGCGCGAGCGCGCCGCGACCGGCATCGGCTCGCTGAAGATCCGCTTCAACAAGGTCTTCGGCTACTACATCGAGGTCACCCGCTCGAACCAGCACCTGGTTCCCGAGCACTACCGACGCAAGCAGACGCTGGCCAATGCCGAGCGCTACGTCACCGAGGAGCTCGACGCGCTGGAGGCCAGGATCCTCGCCGCGGAGGAGGAGCAGCAGGAGCTCGAGGAGCGCCTCTTCGCTGGGCTCTGTCGAGCCATCGCCGATCAGGCCCGGCGCCTCAAGGACCTGGCCTCGGCGCTGGCCGAGCTCGACGTGCTCTGGTGCTTCGCCGAGGTGGCGGTGCGGCACGACTACAGCCGACCGCGCATCGGGGCGGCGGGGGGCGAGCTGCGCCTGGTCGAGAGCCGTCACCCCGTGGTCGAACGCACGGTCGCGAGTCCGTTCGTCCCCAACGACGTGGCCCTCGGCGCGGAGGAGCGCGTCGCGGTGTTGACCGGTCCCAACATGGGTGGCAAGTCGACCTACCTCCGTCAGGTCGCGCTCAACGTCCTGCTCGCCCACTGCGGCTCCTTCGTGCCTTCGGCCCGGGCCGAGGTGCCGCTGGTCGATCGCATCTTCACCCGGGTAGGCGCCAGCGACAATCTGGCCCGCGGCGAATCGACCTTCATGGTGGAGATGATCGAAACCGCCTACATCCTGCGCTACGCCACCAGCGACAGCCTGGTGCTGCTCGACGAGGTCGGCCGGGGAACGGCGACCTACGACGGCCTCTCGCTGGCCTGGGCGATCGTCGAGCACCTGCACGAGAAGACCGGCGCCAAGACCCTCTTCGCGACTCACTACCACGAGCTGACCCAGCTCGCGGAGACCCTGCCCGGCGTCGTCAACCTCCGCATGCGGGTCAAGGAGTGGAAGGAGAGCATCGTCTTCCTCCACCGGGTCGAGCCGGGCAGCGCCGACCGCTCCTACGGTCTCCAGGTGGCCCGTCTCGCCGGCGTGCCGGAGGAGGTCGTGGAGCGCGCCGGGCGGGTGCTGCACAACCTCGAGTCCACCGACCACGATCGCCGCGGTCGGCCCAGGATCGCCGACGGGTTGGCCAGCCCGGAGGCCAGCGGCGCCGATCAGCTGACGTTGTTCGCGCGACCGGAAGACGTGGTCGCCGACCTCCTTCGCGAGCTCGACCTCGAGCGGCTGACGCCGCTGGCGGCGCTCAACCTGCTGGCGACGCTGCGCGGCCGCCTGCTCGGAGCAGACGAGCCCAGGGAGGCAGGGGCCGAGTCGGCGCCGCCGGAAGCGGGGAGCGACGACGTCCGCGTGCCACCGTCCGACTGAGCACGGTCCGGTAGCGCGCCGAAGGCAATCAGAACGGGATGTCGTCGTCCTCGGCGCCGGGGTCGAAGCCGGAGTCGCCGCTGGGCGCCGGACGTCCGCCGCCGGAAGAGTCGCCGCCGGAGTCACCGGAGTCACTGCGGCTGCCGAGCATCTGGAAGTCGAGGCAGATCACCTCGGTGCGGTACATCTTCTTGCCCGTCTCGCGGTCGTCCCACGAGTCGGTCTGCAGCCTGCCCTCGACGTAGAGCTGTCGCCCCTTGGTCAGGTACTGCCCGGCGACCTCGGCCTGGCGTCCCCAGCAGGTGATGTTGTGCCACTCCGTGGCCTCCTGCCGGTTGCCGTCGCGGTCGCGCCATCGGCGGGTGGTAGCGAGGCTGAACTTCGCGACTGTCTGCCCGGAAGGCGTGGTTCGGAGCTCGGGATCTCGCCCCAGATTGCCGACCAGAATCACCTTGTTGACCATGGAACCAGTGCTCCCTTCTCTTGCGGCGCTGCAACGTATCATAGGCCTCGGCCGACGCCGGCCGACTGCGGCGGACGGCGGAGAGCCGTAGAGGTCCCGCGCCCCGGATGGATGTTCTTCTACCCACGAGAACGTAGCCGTTGCGTCTCGTCTTGCAGCGTGTGAAGCGGGCGGAGGTCCGGATCGATGGAGCCGTGGTCGGCAGCATCGGGCTCGGCCTCGTCGCGCTGGTGGGCGTCGAGAGGGGCGACGACGAGAGCAATGCGCGAGGTGCCTGCGCGCGGATCGTGGAACTGCGGATCTTCGAGGACGAACGCGGTCGGATGAACCGCTCGCTCGAGGAGATCGGCGGATCGGTGCTGGTCGTGTCGCAGTTCACCCTGGCGGCGTCGCTGGCCAAGGGCAGGAGGCCTTCTCTGCACACCGCAGCGGACGGCGACCAGGCCAAATCGCTCTACCTCGAGCTGCTCGACTCGCTGCGCCGGCGCCTGGGTGAGGAGCGGGTCGCGGCGGGTCGCTTCGCCGCGAGTATGGAAGTCGAGCTGGTCAACGCCGGTCCGGTGACGTTCGTGCTCGAGGCCTGATGGTCCCGGAGCGACCCGACGGGATCAGGTCGATCAGATGTCGCGCAGGTCTTTGCCGGGCTTGAACCGCACCGTCTTGCCGGGCGCGATCGCCACCTCGACACCGGTCTTCGGATTGCGGCCGACACCACGCTTGCGATCGCGCACCTGGAAGACGCCGAAGCCGCGCAGCTCGATCCGCTTGCCCTCTCCGAGAGCGGCCTTGAGGGTGTCGAGGATCGTGTCCACCGCGACTGCGGCCTTGACGCGCGAGACGTCGGAAGTCTCGGCGACGCGATTGACGATATCGGCCTTGATCATGGCTCGGCTCCGGCACTGATGGGGTAACTGCGCAGGGTAGCTAAGTGGCGCTCGGCTCGTCAACTCGAGCCGCGTCTGCGGCTGGGGAAGGTCGTGGCGAGAGCGAAGACGTCGACGACTTCGTGTTCCGGATGCAACGGGCCAGCACCTCGCCGGCGGCGCTCGCGATGCGCTCGACCTCGGTGGCGTCGGTTCCCGGCCGGGTGTGCTTGGCATGCTCGCAGAGGATCACGGCCGCGAGTCGTCGCCCGACGTGGATGGGCATCACGAAGCAGTGCTCGACCGGAGGTTCGCCGAGGGCACGTTCGAGCCTGCGATGGGCCGGCACGCGCGAGAGGGGGCCGACGTGACATCGCTTGCCGGCCTTCAGCTCGAGGAAGATCGAGGGTTCGTGGAAGCCCTGGCGGTACTGCGGCAGCTCCTTCGCGGAGACCAGGCCGACCCCGCGCCACCCCCTGACACCGTGGCTGAGAGCCTGGAAGAGAGCGACGCGACGGAACTTGGGCGCCAGGTACGACAGCATCTCCTGAGCCAGCGCTCCTGGGTGGTCGACCACGGCCAGGCGACGGCTGAGGTCGCTGACGGTGACCGATTCGGTGCTCTCCCGCGGTCCGGGACGATCGCTGATGCGCTCGTTGAGGTAGTCGAGTCGTGCCTCCAGCTGCAGGTAACGCTCGTCCGACGGTGCGTCGTAGTAGCGATCGAGGGCCACCAGGATGCGCACCTCGTTGCCGACGTGAGGCCGCAGCTCCTTGCCGGTGACGAAGGCGATCTGGTCGCGGGCCTCGAGGCTCTCGGGGTTGACCATCGCGACGTAGAGCTCGTTGCCGATCATCCGGAAGGGCACCGCCTTGTGTCGCCTTGCCACCTTCGCCGGCAGCAGATCGCGCACCACCTGAGGCACGTTCGTCAGGTCCCACGGCCGGGCCGCAGGCAGCTCGGCCTGGTGCGCCAGGGCGCGCATCAGACGCTCCTCGGAGAGGGCGTCGTGCTCGAGCAGGCAGGTACCTAGGGAGCCGCCCAGCGCCCGCTGCGAGATCAGTGCTCTCTGCAGATCCTGCTCGGTGATCCAGCCGAGATCCACCAGCAGCTTGCCGATGCGCTTCAAGAAGTACCCCGCGGAAGCCTTGGACGAGAGCCGTAGGAGAATGCCCGTCGCCGCTCACCCACGCCGACCCGGCGTCGGCTGGAGGACCGACGCGGGCGACGCGGGGGCAGCGAACGCGAATGCGCTGAGTGTACAGATGTTCGGGCGCTCGGAGCTGTCTCGTCGGCGATCGATCGATCGGCCGGTCGGCCGCCGAACCCCCTTCGCAGGGCGTGTCTCGGAGCCCCGGCCGTCGGCCCGTTGACCGGGCGCGACGGCCCCGGGGGCTCGCGCCCGGCGGTCGAGCGACGCAGCGTCGGGACGGCGGAATGCCGAAGGCCCTGGCCGCCGTTGCGAACCTCGCGACCCGAGCCGTTCGGGTCGGCCGGCGCCTTCTGCGACCGCGGACGTCTGCCCTCCGCCCTCTCCTCTCCCAGCCGAGCAGTCCCCGATGCCACAGCCCTCGATCCGACGACGCCCCCCGGCCCCACGGCAGATCGGATGGCGAGCAGCCCTCGGGCCCGATCGCGTTCCGGCTTCGGCCACGGCAGGCGATCGACGGTCGGCCGGCGCCGCCCGTCCCGGCCGGTCGGTGGGGACCGTGGAGCCGGTGCTATCGTCGCGGCCGATGTGCCGGCATGTGCTCAGACTTCGGGCTCTCGTCGTGCTCCTCGTGGGCGTGGGCTCGGGCGTGGTGGCGGCGGCCCAGCCACCGGCGATCGGCCTCGGGGTCGAGACCACCGTTGACGGCGGAACCACCGACAGCACCGACAGTGCTGCGTATCACTTCGCGCTGGCCAAGCTGCACGCCGCGGACGGCGAGTTCGAGGCGGCCGAGGAGCAGCTCGAGAGGGCGATCGCGCTCGATCCCGACTCCGCCGTGCTGCGGGTCGACCTGGCGCGCCTGCTGGCGTCGCTGCGACGGCTCGAGGACGCTCGCGCACAGGCCCGGGCGGCGATCGAGCTGGCGCCCGACGACCCCGACGCCCTGCGCACGATGGGGCAGATCCTGTGGAGCCTCGGCCGTAGCCAGCCGGCGCTGCTCGAGCAGGCGCGGGAGACTCTCGAACGCCTGCGCGCGGTGGAGCCCGACGAGCTCCAGGGAATGGTCGCGCTGGCGCAGCTCTACGAGCAGCTGGGTCGCTCCGACGACGCGATCTCCCTCTACCGCGATCTGGTCTCGCGCAACGTCGACAACGCCCAGCTCAAGCGCATGCTGATCGAGGCGCTCAGTCGGTCGGGCCGCTCCGAGGAGGCACGCGCCGAGCTCCAGGAGATGCTGCGCATCGAGCAGGAGTCCTCGGAGAGCCGCATGGCCCTCGCCGAGCTCGAGGCGGAGAAGGGCAATCACGCCGAGGCCATCCGTCTGGTGGAGGAGGGCGACGAACGCCTACGCCAGATCCCGGCGGTGCGCTCCTTCCTCTCGGAGCAGTATCTGCAGCATTCCTCGGCGCCGGGTCTGTCGAGCGACCAGCGGCGCTCCGACCTGGAGCGAGCACTGGAGATCGTGCGTTCGCTGCCCGACGAAGAGAAGGGGCCGGGGCTGTTCAGGCTCGAAGGCACGGCTCTGCGTCGGCTCGGCCGGGTGGAGGAGGCCGTCGGCCTGTACCAGGCGCTCGTCGACGAGCGTCCCGAAGAGCCCTGGAGCCACCTGCTGCTCAGCGGGCTCTACGAGGCGATGGGGCAGCTGGTGGAGGCTTCCTCGGTGCTCGAGGCGGCGAGTGAGCGCTTCGCCGGTCAGCCCTCGATGAGGCTCGACCTGGTCGGCCGACTGCTGTGGATCGACCGACAGAGGGGATCCTGGCAGCGGGTCCTGCAGTGGTCCGACCAGCTGCTCGGCGCCCTCGACGGCGAGGCAAGGGATGCGGTGGTGGAGCTCCGGGTCGAGGCGCTGAGCGCCCTGGAGCGACACGACGAAGCGCTGCGGCTGGTCCGCGCCGAAGCGAAGCGACGCGGCGACGGTTCCGGCGCCGCGACGGGCTCGGTGCCTCATGCCCTGCTCGAGGCAGATGCCCTCGCCGCGGCCGGTCGGCGGCGCGAGGCCCTGAAGGTCCTTCGTGCAGCGCCCCTGGCAGGCGACGAGGACCCTGCGACGCAGCTCCAGGTGGCGCGCCTCCTGGTCGAGCTCGAGGAGGAGGGCGAGGCCGCGGAGCGGGTGCTCGAGCTCGCCGCCGCCGACACCCTGCCGGCGCGCTTCATGGCCGGGCAGTTCTTCTCCGCCACCGGTCGCTTCGACGAGGCCCTGCCGCACCTGCGCCGTGCGCTGGAGATCGCTCTCGAGGAGGAGCGCGACGACGTGCGCGCCGACACCCACTTCTGGCTCGGCCAGGCTCTCGAGCGCACCGGGGAGGTCGATCAGGCGGCGCGGCAGTTCCGCGAGGTGCTCAAGCTGCGCCCCGACGACACCACGGCGATGAACTATCTCGGCTACATGTGGGCCGAGGCGGGCGTCGAGCTGGAGGCCGCCCTGCAGCTGGTCGAGAGGGCCGTGCAGATCGAGCCCGAGAACGGCTCCTACGTCGACTCACTGGGCTGGGCGCTGTTCCGGCTCGGCCGCTTCGAGGAGGCGAGGGCTTCGCTCGAGAGGGCGAGCCAGCTCAGCCCGGGCAATGCCGTGATCCTCGAGCACCTGGGTGACGTCTATCGCGCCACGGGGGAGCTCGATGCCGCGGCTGAGCTGTACCGGAAGGCATACGAGATCGAGGATCCCGAGAACCTGGAGAGCGTCGAGCGCAAGCTGCGCGAGCTCGAGTCGATGACGGAGTCGACGCCACGCGTCCGCCGTTGAACCGTGCAGCAGTGGCTCGTGCAGGAGCCGCGCCGCGGATCTCCGTGCCACCGCTCGCCGTCGCCTGTCTGGCCTCGCTGGCGCTGCTGCTGGGCTGCTCGGCCCACCCGCCTCGCGGTTCGGTCTCGGAGCCTGGCGAACTGGCGAGCCGCCACCCGAGGACGCCGGCGGCAGGGGAGTCGGCCCCGGGCGAGGAGAACGACGCCCGGCTGGCGGCGCTGGCGCGGCCGGGCGCCGACGACTGGCCCGGCCAGCGCACCCTGCGGCTGTCGTACGACGACGGCGGGGGCGACGTGACTCTCTACCTGGTGTGGCGTATCGCTTCACCGACTCGATACTCGCTGCTGGCGAAGGATCGCCTCGGCCGCAGTTGGTGGTCGCTGGCAGTCGATGGTCGACGCGCCACATCGCTCGATCTGCGCCAGCAGACCTACTGCCTCTACCAGGAAGCGGTCGAGATCGTCGACCTGCCGCTCGGGCCGCTGCGCTTCTCGGTGCTGCCGCAGCTGCTGCTGGGACGGCTGCCGGTCGAGGCTCCGACCTGGCGGCGACGGGACGGCGACACCGCCGCCGTCGACGAGCTCGGGAGGCTGTGGACCGTGCGCGTCGCTGCGTCTGCCGAGGGTGCTGAACCGTCGGCTGGCGCGACCGGGGCGGCAGGGGAGTCGGCCGGGATCGAGCTCGCGGGTTGGAGTCTGTTCGAGCGGCTCGGCGACGAGGCGCCTATCGCCTGGTACGAGCGGCAGGGGGAGCTGAGCTACCTCTCCAGCCGCTCGCGCGACGGCGCACTGCAGCTGCGCTGGAAGCTGGGCAGGCTGCAGGAGCTGGCCGGTGATCCGCTGCCGCTCGAGCCTCCGGGCGGTTTCGAGGTCGGAGACTGCGACGACGGACCCTCGAACACCCGATGAGCCGGCGGGCGAGCTCGCGGCGCACCGCGGTTGGAGACTCGATTCCTGCCGACATTCATGTATCCTCTGGCAGAGTTCCGGCGCGACCTCCGCGCTGGGGATCCGGCCCGGCGCCCGACGGTCGACGAACCGTCGAGTGCCCCGGTTGCCGGGGATCGTCGGACCCGGAGGCGGCAGCGCACCCGTTCCGAGGCCTCGGTCTCCGCGTCGGGTACCGGTCTTCAGGCATTGGGGCGTCGCCAAGTGGTAAGGCTCGAGACTTTGGATCTCGCATTCGGGGGTTCGAATCCTCCCGCCCCAACCAGCTGCGTCGAGTGCCGAGAGATCGGCTCCTCCTCGTCCCTCCAAGCCAACCTCGCGACAGCGTTCATCCCCGCTTCTCCTTTGCCGCAGCAGACGATGCGCCCTCGAGCCGTGCCGCGTGCCGCGCTCGCGGTTGGGTTCCGCTCCGCC